>JANRIE010000073.1:0-169939 GCA_033765285.1 Hyphomicrobiaceae bacterium | reverse complement strand
GACATCGACCGCTTCGGCATGCTGTTCCGGCCCAGCCCGCGGCAGAGCGACCTGATGATCGTCGCCGGCACGCTGTGCAACAAGATGGCGCCGGCGCTGCGCAAGGTCTACGACCAGATGGCCGAGCCGCGCTGGGTGCTGTCGATGGGCTCGTGCGCGAATGGCGGCGGCTACTACCACTACAGCTATTCCGTCGTGCGCGGCTGCGACCGCATCGTGCCGGTCGACGTCTACGTGCCGGGCTGCCCGCCAACGGCGGAGGCGCTTCTCTACGGCGTTCTGCTGTTGCAGCGCAAGATCCGCAGGACGGGCACGATTGCGCGCTGAGGTCTGCGGCGACCGCGCGGACGGGGGGATTGCCATGAATGTGCCGAGCCTTGCCGCCGCACTGATCGGTTGCCTCGTGACGTTCGGCAGCCCACTCGCAGCCGAGGAACGGGCCATCCCCAGCCTGATCGGCACATGGAGCGGGCAGAACAATACCATCGGGAACATCTTCGGTCTGCGTTCCCGACCGCGGACCGTCGAGATCACCGAGCAGACGGATCGCCGCTTCCGGGGCCATTTCGTCTACGAAGGCGGGCGTGTAGACTTTTTCGGCATCGTGTTTCCCGATGACGTTTCGTTCGCGTGGGTCTCGACCAGCAGTAAGGGCTCAGTGCAAGGGCGGATCCTGGCACCCGATCGAATCGCGGCCTGCTATGTCGAAGGTGGGGCCGAGGCGACGGCCGGCTGCTCTGATCTCACGCGAGCCGCCCCATGAACACCGCCATCGGCGGGTCCCGGACATCCGGCGACAGGACTGGAGACTGGACATGAACGCGACGCAGCGCGAGTTGCTGAATATTCTGGAAACGAGGATGGCGGTTGCCTACCTCGGTGCCCATGCAGCGTTCGACGAACTCACGATCCGCATCGCGCGCGAGCACATCGTCCAGGCCATGAAGTTCCTCCGGGATGATTCCAAGTGCCGGTTCGAGGTGCTGATCGACATCTGCGGCGTCGATTGGCCGGCCCGCGAGAAGCGCTTCGACGTCGTTTATCACCTTCTGGCTCCGCGCCTGAACCAGCGCCTCCGCGTCAAGATCGAGACCGACGAGAAAACGCCCGTGCCGAGTCTCGTCGATGTGTTTTCGGCCGCCAACTGGTACGAGCGGGAGGCCTACGATATGTACGGCATCCTGTTCTCAGGCCACCCGGATCTGCGCCGCCTACTGACCGACTATGGCTTCAAGGGATATCCGCTCAGGAAGGACTTCCCGCTCACCGGCCATGTCGAGGTGCGCTACGACGACGAAAAGAAGCGCGTCGTCTACGAACCGGTGAAACTCGTGCAGGAGTTTCGAGATTTCGACTTCGAGAGCCCATGGGAGGCTCCCGACTACGTGCTGCCCGGCGACGAAAAAGCCGGCACGGCCGGCAAGAGTTGAGCAGATAGGGGCACGGGCCATGCGGGAAACGTTGAAAGTCGGCGCATCGGTCGTGCATACCTTCACGGTCGGAGCAAACAAGACGGTACCCGCGCTCTACCCAGAGGCACCCGAGTTCCAGGCCATGCCGGCGGTGTTCGCGACGGGCTTTCACGTCGGCCTGATGGAGTGGGCGGCGATCAAGGTGCTCGGTCCGCATATGGAGGCAGGCGAAGGCTCGCTCGGCATCCACGTTGACGTCTCGCATGTGGCGGCGACCCTGCCTGGCCAGACCATCACCGTCACCGCCGAAGTCATCGCCATCGAGGGCCGCCGCGTGACGTTCAAGGTCAAGGCCCATGACGGCAGCGATGTGATCGGTGAAGGCACTCACCAGCGTATGGTCGTGCTGTGGGATCGCTTCCGCGCTAAGGTCAATCAGAAGGCGCAAGCAGCAGGCGTGTCGCCCCTTGGTGAGTAGCGAGGTTGCCATGACCGGCACATCGACGAGCGAAATCACCGGCCGCTGCCTGTGCGGGGCCATCTCTTTCACGGCCACCGCCAAGGTCGATCAGGACGGCAAAGTAGCCGTTGGCGCTTGCCACTGCGGCATGTGCCGCACCTGGTCGGGCGGCGTGTTGTTGGCCGTCGACGAGGCGAGCGACTTGCGCGTCGACGGCGAAGACCGGCTCGCCGTCTACAAGTCCTCCGACTGGGGCGAACGCTGTTTTTGCCGGACGTGCGGCACGAACTTGTTCTGGCGGTCACCGAGCCTGGGCGTGCTGGCGATCATGGCGGGTGCCCTCGACGACCAGAGTGGCCTGTCGCTGACCAAGCAGATCTTCATCGACGAAAAGCCGGCCCACTTCTCGTTCGCCGAGCCGACGCAGACCTATACCGGGGAGGAATTCGTCAAGCTGATGACGAGCGGGGGCTCGGGCTCATGAACTCTCCCGCCTTTATGAAAGTCGACAAGGCGACGTTTTACGATTTCGTTGCACGCCACGATGACCAGCGCTTCGAGTACGAGGGGGGCTACATCGTGCAGCAGATGACGGGCGGGACGCTGAGCCACGGCAAGATCGTACGCAACCTCTTGACCATGCTGACGCGCCAGCTCGACCTGCGACGCAAACCCCCCGAGTACATGGCCCTGCCGTCGCTGGTGGCCTACGTCGTAGCCTCACAAGACGCGCCGGCCTTGCTCGCGTGGGTGCGCGACGCGGATGGGACATTCCCAGCCGAGCCGGCCGAGTTCAGTGACGACGAGGCGAGCCTGTCCGTGCCGACGCTTGGCGTTGGTCTGGCCTTGAAAGAGATATTCGCCGGCATAACGTTCAGTCGCGAGACCGAGTCGTGATGCCGAAGCAGGCTGGACCAGAGCTTCAGCGGTTCGCGGCTGCGGAGTACTGTTCCGAGGATGCCGGGCGTCCTGAGAAGTTGGACTTGTGGGACGGCGTCATCGGCCCCTACTCGGATGCGGGCAACCTATCTCTATTTGCCAACTGGGGTGCCGATGAGATCGTGCGCCTGACGGGACCTGACATCTGGCGCGAAACCCTTGCCGCCATCGACGCAACGAAGTGAGCGAGAGCCAAATGCCAGAGACCGATATCCGCCAGTTCAACATCAATTTCGGGCCGCAGCATCCAGCCGCTCATGGGGTTCTCCGCCTCGTGCTGGAACTCGACGGCGAGGTCGTGGAGCGGGTCGACCCGCACGTCGGCCTCTTGCATCGCGGCACCGAGAAACTGATCGAGCACAAGACCTACCTGCAGGCGATCGGCTATTTCGACCGGCTCGACTACGTCGCCCCCATGAACCAGGAGCACGCCTTCTGCCTGGCAGCAGAACGCCTCCTCGGCCTGGAGATCCCTGCACGCGCGAGCTACATCCGCGTACTCTACTCCGAGATCGGGCGCATTCTTTCGCACCTGCTCAACGTCACGACGCAGGCCATGGACGTGGGCGCGCTGACCCCGCCGTTGTGGGGCTTCGAAGAGCGCGAAAAGCTGATGGTCTTTTATGAGCGCGCCTCCGGTTCGCGCATGCACGCCAAATATTTCCGCATCGGCGGCGTGCACCAGGATCTGCCGGAGAAGCTCATCGACGACATCTACGACTGGTGCGATCCGTTCTTGAAAGTGTGCGACGACATCGAGGGCCTGCTCACCGATAACCGCATTTTCAAGCAGCGCAACGTCGATATCGGCGTGGTTTCCTTGAGTGACGGGTTCGACTGGGGCTTCTCGGGCGTCATGGTCCGCGGCTCGGGTGCCGTGTGGGACCTCCGCAAGTCGCAACCCTACGAGCGTTACGAGGAATTCGACTTCGACATCCCGATCGGCAAGAACGGCGACTGTTACGACCGATACCTGATCCGCATGGCCGAGATGCGCGAGAGCGTGAAGATCATGAAACAGGCCTGCGACAAGCTCCGCTCGCCAGCCGGTGCCGGTCCGCACACCGCCGCCAACAAGAAGGTCGTGCCGCCCAAGCGGGCTGAGATGAAGCGCTCGATGGAGGCGCTGATCCACCACTTCAAGCTCTACACCGAGGGCTTTCACGTCCCCGCCGGCGAAGTTTACGCGTGCGTCGAGGCCCCCAAGGGTGAGTTCGGCGTCTATCTCGTCGCCGATGGCGGGAACAAGCCTTACCGCTGCAAGATCCGCGCACCTGGCTTCCCGCATCTGGCCGCCATGGATTTCATGAACCGCGGACACATGCTGGCCGACGTATCTGCCATCCTGGGATCGCTCGATATCGTGTTCGGAGAGATCGACCGCTGAAAGCGGGAATGCACAGCCGGTCGGGCCGGCAGGCGGCATGGGTGCCTGCTGATCCGGGCGGTCGCGACCGGCATGCATCTACCAAACCTCGGAAGGATCACGTGGCGACCTTCCGACCGCGTCATCTGCCTGCCCATTGACTGTAAAGTCTGCGCGCGTCTGCGCCCCGAGATTATTTTTTAAGCGCTTTGGAATATCAGGACGCCCCCTCCGTTGTCTCCGTGTTGCAAGCGTCGACGATCAAAGACAGTCCGCCCTCGGATTGGCCCTGGTCCCGATCGACAAGCGTGAGACGTAGGCGGCTTATGCCGCAGCGAATGGGGACATTGGGCCATGGACTTGACTGAGCTGAGCGCAGCGCAAATCACCAGCGCCAAGCGCGCCTTCACGACACGGCGCGTGCCGGAGGGGCACATGAAGTGCCTCATCGCCGGCGACATCCGCCCCCGCACGGGCGATCTCGTCATGGCCAGGGTCGATGAAATCGGCAGCCACAAGCGCATCGAACTGCCCAGCGGTCGCAAGTCGATGCTGGCCCCAGGCGACATCATCATCGTCGTCTATGGCAACCGTTATGCGCCCGACCAGTTCGAGGCCATCATCGGCGAGGACCTGGGCCCCTGCGAACTCGCGGCGGCCGGCGGCATCGCCTCCCGCAAGCTTTGCATGCACGATCGCATGCACGAGCCCACGAAGCTGACGCCGCTGGGGCTCATCGGCAATGCCATGGGTGCGCCTCTCAATCTCGATCAGTACGCCATCGCATTCAGCAGCAAGCCGCCGCAGATCACGACCATCTTCGTCGCCGGCACAGCCATGAACGCTGGCAAGACGATGACGTCGGCCTGCCTCGTCCGCGGCTTCACGCGGGCCGGCTTCAAGGTCGCGGGGATCAAGTCGACGGGCACCGGATCGGGGGGCGACTTGTGGTTCATGGCCGACATGGGGGCGAACTCCGTCCTCGACTTTACCGACGCCGGCCTGGCCAGCACCTACCTTGCCGCGCCCGAGACGATCGAGCGCAATGTCATTGGTCTCATCACGCATGCCGGCGAGCTCGGCAACGACATCGCGATCGTCGAAGTTGCCGACGGGCTGCAGCACGAGGAGACGGCGACGCTGCTGAAATCGCCGAGGCTGCGGCACCTCAGCAAGGGCATCATCTTTGCCGCCAACGACGCGCTCGGCGCGCAGGCGGGCGTACAGATGCTGGGAGAGTGGGGCTGGCGCGTGCTCGCACTCAGCGGCCAGTTGACCCGCTCGCCCCTGGCGATGCGCGAGGCCACGGGAGCGACCGGCATGCCGGTCGTGACCGCCCAGGAGATCCAGGACGGTCTCTTGTGCGCGCCGATCCTGGGTCTCGCCGATTCACGTGCCGCAGCAGCACCCCGGCCCATTCTCGTGGCTCCGGGAGCGGGGACGGGAGCAAAGGTCAAGCCGACCCTTGTCGACCGACTTAAAGGATTGGAGTTGAATTCAGACATGGCCGATCCGCATCGGGTCGCCAACGGCGGGGGTACGCCCCACCGCTCCGCGCTCGCCTCGAACGGTTGAGGCTTCCCCGATAAAGCCTCAGCCTGTGCGCTGGGGGTTGCCGACCCCGGGGGACCGAGGGGCAGTCGCCTCCAGCGCACTTCACACCAGCGGTCGAGGCCGCGACCGCGATCGGGCGCGGCCACCGGCGAAAGACTGCGAGTTGAACCATGCTTTTGAGACGATGGATTACCGCACCGGACGAGGCCATGTCATCGGCAACCGCAGCCCAAGACATTGGTGTGGAACCGAAGACGGCCGCCCGGGCTGCTGGCACCGATACGTCCGGGCCGGTGTCGGCCCGAACGAATGCTCGTCCCGCGCGCCGCCCGCGCTCCACGAGTGCCGAGCGCCGGCCCTCGACCGACCCACTGCGTGACGCATGGCGACGCTCGCGGCCGGGACTGTATGTCGTCGGTCTGCTGACCGTTTTCATCAACGTGCTGAAGCTGGCCATCCCACTGTATATCTTTCAGCTTCTCGATCGCGTCATTGCCAGCCGCAGCGTCGACACGCTCCTCCTTCTCACCGCCATCACCGCATTCGCCATTATTGTCGGAGCGCTGATCGAATACGTGCGCCGCTGGATGCTGGTGAGATGGGGCGCGTGGATCGAAGAACGCTTTGGCCGCCGCATGTTCCTGGCGAGCCTTGCCCGGCCACGCGCACGCGGGCCAGGACAGGCCCTGGCCGATCTCGCCGAACTCCGGCAGTTCGTGTCGAGCAGCTCGGCCACCGCCTGGCTCGACGTCTGGTTTGCGCCCGCCTTCGTCCTGATCGTCTATCTGATCCACCCGCTGCTGGCGCTGGTCGTCGTCTGCGGCATCGGCGTCATGATCGGATTGGGATATGTCAGTGAACTGCTGAACCGCGGTTCACGCGAAAGTGCGCGTGCCGGCAAGCAAACGAGCGGCGATTGGTTGACCACCGCCGACCGCAACCCCGAGGCGGTCGCCGCGCTCAACGTCGCGTCCCATGTCGTGTCACGCTGGCGCGAGGGTGCCCGTCGGCGTCTCGGCGAGAACCTGACGACCCGACTGAGGGTCATCGCCATTGCCGATGCCATGCGCTTCGTCGAAAGCGCCACGCGTGTCGGCTGCTACGGCCTGGGCGTCTGGCTCGTACTGGCGGGCGAACTGTCGGTCGGTGGCGTGATCGCGGCCGCCGTGCTGGGGCGCGTGGGGTCCTCTGAAATGCGCCGGGCCATGGCGAGCTGGCGGGATGTGGCACTGGCTCGCGCCGCCTACGCGCGGGTCGCCAGACGGCTGTCTCGCGCCGCGCCGGGGGGCAAGGCCGTTCGAGACGCCGGCAAGCCTCTTCGGCTTTCGGTCGCCGCGCTGACACTCAAGCACAAGGGCGACGCGCGCGCTGTACTCCGGGACTTGAGCGTGGTGGTTGAGCCGGGGCAGGTCCTCGCGGTGATCGGCGCGTCCGGGACTGGCAAGTCGAGCCTCGCCCGGATGATCGCCGGGGCACAGGCTCCAACCAGCGGGTCGATCCGCCTTGGCGACCTCGACATAGCGCGGTATCGGCCGCAGGAACGCGCCAAGCTGATCGGCTACCTCGAGCAGCAGGTCACGTTGTTTGCCGCGTCGATCGCGGAGAATATCGCCGGCCTGGGACGCACCCGCGAAAAGGCGCTGGTAGAAGCCGCCAAGCTCGCCGGGCTCCACGAGGCCATCATGGCCTGGCCGCGCGGCTACGAGACAGCCATCGACCCGGCGGCCGCGACACTGTCTGCCGGCGAGATCCGTCGGATCGGTCTGGCGCGCGCCTTTCATGACCGGCCACGGCTCATCGTTCTGGACGAGCCGGAAGCCAACCTCGACGCCAAAATCGTCCGCCGCATCGCCCGGTCCATTGCCGCCGCGCGCGAGCGCGGCGCGGTCGTCATCGTCACCTCGCAGTCCGACACGTTCGTCCCGGTCGCCGATAAGGTGCTGGTGTTATCGCAATCCTCCCGCGCCAAGCTGTTCGAGAGCACGGACAGCTACCGGTCGCGCGAAGCAGCACGAAGCGAGCGCCGGTCCCATGGTACACCAGAAGGGGAGGCCGCCTGATGCGTCCATCGAAACCAGTCCGCAAGACAAAGCGAACACAGCCAAGCCCCACGGCCCAGCGCCGGACACACAGGTCGCGCGGGCCGTTTCCGCTGGCCGTCATGGTGCTGGGCGTGAGCCTGTGCGCGACGTTCCTCGGCGGGCTTACGGCCTGGGGTGCCCTTTCGCCGATCAGCGGCGCGGTGATTGCGGCCGGCGTGGTCAGCGTCGAGAGCTATCGCAAGACTGTCCAGCACCTCGAAGGCGGCATCGTTGCGGCGATCCGGGTCAACGACGGTGACCGGGTCGCAGCCGGCGACGTTCTCGTCGATGTCCGCGACGTCGCCGTGACCGCCAACGTCGATCGCTTGCAGACGGAGTACTTCGAATCCCTCGCTGCGGGTGCCCGCCTGACGGCGGAGCGCGACTCGGCAGCAGAGATCGCATTCCCCGTCCCGCTCACCGACAGCAAGGACAAGATGGCGGCGGCTGCCATGGCCTCACAACTGAAGGTCTTCGCCTCGCGGCGCGAGTTGGCACGCCAGACGGTCTCGGTCATCGACAAGAAGGTCGGACAACTCGCAGAAGAGATGAAGGGCTACCGCGGCCGGATCACATCTGTCGAGAAGCAAGCAAAGCTGGTGGCGGAACAGAAGGCCGACGCAGAGATCCTGTTCGACAAGAAGCTCATGCGCAAAAGCCGGTTTCTCGACCTGCAGGCGCGCCAGGCCGAACTGGAGGGACAGCGCAGCGGCCTTGTCTCGGAGATCGCCCGGGCCGAGCAGGAAATCCTGGAACTCGAACTGAAAAAGAAAGAGGTGCTGGCGGCAACCGCGGCTGCCGTGACCGCGGAACTGCGCGAGGTGGACGCCAGGTCCTATCAGCTCTCGCGCGAACTGGCCGCAGCGCGCGATGTGCTGGTGCGAACCCAGGTACGCTCGCCCATCGCCGGCACCGTGGTCAATCTTCAGGTTCATTCGATCGGCGGCGTTATTTCCGCCGGACAGACGCTGATGGAAATCGTTCCGGAGAACGATGCGTTGATCGTCGAGGCGCGCATTCGTCCCGAAGACATCGAGGTGGTGCGGCCAGGACTTGATGCCAACGTCGTCCTGGCGACACTGAACCGCCGCTACACGCAACCACTGGCTGGCACCTTGGACAGTGTCTCGGCCGATCGCCTGACGGACCCGCTGACCGGCATGGGGTATTATCTCGCGCGCATCACCCTGGACAAGGCTTCTGTGACCGTCCAGGGGCAGACACTACTTGCCGGCATGGGTGCGGATGTCTTCATCAAGACCGGCGAGCGAACCGTCCTCGACTACATCGCAGCCCCGGTCGTGCGTACGTTCATGCGCGGCATGCGGGAAAATTGAGTTCGGGGCCATGATTCAAACGCACCCTCGATGCGGGCCAGCCGCTGCCTTGGCGGTCCAACGCGCCGGCCACCGTGTCCATTTGCTCGGAGCAGTTCTCGCAGTGGCCTTTTCCTTCATCTCGACCGATATCGCCGGAGCCGGCTCGTTTCCCGGCCGCAGCGATCGCCATACCGTCCTGGCAGGCGGCGTGCCGGTCACGGTCTACACGTTCCAGCCGGCCGGGTGCGCTGGCGGCGACATCCTCCTGTTGCTCGCGGGCTATGAACGCAACGCGAGGGACTACCGCCGCAGCGCGCGCGCACTGGCGACGCGCGCGTGCCTGACTGTCGTGGCCCCCGAACTCGATCAGGAACGATTTCCGCGCGCGATCTATCAGCGCGCCGGCATCGTGCCGGGCGACGACGAGACGGCCACCCGCAACTGCATCAGTCCGGTCATCGCTGACATCATTGCCTGGTCACGCCGTCGCATGACACGGGCCAGCGCGTCCACGGTGCTGTTTGGCCATTCGGCTGGAGCACAGTTGCTGTCGCGCCTGACCGCCTACTGTCCGTTGCCCGAGCCGCGCCGCATCGTCATCGCCAACCCGTCCTCACACGTTTGGCCAGACATGACGGAAGCCGCGCCATTCGGCTTTGGCCAACTCACCGGACATCTGGGTGCCCCGGCGGCACTGGCTGCGTATCTGGCGCAACCGATCACGATTTATCTGGGTACCAGCGACACGGAGAACGACCGGCTGGACCAGTCGCGCCGCGCGATGCGTCAGGGCATCAACCGCTACGAGCGGGGTCGCAATGTGTTCACGGCCGCCCAGAAGGTCGCGCGGGACCGTGGCCTGCCCTTCAACTGGCGACTCGTCGAGGCACGCGGCATCGGCCACGATCACAAGGGCATGCTGGGTGCGCCAGACGCGCTGGAGGCGATTGCCGGTTCACTCTGAGCCGCCCTCGCACAACATTTTCATCGCGCCGGGAATAGGGCACACGCGGCGGCGTTGTCCTCCCGCAAAGGCTGAAATCGACGTATCGGGACCGTCGGCACGCTCGAGGAGTTGTACAATGCCACAGTCCGACATCATGCGGCGGCCGCCCGGCTCGCCCACGGCGGCAGCTCTGCTGCGGCGACTGATCGTTTGTGCCCTGCTGCTCCTGCCGACCGCAGGTCTGGTCGGTACGGTCGCGTCCGCTCCCGCCGAGGCGCGCGTATTGGAGCGCATCGTGTCGAAGTCGCGCACCGCGATCCGCAAATCGCTGCGTCATTTAAGGTATTCGGTGGCACGCCACCGCTCCCGCATGCGCACGGCCGGCGCGCGGCTGGCGCGGACGGTCACGCGCGCGCATCGCAGCCTCCCGACACGCAGCGGATCGACACCGCGCAGCCATCGGCCCCCGAAGTTCGACGGTACGCCATGCTGCGAGCCGCGGCAGATCGACGAGGCACCAACACCGGCCGGGGCGATCATCAATGCGGCGGTGCCGCCGCTGCCGTCCAAACAGCCGCGCCCCTGGCATGCGACGCCGGACGGGTCCGTTCTGGTGGCCGCGCCCACCGACCCGGTAGCGGCCGGTCTGGCGCAACCGCCGACCGCCGCGTCGCTGGACGGGCGCTTGTTCGGCGGCATTGTCTTGAATTGGACGACCTGGCCCGATCTGGGCGCTGATCTGGGCACCGGCAGTGCGGCCCTTGCCGATACCGTGCCCCCGGCCCTGTCCGACGTGCCGGACAAGTAAGGCCAGCGAGCCGGCTCCGTCCGGGCCGAAAGCATGACGCGGGGACGGGCCGCCCCTGGCGCGGTGTGACGATCGGGACGTCCGCTTCAGCGTGTTTCGCCCGATAGCGAAACGGCTTTTCGGCAACCATCACATTGGGCTCAAGAGCCGATCCCGTGCCGTTCCGATCGCGGGTCGAGCCTGAGCTTGGCGGCCGCCGCCAGGTCCCGGGGGATGCTGCCCAGTTCGCGATGGCGCGCCACCAGTGTCAGTGTCCGTGACAGCGCCGGCCCCGGGAGTCGCACCACCTTGGTGGTCCGCTCCGGCAGCGCGGCCTCGCTGACGCACAACGGCGTCGTGATCGCAAAACCCTCGCCGTCGGCGACGATCGCTGCAACGGCATAGGGCGTGTCGAACTCAAAGCCCAGCGGCAGGGCCAGCCCCAGGCGCCTGAGATGGCGCTCGATCTCCAAGCCCGTCTGCGAGCGCGCGCTGAAGCGCACCAGCGGCAGGCGTGCTGCCAACCGCTCGAGGTCGACGATCGTTCTCACCGGCTGAGCCTTGGCCGGCAGCAGGAGCACATAGGGCTCACGGAACAGTTCGATCCGCTCGAGCCCAGGCGTTTCCTGCAGGTCGTCGACGCCGATGAACATGTCGAGCCGGCGCGTCAGCAGTGCACTGGCGTGCGCGGCGGTCAGCCCTGACAGAACCGAAACCGACTGGGCACGCGCTGACAGCACCCGCGCGATATCCCCGCTGAGGGCGCGGCTCAGCGAGTCGACGATCCCGACCCTCAGATGCGGGACCTTGCCTTGAACCGAGTGGCGCAGGAGGGCTGGGATCTCGCGGGCGTCGGCAATGAGCGCCGTCGCGCGTTGGCGCAGCAGCGCACCCGCCGCGGTGAGCGCCAGCGGGCGGACGGACCGGTCGAATAGCTGCGAGCCGGTCTTGCGTTCGAGTTCGGCGATGGCCTGGGACACCGCCGGCTGCGTGATGGCCAGCGCGCGCGCGGCCGTCGCCATGCGCCCGCTGTCGCACACGGCGAGGAAAATCTCGAGCGATCTGAGATCGAAGGGAAGGTCGAACGGTCCGGTCGTCATTCAGAATACTATAAGTGAGGCTTATGTTGGCATCAAGCCGGCGAGCGCGTCTTCTGACACCCACCAACCGCGGAAGGAGAGCGGCGTGCGGCCCGACCACTACTCGATCTTCCGCGTTCTGCGCGAAGCCCTGCGCGGGCATACCGGCTGGCGGCCGGCCTGGCGCGATGCGGCTCCGAAGCCGTCCTACGACGTGGTCATCGTCGGTGGCGGCGGGCATGGGCTGGCAGCGGCATTCTACCTGGCCAGCGAATATGGCATCCGCAACGTGGCCGTCGTCGAGAAGGGCTGGATCGGGTCGGGCAATGTCGGCCGCAATACGACGATCGTCCGCTCCAATTATCTGCTGCCCGGCAATATCCCGTTCTACGAGAAGAGCCTCCAGCTCTGGGAGGGCCTGGAGCAGGCGTTGAACTACAACGCCATGGTCTCTCAGCGCGGCGTCCTGAACCTGTGCCACTCCGACGCCCAGCGTGACGCCTACGCACGCCGCGGCAATGCCTTGCGCCTCCACGGCGTCGACGCCGATCTGCTGGATGCCGACGGCGTGGCCCGCCTGTACCCCTGGCTGGATTTTCAGAACGCGCGCTTTCCCATCAAGGGTGGCCTGTTGCAGCGGCGCGGCGGCACGGTGCGGCACGACGCGGTCGCCTGGGGCTATGCCCGCGCCGCCGACCGCCTGGGCGTGGACATCATCCAGAATTGCGAGGTGACGGGCTTTCGCCTCGGGGCCATGGGCGTGACCGGGGTCGAGACCACGCGGGGCTTCGTCGGGGCGCGTAAAGTCGCGCTGTCCTGCGCCGGCAATACGTCGCGTGTCGCCCGGCTCGCCGGGCTCGAATTACCGATCGAAAGCCACGTGCTCCAGGCCTTCGTCTCCGAGAGCATCAAGCCGCTGATCGACGGCGTCATCACATTCGGTGCCGGGCATTTCTACATCAGCCAGTCCGACAAGGGTGGCTTGGTCTTCGGCGGCGATATCGACGGCTATAATTCGTATGCCCAGCGCGGCAACCTGCCGGTGGTAGAGGACGTGCTGGAAGGCGGCATGGCCCTGATGCCGAGAGTTGGCCGCATCAGGCTCCTGCGGTCGTGGGGCGGCATCATGGACATGTCGATGGACGGCTCGCCGATCATCGACCGTACGCCCGTGGCCAACCTCTACCTCAACGCCGGCTGGTGCTACGGCGGCTTCAAGGCGACGCCGGGGGCCGGCCTGTGCCTGGCCCATCTGGTGGCGCGTGACGAGCCCCACGAGGTGGCCCGCGCCTATCGCCTGGATCGTTTTCGCACTGGCCATCTCATCGACGAGAAGGGCATGGGCAACCAGCCCAATCTGCACTGAGGAGCGCAACACCACGATGCGCATCACCTGTCCATACTGCGGCGAGCGCGGCCTCGACGAATTCGTCTATCTGGGCGATGCCGGCCCGGCGCGGCCCGACGCCGGTTTGCCCGATCCCGACCCGGCGGCAACGGCGGCGGCGTTCCACGCCTACGGCTACCAGCGCGTCAATACCGCCGGCCAACAGGCTGAACTGTGGTTCCACGCCAGCGGCTGCCACGCCTGGCTCGTTCTCGCGCGCGACACCCTGACCCACGACATTCACGCCGTCAGCCTCGCCCGCGACGTAGCGCTGGCGCGTTCCGGCGCGAGCGGGGAGGAGCCGCCCGCATGAGCCCGCCCCGCCTGCAAGCACGCCGGCTCGCCACCGGCGGCCGCATCGACCGCGCGGCACCTTTGCGGTTCACCTTCGATGGTCGCAGCTACGACGGTTATGCCGGCGATACGCTGGCCTCCGCGCTGCTGGCCAACGGGGTCAGCCTCGTCGCCCGCTCGTTCAAGTACCATCGCCCGCGGGGGATCCTGTCGGCGGGCTCCGAGGAACCCAACGCGCTGGTCGAGTTGCGCACCGGCGCGCGCCGTGAGCCCAACACGAAGGCGACGACCGCCGAACTCTTCGATGGGCTGGAGGCCCGCAGCCAGAACCGTTGGCCCTCGCTGGCCTTCGACGCAATGGCGATCAACGACGTGTTGGCTCCCGTCTTCGTCGCCGGCTTCTACTACAAGACGTTCATGTGGCCCGCCGCGCTTTGGGAAAAGCTCTACGAGCCGCTCATCCGGAGGGCTGCCGGCCTCGGCCGCGCCGCTGACGGCGACGACCCCGACCGCTACGAAAAGGCAACGGCGTTCTGCGATGTGCTGGTCATCGGCGGCGGCGCGGCCGGCTTGATGGCGGCGCTGGCCGCTGGCCGCGCCGGCGCACGCGTGATCCTGGCCGACGAAAGTTTCGAGTTGGGTGGCCGCCTGCTGTCTGACCGGCGCACCATCGGGCAAGACCCGGGCGACCACTGGTGCCGGCAGGCCGTGGCCGAGCTTGCCAGCCTGCCCGACGTCCGGCTCATGCCGCGGACGACCGTCTTCGGGGCCTACGACGGCGGCACGTTCGCGGCCGTCGAGCGGGTGGCCGACCACGTCGCCGTGCCGCCTCCGCATGCACCCCGCCAGCGACTGTGGCGCGTCATTGCCCGCCAGGCGATCGTCGCGGCTGGTGCCACCGAGCGGCCCATCGTCTTCGGCAACAACGACCGTCCCGGCGTCATGCTGGCGGGAGCCGTCCGCACCTATCTCAACCGGTTCGCCGTCCAGCCCGGCACGCGCGCGGTTGTCTTCACCAACAACGACGACGCCGTCGCGACGATGACGGACCTCATCGACGCAGGTGTCGCGGTTGCCGCTGTCGTCGATGCCCGCCCGCAGCCGCCGACCCACATCGCCGCCCTTGCCGCCCGCCTCGGCATACGGATGGTGAGCGGAGTGCTTACCGATGCCGACGGCGGTTTGGGCGTGAAGCGCGCGCGTATCCGCCCCCATGATGGCACCGCGTTCGATCTGCCGTGCGACCTGATCGCGGTCAGTGGCGGCTGGAACCCTAACGTGCAGATGACGACCCACCTCAACGGCAAACCGGCGTGGAATGAGACGCTGGCCGCGTTCGTGCCTGGCCGGTTGCCGAGAGGCATGCACGTCGCGGGCGCGGCCGGCGGGGATTTCGCGCTTTCGGCCTGTCTGGCCGGCGGCGCGCGGGCCGGCGTGGCGGCAGCCGTTGCCGCCGGCTTTGCGGCCGGTGCGTCGGACCTCCCCGAAGTCGACGCCGAGACCGTCTCCGTTACACCGCTCTGGCACGTGGCAGACAGCCGGCACAAAGCCTTCGTCGACTTACAGAACGACGTCGCCGTCTCCGACATCGCGCTGGCCCACCGGGAGGGCTTCAGCGCGGTCGAGCACCTGAAGCGCTATACGACGTTGGGCATGGCCACCGACCAGGGCCGCACCGCCAACGTGAACGGCCTGGCGATCCTGGCCGAGTTGACCGGTCGCACAATCCCCCAGACGGGCATCACGACGGCACGCCCCCCCTTCACACCGGTCGCGCTCGGCGCGCTGGCCGGCCATCATCGCGGCCGGGCGTTCAAGCCAGAGCGTCGTCCGCCCTCGTACGCCTGGGCCAAGGAGAACGGGGCGGAGTTCATCGAGGCCGGTCTGTGGCTGAGGCCCAGCCACTTTCCCCGGGCGGGCGAGCGCGACTGGCTGGAAACGGTCTGCCGCGAAGTGAACGGCGTCCGCAGTGGCGTCGGCGTCTGCGATGTCTCGAGCCTGGGCAAGATCGACGTGCAGGGTCCGGGTGCTCTCGACCTGCTCGAGCGCGTTTACGCAAACGGCATCGCCAGCCTGAAGCTCGGGCGCGCACGCTACGGCATCATGCTGCGCGAGGACGGATTCGTTCTAGATGACGGCACGGTGGCAAGACTCGGGCCCCGGCATTACTTCGTGACGACGACGACGGCGAACGCGGCCAAGGTCTACCAGCACCTTTTGTTCGCAGCACAATGGCTGTGGCCGGACCTCGACGTCACGATCACCTCGCAGACGGAGCAATGGGCGCAGTATGCCATCGCCGGCCCACGGTCCCGCGACCTGTTGGCCCGTATCGCCGACCCCGATCAGGACATCTCCGATGCCACCTTCCCCTATATGGCTGCGGGCGAAATTGCGATCTGCGGCGGCCTGTCGGCGCGGCTCTACCGCCTGTCGTTCTCCGGCGAGCGCGCCTACGAGATAGGCGTGCCGGCACGCTTCGGCGACGCCCTGATGCGCCGGCTGATGGCGGCCGGCCGGGAGTTCGAGGTCACCGCCTATGGCACAGAAGCTCTCGGCGTCATGCGCATCGAGAAAGGCCACGTCGGCGGCGCAGAGCTCAACGGCACGACGACGCCGGGCGACCTCGGACTTGCCGGCATGCTGTCGCAAAAGAAGGACTATATCGGCCGCGTGCTCGGGCAGCGTCCGGGACTGACCGACCCCGGCCGGCCGCGCCTGATCGGCTTGCGCCCGCTGGACCCGACGGCCCGTCTCAGGGCCGGCGCGCATTTCGTTCCGAACGGCGCAGCCGCGGTCGCAGCCAACGATCAGGGCTACATGACGTCTGTCGCCTTCTCGCCCTCACTGGGCCACTGGATCGGCCTCGGCCTCCTCAGTCGCGGCCCTGAGCGGCTGGGTGAGATCGTCCGCGCCGTCGATCCCGTCCGCGGTGGCGATACGGCCGTCGAGGTCGTGTCGCCGATCTTCATCGACAGGCAAGGAGTTCGCCTCCGTGGCTGAAGCACATGCCCCTCTCGCTCCCGCACCTGCCTTCACGACCCTCGGTCGGCTGTCCACGCCGGGCCTGTCCATCGCGCCCGTGGACGACCTCACGATCATCGGCGTCACGTCCTTCCGGCAGACCGCGGCGGAGACGGCCGCCCGTCTTCGAGCGACCGTCGGCATCGCCCCGCCGGATCGCCCGCAGCGGCGCTCATCCGGGCCGCTCGCGCTGCAATGGGCCGGTCCGGCCCAGTGGTGGCTGATGGCGAACGGCGCAGATGCCTCGAGCCGTGCTCGCGATCTCCGACACCGGCTCGATGGCCTCGCTGCCGTCGTCGATCAGTCCGATGCCCGCGCAGTGGTGCACGTTGCCGGCCCGCACGCACGGGACGTGCTGGCCAAGGGCGCGCCAGTCGACCTGCACCCCCGCGCCTTCGCGATCGGCGATGTGGCGATCACGCAGGCCGCCCACATCGGCGTGACGATCGCGCTGCTCGACCACAAGCCGACGTTCGAGATCACTCTGTTCCGAAGCTATGCCGACAGCTTCGCCGGATTTCTGCTCGAAGCGGCTGGCGAATATCTGTGACTGCGCGACGAGCCACCTCAGCGCCGATACACGATCACTGACAGATAGCTGATGGGCCGCGCGATCAGCGCGCCAGGCCCGTGCAGTTCGGCCGAGTCGAACAACAGGCTGTCGCCGGGCCGCAGGTGATAGCTCTGGTCGCCGTGCACGTAAGACACTTCGCCCGTCAGCATGTAGATCAACTCGACGCCTTCGTGACGGAACTCGGTGTAGGTCTCCGCGTCGTCCGCCAGCGTGATGAGGTAGGGTTCAAAGGCGAATTCGCCGCCGACCGACTGGCCGAGGAGGTGGTAGTTGTGGCCGACCTTGGTTCCGCGCCGCCGGATGGTGAGCCCGCTGCCGGCCTTGACGAACGAGCAGCCTCGGCCCTTCTCGTGGCCACGCAACAGGTCCGCCAGTTGCAAATTGAGCGCGGACGCCACGTCTTGCAGGGTGCCGAGAGAAGCCGAGATCTGCCCGTTTTCGATTTTCGACAGCATGCCCGCCGAGATGCCCGCCTCCCGAGCCAGCTCCGACACGGTCAGGTTCGCGGTCTTGCGATAGTCCCGGACTTGGTTGCCGATCGACTGCTCGAGGCTCCGTACGACGGGGGCCCCCGATACGGTCGCCAACGCCGTGTCGCTGGATAGGGCCTTCCGCGCGCCCTTGGCCGGCTTCGCCTCGCGCCCGCTATCTGAGGACCTCGCCACTCACGTCCTCCCCATGGTGGGCCGATGTTTGCGCCGCCCGTCACCCGCCTCCCAATTCGACTCCCGGCCGACACCCGGCCGGCAGACGCAGCCGGGATCAGACATCCAGGGTGTTGGACAGCTCCCACTGCGTCAAGTGCGAGGCGTAGGCTGTCCACTCGGCCGTCTTGATCTTGGCGTAGGCGGTGACGAAGTCCGGGCCTAGCACGTCGGCCAATGCGGCATCCTTCTCGAAACTGCGAATGGCATCGAGCAGATTGAGAGGCAGTTTCGGGGCATCCTTGACGGTATAACCCAGCTCGTACATGTCGATATCGAGTCGCTTGCCGGGATCGGCCTTGCGCGCCATTCCGTCGAGCCCCGCCGCGATGATGCCTGCCTGCAGCAGATACGGGTTGGCGGCACCATCGGGCAGTCGCAGCTCGAAGCGACCCTTGCCCGGCACGCGCACCATGTGCGTACGGTTGTTGCCGGTCCAGGTGACGGTGTTGGGTGACCACGTGGCCCCCGACAGCGTGCGCGGCGCGTTGATCCGCTTGTAAGAGTTGACGCTCGGATTGGTGAGCGCGGCAAGCCCCTCGGCGTGCGCCAGGATGCCACCCAGGAAGTGATAGCCCAGGCCCGATAGCCCCATCTCGTCGTTGGTGTCGAGGAAAGCGTTGCGCGTGCCCGTCTGATCCCAGACCGAAATATGCGCGTGACAGCCGTTCCCGGTCAGGTTGGGGAAGGGCTTCGGCATGAACGTAGCGCGAAGACCATGCTTCTCGGCCACGGACTTGGCCATGAACTTGAAGAAGGAATGCCGGTCTGCGGTAATCAAGGCCTCGTCAAACAGCCAGTTCATCTCGAACTGGCCATTGGCATCCTCGTGGTCGTTTTGGTAAGGGCCCCAACCCAATTCCAGCATGTAGTCGCAGATTTCTGCGATGACGTCATAGCGGCGCATGATCGCCTGCTGATCGTAGCAGGGCTTGGCGGCGGTATCCCTGTCGTCGGAAATGCGCGTCCCGTCGGCGTTGATCAGGAAGAATTCGCATTCGACGCCCGTCTTGACGGTCAGCCCCAGGTCCTTGGCCTTTTGCAGCACGCGCTTCAAGACGACGCGCGGAGCCTGCGCCACGCTGGCCTCGTTCATGGTGAGATCGGCCGGCAGCCACGCGACCTCGCGCTTCCATGGCAATTGGATGAGCCCGGCTCCATCGGGGATCGCGAGGATGTCGGGGTCTGCCGGCGTCATGTCC
Organism: Hyphomicrobiaceae bacterium; assembly: GCA_033765285.1. Taxonomy (GTDB): domain Bacteria; phylum Pseudomonadota; class Alphaproteobacteria; order Rhizobiales; family Hyphomicrobiaceae; genus Filomicrobium. The sequence goes on along the minus strand of JANRIE010000073.1, from coordinate 150,811 downwards.
AGCCAGGTGGCGAAGCCGGCAAATCCAGCGCCGTCCCTCTGCATTTCGGCGATGGCGGAGGCCGGTACCAGCTTTGCACGCTGCCCGCCGGCCAGATCGGTGAACGAGATGAGAAAGTAACGGATGCCGCGTTCCTTCGCGACGGCAGCAAGGTCGATCGTCATGGCACCCTTCTTTCTGTCGTCGCGACGCCGCTTGAAGTCGGCCCACCAATTCGCCATCGCGGCTGTTCCTCTGGTCTCAAAGGCCACCCTGGTGGACACCCGGGATCCAACTCGTGCCCGCCAGCGGCACACGCGCCATGGCGGCGGCCTCCAGCGTCAAGGCGCAGAGATCTTCCGGCTCGAGGTTGTGAATGCTGTTGTGCCCGCAGGCGCGCGCGATGGTCTGCACTTCGAGCGTCATAACCTTGAGGTAGTTGGCGAGACGCCGCCCGGCCTGAACCGGATCGAGGCGGGCGGCCAACTCGGGGTCCTGCGTGGTGATTCCGGCGGGGTCCCGTCCCTCGTGCCAATCGTCATAGGCACCCGCCGTAGTGCCGAGCGCGTTGTACTCGGCCTCGAATTGCGGGTCGTTGTCGCCGAGCGCCGCCAGTGCGGCGATGCCGATGGAGACGGCATCAGCGCCGAGTGCCAGAGCCTTGGCCGCATCCGCGCCGGAGCGAATGCCGCCCGATACGATGAGTTGAACCTTGCGGTGCAGCCCCAGGTCCTGCAGCGCCTGGACGGCCGGCCGGATGGCGGCGAGCGTCGGGATGCCGACGTGCTCGATGAACACCTCCTGCGTCGCCGCCGTACCACCCTGCATGCCGTCGATCACGACGACATCGGCCCCCGCCTTGACCGCAAGCGCGACGTCGTAATAGGGCCGCGTCGCGCCGATCTTCACGTAGATCGGCTTCTCCCAGTCGGTGATCTCGCGCAACTCGAGGAGCTTGATCTCCAGATCGTCCGGCCCTGTCCAATCCGGATGGCGGCAGGCCGAGCGCTGGTCGATGCCCTTCGGCAGGTTGCGCATCTCGGCGACGCGATCGGAAATCTTCTGGCCGAGCAGCATGCCGCCGCCGCCGGGCTTGGCCCCCTGGCCGATCACCACCTCGATGGCGTCCGCCTTGCGCAAGTCGTCCGGATTCATGCCATAGCGCGACGGCAGATACTGATAGACGAGCGTCTGTGACTGACCACGTTCCTCCGGCGTCATGCCGCCATCGCCGGTGGTCGTCGAGGTCCCCGCCAGAGACGCTCCGCGCCCCAGCGCTTCCTTCGCCTGGGCCGACAGCGCGCCAAAGCTCATGCCCGCGATGGTGATCGGGATTTTGAGCTCGATCGGCTTTTTTGCGAACCGCGTGCCCAACGTCACGCCCGTCGTGCATTTTTCGCGATAGCCTTCCAGCGGATAGCGCGAGACGGACGCCCCCAGAAAGAGAAGGTCGTCGAAATGCGGCACGCGCCGCTTGGCCCCGCCGCCGCGAATGTCGTAAATGCCGGTCGTGGCGGCCCGGCGGATTTCCGACAGCGTATAGTCGTCGAAGGTCCACGACTTGCGTGGGCTCGTCGGCGGGTTCCGATAGCTCATCAATAAGCGTCCGCGTTGTCGATGTTGAACGTGTACAGCTTTCGCGCTGATCCAAAGCGGCGAAACTCCTTAGAAGACACGCCAGACAGGCCGGCTTTGTCCAAGAGAGAATTCAGCAGATGATGATGTTCGGGGCGCATGTCTTTCTCGATGCAATCGGTCCCCAGGCTCTTGACCGCCCCCCGCACGAACAAGCGCGCTTCATAGATCGAATCGCCGAGCGCATCGCCGGCATCCCCCAGCACGACGAGATTTCCTGATTGCGCCATGAACGCCGACATATGGCCGATATTGCCTTTCACGACGATATCAATACCCTTCATGGATATGCCGCAGCGCGAGGACGCATTCCCCTCCACCACGAGCAATCCACCGCGGCCCGTCGCGCCGGCGTACTGGCTGGCATCGCCTTTCACGACGACTTTGCCCGACATCATGTTTTCAGCGACGCCTGGACCGGCCGAGCCGTGCACGGTGATCGTCGCCTGCTTGTTCATGCCGGCGCAGTAGTAGCCGACGCTGCCGCGTACCTCGATGTTCAGGGGCGCATCGACGCCGACGGCGACGGCATGGGCCCCGCGCGGGTTGAGGATTTCCCAGTGCAGCGCGTTGCCGCCAGCGCCCTGGCGATGCAGGTCGGCGTTGATCTCGCGCAGTGGTGTGGCGGCAAGATCATAGCTGCACGACTTGGGCTGGTTGACCATGGTCTCTCAGCGCTCCCAGAAATAGACGGTCGCCGGCTCCGGCTCCCAGACGCGAGCTGCCTCGATGCCGGGCAGGTCGACAAGGGCGCGGTACTCCGAACCGAACGCGACCCACTGCGCGGTCTCGGCCATGACGGCCGGCTTGCAGGCGATGGGATCGCGGATGACGCCGAACCCGTTGCGCGTGCCGACGACGAAATTGAAAAACCCGTCGAGATCATCGAGGCTCTTTTCCAGAGCCTGCCCCAGGTTCTTGCCGCCGTTCATCTGATGCGTGAGGTAGGCCGCCGCCACCTCGCTGTCGTTCTCTGTTTCGAACGACATGCCTTCGCGCACCAATTCGCGGCGCAGGCTGTTGTGATTGGACAGCGAGCCGTTATGTACGAGGCACTGGTCGGGTCCGGTCGAAAAGGGATGCGCGCCCAGCGTCGTAACCGCCGATTCGGTTGCCATGCGAGTATGGCCGATCGCGTGCGTGCCGCACATGTCACTCAGCGCGAATTGCCCGGCCACGGTCCGGGGATTGCCGACCTCCTTGTAGATCTCGATCGTTTCCCCGACGCTCATTTGGCGAATACCGGGATGGTTCGCCTTCAATTCGGCGCGGATCACATCGACCTTGTCGGAGGGAACGGTGAGAACGGCGTGGGTCGAAATCGCGTGCAGCGCCGCCTCGACACCCGTCGCGCGCCTGAGATCAGCAGACAGGTCGGCAAACGCCGTATCCGCTTCTGGTGATTGCAGCGTGATCTTTGCACGGCCCTCGGTCGGTTGGCCGTAGACGGCAAAACCAGCCGAATCCGGCCCGCGCTCGCACATCGTGGCGAGCATGCCGGCCACCATGGTGCCCAGCCGAGGTTCAAGCGATCTGTCCTTCAGGAACAGGCCAACGATCCCGCACATTCGAAAGACCACCTCGTCCAGTTTTCCGCTCCCCGAATGCTTACAGAGCGGCGTGGCGAGCGTCAATCTGAAAGAAAATTTGTTTCTCGTGGAGCAACTTTACGCTATCGCTGATGTGGCATCAGCAGAGGTCCGTCGGTCGTCAGCGCGACGATACCGGCGGCAGCGGACCTCAAAGGGGAAAGCCGTCATGACCGGTTCGAATGCAGCGTCGATCCTCGTGCGGCAGATGCGAGCAACCGACGCCCCCCGCTGGCGCGAGCTGTGGGCGGCCTACAATCTCTTTTATGAGGCCGACGTGCCCGAGACCGTCACCGCGCACACGCTGCAACGGCTCCTGGATCCGCGCGCCGCGCTCGTCGGCCGGATCGCGGAGAAGGATGGCGTCGTCGTCGGCTTCTCGGCCAGCGTAATCCACGACGCGACGTGGGACACGCGCCCGGTCTGCTATCTGGAGGACCTGTTCGTCGCCGAAGACGCACGCGGACACGGGCTTGGCCGCGCGCTCATCGACGATCTGGTGGCGCTGGCGAAAACCCGTGGATGGGGACGCCTCTACTGGCACACGCGCACGGAAAATGCCGCTGCCCGCCGGCTCTACGACCACTACGGCGCTGCCGACGATTTCGTGCGCTACCGGCTGATCTTCTAGACCCGTGCGCTGGCGAAGGCACCCTGGCGCTTGCGCGGCGACGGCCGGCCTGCCATGTCCTTGATCTCCGCCAGGATCGAGAGGAACAGCCGCCGTGGCCGCCAGCACGAACGAGACGACAGCACCATCCGGCGCGGAGGCTCCCGACGTTTTTCACTTCGACAACACGTATGCGCGGCTACCCGATCGGTTTTTCGTCAGGCAGGCTCCGGTGCCGGTCAAGGCCCCGAGCCTTGTCCACCTCAACACGGTGCTTGCTGCCGAACTCGGCCTGGACGCCGAGCATCTGGCCTCACCCCGCGGCGTGGCGGTCCTCGCCGGAAATCGCGTGCCGAGCGGTGCCGAGCCGCTGGCGCAGGCCTACGCCGGGCACCAGTTCGGCGGTTTCTCGCCAAGCCTGGGCGATGGCCGCGCCCTGTTGCTGGGGGAGATCACGGACAGGTCCGGCCAGCGCTGCGACATCCAGCTCAAGGGCTCCGGGCCGACGCCTTTCTCCCGCCGGGGCGACGGCCGCGCTGCGCTCGGCCCGATGTTGCGGGAACTGATCATCGGCGAGGCGCTTTTTGCCCACGGCATTCCCACGACGCGCGCACTCGCCGTCGTCACCACCGGCGAATACGCCATGCGGGAAAAGCCGCTGGTCGGAGCCGTTCTGACGCGCGTGGCCGCCAGCCATATTCGCGTCGGCACGTTCCAGTTTTTCGCGGCCCGTCGCGACACCGAGGCCGTGCGCACGCTCGCCGACTACGTGATTGCGCGGCACTACCCCCACTGCACCGAGGCGGCCAACCCCTACCTCGCCTTGCTGGAGGAGGTCACGGCGCGCCAGGCCGAACTCGTTGCCCGCTGGCAGCTTATCGGCTTTATCCATGGGGTGATGAACACCGACAACATGGCCATCTCCGGCCAGTCGATCGACTTTGGTCCGTGCGCGTTCATGGATGCCTATCACCCGGGCACGGTCTACAGTTCGGTGGATGAAACAGGACGCTACGCCTACGCCAATCAGCCGGGCATCGCGCAGTGGAACCTGACGCGCCTTGCCGAATGTCTGCTCGAGTTGATCGATACAGACGAAGGCCGCGCGGTGGACCAGGCGCGCACTGTGCTGATGGGCTTCGGCCCGCGGTTCGAGGCCGCCCATCTGAGCGGATTGCGGCGCAAGCTTGGCTTGCAGGACGCGCGCGACGGCGACGCGACACTCGCTGGGGACCTGCTCGAGCTGATGGCCGCCGCAGGTGCCGACTACACGCTGACATTCCGATCGCTGGCGGATGTCGCCGGACCGGACGATGATGCGTCGCCCTTCGTGGCGCATTTTGCCGACCGGACCGCCGCCACGGACTGGCTGGCGCGCTGGCGCGGCCGCCTCGCCGAAGAGCCGGTTGCGTCAACGGCGGCGCGGCACGACGCCATGCGCCTGGCCAATCCGCTCTACATTCCGCGCAACCACCTCGTCGAGGAAGCGCTCAGCCAAGCGCAAAACGCGGGCGACCTCGGCCCCCTCGGCAGGCTGCTCGACATCCTGTCACGACCCTTCGACCACCAGCCGGGAGCCGAACGCCACGCGCAGCCGCCCAGGCCCGACGAGGTTGTTCACCTGACCTTCTGTGGCACCTGACCCGACTGGTTCAGGGCCACCCGGAACGAACACGCCATAATGTGCGCAAATGTTCGGCGTTCCAGCAGCACCCAAGCGGGGATGGGTGACAGCAGGAACGCCACGCCACCTCGCGGGCGACGCACCCGACGGGCTCAGGCTGAGGTCCGTCGAGATCAATCGGTCGACGGGCCGGCTGCATGAGCGGCTCGTCGCATGAGCCCGCCACCATCCTGCCGATCGCCGCGACACTGGTTCGCGGTTTCGGCGGGACCGTCGCGGACGTCAGTTGAGAATGCTGTCGTAGTTGGCCGGATTCTGACCGACGAGGCTCAGTACCTGATCGCGGTTGAGATCGTAGTTCTCGAATGTGTACTGCTCGATCTGGCGGGTCGTATCGACACCGTCGGCCCGGCTTCCCGTGGCATGCGAGACGATGATGTCGCCGTTGCTGGCCTGGGTGAACAGGTATTGCGTGAGCGTGCTGCCGAAGTTGGCCTGATCGTCGCCATCGCCACCGATCAGGATGTCGTTGCCGGTGCCACCGGTGAACTCGTCGTTGCCGCCCTCACCGTACATGAGGTCGTTGCCAGCCTCGCCGAACAGCATATCGTTGTCGTCGCCACCGAAAATCCGGTCGATCCCATTGCCGCCGCGGATCGTGTCGTTGTCCTTGTTGCCGTACAGGTAGTCGTTACCGCCGCCTCCGAAGAGACGATCGTTGCCGTCACCACCGTAGAGGTAATCGACCGACAAATCGGACTGCGGCCCGCCGTACAGGTCGTCGTTGCCGTCCTGTCCGAACAGGCGGTCCGAGCCGGTGTCACCGTAGAGGTCGTCGTTGCCGTCCCCGCCCTCGAGGCGGTCGTTACCGGCACCACCAAATCCGATATCGTTGCCTTCCTGCCCGTAGAGGATGTCCACGCCGGCCTCGCCCAGCATGCGATCGTCCTCGCTGCCGCCATAGATGCGATCGTTGCCGGCTCCGCCTTCGATGCGATCGTTGCCGCCCTCGCCGTACAGCAGGTCGTTGCCGCCAAGGCCGTCGAGGAAATCGTCTCCGCTGCGACCAAAAAGCTGGTCGGCCAGGTTGGTGCCGATGAGGCGGTTGTCACCGTCGTTGCCTACTTTGCGAACCATCGTGCTCTCCTTCGAGGATGCGGGCGGGGGGCCGCCCATCAGGCTTGAGTTCGCTGTGACAACGGCAGTGCTGGCGGCAAATTCCCAGGAGGGGGTCAAAAAATTACGCAGGGCAGTAGAAAATTGACGATTGCCTGTTTCAGGGCCGGCGCGTCGCGTCGGACCAGCCGCCCTCGATAAGCGCGCGTTCCTGCTCACCCGTGAGCGCTGCTGAAGCACCGAGCAGGCGCATGAGCCCGTCCATCGCAGACTGTTCGCTGATGCCGCTCGCCGGCGTGAAACTGCCAGGATCAGGCGTCGCGGTCGCCGTCAACTGCACCGCCCCCTCGAGCCGCCAAGTGCGATCGACCTGCCGGCAGGCCACACCCATGGCGACAGGTCGTTGCTCCGCGTCCGCAGTCACGGCCTCGAACTCGCGGCAGGCGCGACCATCCTTGTCCCGGAACGTCGCCACGGCGACGAGATCATATCGCGTGGCCGGCGACACCGTGACCGTCTCGGCATCGCCAGTCGGCCGCTTCTCCAGGAGCCGCGCCAGGGAACTATCCGGGGCGATGGGCCCCATCTCGAAAAGGGCGTTCTGCACTGGACCAACGGGGCTGTCGGGCAAGGTTGCCCAGTACCCGACGCCGGCACCGACCACGAGCGCGAGCGATGCCGCCAAGGCGGTGACCTGCCGCCAGGACGCCGTACGCGAATGAGCCTGCGGCCGGGCCGGTCGCTGGAAAGGAACCACGACGGAGGCCTCGTCCGTCCGCCCGGCCGGCTTGGCCGGGGCATCGCCCGCCGCACGTCCTGGGACATCCATGCCGAGGATCAGCTTGGCAAGATCGGAGTCGCGACCCGTGGCCTGAAGATCGAACGCCTCGCGCGCGGCGACCCGAGTTCGCTGAAACAGCGCGACGATCTCCTGCGCCTCCGGATCGGAGTCGAGGTAGGACGACACGCGCGCGTGCTCCTCGGCGGACAGTTGACCATCCGCATAAGCCATCAGAATTTCGTCGCTCGGCCGGTTCATCTCGTGGAACTCTCGTCCTTGATCTCGGTCGTCCGGTGCTTGTGTCCAATCGTTTCGCGCAGACCCGCAAACGCTGCGTGGGCATCCCGCGTCCCGATCACATATGTGCCTTGGTCAGCCGATTTGAATGGCTTCGTCCTCAGTGCTGCGATAACGCTCCAAGATAAGTTGGCATTCCGGCACGCGACAAAAACAGTATCGAGGATGCTGAACTCTTTATTGCTGTGGGCATTGATCTCCCAGCAGGCGTTACCGAACTTGTCGGTCAGCGTCTGGGCGATCGCCAGTCTCTGCCCCTCCTCCGTTAGCACATGACCGTCAACGACCGCGTTGAGCTGGATGACCAGCGGGCTGTCCGCGGCGACTTCGCCGATTTGCAGCCCCATCGGCTGCTGGTCGCCCCCGTCGCGAGGCGCAACACCGGCCAGCGCCATGATGAGCGCCGCCAGAACCATGACCGTAACGGCCGACCGCGAGGGAACGGCCGTGCCGCCACCTGATGTTTGCAGGCTGCCCGCCGTCGCATCAGGCTGGCGCAGGAGTTCGGCCACGAGTTCGCGGCTCGCCGCTGTCTCTTCGATATCCGCGAACGCTTCGCCGATCACGATCTGCGTCAGACGGAACTCATGCACGAGGTGACGAACCTCGGCGTCACTGGCCCAGGCGCGCTGCACCGCACACCGCCTCGCCCCGGACAGCGTGCCATCGGCATAGGCCATGATTTCCTTATCGCTCGGCGTCGCGCGCATGTCAGCGTACACCTCCCGTTGGCGCACCAGGCGAGCCCTGCTCCAGCAGACTGGCCAGCTTGCGCCTCGCCCTGGCAAGCCGGCTCATGACCGTACCGATCGGGATGCCCAGCGTGGTCGCGGCCTCCTGGTAGGACAATCCGTCTACGCACACGAGAGCGACGACCGCCCTCTGCTCCTCCGGCAAGTCCTGGGCCATGGCGCGCCGCACGATTGCCAAGTCGACCCTAGCCTCCGCGGTTTCATGAATCCGCTGGTCGTATCCGATGGACTCGATCTCGTCTGAACCTGAGACGACCTTGGAGCGGCGACTGCGCCGTCCCCGGTCGATCGTCACCGTCTGCACGATGCGAAACATCCAGCTATCCAGCCGCGTACCGGGGGTGAACTGGTCGAGCCGCGTCAAGGCGCGCAGACAGGCCGTCTGCACGACGTCATCGGCATCTTCGAGCGACCCGGTGAGTGAATAAGCGAACCGCCGTAGGCGCGGCAGCAGTTCGACGATCTCCTGGCGAACCTCGATGGTCATGGCAGACCCTCCAGACGGCCCGACACCGTGGTTCTGCGGCAAAAACCCGATCGCCGATCCGTAAACGTGTGCAACCCATGGACCATGTTCAAACCTGCTTGCAGCCCGACCTGCGCTCGACGAGGTACCGACCGGACTTTGGTGTCCCTGCCGGCAGATATGACGAACTCGTCGCAACAAACAACGAGCCGTTTTCACGATTATTCCCGGCCCCCGGGCCGTTTTGATTTTGCCGCACGCATGTACGGCGCGTGACGCGGCGCAGGGTGGCGCGTGCCGGTACCAAGACGCCAACCCTGCAACGGGGCCGTTCACAGTCACGATAGGCAGAGTGCTCAACGGCTTGCGGCAGGGCCCCGATTTGCATCTCGGCGGGCACCGGCACTCGGCATCGCTGCGCAAACGATCATCTTGGCCGATCAATGTATTGGCAACGCCAGCCCAAGAAGGGTTCCGACCCGTCTATGCCGTCTGGTCGTCCAATCGGGAAGTTTCGGCATACCGGTGCGATTGCACCGATGCATTGTGGCCCACACGTTACAATAGGCCCCAATTCGCTCGTCCGACCGCTGGAGCCAGTGGGAAAACACCACCAACACATAGACACTCAACGCCAACTGTCCGAATCGTTCCGGCGAGCGCCGATCGCACATCACCTGGGTTCATCCGCACACCAATGGCTACGTCCTTCGAGAAATGGCTCGCTTCGGCGACGCTGGCGCTCCTGCTGGCGCTGCCCGTTTCTACGACTGTCGGCGTGTGGCCTTGGGAGGGCAGTGGCGCGGCCATGGCGCAGGATGACGATGGCGGCGACGACGATGACGACGACGGTGATGATGACGGCATCGGCGACGACGACGATGACGATGGTCCGGGGCCTGGACCCGGCCCAGGGCCTGGACCCGGTCCGGGACCCGGCGGCCCCGGGCCAGGACCTGGCGCGGGCCCCGTCGACGATGCTGACGGGTCCGACGAACCCTTCGTCCCAGACGACGGGGACAACGCGGGCGTCGACCGCGACGACTGCTTCGGCGAGGTCTTTTTGCAACCGTCCTGGCTCAGGGACTGCGACCGTCCCCGCCAGCCTGCGATCGCCCGTCCGCGAGTGGCACCCCGTCCGCTGGCGCGCCCGGCGCGCACCCCGCCATCCGGTGGCGGAAGTGATGGTGGCGCGTCGGACTCGTCTGGTGACATCGGTCCCTTGGCGGTCGGCGAGCCTTCACCACGCGACGCCCTGCCCCGCGAAATAACGCTGCTGCGCGTCACTCAGGCCCAGCTCGATGCGCTGCTGGCCAGGGGCTTCGCTTTGATTTCTCGAACGGATGCGACCCTGTTTGGTGGTCTGTTCGTTCGTTTGGAGGTGCCAGCCGACCTCACCACCGCACAGGGCCTCGCCCTGGCGCGCCAGTTGGCACCCGGAGCGCTCGCTGACTTCAACCACATCTACAGGCCCGGTCAGGCCGGTGCCGCGCGAGAGGCGTGCTCGACGCCGAATTGCCGCCAGCGTGGTCTCATCGGCTGGCCGGAAGCGCCGCGCGTGTGCGGAGCCTCCGCGCGGGTTGGCGTGATCGACACCGCGGTCGACGCCGCCAACCCGGCACTGGCCGGACAGGCGATCGAGGTGGTCGATGGGTTGTCTTCGGGGCGCGCCCGCTCATCCACCGCACACGGCACCGCTGTCGTCGCATTGCTGGCTGGCCGCTCCGACGCCAGCGTCCCCGGCCTTCTGCCACAGGCAAGCGTTGTCGCCGTCGAGGCCTTCCACCGCACGGCATCGGGCGAGGATATCGCCGACACCTACGACGTCATCCGTGCGATCGACGCTCTGCTGACGCGCGGTCTGGTCATCATCAACATGAGCTTCACGGGGCCCAACAACGAGGTGTTGAGCGATGCTGTCCGCCAATCGGCAGGCCGCAACGCCGTCCTGGTCGCCTCCGCCGGCAACTTCGGACCTTCGAGCCCTCCGGTTTATCCAGCCGCCTACGAGTCTGTTCTGGCGGCCACCGCCGTCGGTGCGGACCTGCGCCTCTATCGGCAGGCCAACCGAGGCAGCTATGTCGATATTGCGGCACCCGGCGTCGAGGTTGAAGTGATCGGCCCTGGCGGCACGAAGCGCTTTGAGACGGGCACGTCGTTTGCGACCCCCTATGTCACGGCCGCCGTCGCCGCCAAGCTGGCAAGTACACCCTCCGCGCCGCTGCGGGACGTTATCGACACGCTGACGACCACAGCCAAGGATTTGGGTCGCCCAGGACGCGACACATCGTTCGGCTGGGGCCTTTTGCAGACCGGGGGGATTTGCCCGTGAGCATCGCCCGCAACACAACCCTGCTCGCGAGCATCGCCATTGCGCTGGCCGTCGTCGTCGCGTTTCAACCGCAGCGGGCCGCAGCCGCCGATCTGGGTGGCGACTGCTGCGCCGATCTCGAGGCGCGCATCGCGGAACTGGAGGAGACCTCCGTCCGCAAGGGCAACCGCCGCGTTTCGCTGGAGATCTCAGGGCAGGTCAGCCAGGGGCTGTTGGTGTGGGACGACGGTTCCGAGACAAACGTCTACCAGGTCTCGAACTCGAGTTCGAGCGACCGCCTCCGCTTCGACGGCCGCAGCCGCCTCTCCGACGACCTGATCTCCGGCATGTACCTGGAGTTCAGCTTCGGCCTGCCGTCTTCGGCCGGCATCGACCAGGACACCGACGACGGCAACGGCAGCCTGCGCCTGCGCCAGTCTTTGTGGTATCTGCGCTCGCGATCACTCGGCGGAATATCTGTCGGCCTCGCCGCACCGGCCACCGATGACCTCATCGGCTACAACTTCGGTCGCACGACACTGGGCGGGTCCGCCGATACCTCGCTCGTGGGCACCAACCTCATTACCCGTGACAGCACGATTGCCGGTCCGGACGGCCTCAATTCCCGATCGGCCGGCAACACGATCTCGCTGCGCTGGCGCCGCTTCCTGCCTCAGCTCGATACGCCGATCGGCAATCTCGTGCGCTACGACAGCCCGGTGCTTCATGGGTTCACGGCCTCGGCCTCGTGGGGCGAGGACGACCGCTGGGACGCCGCCGTTCGCTTCGCGCGCGACTTTGGCGATGTGCGCTTCGCCATCGGTGCCGGCTACCTCGAGGACCGTGAGGAAGCAACATTCACCTTTGGCTGGCCGCGTGGCGGCGACAGCGACCCGAGCGGCGTGAGCGGCAACACCATCGTGCGCGACTGGAAAGGCTCGTTGAGCCTGATGCACGAACCAACCGGGCTGTTTGCTTCGGGTGCCTACCTGCATCGCGACTACTCGGGTTCCGATCTCGGCACGCTGACGTTCGCCTGCTTCGGTTCGGGCGATGCCGCAGACATTCGCGCCGCGGGCGTCGCCTGTGGCAACCGGCCTGACTTCGACTACCTGTGGGCGTCCGCCGGCGTGCGCCGCCACGTCTTCCCACTCGGCCGCACCACGGTCTACGGCGAATACGCACGATCCGAGGACGCCATCGGTGGCTTGAACGTCTCGGTCCGCTCGGCCGATGGGGGCGACATCGACTATGTGACCTCCTCGGTGATGGAGATCTGGGGCGGCGGCGTCGTGCAGGAGATCGGGCGGACGGGGATCGACCTGTTCCTCTCCTACCGGCACTTCACAGCCGATGTCGTCGGTCTGGAAGCCGACGGTACGCGCTTCAATGCGCCGCTCGAGGATGCCGATACCGTATTCGCGGGAAGCCGTATCCGCTTCTGATGCGGTGGAGCGCGCGGCCAGCGTTCGCCTCTGTTCGATCTGGTCGGGTCGAGGCTGGCGCGCGGCGAACCAAGCTGCCGGTCCGCACGCCTTGAACGTCCTCGATCCTCCTCACACGAAAGCCGAAATCCCGGTCTGCGCGCGCCCGAGGATCAAGGCGTGCACGTCGCTGGTGCCCTCGTAGGTGTTGACCGCTTCCAGGTTCATCACGTGGCGCATCACGTGATAGTCCTCGGAGATGCCGTTGCCACCGTGCAAGTCACGCGCGACGCGGGCGATGTCCAGCGCCTTGGCGCAGTTGTTTCGCTTGAGCAGGGAGATCGCCTCAGGAGCGAGGCGCCCTTGCTCGTCGAGCCGACCAGCCCGCAGGCAGCCCGCCAGCCCAAGCGTGATTTCGGTCTGCATGTCGGCGAGTTTCTTCTGCACGAGCTGGTTGGCCGCCAAGGGCCGGCCGAACTGCTGGCGCTCGAGAGTGTAGGCCCGGGCGGCGTGCCAGCAGAACTCGGCTGCGCCCAGCGTCCCCCACGCGATCCCCAGCCGGGCCTTGTTGAGGCAGCTGAACGGACCCTTGAGGCCGCTGACACCCGCCAGAACGCCGTCCGCGGAGACGCGCACGCCCTCCATCACGATGCCCCCTGTCACCGACGCCCTCAAGGCAAGCTTTCCCTCGATCTTCTGGCTCGAGAGGCCGGCCATCCCCTTCTCCAGCACGAACCCCCTGATGATGCCGTCGTCGTCCTTGGCCCAGACGATGAAGAGATCGGCAATCGGGGCGTTGGTGATCCACGTCTTCTCGCCGCTGATCTCATAGCCACCCGGGATCGCGCGTGCCCGCGTTCGCATGCTGGCGGGGTCGGAGCCGGCATCGGGCTCGGTCAGTCCGAAACAGCCGATCAGCTCACCCGTGGCCAGACCCGGCAGATAGGCCCGGCGCTGGCGTTCGCTGCCGTACATGAAGATCGGAAACATCACGAGGCTCGACTGCACGCTCATCGCCGAGCGATATCCGGAATCAACCCGTTCGATTTCGCGCGCGGCCAGCCCATAGGCCACGGCGCTCGCCCCCGACCCGCCATAGGTGTCCGGTAGCGTCGCGCCGAGCAATCCCATCCGGCCCATCTCGCGCATGAGTGCCGGCTCGAACGCCTCGTTGCGAAAATCTCCGGCGACCCGGCTCATCAGCTTGTCGGCGGCGAAGTCGCGCGCCGCCGCCTGGATGGCGGTTTCCTCGATGGTCAATTCATCCGCCAGCAGCAGGGGGTCGGCCCACGAAAAAGGCACCGACTTTCCCGCTCCAGCCGCCAGAGTGTCACCGCCAGTGAACTCCATCGCGATGTCCTTCTCGTTGGCGCTGCCCCAGCATGGCGGGAACGCGGTTGAATTATCGTGCTGAAGATAGCACTCTGACGCGTGCGCTCGCATTTTCCAACAGCGCCAAGGGTCCGCAGAGGCCCGCCGCAATCTCGTAGTCCTGAAGTTTGGTCCCTAACGAGCCGCATACCGGGACCGTTCGTCAGGTGCGCTACACGAGCGGCCACATCACCGCCAACATCGACCGGGAGGAAACAGGAATGCAATTCATCAGGGCTCGCGCCGTTGCGGGTACGACCGCGGTACTGGCCGCGACGATCGTCATGACGGCACCACTGCGCGCCGAAACCTTTGTCAACGTGCTGACCGGCGGCACCAGCGGCGTCTACTATCCGCTCGGGGTTGCGCTGTCCAAGATCTACGGCGAAAAGATCGCGGGGGTCCGCACCCAGGTTCAAGCCACCAAGGCCTCCGTCGAGAACCTGAATCTTCTGCAGAAGGGCCGCGGCGAGATCGCGTTTGCTCTGGGTGACTCGGTCAAACTCGCCTGGGACGGAAACGCGGAAGCGGGTTTCCCGGAGAAACTCGACAAATTGCGCGCGATTGCCGCCATCTACCCCAACCATATCCAGATCGTCGCCGCCAAGGACAGCGGCATCAAAGCCGTCGACGGCCTCAAGGGCCGGAGCCTGTCGGTCGGCGCGCCGAAATCCGGCACCGAGCTCAACGCCCGCGCGATCTTCGAGGTTGCCGGCATGAGCTACAAGGACCTCGGCAAGACCGAGTACTTGCCCTTCGCCGAATCCGTCGAGTTGATCAAGAACCGGCAACTCGACGCCACGCTGCTCTCTGCCGGGCTCGGCGTCGCCGCGATCCGCGATCTGGCCGCGTCGCTGCCGATCCAGATGGTGGCAGTGCCAGCGAGCGTCGCCGCCAAGCTGGGCGCACCTTACGAGGCCGCGACCATTCCCGCGGGGACCTATGACGGTCAGACCGAGGCGGTGAGCACCGTGGCGGTTCGCAACATCCTCGTCACCCACGCCGACGTCAGCGACGAGGTCGCCTACCAGATGACCAAATTGCTGTTCGAGAACCTGCCGGCCATGGTCGCCGCCCACAAGGCCGCGACGTCGATCAAGCTCGAGGAGGCCACCAATGGTCTGCCCGTGCCGCTGCACCCGGGTGCCGAACGCTTCTACAAGGAAGCCGGCATTCTGAAGTAGGCCCCTCGTGTCGTGCCGTCCGCGCTGGCGGGACAGCCTCCGCCAGCGCCGACGCGTCACCCCTCGACGACCGTTCGCCGAGACGGCAGCCCTCGCGGAGAGACCATGACCGAGCCACGCCCCGCCGGGCCGCAGGCCTCCGCCGCCGAGGACGGTGTCCAGCACGGGCTGCACGACGCCCTCACCAGCGCCTTCCCCGCGACGATCGAAGGCCGACTGATGTTTGCCATCGCGGTCGCCTTCTCTGCTTTTCAGATCGCAACTGCCGCGCATGTCGTCGATTTGCCGAGCCAAGTCGTGCGCGCGACGCATGTCGGCTTCCTCATGCTCCTGACGTTTCCCTTCGTGGCCTGCGCGTACCGCTGGCCGCTGCCGGTGCGGACGGTGGCCTGGGCGCTGGGGATCGCCGGATTTGCTGTGGCCGGCTACCAGTGGTGGGAGTACGAGCCGCTGCTGTTGCGCGCCGGCGACCCGAGCCAGATCGACATCGCCGTCGGTATCGCGGCGCTCGCACTGCTGTTCCTGGCCGCCGGGCTGATCATGGGCGCAGCACTTCCCCTGCTGTCAGGCGTCTTCCTGCTGTACTGCCTTTACGGCAATCACCTGCCCGCGCCCCTCGATCACCGCGGCTATGACCTCGAGCAGGTGATCGACCACATGGCTTATGGGACGGAAGGAATCTACGGCATTCCGACGTTCGTCTCCTCGACCTACATCTTCCTATTCATCCTGTTCGGAGCCTTTCTGGAGCGAGCCGGCATGATCCGGCTGTTCACCGATGTCTCGCTGGGGCTGGTCGGCACCAGCCGCGGTGGGCCAGCAAAGGTCGCGGTGATCTCTTCGGCCCTGATGGGCACGATTTCCGGCTCGGGCGTGGCCAACGTCGTGACGACGGGTCAGTTCACCATTCCGCTCATGAAACGCTTCGGTTACCGGGCCGCCTTCGCGGGAGGGGTCGAGGCGACGGCGTCGATGGGGGGCCAGCTCATGCCGCCCGTGATGGGTGCGGTCGCCTTCATCATGGCCGAGACGCTTGGCGTCCCGTACTCCGAAATTATCAAGGCCGCGATCATCCCGGCCATTTTGTATTTTTTCTCGGCGTTCTGGATGGTTCACCTCGAAGCTGGCAAGCGCGGACTGATGGGCGTCGATCGCAGCGAATTGCCCTCGGCGCTGGCCGCTCTGCGGAATGGGTGGTATCTCATCGTGCCGCTGGCGGCACTCGTTTACTTCCTGTTTTCCGGCTACACGCCGCTGTTTGCCGGCTTCATCGGCATCCTCATGACGGCCCTGCTGATCCTCGGCATGTCGGCCGCACTCGGGCTGCCCCATGGGGTGCTGCGTGTGGTATTCTGGGTCGGGCTCGGCCTGGTCGCGGCGGCTGCCTTGAAGCTTGGCCTCGGCGTACTGGCGGCTGCGCTAGTGGCCCTCGTCGCCCTGAACTTTGCGCGCGCACAGGGCCGTGCGACACTCGCTGACATGGTCACGGGCCTGGCGGAAGGCGCGCGCACGGCGCTGTC
This sequence comes from Hyphomicrobiaceae bacterium, assembly GCA_033765285.1. Lineage (GTDB taxonomy): Bacteria > Pseudomonadota > Alphaproteobacteria > Rhizobiales > Hyphomicrobiaceae > Filomicrobium. The sequence continues at coordinate 134,152 of JANRIE010000073.1, read as the reverse complement.
GGTCGGCGTCGCCTGCGCCATTGTCGGCATCATCGTAGGCACCATGACGCTGACGGGCGCGGCGACGACCTTCGGCAGCTTTATCGTCTCGGTGGGCGAGAAGAGCCTGTTGCTTTCGCTGATCCTCACGATGCTGACGTGTCTGCTCCTCGGCATGGGCATTCCCACGATCCCCAACTACATCATCACCTCCTCGCTGGCCGGGCCCGCGCTGCTCGAACTCGGCGTGCCGCTGATCATCTCGCACATGTTCGTCTTTTACTTCGGCATCCTCGCCGACTTGACCCCTCCCGTCGCGCTGGCTTGTTTTGCCGCCGCTCCCATTGCCCGGGAGAGCGGGTTCAAGATCTCTCTCGAAGCCGTCAAGATCGCCGCGGCAGGCTTCGTCATCCCGTTCATGGCCGTTTATACGCCCGCACTGATGATGCAGGACGGCGGGCCCTTGTCGGTGACGATGGGGTTCCCGGTCGCCGTCGCCTACATCACGGCCAAGACGGTCATGGCGATCCTCCTGTGGGGAGCGGCGATCGTGGGCTTCTTGCGCACCTCGATGAATGCGATCGAGCGCCTGCTGTCGGCGGCGTCGGCCATTCTCCTGATCGCCGCGCTGCCGCTCACCGACGAGATCGGCTTTGCGATCGCAGCGCTGGCGATCGGTCTGCACTGGCACCGCACCCGCCGGCTGGTCACCGCCGGGCCCGGCACACGCCCATGAGCTTGTGCATTGCAGCCGCCGGTCACGTCACCGCCCTGGCGTCCACCGTATTCTCGTTGTCGTGGACGCACACGGTCGAGAAAATCGAGTGGCAGGAAGACTGGCGTGTGACACCGGCGGGACTCGTCATTCTCGAAGCGCGGGTCCAGGGAACGGGTGCCGGTATGGAGCCCCCGGACGGCGCGCGCCTCGAGGCGGGATGGTGGCGCTACAAGCCCGGCCTACCCGCTCAGCGCACACTCAACCTGGCCCTCGGTGAGGGGACCGGCGGATGGCGATTGTGCACCCCCGACACCTGCCTCGACCTGAACGCGGCCTATCTCGAACGGGCCGGCAACACCCAACGGCATGCGCCGTCCTGTCTACCTGGATCGGGCGCAGAGTGCGCGGGCTCGAACCACCTCCAGGATAAAGCGCACCTGCGGGAGACCGCCGCTGCGGTTGCCCGCCTGTCGCCATGCGCGCCGGCCCGCACCGACGACACCCGATGAGGTAGAGGCGCGCATCCCACGGGGGACAACGGCTGCCTCAAAAACTTTCGACCATCGGCAAGGCGTCGGGGCGGTCGATGTAGATGCGGCCGCGCTCGACGCGGATGACACCGGCCTTCTGGAACCGCGCCAGCGTGCTCGTGACCCATTGCCGTGTCGAGCCGATGATCGTGGCCAGACGATCGTGCGTGATGCGCTGATCGACGACCAGTTGGCCGCTGGCCGTGCGGGTCTCCTGTGAAGCCAGGATCATCAGGAGCTGGGCTAGCCGCTGCGAGGCCGATCGCGTACCCAGCATCTGGATGAGCGCCGAATAGCACTTGCCTTTGGCCACGAGACCTTCGATCAGCGCAATGGCGATGGCGGGCACCGTCGACGCCAGGTGACGCAGCTTACCCGCCGGCAGGTAGGACAGCCGTGTCGGCTCGACAGCCTCGCCCGACCACATGTGCACCCCGCCGCCGAACATCTCCGGCCCGCCGATGAAATGTCCAGGCGTCCAGTAGGCAAGCGTGATCTCGCGACCCGACGGGCCCGCGTAATAGATGCGAACCCGCCCTGAATCGATGAGAAAAATGCCGCTGTGGATGTCACCCTGCAGAAAGATGGACGAGCCCGCTTCGACGAGCATCGGCGACGCTGCCCGCCGCAGGATCGTGATCTCCTCCAGCGTCAGCCGGTCGAGAAAGCCAGCACCCTCGTTGATCTGGTCGAGCACCTCCGACAGGTACACGGCCGGCATGTGACTGGCCGCACGCTCCCCGCTCCGGTCCTTTTGCGTTGCTCCGCCAGGCTGCGCGCTCACCACCCTCAGCCGTCCCGACATGCCTGTCACTGTGCTCCGCGCTCGCTGCGTCTGCCACCGGTCGCTCAATGGTCTCAGGTGTTCTGCTGATCGAAAGCCTTCATGCTCTCCATCCGGATTTTGTCGTGGCACAGCTTTTTCAGCCGTATGAACCGGCCCTCGACCGCCATGTCCGCATGGCGTGGCCGCGGCAGGTCGACGGGGATGTCGGCGATGATGCGGCCGGGACTGGCGCTCATGACCAGCACGCGGTCGCCCAGGAACACGGCTTCGTCGATATCGTGAGTGACAAACAGCACAGTGATGCGGAACTCGTTCCAGATTTTGAGAAGGCTTTCCTGCATGACGTGCCGCGTCTGGCTGTCGAGCGCGCCGAACGGCTCGTCCATCAGCAGAACGCGCGGATAGTTGGCCAGCGCGCGCGCAATCCCGACGCGCTGCTGCATGCCACCGGACAATTCCGAGGGATAGCGCTTGGCGAATTTCGTCAGCCCGACCATGTCGATGAAAGTGTCGGCGGTCGCCTCCGGGGTCGGATCGCCGCGCCCCAGGATGCGCGGACCGAAGGCCACGTTCTCGCGCACTGTCTTCCACGGAAACAGCGAGTACTGCTGGAACACCATGCCGCGATCGGGTCCTGGTCCGTCGATGGCCTCGCCGTCGATGGTCACCGAGCCGGAGCTGGGACTGACATAGCCAGCCACGCTGTTGAGCAGCGTGGACTTGCCACACCCCGACGGCCCGAGGATGCACACGAACTCGCCCGGCGCGATGTCGATCGTGGTTTCGCTGACGGCGACGTGGCGGGCCGAACCGCTCCCGAACACGATCGAGACGTTGTCGATCCTGATGCGGCCTTTGTCGGTGGTGGGTCGCATGGGGCGGGCCTTGGTCTCTTGCTTGTCTGGCGTGCCGACGACGCTGAGCATGATGCTCTCCATGGCGTGAGCGGAAGTCGAAGGGATGACCGGGCGGACCCGGCCTTGGAACCGGGGCTCAGCGGGCCTTCTGCTGCCATTTCAGGAAGGGACGCGTGGCTGCGGTGACGGCCATGGTGGACGCCGTGCCGAGAAAGCCAATCGTCAGCATGCCCACGATAATGTCCTCGTACTTGATCAGGTGATAGGCGGTCCACGTGAAGTAGCCGATGCCGTACTGCCCGGAGATGATCTCGCCGGCCAGAAGCGAGAACCAGGCAACGCCCATGCCGATCGAGAGGCCGGTCGCGATGCTGGGCAATGCCGCCGGAACGACGACATGGCGGAAGATCTGAAGCTGCCGGGCACCGAGCGACCGGGCCGCACGCACCAGCACCTCCGGCGTCTGTTGCACGCCGGCGATGGTATTCAGAATGATGGGAAAAAGCGCGCCGAGGAACGTGATGTAGATGATGGAGCTCTCTTCCGTCGGCCACATCAGGATGGCGAGCGGGATCCAGGCAACCGCCGGGATCGGACGCATGATCTCCACGTAGGGCATGATGAAGTCGTAGGCGATGCGCGAGCGGCCCATGGCCAGGCCGATCACGATGCCGAGCACGGCGGCGATGGCATAGGCGATGGCGATACGCTGCAGGCTGACGCCGACGTGCTTGTAGAACATCGAGCCGGCGAGTTGCTTCTGAAACGACGCCCACACCTCGAGTGGCGACGACACGTTCTCGAAATTGATGATGACGTTGAACTCGTTGACGACGGCGAGGTGCCAGAGGACGACTCCGAGGACGAGCGCCACGAGCCGGCGGATGGCCGTTGGCAGGAGCCCAGGCGCGGAAACCGCACGCCCCAGAAGGGTCCAAAGTGACGTCGTCCGCGGCAACTGGGCCAGAGCGGAGGCGGCCGGTTGCCCCGCCGCGGCCGGCAGCGCGGCGTCGCGTGCGGGTTGGTCCATCACGACGGGACCATCAGCCCCGCTCGTATCGGCTGCGGCAGCGTGCGCCGGCTCGCGGCGGTCAGCTTCGATACGGGCGAGATCAGGTGCCAGGGACGACATTGCGATGATCCTCGGGTGAACGTCGATCTTGCAATCATGGGCGGAGGCGGAACTGAGAACACGAGGGCCGGACGGGGCCGAGCCTCGTGTCCAGGTCGCGACTTACGACGACAGCGCCGTCCACGCGGCAAGTTCACCCTTCTGGCTGGCTGCGAACGTCTCGGCCTCACCCTTCTTCATGAAGGTCGTCAGGTCGCCCGACGGCGATTTGACGAAGAACGCCACGTGGCCGAACAGCTTCAGGCCGGTCGTCTTGTCGTAGACGTAGGTGGCGAACACCTTCTTGCCCGCGCCCTTGGCATCCTTGTAGGCAACCATCATCGCCTTGATGCTGTCGAACGTCTTGATGCCCTCACCCTCGACCCACATTTCGGCTGGTGGGAGGCTCGGATCGTCGGGCTTGGACGACACGACGGTCTTCAACATCTCGTCGTAGGACTTGCCCTTTTTCTCGAAGGCGCGCTTGACGTAGGTGTGATCGACCCAGCGCGAGAAATCGAGCGGCGGGATCTCTTTTTCCTTGGCGAGCAGGCCGTGGTCGTACTTCAGGGCCGCGTCCCATTGCGGCTTGAGCGAGGCCTCGAAGGTCGAAATGCCGCCCTTGGAGAAGTAGAGATACAGCACTTCTTTCTCGATGCCGGTCCACTCCGAGACTTTGGTCGCGGCGAGCACCGGGTCGGCAGCAATCCAGGCCTGCGCCTCCATCGTCGCCTCGACGTAGGCATCGACGATCTCGGGGTACTTGTCGGCAAAGCTCTTGGTCACGACAGTGCCATGGAAAGTCGGGATGCCGGCCTCGCTACCATCGAAGATCTTGCGGCCCGTACCACGGAACTCCATCACTTCCGACCATGGGCAGAAGTCCGCGTGCGCGTCGATTTTGCCTTGCGCGATATTGGTGACCCCGATGGGCGGGGCCTGACCGACGATCGTCACCTTGTCGTACAATCCAGCATCGCGGAGCACCTTGAGTGTCATGCCCCAGGCCGCCGAGCCGATCGGCGTGGACAGCGTTTTTCCGGCGAGCTGTTCGAGCGTGTAGACGTCGGAGGCGACCGGCACCACGATGCCATTGCCCGTGCCCTTGAGGTTGTAGCCGGTGATGGCGATGAACCGGCTCTCGTCCTTGCCGGTCTTCTCGAAGTTGGCGCCGTTGACGATCAGGGGATAGTCACCCATCACGCCGAACTGGAGCTTGCCGGCGAGCATCTGGTTGGTGATCGGCGGCCCGGATGAGTAGTCCTGATAGACGACGTTGTAGGTCACGCCTTTGTACTTGCCGTCCTTGGGCAGATACTTCTGCAGAAGCTCGAGCTTTTCGAGGATGACGCCGCCGGGAACGGTGTTGGTCACGGTGCTTTGGTGGCCAATCCCGATGTCGATCGTCTCGGCCTGCGCGATGGACGTCGTTAGGGCCAGCGCGGCGGCCCCGAGCAGCGAATAGGTGAGGGGCAGGGTTCGCATGGAAGTCTCCTATTGCCTGGTGCGACTTGTCTCAAGACGCATGAACAGACCCGCAACGGCCGTGCCAAAGCGAAACCGCGGCGGCGCAAACAGGAGGCAAAACGTTGAATTGATGAGAAAATATACAGATTCCACTATTGAGCGACCACGCCAGGCAATACCGCGTTCTGATGCCAATGAAGGCGTATTGGTCGCCAATTAGGCAGCACAATTTTCGAACTCTTCGATCCCCGGCAATACAAGTCCGCATGGCAATGCCGCCGGTCTGCTTTACGGCTCACTGGTCAGGCGGTGGCGATCGGGGAACGAAATTAAAGGCCGGCGAGCAGGGACGCTCGGGCCTGTGGGGGTGAAGGGCCGGCGATGACTTCGGTCGGCTACCAGCGGGGGACGCGCACGCGGAACTGCAAGACGTCGAGGCGCGCATAGATCCGCTCGAACATCAGCGGCTCGCCGGAGTTCGACAACGTCAACCGCTTGAGGCACAGAACCCGGTCCTTGGCCTTGACGCCGAGGAGCGGTGCGAGTGCCGCAGGTACCTCCTCCACCGCCAGCGTCAGGTCGGCGTACCCGATCTCGATATCGAGGCGCTTCTCCATCAGCAGAAACACGTCCTGGCGGGCGAGATCGAGCAGCATCAGTTTGCGGCCGATGGCCCGCGGCAGGTAGCCGATGTCGAGCGAGATCAGCGTCGAGCCGGCCTTGCGTGCCCGCGCCAGATGGATGACCGCGCTGCCGGCATCGACGCGCAAGGCGTCCGCCACGTGCCGGTCCGCGGGGATTTCCATGAGCCCGAGCACGTCGGAATGCGTCGCGACCCCGAGCGGGGCCATCATCTCGCCGAAACTCTGCAACCGCTCGAGGCTCGCCGTCGCGCACAGCCCACTGACGAAATACCCCTTCCCGCGACGTGCCTCGACGACGCCACTGACGCGCAGCGCGTCGAAGGCCTGCCGCGCCGTGACCCGGCTGACCCCGAATTGGGTCATGACATCGTGCTCGCTGGGCAGTTGAGTGCCGCGCACGAACGTGCCGTCGGAAATTTGGCCGAGGACCCAGTTTCGGATCACGAGGTACTTTGGCAGGCGCTCGCCATCGCGCGGTTCGGCGGGACGGGTCTTCGGCATGGGAGCCATAGCGCCTCTCCACTCCTGCACGGGCTGCACCCTCTCGTCGCCGCTGCCGGTCTACCCCGCAGAGCGGCCCCGTCCGACCTCGATCTGCTGCAGCGCCCAACGCACGTTCTTTCGGACTTCCGGATCGCTGTCCTCGGCGGCCAGCATCAGATGAGTTCGGGCCTCTGGCGCGCCGATTTCACCGAGCGCAGCGGCGGCCTCCTTACGCAGATTGGCCTGCGGATGTGTCAGTCCCGCGGCGATGGCGGCGACGGCTGTGTGCGCGCCGACCTTGCCGAGGCTGCGCGTCGCCTTCAGGCGTACCTGCCAGAATGAGTCCTCGAGAGCGGTGACCAACGCTGGAATGGCGGCCTGTGCCAACGGGGCCTTGCCGATCGTCTCGGCGGCCATCTCGCGCACGAGCCAGTCCTTGTCGGCCAGACACGAGCGCACGGTCTCGAGAACCGGCCCGCTCCACGAATAGCCCAGGGCGCTGACCGCGGCGCGCCGCACGCTTGGGTCGGCATCCGCCGTGGCAGCCCTCAGCGCCGGGATCGCCTCGTCGAGCTTCAGATAGCCGATCACGCCAACCGCCTGCACGCGAACAGCCGGGTCGGCGTCCTGGAGGGCATTGAGCGCCGGCTTCAGACAGTCGGTCCGCCGCAACTCCTTGAGCGCACGCAACGCCGCCTGCCGCACGAACGGCGCGTGGTGCGCGACAAGGGGAATGATCGCGTCGGCGGCAGCAGGGTCCTTGAGCTCCGCCATACTTTCAGCGGCGGCTGCGGACACGTCGGCGTCGGCATCGACGAGTGCAACTGCCAGAGCCTCCGCTGCCGTTGCGCCGTCGTATTCGCCCAGCGCGCGGGCCGCCTGTAGCCGCACACCCTGGTCGGCATCACAGAGCGCACCCGCGATGAGAGGGACGGCTGCCGGATCGCCGAGATTGGCCAACTCGATCAGGGCCACACGCCGGGCACCAGGGTCTTTGGACCGGAGCTGGTCGCCGAGTTCGCCGAGTTCGGTGTAGTCCTCAAAAACGCCCGTCATGGTGTTCATGTCCTCTTCCAGCGGGATGAGCGGCACGCGCCTTCCGCAGTTATCTCAGCAGGTAGGGGATCGTCACCTTGACGGCATCCGTCGGGCAGTCGGCCTCGCACGGCATGCAGTACCAGCACTCGTCATAAGCCATGTAGGCCTTGCCGGTGAGGTCGGAGATGCGCAGGACATCCAGCGGACAGACGTCGATGCACACGCGGCAGCCCTTGTCGGCGATGCACTTGGCGTCATCGACCAGAACCGGCACGCTGGTGAAGGTTGGGGCGAGCGGCATGACTGTCCTTTCCTGGAGGCGTGTGAGGGATTGCGTGTCGCATGAACTCAGGCGGACGCGCGAATGCGCTGCTTGTCGTAGAGATCCTTTTCCTCGTCTGCGATGGGCACCACGTAAGGCGCGACGGGCTTCTTCTCCGAGGACATGCGGCCGTCCTGCTTCGACAGCAGCGTGTGGCAGAACCAGTTCTCGTTGTCCTTCTCGGGAAAGTCGGTCCTGAGGTGATAGAGGCCCCAGCGGCTTTCCTCGCGGTAGAGCGAGGCATGGGCGGCCATGTCGGCGCAATCGAGGATCGAGGCCGCCTCGAGCGAGCGCAAGAGTTCGTGCGCATTGCGCACCATCATGCGGTTTTCCATGTCGTCGCGAACTTCGGCTAGCCTCTGCTGGGCGAGCTCGTACTTATGCGTGACCTTGGGCGGTTGCAGATAATCGTTGACCAGCCGGCGCGTCTTGAACTCGATCTGGTTGGGTGGAATGCCGTCTTCGCGTTTGGTCGCCGCCAGCACGCGGTCGCGCTCGGCGGCCACGTCCGCCTCGTCGTAAGGGGCGAAGTCGACCTCGGCGGCGTACTCCGCCGCGTCCGTACCGGCCACCGCGCCGTTGGTGAAGGCACCCAGCATGTAGTTGTGCGGAACGCTGGCCATGTCGCCGGCCGCATAGAGGCCCGGCAGGGTCGTGCGCGCGAACTCGTCGACATAGACGCCCGACGCGCTGTGGCCCGAACAGAATCCGATCTCTGAGATATGCATCTCGATCATCGCGTCGCGATAGTTGGTGCCGCGTCCCTCGTGGAACAGACCGCGGGTCGGCCGCTCGACGGTGTGCAGGATGGTTTCGATTTCGCCGACCGTATCGGAGTGCAGATGATTGAGCTTGAGGAACACCGGTCCCTTGCCCGATTGCAACTCGTTGAAGAATTCGAGCATCATCTGGCCCGACCAGTAGTCGCACTCGATGAACCGGCGGCCTTCGTTGTTGGCGGTGTAGGCACCGAACGGCCCGGCCACGTAGGCGCATGCCGGTCCATTGTAATCCTTGATGAGCGGATTGATCTGGAAGCACTCGAGGTTCGCGAGCTTGGCACCGGCGTGATAGGCCATGGCGTAGCCGTCACCGCTGTTGGCCGCATTCTCGTAGGTGCCGTACATGTAGCCAGATGTCGGCAGGCCCAGCCGGCCGGCCGCGCCCATGCACAAGATGACCGACTTGGCCCTGACGACGAGCAATTCGGCCGTCCGCGTATTGACGGCGATCGCCCCGGCGAGCCGTCCATCGGTTCCGGTCAGCAGTCGTGTCGCCATATAGCGGTTCGAGATCAGCAGTCGGGCGCGCCTGAGCTGACGGTAGAGCGCCTTCTTGACGGTGTCGCCATTGGGCATCGGCAGGACATAGGTGCCGATATGGTGCACTTTCTTGACGTCGAAGTCGCCGTTCTCATTTTTCTGGAAGCGAATACCGAAGCTGTCCAATTCCTCGATGATCGAATAGCAGGTCTGGGCGTATTTCATGACCGGCTTCTGATCGACGATGCCGTCGTTGGCGATGGTGATTTCCTTGGTGTACTGCTCGGGCGTCGCATAGCCAGGGATCACCGCGTTGTTGAGCCCGTCCATGCCCATGGAGATGGCCCCCGAACGCTTGACGTTGGCCTTTTCCAGCAGAATGACCTCGGCTTTCGGGTTCTTCTGCTTCGCCTTCAGTGCCGCCATGGGCCCGGCCGTGCCGCCACCGATGACGAGCACGTCGCAGGAGACGACCGAGAGACCGTCGAGAATTTCGTCCATCGGAGAACCTTCCTTTTTCAGTTGAGCGGGCGGACGAAGTCCTCGGCGGTGGGCTTGCCCGCCAGGTCATCGAGAAATCCCCAGGGATAGATGCCGCGGTCGTGGCCGTCGGAGAACGCCAGGTTGACCGCATAACGACCGATGGGAGCGACGCCGACGATCCTGAGATCGATCGGCGGCTGGGCCCGGCCCTGCATGCGGCGCACGGTACCTGCGGCCGAGCGGCACTCGCGCCACAGCAAACCGGCCTCGAGACGGTAAGCCGAGCCGTCACCGCGTCGGACGACGAGACATCGCCCGTCCTCGGCAACCGTCACGACCGGCAGAGTGGATTGAGCGTGCATCGAAAGCTGCCTCCTGGTGTCAAACCAGACTGAGGCCGCCGCCCGGCGCGCGATAGCAATTAGTTGCCAAGGCCCGGCGAAAGATGCTGCCGGCCGGCCTATCCCCACGACCAACAGACCGCTGCAGGCAACCGCTGCAATTACTTGACCGACACGACGATCCGATTTGCAGATGTTCGGATCGGGCTGGTCCTTCGGGTCGCTTCGCCAATGGCTCGCAAGCGAGCATTCGAATAGGCGAATGTCTTTGAAGAAAAATCAGCCTGACGGCATGTCCACACCTGACGACGGAGTGACGCGATGACCTACATCGTCACCGACAATTGCATCCGCTGCAAATATATGGACTGCGTCGCGGTCTGCCCCGTCGATTGTTTCTACGAGGGCGAGCACATGCTGGTCATTCACCCGGACGAATGTATCGACTGCGGCGTCTGCGAGCCCGAATGCCCGGCGGGAGCCATCAAGGCCGACACGGAGCCAGGATTGGAACCGTGGGCACGCCTCAACGCGGAGATGGCCAAGCTCCTGCCGCAGATCACCGCACCGAAGACCCCACCCGGGGACCGCGAGGAGTGGGACGGGGTGCCCGACAAGATCGACAAGGTTTACGGGACGCGCACCCCGCAGCGCGTTTGATTTCTTTTCGCTGCCGTATAAAAAACGACGCCGAGCCGTCGCAGGAGACCACATGAGCGCCTTCAACGAGGAAACCGTCATTGCCGTTCGCCATTGGACGGAATCGCTGTTCAGCTTCACCACGTCGCGGTCCCAGAGCTTCCGCTTCCAGAACGGACAGTTCACCATGATCGGCCTGTCCGGCGAGAACGGCCGGCCACTCGTGCGGGCCTATTCGATGGTGAGCACGAGCTACGACGAGGAACTGGAGTTCCTGTCGATCAAGATCCCCGACGGCCCGCTCACCTCGAAGCTCCAGCACATTGCGCCCGGTGACCGCATCCTGGTGTCGAGGAAGCCGACGGGCACGCTCGTCATCGACAACCTGGAGCCGGGGCGGAACCTGTTCCTGTTCTCGACCGGGACCGGATTGGCCCCCTTCATGAGCATCGTCCGCGATCCGGAAACTTACGAGCGGTTCGAAAAAGTCGTGCTGGTTCACGGTTGCCGGCAGGTCGCCGAGCTGGCCTATGGCGACCGTCTGAGGCACGATCTGCCCGGCGACGAACTGATCGGCGATATGGTGCGCGACAAGCTCGTCTACTACCCGACGGTGACGCGCGAGCCCTTCGAGAACCGCGGGCGTATTACCGACATTGTCGAGTCCGGCCGCTTGTTTTCGGATCTGTCTTTGCCGGTGATGGAGCCCGGAGTAGACCGCGCTATGTTGTGCGGCAGCCCGCAGATGCTCGCCTCGATGACCGACGTCCTGGAAACGCGCGGCTTCCAGGAAGGCTCGAGCGGCGAGCCTGGGCAGTATGTGATCGAGAAGGCCTTCGTGGAGAAGTAAGCGCGGCAAGGCTCTGAGCCCGGGAGTGGTGAGACCTGAAGTGGTGAGCCGATGCGGCTCGCCCAACGTATACGTGGTCGAATATACGGTCGCTCGCCTGTGAAGGACCCCACACCATGGTCACGCTCGTTGCCGTCTATCTGGCGGTTTTCGCCCCCGCGTTCGCCGTCTTCATGTTCGGTCTGGAGCGGGAGTTGTCCGAGATCCGCGCTGATCACCCAGTCGTGTCACCGCGGCGACTGCCTGCCCGCGACTGATCACAGCGGCCGCATCACGCGCCGGCCTGGAGTTGGCAACCGCATCACCGTATACGCTCCCTTGTCACCCTACAGAGGAGCTGCCGCAGCCATGCCATCGTCCGACAGCCCTCCGCGCCTGCGCATCCGCGTCGTATTCACTGACCATGCCTGGCTGGGGCCCGGCAAAGCCGACCTTCTGGAGGGCATCGGCGCGACAGGCTCGATCGCAGCAGCCGGGCGGCACCTCGGCATGAGTTACAAGCGGGCCTGGTCGCTCGTGGAAACACTGAACGCGACGTTCGCCGAGCCACTGATCGAAAGCTCGCGCGGCGGGGCCAGACATGGTGGTGCGCGGCTCACCAAGGCCGGCGCGCGGGTCCTGGCGCTGTATCGCGGCATCGAGACGCACGCGTCGCAGAGCGGCGCGGCCGAAATGGCGGCATTGCAGGCCATGTTGGCGACACCAGATGCATCGACCGATATGTCAGCAGAGAAATAACGCTTGCTGAGTTCATGCGACCGAGCGATATTCCCCCGCTGACATAACGCTGGGGAACGCCTCGTGACGCGCCGCGCCCGCCCGATCCGCCGAGCACTCTCCACGGCCGCCGTCGCCACGCTGCTGGCCACAGCATCTTTGGCTGCCACGTCCCAGCCTGTCGTCGCCGGTGACCTTCTCGTCTTCGCAGCGGCAAGCCTGAAAAGCGCCTTCGACGAGATCGCGAGCACCTGGCGAAAGGTAACCGGTGGCACCCTCCGGATATCCTATGCCGGCACCCCTGCATTGGCCCGGCAGATCGAGCAGGGAGCACCAGCCGACGTCTTCGTCTCCGCCGATCGGAAATGGATGGACGTGCTGGCAGCCGCGGGCCACGTTGATGCCGCCTCGCGACGTGACCTGCTCACCAACAGCATCGTACTCATCGCCCATGGCAAGGACGCCAAACCAGTCGAGATCGCCACGGGCTTCGACCTCGCGGGTCTGCTGGGTGACGGTCGTCTCGCCATGGCCATGGTCGATAGCGTGCCCGCGGGAGTCTACGGCAAGGCGTCGCTGACGGCGCTCGGTGTGTGGGACAGCGTGGCCGGGAAAATCGCCCAGGCCGAGAACGTGCGCGCAGCCCTCGCACTCGTCGCGCGGGGCGAAGCCCCTTTCGGCATCGTCTACGCGACCGACGCGGTCGCCGCCGACAACGTGACGGTCGTCGGCCGCTTGCCCTTGGGCAGCCACCCGCCCATTGTCTATCCGGCCGCCGTCACGACCACGTCGCAAGATCGCGCGAGCGCGCTGGCGTTTCTCGAATTCCTGTCTTCGGCCACAGCCGCCCAGGTCTTCGAGCGCCACGGCTTCAAGGTCGTCGCGCCGGCTGGAACCGACTGACCGGACAGGAGCCGCACGGGGCGGATGGATTGGCTGACAGCACAGGAATGGGCAGCGCTGACGCTGTCGCTGAAAGTATCGCTCGCGGCGACACTGCTGTCACTGCCGCTCGGCATCCTCGTGGCCCTGGCACTCGCGCGCGGCCGTTTCCCTGGCAAGGTCGTGCTGAACGGCCTCGTCCACCTGCCCCTCATCCTGCCACCGGTCGCGACCGGCTACATTCTGTTGCTGACGTTTGGCCGCAAGGGACCGGTCGGCCGCTTCCTGGAGGAAACCTTCGGGATTGTCCTCGCCTTCCGCTGGACGGGCGCAGCCCTGGCGGCGGCCGTCATGGCCTTCCCGCTCATGGTGCGCGCGATCCGTCTTTCAATCGAAGCGGTCGACCCCAGGATCGAGGAAGCCGCCAGCACGCTCGGGGCCAGCCGTGTCGCGGTGTTCCTGACGATCACGCTGCCGTTGATGCTCCCTGGCATCCTGGCCGGTTCGATCCTCGCCTTCGCCAAGGCCATGGGCGAATTCGGTGCCACCATCACGTTCGTGTCCGCCATCCCGGGCGAGACCGAAACGCTGCCGTCGGCGATCTATTCTCTGTTGCAGGTGCCAGGTGGTGATGCCGCAGCCCTGCGCCTTGTCATGATCTCCGTCGCGGTTTCGGTGCTGGCCCTTGTGGCCTCCGAGGTGATGGCAGCCCGCACCGCGCACAGGATCAGAGGCCAATGAGCCTGGCTGTCCGCCTTCACCACGCCTTCGGGCCGTTCCGCTTGGATGTCGCGTTTTCCGCGCCGCATGGCATCACTGCGTTGTTTGGCCGCTCCGGTACCGGCAAGACGACGATCATCAACGCCATCGCCGGTCTGCTGAGACCCGCGAGCGGTCGCATCAGCCTTGGTGACACCCTCCTCTTCGACAGCGAACGCCGGCATTTCCTGCCGCCACACCGGCGCGGCATCGGCACGGTGTTCCAGGAAGGCCGCTTGTTTCCTCACCTCAGCGTGCGCAAGAACCTCGTCTATGCCGGCAGGTTCCTGGCGCATCCCCCGCCGCCGGACGACATCGACCGCGTCGTCGACCTGCTCGGTATCGGTCATCTCATGCAGCGCCAGCCGGCAGCGCTCTCCGGCGGCGAGAAACAGCGCGTGGCCATCGGTCGTGCCCTGCTGAGCCAGCCACGCCTGCTGCTGATGGACGAGCCGCTCGCCAGCCTCGACGAGGCCCGCAAGTCCGAGATCCTGCCGTTTCTCCAACGCTTGCGCGACGAGGTCGCAATCCCGATCGTCTACGTCACGCATTCGGTCTCCGAAGTGGCGCGTCTGGCCACCACCATCATCGCCCTGTCGGACGGGCGCGTCGCCCGCGCCGGTCCGGCCGCCGAGGTCCTCGCCGACCCCGACCTCTTTCCCCTGATGGGCCGCCAGGAGGCCGGTGCCATCATTCCCGGACGCGTCGTCGGCCATCACGACGATGGCCTGACCGAGGTGGCGGTCAGCGGAGGCCGTCTCCTGATGCCCCGCATCACGGCTGCTCCCGGTACGGAGTTGCGCCTGCGCATCCGTGCCCGTGACATCACGCTGTCGCTGACCCCGCTGACGGGTATCAGCGCGCTCAACTGCCTGCCGGTGACCATCCGCAAGGTCGGCGCAAGCGACGGTCCGATCGTGGATATCGCGATCCGCTGTGGACAGGATGACCTCCTGGTGCGTCTGACCCGGCGATCCGTCGGCCATTTGCAGCTCACCCCCGGCACGGCCTGCTTTGCGATCCTCAAAGCGATCTCATTTTCACAGCGCGATATCGGTCTGGTGCCCGGCCCCCCGTGAGCCTGCACCCAGGCTGACGCTTGCCCCGCCGGACCCGGCCCTCGTCCACGGGGAACGATGGCGGCGTCGAGCGAAATATGGTTAACTTTCGCCAGTCTCGCAGGCCAGTCTCGCAGGAGTGTGTGGCCATGCTCGAAGCGCTCTGCCGACCAGCCCCGTTGCAGCGCCTGTCCGTCGTGCTCGGGCTGCTCCTGTGGTGGGGAGCTGTGACCGCGGACGCGCAAGACCTCTCGCATCTTGATCCAACGATCGCCCCCATGGCTGAGGCGGCCGTCCGCCTGCAAGCGGAAGGGAGCTCAGCCGAAGCTTTGGGACAGGCCCGGAGCGCCATCGACAAGGCGCGCGCGCTTTACGGCGACGACGACGGCCGCATCGCCGAGGTGGCAGCCGCCATCGCTCAGCCCCTCGAAGCTGCTGGCGAGCGCCCGGAGTTGATCCGGATACTGGAGACGGGATGGCGCAAGCTGCGCCTGGATGCGCCGGTCGGATCACCCGCACGCCAGGCGGTCGTCGATGTGCTGACGCGGAGCTATCTCGCCGACGGCCTGGGCATCGAGGCGGAGTTCCTGGCCGAAGCCGAGGCGCGGGACCGTGCCGACCAGCTCTACGCCACGCGGCATGTCGGCGAGCTTTTCGGCAGGGATGGTGTCGCCCGCGATCCGACGGCACACTTCGAGATCACCTTCCAGTTGGCGCAGGCACCGACCTCGGAGGCCTCGGTCGCGGTCTCTCGCATGGCGATCCGCCGCAGCGCCGCCTCGATGGACGAGCGCGCTCTCCTGCGGGAGCGTCAGGATCTGTTCGAGGACTGGCGCGCGCTGTCGTCCCAGGATGCGCGGGGAACCCGGACGGGCCGCGGCAAGGCCAGCATTCGCGACCGTGTCGCCGCCATCGACGCCAAGCTCGCTCTGATCGCGCCGCGCGCCATGTCCCGGGCCGGCGAACAGCGGCGCAGCCTTCTCGACAACACACTGGGTGGCGGCGGCAGCCCCATGAGTCTGGAGCAGGCCCGCACAGCACTCGATCCGTCCGAGGCGTTGTTGGTCTTCCTCCATGTTCCTGGCAAGATCAGCGGCGACGAACTCTTTCTGTGGCTCGTCACTGACGAAACCTACGGTTCCTGGCGTATCGACCTTGGCGAGCGCACTCTGGCCGACCGTGTCGATGCCCTGCGCTGTGGACTGGATCACACCGCCTGGGCCGGCGAAGGACTGGAACGCTGCAACCGCCATCTGGGCCGACCAGCCAATGCAGACCGTCCCGCGGCCACCGACCTTCTGCCATTCGATCACGCTGGCGCACACGACCTCTACGCGCGGCTGTTTGCCCCCATTAAATCGGCGGTCGCCGGAAAGCACCTGCTCGTCGCGCCGTCCGGTCCGCTCACCCGCCTGCCGTTCAACGTCCTGATCACAGCACCGCCCTCCCCAACCGCTGGCGACGAGCCGCGCTGGCTGCCGCTCGAACACGCCGTTTCGGTGCTGCCGGCGGCCAATGCACTGAAGGCCCTGCGCGGCAAGAGCCTGCCTAGCGGCTCCGACCAGCAGATGCTGGCCTTCGCCAATCCAGTTCTCGACGGCGACGAAACCGGCTTGGACGAAAGTGCACGCAAGGGGCTTCGTCTCCTGCGTGCGGCAGCCCGCTATCGCCAACGGTGCGATCTCCCGCCCTCACTGGAGGAGGTCACGATCGCCTTCGCACAGACGTCGGCCTTCCTGGGAGGAGACGTTGCAAGCGAGGTCCGCAGTTGGACGCCGGTGCCGAGCACTGCAACTCAGGTCTGCGAGATCGCGCAGGCTCCAGGACTGGCAGGCTCGAGCCGTGTGGTGCTGGCGGACGAGGCGACCGAGCGCACGCTGCGCCGGATGAATGCCTCGGGCGAACTGGAGCGCTATCGCATCATTCAATTCGCCACCCATGGCGCGCTGGCCGGACAGATGTCCGGAAACCCGGAGCCCGGTCTCATCCTGACGCCGCCGGCCACCATCCAGACCAGCGACGACGACGGCTTCCTGTCGACCTCCGAGGTCGCCGATCTGAAGCTCAACGCGGACTGGGTGATCCTCTCGGCCTGCAACACGGCCGCCGCCCGAACCGGCAGCGATGAAGCCCTGTCGGGTCTGGCCAGTGCCTTTTTCTACGCCGACGCCCGCGCCCTCCTCGTCTCGCACTGGGAGGTCTACACGCGGGCTGCCGTCACGCTGATCCGGGAGGCCATCGTCCCGCTGCGCGCCAGCCGCCTCGGCGGCGACAACTTCGGCCGCGCCGAGGCGGTGCGCCGAGCCATGGTGGACGTCATCCGCACCGGCGACGCCCTCGAGCGACACCCCGCGTTCTGGGCACCGTTCGTCCTGGTCGGCGAAGGCGGGGCTGGTCGATAAAACTGTGAAAAGGGCGGATGCCGTCACCGGCACCCGCGCTTCACATAATCGTCTGACAGGCGCTACTCCGTCTTGCCCGCCGGATCCCGCTCGAGCCTGTAGAGACCCGTCAGCAGCGACTCGAGCCCGCCCTTGTCGCCGGCGTGCAGGTCGATGCGGCCGACCTTCTCGACCAGCCGCTCCAGGGCCTCCAGCTCTTTCAGCCGCAGCAGGAGCGGGTTGTCCTCCATCAGGCGCGCCGTGTTCAGCAACGACCGTGTGGCCGCCGTCTCCTCCTGCCGCCGGATCAGGTTGGCCTTGGCCAGCCGCTCCGCCTCCACGACCTTGTTGAGAAGGTCGCGCACGTCACCGGGCAGGATGACGTCCTTGACGCCGATCTCGCCGATTTCGACACCAAGGTCCGCCGCGCGGGCCAGCACGAAGCCGCGAACCTCCTTGTCGATCGTGTCGCGCGCCGACAGGATGTCGTCGAGCGAACGCGTCGCGACCGCCTCGCGGATGGCAAACTGCACGAGTCGGTACAGCGTGTTGGCCAGATCGCCCGTCGCCAGGGCGGCCTTCTCCGGATCGACGACCTTGTGGAACGCGGTCAGCGTCACGCGGATGCCGATGCGGTCCTTGGTCAGAATCTCCTGCGCCGTCACTTCCAGAGGCGTCGGACGCAGGTCGACCTTGACGGCGCGCACCTTGCTGGCGACCGACCAGAAGGCATGCTTGCCCGGCTTCAGGCGCTGCTTCAGTTCGCCATCGACGATCAGCAATCCGGCCTCGTGCGGCTCCACCACCACGCGCGTGATGTAGGGCTCGTTCAACCAGTCGAGTTTGTCGAGATGGTCCTTGCCGACCCGCAGATCGTCGGGCAGCCGAATGCGTTCGACGACGACATCGCTCAGGCTTTTCCAGAAGGCGCGCGTCGCGCCCCGCGTGACGAAGAACGTCGGCCGGCCGTCGAACGAGACGATCGCCACCTCATCGGCCTCGGTCTGCACGATCTCGAAGTGCTCCTCGGCCACGCGCGGGTGCGTGCGCTCGATCAGAAGCGCCCGGTCGGCCGCGATTTCCTGGCGCGCGACTTTGACGACCTCGGCCGTAAGCGCGCCCGACGGGTCGATCGCGGTAAATCGGCCCGGGCCGAGTATCCTCTCGAAGCGCCCGTGACGGACGAGAAAAGCACGCTCGTCATCGGCGACGACGAGTGAGAAGAAGCCCAACCAGGACATAGCTCACGACCTTTGAAACTTCGCGATGACGATGCGGCCCGCAGACGCCGGCCGCTCCGTGACGGAGTGCCCGGCACCGGGGGTCGCCGGACGCCGTCCCACGTGGCCCCGACGGGCCCGCGCTTGAGCCGGAGGGCGCGGGCCTTGCACTGACGTCCGCTCCGCCTCCCGCAGGAGGGCGTGGCGCGACGACGGCTCCGGCCGTTGCCTTCCGGCGGTATCCGCGCCGGGCACAAAGTCAGGACCGCGTTGCCCTGGCCCGCCGACGCGTCCAGCCGAAGCCATCAGCGCAAACGGTTCAGGGCCGGGCCAACGCCCGGCTTCCCGTGATCTGGCTTGGACCCGAACCAAGTGCGCTGTTCAGGCGCCATGTGGGATTCGAACCCACGCAGGGCTTTCGCCCGCTGGATTAACAGTCCAGTGCTCGACCACCGAGCGGTTTGGAGAAGCTTGAGGGACTCGAACCCTCGACCTGCCGGTTGACCGGCCGCTCTGCCGCTGAGCTACAGCCTCGACCTCGCTTTGGCGGAACACGGTAAGCCGCAGCGCGGCCCGCGCCAGCCGGGTCTCAGAGAGCCCGGACACATGGCCTCGACGAGGGATCGCTCGGCTAACGGAGCTTTGCGGCAAAAGTTGGAGCCGTCTGGTGTTCCGGTTCTCACACTTGCTTGCCTGTGCGGCTTGGCTCGCAGCGAATGTCAGAACCAAGAGGAACACCAGGAACTCTATTGTTCTTGATCGGTGATCGCATTCCGACACGCAGCGGGCTGGTGCGGTCGATGTGCGATGTCAGAAGCCGAGACGGCGGGCGCGCACCACCTGCGGCAGTTCGGCGACCTTGGCCAGCACCGCGTCGGTCACTGGCGCATCGAGGGCGACCACGGTGATCGCATCCCCGCCTGGCGCGGTGCGTCCCAGGTTGAACGTCGCGATGTTCACGCCGGCCTCGCCCATCAGAGTGCCGAAGCTGCCGATAAAGCCCGGCTTGTCCTGATTCCTGACGAACATCATGTGAGGCGCGAGAGCGAAATCCATGTCGATGTCGCGCACCTGAATGATGCGGGGCCGCCCGTCCGCGAAAACGGTACCAGCCAGGGAGCGCTCGTAGGTGTCTGTCTTCACCGTCAGCTTGACCGTACTTTCGTAAGCACCAGCCTGCGTGCAGGTCATTTCTTCGATGGCGATGCCGCGATCCTTGGCGACGACGGCGGCCGAAACCATGTTGATGTCCTGCATCGAGGCGCGCAAGACGCCCGCGATCGCGGCGGCCGCCATCGGCTTGCAGTTGAGGCGGCCCACCTCGCCGGCAAACTCGATCCGAATTGCCTTGAGCGGCACGTCGGTAAGCTGGCCGGCAAACGATCCAAGTTGTTCGGCGAGCTTCACCCAAGGCGTCAGCCGGGGCGCTTCCTCGGCCGAGATCGAGGGGAAGTTGATCGCATTCGTGATCGCCCCCTTGAGCAGGTAGTCGGCCATTTGCTCAGCCACCTGCAGCGCCACGTTCTCCTGCGCTTCGTCCGTCGCCGCTCCAAGATGCGGGGTGGCTATGACGGTATCCATGCCGAACAACTCGTGGGATTTTGCCGGTTCGGTCTCGAACACGTCGAGCGCTGCGCCCGCGACATGGCCCGAGCGCAATGCCGCCGCCAGAGCCGCTTCGTCGATCAACCCGCCACGCGCGCAGTTGACGATCCGCACGCCTCTTTTCGTCCTGGCCAGATTGTCGGCCGACAGAATGTTGCGGGTCTGCGGCGTCATCGGCGTATGCAGTGTGATGAAGTCGGCGCGCGCCAGGAGATCGGGCAGATCCACCTTCTCCACGCCGAGGTCCATGGCGCGCTCCGGCGACAGAAATGGATCGAAGGCGATGACGCGCATCTTCAGGCCGTGCGCGCGGTCGGCCACGATCGCACCGATGTTGCCGCAGCCGATGATGCCGAGCGTCTTGTTGAACAACTCCACGCCCATGAAGTGGGTCTTCTCCCACTTTCCGGCGTGCGTGGATTGGTTGGCCTGGGGAATCTGGCGGGCCATCGCCATCATCATCGCGATGGCATGCTCGGCGGTCGTGATGGAGTTGCCGAACGGCGTGTTCATGACGATGACGCCCTTGGCGGTCGCCGCTCTGATGTCGACGTTGTCGACGCCGATCCCCGCGCGGCCGACGACTTTCAGCCGATTGGCAGCCGCGAGCACCTTCTCGGTGACCTTGGTGGCCGAGCGGATGGCCAATCCGTCGAAGGCCCCGATGATGGCGGCCAGCCGGTCCTTGTCGCGGCCGAGATCGGGCTCGAAGGTGACGTCGATCCCGCGGTCGCGGAAGATTTGCACGGCGGTCTCTGACAGCGCGTCGGAGATCAGAACTTTAGGGGCGGTCATGGATGGGGCTCCTCGGCGGGGGCAGCGCAGCGCCCGGCCGGTTGAGTGGGTCAATCAAGGTCTATCGCGGCTGATACCAGTGCAGGGGCTTTGCCCCCACACGCCCGCCAAAGGACGATGTCCTTTGGGCACCCGACCTGTCGCCTGCGACGTCGGCCGTCCCGAAGTCGCAGGACCTTGGGGGGACAGGGTTGGCCCCGAACGTGCCTGACGGCGCGCAGCCTGAGTTGCAACACGAACGCGGGGCAGCGAACGGCCGGCCCTTAAGCAGCCTTGGCGAGCTTGACGCTGACCGTCGCAAACGCCCAGTCGAGCCAGGGCAGCAGCGCTTCGACATCTGAACGTTCGACCGTGGACCCGGTCCAGATGCGCAGGCCCGGCGGGGCGTCGCGGTAGGAACCAATGTCCAAGGCGACACCTTCCGCGTCGAGCAGCGACACGATGTCCTTGGCGAAGGCCGCCTGTCCGCCAGCGTCGAGCGCCAGCACGCGCGGGTCGATGATCCGCAGACAGATCGACGTATTCGACCATGTGGCCCGGTCGACGGCCAGGTTCTCGACCCACGGTGTCGCGGCCACCCACGACAGCAGCGTCGCCGCATTGGCGTCGGCGCGCGCGATGAGACCGTTGCTGCCGCCGACGCTTTCGGCCCAGGCGAGCGCATCGAGATAATCCTCGACGCACAGCATCGAGGGTGTGTTGATCGTTTCGCCCTCGAAGATGCCGGCGATGAGCTTGCCGCCTTGGGTCAGACGGAACAGCTTGGGCAGCGGCCACGGCGGTGTGTAGGTCTCCAGGCGCTCGATAGCCCGCGGAGACAGGATCAGGATGCCGTGCGCGGCCTCGCCACCGAGCACCTTCTGCCAGGAGAAGGTCAGGCAGTCGACCTTAGCCCAGTCGATGGCCTGCGCGAAGGCTGCCGACGTGGCGTCGAATAGCGTCAGGCCCGCGCGGTCATCGGGGATCCAATCGTAATCGGGGATGCGCACGCCCGAGGTCGTGCCGTTGGCCGTCAGTACCACGTCGCGATCGAAATCGACCGCCGACAGGTCGGGAAGGTGGCCGAAGTCGGCAACCATGGTTCGCAAATCGGCCAGCTTCAATTGCCGGACCGCATCGACGACCCATTCCTTGCCGAAGCTCTCCCAGGCGAGAACATCGACGCCACGGGGGCCGAGCAGGCTCCACATCGCGGCTTCGAAGGCACCGGTGTCGGAGCCGGGCATGATGGCGCAGACGTAACCCTGCGGCACTCCGAGGATCCGCTTGGTCTTCTCGATGGCGAGCTTGAGCCGCTCCTTGCCCTCTTTGGCCCGGTGCGAACGGCCGAGCAGGGCCGCACCGAGCGCGTCGGTCGTCCAGCCGGGGCGCTTGGTGCATGGACCGCAGGAAAAGCGCGGGTTTGCCGGCCGCGTAACCGGCCTTTGCGGGGTGGTCATAATGCTATCCTCTCAGATAGAAGCCTCCCGTTGGGGGGAGGTGGCCCGCCACGAGGCTTAGAGATTCTGCTTCATCCGCGCAATCGCCACGACACCGCAGCCCTCCGCGGCTATCTCGCGCGATAGCCCGGTCGGCCAGGGGAGGCGTCGACAAGCGGCGGCATGACAGAGGAGCCATCGCAGCGCCGTCGCGCCCCTGCGGTGATCTCACCGGAGATGAGCGCGAGGCCGACCGGTCGCTGGCGCTGCACTCGGTACACGTCGACCGACCACCCGACCGGGTGGGATGCTGCTCCCCCATGCGCTACCCCCGTTGACCACGACGGCGAGTGGCGATGTCCGTGCGGTCATGGCGTTCGACCCGGCAGAGTAGGAGCTTTCGCCGCCACCGATGCTTGTTCTGATTTGGCCCATCTTGCCCTACGTTAGTCGTACACGCCAACTCCGCCGGCAGGAGCGGGGAGGCAGGGGAGACGCCAGGGACGATGAAGAACAAGGTCATTTCGGCCGACGAGGCGATTGCCCTCATCGGCGACGACAATGTCGTGACGACGACGGGCTTCGTGCAGAGCTGCATTCCGGAATCCCTGCACGCCGCCCTCGAGCGGCGCTTTCTCGCCACCGCGAGCCCGAAAAATCTGACGCTGATCATGTGCGCCGGGGCGGGTGACAGCAAAGGACTGGGCACCGGCCGCCTGCATCACGACGGCCTGCTGAAGCGCGTCATCGCGGCGAACTTCGGCCGCATGCCCAAGGTCGCCGAAGCCGCCCAAAAGGGGCGCATCCAGGGCTACAACCTGCCCCAGGGTGTCATTTCCAAGCTCTACCGGACATGCGCCTCCGGCCAGCCCGGATTGTTTTCGAAGGTCGGCTTGCGCACCTACGTCGATCCCCGGCTCGGCGGCGGCAAAGTGAACGACGCAACGACAGAGGACATCGTGACGCTCGTCGAGGTCGCCGGTCGCGAGTGGCTGTTCTACAAGGCGACGCCCATCGACGTTGCGCTGATCCGGGCCACGAGCGCCGACCCTTCCGGCAACCTCAGCATGGAAAAGGAGGCTCTCACCCTCGACACGTTGTCCCAGGCTATGGCGGCCCACAACAACGGCGGCATCGTCATCGCCCAGGTCGAGCGGATCGTCGAGCAAGGCTCCATCCGCCCCAAGGACGTGAAGGTGCCCGGCATCCTCGTGGATTGCGTCGTCGTAGCCGAGAGCCCCGAACTGCACCGCATGAACTACGGGGTCATGTACGACCCGGCGCTGTCGGGGGAGGTGCGCGTGCCGGTCGATGCCATCGCGCGCTTGCCCCTCGATGAGCGCAAGATCATCGCCCGGCGCGCCGCGTTCGAACTACCGCTGAACGGTGCCATCAACCTGGGCGTGGGGGCCCCGGACGGGGTAGCCTCCATCGCCGCCGAGGAGAAGGTGACACCCTACCTGACCATGACGACCGAGGCCGGTGCCGTCGGCGGCGTGCTGGCTGGAGGCTCGAGTTTCGGCTCATCGGTCAATGCCAACGCCCTGCTCGACCAGTCCCAGATGTTCGATTTCTATCATGGCGGCGGGCTGGACCTGACCTGCCTGGGCATGGCTGAGTGCGACCAGCACGGCAACGTCAACACCAGCCGCTTCGGCGGCCGCCTGAACGGATGCGGCGGCTTCATCGACATTTCCCAGAACGCCCGCGCCGTCGTCTTCGCCGGCACGTTTACGGCGGGCGGCCTCGAGGTCGCGATCCGCGACGGCTGCCTTGTCATCGTCAGCGAGGGGCGGACACGCAAGTTCGTCAAGGCTGTCGAGCAGATCACGTTCTCTGGCCCCTTCGCCAGCGAGCGCAGCCAGCCGGTCATCTACGTCACGGAGCGTTGCGTGTTCCAGCTCACGCCAGAGGGGTTGGAACTGGTCGAGGTGGCCCCCGGCATCGACATCGAGAAGGACATTCTCGCCCACATGGACTTCGCCCCGGTCATCGCCAAGCCCATCGTCATGGACCGCCGGATTTTCGTCGAAGAGCCCATGGACCTGATGGCCGACCTGATGAACCTGAAGCTTTCGGAGCGCATCAGCTACGACACCGATCGCAACATCCTGTTCCTCAACCTGGAAGGCTGGAGCGTGCGCAAGCGCTCCGACATCGCTGACTTGAAGCAGCGCCTCGTGGCTGCCTGCACGGCCGCCGGACGACGCGTCAATGCCGTGGTCAATCACGATGGCTTCCGTATCGCCGACGACCTGTTCGACGAGTACGCCGAAATGATCCAGTTCCTGCTGGAGCACCACTACGAGACCTCGACGCGCTATACCACCAGTGCGTTCATGCGCGTGAAGATGCAGGAGGCCTTGAGCCGCCGGGGCCTCGCCCCGCACATCTTCCAGCGCGCCGACGAAGCCCACGCCGCGCTCGACGCCGCCCGAACGACCGCAGGGTGACCCGCGCTCAACGGACCAATTGGGGCACGCCCCCCTTCTGCAAACGCAACGGGCGGCGTCGCCTTTAAGCGCCACCGCCCGTAGTCACAAGGCCCGTCCGCGAAGCCTTGAAGTAACATGACCGGTGGACCCGTCCGGCGTCCCCGCTCGTAGTCAGTTCACGTTGAACCGCAGCCCGGCGCGCAACTGGTGCTCGTAGGCATCGCTGATCGTCACGCCGGTCGCGCCACCGAACGTGGTGCCCGTGACCTGGAAGCCGGCATCCGTCCCGCCGAGATAGAGGAAGCGGTAGTTCATGTCGAGCAGGATGGCTTCCGAAAACTGATAAGAAAAGCCCGCAGTCGCGGCGGCGGCAAACGTCACCGAATGCGTCTTGTCCTGCACGTTGACGGCATCGGTTTGCCGTTCGCTGTCGGCGTCGCAGCCATTGACCTCGTCGCAGTCCTGGCGGAACTGATCGGTCCAGTGATTGCGCTTCAACTCGGTCCAGGCAAACCCGACGCCACCGCCGACGTAGGGCACGAAGGTCTGCTGTGCGTCGCGCTTGAAGTCGTAGTAGGCGTTGAACAGGAAGACGCCGCCGTGAACGGTGGTCTCGTCGCGCACGACACCCTCGACCCGCTGAAACTCGCCGCTCTGCGGATCGGTCGGGGTATCGTAGGTGTAGGTGCCGTCGAACTTGACCTTGCCCTGCGAGCGCGTTTCAGCCGTCAGGTCCGTGCGGAAGCGGTCGTTCCAATAATAGCCGACGCCGACGCCCAGCGTGACGAACGTCTCGAAGTCGTTGTTGAACCAGGCCGGCTGCAGGCCGAACGGACCATCGCCGAATTGACCGCTGGCGATATCCTCCTGGCCATAGACGAGGCCGCGCTCGGAGCTCTCGGGATCATCGCCGAAGCCGATACCGCCATCGGCACGGAAGTACCAGTCGGCCTGGTAGACCGGCACAGGGGCCGGCGCGGGAACCGGGACGGCCGTGCCGTAGTCTTTGGTGCTGCCGCCGGCCGGCCAATCGCCACCGGCCATGGCCGACGACGGTGCCCCGGCCAGAAGGCCCAGTCCAACCAGCACACACGCCTGAGAAAGTTTCATGGCTTCGATCTCTCTTCTCGATGGGCGGCCCGCTGAAGCGGCTGTCGCGCCGGGGAGGTCACGCGGGAGCTAACGGGATCACGGGCACCGGGCTTCCGCCCTCCACCCGCGACCCCTAAAACACGGGTCAGGACAGTTCGGTCAGGTGATCGAGCCTCGGTGCCGCCGGCATGAGCGTGTCGAACCCACCGTCCAGGAGACGAGCCAAGCGTGCGCCCGTCACTGTCGTGGAAAAGCCGTGGCATGAGCACAAGGCGCTGGTGCACCGTTGAGCTTGATCGTGAGATCCCCTCATCAAGATCACCCGGTCTGAAAGCCGGGGCACAACGCGCAACCACTCGGTGATGTCGGGGATCACTATGCGCTGGAAGATTTAAGGAGGGCTTAATCGCCGTGCCACGATGGCACAGTGCTGCGAGCGCAAGCACGTATCGGAGCCTGACGACCCGCGAGGCAGAGGGGGACAGAACGGGCACGCCGGGTCGGCGCAGCACCGTGGCGATGCCCGGCGGACTGCGCTGGCCTTGGTCAGCAAACCCGTGACGTCAGGCCGCCGCCTTTGCGGCCGCAACGCGCACCGCGTCGGAGATGTCACCGACGACGCGGCGCACGAGTTCGAGGTCGTCGCCCTCCGCCATCACGCGGATCAGGGGCTCGGTGCCCGACGGGCGAATGACGAGACGGCCCGAGTTGCCGAGCCGCACCTTTGCCGCTTCGATGGCCTTCTTGACACGGTCGTCGTCGAGCGGCCGGCCGGCCGAATAGCGGACATTTTCCAGAAGTTGCGGCAGCGGTTCGAAGCGCGCGCAGACCTCCGAGACCTGCCGGTCGGTGGCCACCGCGACCGCCAGGACCTGCAGTGCGGACACGAGCCCATCGCCGGTGGTCGTGAAGTCGGACAAAACGATATGGCCGGACTGCTCGCCACCGACGTTGTAGCCGTGCTTCCTCATGTACTCGACGACGTAGCGATCGCCGACCGGTGTACGCGCCATGTTCAAGCCCTGCCCCTGGAGGTAGCGCTCCAGGCCGAGATTGGACATGACGGTCGCCACGATACCGCCGGCGGTCAGCCGTCCGCGCCGGTGCCAACTGTCGGCGATCACCGCCATCAACTGGTCGCCATCGACGATCCGGCCTGTTTCGTCCACGATCACCACGCGGTCGGCGTCCCCATCGAGTGCGATCCCGATGTCGGCACGCACTTCCTTGACCTTGTCGATCAGGGCATCCGGCGCGGTCGACCCGCACTTGTGGTTGATGTTGCGACCGTTCGGCTCGACCCCGATCTTGATGACTTCCGCGCCGAGTTCCCAAAGCGCGTCGGGGGCCACCCGATATCCAGCACCGTGGGCACAGTCGATGACGATCCGGCGGCCGTCGAAGCGGAGGTTTTTCGGCAGCGTGCGCTTGGCGTACTCGATGTAGCGCTCTTGTGCGCTTTCCACGCGCGTCGCTCGGCCGATAGCGTCGGGCGCGGCCAGCAGCGTTGCAGGGTCGGCCTCGATCATCGCCTCGATCTGCAGTTCGACCTCGTCGCTCAGCTTGTAGCCGTCGGGATCGAACAGCTTGATACCGTTGTCGTCGAAGCGATTGTGCGAGGCCGAAATCATCACGCCGAGGTCGGCCCTGAGCGAGCGCGTCAGCATGGCGACCGCCGGCGTCGGCATCGGTCCGAGCAGGAACACGTCCATGCCGACCGACGTAAAGCCCGACATCAGCGCCGCTTCCAGCATGTAACCCGACAGCCGCGTATCCTTGCCGATGACGACTCGCGAGCGATGGCCCGGATCACTGTTGCGGAACAGCTTGCCGGCCGCCATGCCGACCTTCAAGGCAACCTCGGACGTCATCGGATGACGATTGGCCAGCCCGCGGATCCCGTCCGTGCCGAAATAGCGTCGTGCCATGTTCGCTCCCTCGTTCTGAGTTCCCGGGCCCCGGACACCACACCGCCGGCCGGACTGGTTGACAGGTGCACCAGCCCCGGCGCGCCCGTGCCTTCGGCCCACCTTTGGGCCGCAAGAGGTATCGGCTCATCGCCCGTTACAGCGCCACCTCATACAGAACCACCTCACACAAAGTCACGTCTTTCGAAGGCACGCGCCGCCACCGACCTGAGTTCGTGTGCGGCACCGAGCAGGGTCGAGACCGACCCGACGGGCCAGTGGCGTACCCACTTGAGGGACTGCCCATGGACGGGGAATCATCGCATAGCAGCATGCGGTTGCGTGAGGCATCCGTCCAGTCCACGAGCGGACCTGCACGAACGCCCTCCTCATTGAATAGGGAACGCACGATAATGGGGTATTTCCTGGCAGTCGCCAACCGCAAGGGTGGCGTTGGCAAGTCGACGGTCTCGGTCATGCTCGCGCACGCCTTCGCGGTTTGGGGCGGCAAGCGCGTGCTGCTGATCGACCTCGATGCCCAGTCGAACTCGTCCTTGATCCTGATCGGCAATGCGAATTGGATCGAGGCGCAGAAGAAGTCCGTCAATATCGCCGCCTACATCGAGGACAAGAATTACACGGCAAAGCCGATGCGCGACTATGTCCTGCGCAATGTGTCCGACCTCGAGATGGAGGGCGGCAAGCTGCCGGGGATCGACCTGCTGCCAGGTTCGTTGCGCTTCGAGGACATGCAGGATGAGCTGATCTCGTTTTACTCGCGCAACAACACGCCCTTCCGGCAGGCCAAGTCGCGCTGTGCCGGCCATTTCCGCCAAGCGCTCGAGGTCGCCTCGCCGTTGGCGGAAATCATTATTCTGGACTGCGCGCCGGGCATTTCGACGGCAACCGCAGCGGCCTTGAAGCTTGCCGACATGGTCGTCGTGCCCTTTCGCCCCGACAGCGTTTCGGAGTTCGCCGTCGACAAGATTGCCGAGATCATCGAGGGCAAGCTGCGCAAGGACGAGGTGATGGAGATCGAGCCGGCCAAACGCCGCTACCGATGCCTGGCGAACTACGTGCGCCCCGTCGGTGCCGACCGCATCATGATCGAGACGATCGCCGCAGACCACCCGACGCTGGCTACGCAGTTGCCCATGCAGCCGGAACTGGCGAATGCCTTCTTCTGGTCGGAGGAGCGCCAGACTCTGGCGGAGAAGTACGGCGTCGCAGCCGACACAATGGGCCGGCTGTACACCGAGTTGGCGCAGTCGCTCACCCTCTGACCCGAAGGGACTGGGTCCATGACCGACACGACCAAGAAGCTGTCCGGACCGGCGAAGGATCGCTTCTTCAAGACACTCCTGGCCGACGACGAAGGCATCGACGAGGCCACCGCGGGACGTCTGTCGGCGCGCGCGGCCTCTATCGTCACCTCGTTGCGGGCGCGCCAGTCTGGCCTTGCCGCGCTCGAGCGCCGCAGTGCCCGCCGGCGGACCGCCGGGCCCAAGCCCGCAGCCGCCGAGCCGGTGCCGGAGACGGTGGCGGCACCGATGTCTGCGCCGACACCGCCGGCGTCCGCCGTGCAGCCCGCCATCGAAGCTGCGGCCATGCCATCCTCAACCCCTCGACCAGACGACTCGGAGGCCCCCTTCGATCCGTTCCTGTTCGGCCTGGTACCGGTCTATAAGCGCGAGGGGGCCGACGGGCTGATCGTCAAGCTTGCCGAGGTCGGCTCGGCCGATCATTTGCGGGCCATGGCAAAATCCCAGCAGATCGTGTTGCCCCGCGAGCTGCGCACGGGGCCGATCGACCTCGTCCAACTCCGGCTGGCGATCCTGGAAGCCGTCGAAAAGCGCGTCAGCGACCGCAGCGCTTCGCTTTAGACGCCGCTGAGACCAAGCCTCGGGGAAGATCAACCCCTCGGGTGCGCCATGGCGCACGCCGACGCTCAACGGCCTATTCCATCGCCTCCTTGACGATGCCGTCGAGCATCTCGGTCATGGCCTTGATGGCCTTGACCGACTCCTCGTTCGAGCCAGGGCCGAGCGTCCGATACCCCGCGACGACCTCGCCGGGGCGGGCCGCCCGCTCGTAGGCGAACACGATGAACGGGCAGTACCCGATGTTGGCCGGATCGGCCTCGACCATCTGCCGGGTCAGTTGCGCCGAACAGAACTGGAAATACTGTGCGCCGATGTAGACCTTCCGCGTCGAGCCGACGTCCGGTCCCGTGCGGTCGAGCATGCCGCTCACATTACCGGTGTAGTCGATCTTCAGCCCTCGACCGACGATGGCCTGTTCCAGATCGACCAGGGTGTCGGCGATCGAGCCCTTCTTCACGTAGGACTTCCACTCGCCGCCTGCCCACGCCTGCCCCCCGGCCGCGAGCAAAAGCGCAGCCCCCAAGGCCGCGCAAGCCGATGATCGCAACCCCAACCGGCGGGCACCACTCGTCGATGACATGGTCCAGATTCTCCATCATGGCGTCGGCTACCAACGCGACCGCCCTGAATGCCAGATCGACCGCGCGGAAGAAGCGGCCGCACCTGCAAGACCAGCAGTCTGCTGCGGGTCTGTGGATCACGTAACCGACTACGTGGTCCCAACCCTGTCGCCGTCCGGATGGCCGCCTACGGCTTCACGCCAATGGCATCGAAATCGAGTTCGATGGCCTCGATCCGGTTCCCGTCGATGCCGTTGAGACTGACCGAAAGCGTCCGCGCCGTCCAGTCGATGTCGATGAGCCCGAAATTCTCCTGATGGACGAACCCACTGACCACCTCAGGCGTGCGGGCGTCCTTAGAGGGCCCGTAGGCGCGATTGAGTGAACTCGTGGTCAATTCGGCCAGCAGGCGGCCATTGTCCAAGGTCCGGGTGTACATGGCTCCGATATGCCGGTCGCCGGATACGAGGAGAACACCACCAGCATCGGTCGATTCGATCAGCCGTGTCAGGCGCTCGCGCTCCTGCGGCAGGTTCCCCCAGCGCTCGAAGCCGTGTCCCTCGGCCAGCACTTGCACCGAGGAGACCAACAGGCGGATCTCGGCGGGCACCGCGAGCTGCTCGCCGAGCCAGGTCCACTGTGCCTCGCCCAGCATCGTCCGGGCCGGGTCCGCGACGGGCTGATACTTTCCCCAGTGCGGAAACGCGCTGGTCTTCTTCTCGAGGTCGGACCGGAACGAACGCGTGTCGAGCATGATCACCTGAACGCGCTGGCCCGGTGGACCGAACACGCGGGCGTAATGGATCCCCTGTTCAAGCGGGCGCTCGGGGTCCTTCTGCCAGAATTCATGGAACAAGCGGGCCGCCAGCTCGCGGTACTCATAGCTCGCCCCAGCATCGTTGCCGCCATAGTCGTGATCGTCCCACGTCGCCAGAAACGGGATCGCCGCCCGGGCCGCGGCCAGTTCCGGCTGGCTTGCCTGTTCGGCATACGCCGCAATCAGTTCGGCACCGTCCGGGCTCTTGATATCGCCGTAGACGTTGTCGCCGATCATCAGGAACAGATCGGGGCGTTGATCCAGCCCTAAGACACCCTGCCAGATCGGCTGTGGCTTGCGCTGGTCGAGACACGACCCAATACCGATGCGCACGAGTAGCGCCGATGGTTCCAGGCTACGCCAGGGAATGCGTGGCGCAATCGACGAACGCGCCTTGACGGCCCCCTGCGACGCACCGACCGGCTCGCCGGTCGACCTGGCCGCGGTCCCGAGAGACGGCGTCTGTGGCGAAGGCGTTGCCGTCCGGGTGGCCACGGGCGTTGGTCCGCTCCCCGTCGGCTGCGGGGCCAGAGAGGTAAGGGCCAGTGTCAGACCCAGCGCCAGCATGATGATCGGCACGGCCACGAGCGCGGCGGACGTCGCCGCCCCGTGCAGTGGCTGGCCATCGGGCGCAGTTGCCCGCGCCGCCGGGCGGTCTCGTTTGTGAGGGTCTTCCGGCCGCGTCTCCTGGCTCACGAGTTCCCCCCCAAAAATCAGTCGCCATGAAGTATTGCGGATCGGACGATTGCGCCGTCGGCTCCTGCACCATGGCCGTTTCGCCCGGCCATCAGGTCCGACGCCGCAGCTCCTGCGGTCAGGCCACGGGCAACCGGGCGGCGATCTTGCGCGACGATCGCGTCCCCGAATGCAAAATCAGCGTCTCGGTCTCGGCATGCTGCCCGCGGAAACGCACACCCGCAAGCAGCGAGCCCGCTGTCACGCCGGTCGCCGCGAAGATCACGTCGCCCTTGGCCATATCGTCGATCGTGAGCTTGGCATCGACGTCTGTGATGCCCATCGCGACGGCGCGCGCCCGCTCGGCCGCGTCCGCTGGCAGCAAGCGTCCTTGCATCTGACCGCCGATCGACCTGAGCGCGGCGGCAGCCAGCACCCCCTCCGGTGCACCGCCAGAGCCCAGATAGATGTCGGCCCCGGTGCCCACCGGGTCGGTTGTCCAGATGACGCCGGCAATATCACCATCGGGGATCAGCATGACGCCGGCACCCGCCGCCCGCACTGCCGCGATGATGTCGGCGTGCCTGTCGCGGTCGAGCACGCAGGCGGTGATCTCGGAGACGGGCACGCCTCTGGCCTTGGCCAACGCCCGCAGGTTTTCGGCGACCGGCGCGTCCAGATCGACGATGCCCGCCGGATAGCCGGGGCCGATGGCAATCTTGTCCATGTACATGTCGGGTGCGTGCAGCAGGCCACCGCGTTCGGCGAGCGCGAGAACCGCGAGAGCGTTGGGCATGGCTTTCGCGCAGATGGTGGTGCCTTCGAGAGGATCGACGGCGATGTCGACCATGGGCCCGCGCCCGGTCCCCACCCGTTCACCGATGAACAGCATCGGTGCCTCGTCCATCTCGCCCTCGCCGATGACGACGGTGCCGTCGATGTCGATCGCGCCAAGGGCGGCCCGCATGGCATCGACGGCAGCAGCGTCGGCGGCCTTCTTGTCACCCCGCCCGGTGAGGCGGGCCGCCGCGATGGCAGCCAATTCGGTGACGTGGGCGACCTCGATCAGCAGGCGCATGGGCAGGCCGGTGGGCGTCATGGGGGAGTCCTGGTAAGGCGAAAAACGAAGTAGGGACTGGGGAGCAGATGAAAAGGAGACAGAGCGGTGCAAGCTGTGCACGTGGCGCGAGCGTCACTCGCTCGATGCCTACGCCCCACGCTTTTCGCCCCACGCCCACCCTTTCACATCTTCTCGATCCGGATCATCTGCGGCGGTTCGGAAACCTTGCCCTCGGCCTCGATCGCCTTCAACGCTCCGCGGATGGCATTCTCCGTCGTCTCGTGCGTGATAATGATGACAGGAGCCGGTGCGCCCGGGGGCGTCCGTTTGCCGCTGCCGGGCAGGGCGTGGCGGTCACGGCGCTGCACGACGCTTTCCAGTGATACACCCTGATCTCCCATGCAGCGGGCGATGGCCGCCATGGCACCGGGCTTGTCGTCGACCGACAGGCGGACGTAATACGCCCCCTGATGTTCGCCGAGCCGCGCGCGCTCGTGCACGGCAAGGTGTGCAACCGGCGTGATGAAGGGCGGCATGACGAGGCCGCGCGCGATGTCGACGATGTCGCCAGCAACAGCCGCGGCCGTCGGCTTTGCTCCCGCCCCGGCACCAACCAGCATCAGCGTTCCGGTGTAATCGCCGTCGATGGCCACGCAATTGGTGACGCCGGCCACCCCGGCGATCGCGGAGTGCTTGGGCACGAACGTAGGGTGCACGCGCGCCTCGATGCCAGACGGCGTGCGCATGGCCACGCCCAAGAGTTTGATGCGGTATCCCAGATCGTCGGCGGCTTCGATATCGGCGGCGGTGACACCCTCGATCCCCTCGACGTGGATTTGATCGAAAGCAATCCCGGTGCCGAAGGCGAGGCTCGTCAGGATGGAAAGCTTATGAGCCGTATCGAACCCGCCGATGTCGAAGGTCGGATCGGCCTCCGCGTAACCCAGCTCCTGCGCTTCGGCCAGCACCTCGGCAAACGGCCGGCCCTCGACTTGCATCTTGGTCAGGATGAAGTTGCACGTGCCGTTGAGGATTCCATAGACCCGCTGGATCGCGTTGGGCAGCATCGCCTCGCGCAGCGTCTTGATGACCGGGATGCCGCCGGCGACGGCGGCTTCGAAGTTCAACGCGACGCCATTCGCCTCGGCGATCGCGGCAAGCGACACCCCGTGTTTGGCCAACAACGCCTTGTTGGCGGTCACGACGTGCCGGCCGGACCGCAACGCGGCTTCCACGGCCTCGCGCGGTGCCCCCTCGTCCCCGCCCATCAGCTCGATGAAGACGTCGATGCCCGGATCCCGTGCCAGCGCGACCGGATCGTCGAACCAGCGCACCGCAGACAGATCGCAGCCGCGATCCTTGCCGCGCGAGCGCGCCGAAACGCCCGCGACGACGAGCCGGCGCGGCAGACTGGCCGACAGCCGCTCACCGTGCGTGGCCAGGAGATGCATCAGGCCGGCACCCACCGTGCCGAGGCCGGCGATGCCGAGTTTCAAGGTCTCTGTCATGCTGCTTATCGGCTCGATTCTGCGCGCGGTCGCGTGAGACGTGTCGTGAACCGCGTCGTGCGTGATGACGTGATGACCAGTGGCGTCAGGAGGCGATCACGTTATGCATCGTCTCGGGGGCCTGCGCGAAGAATTTCTTCAGGTTGCGCGCGGCTTGGCGGATGCGGTGCTCGTTTTCGACGAGCGCGATCCGCACATACCCCTCGCCATATTCTCCGAAGCCGACCCCCGGAGAGACGGCCACATCCGCCTTCTCGATCAGCAGCTTGGCGAACTCGACCGAGCCGAGCTTGCGGAAAGGCTCGGGGATCGGTGCCCAGCAGAACATTGTCGCCGGCGGCGGCGGCACGTCCCAGCCAGCCCGCGCAAAGCCCTCCACCAGGGTGTCCCGGCGCTTGCGGTAGGTTTCCCGGATCTCGTCCACGCAATCCTGCGGGCCGTTCAAAGCGGCGGCGGCGGCGACCTGGATGGGCGTGAAAGCCCCATAATCGAGATACGACTTCACCCTGGCCAGAGCACCGATCAGCCGTTCGTTGCCGACTGCAAAGCCCATCCGCCAGCCTGGCATGTTGTAGGTCTTGCTCAATGAGGTGAACTCGACCGTGATGTCGATGGCCCCCGGCACCTGCAAAACCGAGGGCGGGGGGTCATTCTCGAAATAGATCTCCGAGTAGGCGATATCCGACAAGATGATCAGGCCCAGCCGTTTGCACAGGTGCACGGCTTCCTTGTAGAAGGCGACGTCTGCAACCATCGCCGTCGGGTTCGAGGGAAACGAGAGAATGACCGCCAGCGGCTTGGGGATCGAGTGCTTGTGCGCGCGCTCGATCATGCGCAGGAATTCCTCGCCATTCCCCGCCGGCAGATGACGGATGGCAGCGCCCGAGATGATGAAGCCGAACTCGTGGATCGGATAGGTCGGGTTTGGGCAGAGGATCACGTCGCCCGGCGCGGTGATCGCCTGGGCCATGTTGGCGAAGCCTTCCTTGGAACCGAGCGTGGCCACGATCTCGGTTTCCGGATTGAGCTTCACGCCGAACCGGCGCTCGTAATAGGCGGCCTGCGCGCGACGCAACCCGGGAATGCCCTTGGACGCCGAGTAGCGGTGGGTGCGCGGCTTGGCAACGGTCTCGACGAGCTTCTCGACGATGTGCTGCGGGGTGGGCAGATCGGGATTGCCCATGCCGAGGTCGATGATGTCCGCACCGCGCGCTCGCGCCCCTGCCTTCATCCGGTTGACCTCGGCGAAAACGTAGGGCGGCAGGCGCTTGATGCGGTGGAATTCCTCGATCACGGGAGTATCGTCTTTCTATGGGTTCGGGTTTGTGGTCGCTCGGGCCTGCTCGTGCGGTGGGCGCTCGCGTCACCAGCGGTCGAAGGAGCCGCCGAGCGGCGCTCGTCCGCCGCGCTCTGGTCCGCCTCCGGCGACATTAGATACGACCTCGCCGACTTGGTCGTCCAGTGGCAGCAGTCGCCGGCCGACGCGATTGGCTGCTATCCGGCTCAGCGCCGACCCTCTATTGCTTTTTTGGCTTGCGTGTCGTGCTCGCTGGCAACACGCTCCAGCTCCTTGATGGCAGCATCTTTTTCGCTCGATGTCATCAGCCCGTCCGGCAATCCCGCCCGTTGCGGTAGAGAGCCAGCGACACTGCCTGGGCCACAACCGCCGAGCACCAGCGCGACGCCCATCAACGGCCCGGCCAGCAAACGCGGCCACGCCACGCTGCGCATGATGGGGGCGCAGGCCGCCCGGCCAGGTGTCGGCGCGGCCCTGCCGCGGTGATGTCGAGTGTGCATGATCGTGCCTTCATGGGATGATTCGTCCACCCAGACGACACACTACGGCCGAGTCGCGGCGCAAATGCGGACGGGGCTCCGACCAGATCACTGTTGCCCGGTCGTTTGTCGTGTTGCCGCCGTCGTGGTGCATTATTATGGTGGCCTGCGTTCACAGGCAAGACGCCGGGCCGAAAGTCGGTCCGTGCGGCCAACTCGAGTGTCGTGTGTTCCTCGCCCCGACCAGCGCCAGCGCGTCATCCAGGACCATGTAAAAGCCCATGACACCCTCAGACAGTCCCGCCGTGCCCTACCTCATCGAGGACCCGGAGGCGTTCGCTCGCAACATGTTGCGACTGTTCGAGGAGGGCGGGCGCGCCATGAGCCAGCTCATCGACCGTGCCGACAACAAGTTGTCGCCGTACTCGACCGCATCCGAGGTTGCCGAGGCCACGAAGTC
The DNA here is from genome assembly GCA_033765285.1 of Hyphomicrobiaceae bacterium. Lineage (GTDB taxonomy): Bacteria > Pseudomonadota > Alphaproteobacteria > Rhizobiales > Hyphomicrobiaceae > Filomicrobium. Next base: position 97,633 of record JANRIE010000073.1, on the reverse strand, counting down.
GCTGGGCGAGCTTTATGCACTGTGGCTGCAGGACCCGGCAAAATTTTCCGAGGGTCAGTCAGCGCTGATGCGGTCGTATGCGGAGCTTTGGAACAACGTCATGTTGCGGGTCATGGGCGAGGACGTCCGCCCCTATGCCGAACCGGATCCAGGCGACAACCGCTTCAAGGATCCCGAGTGGATGACCAACCCGTACTTCGACTTTTGGAAGCAGGCCTATCTGGTCACGACACGGTGGGCCGAAGGCATGCTCGAGGAGACGCGTTTCGAGGACGAGCGCCAGAAGCAGAAAATGGAATACCACATCCGCCAGTTGACGAGCGCAATGTCGCCGTCGAACTTTCCGATGACCAATCCCGAGGTCGTCCGCGAGACGTTCTCGACCAACGCTGAAAATCTGGTCAAGGGCATGACCAACCTCGTCGAGGACATGACCAAGTCCGGCGACCTGCTGAAGATCAGCCAGACCGATCTCGCCGCCTTCGAGGTCGGCCGGAACCTGGCCACCACGCCCGGCAAGGTCGTCTTCCAGAACCGCATTTTCCAGCTCATCCAGTACGCGCCATCGACGAGTGAGGTGCACAAGTTGCCCTTGCTCATCGTGCCGCCGTGGATCAACAAGTTCTACGTGCTCGACCTGACGCCGGCCAAGAGCTTCATCAAGTACGCCGTCGACCAGGGCTTCACCGTCTTCGTCGTGTCCTGGATCAACCCCGACGAGAGCCTGGCTGAAACCGACTTTGAAGATTACATGCTCGAGGGCGTCCTCCAGGCCATCGAGGCGGTCAAGACGGAGACCGGCGAGGCTGCGATCAACGCGCTAGGGTATTGCGTCGGCGGCACATTGCTCGCCGCGACGCTCGCCTACAGTGCCGCGATCGGGGACCGCTCGGTGCAGGCGGTGACGTTCCTGACGACGCAGACCGACTTCACCAAAGCCGGCGACCTGTTGCTGTTCATCGACGACGCCCAGCTCCGCAACCTCGAGGAGATGATGGCCGAGCGCGGCTTCCTCGACGGCTCGCGCATGGCCAATGTCTTCAACATGATGCGGCCGAAGGATCTCGTCTGGCCCTACATCGTCAACAACTACCTGCTCGGCAAGAAACCGTTCCCGTTCGACCTCCTGTACTGGAACCAGGATTCGACGCGCATGCCGGCCGCCAACCATCGCTATTACCTGCGCGAGTTCTATCACGAGAACCGGCTGGCCAAGGGCGAGATGACGCTCGGCGGCAAGCGGCTGGACCTCAGGAACATCAAGATCCCGGTCTTTTCGCTCGCCACCAAGGACGACCACATCGCGCCGGCCAAATCCGTGTTCATCGGGGCCCAGTTGTTCGGCGGCCCGGTGGAACTCGTCCTGGCCGGCTCCGGCCATATCGCCGGCGTGGTCAACCCGCCCGAGAAGATCAAATATCAGTACTGGACGGCCGCAACCCCCAACGCTCCATCCCTGGAGGAATGGGTTGCAGGCGCCAGGGAAAACCCTGGCTCATGGTGGCCTTACTGGACGGAATGGCTGAAGACGCAGTCCGGCGAGATGGTGCCCGCGCGTACGCCCGGCCAGACGCTCACCCCGATCGAGGACGCGCCAGGCAGCTACGTCAAGGTGAAGGGGTAGCCGCGCCTCGGCGCTTGCACAGCCTGATGGGCCCAACCGCGGTCCTTGGCTCGGACACCACCTGCCCGCGCTGCAACACGTCGACCACGCCCTGCTCCTGAAGCCGGCAGGCGGCGGCCCGCACCTCTGGCATCAGGGCGCGCCAGCCCGCCTCGTCAGGCACGAGCGCCCGTGCCACTTCCGAAGGGCAGATGGATTTATGCGGGCCGCGCGCCTCGCACAGGCGCACGATCATCTCCTCGATCCGTTCGGGTTCCGCCACCGACTAGGCTACTCCAGGCCTAGCTTCGTTTTCAGGATGTCGTTGACGGCCTGGGGATTGGCCTTGCCACCGGACGCCTTCATCACCTGTCCGACGAACCAGCCGATCATCGACGGCTTCATCTTCACCGCCTCCACCTTGTCCGGGTTGGCTGCGATCACATCGTCCACGGCTTTTTCGATGGCACCCGAATCGGTGACCTGCCGCATGCCGCGCCGTTCCACGATTTCGGCCGGGTCGCCGCCTTCGGTCCAGACGATTTCGAATACGTCCTTGGCGATCTTGCCGGAGATGTCACCGCGGCCGATGAGGTCGACGATGCCGGCGATCTGCCGGGCTGAGACCGGGCTCGCGCCGATGTCCTGGCCATCCTTGTTCAGCCGGCCGAACAACTCGTTGATGACCCAGTTGGCTGCCACCTTGCCGTCGCGGGCGGGATCGGTGAGTGCTGCGATCACCGCCTCGAAGTAGTCGGCCGACGCCCGCTCGGCGACCAGCACCCCGGCATCGTAGGCCGACAGGCCATAGGCGGCCATCACGCGCGCCTTTTTCTCGTCCGGCAGTTCCGGCAGCCCCGTGCGCAGATGCTCGACGAACGCCGCGTCGAACTCGAGCGGCAACAGGTCGGGGTCGGGGAAGTACCGGTAGTCGTGCGCTTCTTCTTTGGAACGCATGGCCCGCGTCTGGCCGGTCTTTGGGTCGAACAGCCGGGTCTCCTGGTCGATCGTCCCACCATCCTCGATGATGTCGATCTGCCGGCGCGCCTCCGCCTCCACGGCCAAACCGATGAAGCGGATCGAATTGACGTTCTTGATCTCGCACCGCGTGCCGAGATTGCCCCCCGGCTTGCGCACGGAGACGTTGACGTCGGCGCGCAGGTTGCCCTTGTCCATGTCGCCGTCGCAGGTGCCGAGATACCGCAGGATCGTGCGCAGCTTCGTCACGTAAGCCTGCGCCTCCTTGGCCGAGCGCAGGTCGGGCTTACTGACGATCTCCATCAGCGCGACGCCGGACCGATTGAGGTCGACGTAGGAATATTCGGGATGCTGGTCGTGGATCGACTTGCCGGCGTCCTGCTCCAGGTGCAGCCGTTCGATCCCGATGCGCTTGACGCCGCCGTCGACGTCGATCTCGACCTCGCCCTCGCCGACGATGGGATGCTTGTACTGACTGATCTGGTAGCCTTGTGGCAAATCAGGGTAGAAGTAGTTCTTCCGATCGAATACCGAGCGGTGATTGATCTGCGCCTTGAGGCCGAGGCCCGTGCGGACGGCCTGTGCGATGCATTCCGCGTTGATGACAGGCAGCATGCCGGGCATTGCGGCGTCGACAAGAGAGACGTGAGCGTTGGGTTCTGCTCCAAAGCCCGTCGAAGCGCCCGAGAACAGCTTGGCCCGGCTGGTCACCTGGGCGTGGACCTCGAGGCCGATGACGACCTCCCAGTCGCCGGTAGCACCAGGGATGAGGGACTTGGACGTGGCGGTATCGGTGTTGGTCATTTGTCGACGGATCTCATGCTCGGTAGGGATCGGCTGGCCCTCAGCGCGCGTGTGACACGCCGAAGTAGCTGAAGTAGCTGTGGAGGACTCGAGTTGCCGCAGCCCCTGGACGGGCCGTCAGGCGTATCGGGGACGGCGCAGAAAGGATATGGAAACCTCGTTTGTCCATAAGTTGTTTCGGTGTCGTGGCGTTGCTCATCCCAGCTCCGTTCACTCCTGCGGACGGTCCCGCAGATTTCCGAAAACAGGACACAAGCAATGCGCGCCTTCCTGGCGATTTTCATGCTCACCGCAGGCATGCTTCTCGGCTTCGACTATCTCGTCAAGCCCTGGGTCGCTCCAAGCAAACCCGAGCCTCACACGCTGGCCCTGCCGCAGCCGGTCGCGCCCGTGACGGGTACACGTGTGGTCTCGCCGATCACGCCGGCCGTTGATCCCGTGAGCGAGCACCACGTCGCCGCCGGGACCGCCGTGCTGCCTACCCGCACCGAGCAAGCGGCCGGCCCAGCGGCAGGCGATGTCAGCCCTACGCCACGAGCGTCGGCTGCCGTCAACACGTCGCGTGCCGACGGACCCGAGCCATCCGCCCCATCATCCGTGGCCGCCACCGTGCCCCAGAGCCCTGCACCGCTGGTTTTCCGTGCGGCCCTGCAATCCGACGCCGGCCAAGTGGTGCCAGGACCAGAGACCAGCGCAGAACAATCCGAACCGAGCACCAAACGTCCGCGCTTCCGCCGCGTTGCAAAGCCCCAGCAGAAAACGGCAGATAGCAGTCGCAAGAAGGTCCACGACCTGTTTACCCATCCGCTCGGCCGCTATTGAGGGGCGCGCGGACTTCAACCCTGCCAGCGCTCGACAGGCAGACCAGACGCAATCCACCCGGCACCGAAGCGGCTGCCCATCATGCCGTCACCGACGTGCATGACGTTGCCAACGCCCGACTGCTCCATTTGACGCAGCAGGAAGCCTGAGCGGTTGCCCGTTGCGCAGATGAAGGCGACGGGAATGCTGGCATCGCCGCCGCGCGCCTGGTCGAGCTGGCTCAGGAACGAGGCCAGCGGCTGGTTCATCGTGATGGGCCGCGCGCCCTTGGCAATGCCGCTCGACTGCCACTCGGCCGGCGAGCGGATATCGACGATGATGATCTGGCCAGCCGCGGCCTTCTCACTCGCTTCATGTGCGGTAATCGTCGTGTCCGACATTTTACTTCCTTCACCAACCGCCTGCCGCCGCCGCTTGACGAGCCAGAAGATGGCCGCGGCCGCGGCGACGAGCGCTACAATCACGTCTAAGGTCACATGAACCCCGCCGATGTCCGTTCATGGTCGATCGCGACCGACTTATCGAGTCTCTTGCCGACCCGCCAGGCGCCACGACAGCCAAGCCCAGATCATGCCGAGCACGAATTGCACGAGAAACACCCCGGCCTCCCCGCCGATGCCCTTGACCGGAACAATTCGGAAATAGGCCATGACGTAGAGCGCCAGAAATCCGGCCAGCGATGCGGCAAAGCCAGCCACGATCACCTTCTGCCACTGGTCGATCGAGCGCCCCATCGCTATCGCGACGATGACCACGACGGGGTTGAGCACTGCGATGAGCAGGACCGACCAGGGATCGAATGGTTGTAGCCCGATCATGTGCCGTTCCCCTCGCGCGGAGTAGTCCCGCTGCCGGAGGCCTCGCTCGCCTGCCGCAGGCGTTCCTCCTCGTACTGGATGAACCAGCCGATCATCTGCCGCCACAAGGCCTCGGCCAGTTCGGGCGGCAGGCCACGCTCGGCGGCCCGCAGCTTCACCTTGTCGATCACCTGCTGGATGCGCCAGGGGACGATTGCCCCCTCCGGCCCGTGCTGCTTGATCTGCCAGGCCCTGTCCACGTAGCCGAAGCGCTCCGAGACGAGATCGACGAGCGCGGCGTCGATGCGGTCGATTTCCGCTCGCACATGGGCCATCTCGGTGCATTCGGTGGGCGGGCGCGGACTCATTTGGACTTGCCTTTCGCCTTTGCCGGCTTGCGTGCAGGCGTTTTCGTGGCCGCCTTGGCGGTGCCAGCGCGGACGCCCGGCTGCCACCAATGGTCCGGCGGCGTCAGGCGGCCGGCGGACGCCTCGATCACCTCGGCGGTGGCCAGCAAGGTGGCCTCGTCGAACGGCTTGCCGATGAGCTGCAGTCCAAGCGGCGTTCCTTGCGACGACAGTCCGGCAGGAACTGAGATACCCGGCAGGCCTGCCATATTGACCGTGACCGTGAAGATATCCTCCAGGTACATGGCCAGCGGATCACCGGACTTCTCCCCGAAAGCAAAGGCCGGCGAGGGCGTCGTCGGTGTCAGCACCACGTCGACCTTGTCCCAGGCCTCGTCGAAATCGCGCTTGATGAGGGTTCGAACCTTCTGCGCCTTCAGATAGTAGGCATCATAATAGCCCGCCGAAAGCACGTAGGTGCCGATCAGTATTCGCCGCTTGACCTCACGCCCGAAGCCAGCCGCCCTGGTGTTCTCATAGGTGTCGATCAGGTCCTTGCCGGGCACGCGCAGGCCGTAGCGGACGCCATCGTATCGGGCGAGGTTCGAGGAGGCCTCGGCGGGTGCCACGATGTAATAAGCCGGCAGGGCATACTTGGTATGCGGCAGCGAGATGTCGTGGATCGTGGCCCCCGCGGCCTTCAGCCAGGCGATTCCGTCGTCCCACAGCTTGGCGATCTCCGGCGACATGCCCTCGACGCGATATTCCTTCGGCACGCCGACGCGCAGGCCCTTCAGCCCCTTGCCGAGCGCGTCCTCGTAGCGAGGCACCGGAGCATTGACGCTCGTGGAGTCCTTGGGATCGTAACCCGCCATCGCCTCCAGCATGATCGCCGCATCGCGCACGCTGCGCGTGATGGGCCCGGCCTGATCCAGCGAGGACGCAAACGCGACGATGCCCCAGCGCGAGCAGCGCCCGTAGGTCGGCTTGATGCCGACGGTGCCGGTGAGCGCCGCAGGTTGGCGGATCGAGCCGCCCGTGTCGGTGGCCGTTGCAGCCAGGCAGAGGTGGGCTGCAACCGCCGCCGAGGACCCGCCCGACGAGCCGCCGGCGACGAGGTTTTCATCCGAGCCGATGCGCCGCCACGGGTTGACCGGCGGGCCGAAGCAACTCGTCTCGTTCGACGAGCCCATGGCGAATTCGTCGTTGTTGAGCTTGCCGAGCATGACCGCGCCCGCGTTCCACAGGTTCTGGGTCACGCTCGATTCGTAGGTCGGCTTGAAGTCGTCGAGGATCTTCGAGCAGGCGGTCGTGCGCACGCCCTTGGTGCAGAACAGATCCTTGATGCCGAGCGGGAGGCCCTCGAGAATGCCGCCCTCGCCCGCCCGGAGGCGCTGATCGGACGCATCGGCCTGCGATCGCGCGATCTCCGGCGTGGCCAGAACATAGGCGTTGATCGCCGGATTGCCGGCCTCGATGGCGGCAATGAACGCATCGGTCAGCTCACGCGCCGAGAACGCCTTCGCCTTCAGGCCAGCGCGCGCCTCGCTCAGTGAAAGGTCCGTCAGATTGCTCACGCTTGCTCCCTGCGCCGGGTTATGCCCCGGTTTCCCATCTCAGGTCTTTGCCACTTTCACGAAGGACCGCGGGGCCCGGTCGGCATGGAGCGACACGCTGATCACTCGACCACCTTCGGAACGACGAAGAAATTGTCCTCGCTCAGCGGCGCATTGGACACGATCTCGTCGGCCTTGCCCCCATCCGTCACGTCGTCGGCGCGCTGCGTCAGCGAGATCGGCACGACGCGGGTCATCGGCTCGACGGCGTCCGTATCGACCTCCTTGAGTTGCTCCACCCAGTCGAGGATACCTGACAGCTCGCCCTCGAGGCCCTTGGCCTCGGCGTCGGTAATTTTGATGCGGGCCAGGCGCGCGATACGCCGGACGGTTGCTTCATCGACGTGCATAATCTTCGGACCAGACTGTTGCGGATCAGCTTTGCACTCTTAGCCCCGCGACCGGGCCAGCGCAACGGCCCCAGCTAGCCTGATGGGCACTTCGCCACATGGGCCGGGGCCGACCGCATGCCTGTCAGCCGCCCGCGGTGTTCAGAGCCTGTCGGGTCGCGCGGGCGATCACCAGTTCCTCGTTGGTGGGGATGATCAGCACGCGGGCCGTCCCCGCACCGATATCGCGCGCGTGCACGCGATTGTGCCCGGCGTCGATTGCCACGCCCAGGTGGGCCAACGGGCCGCAGACGTCCGCGCGAACACGGGCCGAGTTCTCGCCGATCCCGCCGCAGAACACCAGAGCATCCAGACCGCCCAGGGTCGCGGCAAGGGCACCGGTCTCCCGCGCAATCCGATGACAGAAATAGGCGATGGCCTGTCGTGCCTCTGGCGCATCGGAAGCTTCCAGTTCGCGCATGTCTGCGGACAGGCCCGACAGCCCGAGGAGCCCGCTTTCGCGATACAGGATGCGTGAGATGGCCGCTGCGCCGAGCCCTTCGGCCTCCATCAGATACAGCATCACGCCAGGATCGAGCTGGCCGCATCGCGTGCCCATCGCCAGTCCATCGAGGGCGGTGAAACCCATCGTCGTCTCGACGCTGCGGCCGTTCCTGACGGCGCACATCGACGCGCCATTGCCCAGATGCGCGATGACCACCCGGCCAGCGGCGATCTCGGGCAGTCCACGCGCCAGTTCGCCGGTCACATAGTCATAAGAGAGGCCATGGAAGCCGTAGCGGCGGATGCCAGCCTCGTAGTAGCGGCGCGGCAGGGCGAACGCCTCAGAGACGAACGACTGCCCACGGTGGAAGGCCGTATCGAAGCAGCCGACCTGCAGGGCATCGGGGAACGCCTCGATGGCGGCACGCACGGCCGCCAGGTTGTAGGGCTGATGCAGTGGGGCATAGGGCACCAGCGCGTCGAGCCGCGCGAGCGTTGCCGCATCGAGTAGGGCCGGTGCGAGAAAGTCCGCCCCGCCGTGCGTGATGCGATGACCGACGCCTGCAATCTTGGCCTGCCCGGCAAGCTCACGCGTCACGACCAGAATGTCGCGTAATCCAGCCGCGTGATCGGCCCCTCCAAGTTCCCGCACCACGGCCGCCGCGCCCGCGCGCCTGACGGTCAGCCGGGCTGCACCGCCCAGGCTCTCAACCTGTCCCCGGGCAACCTCGACGGGCTCCACGCCGGTCTCGTACAGCGCGAACTTGATCGACGACGAGCCGGCATTCAGGATCAGGATCATCGTCCCGTCACGCCCTTCGAGTGTTCCGGCAGCGGCATGAGACGGGCCCGGTCCATCCAAGTCCATCGACGCGAGGAACGCGTCCTGGGCCGCCGCGCGCCTTGGTGCTCAGGCCATGGGTTGCGGCCGCATATCGCTGGCGTCGATCCCGGCGACCGAGACCGGCTTCTTCATGGCATCACGCCGGAATGGCTCGCCCAGTTCCTGGTTCAGCACCACCTCGATGAAGGTCGTGACGTTCTGGCTCATCTGCTCGTCGACCGCTGTCCGCAGCGCTTCGGACAGAGCCTCCATCGAGCGAACCTGCACGCCCTTGAGGCCGCAGCCCTCGGCGACTTTCGCGTACTGAACGCCGAGGTTCAATTCGGTGCCGACGAAGTTGTCGTCGAACCAGAGGGTCGTGTTGCGCTTTTCCGCCCCCCACTGGTAGTTGCGGAAAATGACCATCGTGATCGCCGGCCAGTCGTTGCGCCCGCACGCCGTCATCTCGTTCATGGAGATGCCGAAGGCTCCATCGCCGGCAAAGCCGACGCACGGCACGTCGGGCCGGCCGATTTTTGCCCCGAGGATCGACGGCAGACCATAGCCGCACGGCCCGAACAGGCCCGGCGCGAGATATTTGCGGCCCGCCTCGAAGGTCGGATAAGCGTTGCCGATCGCGCAGTTGTTGCCGATATCGGTCGAGATGATCGCGTCCTTCGGCAGCGCCGCCTGGATCGCGCGCCAGGCCATGCGCGGGCTCATGCGATCGGGCTCCCGGCGGCGGGCGCGATCGTTCCAGTTGGTGCCGGGATCATCGTCCTCGTGATCCATCGAGGCGAGGGTCTGCAACCAGGCCGACTTCGACTGGTGAATGAGCGCCTTTCTCGCCTCGCGCTCGTGGTCGCCTGCCTGGGGACCGAGCGCTGCCAGCAGGCTTTCGGCCACCTTCCGGGCATCTCCGCAGATGCCGACCGACACTCTCTTCGTCAGCCCGATGCGATCCGGATTGATGTCGACTTGGATGATCTTTGCGTTTTTGGGCCAATAGTCGATGCCATAGCCCGGCAGCGTCGAGAACGGATTGAGGCGGGTCCCCAGCGCCAGCACGACATCGGCGCGGGCGATCAGTTCCATCGCCGCCTTCGAGCCGTTGTAGCCGAGCGGACCGCAGCTCAAGGGGTGGGAGCCGGGAAAGGCGTCGTTGTGCTGATACCCGCAGCAGACCGGGGCCGACAGGCGTTCCGCAAGGTGGCGGCTCGCCTCGATGGCACCACCGATCACGACGCCAGCGCCGTTGAGAATGACCGGGAACCTGGCCTCGGTCAGCAGGCGCGCGGCCTCCTCGATCGCCTCCTGCCCGCCCGCGGCGCGCTCCAGCCGGACGACCTGTGGCAGTTCGATGTCGATGACCTGGGTCCAGTAATCGCGCGGCACATTGATCTGGGCCGGCGCGGAGGCACGCCACGCCCGCTCGATGACGCGGTTCAGCACTTCGGCGATTCGTGACGGATCGCGCACCTCCTCCTGGTAGGCGACGCAGTCTTCGAACAGCGCCATCTGCGGCATCTCCTGGAAACCGCCCTGACCGATCGTCTTGTTGGCCGCCTGCGGCGTCACCAGCAGCAGCGGCGTATGGTTCCAGTAGGCCGTCTTGATCGGTGTGACAAAATTCGTGATCCCAGGACCGTTCTGGGCGATCGCCATGGACATCTTGCCGGTGGCCCGTGTGAAGCCGTCGGCCAGCATGCCGGCGTTGCACTCGTGCGCGCAGTCCCAGAACCTGATGCCAGCCTTCGGGAACAGATCGGAAATCGCCATCATGGCCGAGCCGATAATGCCGAAGGCGTGCTCAATGCCGTGCATCTGCAAGACTTTGACGAATGCTTCCTCTGTGGTCATCTTCATGGAACGGCGTCCTTCCCGGCCCCGTCTGGGGCGTTGACGTAAAGCTGGTTGGTCAGTGTGCGCTCACGCCGCGTGCAGGCGGGCGCGGATTAGTCCTGGGATCTGGCTCGGCACGTCGGCAACCGGCACGCCTGCCGCCTCCAGCGCGCGGCGCTTGGTGGCGTAGTCTCCCTTGCCGCCGGCGACGATGGCACCGGCGTGACCCATCTTCTTTCCAGGCGGCGATTGGCGGCCAGCGATGAAGGCAGCGACAGGCTTGGTCATGGCGCGAGCGACGTCGGCTGCTTCCTCCTCCGCGCTACCGCCGATCTCCCCGCACAGCACCACGGCATCGGTCCCAGCATCTGTATTCAGGATACGCAGTGCCTGCGCCGAATTGGTGCCGACCATCGGGTCGCCGCCGACGCCGTAGAAGACCGACTGCCCGAGACCGGCTTGCGTCAGCATCAGGCAGACTAGAGTGCCGAGGCTGCCCGAGCGCGAGATGACGCCCACCCGCCCCGCGGAGAAAACCCGATCATTGAACGCCGGCATGATGCCGACGAAGCAGGCGTCGACCGTAACGACGCCAGCGGTGTTGGGGCCCACGATCTGCGTACCGTTCTGGCGGGCGGCCACGTGCATCTCCATCACATCGTGCGCCGGGATGTGCTCTGTCAGGCAAACCAGCAGCTTGGCCCCCGCCTCGCAGGCGTCGATGGCGGCAGCCTTCGCCAGCATCGGCGGAATGAACATGCAGGCGATCTCGAAGGCCTGCGCCTTGGCCGCCTGCCGCGCACTGGCATAAACAGGCACGCCCAGGTGCTCTGTGCCGGCCTTCGATGGATTGACACCACCGATGATCGTGGAGCCGTAATCCTGCATGGCCTTCGCCCAGAAGGTGCCCTGCTTACCGGTGATGCCCTGGATGAGAATTCTGTCGGACTTGCGCGGGATCATTGGGCGGTCTCCCCGGCAGCGGCCGCCACCGCGGCCTTGACGGCATCGTCCATCAGGTCGAAGGGCACGATCCCCAGCCGCTCCTTGACCAGGGCCACGGCGGCATCCTCGCCGGTACCGTGAATGGTGAAAAAGATCGGGATGTCCGGTTTCAACTCGAGCCACGCCGTCACGACGCCGTCGGCCATCACGTCGGTGCGCGCGAAGGCTCCGCAGAAGTTGACGAGCAGGCTTTTCACGTTGGAGTTCTGAAGCACGATCGACAACGCCGTTTTCGCCTTGGTGTAAGCCTCGCCGCCGATTTCCAGGAAGTTCGCCGGCTGGCCGCCGTAATGGGCGATGGTGTCCATGGTCGTCATGGTGAGGCCCGCGCCATTGGCCAGCACGCCGACCGTGCCGCCGAGTTCGATGTATTTGAGCCCGGCCTCGGCGGCTTGCGCCTCGATCGTGGTGTGTCGTTCAGGGGCGGCAAGACCAGCGATATCGCTCTGACGCGAGCCCGCGCCGTCGTCGATGGTCAGCTTGCAATCCAGCGCGACAATGCGGCTGTCGGCCGTGACGACGAGCGGATTGATCTCGATAAGCTCGGCGTCGAGCCCCCGGTAGGCCCGGTACAGCCGCATGAGGACATCGGCGAGATCGTCCTCGACCGCCTCCAGGCCGAGCCCGGCGATGGCCGCGCGCGCCTGCGCCTCGGTCAGCCCCGTTTCGATGGCGACCGCGATGCGACGCATGGCTCCCGGATCGTGTTCGGCTGCTTCCTCGACGTCCATGCCGCCGAGGCCCGAGAACAGCAGCATCGGCCCTTTGGACGCGGTATCTGTGACGACTGCGGCATAGAGTTCGCGGCCGATGTGGGCCTGTGCCTCGATGAGCACCTTGGCGACCCGCCAGCCGTCGATGTCCATTCCGATGATGCGGGCGGCATGGTCGCGTGCGGCGTCCGGAGTATCGGCCCGCTGGATGCCACCGGCCTTGCCACGCTTGCCCGTTGGAACCTGGGCCTTCACCACGCAGGGACCGATCTGCCGGGCGGCCGCCTCGGCCTCTAGCGGGTCATGCGCCAGCCGGCTGCGGGGAACGGCGATGCCGAAGCGGTCCAGCAGCGGCTTTGCGGCGTGCTCCTCGAAGTTCATGCGTCCCCTCGCTTTCGCTTACCGGCCATACTTCGACCAGTACGGCCCAAACAGCGCCTCTTCCGGCGGCTTATCCTCGGGGATCGTCATCACCAGATGCGTGATGTTGACGAAGAGCTTCCAGTTCAGGTTGTCGGAGAACGAGTTGGCCTGCCAGGTCCCGCAGCCCATGGTGAGGGTGAACGGCAGCCCATTGTCGAAGCCGCCGCCATTGCCGAACGTGTGGGCCTGATTGACGAGCACGCGCACGACGTCGATGTCGCGGGCGAGTTCACTGGCGTGGTCGGGGTCCTTGGTGTGGATGCCGCAGGAATGCCCGCGGCCCTGGTAGGCGAGGATCGACCTGACGATGGATTTGGCGTCCTGGAAATCCTGGGCGCGGTAGATTGCAAGGACGAGCGACAGTTTCTCGCCCGACAGCGGGTGGGCTTTCCCGATCCCGCTCTCCTCGGCCATCACGAAACGGCAGCCCTGGGCCTGCGGACCCAGTTCGAACACGTCGATCAGCGCATCCGGACCTTGGGCGATGACCTTGCGGTTCAACTGCCCGTTGACCCACAACCGCCCGATGATCCGCTCGCGCTCCGCCTTGCTGGCCATGTAGCCGCCGACTTTCTTCAACGCGGCGATCGCGGCATCATAGACATCGCCGACGATGACCAGTGCATTTTCCGAAGAGCACGACGTGGCATTGTCGAACGTCTTCGAGGCCATGATTTTTTGCGCCGCGTCGTCGAGGTCGGCGGTCGAGTCGATGATCACGGGCGCATTGCCCAGGCCGACGCCCAGCGCAGGCTTGCCCGATTGGTAGGCTTGGCGGACATTCTTCTGGCTTCCCGTGCAGACCACCAGATCAGCCTGCGCCATCAGTTCGCTCGTAGCTTCGCGGGTGACAGGCTCGGGCAGGATCTGGACGAGGTCGGCCGGCAACCCGATGCGTTCCAACTCGGTGCGCATTCCGGCAACGGCGGGCTCGGTCGCCGCCCAGGCCGACGGCGGTGGCGCAATGATCACCGCATTGCCCCCCTTGAGGGCCATCATCGCCTTGTTGACAGGTGTTGCCGATGGGTTGGTCGACGGGGTGATAGCCGCGACCACGCCGACCGGCTTGGCCCACTTGACGAGGCCTTTTTCTGGGATCGTCTCGATGATGCCCGTCGACCTCACCCTCATGAGGTCGCGCAGAGTGCCGAACGTCTTCCGCTGGTTCTTGATGACCTTGCTTTCGACGTTGCCGATGCCGGTCACGGCGACGGCGATTTCCGCCAGACGCCTGGCGTTGTCGGGCTTGTAGATCGACCACGCCAGCGCGGTGACGGCCTCGTCGATCCGGGACTGACCGCCCATGGCGATCTCGGCCGAATAGGTCGCCATGGCGGCCCTGGCCCGTCCAATCACCCCAGCGATGGTGTCGCGGGCGGCGGGCTCGGCCTCGTCGAGACGGGCGGCAAGTTCTGCCATGGCGGCGACTTTCTTTCGTTTATTAGGACGCTATGTCTCAATTATCGAACTGACTGTTGGATTGTCAACCGCGCCCGGAGACGGGCCGACCCGATCCGGCACGCATCGCAGCGACGACGGGCAGCACAAGCGTGAGCGCCGTCAGTGCCATGATGGAGCCTGAGATCGGACGGGTAAAAAACACGGTCCAGTCGTTGCCGTGGCTGATCATGGCGTTCATGAAGCTTTCCTCCGCGATGGGACCGAGGATCACGCCCAAGACCAGCGGGGCGATCGGAAAGCGCAGGCGTTCGAACAGGTAGCCGATGAGCCCAAAGCCGATCATCAGGTAGAGGTCGGTGATATTACCGCGGATCGACATCGCGCCGATGAAGCAGAAAATCATCACGAAAGCAGAGACGACCGCTTCGGGAAAATCGAGGATCTTCACCAGCGGACGGATCGCGAAGTAGCCGATCAGGCACATGACCACGATGCCGATGAGGAGAGACGCAAAAATCGTGTAGACGATCTCACTCGACGTCAGCAGCACCTGCGGGCCCGGCTGCATGCCATGCAGCATGAAGGCTCCCAGGATCACCGCAGTGGCGCCACTCCCAGGCAGTCCGAGCGCAAGCAGCGGAACGAGCGCGCCGCCGACCGAGGCCGTAGCAGCCGCCTGCGGCGCGACGATCCCCTCCGGCACACCCGACCCCATCTGGGCACGGCGGGCTCCGAACTGGGCCTCGACGCCGTAACTGACGAACGAGGCGATCGTCGCACCAGCGCCAGGAACGATGCCGACAATCGTCCCCAGCAGGGACGATCGCAGGAACATGCCCTTGATCGCCCACACCTCGTCGAGCTTCGGCAACTCGGTGCGCGTGTCTGAAACCTTCTCGATCGGCTTGCCGGCAAAGCCCGTCTCGAGCCGCGACAGCACCTCGCCGACCCCATACGCGCCGACCATCACGACCAGAAACTCGATGCCATCGGCCAGGAGCGGCAGCCCAAGGGTGAAGCGATAAGCGCCGTACGTGGCGTCCGTGCCGACCGACGCGATAATCAGTCCCAGGGCGAGCGAGATGAAGGCGTTGGCCAGCCCCCCCTTCCCGAGAGCAATGACGCTGGACAGGCCGAATGCCACGATGGCGAAATATTCCGGTGTCGAGAACCGAAGGGCGAAATCGGCAATGGGCTTGGTCAGAAGCACCATCAGGATCCAGCCGACCACTCCGCCCCCGAGCGCGGCGACCAGCGTCCATCCCAGCGCCTTGGCCGGCCGCCCTCCCTTGGCCATCGCATAGCCATCCCACAACAGCGGCACGTGGATCGGCTCGCCGGGGATCCGAAACAGGATCGAGGTGAACGCACCGCCGTAGGTGCCCGAGACGTACATCGCCGCCAGCAGGACGATCGACGGCGTGACCTCCATTTTATAGGTGAACGGCAGGACCAGAATGACGCCCATCACCAGGGTGAGCCCCGGCAGCACGCCGACGACCAGCCCCACGAGGATGCCGATCACGATCATCATCAGATTGACCGGCTCGAGGCAGGCCAGAAAGCCGCCGGCCACCTGCGCAAGAAGTTCCATGGCGGGCCCCTGTCAGGGTTGTCTGGACGCCGCCGCCTCGCCCTCGCGCTCAGAAGAGCGACAAGAGGTCGATGACGGCTTGCGTGACGGCGTCGAAGGGGGCTGTTCCTCGCGGCAGCGATACGTAAACGACCTTGAGGAATATGACCGCGAGAAGGGCCGTGCCGACCAGGGCCGACACCCAGACCACCAGGTGGTTGCGATATCGCCCGAGGTACATGAACGCCACGAGGTAGAAAAACGTCGACAACAGGAAGCCGATCGTGCCGACGACCAGTGCGAACGCAAACGTCAGAGCAAAGCCGCCGATCAGCAGGTGCGGTACCCGCGACGGGTCCGCGCTGCCGACCTCCGCGACACCGTCCGCCTCATCGAACGTGTCGCCGATCGTCGACACGGCCCCGGCCCGCTCCGCGGCCGACAGAACGCGGACAATCTCGACCAGGGCCGCCAGCGCCATGAGGGCAATGGCGGCCCGAGGCCAGAACGTCGGGCCGATCTGGCCCGGTTGCTCGGCGTAGGTGATCGAATAGGTCAGAACCCAGAGCACCGCCGCGCCGGCCAGCACGAAGCCGTACGGCAGGCACGCCAGCAGCCGTTGGCCGAGGCTCACTTTCCCGCTCCCGCCAGCGCCTGCATCTCCTTGAGTTGCGCCTCGAGGTAGGCCGCCGCTTTGTCGGCCGGGATGAAGCTGTTCGGGTCGGCATACTGATCTTCGAGGAACTTCTTGAAGTCAGCCGTGGCGGCGACCTTGCCGAGGGTATCGGACAGCGCCGTCACATTGGCTTCTGGAGTCCCCGACCTGACGACGAGGGCGCGGAACTGCGGCAGCGCGACGTCGTAGCCGAGTTCCTTCGACGTCGGCGTATCGGGGAACGCGGGATGGCGCGCGGTCCCGAAGATCATCAGCGGACGCATCTGCTTGTTAGCGATGAACTGCCCGACGTCACCGGCCTGCTCGTAGAGCGCATCGGCATGCCCGCCGAGGATCGACACATAGCGCTCTGCGGGCTTGGCGAATGGCACCTGGACGACCTTGACCCCTTTGCCGTCTAGGCTTTTCAGTGAGAAATCATCGACCGAGCCGAAGCCCAGTGTCGCGACCTTCAACGTGCCGGGCTTTTCCTTGGCTTCCTTTTCGAAATCGGCCCAGGTCTTGAACCGGCTGTCGGCCGGCACGAAGATGAAGGACGGCCCCTGGATCATCACCGCCACTGGGGTGATGTCTTTGAGCGTCCATCGTGGCGCCGTTCCCGCCAGCAGCGCATGGCTGTCGGCGATGTAGACGGCGAGCGAGTACCCGTCCGCCGGTGCGGCCAGCAGCTTGGCCATGCCTGTGGCCCCGGTACCGCCGGGCACGTTCACCACCGGCATGCCCTGGCCGAGTTGCGGCTCGGCAAGCTTGCCGACGAGGCGGGCAAGCTGATCGGCACCGCCGCCAGGCCCCCACGGCACGATGAATTCGACGGCACGCGAGGGAAACTTGTCCTGCGCCGTGGCCGTCAGCGGCAGCGCGAGCGCAAGGCCCAGCACGGCGGCAGCGCGTGCAAGCGCGCGGGGATTAGCGAGCTTCAGCATGATGTTATCCTCCCGGTAAGCCGCGATGGTGCCTGCTGCAACCATCGCACGCAGTCCCGCTGGTGTCAGCTCTCGAGGGCCGACTTTGCCCGCAGGCGTTTCCTTCTCGGCATCCCCCGTCACGGATGAAACTGCGTCATCACGCCATCTCCCGTTTGATAAACGGGACGCCATGTCCTAGACTTTATGATGAGTAGTAGGTTGTCAAGGCGCGATGCACGTGCCCACCATCTAACTGTCGCCTTAACGACGGCCCGGACCAGGAGGACATCATGCGCAAGCCGAGCCCCCCCCGGGTCGAGCCCCCAATACGTGCGCATTGGCCCGGTGCCGACAGCACGGGCGACCGGTTGTCGGCGTTGGAGAAATCACTGCTCGTGCTCGAGGCGATCGTAGGCCATCCCCGGCCGGTCGGCCTGCCGGATCTGACCGCAGAGCTGGGGCTGCCGCGCCAAACGGTTCACCGGGTCCTGCAGCAGTTGTCGGACACCGGTCTGCTGGTGCGTGATCCGACGCGCGATCGCTATGCCATCGGCCCCCGGTTCAATAGCCTCGCGCTCGCCGCGCTGCTCACCCGCAATCAGGGAGCGCCGGTCCGCAGCATTCTGGCCGAGACGGTGGCGCAGGTCGCCGAGACCTGCAACATCGGGGTGCTGGACGGCCTCGACTTCGTCTACCTCGACCGTATCGAGGCTGAGTGGTCTCTCCGTGTCCACCTGAGTGCCGGAAGTCGCGTGCCGGCCACCTGCACCTCCGGCGGCAAGGTTCTTTTGGCCTGGCTCGATCGCGACATCCGCGAGGCGCTCATCCGGTCGCAGCCGCTGCATGCCCACACCGCCAAGACCATCACGTCGCCTGAAGCGCTGGGCCTCGAACTCGACCGCATCAAGGCGAACGGTTTTGCCTTGAACGACGAGGAATACACCATCGGCATCGTCGGCGCGGCTGTTCCGGTCATCGACCGGACCGGCCGCGCGTTGGCGGCCCTCGCCCTGCACGGGCCATCGCCACGACTGTCGCCGCAGGCCGCCCAGGCTCAAGTCCCCGTCCTTCAGGACGCTGCCCGCAAACTTGCCGAGGTGTGGGAGCTGTCGGGGTCGACCAGCACGCCTGCCGACAACGCGAACATATTTTTCAAGCGCTGACGGCTAATCCACAATCGCAAGAACGGGTGAGCCCCGGCGCGAGGTGCGCCGGGGCCCGTTGGACCTCAGTCCGTCGTTGAGTGACCGTCTTGCGGCCTTACCAGCCGCGATACCTGCGATAGTGTGAGCGGCCGTAATGGCGCTTGTAGGCATGGCGGCCATAGCCGTAGTAGCGCGGCCCGACGTAGAGGGAGAACCCGTAGACGCGCGGGCGGTAGTGACGGCGGTAGCCATACCTTTTGTAATAGCGCCTCTTGCGCCAGTGCCGGACCTGTTCGACGAGCGGGGACGCCGTCGCCGCCGACCGGTCGAAGCCGCCAAGGCCGCTCACCGGAGCGGCTGCGACCGGAACGGCCGCAGCCAATGCGACGGCTGCCACCGCCACCAGACCAAGTAACCAGGAACGCATGCGTGTCTCCTTTTGCGAACGGCTGGGATGCCGTTTGGACATGAAACACGCGAGTGGCCACTTCGGATGCGTCGAAGTGAACGGCAGGTCGCTCACAAATGATTGATCACGCCACAGATTTCCGACCAAGAGCCCCTGGCGGACCCGGGCGCGGCACACCCCGCCGCGCGCGGAATCAATTGCGCTGCGGGCGCTGGCCCACGTGGGTCTCACCACGATCCGCGGCAAGTTCGATCTGGCGCTGGCGTTCTGCGGCGGCAGCCTTCGCCTCCTGGTCGGCGGTCGCGTCGCAGGTCGGACAGGGGTGGCTCGCATAGCCTCCACCCGCTGCACCCGACAAGAACGGTTCGCGACAGATGGAGCAGAGCTGGTAGGGGCCCGGAACCAAGCCGTGGCCGACCGAGACACGTTCGTCGAACACGAAGCACTCGCCCCGCCACAGGCTGTCATCGGACGGGACATCTTCGAGGTATTTCAGGATGCCACCCTTCAGGTGATAAACTTCGGGAAACCCCATGTCCTTCAATAGCGCGGTCGCTTTCTCGCAGCGAATGCCGCCCGTGCAGAACATGGCGATGCGCGGTGCGTCGGTACGGGTCAGGGTATCGCGTGCCCACTGCGGAAACTCGCGGAACGTGGTTGTCTTGGGGTCGACCGCGCCGGCGAACGTGCCGATGGCGACCTCGTAGTCGTTGCGCGTGTCGATCAGCAGCACATCGGGAGCCGCGATGAGGGCATTCCAGTCCTTCGGCTCGACGAAGGTGCCGACTGAGCGGTTCGGGTCGATGCTGGGCACGCCCATGCCGACGATCTCGCGCTTGAGACGCACCTTCATGCGCTTGAACGGCATCTCCCGAGCGGCGCTTTCTTTCCAGTCCAGGCCGGCAAAACCGGGAAACGCCTGGATATGGGCAATCACCGCGTCGAGGGCGCAGCGCGAACCCGCGATGGTGCCGTTGACGCCTTCTGGGGCGAGGAGCAGGGTTCCCCGAACACCGAGCCGGCAGCAGAGCTGCGCGAGTGGGCCCTGCCGCGCCGCAAAGTCGGGTAGGGCAGCGAACCGGTAAAGGGCAGCGACGATGATGGGGTCGGGCGTCATGGCTGGCGCGGACTGATCCTGAATGACGGGCGTCTGTTCGGTGTGACTTCTAGCCCGAGCCGACCCCGGCCTGCTATAGTTTGCGACATGAACAAGCCCGACACCCATCGGACCTTCGAGTTGACCGATCCCGAGCGGCGCACCACGCAGGCCGCCGAGGGACTGATGCGGCGCGCCTTCACGGTCGCCGAAGTCGAACGGATGGTGGCCGCCGGGATTTTGGCCGAGGACGAGCGGGTTGAGTTGATCGGTGGAGAGCTCGTTCCGATGTCGGCGAAGGGCATTCACCACGAGGTGCTGAAGGTTGCATTGGCAGCGCACTGGTATCGGGTGTTGCCCGACGGCTTGATGCTCGCCCCCGAGACCACCTTCCGGCTCGACGACCAGACATACCTCGAGCCGGACTTCGTCTTTTATAGGCGCGCCGATGGCCTGAGAGGCTTGAAACCCGAGACGTGCCTGCTCGCCGTCGAAGTCGCCGACACGTCACTGGCGTTCGATCGCGGCCGCAAGGCGCGGGTCTATGCCATGCATCATGTGCGCGAACTTTGGGTCATCGACGCCGTGAAGCTAGAGACGACCCGGTTCCGCCGCCCTGGTCTGGACGGCTACTTGGAGGTTACGACAGTCGCCTCCGACACGCCGCTGACCGTCGATTTCGCCGCCGAGCTCGCCGTCCGCCTCGCCGACCTGGATCTCACCTGATCGCCGTCGCGCCCTTGCACGCCGGCCCGACACTGCTTAAACCCCGACCATGACACCGCGCCCGACGCGCAGGACCTAGAGCCGGGGAGCACCACAGATGACCGAAACCGCCGCAGAGAGCGCCGCCCGCCAAGCCACCGCCGCCCTCGTCCGCCAGTATTATGACGCCTTCAATGCGGGCGACCATGACGGCATGTTCGCCTGCCTGACCGACGACGTCATTCACGACGTCAACCAGGGCGAACGCCGCATTGGCCTCGACAAGTTCAAGGCGTTCAGCGCACGCATGGCGCACAATTACGCGGAGAAACTCGAGGGTATCGCGGTGATGGTCTCGCGCGATGGCGTCCGCGCCGCGGCGGAGTTCAACGTCGTTGGGAAGTATCTCAATTCGGAGGCCGGGCTGCCCGAAGCCAAGGGTCAGACCTACCGCCTGCCAGCCGGCACGTTCTTCGAGATCCGCGACGGCAAGATCGCCCGCGTCACCACCTATTACAACCTCACCGACTGGATCGCCCAGGTCGCCGGCTGAGGCCGGTCGGATATCTGGTCAGCGGCGAACGGCGCGAAGGCGGGCCCATGCTCCTCACCATGCTCAAGTGCAAGCTGCACCGGGCAACGGTTACCGAATGCGACCTCCACTACGAGGGGTCGATCTCGATTGACCGGAACCTGATCGAGGCCGCTGGCCTCCTGGTCAACGAGCGCGTTGAAATCTACGACATCGACAACGGCAACCGGTTTGCAACCTATGTAATCGAGGGCAAGGCGGGCACCGGCGTGATCGGTCTGAATGGTGCGGCTGCGCGTCTGGTTTGCGTCGGCGACAAGCTCATCATCTGCGCGTACGCCCAGATCGACGCAACCCAGGCCGAACGCCACGCGCCGACAGTCGTTATCGTCGGTCCCGGCAACACCATCGCAGGCAAGAACGAATGACGCCGACGGTCGAGGCACTGACCGGAGATGCACTGCGCGCTGTGCTGCCCGATCTGGCCCGTCTGCGCATGGCCGTGTTCCGCGACTGGCCCTATCTCTACGATGGTTCGGAGGCCTACGAGGCTGAGTATCTGGCCAAGTTCGCCAGCGGGCGTGGTGCCGTTTGTATCGTCGCCCGCGACGGTGACCGCATCATCGGAGCCTCGACGGCCTCGCCCATGGCCGAAACTGATGCGGAGTTTCGCGATCCCTTCCTGAGTGCCGGCTACGACATCGCCAGCGTGTTCTACTGCGGCGAATCCGTCTTGCTGCCGGAGTATCGTGGCCACGGCCTGGGTCACGCCTTTTTCGACGGCCGCGAAGGGCATGCACGACAGCTCGGCGGGTTCGCGATATCGACCTTCTGTCGCGTTGTCCGCCCCGACGATCATCCCCTGAAGCCCAGGGACTACCGGCCGCTCGACGGCTTTTGGACGAAACGCGGCTATGCCCCGCGTTCCGGCCTCGTTGCCCGCTACGCCTGGACGGAGGTCGGCCAGGACCACGAGACCGATCACACGCTTCAGTTCTGGCTGAAGGACCTCTGATGGCGCGGCCCGACAGCCTCACCGTAGCCTCTGCGCAATACCCGATCGGTGAGCCCACCTCACTGTTCGAGTGGCAGGACAAGATTGCCCAATGGGTCGCCGATGGGGCCGCGACAGGCGCTGATCTTCTCGTCTTTCCCGAGTATGCGGCGATGGAGCAGGCGGCCTGCTTTGGCCGGGAGGTCGCCCGCGATCTTGGTGCCAGTATGCGGGCCGTCGCCGAGCAGGCAGGTGCCCGCGTCGCCTTCCACGTCGAACTGGCGGCCCAGCACGACGTTCATATCCTGGTTGGCTCGGGACCGGTTCTTGCAGCGGACGGCCGCTTTCTCAACGCGGCGCAACTCGTCACGCCGGGCGGTCTCGTCGGTGAACAGACCAAACTCATCATGACGCCGTTCGAGCGCGCGTGGGGCATCTCCCCCGGCGGTCCGGCCCGCGCCTTCGACACGGCCCTCGGCCGCATCGCCATCGCCATCTGCTATGACAGCGAGTTCCCCCTCAACGTGCGTGCGATGGCCGCCGCCGGAGCCGAGCTGATTGTCGTTCCCTCCTGTACCGAGCGGTTGTCGGGCTACCACCGGGTGCGCACGGGGGCCCGCGCGCGGGCATTGGAAAACCAGATCGCCTGTGTAACGAGCCCGACGGTCGGGAACGCTCCGTGGTCGCCAGCCGTCGATATCAACACGGGCGCCGCCGGCATCTTCGTCCCCTCCGAGTCAGGCGTTTCGGATACCGGGGTGCTGGCCGAGGGCGCGCTCAACGAACCGGGGTGGGTGACGGCCTCGATCGACCTGAGCGGGCTGCGAAAGCTGCGCGACGGCGGCGAGATGCGCAACTTTGTCGACTGGATGCAGCAGACGGGTGCCAGCGACCTGGCACACGCGGTCGAGATCGTCGGTCTCGAGTAGTATTGCGCGCGTTGCGGGCTGGCCAGATCGATGTTCCCGGTCACCTGCGGCTCAACAGGCCCCGGCCGAAAGCATACGCAATCAGCTTGTTGTCGGCGTCGAACCAGGCCTCGATAACGATCGGTGCGCCGTGCAGCGCCACCTCGAGCGGCAACCGCCCCATTGGCCGGCGGAACAAGACGCGTAAGACGGCGAGGTGCGCCCACACCGTCTTTCCCCTCTCGACGTCCTCGATAGGCCGGATCAGCCGCTCGCGGACGCGGTGGACGCGTGCGGGCTTGAAGTCGATCACCTCGAGATAGGCGGCAAGGGTGGCGCGATCCGCACCGAGTTCGACCATCCGCTCCAGATCGACGTCGACTTGGCAGACATAAAGCGGACGCCCCCGTGCGATCCACGCGCTGATCCCCTGCAGCAAAGGACCACAGCCCCTGACGATCCACAGGCCGGCCCGCAGGCTCGCAATGTCATCGTCGGACGGCGGACCACAGGGCTCGCACCCCAGTCCGATGCGGCGCATCAGCGGTCCGAGACTGTGCTGGCGAAAGCGAAAGAGACCGCGCGCGACAACCCTGCGCGAAAGCGGTCCCTGGCCAGTCATCTCGGCAGCAGCGGGACGAGCCTCTCTAATTTTGCGTTGCACCCGGACAGTCCACTCAGTGTTCCGGCCCCGACACTTGGTTCCTTTGCAGCACCTGATCGACCAAGTGTCGGAGCCATGAGAGAAACACTCGTGACTTTAGGGTCCAAGCGTTGCTTTTGTCACTGACGCTCGTCATGAGACCTTGCAGCACCTGCGGACCAAGCATCAGTGACGCAACACTTGCCCGTGCGCGGCCGCCTCGGGGTGAACCGAGCCACCGCGCCAGCATGGCGGCACCGCGCCGCGGACAGAAGAAATTGCATCACGCAGCGCGAGACGTGACCGATCAAGCTCCGCAGGCTGCCGTCACCAGGGCCGCCCAGTTCGACATCTTGAGCGCGAAGCCCTCCTGCCACTTGGGATCAGCCGTCCGCCGCGCCTCGAACTCGGTCTTGAAGCGCTCCTGGTTGGTCCAGTACCAGAAGGCCATGCGCTTGCCCTCGTCATCCAACCGGTCGGGTTGCGACAGCAGCTTCTGCTCGCAGTCGCAGGATTTGACACCGCGGTTCTCGACGGTCGCACAATAGTTGTAGGCCGCGTCGAGCAGCGCCTGTTCGGAAAATTCCGTGGCGGGCTTGGCATCCTGAGCAGCGGCATTGCTGATGGCTGTCGGGGCGACCACGGCCGAGAAGGCCAACGATGCGAGTGCAAAAAGAGCGACGACTGAACGGCTTCGGCAGGTGATCATCGGGCGTTCTCCAGTATTTTGTTGTCCGGCGCATCAACGTGCGCACGCCGGAATTGGACCAAAGTGCTTAGCCTGTTCCATGTACGGCGACCAGGGGGCAGCACCGGGTCTGCTGTCGAGCGCAAGCCGGGTCCACCGCGGCGGTTGACGATCTGGACGGGACCTCGCAAGGTCGACGAAGAATATAAGGAGATGCGAGTATGCGCGACACCCCCGCCCGCCCGTCCACGGCCGCCAGCCAATCCCTGTGCGGCCTGTCTCGTCGGTCGCTGATGACGGGTTCGGCGGCCGCCGCCCTGGCGCTGCCGGCAGGGCTCGTCGTACCGTCGCTCGGCCATGCCGCGGCCGGAGCCAAGGCACAGGCGGCGGGCTATTACCGGCTGCCGCTGGGTGAGTTCTCGGTGACGATCGTCTCGGACGGTGCCTATGAGCTTCCCGTCGGCATGTTTGCAACCAACGCCAAGCCGGAGGACGTGCAGGCGTTTCTTGCCGCCAACATGCAGCCGACGACGACGCGCACCGCGCATGTCAATCTGCCCGTCATCGACACCGGCAAGGATCGCGTGCTGATCGACGTTGGCGGCGGCCCCAACTGGATGCCGACCGCGGGCAGACTGGCAGACAATCTCACCGCCGCCGGGATCGAGGCTGCAAGCATCACCAAGGTCGTGATCACCCACGGCCACCCCGACCACATCTGGGGGCTGATCGACGAATTCGAGGATGCGCCCCGCTTCCCGAACGCCGAGCATATCATTGCGGCGCGCGAGTGGGATTTCTGGACCACCGACGAGGCCGCCGGCAAGCTGCCAGCCGCGTTCCAGGGTTTTGCGCTGGGTGCCAAGACGCACCTGCCGCCTCTGGCCGAAAAGATCCGCCGCATCAAGCCGGGCGACGAGATCGTGCCGGGCATCGTCTCGATCGACACCCCTGGCCATACGCCGGGCCACCTGGCCGTCGCCGTCACATCGGGCTCGCAGACCCTGATTGTTGCGGCCGATACGCTGACCCACGCCTATATTTCCTTTGCAAACCCCGGCTGGTGGGCGGGCGTAGATACAGATCCGGCGCAGGCCGAAGCCTCGCGGCGCAAGATCCTGGACATGCTGGCCACCGACAAAGCAATGATGCTCGGCTATCACCTGTCCTTTCCGGGGCTCGGTTACACCGTCCGCGACGGAGCGGCCTACCGCTTCGTGCCGGCAACCTGGCAATGGTAACCGTTCGCCCGCTCCACGACCTTCATCGGTGCGAGGCTGCGGGCGTCCGCCTCTCTCCATCGCAAGTGCAGGGCAATGGAAAGAGGGGGCCGCCTCGTGCCGCAATGGCATGGGCCCTGGTACCCGCCCTGCGCACAGGAACGGGGCTCGAGGCAGGTTCCCGCCGGCCGCGCCAGCCGCTATAAGCCTGCTCCATGAAACTCGTGATCTTCGACTGCGACGGCACCCTGGTCGATAGCCAGCATGCCATCGTCGCGGCCATGAACAGTGCCTTCGAGGCCGACGGTCTCGCCGTGCCGACGCGCGCGGCCGTCCTCAGCGTCGTCGGCCTGTCGCTCGGCGAGGCGATCGGCCGGCTGGTGACGGAGCAGGACCCGCGCATGATCGCCAGGCTGGCCGAGCGCTACAAGCAGGCCTTCGCCGACATCCGCCGCCAGGAGATCCACCGCGAACCTCTGTTTCCAGGCGCGCGCGAGACCATCGCTGCGCTGCGCGCCCGGCCCGACACCCTGCTGGGCATCGCCACTGGGAAATCGCGCCGCGGCGTGGATGCGCTGCTGGAACGGGAGGGCTTCGTCGGGCATTTTCTCACGATCCAGACCGCCGACGACCATCCGTCCAAACCGCATCCCTCGATGGTCCTTACAGCCATGGCCGAGGCCGGGACGGCATCGCCCGATACCGTCATGATCGGAGACACGACCTACGACATGGAAATGGCGGTGGCGGCCGGCGTGAATGCCATCGGCGTCGATTGGGGCTACCACGCCGGTCCCATGCTCGAGCGGGCGGGAGCTGCCGTCAGAGTGTCCGCGTTCGACGACGTGGTCCCGGCCCTCGAACGCCTGCTTTTCGACCGCGAGGACCCGTCGTGAGTGCCGATGACAACGACAGGGCCCCCGCTGGCAAGGGTCCTCGACAGGGGCTCAGACGCTTCTATGAGACGGCAGCAGTCGGTCCGGCGACGGCCGCCGGCTTTCCCGTTGAACTCGACGGGCGGGCTGTGCGCACACCAGGCAAGCGACCGCTGGTGTTGCCGACCTCGACGCTGGCAGCCGCAATAGCAGTCGAGTGGCAGGACCAGGGGGAACGCCTTGATCCGGGCTCCATGCCGCTGACCCGCCTCGCGAACACAGCGCTCGATGGGATCGTCGGACAAGAGGCCGCGGTAGCCGCCGATATCGTTGCGTTCGCGGGCTGCGACCTCGTGTGCTACCGCGCCGACCATCCCGCCGACCTCGCATCGCTGCAGGCCGAAGCCTGGGACCCGGTGTTGGCGTGGGCCGCCTCCGATCTCGATGCCCGTTTCGTCGTGACCCGAGGCATTATCCACGTCGACCAGCCTGCTGACGCGCTGGCCCGGGTGGCAACCGCTCTTGTCGGCCGCACCGCGCTCGAGCTCTGCGGGCTGCACATCATGACGACACTGACCGGCTCGGCGCTCGTCGCGCTCGCCCATGCGCACGGCCGACTGACCCTCGAGTCCGCGTGGGCCGCGGCCCACGTCGACGAGGACTATCAGATCAGCCTGTGGGGCGCGGACGAGGAGGCGAGCGCGCGGCGCGCATTTCGCCAGCGCGAAATGGCGGCGGCAAGCCGGCTGCTGCGGTTGCAGTCAGGCTGAGACGGTATCAGCGAGCTGCCGCAAGGCCATAGTTTCCTGCCATCTTTTATATTTGCTGAACGTCAGTGGACGTGGCAGTGTCGCGCGCCGTTGATCTTGGCGGCCCCCATGGAGCCTGCATCGTGACCGATATCCCCGCCGACGTCTCGACCACTGCCTTTCTCAATTTCGACGGCCAGAACTCGACGTCGTTCAATGGGTTCTTCGAGGCGAACCTCAGCGGCGACCAGGATTTCATCCGTTTCTTCGTCTCGACCACGACGGACGTCCAGTTCTACCTGTCGATGCAGGGGATCGGCTCGTCGTCCGTCGCCAATCCGCAAGTGAGCCTGTTCGATGGCAACGGCGGGTTTATCGACACCGATTTCGACTCAGGCGTCGGCGGCAATGCGCTTCTGCTGCGCAACCTCGCACCCGGCACGTATTTTGTCGCCCCCGCAGCGTTCAATGGCCAGACCGCAGGGGCCTACTCCCTGTTTGTGACCACCAACCGCCTCACCGACCAGTTGCTGACGACCGGCGACGACGTGCGCAGCGGGAATCTTCCGGGCGGTCGCTATCTCGGCGGCTTCGGCGACGACATCATCGACCTGTCTGGAACAACCTTCAGTTCGATCGACGCCCTCGGCGAAGAAGGCGACGACACGTTGACCGGCAATGCTTTCGTCAATGTCTTGTCGGGTGGAACGGGCGGCGACAGCCTCGATGGACGCGCTGGCAACGATATTCTGTTCGGCGACCAGGGCGACGATTCGCTGCTCGGCGGCACCGACAATGACCGGTTGTATGGCGGCGATGGCCGCGACCTGCTGAACGGGGGCTCGGGCAACGACATATTGCGGGGCGACGACGGCGAGGACGTCCTGTTCGGCGGCGATAACGACGATCAGATGGACGGGGGCGCCGGAGACGATTTCCTCTTTGGAGAAGCCGGCACCGACGAACTCAACGGCGGCGATGGCAACGACACCCTCGACGGCGGGGCCGGCTCGGATTTCTACACGGTCGATGCCGGCGACATCATCGTGGAAACGGCGGGCAATGGTATCGACGTCGTATCGGCGCGAACCAGTTTTGTCCTCGCCGCCGACGACGACATCGAGCGGCTTCAGACGACGAATACGTTCGGTACGCAGGCCATCAACCTGACCGGCAACGGATTGGCGCAGGAGATCTTCGGCAACGCCGGCAACAACATTCTCGACGGCGGCGCGGCTGGTTTCGACGGTGTGAACGACAACCTCTTCGGGTTTGACGGAAACGACACCTACGTGCTCGGTAACGGCAGAGATACCGTCTTCGATACCAGCGGCATCGACACCATCACCTCGACCATCACCCGCTCGCTGCTGACCTTCAGCGGCATCGAGAATATCACCCTGGTCGGCACCGGTTCCTTCAGCGCCATCGGCTCGAACGGTGCCAACGTGCTGATCGGCAATTCAGCCACCAACCGCCTGACCGGCGGCGAAGGCAAGGATACGCTCACGGGTGGCGGTGGCCGCGACTTCTTCGACTACAACAGGACGACCGAGTCCCGCACGACGTCGCGCGATCTCATCAAGGACTTCGCCCGCAAGTCGGACGACATCGACCTGTCGACCATCGACGCGAGCACGCGCGCCGGCGGTGATCAGGCGTTCACCTTCATCGGCTCAGCGGCCTTCTCGCGGACGGCCGGTGAACTTCATGCCATCAGGGTCGGCTCGCTGATCCGCGTCGAGGGCGACACCAACGGCGACGGTCGCGCCGATTTCGCCATCGACGTCATGGGCACCGCGCCACTCGTCGCGGGCGACTTCATCCTCTGAAGCGGCTGCGCCCGCCACATCCCGCAAAAACGGGGGATTAACGGCTCATGCGGCACACTCTCTGGCGACTGATCGCCAGAAAGGCCCGCCATGGCGCACGCCCCCCGTCCTCCCGAGTTGACCCGGCGCGACCGGTTCGTCCGCCGCGTTGTCGCCGCCCGCCGGGTTTATGCGGTCGCGGGCGAGTCGGGGCTCGCGCGTGTTCCCTCGCGCGCGCTTCCAGGTCGCGAGGTGACCCTGCTGTGGTCGGCGCGCGAGGAGGCGCAGCGCTGGGCCAGCCTGGTGGCCGTCAATCCGCGCGTGAAGGATCTGCCGCTATCGGAAGCTTTGGGTGACTTGCTCCCGGCATTGACGCGCGCTGGCCGCCTCATCGGCACCGACTGGACCTCCGACGAGATCGAGCCGGAGGCCGAACCCGAAGCGGTGGCCGACGCCCTGCGTGTCCAGACCGTCGAGACATTTGTGTCCCGCTGCGCCACCGCCGGACGCGTCTGGCTGCTGGAGGATAGCGCTGGCCCGGCGCTGCTGGTCGCGGCCGCGCGCCCAGGCCAGTTGGTCCTGCCGTGCTGGGCCGACCGCGACAGCACCGAAATGCGCATAGAGGGGCCGTGGGTCGACATGCTGGCAACCGACGTTCCGCTGGCGAATTTCCTGGACGTGACGCTGCCGTGGCTTGCCGAGCGGGACTGGCACGTCTGCCCGGACCATATGTCTGGTGCGGGGGGCCTGGAGTTGGAACCCGCCGAAATAACGGCGCGCTTTCGTCGGGCGCGATCTGCGGCTTGAGCGCCGATACGTCGAGACGTCGAGACGGGGTGTATCCGCCGGAACAGACCGGGTCGATCGTCCAGGTGATCTTGCATGGAGCGGCGCATAGTGCTGCCGCAGCCAATGGAGACACACATGTCGAATGAACTGGGGTCTTACGACCTGATCGTCAGCCTGCTCTGCGGCCTCTTCCTGCCGCTGATCGTGGTTCTCAACCTCCGCGAAAGAACCGCCCCGAGCACGCCGATGTCCGCCTACCTCTGGGGACGTGAGCCCACGCTCTCCCTGGTCGGGCTTGCGTTCCTGAGCGTCCTTGCCCTGTTCGCATGGGGCGAGCTTGCTGTCCATTTCGGGGTCGTGGCTGCCAACCTGCGCGACCATCTGGCTCTCGTGCTCGGCGTGCCTATGGCGATTTTGGCTTTCGCCGTGCTGATCCTCGCAACCCGTGCGGTCTATCGGTCCCTGCGCCGCGCACCGACGGCCAGATGAGGGGAGGCAGACCGGATGACATCTGAGCAGGCGATGGCAACCCTTGTCGGCGTTGCCGTCCTTGCCGTCCTCGTCTTCGTCGTGTGGCCCGCCCGCGCCGACCGACGTAAGCGCGAACGCCAGCTCCGGATCGACGCGCGCCGAGGCCGCGACCGTTGGCAAAATCCGAGCGAGCCCGATGTCCGCCTGCAGGTGCACGCTCGCCGCAACCGGCGCGACAGCGACGACGACAGGGACGACGACGGCGGACCCGGCAGTGAGTCAGGCGGTGGTGGTGGAGACGGCGGTGGCGGCGGTGGCGGCGACTGACGCCCCGCCGCAACGCCGACCAACCCCGCCACCCAATGTGCCGTTTGCGCCACGTGGCCACCGTGCTATCTCAGCGGATCATTCCCCGCCGCATTGAGCCCGGCCCACCTGACATCCCAAACACGTCGCGAAAGGGTGCCCCATGAAAGCCGTCATCGAGGAGCTGGAAAAGCGCCGCGCCAATGCCCGTCTCGGCGGCGGGCTTGCCCGCATCGAGGCGCAGCACAAGCGTGGCAAGCTGACGGCACGCGAGCGCATCGAGCTTCTGATGGACGAGGGCAGCTTCGAGGAATTCGACATGTACGTCGAACACCGCTGCACCGAGTTCGGCATGGAGAAAACCAAGGTGCCGGGCGACGGCGTCGTCACCGGCTGGGGCACCATCAACGGCCGCGTCGTCTATGTGTTCGCCAAGGACTTCACGGTGTTCGGCGGCTCTCTGTCCCAGGCGCACGCCCAGAAGATGACCAAGATCCAGGACATGGCGCTGAAGAACCGCGCCCCGATCATCGGCCTGTTCGACGCTGGCGGCGCGCGCATCCAGGAGGGTGTCGATGCGCTCGGCGGTTATGGCGAGGTATTCACCCGCAACGTGCTCGCTTCGGGCGTCATTCCGCAGATTTCCGTCATCATGGGGCCGTGCGCCGGCGGGGACGTCTACTCGCCCGCCATGACCGACTTCATCTTCATGGTCCGCGACACGAGCTACATGTTCGTGACCGGCCCGGATGTCGTGAAGACCGTCACCAACGAGACCGTGACGGCCGAGGAACTGGGCGGCGCGAAAGTGCACACGACGAAGTCCTCGATCGCCGACAAGGCCTTCGACAACGACGTCGAGGCGCTGTTGCAGATGCGCCGGCTGATGGATTACCTGCCCAGCAACAACCTGGACGGGGTCCCCGAGTTGCCGACCATGGACCTCGCCTCCCGCGTCGAAGTTTCGCTGGACACGCTCATCCCCGACAATCCGAATACGCCTTACGATATGAAGGAGCTGATCGGCAAAGTCGTCGACGAAGCGGATTTCTTCGAGATCCAGGAGGCCTACGCGCGCAACATCATCACCGGCTTCGCACGCATGGAGGGCCGCACGGTCGGCATCGTCGCCAATCAGCCGATGGTTCTCGCTGGCGTGCTGGACAGCGATGCCTCCCGCAAGGCTGCCCGCTTCGTGCGCTTCTGCGATTGCTTCGAAATCCCGATCCTGACCTTCGTCGACGTGCCGGGCTTTCTGCCGGGCACCGCGCAGGAATACGGCGGCCTCATCAAACACGGGGCCAAGCTGCTGTTCGCCTTTGCAGAGGCGACCGTGCCGAAGGTGACCGTCATCACCCGCAAGGCTTACGGCGGGGCCTATGACGTGATGAGCTCGAAGCACATCCGCGGTGACGGCAACTACGCCTGGCCGACGGCGGAAATCGCCGTGATGGGTGCCAAGGGTGCCGCCGAGATCCTGTATCGGTCAGAGCTGGCCGACCCCGAAAAGATCAAGGTCCGAATCGACGAGTACAAGGCGCGCTTCGCCAATCCGTTCGTGGCCGCCGAGCGCGGCTACATCGACGAGGTCATCCTGCCGCGCAATACGCGCATCCGCATCTGTCGCGCGCTCAACATGCTGCGTCACAAGACGCTGGAGAACCCCTGGAAAAAGCACGACAATATCCCGCTTTGACAGCCCTGCGGACAGGGAATTGGCTCACCTGATGCGGCTAGCCCCTGTCCGCACCCTCCAGGATCGCCGCCACGCCCATGCCACCGGCGGTGCAGATCGAGATGAGCCCGCGCCCGCCGCCGCGCTCCGCCAGCAGCTTGGCGAGGTGGGCCGTGATCCGCGCACCGGTCGCGGCGAACGGGTGCCCGTAGGCCAGCGATGAACCCTTGACGTTCAGCTTGGCCCGGTCGATGGCACCCATCGGCACAGAAAGTCCAAGGCGCTCGTGGCAGTAGGCCGGGTCCTCGAAGGCTCGCAAAGTGGCGAGGACCTGCGCGGCGAAGGCCTCGTGGATTTCGTAGAAGTCGAAGTCCTGCAGGCTGAGCCCTGTTCTGGCGAGAAGCTTCGCGACGGCTATGGTCGGAGCCATCAGCAGTCCCTCGCCGGCGACGAAGTCGTTGCCGACGTGCTGGCTCGCGCGCAAATAGGCCAGGATCGGCAGGCCGCGGGCCCGCGCCCACTCTTCGGACGACAGCAGCAGGCTTGCGGCCCCATCCGTCAGCGGCGTCGAGTTTCCAGCCGTCAGCGTGGCCCGATCCGACGGATCGAAGACGGTCTTCAGGGCCGCGAGCTTGTCCAGGCTCACATCCTCGCGGATGGTGTTGTCGCGATAGACGCCGGCGTAGGGCACGACGAGATCGTCCCAGTAGCCAGACGCATAAGCGTCCGCAGCGCGGGTATGGCTGTCGTAGGCGATCTGGT
The DNA here is from genome assembly GCA_033765285.1 of Hyphomicrobiaceae bacterium. Classification (GTDB taxonomy): domain Bacteria; phylum Pseudomonadota; class Alphaproteobacteria; order Rhizobiales; family Hyphomicrobiaceae; genus Filomicrobium. The sequence goes on along the minus strand of JANRIE010000073.1, from coordinate 64,694 downwards.
CCTGCTCGGCGCGCGGAATGTCCCACTCCTTGGCCATCAGCTCGCAGTGCTGGCCCATGGTGAGACCTGTCCGCGGTTCAGCCGTCGCTGGCGGCTGCGGCACCAGTTCCCGCGCACGGAACCCCTTCATCACCTTCAGCTTGTCCAAGCGCGATTTTTTCGCGCTCATCGCCGCAAGCCGGTGCGCAAAGGTCTTGGTGAACACGATCGGAGGATCGGACGTCGTATCCGAGCCGACCGCGATGCCGCACTCGATGTCGCCACACGCGATCTTCGCGGCGATCCCCATGGCCGCCTGAAGGCTCGTTCCACAGGCCTGCATCAGCGTGATGCCGGGCGTAGAGGACGCCAGCGCGGTGCCGAGCACCGCTTCCCGAGCCAGGTTCCAATCCTTCGCATGGGTGACGACCGCCCCCCCGACCACCTCGTCGACATGCACACCCGTAAGGGCGAAGCGATCGACGAGCCCCGACAGGGCCGCCGTCATCAGGTCGAGGTTGGTCAGGTCGGCATAAAGTGTACCCGAGCGGCAGAAGGGGGTGCGCACGCCCCCGACGATGGCCACGCGGCGCAGGGATTGGCTCATGTCATCTCCGATGCCCAGAAATCGTCATCTCCGATGCCAACACGTCATGGTGCCGCGGCCCGGGCGAGCAGGGGCTCTACCGCCTCGCCTGCCTGCGACTTGTAATTGAGGGGGCCGCCACGGAATGGCGCAAAGCCGGTGCCGAAGATGATACCGGCGTCGACGAGGTCGGCGCGCTCCACGATGCCCTCCGCCAGCGCCTGTTCGGACTGGCTGATGAGCGGAGCCACGAGGTCGCGCCCGAGCTTGTCCAGATCGCCCTTGCCGAAGCGCTTGTCGGCGGACTTGACCGGCTTGCCATCCTTCCAGACGTAGTAGCCCTCGCCGGCCTTTTTGCCGAGCTTGCCGGCCGCGACGCGCGCGGCAGCGCCCCCGACGTCGCCGGACAGGCCGAGTATCGCGCCGACATGGGCACATACGTCCAGGCCGACGGTATCGGCCAGCTCGATCGGCCCCATCGGCATGCCGAAGTGGCGAGCGGCCTCGTCGATCTTCTCCTTGTCTTCACCGGCATCGACGCGCGCCATGGCCCCCATCATGTAGGGCGCGAGCACGCGATTGACGAGGAAACCTGGAACGCTGCGGACGACCACTGGAAACTTGTCGATCGTCGTCACGAAAGCCGCCGCCTTGTCGATCTCGGCTGGCCGCGACGACGGCCCCTTCACCACTTCGACGAGGGGCATCTGGGCGACCGGATTGAAAAAGTGGAGGCCGACGAGCCGGCCGGGATCGGCGAGGGCAGCGGCGATATCCTCGATCTTCAATGATGAGGTATTCGTCGCCATCACGGCCCCAGGTTTCAGGCGCGTCTCGACATCCTTCAACAGGCCCTGTTTGACTTCGAGCTTCTCCACGATCGCCTCGATGACGACGTCGGCGCGCGCAACGCCCCGTCCTTGAGGGTCTGCGATCAGACGAGCCTGAGCGGCGGCCCGCTGCGCCCTGCTGCGGAACTTGCGGTCAAAGAGCTTGGCCTGCGCCGCGACCCCTTTCTCGATCTGCTCGGCCGAGACATCCTGGAGCGTCACCTCGAGGCCGGACGCCACGCACCACCCCGCGATGTCGGCCCCCATAGTTCCAGCGCCGATCACGTGCACGCGCAGCGGCTTGAAGCCCAGCCCCTTGGGGGCTTGCGCCTTCAGCGCCTCCGAGAGGAAGAACACGCGGCGCAGGTTGCGGGATGTTTCCGAGACCATGAGCGGGGCGAAAGCGGCGCTTTCGGCCGCCTTCATCGCCTCGTAGCTGCCACCGTGTTTCTCGAACAGGTCGATCAGCCGGAATGGAGCCGGATAGTGGACTTCCCGCACCTTCTTGGCGGTCTCGTCGCGCAGTTTGCCAGCCAGGAACCCGCGTGCCGGCCATTTGGCCAGCAGCCCGCTGAAGCCACCCATCGGCTTGGATCGCCGCTTCTGCATCACGGCCTTGCGAGCGGCCCAGCGCAGCGCCCCGCGGCTATCGACGAGCTGGTCGACAAAGCCTTGCGCGCGAGCCGCCGACGCCTTGATCATCGACCCCTTCAGCATCGCCTGCAGCGCGTTGAGGGCCCCGACCTGTCGGATCGAACGCGCCGTGCCGTTGAAGCCGGGAAAAATGCCGAGCTTCACCTCGGGAAATCCGACGCGTGTGGCCTCGTCTCGGACCGCTATGCGCCAGTGACAGGCGAGGATCAACTCGAGCCCGCCCCCGACACAGGCACCGTGAATGGCTGCAACGACCGGTATCGGCATCCGCTCGATCCGCTCGAGGATGGCATTGACGGGCCGCAGTGCCTCCAGGACCTGCGCTTCGGTGCGCAAGGCCTCGAACTCGCGGATATCGGCACCGACGATGAAGCCCTTTTCTTTACCCGACAGAAAGACGAGGCCGCGGATGCCCCCGTCACGGGCACCCGCTTCGACGGCCGCGACGATCCGCGCCAACTCATCGAGCGGCCGCTGGCCGAGCGCATTGACGCTTTCGCCCTCGCGGTCGAACACGGCCCATGCGAGACCTTCGACATCGACGGTGACACGCCAGTCGGAGAGGCCCTCGAGAAGGCGACGATCCCGTCGCCCGACGATCGTGCTCATCAGCCCCATGGCTCGTGTCTCCTCGACAACTCGTCCGTGTCGGTCATTCGGCCGCGGCTGCCCGTGGCAGCCTGTCATTGGCGACGGGCGGCGCGCCCGCGTGTGCTGATCGCACGTCGGCAGGTTCAAAATCGTCGACTGCGATGACCTGCGCGGTAAGTGCCTCCAGGTCCCTCAGGCGCTTAGCCTCTGCCTCGGTGAGAATGCCGGCATCGACGGCCTCGTTCAGCCAGTCGTGCCCGTGATAGCGGCGGACGGTCCCGGCCTTGACGGCGCGCTCCAGTTTTCGCTCGGCGTCCTCGGCCGCCACGGCCAGTGCGAAGGCCAGTTCCGTGCGGCCGGCCGCCTCTGATGGGTCGCGGGAAACAAAAATGTGGCGTGTGAGACGGTCGCGCGCCTCACCGGGCACCGCAATCGCTGCAGCCGCTTGCCGGCCGAGCGTGTCGGATGCCGCCCGATAGGGTTCCCCGAACGGAAACACGATGCGGGCAAGCACGAAGCGGAGGACAGCAGACGGGAAGTTGTCGATAACGGCCGCAAGCGCCCGCTGGCAGCGGTAGAGCGCGTTGCGCACCGACAACTCCATGAGGGCGCGATCCGCCTGCGGTCGTCCATCGTCCTCGAACCGCTTGAGACAGGCGGCCGCCAGATAGATTTCGGACAGGGCATCGGCCATCCGGCCGGAGAGCCGCTGATGCGTTTTCAGTCCGCCGCCCAGCGTGACGACCATGACATCGGCCAGCAGCGCGAAGTTCGCAGACTGCCGGGACAATTGACGGTACCAGCGCGCCCGCGTGTAGACGTCGTCCGGTGCGGCCGCCAGAGCCCCGAACGTCAGGTTGTGCAGCAGCGCCCGGGTGACGTTGCTCACCGCAAAGCCCACATGGCCTTCGAAGGCTGTCTCGAAGGCCAGGAAGCCGCGCCTTCGGTCGGTGTCGCGCGCCGCCTCGATTTCCTGGAACAGATAGGGATGTGAGCGCAGCGCGCCCTGGGCGAAAGTGATGAGGGTCCGCGTCAGGATGTTGGCCCCTTCGACCGTGATGGCGATGGGCATCATCTGATAGGCCGCCATCACCGGATTGGACGGTCCATCGCAGATCGCCTTGCCGCCATGCACGTCCATGGCCGCCATGACGGCGTCACGCATGCGCTCGGTGGTCTGGTATTTCATCAGCGCGGAAATCACGGCCGGCCGTTCTCCCCGTGTGACCATCGCTGCCGTGACGGCGCGCGCGGCCTCAGTCACGTAGGCCGCTTCGGCGATGCGCACGATCGCCTCCTCGACGCCGTCCATGCGGCCGATCGGCAGACCGAATTGCCGCCGCACCCGCGCGTAGGCGGTCGTCTGGTGCAGCATGGCTTTCGCCGCCGCGGCGGCCGAGGAAGGCAGCGAGACGGCGCGGCCGGCTGCCAGGCACTCCATCAGCATCCGCCAGCCCTGCCCGACCATCGGCTGGCCGCCAACGACCCAGTCGATGGGGATGAACACGTCACGCCCGGACGTAGGACCATTCGGAAAGGCGGTTCCGGACGGCCGGTGCCGTCGGCCGATCTCGACGCCCGGATGGTCGGCCGGGATCAGCGCCACGGTAATTCCGATGTCCTCGCCCCGGCCCAGGAGGTTGCCGGGGTCGAGCAGCCGGAAGGCAAGGCCGACCAGCGTCGCTCGCGGGCCGAGTGTGATGTAGCGCTTGTCCCAGGTGAGCCGGATTCCCAGCGTCGGCTGGCCGGCGTACACACCCTTTTCCAGGATACCGACATCGCGCATGCCTGCGGCATCCGAGCCGGAGGTGGGTCCTGTCAAAGCAAAGCAGGGAATGTCCAGGCCGCTCGCCAGTCGGGGCAGGTGGTGGCGCTTCTGCTCGGGCGTACCATAGCGTTCGACGAGTTCCCCCGGTCCCAGCGAATTCGGCACCATGACGATCGTGGCAACATCGGGCGAGCGCGACGCGATCTTTCCAATTATGAGCGATTGCGCCTGCGCCGAGAAGCCCAAGCCCCCGTGCGCCTTGGAAATCAGCATTCCCAGAAAGCCGTTGGCGCGCACGAACGTCCAAATGTCCTCGGGGATGGTCTTTTCCAGCCGGATGGTCCAGTCGTCGATCCGCCGACACAACTCTTGCGTCGGTCCATCGAGGAACGCCTGCTCCTCCTTGCTGAGTTCGATTCCAGGCAGGCCGCGCAGCTTGTCCCAGTCTGGCTTGCCACTGAAAATCTCGGCGTCGAAGCCGATCGTTCCCGCCGCCAGCGCTTGCGCCTCGGTGGCCGAGACCTTCGGCAGGACGGAGCGGACGAGCCCGAAGGCTGGCCGCGTGACGAGCAAGCGCCGCACGGGACGCAGGGACAGGATCGCCAGCAGCCCCGCCATCACGATCGCCACGCCGCCCAGGAGTCCGATCTCGCGCGCCGGCACACCGCGGTCCAGAACTCCCGACAGCGACAGCAGCACCGCGACGCCCGCAGCGACCGCCCACCACGCCAGACCGGCACGGGCGATGGCGAGCGCAACGAAGGTCGCCGCGACCAGACCTGCAAACAGAATGTCAGCCATCACGATCATCTCCGGTAGAGGACGTGCGCCTGCGCCCCTGCTGGTCGGGACCACCGCTGACCCAGGCCCGAGACTGGCTTGTGCCTTGAGACCAGGAAAGAAAAACAGAGATCTAGCGCGAGCGGTCTATGATTTACGTTAACGTCGAACTCGCGGCGCCGGACACAACGGGCTGCAACACGACCCTGTGCGGCGTGCAGCCGGCGCGCTCGGTGCGTGGCAATCACGGCCAGCGGACGGGTCGGGTGCGACATTGCGCCATTGCCCCGGATCCAGCGGCAACTGGCTCCGATGCAAGCCCGGGCCTTGCGCCGGTCAGATTCGACAGCCATTGTAGGCTAGTAGAGCTGTGCATGATGTAGGCAGCTTGCAACCCGGCCAGAGCTGGGTATTTCGGGAGATGCCGCAGTCGGGCATCCGTTTGACGCGAAAGATCGACGAATGACCAACGCCACCGAACTTACACTCGCAGATGAGTTGGGCGAGGACGGCGAGTACCTTGGCCCGATGCGGGACGCCGCCAACGAGGCGACCAAGCTGCTGAAGTCCATCGGAAGCCCGCACCGGCTCATGATCCTGTGCCTGCTGATGGACAGCGCCAAGACGGTCACTGAGATATCGGACGCCATCGGCGCTCGCCAGTCGCTCACGTCCCAGCACCTTACGCACCTGCGCCTGCATGGTCTGGTGAATGTCGAGCGGCAAGGACATTTTGCCTATTATTCGCTCGCGCATGACGCCGCCCGCGAAATCGTGCAGGTTTTATATAACTACTATTGCACTGATAACGCCGCAAAAGATGGCGAAAAAGACGAAACGTGTTGCGTCAACGGGTAGGGTGGAAGGCGAACGGGATGACGTGGAGCCGGTTCGCAAACCCCCGCCTTTCTGGTGGGAGGATGGAATGGTTTCGACGGGATGGAGCCGGTTGGTCGGCAAGATCTCTGCAGTTGTGCTGTCGGCTGCGGGCGGACTGACGTGCAGTCCCGCTCCGTCGATTGCGAATGAGGAGCAACTGCGTGCCTACGGCGAACATCTGGCTTCAGAATGCACGAGTTGTCACCGCATCGACGGGAAGGAGACGGGCATCCCGTCCATCGTCGGCTGGGACGAGGAGCAGTTTGTTTCGGCACTGACGGCATACAAGCGCGGCGCTCGCCAGAACCAAGCGATGATTTCCGTCGCGAAGTCGCTGGAAGACGATCAGATGAACGCTCTCGCGGTTTACTTCGGCTCGCTCGAACCAAAAAACTGAGGCGATAAAGGACACGGCCTCGCCGCACAAAAATCGTCAGGCGGGCGAGAGAGCGACGCGAGAACGCGAGTGTTCCTCGTGGTCGTAGAGGGGGTTTGACCTCACCCCGCGGCCGCGGCGCGGCAGGAGCCAACGTCAGGACTGCCTCGCGAGCAAGCCCCCACCCTGAAGAACAAAGGCCCGCCATGTGCGGCGGGCCTCGCTACCTGTCTGCCGGGCCATGTGAGCGCCGCCCGATGAGCGCCGACAGCGCGATCACTGTTGGTGGCATGGCTGCCGGCCGTGGCGGCCCCGCTCCAAACTCCGGATCGAGATACTGGTCCACGGCTCGACGGAAGCGAATTTATCGCTTCCGCCGTCGTCGATCAGGCTCTCCCCTCAGGCCGTCTTGGCGAAGATGTCCGAGACGATACCCGAATACCAGCCGAAGCTCTCGTCGTAGGTTTCCTTGCGCAGTCCGGCTTCCTCGCCGGCCTTGGACACGAAGCTGTCCTTGGCCACGAGAGCTGGCTTGCCGTCCTTTTCGCCGGGCGTGTAGTTGGCACCGACTTTGATGCCATCGCCCGGTGCGAGCGCAGACCAGCAGGTGTTGCGATAGCGGGCCGGGAACTTCGGCTTGCCAGCCAATGTCGCAACGATGTCGTTGGCGACGACCTTGGCTTGGCTGTTGGCCGAGAAAGCCGACTTCGGCATCTCGGTCGCAACCGACGCGTCGCCGAGGACGTAGACGTTGTCGAGCAGCGCCGACGCCATGTTGTCGGGCTTCACCGGGCACCAGTCACCCGACGCGGCCCCCGCCTTGCTGGCGATCTCGCCGCATTTCTGCGCCGGGATGATGTTGGCGACGGCGGCCTTTTCCTTGCGGCCCGACTTGGTCTCGACCTCACCCGTCTTGGCGTCGACGCGAACGACGGCGAAGCTGTCGATATCGTTCGTGAGATTGACCTCGATCATGTCGCCGTAATGCTTCTTGAAGCCCTCCATGAAGGCGGGCTGCTTGGAGAATGCATTCTTGGCGTCCAGGAGAATGATCTTGGACTTCGGCTTGTTGGTCTTGAGATAGTGGGCGATCATGCACAGCCGCTCATAGGGCCCCGGCGGACAACGGTAGGGGTTGGCGGGTGCCGCCATCACGAACACGCCGCCGTCGGCCATCGCTTCGAGCTTGGCCTTCAACAGCTTCGTCTGCGGACCGGCCTTCCAGGCGTGCGGCATGATCTCGGCGGCTTCCTTGGAGTAGCCGGCGATCGAGTCGAACTTGATGTCGATACCCGGGGACAACACAAGCTTGTCGTAAGACAGCGTGGTTCCGCCTTTGGTCGTCACGGTCTTCTTGGCGGCATCGACGCCGGTCGCCCAATCTTGGACGATCTTGACGCCGAGACCCTTGAGACCGTCATAGCCGTGGCTCAGGTCATCGAGCTTCTGCATGCCGCCGATGTAGAGGTTCGAAAAGAAGCAGGTCATGTAAACCGGATTGACCTCGACCAGCGTCACGTCGAGTTCGGGTGCGCTCTTCTTGACCTGATGGGCCACGGTCGCACCACCGGCTCCACCACCGACGACAACCACCTTCGCCGCACCTTGGGCAATGGCGAATCCACCGAGCACGCCCGTGCCAGCAATCACGACCCCTGCTTGACCGGCGACTTTGCCGAGCTCCCTCCTGTTGAGGTCTTTCATGTAACGTTCTCCCTGAGATGAACTTTCGACACTCGGTATCATTGGCTCATGGTGTCCTGAACGGACTTGTTGATTTTGGGGCAGAGTCCAGCGCACTGCTCGTCGCTGGCTCGGCCCGGTTTTCAGCGCGCTGGTTCCACAGGCGAAACCACCTCACCAAACTGGGCTGCTTCAGCATCTCGTCGCGCGATCCGGCCCACCGGGTCGCGCGACGCCTTGGCAACGAGTTGCGTCAGAAGCCCCCAGAAAGCGTCTGCCCCCGGAAATCCAACGATGCGCCCGACCTCGCCACCGCCGTGCCGGCGCAAGACGAAAGTCGGCGTGTACACGATGCGTCCTAGGTCTCGCGCCGCCGCCGACCGCACATCGACGACGCGCAGAGGCGCAAGGCGTCCTTCATCGCTTTTGGCATAGCCTTGGCCGATCTGCTGATGCCACGCGATGCAATAGCCGCAGCCAGCCTCTTCCACCATGACGAGTTCGAGTTGGGCGCGGTCGGAGTTCTGAGCTGGGGCATTCGACGGCAGCCCGACCAGCGCCGCCAGGCCGGCCGATGCTGAAAGCAATAGACGGCGGATGTGGACTGAACTGTGACAGCCCGTATCGACTTTCGGCCGATTAGGCTGCATCTTTCGGTTCCCCATCCTCTGCCCTTCCAACCGCATGCCGAGGATGCGACCACCCAGCTTCGATACATAATTGCATTCGGGAATTCGAATATGCTACGCTTTTTTGACCGCAGCAAGAAGCGTCGTGAAATAGACGCCAGCAGCCTGCGAGCCTTGACGATGCCCTTTTGATTTGAGCCAGATGCAGGCGTGCAGGCGGGACGCAATCACCGCCTCGCAACAGGACACCGTCAAACTGTCACAACCGTCGAGTTGGGGGAAGGAGACGTACACACATGAAGAGCAGACTGAACCTCGAGGTGCTCGACCGGCGCGAGTTCGTCGTCGGGGCCACCGCCGGTGCGGCGGTACTGGCGCTGATCTCGGGACTGTCCACGTCCGTGCAGGCGGCCGGCGAAATGCCCGCTGACTTCGACGCGGCCATGAAGAAAATTGTCGGCGACGCGACAGCCAGCGAGGGCAAGGTTGCCATCGACCTGCCGGAGATCGCCGAGAACGGCAACACTGTCCCCTTCTCCGTCGCTGTCGAAAGCCCGATGACGGAAGCCGATTACGTCAAGGCTGTCCACGTACTCTCGAACGGCAACCCTCAGCCGATCATCGCATCCTTCAAGTTCAGCCCGATGTCGGGCAAAGCCGCCGTCTCGGGCCGCATGCGCCTGGCCAAGACACAGGATATCGTGTCGGTCGCTGAATTGTCGAACGGGTCGTTCGTGATCGGCAAGCGCACCGTGAAAGTCACCATCGGCGGCTGCGGCGGCTAATCGGATAAGGACTGAGGCACCATGTCGAAACCACGCATCAAGATCGTTCCCGACACCCCCAAGGCCGGCGATGTCGTCGAGGTCAAGACCCTCATCTCTCACGTGATGGAAACGGGCAATCGCAAGGACAAGGACGGCAAGCCCATCCCGCGCAACCTGATCAACGCGTTCAAGGCGACGTTCGGCGGCAAGGAAGTGTTCTCGGCGGAGTTGCAGCCCGGCATTTCCGCCAATCCGTACCTTGCCTTCTACTTCAAGGTCCCTGCTTCAGGTGACCTCGAGCTGACCTGGACCGAGGACAACGGCACGACGACGACTGAGAAAATCGCCCTGACCGCCGGTTGATGGCGTCTGGCTAGAACTGGCGCGCGCGCCGATCCCGCACTCCGCCCGGCTCGACCGGGCGGTTCCGTTTTTGGTGGCATGAGCGCCCGGTGGCGTGCTGATATCGGACGAAGTGATCGCGTCTTGGTGACAGTCGGCGGTCCATTGCAGCGTCCGTGCGTCAGGTCTCGAGCCGGCAAGACCTTCCCCCCAACCCACGAGGAGATTTTCTGTGGCCGCAGAACCCGTCGTCGCCCAGTCTGGCCCCTACCAGGTCGAGCTTCAGGAGGGCAAAGCCTACTTCTACTGCCGGTGCGGCCGGTCACAGCGACAGCCATTTTGTGACGGCGCACATAAGGATACCGGCATCGAACCTATGCGCTTCGTTGCCCCCAGCACCGGCACGTTCAATCTTTGCGGCTGCAAGACCACCGACGATGAGCCCTACTGCGACGGCTCCCACAACGTCTTGTGAGAGGCGGCGGGCGATCGCCGCCGTCCCTGGGCTCGCGGCGGCACCGTATCTGCCATTGGACAGATCGCGGCAGGGCCTCGCGGACCATTGCCTGTGCAGCGTTGGCCACTGCCTGAAATTCCGTCTTTCCTCGCCGCTCGCGCCCTTCTAAGAACGATTGACGACGGCAAAAGGTCAACTGGCGGGCGACCATGGAATATCTTATCCAGCAGCTGATCAACGGGCTGACGCTGGGCTCGGTCTACGGGCTTATCGCCATCGGCTACACGATGGTCTACGGCATCATCGGGATGATCAACTTCGCCCACGGCGATGTGTTCATGCTGTCTGTGTTCATCGCCCTCATCTTGTTCCTGATGATCTCCGCTGCGATCGGAGCGGCCGGGGTCGCGCTGGCTCTTCTGCTGGTGCTCGTGCTTGCCATGCTGCTCACATCGTTGTGGAGCTGGGTGATCGAGCGCGTCGCCTACCGGCCGCTGCGTGGCTCGTTTCGGCTGGCACCGCTGATTTCGGCGATCGGAATGTCGATTTTTCTGGTCAACTTCGTACAGCTCATCCAGGGCCCGCGCAACAAGTCGCTGCCGCCGATCATTGACGGGGGTTTCACGTTCCCCGTGCTCGACGGCACTGTCACCGTCGCCTGGAAGCAGGTGCTCATCATGGTGGTGACGGCGCTACTGCTGGCCGCCTTCTGGTACATCGTCCAGAAGACGCCGCTCGGGCGCGCGCAGCGCGCCTGCGAGCAGGACCGCAAGATGGCGGCCTTGTTGGGGATCGACGTTGACCGGACCATCTCGCTGACCTTCATCATGGGGGCCAGTCTGGCCGCGGTGGCGGGCGTCCTGTTCCTGGTGCAATACGGGGTCGTCAACTTTTCTGACGGCTTCGTACCCGGCGTGAAGGCGTTCACGGCCGCTGTCCTGGGTGGCATCGGCTCGCTGCCGGGCGCTGTCCTGGGCGGGCTGCTGATCGGCCTGATCGAAACCCTTTGGTCGGCCTATTTTTCGATCGACTACAAGGACGTGGCGGCCTTCTCGATCCTCGCCGTGACGCTGATCTTCATGCCTTCGGGGCTGCTGGGAAAACCGGACGTCGAAAAGGTTTGAGCCGATGAGCCCGCCCGCCGGCAAAGACGAGACCCATGCCGCGGGGCCAGTGTCCCTCCGCAGCGGTCTGGCCGCACTCAAGGACGCAGGTACTCTCGCTCTCTTCACGTTCGGGCTCGCTTTCCCGATCGTCGCGCTCAATACCAAGCAAGACCTGACCCAGGGTCTCGTGATCGAGCCGCGCTGGCAGCTCACGTTCACGCTCTGCCTCGTCGCATTCCTGGCGCGGCTCGGCTGGCTGCTCGTCGGCGACCACCTCGCGGCGGCCGTGACCCGGCTGGGTTCTGCCGTCGCGCAGCGCGCGCCCGGCGGCACTGTCGGTGCGCTCCGCTGGGGCGGGCTCGTCCTGCTGCTGATCTATCCGTTTCTCGCCGTCGCACTCGCCGGGCCTGGCGGCGCGCTCAAATGGATCGACAATTTCGGCATCCAGATCCTCATCTACGTGATGCTGGCCTGGGGGCTCAATATCGTGGTCGGCCTCGCCGGCTTGCTCGACCTCGGCTATGTCGCGTTCTATGCCGTCGGTGCCTACACCACGGCGCTGCTCTCCACGCACTTCGGCTTCTCGTTCTGGATGTGCCTGCCGCTTGCCGGAATCTTTGCCGCGCTATGGGGCATCCTGCTCGGTTTTCCGGTCCTGCGACTGAGGGGGGATTACCTGGCCATCGTAACGCTGGCCTTCGGCGAGATCATCCGGCTCGTGCTCATCAACTGGGTCGAGGTGACGAACGGGGCCTCTGGCATCTCGGGTATCCCGCGGCCGACCTTCTTCGGCATCCCGTTCAACGCCAGCGATGAGGGCTTTGCCGCCGTCTTCGGCCTTGAGTTCACGCCGCTGCACCGCCTGTTCTTCCTTTTTTACCTGATCCTGGCACTGGCTCTGCTGACGGCATTCGTCACCACGCGCCTGCGCCGGCTGCCGATCGGACGGGCCTGGGAGGCGCTGCGCGAGGACGAGATTGCCTGCCGGTCTCTGGGCATCGACACCGTCACGACGAAACTGACGGCGTTCTCCATCGGTGCCATGTTCGGGGGCTTTGCGGGTGCGTTCTTCGCGGCGCGCCTGGGCTTCATCGCCCCGAAGTCTTTCGAGTTCATGGAATCGGCGGTGATCTTGGCGATCGTCGTGCTGGGCGGCATGGGCAGCCAGATGGGCGTGGCCGTCGCGGCCATCGCGATGATCGGAGGCACCGAGCTGCTGCGCGAGCTGACGTTCCTGAAAGCGGTGTTCGGGCCCGAGTTCGATGCCACCCAATACCGCATGATCCTGTTCGGGCTCGCCATGGTGTTGATGATGATCTGGCGTCCTCGCGGTCTCGTCGCGACCCGCGAGCCGACGGTCTATCTGGCTGAAAAGCGATCCATCTCCGCCGCCATGGTCAAGGAGGGACATGGCTGATGGCAGCACCCGCCTTGAACGACACCGTTCTGTCGGTCCAGCATCTGACCATGCGCTTTGGCGGGCTCACCGCGGTCAACGATCTCTCGTTCATGGCGCGACGCGGCGACATCACGGCCCTGATCGGCCCCAATGGGGCGGGCAAGACGACGGTATTCAACTGCATCACGGGATTTTACAAGCCGACGAGCGGGCGGATAGCTCTATTGGACAGCGCGCGCTCGGACCCCGCGCTCGTCGCAACGGCAACCGACAGCCCGGGCTGGTTTGCCGGCCGGCCGGGTGCCGGCGTCCACCTTTTGGAGCGCATGGCCGACGTGGAGATCGCGCGCCATGCGCGTGTCGCCCGCACGTTCCAGAACATTCGGCTGTTCACGGGCATGACCGTTCTGGAGAACCTCATGGTCGCGCAGCACAACGTGCTCAATCGGGCGTCGGGTTACACGGTGCTTGGCCTGCTGGGCGCACCCTCCTACCGCGCCGCCGAAGCCGCTGCGGTCCGGCGGGCAGCGGAATGGCTCGATCGCATCGGGCTCACCCATCGCGCCGACGACCCGGCCGGCAGCCTCCCCTACGGCGACCAGCGACGCTTGGAAATCGCGCGTGCCCTGGCGACCGACCCAGCTCTGCTTTGCCTCGACGAACCGGCCGCCGGGCTCAACGCGCGCGAGAGCGCGGACCTCAACCTGCTGCTGTTGTCCATCCAGAAGGAGACAGGGGTCTCGATCCTCCTCATCGAGCACGATATGTCGGTCGTCATGGAGATCTCCGACCACATCGTCGTTCTCGAGTACGGCACCAAGATTGCCGACGGCCCGCCGGACGTGATCCGCGACGATCCCGCTGTGATCGCAGCCTATCTCGGCGTGGAAGATACCGAACTGGCGGCCATTGAGGCGGAGATGGCGCGATGATCAAGGCCAGCGCACCAGCCTCCCGCCCCATGCTCGCGATCCGAGGCGTCTGGACCTACTATGGAGCCATCATCGCCTTGCGAGGCGTCGACCTGGACGTGGCGGAAGGCGAAATAGTGACGCTCATCGGGGCGAACGGGGCGGGGAAATCCACGCTCATGATGACGATTTTCGGCTCGCCGCCGGCACGCCAGGGTCAAATCCTGTTCGAGGGGCGCGACATCACGGGGCTGCCACCGCACGAGATCGCGCGGCTGCGGATCGCCCAGTCTCCGGAGGGCCGGCGCATCTTTCCGCGCATGACCGTGCTGGAAAACCTCCAGGTCGGGGCCCAACTCTGCGACCCAGCGTTCTTCGAGCCCGACCTGGAACGGGTGACGACGCTGTTTCCGCGTCTTGCAGAGCGCCTGCACCAGAGCGGCGGCACACTCTCGGGCGGCGAGCAGCAGATGCTGTCCATCGCCCGGGCTCTCATGTCGCGACCACGTCTGCTGTTGCTCGACGAGCCGTCACTGGGTCTCGCGCCGATCGTCGTCAAGCAGATCTTCGAGGCCATCGCCCACATCAACCGGAGCGACGGCATGACCGTGTTCCTCGTCGAGCAGAATGCCTTTCACGCCCTCAAACTTGCCCACCGGGGCTATGTGATGGTCAATGGCTGCATCACGATGAGCGGCACCGGACGGGAGTTGATCGAGCGGCCGGAAATCCGCAAAGCCTATCTCGAGGGAGGTATTCACTGATGGGCGTCGACGGCTCCAGGCCGGCCGGGATCTAGCGTCATGATGGACTGGATTTATCCCAGCAGTGGCAACGGATTGATCGTATTTCTCATCGCCACTGTGACGCTGGGCGGTGCAGCGGCCCGGGCGGCCGGCCGCGCCATGGCGCTGACGTGGCGTCCGCTCTGGCAACTCGCCGGTGCCGTCGCGTTGATGACGCTCGTCGTACGGTTTTTCCACTACGCGCTGTTCCATGAGCCCTTCCTCACGATCGGCAACCTGACGGTCGATTTCGTTGTCCTCATGGGGTTTGGCCTCTTGGGCTACCGGATGGCGCGTGCCCGTCAGATGGTCGAGCAGTACCCTTGGCTTTACGAGGCGCACGGCGTTCTCGGCTGGCGGCGGCGATGAACCGTTCGTCGGGGTGCTGGAGCGGGCGGCGGCTTGTCAAGGCACGTGACAAAATTGCCGTTCCAGACGACATTGGCGGCGCAGCAATGCTGCGGTGCGAGGGTTGAGGATTGGGCGCGACCGCCCCCCTCCGGCCCGTGCACGCGCGGCCGTCCTCGAGATCAACCAGGAGAGACAACACGCATGCAGACGCCAGGCTTCAAACATCTGAGCCTCTCCCTTGCGGCAGCGCTCGCCACATGGGCGGCGGTGCTACCATCCGCCTCCGCAGACTCCCTGCGCATGGCGGTTGCAGGACCGCTCACCGGCCCCAACGCGGCGTTCGGCGCACAACTCAAGAACGGCGGTGCTCAGGCCGTCGAGGATATCAACGCAAGCGGTGGCATTGCGGGCAAGAAGATCGAACTCAGCTTCGAGGACGACGTCTCCGATCCCAAGCAAGGGGTGTCGATCGCCAACAAGATGGCGGGCGAAGGCGTCAAATTCGTCATCGGTCACTTCAACTCGGGCGTGTCACTGCCCTCGTCGGATGTTTATCTCGAAAACGGCATGCTGATGGTCACGCCGGCTTCGACCAACCCCAAGCTGACCGACCGCGGCATGTGGAACGTCTTCCGCGTTTGCGGCCGGGACGACCAGCAGGGCACGGTGGCCGGGCAGTACATCCTGAAGAGTTTGCCGGGCAAGAAGGTCGCGATCGTTCATGACAAGACGCCCTACGGCAAGGGGCTCGCCGACGAGACGAAGAAGGCGCTGAACGCGGGTGGCGCGACAGAAGTATTGTATGAGGGCGTCAACACGGGCGAGAAGGACTTCGCCGCACTGATCTCCAAGGTCAAGCAGGCGGGAGCTGATATCCTGTTCTTCGGCGGCGTGCATACCGAAGCCGGCCTCATCGCGCGCCAGATGCGTGATGCAGGCGTCGGCGCGACGCTGATGGCGGGTGATGGCATCGCGACGGAAGAGTTCGCCTCCATTGCCGGCCCCGCGGCGGAAGGCACGTTGATGACGTTCGCCCCCGACCCGAGCCGTCGCCCGGAAGCTCAGGAAGTGTTGAAGACCTTCGAAAAGAAGGGGATCACGCCGGAGTCCTACACCCTCTACTCGTATGCGGTCGTGCAGATCTTCAAGCAGGCGGCCGAAGCGATCAACTCGACCGATCCCAAGAAGGTGGCCGAGCACATGCGGTCGGGTCAGTCCTTCAAGACCGTCATCGGCGACATCGGCTTCGACAAAAAGGGCGACGTCAATCGTCTCGATTACACTGTTTACACATGGAAGAAGGCCGCTGATGGCCGCGTGAAGTACGTCGAGAACTGATAGGGCGTGGTATCCTCCGCCCCCACGACCAACGTCGGGGCGGCGGGTGCCTCACAGCTAGAGCCTGCCACGAAGTGCTGATGACGAGCGATCGAGGCCGCCAGTAAGCGGCAGCACGATCAAGGCGGGCCACGCTGCTGGATTTCCCCAGTTGCGTGGCCCTCGGCCATCCAGGTTGCCCGGAACAACGGCGGCCTGCCCGGCAAGGGCGGTGGCCGTAAAACTGGCCGGTCGAGAGGCTCGTGTCGTGACCGTCAGGACCGGGGCCGATTCTGGTAGCGTCAGCGACCTTGCGAAGCCGAAAGGCAATCGACCAGCAGGGACCTCTCCAGCATCGACAGCGCCTCTGGAACCTCCTCGCCGGCGTCCTTGCGGCGGCGGATGCAATCCTTCACCAGCGCGTAGGATTCTCGCGGATCCTCGATCTCCTCGATCCGCACGTTGAGTTCATGGAGCTCCTGCGCAACTTCTCTGGCCATCCGTCCTCACCTCCTGGAAAACTGTTATCGCTTGCGGGTTATCAGTCCCGTGCGCCGACTTTCAGCCCGTCGACCCTGGCAATATCCCGCAGCATTCCTGTCATGATGTTGGTCTTGAGCCTGCTCTACAAGTGACCCTGAGTCGCAGTGTAAATACCTAGACAACGCCGTCGGCGTGCAAAGAGCAACCCCCTCGGCCGACCCGGCCCCCGCACACGCCTGCCGAATATGGCTGGTTTTTGACACGGTGGCCTGCTTGTTGGCCGCATGCGGCGCGCGCGCCACGCTCAGTGGATGCGATTTGCGGAGGACATCACGATTGGCGAGCGGACCTCTCAATCTCATCACCGACGTCGGCGGCCTCACAGTCGGCAACGCTGACGATGACCGGCGGATGTCGGGTGTGACGGTGATTGTGCCGACGAGGCCCGTCGTTGCTGCCGTCGACGTTCGGGGCGGCGGACCGGGAACACGCGAGACCGATGCATTGTCGCTCGCCGGCTCGGTCGACGAAATCCACGGACTGGTGCTCTCGGGGGGCTCGGCCTTTGGTCTGGCTGCTGCATCGGCGGTGCAGGCGTGGCTGGCCCTGAAAGGCATAGGCTTTCGCGTGCGGGAGGCCGTGGTGCCGATTGTCCCGCAAGCAGTCCTGTTCGACCTGGTCAACGGCGGCGACAAGTCAGGGCTCGACGGCGATGTCTATATGGCGCTCGCCCGTCAGGCGCTCGCGAACGCGTCGCCCTTGGCGTTCAGAATAGGAAGCGCAGGTGCGGGATATGGAGCCACGACGGCAACCGCGCGGGGCGGCCTGGGCAGCGCCTCGGCCGTCGTCCCGGGCGGCTTCGTCGTCGGCGCGCTCGCAGCCGTCAACCCGGTCGGCAGCGTAACAATGGGTGCAACGGCGCATTTCTGGTCGCATCCTTTGGAGCACGGCACCGAATACGGCGGCCTCGGCCCCCCGCCCGTCTGGTCCGGTCCGCCTGATCCTCCACCCCTGAAGGGCGCGGTCGCGGAGAATACGACGCTGGCGGTCGTCGCCACGAACGCGCGATTGACGAAACCGCAGGCCTACCGGCTGGCCGTCATGGCGCATACGGGGCTCGCACGAGCCATCCACCCTGTACACACGCCTCTCGATGGGGACATCGTCTTCGCACTCGCGACCGGCGACGTCGCATTGACCGATCCTCATCGCACCCTCACGCTGCTCGGCGGCGTGGCGGCCGATGCGCTGTCGCGCGCCATATCCCGCGGCGTGTACCACGCCAGCCCCGTGCCTGCGGGCTGGACCGGCCCCCCCGCCTATTGCGAGCAGTTTGGGGCCACCCCACCTCGCGCAAAAAGCGATAGGAGTTTCCCATGAGCCAGCGCGTGCTACTCGTCGTGATCGCCGCCGCCGTCCTGCTGTTGAGCGCCAGCCAGATGATGCGCACGCACTGGGCCAACGCGGATTGCCTGCGCAAGGGTTTGATCTGGCACCCGGCCCAGGGTTGCATCCCCGATCCCTCGAAGGTCGAGATCAGCCGCGACCTCAAGCGGGTATAAGCCGGCAGGCGCGGAATTGAACCACCGGGCAGACGGTGCTAAGCGCAGCAGAGGTCTTGGCTTGCCACCTGTCGGGGTGAGTAGCCCGCCGAGGACCACACCGCGCCGGGAGCGCGGCTGCGCGTCGGGTTTGTGAAGCCCAAGCGACGAGGGCGGCAGCCCGATCCCTGGCAGCGAACCGACGCACACGCGGCCGCCCCACACCACCTTAGGAGCCACCATGATCGAGCGCTACTCACGACCAGAGATGACGGCGATCTGGTCGCCGCAGACTCGTTTCCGCATCTGGTTTGAGATCGAGGCGCATGCCGCCACCGCCATGGCCGAGCTGGGCATAATCCCGCTCGAGGCCGCCAAGGTCATTTGGGACAAGGGCTCGACGGCGACGTTCGACGTCGACCGCATCGCCGAGATCGAGGCCGTCACCAAGCACGATGTCATCGCTTTTCTCACCCATCTTGCCGAGTTCGTCGGGCCTGAGGCCCGCTTCGTCCATCAGGGAATGACCTCCTCCGACGTGCTGGACACTTGCCTCTCGGTGCAACTCGCGCGCGCCGCTGATCTCCTGATCGCCGGCATCGACCGCTTGCTGGCCGCGCTGAAGGCGCGGGCCGAAGAGCACAAGTACACGCCGACCATCGGTCGCAGCCACGGCATCCACGCCGAGCCGACGACGTTCGGTGTGAAGCTGGCGTATGCTTATGCGGAATTCGCACGTGCCCGCACGCGGCTCCTACAGGCCAGAGCCGAGATTGCGACTTGCGCGATTTCAGGTGCGGTCGGCACATTTGCCAACATTGATCCGCGCGTCGAGACCTACGTCGCAGAAAAGCTTGGCCTCGTACCCGAGCCCGTTTCGACCCAGATCATTCCCCGCGACCGGCATGCCATGTACTTCGCCACACTTGGCGTCGTCGCATCTTCGGTCGAGCGGCTGGCGACCGAGATCCGTCACTTGCAGCGAACCGAGGTCCTGGAAGCGGAGGAATACTTCGCGCCCGGCCAGAAGGGGTCCTCGGCCATGCCACACAAGCGCAATCCGGTGTTGACCGAGAACCTGACCGGGCTTGCCCGCATGGTGCGCGCCTTCGCCCTGCCCGCCATGGAGAACGTGGCGCTGTGGCACGAGCGGGATATCTCGCATTCGTCGGTCGAGCGAATGATCGGGCCGGATGCGACCGTGACGCTGGATTTCGCGCTGCATCGGCTCGCCGGGGTGATCGAAAAGCTGCTCGTCTACCCCGCATCCATGAAGAAAAATCTCGACAAGTTGTCAGGACTGCACAACTCACAGCGCGTGCTGCTGGCTCTCACCCAAAAGGGGATCAGCCGCGAAGACGCCTACCGGATCGTGCAGCGCAACGCGATGAAGACGTGGGAGCACGGGGCGGACTTCAAGGCCGAGCTCACCGCCGACCCCGAAGTTGCCGCACAGTTGCAGGCCGCCGAGATCGCCGACATGTTCGACCTCGGCCATCACCTGCAGCATGTCGACCTGATTTTCGCGCGCGTGTTCGGCTCAGGCTCTGCACGTTGAGCACAGGTGAGCCGGCGGCCGGCACCGCCGGCTCGCCAGCCTACTGGACCGTCATTTGCGCGCCGCGGTGATGAGTTTGTCCTGCTCGTCGATAAGCGGCACGCCAAAGTCGAGCAGAACTTGGTCGATATCCCCCTGGCGCTTCGCGATGATCTCGTTAAGCTCCCGCTTCCACTGGTCGTCGGACTGGCGGACACCCATGGTGATGCGGTAGCTCATCCGGGGGTTGTTGCCCTCCTTCAGCAGCGGCACGACCTCGAGACCGCCGATACCCTTCGCGAAGTAGCCGGCATTGGGCCCCCAGAGCACACCCCCCGCGATCTCGCCCGATTTGATGTCTGCAAGCATCGCTTCCGCCGGCGAATCGTATCGGCGATCGACGAACAGCGCATAAGGCTTGGCAGTCGCCATGAGGCCGACGCGGCTCATCACCGTAGCGGGCGGCGTGCCGGCCACGACGCCGATGCGCTTGCCCTGGAGCTTGGGATCAGACAGCGTCTCGACACCCGAGAGTTCCGAGCCCTTGGGGAAGACCAGGACATAGGTCGAGCGATAGTAGTGATTGGTGTTGAGGACCAGTTCGTCGCCCTGCGCATAGCCCATGACGATGTCGCAGGCCTTGGCGAAAAGCGTTCGCCGGATGAACCCGGTGGCCTGCGGGAACCACGTGTACTCGACCGGGATGTTGCCCAGTTCCTGCGCGACGATATCGGCGAGCTTGTTCTCGAAGCCAGGCTTGGCTTCGTCCCGGTTCGAGAACGGAATGTTCGAGGGATCGGCGCACACGCGCAGGACGCGGCGGTTCACGAGGTCGGCTTTATCGCCCTCCGCCGCCTCGGCGGGGGCACCGCCGAGGATGGCCAGCGCGACGGCCAGCTTGAGCCCGATTTTCATGCGGTCAGGTGCCAAGGCACGCATTTTCCGCCTCGCCTACCTCTTTTGGCTTCTCGGCCTTGTCCTTGGGACGACCACGCTCCACGACCCCGTCAGCGCGGGCCTTGAGATAGTTGTACATCGCGTCGAGATAGCACATCACGTTCTTATTGTCGCCGAGCGCGGGCATCACACTCTGGCCGCCACCAGGCATGTCCACGACGCGGCCGGATGCGACGACGCCCACGAAGTCCTCGTAGCTCATCGTCTTCAAGGAGTCGGCGAGCGCTGGAGCGTAGGTCGAGCCGACGCCTTCGGGACCATGGCAGACGTGGCATTCGGCGTGATAGCGCTGGAAGCCGCGATAGGTCTGGAAGTCGAGCTTGCCGTTCGCTTCGATGTGGTAGGTCGGGTCGCCCGACGGGAGCACCCATTTTCCATCTTCGAGCTTCGCGCCTTCGCCGGCAACTCTGGCACCGTCAGGCAGCTTGACAGGGCCGGCAACACTCTCGGCAGCAACGGCTGCGCCAGCCAAGCCCAATGCAGCGGCGAGCATCAAGCCGGTGGCTGCGAGTCTCTTGCTGTTCGTCTTCACGCGTTTCCCCTTAACTTGTCGTGGCTTACCCAACAACATGGTCAAGCCGAAGTTGTTGCATGGCATTCGGTTCGACCTCAAGGCCGTTCCGCTTAAATTTTGTCCAGGTTGGCTTGCCCGTCGCGCGACGTGCTCCGAGAGCACTCGGTAAGTCGCCTAAGCTGCATCACCCGCAAAAAAGGCCGGCGCGAGAACGTCTCGCGCCGGCCCTTGGCAGTCACACGCCCATCAGGGGAGCGAGAAGACCGTCATCGTGCCGCCCAGAGCGGTGTAGCTCTTCAGACCAGCGTAGCCGCCGACCGCACCCAGACCATCGGTCGGGTTCGTCAGACCAGCAGCCAGACCGATACCGGCCCAACCACCGATGCCCGACAGGATCGCAACGTACTGCTTGCCCTTGTGCATGTAGGTCATCACGTTGCCGATGATGCCCGACGGCGTGCGGAACTTGTACAGCTCCTTGCCGTCCTTCTCGTCGACGGCCTTCAGGTAGCCCTCGAGGGTACCGTAGAAGACGACGCCGCCAGCCGTGGCGAGTGCGCCCGACCAGACCGAGAACGGCTCAGGCTTAGACCAGACGATCTTACCCTTGCCGGCATCCCAAGCGATGAAGTTACCCATGCCGCCGTGGCTGTTCGGAGCAGGGTACATGCTGAGCGTGGCGCCAACGTAGGGCTGACCAGCCGTGTAGCTCACGCGGAACGGCTCGTAGTCCATGCAGACGTGGTTCGTCGGCACGTAGAACAGGCCGGTGCGGGGCGAGAAGGCAGCAGGCTGCTGGTCCTTCGAGCCGAGAGCAGCAGGGCAGATACCCTTGGAGTTGACGTCTTCACCGTTCTTGGCGGTCGAGTACTTGTCGACCACGTACGGACGGCCGTAGTTCGGCTTGGACTTGTCGAACTCGACGCCAGTGGTCCAGTTGACAGTCGGGTCGAACTTGTCGGCGACAAGCAGTTCACCGGTCGCGCGGTCGAGGGTGTAGCCCAGGCCGTTACGGTCGAAGTGAACGAGAACCTGACGCTTCTGGCCCTTCACGTCGATATCAGCGAGGATCATCTCGTTGATGCCGTCGAAGTCCCACTCGTCGAACGGCGTCATCTGGTAGACCCACTTCGCGACGCCCGTGTCGGGGTTACGTGCGAAAATGGTCATCGACCACTTGTTGTCGCCCGGGCGCTGAGCCGGGTTCCAGGTCGACGGGTTGCCAGAGCCGTAATAGACGAGGTCGAGCGCCGGATCGTAGGAGTACCAACCCCAGGTCGTTCCGCCACCGATCTTCCACTGGTCGCCCTGCCAGGTCTTGAGCGAGGAGTCCTTGCCGACCGGCTTGCCGAGCGACGTGGTCTTCTCGGGGTCGATCAGCATGTGATCGTCCGGACCAGCAGAATGGCCGCGCCACAGGCGCTTGCCGGTCTTCATGTCATAGGCGGTCACGTGGCCGAGGACGCCGAACTCACCACCGGAGATGCCGACGATGATCTTGTCCTTGACGGGGAGAACCGTTGCGGTGTTCGTCTCGCCGCGCTTTGGATCGCCGTTGACAGCCTTCCAAACTTCCTTGCCGGTCTTCGCGTCGAGCGCGACGACGGTCGTGTCGGCCTGATGCAGGAAGACCATGCCGTCAGCATAGGCGAGACCGCGGTTGACGGTATCGCAGCACATGACGGGGATGACCGACGGGTCCTGCTTGGGCTCGTACTTCCAGATGATCTTGCCCGGCTCGTTCAGGTCGAGCGCGAACACGTTGTTCGGGAACGGGGTGTGAACCCACATCGTATCCCCGATAACGAGCGGCGAGCCCTCGTGACCGCGCAGAACGCCGGTCGAGAACGTCCAGGCGACCTTGAGGTCCTTGACGTTGTCACGGTTGATCTGGTCGAGCTTCGAATAACGCTGGTTGAAATAGTCACCGGTCTGGAGAACCCAGTTGTTCGGATCATTCACCAGCTTCGACACGCCTTCGTTCGCCAGAACTGGCGAAGCGAAAATCGTGACGAGCAATGCACCGGTCAGTGCACTTTTGCGCATCGCGCTTCCTCCTTGTGAGATCTTGCCACGCTTGCAAGGGCAGCAGCGTCAGCGTGTCACAGCCTGAGGGGAGGTGCCGGATCAATGCCGGTCTTCTTCTTCCTCGGCTTCCGAGTTGGAGTTGGGAAGAGTTCCCGCCCCTGAAGTCGTCTGCTACCTAAGGCGAAGTTATGCACTTTTGGTCGCAGTCTGCAAGACCATCCGTGAAGTCGGCCTCACACTTTCTCATCAGGTCAATGACACTGTCCCAAAACATTGGGCCAAAACGGATATTTACAGTTCTGGGCTGCCGTCCGCATGCGATGGACGAACGCTACATCCAGGTGGACGGACTGGACATCTGGCGCGAGTTTGCACTTTGATGCTGGTCGAAGGGACCGCCCGTTTTCGCGCGATGATGCGACGGGCGAAATCTCCCGAAACTGCAGGAGAAGCGCTGTAATGCCGCACCGCCTCACCCGTCGCGCCGTGTTGGCTGGCGTCCAGCGCGCGTTTGGCGCGGGCCTGTTCGTTTCGATGGGAGGCCAGGCCCTGGCAGCGCCCACCGGCGCGGTCGCTGCTACGACTGAGATTGCACCGGGCGTGCACGTCCATGTCGGCGCACACGAGGTATTTTCGGCGCGCAACGCAGGCGATATTTCCAACTGCGGCTTCATCATCGCAGACCACGGCGTCGCAGTGATTGATACGGGTGGCAGCCAGCGCACGGGGGCGGCACTCCTGGCCGCGATCCGCGCCATAACGGACAAACCGATCACGGCGGTCATCAACACGCACATGCATCCAGACCACGTGCTGGGCAACATCGCGTTCGAACCGGAAGGCGCACGCATCATCGCCCATCACAAGATGGGCCGCGGTCTCGCCCAGCGCGCCGAGCGTTATCTTGCCGCGGCCCGCGACCTGATGGGCGAGGCGGCATTTGCCGGGACCGAGGTCGTGCTGCCGGATCAGGCCATCGCGTCCGACACCACGATCGACATTGGCGGCCGCCGGTTGCGGCTCTCGCCGCTGCCGACAGCCCATACCGACAACGACCTCGTGATCACGGACGAGACAACGGGCACGGTCTTCCTGGGTGACTTGGTGTTTGCCGGGCATGTGCCGACGATCGACGGCTCGATACAGGGCTGGCAAGCCGCGCTGCTCGGCCTCGCCAGCCAACCAGCTCCCAGGGTCGTTCCTGGCCATGGCCCGGCGATGATGGTCTGGCCGGACGCGGCCTCGGCGGTCGCGCGGTATCTGTCCCTGATCACGGCGGAAGTGCGTGCGCAAATCAAGGCGGGTGGCACGATCGACGAGGCCATGACGACAGCGGCGCGCGGCGAAGCCGGTGCGTGGCTGCTGTTCGAGGAATTTCACGCCCGCAACGTCGCCGCCGCTTTCGCCGAGCTGGAATGGGAGTAGACTGCCGGATGACAAATCGGACGGCGACGCCGCCGGCGACACCCATGGGAGATGACATGCGCGCAACGATGTGGAGGCCGACGATCCTGGCACACCCGTCGAGGGGTCTAGCCCTCGGCGTTCTCCTGGCTCTCGCAGGTATCGCAGGCGACCCCGCGCTCACCAGTGCCGACGACGATATCTGGGGTGGAATCGCCAAGGACGTGTTCGGTGCCCGGCCGATCATGGACGACAGCGGCATGGTCCTCCTGGACGCTCCATACCGGGCCGAGGACGCCGCCATCGTTCCCATCAAGATGACGATACCCGCTGCGGTCGCCGCACGCGCCAGGACGCTCACCTTGATCGTCGAGAAGAACCCGGCACCCGTGGTCGCAGCGTTCACGTTCGGTGATGCGGCGGGATTGGGCGACCGGACGATCTCGACACGGGTGAGGGTCGACATGTACTCGAACGTTCGGGCCGTCGTCGAACTCGACGACGGCACCTTGCACATGGCCACCAAATTCGTGAAGGCGGCGGGCGGCTGCTCGGCCCCGGCACTGAAGGACATGGACGCGGCGCTCGCCGGCATCGGCAAGATGAAATTGCGCTCGCTGCCGCCGCCAGCCGGGACCTCGGGCGAGGCGAGATCCTCGCCGACCAGCGAAGCGCTCGTGATGGTGCGTCATCCCAATTATTCGGGGATGCAGATGAACCAGCTTACGGGGCTTTACATCCCGGCGAAGTTTGTCGAGTTCATGGAGCTCCGCAAAGGCGACCGGCTGATCTTCTCCATGACGGGCGGCATCTCGTTGTCGGAAGACCCCAACATCCGGTTCAGCTATGCGCCAGCCGTTCCCGGTGACCTGTCGGTCGTGGCGCGCGACACGGACGGCAAAACCTACGCGACCAGCGCCCCCGCGACGGGTTCATAGCAACCAGCCCGAGGCCGGATCACGCCACGGCGGCGATTGGGTGCGATGCGGTCGGGTGCGATATGGAGCCGGACGGCCAGGCGTAGCCGTCCAGCTCGAACCAGGGCGCACGCCCCGCTCAGAAGCAGCGCAGTTCGGCCTCGACTTGTGCCCGCTTGAGTTTGTTCACCTTCTCGATCAGCGGCGCATAGGACAGAAACATCGAGACGCTCTCGCCGCCCTTTTGGCGCACCGACATCACGGTCTCCGCCTCCTCGTAGGCCTCGTAGGGCAGAAGGTCGGCGATCCGGTCGATCGAGCAGGCGCACTTGTCCAAAATCTCGCGGTTCTGTCCGTTGACCTGCATGCAGGCAAAGACGTAGTCGGCGCGCGCGGCCGTCGGATAGTCGTTGCCGGGCACCTCGATCGCGGCGGCCGGCCACGTGGCCAGAACCGCCGCGACGCCCGCGCTTATGAAGCCAGCGCGCCCGATCATTTCGCGTCTCCGATCCCGGTCAATACGATCCGTTCCTCGAGCCGAGGGGCTTTGTCCTGGGGGCTCGAGATGTCACTCGACAGTTCGAGCAGGTATCCAGGCACCGCCGACGACACGACGATATCGAAGCGTGCGTTCTCATACCCGTTCATCTTATCGCGTTTGTCGTCGAGCGCGTAGGGGATGACCGTGATCCGCTGCGCTTCGACCGTCTTGCCCGCAAATGTCGCGGAGACCTTCTCGGTCTTTGCGGTTGTGCGAAGGGCGACCCGGAACTTGTTTTTCAGATAAGCCCGGTTGCCGCCGCCGAGCATGGCGAAATTGGCGACCGCGCGGTCGAGGAAGAAGACGAGCACGGGATTGCCGGTCAGTCCGTCGATCTCACGTTTGTCGCGGGCCCGGTCTCCGGTGAACACATGCACATCGACGTTGCGTTGACCTTCCGGCGTCACGTCGCGGATGTCGACCAGAATGTCGTCGCTGAATGGTGGTCCGAGGAGCTTGGGCTCGGAGACGGTGCGTTGGAGGCGGTAGGACAGACGTTGCCCTTTCTCGACGCTCGACAAGTGGGGGGTCTCAAAAAGCTGATCCACTGGCCCTGTTGCGGCCTCGGCGGCCATCACCGCAGTGCTGGACAGCATGAGGGCGGCCACCAGGCTGCAAAAGCCGACGTGCATGGTCGTCATAAGTTCATCTCCCTGTCGTCCTGTGTCCACGGTCTCGTCGCGCCGTGGCTGGGTTGCCCGGCAGTTCTTCCCGAGCGCGGCCGATACGGTTCCCGTAGCCGAACCGAGAGGTCAAGCCCCCGCGAGGTTAAATCCTTGACATGTCTGCTGACGCCGACAGGCCAGACCCGAGCCCGGTCAGTCGGTGACGAACAGCCCGAACGCGCGCGGCCCCTCCGGCAGCAGGGTCTTTGCCGTCACGATCAGGCTCTCGGTGTCGATGCGTTCCAGCGTATTGTCTTCCCAGCAGGCGACGTAGACGAAGCGCCCCCCCTGGCCTGTGGCGATCCCTTCAGGGTAGGCCCCGACCGCGATCGTGCGCATCACGGCCAAGGTGGCGAGGTCGATGACGCTGACCGTCCCCGCGTACTGATCCGTCACGAACGCCCGGCCATTGGCGATCGCCACGGCATAGGGACGGCGGCCAACCGGCACGGTCGCGATCGTGCGGCCGGCCGCCAGGTCGACCACGCTGACGTCGTTACTGTGCACGTTTGCCGTGTAGGCGCGCGAACCGCTGTCGTCGATGCTGATCCCGAAGGGACGCTCACCGACCGGGATGGTCCCGATGACGGTCAGGGTTGTCGCGTCGATCAGGGAGATCTGATGGCTGTCGCGGTCGGCCGTCAGGATCAGGCGGCCGTCCGGTGTCACCGCGACACCCGACGGTGATTGGCCGACCGTCACCCGCGCCAGGACCTCGTGCGAACGCGGGTCGATGACGAAAAGCGCGTGCTCATACCAGTCCGCCACGAGGATGCGTCCGTCATGGGGATGCACCGCAATGCCGAGCGGGCCGCTGCCGAGGGCTATTTTCTTCGCGACGGCGCGGCTGCCCGCATCAATGACGAAGACGGCTTTCGCCTCCGGGGCCGTCGCGTAAACGCGGGTACGGTCGGGCGACAGCGCAACCCCCGCGGGCCGACCTTCGACGCCGACGCTGGCCAGGACGTTCATGCCGTCGAGATCGACGAGCGACACACGGTCGGCAAGTTGGCTGGTGATCCACGCCTCCGCCGCCGCGACGCTGCCGGCCGACAGCATCAGGGCGGCGGCAATGACGCCGCCCGCCCTGGCCAACCGGTGTGCGGCTCGCATCAACCGCCCGCCTCGAGCGCCTTTTTCAGCGCCTGAAGTCCGGCGGTGTAGACACCCTTGACGGCGGCGACGGCCGCCTCGTCGTTGAGGTCTGCGGGCGGATCGTTGTTCATGAACCCGCGGTAGAAGGCCCCGCGCCATGTGACGGTCGCCTTCGTGCCGTCGCCCTCGACCGATAGCGTCGACGAATAGTTGTTGATGGGCAGCACTTTGACGTCGACCTCGGTGATCTCGTATTTGAAGGACTTGCCTGCCGCGTCGTATTTCAGCAGCTTCTCCTTGATGACGCCGCCCCCGCCGAGCGTCAACGTGCGCGTCGCTCCGTCGGTGTTGCCGCCGGTTCCTTCGGTTTTGGCGACCGCCGGGTGCCAGCTCATGTCCTGGAAGCTACCGATCTTCGCCCAGACTTTGTCGGCCGGTGCCTTGATCTCGATCGTCTCGGTCACTTTCTGGCGGGTCGGCCCGTGTGCCTGGGCCGGAAGTACCGCCGACGCGAGCAGCGCCGCCACTCCGAGGCAAGCCCCCCTGAAACCGCCATGGCCATGCATCATCATGCTGAGTTAACCTCCCGGATTGATTGTCGAACCATTGATTGCTCCCTCACTCGACCAGACGAATGCGGCCGTGATGCGAAGTGCGTGAGCATTCATGCGCGAGCGCGGTTGTCTTAGACTTTGGTCCGTGCTTTTGTCACGCCCGCAATGGCAGCCGGGGATTGCCAAACCACATGACGACAACACGACCATTCGCAGGGCCTGCAGCCGCGAGCCCGACGAGCTTGCGCAACGTGGCCTGCCCGTTTTGTGGCCTTCTGTGCGACGACCTGTCGATCGAGGTCGTGCAGGGCGCGCCGATCGTCACGGCGGCCCATTGTCAGCGCGGCAAGGCTGGCTTCGAGCGCGTGCGCCCCGCTGCTACCCCGCTGATTGCCGGCCGACCGGCCAGCCTCGAGGACGCCGTTGAGGCGGCAGCCCGCAGCATCAAGGCCGCCCGCAAGCCGCTGTTCGGAGGTCTGGCGACCGACGTCGAAGGCATGCGTGAGATCATGGCCTTGGCGGAGCGCGCGCGGGATCGTCGATCATGCCGCCGGCAGCTCCATTCATCACAATATCCGCATCCTGCAATCGCGCGGCTGGGTGATGTCGACGTTGACCGAAACCCGCAACCGCGCCGACCTGCTGATCGTGCTGGGGACGACGCTCCGAGACACCAATCCCGGCTTCTGGAGCCGGATCGGATCACCGGCCGAGGCGATGTTCCTGGCAGCCGACGAGACGCGCACCGTCGTGCTCATCGGCGACGGTCTCGATGCGACCGAGGTCGCCGGCGCGCGGATCGGCGACGTCGTCACGTTACAATGTCCCGACGACCGGATCGGGGACGTGCTGGGTGCCCTCAGGGCGCGCCTGAAGGGGGCCCAGATCGCCGAGCGGGAACTCGCGGGTGTGACGCTGGCCGGGATCGACGGGCTCGCGGCCCGGATCGCGAAGGCCCGGTACGGAGTCATCGCATGGGCCCCCGGCGCGCTGCCCGCGGCGACTGCCGATCTGACGATCGAGCGGGCGACAGAGCTGATCAAGGACCTTTCGCGTGCCCAGCGCTTCGCGGGCCTCGCGCTCGGCGGAGCCGAAGGTGCCACGACCGCGGTCGGCGTGTGCACCTGGCAATCGGGCTACCCATTGCGGGTCAGCTACGAGTCCGGTGCCCCCGACTACGATCCCGATCGCAATGCCATCGACCGCTGCCTCGCAGAGGGCGAGGGCGATCTGCTGATCTGGACCGCGTCGATCTCGCCCGACATCGTGCCACCCGCAACGACCCTGCCGCTGATCGTTCTGGGCACGCCGGGACTGGCCCTCGACCGGCCGGCCGACGTGTTCATCCCGGTCGGCACGCCGGGCCTCGACCACAAGGGCCGGATGATCCGCGTCGACGGGGTCGTTTCTTTGCCGCTGAAGGCCGTCACGAACGCCGGGCTGCCGCGGGTCGCCGACGTCGCCGCCGCCATCAAAGCTGCCCTCTAACCGCCAACAGAACAGCGATACAGCATGCTGACAAAGCTCACCGGCGGCACCGTCTACGATCCCATGCATGGGGCCAACGGCGACGTGCGCGACATCTGGATCGAGGATGGCCGCATCGTCGCGCCGCGCCCCGGTGCGCGTGTCGATCAGGAGTATGGCCTCAAGGGCCGCGTCGTCATGGCCGGCGCGATCGACCCGCACACCCACATCGGCGGCGGCAAAATGACGATTGCGCGCATGATGCTGCCGGAAGATCACGCGGGGTCGTCCGTCGCGGCGACCGAACTGACGCGCGCGGGATGTGGACATGCCGTGCCGTCGACGCTGACGGCGGGTTATCATTACGCCGAGATGGGCTACACGGCCTGCTTCGAGCCGGCCATGCTGCCCGCCAACGCCCGTCAGGCCCACATGGAGATGGGCGACACGCCGATGGTCGACAAAGGCGCGTTCGTGATGCTGGGCTCGGACGACTTTTTCCTGCGCCTGCTCGCGGAGCGCAGAGACTTCGCGCTGATCAAGGACTACATCGCCTGGACCATGCACGCCGCCCAGGCCCTGGCGGTGAAAGTCGTGAACCCCGGGGGGATCTCCGCGTTCAAGTTCAACCAGCGCATGCTCGACCTGGACGAGCGGCATGTCCACTACGGCGTGACGCCGCGTGACATCATATTGACGTTGGCCCGCGGCCTCAAAGACCTCGGCGTGGCCCATCCACTCCACCTTCATGGATGTAACCTGGGCGTGCCCGGCAACGTCGACACGACGATCGCGACGATCGAGGCGGCCGAAGGCGTGCCGATCCATCTCACCCACATCCAGTTCCACAGTTACGGCACGGAGGGTGACATGAAGTTCTCCTCCGGCGCGCCGCGCGTGGCCGAGTTGGTCAACCGCCACAAGAACGTGTCGATCGACATCGGGCAGGTCATGTTCGGACAAACGTGCACGGCGTCCGGCGATTCGATGAAGCAGTATGGCAATACGAAAAGCGCCCACCCGAAGAAGTGGGTGGTGATGGACATCGAATGCGACGCCGGCTGTGGCGTCGTGCCGATGCGCTATAAGGACAAGAGCTTCGTCAACGCGTTGCAGTGGGCGATCGGGCTCGAGACATTCCTGCTCGTCGATGATCCCTGGCGCATCTTCCTGACAACCGACCATCCCAACGGCGCGCCCTTCTACACCTACCCCCATCTCATCCGGCTGTTGATGGACCGCGCGTTTCGCGCCGAGCAGCTCTCGCGGATCCATCCGGCGGCTGCGGCGGCCTCGGTGCTCGGCTCGCTGACCCGCGAATACTCACTCTACGAGATCGCCATCATGACGCGGGCTGGGCCAGCACGCAGCCTCGGTCTCGCCGACCGCGGGCATTTGGGTCCCGGCGCATCGGCCGATATCACCGTCTATGAGGACGATCACAATCGCGAGCGGATGTTCGAGAAGCCGGCGCTGGTCTTCAAGAACGGCGAGTTGATCGTCAAGGCGGGCCGGATCGTCAAAGTCGTGCAGGGTGCCACCCACGTCATGCGACCGGACTACGACAAGGGCGTTGAGAAGGACCTCGCGAGCTACTTCTCCCGCTATCACACCGTCGCCATGGAGAACTTCCGGCTGGCGGACGACGAAATCATCGACGGCGACAAGGGGTCGATCATCGTGCAGCCCTGCGGAGCGCGCGTGTCATGAGTACTCTGGCCGCCACCCTCAACGGGATCGCCATCGACGATACGTTCGCGGAAGCCTTCGGCATGTCGGGGACCGGTCTCATTCTCACCGCCGACAGCCTGAAGTGGGCCCGACAGGCGGCCGTCACGGCAACCGGCTTTGGCACCTCCGTCATCGGATGTGGTGCCGAATGCGGGATCGACCGGGAACTCTCGACCGCGGAGACGCCCGACGGGCGGCCCGGCGTGCGCGTCCTGATGTTCGGGTTCTCGCCCGACAGCCTGGAGCCTCAGGTCAAGAACCGCGTCGGCCAGTGCGTGCTGACGTCGCCGGGCTCAGCCTGTTTCAACGGGCTGGCCTCCGACAAGCGCCTCAAGCTTTCCGCTGGCCCGCGCTTCTTCGGCGACGGCTGGCAAACCTCGCGCCGGCTCGGCGCGAACCGCTACTGGCGCGTGCCGGTCATGGACGGTGAGTTCGTCATCGAGGACACCTGCGGCTTGACGACGGACGCTGTCGGCGGCGGCAATTTCCTCGTCATCGGCCGCGACAAGGCCGGGGTATTGGCGACGTGCGAGGCCGCCGTGGAAGCGATCGCCAAGGTCCCGGACGTCATTACGCCGTTTCCCGGAGGCATCGTGCGGTCGGGCTCGAAGGTCGGATCCAAATACAAGGCTCCCGCCTCCACCAACCAGGCATTCTGCCCAACTCTGCGCGGAGCTGTGCAGTCGGAACTCGGCCCGGACGATGCCGCTGTCCTGGAAATCGTGATCGACGGATTGACGGCCGCCAGCGTGCGCGAAGCGATGCGCGCCGGCCTGCTTGCCGTGATCGAGCACGGGCCACGCCATGGCGTCACCCGGGTCAGCGCCGGCAACTACGGCGGCAACCTCGGGCAACACCACTATCACCTCAAGGATATTCTGCCGAAGGGTCACCCAGCATGAGCGGCCTGCGCCTCGTTCTCCGCGCGGCTCCCGCCGATCGCGTCGATCTGCGGTCGGTTTGCCCCGCCGTCGTTGCCGGCAAAACGGCGCGCGAAATCGCCGCCCTCCCGCTTGGCGCGGCGGTCAACGCCCCCGTCCTGGGCGACCTGTTCGACGTCCTCGCCGCGACGCGCGACGCGCTCGTCATCGAGGCTGGGTCCGATCGGCTAGACTTCGTCGGTGCCGGACTGATCTCCGGCACTCGGTTGATCATCGACGGCGACGTCGGTGCGCATGCCGGCAGCGGCTTGGCCGGCGGCCACCTCGACATTCGCGGCACCGTCGGCGCGCATCTGGGCTCGAGCATGCGATCAGGGCTGATCAGCATCACCGGCAGCGCTGGCGACAATCTGGGCGGCCCAGCCCCGGCGAAGCGAGACGGGTTGAAGGGCGGGATCATTCACGTCGGCGGCGACATCGGGGGTTATTGCGGCGAGCGCATGCGCGCCGGCACCGTCATCGCCAGGGGACGCATCGGCGATCAGGCCGCACCCCGCATGATGGGCGGAACGATCTTTGCACAGTCCGGTTTCGGGTCCGGGCCGGGGGCCCTTCTGCGGCGTGGCACTCTCATTGCGCCCTCGGCCGCGCGATTGCTGCCGACGTTCGTCGACTGCGGCAGGCATCGCCTGCTGATCCTCGACATGATGGGCCGCTATCTGCAAGGCGCGCTCGGTGATCTGGCACCTCCAGCCATCTGCACGCCCGTGCACCGCTTCATGGGCGACACCGCCAGCATCGGCCGGGGCGAACTCCTGCTGACGACCTGATCACACGTCCGGCAGGAGATGACCAAGCGGCGTTCGGCTGCATCCGCCAGGCCTGCTGGCGCGTAGTATTGAGGACGTGACCCGCCAGTCGGAGACCGCATTGATGATCGTCATCGTCCTGACCGCCTGTCTTCTGAACGACCCCACCGTCTGTCGAGAGCACCGTCTGCCGTTCATGGACGCGGTACCGCTCAACATGTGCTCGATGAACGCCCCGCCCTATTTCGCCGGCTGGGCGGCCGACCATCCCCAGTGGCAAGTCAAATCGTGGCGCTGCACGGCTGGCAAGGATACGGACGGCTGACGCGAGCGCGCCGGTCCCAGCGCGGTCACCGGCTGATCGCGAAATCGTGTGATGCATATCAGCATCCACGAATGCATGTCCTTGGATCGGAGCCGAGCCGGGAGAAGGGCACGGCCGAACAAGGAAAGAACGCCCCATGACGACCAACCGTCTCCACGCCGCGCTGCTGGCGCTCATGACCATGCTGCCTGTGACGGCGCTCGATCCGGCAGTCGCGCAGGACATGATGGCCCATGTCGATCTGGGCTCGCCGGCCTTCAGCAAGGCGGAGATGACGCGGGCGGAGATCGAGACGGCGCTTTCCCGACTGAAGCCCGGCGAGACACTGGACCTGTCGGCCAAGGCCCTCAACGGGCTCGACCTGGCAGGTCTCGATCTGACGCGGACCAAGCTCCAATCGGCCCGCCTCAACGGTACGAGCCTGAAAGGAGCCAAACTCGACGGCGTCGTGCTCGATCAGGCCTGGGCGCTCAAAGCTGACCTCTCCGGCGCAAGCCTCAAGGGCGCGAGCCTGTTCATGACGCAGCTCCACGACGCCAAGATGAGCGGGGCCGATCTCAGCGGGGCCCGAGTGGCCGCCGACATGACGCGCGCCGACCTCACGAAGGCGAGCTTCGCCGGGGCGAACCTGTCGGCCGACATGACCAATCAGTCCATGGGCCTGATGCGCGGCGTGCTGTCGTCGGCCAATCTGGCGGGAGCAGTGTTCAAGAATGCCAACATGGCCCGTGTGATGATGGAATATGCCGACCTGTCGGGTGCCGATTTGTCAGGTGCCGACCTTTCGGGGAGCGAATTAGGGGGTGCGCGCTTCAATCAGGCCAACGTGGCAGGTGCAAACTTCACCGGTGCCGACGTCAATTCAGCGCGCTTGACCGGGCTCAGGAACGCGGGCGAAGCGAAAGGGCTTGCGGATGCCAAGAACATCGACAGGGCCTTCCGCGAGTGAGCCGCGCGGCGCAGGTGACGGCGCGGCACTGATCTCGACGATGAATTTCTGGCGGATTGCGCGGCCAAAATCGTCGAACCCGTCGGCTGCCAGGACGAACGACCCGAAGCCGCCCTTGACGTTGTCGGTGTAGTACTGCTCCAGCGTCGCGCCCTCCGATCCCTCCAGGATCGGCAACCCGTTGATGGTCGTGCCGTATCCAACGATGATGTCACGCATGGCGGCAACGGACGTGTCCGCGTTGCAGTTGTCGCGCCCATCGCCGGACACATCGACGACCGTCTTCAACGCATCGGCAGGAACTTGGGCCAGCACTTTGTCGTTCACGAACTCGAGCGCGCGCGACAGACACGTGAACTCTCCCGATAGCCGCGGGATGGCGCGCACGCGGGCGGCAACCTCTCGCGCATCGTCCGTGCTGCGGATCACCATCCAAGGCAGCGCCACGTCAGCCCGGTCCGACCACGTGACGATGGACAGGATGATGGCCCCGCGCGGACCGTTCAGAATGGCACTGATGACGCTGGGGTCTTCGAGCGCTTTGGCGATCCCGTCGAGTTGCAGGTTGTAGCGGCGTTCATCTACCGAATTGGAGACGTCCACGGCCAGCACCAGCGCGGTATCGACTTGGGGCAACGTCGTTTGCGCTGGCGACGGGCCGACGAGAACAACGCCCGCCAAGCCGACTGCCAGCAGCACCGCGAGCGCCAAGCTGTGAAGGCTCCCGATGAGTGACGAGTGGGTCGCCTTCACCGCCCGGCCTCGCCAGCCGGCGAGACGGCCATATCCATACCCTTGACGGTCTCGAGACCCTTGGCCCCATCGAATATGGCACCCTCGATTTCGGCCCCCGTCAAGTCCGCGCCCGTGAGATCAGCGCCGGTGAAGTCCGCGCGCGCCAGCCTCGCCTCGCGCAGGTCCGCACCCGAGAGATCAGCCCGATGGAACCGGGCAAAGCGGAGGTCGGCCTTGGTCATCTCCACGCCAACGAGCGTCGCCTGACTGAAATCGGCGCCGGCGAGCTCGCTGAAGGGGGTCGTCGCGATGGTGTTGGAGCGGGTCACGACGGGCGTGAAGCGCGCGCCCGTCAGGTCGGCCCCCCGGAAGTCCGCCCGCTCGAGCCGCGCGATGATATGGACACGGGCCATTTTGGCCCGTGCGAAGCGAGCCATCTGCGCCACATCGAAATCAGGACCGGCATAGGTCACGCCGGTGCCGGTTGTCGGGCGCAACAGGGTCGCATCCTCGAGGTTGGCTTCGGAAAAATCCGCGCCGATGATGGTCGCGCGGTCGAGCCGCGTCCCGGAGAGGTCGGCACCGACGAGGGACGAACCGGTCAGGTCCGATCCGTAAAGATCAGCCCCCGTCAGCACGCTGCGTTTGAAATCGAGCTTGGAAAGGTCGAGCAGGGACAGATTGGCGTCCGCGAAATCGACCGGGGTGTCCCGCGATGCCTTGAACAGTGCCGACGTGACGTCGCGAACGGTGTAATCGGCACCGCGGACCTGTGGCACGACGATCAGGTTCGCCAACGCCATCGCGATTGCGCCGACGAACCGCCCAGGCGCGCCCGTGCGGCCGAGCCCTTTCAGCATGCTTCCTCCTCGACCCCGTTTGCTCGAGCTGTCCCGGTGAGTGAGTTCTCCGCCCGGCAATCGACCAACCCCGGGATGATCCCTTATCGCCACCAGCGGGGCAATACGTGCGTGGGGTGCGCCGCGTTCAATTCGCAGCGATCCCGCAGCACCCATACTCATCTGGATACCATGAAGCGACAAGCAGCGATGTCCTTTCTGTGGCACAGCCGCGATCGACGCCACCACCGGCCGGCGGATGGGCTCCACTGGCCGGCACGCGACCGGACCGCATCACACGAGCATCGTCGCTTCGGGGGCCACCTGCCGATAGGTCCGCTCTTGATTGTCGGTCACGCGATTGACGATCTTGATGGCGAGGAGGATGCTGGCCAACAGTGCGAGACGGCCGATCAGGACAAAGATCACGGCAACGGCGAACGGGATGTTGGCCTGTAACAAATCCAGCGCCGCCGATCGGTTGGCGAAGTCGATACCGGCGGGAAGCAACGTGGCGAGCATGACGATGACGAGCGGAATGACGAAGTAGGTCACCCACCATGCAATGACGACCGGTGGCGTCGGCAGCCCGCGCCAGGCCGCGCCGGTGATCCGCGGAATGCTTGCGCGCCAGACCTCCGACAACGAGCGCAGGATCTGAATGTACGCGACCATGCTGAAGACGATGACGGCAACGAAGGCCAGCGCCGTGAGCCAGGCCGG
Source organism: Hyphomicrobiaceae bacterium (assembly GCA_033765285.1). Classification (GTDB taxonomy): domain Bacteria; phylum Pseudomonadota; class Alphaproteobacteria; order Rhizobiales; family Hyphomicrobiaceae; genus Filomicrobium. The sequence goes on along the minus strand of JANRIE010000073.1, from coordinate 27,809 downwards.
CAGAACCGTCGACAGGATCCAGACGAGCACAAACCCGCCGAACGGAAGTAGCCACCACAGGACGGCGGTGTTGGGCGTGAAGCTGAGATCGGCGATGGCGAGCGCTTCGAGGTTCCCGACCGCGCGATGCAGCCACATCAGAAATGCAATGGCGATAGCCAGATAGATGAACAAGGACGCCAGCGACGATATCGTCATCAGCACCTGCATGGTCCCCAGATGGGGATAATTGTCGAGGCCGAGGTATAGCCAGCTCGAATACTTGAAGTTGCTCGTCGCCAGATAGAAGGCATGCCAAATGTCGAAGAACAGGCTGACCAGAACGAGCAGCGCCGAGAACAGCAGGAAAATGACCGTGATCCGGGCGCGGTCGCGCAATGGCCGGAAGGTGCCGGCGAGGCGAACAGGCTTGGGCTCGGCCAGTTCGAGGACATATCCGCCGACCGTGATCTGCTGGCCCGAGTGCCACACCGCGCGCGCGATGCGCTCGTTGTTGACCGCCGTTCCGTTCTTGCTGTCGAGGTCGCTGATGACGAGCCGGTCGCCATCGACCTCGATGCGGGCATGGAACCGCGACACCCTGCTGTCGTCGAGCACGATGTCGGCTGTGGGGTCGCGACCAACCGTGATGGCCCGCCGCCCCGTCAGCAGAATGCGCTTCTCGCTGCGCGTGCCGCGCTTGCCGGCCGGGTAGTATGTGATCTTCCAGCTCATGGCTGCCGCTCCCCTTCCCGGACCACCCACCCTCCCGCCGGCAGCCATCGGGCCGGGGCGCTTCGGCGGGCTCAGCGCAACTTCACGACCCTCAGATGGACGGCCCCCAACTGGACGACCGCCCCTTCCCGCAGTGGGACGTACGCCTCGGCGGGTACGCGTACACCATCGACGATGACACCATTGCGCGCGCCGACGTCGGCAATCGCCACATTCGAGCCCCTTAGGAACAGCAGCTTGGCATGGCCGAGCCGGCTCACCGTGGCATGGTCGATCCGATAGTCACAATGTTCGCCATTGCGCCCGATCAGTGCGAAGCCGCGCTGCGCGAGGCTATCTGGCTTCACCTCGATGGCCATCGGCATGCCCGTTTCGGGATGGACCCCTTCGAGCACCAGCATGGCCGGCTGCGGTGATGGCGTCGCCACCCCGCCGGACCACGCCAGCAGATATTCGAGGGTCCCGAAGCCGATGATGTCGCCAGGCGCGATGGCCGTTGGCGCAAACGGGAGCAGGCGCGCGCGGTTGACGAACGTCCCGTTGCTCGAGCCGAGATCCTCGATGAGGCAGTGATCGGGCCGTTCCGTGTGAAGGGTCAGGCGCGCGTGGTCCCGCGATACGGTTCCTTCCTCGACGTGCAGCCTCTGGCCACCGGTACGCCGCCCCAAGATCGCGCCCGCCGCCGACTTCGCCCAGGTGATGGGCAGACGCAATTCGAAACCCGAGCGGAGCGGAACCAGGACGAGATGCCGCTCGGCCGGCTGCTGTGCGACCGCGCGCTGCGGCTCGGCCCGCTTCGCGTCGACGATGCCAGGGCTCGCGGCTGGACGCACATGAGGCCTCGGGAAGCGAGGCTCGGTCGCGGTCGTCTCAAGGGTTATCGGACGGTTCTCACCGCCCCGGCGCAGCCACTCCAAGTCGAGAAGCCGACGGCCGCTCGCGCCGATGGAGCGCAACAACCCTGACACCGGTTTTGATCCTTGGCTGCTCATGGTCGGGCACCTGTTGCGGGCGAGTGAGGCAGGGACGGCACGATGGTCGGAGGGGCGCGGCTGCCGGAAAGACGGCAGGCTCCGGCGTCCCATTCCGTGCGCTCCGCCATGCCGGTCTGTTGGCCGTCATCGCGTACCGATGACGATGGTCGAGGTCGCGATATCATGGAGCATCCGCTTGCGATCGTTGGCGAAGTACCAGACGAAGGACAACGGGAACGCCCTGACGAGCGCAAACACGAGCACGTTGAAAGTAGCCGGCGCACCACCTGTCTTCTCATCCACGAGGCGGCAGTTGGCGAACGAATAGCCCGGCGTCGTCCCGGGCGTCAGTCCCCCCATCGAGATCGCGTGATAGGCGAGCCACATCAGGACCGTCATCAACTCCGACTGATAAATGCCGACTAGACCGAGCACAGTGAAAACGACGGCTGTCAGGACCAGCGCGCCAAAGGCGTCGATGATGAAGGCGATGGCACGCGCGCCGAACGTGACGTCGCTGACGCCGGGGGGCGGCGATGAGCGGCGTCCCGTTGTGCTACCCGCGGGCGAACGGCCGGATTGCCCTCGCGACTGATGATGGGCATCTGGCCCACCGTTGGGCGGGATCAACTTCTGGACCATTCCGGCCATTTGCCCCGACAGTGAACGCGACTGCGCCCTCATCGTCGCCCAATCGATATGGCCGGCCGCCGCGAGATACTTGACGACTTTCCCCCTCACCTCCGACGACAGTCCGGCCAGCAGCGAAGACACCTGCTTTTCGTCACCGCCGCTGCCGGCGGCCACATGAATAGCCGTATAGACCTGCACCCGCGGGTCCATGGCATCGAGCAGGTTCTTGAAGTCGGAATCCCAGTTGTTGACGTAGCGGATGTTGTAGGAGCGGAAGCCGAGAGGCGGCTCGCTCTTGTCGATGCAGATCGGCACGAGCTTGTTCTGGCGGACCGCCAGCTCCGCCTCGTCACGGACCCATCGCGACTTGACCGAGTTCTGCGACCAGATGACGATGACGCGATCAGCCGCCGAGATCCGCTGCTCGATGACGACGGCGAAGTCGTCACCAACGGCCAGCTTGCGATCCCACCAGACATTAAAGCCCTTGGCTTTGGCCCGTTCCGCGATCTGCCGGGCGGCCATTTCATCCTCGCGGGCGTAGCTGATGAAAATGCTGGTCATCTGAAAAGGTCTCGTGTTCGCTGTGTGCTGCGAGGCATGGCACGGCGCGCGCTCTCGCCTGTACCGGCACCTTGCCGGTATATATTGGCCCGCGCCGCGACCCGCCGAAGCTGGACCTTGGCATAGCGTTGCCGCCTGACCGGTGGCTTAATCATCACACCCCCCTCGTCATCGCAGCAGATTGACCAGCCTCTCGATCCAGCCCGGCGGTTGGCCAGGCGGACGTGCTGGTGACGGCACGCGCCCCCCTGGCGACCGGCCCGGCGGGTCCATGGGTCGTTCGGACGCCATGATCTGCTGCCAGGCCGGGATCGAGCGCGGCCGGGACTGCGGGTCGACCGCCAGCGCCTGGTCGATGGCCTGAAGAAAACCCGCACGATAAGCTGTTCTGGGTGCGGCACGGACGCTGACGTAAGGATCACGGACACTGCGTTCCCGGCCGTCTGGCGGGGCATTGCCTGTGACGGCTTCATAGAGTGTTGCAGCGGTGCTGTAGATATCGCTCCACGGTCCCTGGCGGCTGGAATCGGCGTCGTAGAACTCAGGCGGCGAATAGCCGGGCTTGACGAATTGCGTGACCCTGCCGCCGCCGACGGCGTGCGGGGATCGCGCCGAGCCGAAGTCCAGGAGTACCGGGTCCGAGAGCGAACGCAGGTGGATGTTGTCGGGGGCGACATCCCTGTGCACGAGGCGATTGCGGTGCACGACATGCAGCGCAGCCAGCAGAGGTGCCAGCAAGCCATCCAGTTCGCCTTGGCTGGGCGGACGCCCGAGGTCGCCAAGCCAGGCACGCAGACTGCGGCCGGGCTCATAGGACATCACCAGATAGACGGTGTTGTTGGCGGTGAAGTAGCTGTGCAGCCGCACGATATTGGGATGACTGAAGCGCACCAGCGTCGCCGCCTCGACGATCACCCGCTCGCGATACTGGTTGAAACGGTCGCGGTCGCGCGTCGTGGCCGCATCGACGGCATGCCCTGCGCCGCTGCGAACGGCCAGTTCGTAGGGAAAATATTCTTTGAGCGCGAACCGGCCGCGCGCCGCGTTGGTTGCCAGATATGTGAAGCTGAACCCACCTCGGCCGAGCAGGCTCTCGATGCGGTAGCCTTCCACGACAGAGCCGTTGGGCAAGGCGGAACGGACGTCCATCGGACACTCCTCGACGACGAAGCTGGCGTGATCGGTCCCTCGCAGGCCCACGGCCGACCAGTGGGGAACCGTCGCAACACGGGAGCAGGCCGCTCAGGCGGGTGAGCGTGCCTCAGCATGGATGCGACACGCTCAACGTGAAGTGTCCGAGCCGCAGGGTATCACCGATCTGGAGAACATGCCGGGCACCGCCGATGAGGCGCTCTCCGTTGAGGTAGGTCCCGTTACCGGAATTCAGGTCGTTGATTGAAATTCCGGTGCCAGGAACAAAATTGAGTTGCGCGTGAACGCGGGAGACCGATGTTTCGTGCCCTGGGACGACGAACTGGCATAATGCAGGATCGCGTCCGATACGCCACATCTCGAAATAGCGGACGGACGCGGTGGCGGCGTAGGGTCCTGCCAGATCGAACGCCACGGTCGTTCCCCCGCTGAAGCCAGACAGCCGCCAGATGAGTTCCTCGACAGGACGACTATCGTTTGACCAACCGTCGGACATTCGGGCACTGCTCCACCGGGCTCGAAACGTTCACGCTGCGAACCCAACAAAATACGATACGAGTATAATTGCTCGACCCTGTCTTGCAAACCGGCATGCCATGCTGTGGCGCATCGTCAGGTCGCGTGCGTTCTCCGCTCGCAACCCCAGCATTGTGCGTTGACGAAGCGATGGCCCGTTGGATATGACTTCCGACGTGGCAACCAATCGTCGCAACGCTGTGCAAGCTGAGCTGTAGCGGTCAAGGGCGTTTTCCCGAAGGTGGTTCACTTGATGATTGCACGGTGCTCGGCGGCGCTGCTCGCCGCAAGTTTCCTAGGTTTGATTTCCCCCATCGTCGTGGTGCCGACGAGCGCCGAAGCGCGGGAACTTCGCCTGCATCCCCGGTGCCAAGCCGTCGACGAGCGCCGCAACGTCACTTGCGACCTGCGGTTTTCCGATCCGCTGACCCGGCCACGCGTCGACAAGGTCACCGTTCTCTGGGCAGGGACGGACACCCCCGAGACGGCCACGTTCAGTGAGTTCGATGCCGACAGCAAGGGCGTTGCAGTCCTGCTGCTCGTCGATACGTCACGGTCCATGATCGACAAGGGCAAGGACGGGAAAGACCGGACGCTGGCCGCCATGAAATCGGACATCGGGCGTATCCTGGCCGGAGCGCGCCGCCAGAACGCGATCGGCTTCGCCGTGTTTGGCGACAAATTCGACATTTTGGCACCGATCGGCTCGTCGTCCTCGACGCTCGAGGATGCACTCGGCAAAGTCAAATTCGACGGTTCGAGCACGGCCTACTACCGCGACATTCAGGCCGCGGTCGAAACCCTGGCGGATTTCAAGGGAGCGGAGCGGCGCGCGCTCGTGGTGATGTCGGATGGCGTCGCCGAGGATCCAGAAACCGAATATCTGCGCGCCCAGGTTATCGAGACCGCGCGCAATCAAGGCGTCGTCATCTATGGCATCGGCTACAAGAACGACAAAAAGCCCCTTGAAGTCGGTCGCCTTCAGAGGCTCGCCGACGAGACCGATGGCCCTTACGTCGACACGGACACCGATCGGTCCATGCCCCGGTCGTTTCTCGATGCATTTTACGGATTCATGGAATTCGGGGTGACTGCCAAGTTTCCGTTGCGGGCTCCCGCCGAAGCCGCCGCAACCGTGGCGTTCGATATCTCGACCATATTGACGAGTGGGGCGTCGGTCACGTCGTCGGTGACGCTGGCCGAGCGCGTCGCCCCCGGTTGGCTCGATTGGGCGTTCGGCAAGTGGTACCGACTCGACTGGAGAATGCAGGCGATGTACGGCGGTGGCCTCGCCGCGGTCCTGGCCCTGCTGACGATCGGCCTCTGGATGTACCGCCGCTCGTCGCGGGCCGCCGACATGCCGATCACGCAAGGCGCACTCGACGATCGGTCGATGACACTCGGCGATCCGTGGGAGCCGACCGCCGAGTTCGAACCAGCCGGCGGCTTCTCAGGCCCGGCAAACCAGACGGCTTATGCGTGGCTCGAGCGCCTCGACACCGGCGAACGGCTCGGCATCACGAAGACCGCCGCCAGCGTCGGCCGCCATGACGACAACGACATCCGGTTGCGCGACGACAGCATCCATCGACGGCACGCCAACTTGCACATGACCCCCCACCGTGAGTTCATTTTGACCGATCTGGCCCCCATGGGAGGCAACGTCGTGAAGGTGAACGGCACTCCCATTGGAAAGGAGCAGCGCACCCTGCACGACGGCGACCTCGTCGAACTTGGGTCGGTGCGAATGCGGTTCGTGGTCTCAACGGTCTAATGGCACGTGTTGTTTTCAGTGCCGAGCAAGGCTCAGAGGCTGCCGGCCGCTCGAATTGACGTCATTGCGCACACCGTCGTGCGACATGGTTCGGGCAGGGTGGACTAGGCCACCGCGGTGCGGGCCATGACGGACCCGACGCCACGCCAGAGGTTCGTGCGTGCTGTTGCTGCGACGTGACTTGGGAGATGGCACAAGCAGGATGCCGGCTGCACGGCGCGAGTGCGCACGTCGAGCGCACGCCGTCACGAAGGCGATCCGGCACAGAACGGGGCCACAGTACGGGCCAAGGTATCGAACCTGCGGGCACCGGTCCTCGGACCTGGACCCCCTTTTCAGCAGGCACCACTCGACCCCGCCACACGACACGATAGAATGGAACTTCGACCTCGCCCCGCCACAACAGGATTGGATGGCACGCCATGTCAAACGGTCGCGACGATAACCCCAACGCCAAGCGCACAGTCATTCTCAACGAGAGTGGCGGATCGAATTCGCCGACGCGGATCATCGACCAGGGCCAATTGCCCGGCCACGGGTCAGGCCTCCCGCCGACCGAAGTGTTTGGCGGCAACAAGGGAACGCCGGGTCTCGCACCGACGCAGACGAGCCGGACCGACCGCAACACGCCCTATCCGCCGACCCAGCCCACTCCGGATGGACAGCCGCTCCCCGGTGCCACCCGCATGATCCTTCCCGACAGCTTCGGTGGGGGCGACAAGGCCAGCGGCGGCGCGGCCCGGCAGCAGCAGTCGGGCTTCGACAGTCTGCATCACGTCGGCCAGCCTCCCTCGGGTCAGCCGCCGGCCGCCGCACGCGCCGAGGACGAGGCCCCGGTCGTCGGCTGGCTGGTCGTCATCGCGGGCCCGGGCCGAGGCAAGTCGCGGCCGATATACTGGGGTAACAATTCCATTGGCCGCGACCTGAACCAGCACATCGCGCTCGACTTCGGCGACATGGCGATCTCGGGAACGGAGCAAGCCTACCTGCGCTACAACCCGCGGGACCGCTCGTTCACGCTCGTCCCCAATCTGGCGAAATCCAACTTCGTCACGGTCAACGACGACACGCCGATGGTGCCGACCGTGCTGCAGCCGCTCGATCGCATCGGGATGGGGATCACGACGCTCTGCTTCGTGCCGTTCTGTGGCGCGCAATTCGACTGGTCGGATGCTTGAGCCTGATGATCGAGTACGAGTTTGGCTCGGCGAGCTACATGGGCGCTCGCAGCTATCAAGAAGACTGCTGCAAGTTCTACCCCATGCGCTCATCGAAAGCGGTGGCCGGCGGCAGCGTGGGCAGCCGCCATGCCGCCAGCCTTCTCGCGGTGCTTGCTGACGGCATGGGCGGTCACGTCGGCGGCGCGCTGGCCAGCGAGACGGCCTGCAAAGCCTATTGGACCGCTTACAAGCGGGCGCTGACCGATGACACACTCACCACGTTCCGCCATGCGCTCGAGACCGCGCTGCAGTCGAGCAATCGCGAGATAGCCGAGGCGGTGGCCCGCGATCCCAGCATGCAAGGCATGGGATGCACCCTTGTTGCGGCACAATTCGAACGGCGCGGCGTCATCTGGACGAGCGTCGGTGATTCGCCGCTCTATCGGCTCGACGCCAGCCAGCAGCGCGTCCGCCGCATCAACGATGACCATTCCCTCGCCCCCGTCCTCGAGAAGATGGTCGAAAGCGGCAAGCTGTCGCGCCTTGATGCCGAGATGCATCCGCAGCGCAACGCGCTCCGCTCGGCGTTGCGCGGCCAACGGCTGGAAATCATCGACCGGCGCACGGAGTTCGAGGAGCTCTTTCCCGGCGACTGGATCATCCTGTCGAGCGATGGATTGCAAACGCTGTCGGACGCCGACATCGCAGAGATTGTCCTGCGCAACTACCTGGGTGGTCCGCAGGCTGTAGCCGATGCCCTCATCGAGGGCGTGCGCAACGTCGGCGACGCGCACCAGGACAACACGACCGTCATGGTGGTCGCCGCCTACGAAGCCGATCGCAATGGCATCCGGCCGAGGCCGCGCTTCGGCGCCGACCCGCGGATCTGGCAGCACTTCAATGCGTTCACTGAAAGCCCTTACGCGCTTGCGGCATTGGCGTTGGGTGTCGTGGCGGTCTTCCTGCTCACATTCGCCCTGACGCTCGACAGCGGTTCGAACGCGCCAATTGACGTGCAACGGCCCGCATCCAGAAGCAGCCCGATCGACCAGGACCGTCAAGGCCGCCCGCCATTACGCGGCGAGGAGCCAAGCCCGACGGCGAAAGAGCCGCCGCTCCCCTCCGGCGGCGGTCGAGAGACTTGGCGTGACCCAGCCCCGGACGGTACCGGTGTCCCGGATCGCGACGCGCCACGGGGTCGAGAAACGGAACTGCCCGAATTGGGACCCAAAGCCGCGCCGCCGCCGGGCCGCAAGCCGAGCCAAGCCGATCCGGATGATTGATTGAAGACCGGCCCTGACCGACCGCGGCGGTCCAAGCGGCTTATGCCGTGACTGCTGGGTCCGCGTGCTGCCCTGTTGCGCGGCAGTGTCGTGTATCACACGAGACCCGGCAAGGCAGTGCAGCGCCAAACCAGTGGGATGCGCCCCGCAATGACCGGCCGCAGCTTGGGTCGATCTGCGATCGAATACAGACTTCGCAAACCCGAGAGCGGACTGCGAATGAGAAGAGCCCGGCACTCATGCCGGGCTCTCGACCTCGATCGGATTTCAACAGCGCATCGGCCTGGGCCGCCGCGGGTCGACCTTACCGAGTGTGCAAAACCCGGCCGGCATCACCCATGACGACAGGCGTCTGGATGCGACCGAACTCGCGACGCGCCGAGCTGCGCACCTTTTCGTGCACGAAACCATGAAGTTCGGCGGCGGTGATGCTGCCGTCGTTGTTCACGTCGGCTGCCCCCTTGAGACCTTGCACGAGGCTGGCGGTGAACATGCCCGTACCGCCCTTCTCGTCCCAGCTTGCGAGCTGATCACCCTCGGCCGCGGCGAGCACCGTGACCTTCTTGCCGAGATCAGCGTTGGGAAGAATGGCTGTGACCGCAACCGGAGAAGCGCTCTTGGTCAGCATGCCTGCGGGGCTGCGACCGGAGAAGCACGCATCCAGGAACACGGCAACCGACTGGACTTCGAGGCTGCCCAGGTTCGCGTAAAGCTGCTTGAGCGGATAGCCATTCAGTTCGATCGTGTCGGCGTTGGAGTCGACCGGCATGATGTAGGGCGACTTGTTCTTCAATTCAGGCGCGCCATGGCCAGAATAGAAGACGAACACGTTCGACCGTCCGTCCCCGTCGATCAGCCGCCAGACCTTGCCGCGATTGTTGCCGTCGGATCCGAAAATCGCGATGAGATCGCCTTGTCCGGCATCGCGGGCGTCAATGATGTTGTTCGGCGAAAACCCGAGCTCGTTGACCAGCACCGATTTGAACATGTCGGCGTCGCGATGGCTGAACGTCACGGCGGGGATCCCGTCCTGACGGTAGTCCTTGTTACCCACGATCACCGCCACGTCGTACGGACGCGTGACCTTGGCGTCGGCCCGCAACGGCTCGATCGCCGCGAACTGCTGCGTGGCGGCCCCAACCGGACCCGCCGGCGTCAGGAGCGTCGGCGCGAGCGCAGGTTGCAGGCTTGCCGGCTGTACGACACCGCCGGCCGACAGCGCCGCGATCTGCGCGAACTGACGGTCGATCTGGGTAACACGCTGTTCGATCGTCTGGCTGGCCAGGGTGGAAAGCTGGCTCGTGCTGGCCGCATCGAGTGTGCCGGAGGCAGCGATACCGACATTCGTCTGATATGTCCGCACTGCCGTCTGCGTGCCCTTGCCGAGCGACCCGTCGATCTTGCCGTTATAATGACCGAGCACGGCGAGCGAGGTCTGGATCAGCTTGCCTTTGTCCTTGTCCTTGGTGCTGAGCGAGAGCGCCAGGATATTGCGCTTCGAGCGGACGAGTTCGGCTTCCTGCGCCAGCAACTGGGCCTGCAATTCGTCGAGCACACCTGTCTCTGCGACCTTCTTGCTGCGCTGATAGGCGCGGATGGCTGCCCGGTATGTCTCGTCATCCGTCCCGTTGATCGAAGCGGTGTAGAGGTCGAGGGTCGCGAGCGACTCCTTGACCGAGCGCACCTCCGACGAATCGGACGAGGCCAGCGCCGCCCCTGCCGCTCCAGCACCGGCGGCCGTGGCAGCACCCGGCACCGATTTCCGCTTGGCGGTTCCGCTATGCTTGGCACCACCGCTGCGCTTTTGGTTCTTGGCGGCGTTGGCGGCCGCCGACAGAAGGGCGGCACCGGCGATGATGCCGATACCTAATCCGACCCCGCGACGAGCTTCCGCCTCGCGGGCAAACGACGTCAGCACGAGGGAGCTTGCGGCGAGGCCGGCGATGACCGGCACGAACGTCGAATGATAGAACCTTGATGATCCTAATTTAATTCTCATGTCGGCCCTCCAGCCATAAAAAAATGTCCTTCCAGTTTATCCGATGCCATACCGCGCGCAATACTTTTTGCAGCCTTGAAACAGTCATCTCCGCACGTTTATCAGGCAACAGCGGACTTTATCACAACAATCGCCCGACGATTGCAAAGCATTGCGACCGATCTGGCACCAATCGGCCGGCTTTTCGCCCAGCGGCCATCTGGCGCAACCTCTCAGTCCGTCGTAAAGATGGCAGGAATTGCATGAGGGCGGATCGCCACAGGCCGCTGCGAAACCTTGGGTTTGAGTGCATCAAGCGTGAACGAATCTTGCTCGCGCTGCGCCACTGCCGAGCTTTGCAGCAAGCGACCATGGATGAGGAACCAACGATGCGCGCCGCAAACTGGCAAGCCTCAACCAGTTCCGCAAGGCTCCGTGCGATCGTCGCGCTTTTAGGTGCAGCACTCCTCGCGTTCAGTCTCGCCGGCTGCTCCGAGGCCGATGTCGACGCCAGCGTCGTTCGTGTCGTCGTACCGGGAGCCAATGGCACCATAGGCACGGGCAGCGGCTTTGTCGTCGGCAGGGGACAGGTCGTCACCAATCACCACGTGATCGACGGTGCTCAGTCCCGTCCGATCTACGTCTTCGAAGAAGGCAAGTCGGCCGCCCGGCATACGGCGGCCGTAGCCTGGTCGGAGCCCAGCCTCGACCTTGCGCTGCTCCACGTCCCCGATCTCCAGGCACCGGAATTGCGGGTCAACGAGTCCGATCTTGCCAAGGAGACCCCTGTCACGGCGATTGGATTTCCCGGCGCGTCCGACAACTTCGACACGCAGGGCGACGCAATCTTCATTTCGTCGCGCACGAAAGGTGAGGTCAGCCGCTATTATCGCGGTGTCTGGCCAGGCGGCAGCAGCCATTTGCAGATCGTCCAGCACACGGCTCCAGTCAACAAAGGCAATTCTGGCGGGCCTCTGCTCAACGCCTGCGGCGAGGTCGTCGGCGTCAATACGATGGTCGCGGTTTCACAGGCCGATGAGCGCGGCCGCGTGGTGACCACCCAGGGCACCTTCATTGCCTCTCATGCCAGTGAACTGGCGCGCGTCTTGAAGCTGCGCGGCGTGCCCGCTTCGTTCACGTCGCGCACCTGCGCGTCGGCGGGACAGACCCAGATTCCCTATTTTTCGATTGCCATGGCTGCATTGAGCGCGCTGTCGGCCGCGGCTGCCATGCTGGCCTTGAAACGCACGCCTGTCGGCTTGGCCGTTCGCGACGGCGTGTCGCGGTTCACGCAGCAGGTCCGTGGCATTGCGGCAGGCGGCACGGGCATCCGGCAATCGACGAGCGTGCTGCCGATGGCCGGAGCGGCGGGCGGCGAGGAGCTCGTGCTTGCTCCAGCCCCGGGCACGCCGTTGCAGCGCCGTCTGACGATCTCCAGGGCCCACGCCTACGACGGCGGCGTCATCGTGGGGCGGGAGCCTGGATCGCGGGGCGTGACGATCGCCTCCGACGCGCTGTCGCGGCAGCATATCCGCGTCGGCCACGATGGACGCGCCTTCACGGTCGAGGATCTGGCGTCGCGCAACGGCACCAGATTGGGCGGCCAGAGCCTCGTGCCCGGTCGCATTTATCCGCTCAAGGCCGGCGACACGCTCCAGATTGCCGACCTGACCTTCGAAATCGGCGGACAGGATGCGCGGGCGGGTTCGGCGGCGCAAGGCGGCAGCGCCTGGGTTCTGACGGGACAAGACGACACCACCGGCCGCCGGATCGAGGTGCGCATCGAAGCCGCCCGCATCGCCGCTGCTGGCGGGCGCCTCGTCATCGGCCGGGATACCGCGAAGAACGACGTTGCCCTGACCCACCACACGATCAGCAGCAGTGCCCATGCGGCGTTGACCATCGAAGCCGGCGCGCTTCAGATCGCCGACCTGGGCTCGCGCAATGGAACAACGGTCAACGGGCAGCGGCTGGAGGCGGGGGGACGGCAGCGGCCGACAACCCTGCATCCGGGCGATGTCGTCACGCTGGGCGGCTTGCGGCTCAGCGTCGGTCGGGAACACAGGTCACGGTGACCGGGCGGCGGGATTGCAACGAGGGTCGGCGTCTTGCCGGTCACTTGCCGGCCGCCCCGCGACAGTCGTGTCGCGACACGCGGGAGGACTTGAAAAACTTTTGTGATCGTGTGGTCTCTGTGTGGCCGGACCGGTCGAGATGAGCGGCCCGGACCTGCCATTGGCTTTCCGCTTCGGCTAGTGTTCCGGCTCCGACAGTTGCCATCCGTTACAACCCGGTTCAAGGCAGACGTCGGAACCAGAACACGAGGTTCCGAGCCCAAGTCAGAACCGTGGTGGCGTGAGATGTGGGGAAGTCGATTGCACTGCGCAGTACGCGATCACGAGCGAGGCCACGAGTCCGAGAGGCCATTGGAATGAGCGAAGACCTGCAATTGGTTCTGCCCAGCGGCTATAAGCTGCAGAATTATCGGATCATCAGTGTTCTCGGACAAGGCGGTTTTGGAATTACATATCTGGCGCACGACGAGGCGCTCGATCAGAGGGTAGCGATCAAGGAATTCTTTCCCGCAACCCTGATGGCGCGGCAGGCCGGCAGCCGCGCGGTGCATGTGCGTGATCCCGGCTCCGAGAAGATATTCCGTTGGGGGCTGGAGCGCTTCTTGTCGGAAGCGCGCATCCTGGCCCGCCTGTCCCACCCCAACATCGTCCGTGTGCTCTATTTCATGCCGGCCAACAACACCGGCTACATGGTCATGCAGTACGAAGAGGGCCTGCCGCTCAACAGGTGGGTCGACCGCCTGGGCCGGCGGCCGACGTCGGCGGAAATCCTGGCGCTGCTGGATCCGCTGACGGCGGCTCTCGGTGTCGTGCACGACCTGGGTCTTGCCCATCGCGACATCAAGCCGGAGAACATCTACATCCGCTCCGATGGCTCTCCGGTGATCCTCGATTTCGGTGCCGCTCGCAATACGATCAGCGGTCCGAGCCATACGATGGCGGCTATCGTCAGCGAAGGCTACAGCCCGCTCGAGCAATACAGCAACGTCGCCGACCAGGGGCCCTGGACCGATATCTACGCGATCGGAGCGGTCGCCTACTGGCTGGCGCTCGGCAAGCCGCCGGCCGACGCACCCAGCCGCAGCACGGCGAAGCTATCGGGCAAGCCCGACCCCTGCCAGCCGATCCGCGACGTGCCCTCGTCGGGCGTGCCCCAGCAGGTGGCCCGCGCCATCGACAGGGCGCTCGCCCTCGGCGTCTCGGAGCGGCCGCAGTCGATGCGGCAGTGGCGCGCTGACCTCGGCCTCGATCCGCCGCTGGACAGGCTGGACACGCTGTCGACGCCGACACCGACAGCAGCCGACGCGCCGTCCACCTGGCCCCCCGACTGGACGGCGGAGGGTGGCGGCCGCACCACCGTCCTACCGACGGGCAGTGGGGCTTCACAGACGGTACCGCGGGTGCTGCTGGCTATCGCCGCCGCAGGACTTTTCAGCGGGTTGGGCTGGCTCGCCTACACCAACGGCTGGCTCCCGCAGGAGCGTCGCGACCTCATCGGCGATACGCCCGCTGCTGCGTTTCTGTTGGGAGCGCTGTCGCAGACACCTCAGACGATCTCAGACGAAATCGGCGGCGGCGACGAGCGCGACGTGATCGCCTTCGACGCGGCGGCACCGGCTCTGCTGGTGATCGCCGACGCCGCGGCGCTGTCGGCGCTAGAAATCGCCGTCCAGCGCACCGACGGAACGGTGCTGCGGCCGCTCCAACGTGACGGCCGGCTGGTGTTCCGCCTGCCCGGTCCGGAGACGCGATACTTTCTTACCGTGGCTGCGCAGGCGAGCCTGGCACTGAACTATCGCCTCGACCTGTCGGCGCTCCCGCTCGCCAAAGGCGCGGGTGAGACCGCCGCTGATCCCGAGCACCTGGACGTGAGCGGCCTGACCGGCGGCCGGACCCTGAAGCATGAAGGCGTCCTGTGGGCGCGCGGAGACGAGCGCCATTATGCGTTCCGGCTCGAACAGCCCACCAATCTGGCCTTTGCGATCGCAGCGCCGACTGGACAGGCGGTCCTGACGCTGGCCGATGCCCAGGGCCTGGGCCTCGGCCGCGCGCAGGCGGGCGATTCGCCCTTTGCGCTCTCTCTCGTCGCGGGCGACTACCGGCTGGTTGCGACCGCACAAGAGGACGCCGCTGTCGCCTTCGCGCTGGCGATCGAGCGCAGCCAGAACGCAGTCGCCCGCCCGGCGGCACACACGACGCCATCGGCGGCCGTCGCTCCACAGAGCCGGCGCACCGACATCGGCGAACTCGGCGGCACGGCCAAAACGCTGGCCATGGACCTCGAGGCTGGTGAGCAAGAGTTCGAGGTTGCCTTTCGCACGACCACTCGCGGCCGGCTGATGCTCGAGGCCGAGAGTGGCACCTTGTCCCGCGCCGAGATCATCGAAACAGAAACCGGCCGGCGCGTGGCCTCGCTCGCCGTGGATCAGCCGGGCAAACTGGGCACCGTCGATATCCCAGCGGGCCAATACGTAGCACGCATGTGGTCTGCCCAACCAGGCCAGGACCTGCGCCTCCTGATGTCGCTGGCACCCGCCGAAGCGGCGGCCCATATCGGCGTCCTCAGTGAGCGGACGATCACACGGACGGTCAGGCTCGGCTCGGCCGACCGTCTGACGACCACGCTCGTCGAGCCCGCACTCGTGCGGCTGCGGATCGCCGGGACCAAAGGTGGCCTGTTGCCCCTGTCCCTGCGGATTGCCGTGACCGATCTCGACCGCGGCCGCGGGCGGGACTTTGCAGCCGGCGTCGGCACGCTGTTTGAGAAGTCACTGTCGTTGGAGCAGGGACGCTATGGCTTCGCGCTGATCCCCGATGCGCAGACTGACACCACGGTCGATTTCGAACTGTTGACCCTCGCCCGTCTGGATGATCCCTCCGCGGGCCAAGTCCCGCCAGCCGCCCCAAACGTGATCGCGGCCGGGGGGACGGTGGAGCGCCGGGGTTATGTCTGGCCGGGCACCGCGGCCGCGCGCATCCCTCTGGCTGTCGGTGAGCCGGGCCAACTGGTCGTCGACCTCGTCGGGCTGGATGGCAACGCCGACCTCGTCTTGCTCGATGCCGAGGGGACGATCCTGGAGGAGAGCCGGTCGGAGCGTGACAAGGCCGAGACCATAAGCCGGGAGGTCACCACCGGCCAGTATACCCTTGAAGCGCGATCGTCGGACACGTGGATCACGCCCTACCGGCTGGAGGCCAAACTGTTGCCGTTCGGTGCAGCCGGCACGCCGCCGTCGGCAGCGGAAGGGGCCCGACCGGCTGCATCCGCGCTGCGCAAAGCATCAGCGACGGTGCAGGTATCGGGCGAAACCGGACGGTCGGCCGCTTTGGCCTTGGCGCGCGCCCGCGCCAGGGCCGCGGTCGTTCTCGGCGAGCCGACCTCGAGCCTCTCCTTCGAGAGTGCAGTGCGGACACTTGCCCAGGGCATCCCCAACGGCGAGGTGTGGATGGTCTCCTCGCGGGGTGAAGACCAGATCGTGGCCGAGCTTGCCGCCTATGTCCAATCGACGGCGGCGAGCCCGCAGATGACCGCCAACCTCAGCGCCAAGCGGGTCGCCGCTGGGGATCAATTCGACGTCGAAATCGAAGGCGCATCAGCCGAACCCGTGACCGTCGGCGTGTTCGCCTGGGGTGCCGACAACTCCGTCGTGCGCATCTTCCCCCAAGACAAGGTTCCCGATCCCGTCCGGCTGGCCCAGGGCCAGCACTTCAAGCTCAGCGAACGGAAGGTGTCGCTTGTCAGCGCGCCGTTGCCGGGTGAGCGGGAAAGCCGCGAAGCGATCGTCGTCGTGGCCTGCCAAACCGACGTTGATTTCGTTGCAGCCGCCCCGATGGCCGGCGTCAGCACCTCACAGTCCACCCTCGAAGCGATCAACGACGCGAGCTTTCTGGAACGGCTCGCCAAGTTGTGCCCGAACAGGTTGTCCGTGGAGGTTTTGCCCTACGTCGTGCACGAATAGTTTGCCTGCGATGGAGATGTCGTCGCCCATGTCGGAGACGTAACTTCGGGTCTCGCGGACCGCCGGGTCGAGCCGCTACAGCAGCGCAACGTAATTCTGAGGCCGCGCTGGCGATGGGATCCGCGTTCCGGCCGGCGGTCGCGGCGGCAAAACGCGCCGCCGCGAGAAGTTGGTCGGTCTCAATATTTGTAGGTCAGCGAGGTCATGATCGTGCGACGCTCGCCGATAAAGCAGTCGCCCCGGGCAAGGCACGTCGCCAAATGCTCCTTGTCCTCGAGGTTCTTGCCATTGATGGCGAAGCGCCACTCGTCGGTCTCATAGCCGACCATGGCGTCGAATAGCGTGTACTCCGGCGTGACGAAATTGTCGGCTCCATCCCAGCTCTCGCCGATATAGCGCACACCGGCACCGACCGAGATCAGGCCCGGCACCTGGGGGACGTTGAAGCTGTACTTCGCCCACAACGAGGCTTGGTGCTCGGGCACGGTCTCGACACGGAAACCTGCGCCATAGCCGGCCAGCACGACGGCATCGGTGTAGGCATAGCCGGCCATGATCTCGAGCCCGCTGAACACCTCCCCGATCACTTCGATCTCGTAGCCGCGGAAGCGCGCCTCGCCGGATTGGACCTGATTGAAGGGGTTGGTCGGATCAGCCGCAAGGCGGTTCTGCTCGAGGATCTCGTAGACCGCGCCGTTGACGACCATGTTGAAGCCTTGGGGCGCGAACTTGAAGCCAGCCTCGACCTGCTCGCCGAGGATCGGAGCGAAAGCCTGATTGAAGAAATCGGTGCCAGACACGGGTGTCAGCGATTCCGAATAGCTCGCATAGGGGGTCAGGCCGAACGGCAGTTCGTACATCAGGCCAGCGCGATAGGTGGTGCCCTCGTGCTCCTCGGTCGGTGAACCCTCGGACTTGTTGGTGATTTGGTCGCGGCGCACGCCGAGAACGGCAATCCAGGGGCCGGCTTTGATCTGGTCCTGCAGGTAGAAGCCCCGCGAGGACTGGTCGACATCCGGGTTCTCGAAGAGTTGCGGCGGCGTCAGCACGCTCCCGTACACGGGCGCATAGAGATCGAGCGGGGCACCTCCCTGGAAGGCATAGCCGGACGTGCCGGACTCCCGGAAGTTCACATAGTCGAAGCCGGCCAGCAGCTTCTGGGAGACGAAACCGGTCGTGACCTTGGCCTCCACGTGCGTGTCTGAGGTGAAGGTCTTGGCGTGCGGATGGCTCTCGTAGAGATCGCGGAACACCGAGCGGCGCTGCGGATCGGCGAAAGGGTTGGCCGGGTTGGCATAAACGCTCGGGTAGGCGCTCTTGTAGTCATTCTTGCTGTCGGTATACCGCACGTTCTGGCGCAGGGTGAACGTTTCGCTCAGCTCGGTCTCGAACAGAGCCGTCACGGAGGCCTGCTCGCTGTCATATTGATTGTAGCTCGGCTCGCCCGAGAACCGGCTGATGGGGATGAAGCCATTCGGCCCGGCAAATAGCGTGCCCTCGATTGGCAGGAACTGCGCGCCCGCCGCCGAGTCGTCCTTCTGGAAGTTGCCGAGCACGGTGAGGGACGTCGAGGCGTCGGGCCGCCAGGTGACCGAAGGCGCGAACAGGTAGCGATCCTGATGAACGAAATCGACCTGCGAGTCGCTGTCGAGCACCACGCCGATCATGCGGTAGGCCAGTGAGCCATCCTCGGTCAGCTTGCCACCGATATCGGCCTCGACCTGCTTCCTGTCGAACGAGCCGTACTGCACGCCGATCTCGTTGCGGTGGTTGGGATCGGGGCGCTTGGAAACGAGGTTCACGATGCCGGCCGTCGAACCCTGGCCGTAGAGAACCGCCGCAGGGCCTTTCAAGACCTCGATACGTTCCAGCGTATACGGATCAGGCCGCGTGTTGTTGTAGAAGCCGTTGAGCCGTCGCATGCCGTCGAGATATTCGGTCGGGCTGGCACCACGGATCCGCGCCCAGTCGCCACGCGTGGAGAAGCCGTAGGCCTGGGCGAACACGCCCGGCGTGTAGCGCAAAGCGTCCTGGATCGACGTCGAGCCCTGGTCGACGATCTGGTCGCGGCCCACGACGGAGATCGCCTGAGGGATCTCCTGGATCGGGGTGTCGGTCTTGCTGCCGGTTGCGCTGCGGCGCGCGACATAGCCCTCGACCGGGCTGGCGGCAGTCGGCTCGCCGCGACCGTCGGCGGCATCGGCCGGGCCTCCGGCCTGCGGCACGGCCCCACCTTCGACGACAATACCTTCGAGGACGGTTTGTGCCGTGGCTTTGTGTGGCGACGCGGCAATCGACACCGCAGACAGCAGCGCGACCTGCGACGCTGCCACGAACTTGGCTCCACCAAACAACTTACGCACGCTTATGATCTCCGATGTCTTCAGGCCGCGACCTGTCCCGCAGTCGCGCAGCCCCCGGCGACCGGCCTGGCTACGCAGCGGCGATCAACGCAAACATGACTGTGAACGTCAATAAATGGCCGAAAAACTATACGATTATTGTCATGTTGTGTGCCGCCCGCGCCACACGCAGCTCGTGGGAACGCTAAGCATCCGCCCGAGTCGTGAGACTGGCGGGAATTGATGGGCCGACGAGGAGGTGGAAAGTAGAGCCGGAAATCAGGAGAGCGTGGGGGGGATCGAGAAAGCGTAGGTCGGGGGGCGAAGATTAGCCAACAAGGACAAGAGCATCCGTGTGGGCCGCCGCCCGGATGCACCGAGTCAATGCCTACCCGTCGCAGGTCTTAGCGCCTGACGACGAGGGTCCAAGGACAAGGTGAGCCAACGCACCCCGTTGGCGGCGGCGAACTGGTGTCGGCCGTCACCTTAGAAGGCGGTGCGCCCAATTGCGCACATCATCTGACGGCAGATGGAACCGGACGACGGACGACCAAGTCCGCTACGGCGGTCAACGGTGAGCGCGACGAAATATCGTGGGCTGCCGCCGCACCAAGACCAACTGACCGTGGGATGCAGTCCGCTCTGCATCCCACGCGAACCTGCCCCACAGGGGATGAAGGGCAAGGCTCGTTTTCACTGCGACCGCGCGTCGGCCTGCGTGCACACGATTGAGATACCAACAGTCTGTGGTTTCAAGCGGCCGCCACTGCCGTCTGCGGGACACTGGCGATCGTCTTCAGGATCTGTGACGCGATCTGGTAGGGGTCGCCCTGCGAATTCGGACGGCGGTCTTCCAGATAGCCACGGTAGCCGTTGTTCACGAAACTAT
The DNA here is from genome assembly GCA_033765285.1 of Hyphomicrobiaceae bacterium. Lineage (GTDB taxonomy): Bacteria > Pseudomonadota > Alphaproteobacteria > Rhizobiales > Hyphomicrobiaceae > Filomicrobium. The sequence continues at coordinate 7,796 of JANRIE010000073.1, read as the reverse complement.
GGGGAACACGGATCGAGGCCCCCCGGTCAGCCACGCCGTAGCTGAACTTGTTCCATGGTGCCGTCTCATGCTTGCCGGTCAGGCGCAGGTGATTATCGGGCCCGTAGACAGCGATATGCTCGTGGAGGTTGGCCTCGAACGCTGCCATCAGTGCCTCGAAGTAAGCCTTTCCGCCGACCTCGCGCAGGAACGTCGTCGAAAAGTTCGCGTGCATGCCAGAGCCGTTCCAATCCGTGTCGCCGAGCGGCTTGCAGTGGAACTCGATGTCGATGCCGTACTTTTCGGTCAGCCGGAGCAACAGATAGCGCGCCATCCACATCTCGTCGGCGGCCTTGCGGGAGCCTTTGCCGAAAATCTGGAACTCCCACTGCCCCTTGGCAACCTCGGCGTTGATGCCCTCGTGGTTGATCCCAGCCGCGAGGCAAAGATCGAGATGCTCCTCGACGATCTCACGCGCGATGCTGCCGACGTTCCTGTAGCCGACGCCGGTGTAATACGGGCCCTGCGGAGCCGGGTAGCCCTCGGCGGGAAAGCCCAGCGGACGACCGTCTTTGTAGAAGAAGTACTCTTGTTCGAAGCCGAACCATGCGCCGGGATCGTCGAGGATGGTCGCGCGCTTGTTGGAGGCGTGCGGAGTGACACCGTCCGGCATCATGACCTCGCACATCACCAGGACGCCGTTGGTGCGGGATGGGTCAGGGTAGAGCGACACCGGCTTCAGGACGCAATCAGAACTGTGGCCGGCCGCCTGTTTCGTCGAACTGCCGTCGAAGCCCCAGAGCGGAAGCTGGTCGAGGACCGGAAAATCCGCGAACTCCTTGATCTGCGTCTTGCCACGCAGGTTTGGCACTGGTTCGTAGCCGTCGAGCCAGATGTACTCCAGCTTGTACTTCGTCATCAGGGGCTTCTCCTTGGTGGTGATCATGGTTGCGCGCGCGCCGACGGGATCGACGGCTGCGACCGGTCGGACTGGCTTGGGTGCCGAGGAGGGGATCATCGCCGCGACCGGCTCGGCGGGCGGCGGGGCTGTGGCGGGCATGGGGACGTTGGCGGTTGCTGCGGCAGGCGCAGTCGTCGGGTTCGCCGCGACCACCGGTTCGGCACTCACGGCTGCCGGCGTTACGGCGGCATTCGCCGTTACCGACTTACTTGCGTTGGTTTGAGCCTCGGACGCCACGCGGGGCCGGAACCAACTTCCAAATCTTCGGAACATTCACTCGACCCCGCACGTTCAATCATTGGCCAGCGATTGTGCTAGCAAATCACGCACAGGCATTGGAAGTTCAAAAAATATGCATAACTTGTTGTTTGTTTAGGCGTCATCACCTGTTATTTGTATATCCCAAGAAATCGACAGCCCTCAACCAAGAAGGGCACAAGAAAACCAGCAGGAGATTGACCATGAATTGTGCAGAGCAGAAAACGGCCAAAATTTATACATTTCCGTCTCACGGTCGAGCGAGCACGCCGGCTGCCAAGCTGGCGCGACTGGAAGCCGAAGCACGCCGCTATCCGTCGACGGAGGCTGGAAGTAGCTGGTATCACCAGGACGCGATAGCAGAAGCTGGACGGCCACGCCGGCCCTGAGAGCGACACGCCGGTCCATCCGGTGTGCTCTCCTGACACGCCACCAGGGTGGCCGCGCGCTGCGCAAGTGCGCTCCACAACGATTTCGACCCCATCCGACGGCATCGCCAGATAATTGTCGACACGGCGAGGATCGCAGCGCTCAGGGCAACACAATCGTGCCCTGAGCACACGACTATGTGCGTCCGGCAACCGGCAGATTTCGACGCATCGGTCGACCACACCGCATGGCCAAGCCCGGTGGTCACCGCACCAGAGCAGAGCACGCCACCCGGCACACCGGCCACTGGCGATCGGCAGGAGATGCATCCGCAGTCGTCTGTCCGCAGGCCAGCGCACCGACGCACGGCCGGGACTGCCACGCCGCGCAGCCACACCCCGGCGCGGCACAAATCCGTGCGCACCACGCAACATGACAAAAAAATGACGATCCAAGCCGTTTGCAATAAACGCACTTGTGCATGTATCAGGGGATAGAGATGTTGGCGGAGCAGTCCGCAGTCGTCAGGCACTGCGGATAACCTCAGCGCTGCGGAAGGAGAGAGGATGTGGCAATCGACACGAGGGCATGCAGGCACGACCGCGCCCGTGCGGCGATCGCAGTCGGGCTCTCTGCCGCACTGGCTGCCGGCCCCGCTGCAAGCCTCTCTGCGGCCAGCGTCACGCCGTACGATTACGGCTACGCCATGCGCGCCGGCCAGTCCTGCCCGGACCTGGAGTTGATCGCCCCGCCGCCAGATGCCATCCGAGGCGAGCCTGATTTTGCGCGCGGTGTCGCGATCGTGGAAACATACCTCGCGCGCCTCGGGCTCGACGTCACGTGCCGGTTTGCCGCCAACCTTTATGAGAGCCAGTCCGGCAAGGTGGCTCGTCTGCTTCGCCGGAAATGAACGCGCCCGCACCCGACGGCAAGCGGGACAAGAAACGACGCCAGGTCGCCGCGGTGCCGGTTCGGCATCGCAAGGACGGAAGCCTGGAGGTTCTGCTGGTCACCTCCCGCGATACCGGCCGCTGGGTCGTGCCGAAGGGCTGGGTCTCGCGCAAACTCAAGGCTCGCGCAGCGGCGGCCCGCGAGGTGCGTGAGGAGGCGGGCGTCACCGGGATCATCGAACGCAAGTCGATCGGCAGCTATTCGTACTTCAAGAGAATGGAGGCACACGTCCAACTGGTCGAGGTCAAAGTCTATCTGCTCCACGTCCGCCGCCAACGAAAGCGCTGGCCCGAGGAAAGCGAGCGACAGCGGCGGTGGGTCACGCCCGCCGAAGCCAGCGGCATGGTCGCGGAGCCGGAACTTGCGGCTATTCTCGGCAATCTTGCGGGACAGTAGGACGGGCCCGGCTCCGATGCGTTCACGCCGTACACGCGAGCCACGCGCAACGAACCCTTACCGTGGGAACCAGAGCTGCCGTCGGCGCGACTGCGGATCCTGCCGCATCAGCGGTGCCCGCGACCGGGAAGCATGCGCCACAACAGTCCATTCCCGAGCAGAACGTGATGTCGGGCCACGAGCCCGACGTGCACCGCGATGGCGGCCAGTATCACGTAGGCCGAAACGATGTGGACCCATTTCGCGACGAGCGCTAGCGTCACCGATTTCCCGATCGGGTTTGCCAAATGGACGATCTCGAACAGATGCACGCCATTGCCCCCCGCCATGACATAGACAAAGCCGCTCGCCGGTAAACCCAACATACCGGCATACAGCAGCCTCTCGTAATAATGCACGAGGACCCGCTCGCGCGCGGTCAGCGATGCGGCCCAACCCGGCAGGCGGCCCATGTTGCGCACGCCGATCCGCACCAGCGCGAGGCCGAGCGCCAACAGGCCGATGGACTTGTGCCAGTTGTACACGTTGGCTTGCGTGGCCCCCCAGAGCGCATCGTTTGGCCCGAGATTGAGCATGACGGCCGCGGCGGTGAACTGGAACACGAACAGCACCAGGATGATCCAGTGCAGGGCCTTGGTCAGGCCTCCGTAGCCGTCGGGTCCGTTCAACAGCGTCATGGCTCGTGGTCCGATTCCGACGTGTGCTCGCCGCAGATGACGGCTGATCGAGCGCCCGCGTCGGGTTCACGCGCGACACGAGCCACCCCCTGCGATCTGCGTGGCTCTTCTTATCTGGCGTGCAGGCCGCAAGCCAGCCGCGAGCCGACAGGCCCCCTCGACGGCGCGCCACAGCCCGCACCCCTCTTCCGACAGCCGGTGCCCGATCCAGAAGAGCTTGACGGGGCCCTGCGAACCCGTCGACATCCTGCGGGAGATCCCAGTCGTGACAAGGACCCCGATGGACGCGACACCAACCGACGCCGAACTGGTCTTCAAGAAGACGATGACCTTCGAGTACGCCCGCCCAATGGGCATGCTTCCCGGCATCGTCCGCATCGTCGCCGACAACCCCGGCCCGTTCACGTTCAAAGGCACGAACACCTACCTTGTCGGATCGACGGAACTGGCCGTCATCGACCCGGGGCCCGATGACCCACGCCACGTCGACGCGATTCTCGAGGCCGCCGGCGGCCGGCCGATCACGCATGTTTTCGTCACGCATACCCACCGTGATCATGTCGACGGCCTGCCGCGGCTCAAGGCGGCAACGGGCGCGCGCAGTTGTGGCCACGGGCGCGCTCACCTCGATCTGCCGTCCGTCCTGACGAGCCCGTCCGGGCGCGAGTTCATCGACCCGGACTTTTGCCCGGATATTCAACTCGGCCATGGCGATTGCATCGAGGGAGCGGACTGGACACTGGAGGCGATCCACACACCAGGCCATGCGCCCGACCACCTTTGTTTCGAGTTGCGGTCGCGTGGGGTGATTTTCTCCGGCGACCACGTGATGGCCTGGAGCACGACGGTGGTCGCGCCGCCTGAGGGCAACATGCACGACTATATGGCGTCACTGGAAGTGCTGCTGGCCCGCCCGGTCGATTTGTACCTGCCAGGACACGGCGGACGACTGGAGTGCGCCCAGCGCTCGGTGCGTGCCTATCTCGTGCATCGCCGCTGGCGCGAGCAGGCCATTCTGGGGGCGATACGTTCCGGTGTGTCGAGTATTTCCGGCGTCGTGGGGCTCATCTATCGCAACGTCGACCCCAAGCTGGCGATGGCGGCGCGCCTCTCGGTCCAGGCGCACGTCGAGCACCTTGCGGCGCGCGGCCACGTGACGTTCGAGGCACCGCTCGGCTTCGACAGCGTCGTCACCGCGACCGCTGCTGTCTAGCCGGCTTGCCGCCCTTGTCCGGCTGCGGCGTGCCGCGCTCGATGCGTTCGCGCGAGACCGTCGCCTCCAGCCGCGCGACGATCTCGGCCAGGATCGCGCGGAGGCGCTCCGCGTTCCGCCCCAGGTCGTGCCGCCCGTACCGGCTCGCGGAGCGAAGGTCGATCTGCGACGTCTGTCCGTTGCCGGTCACACGCACGGCCACGTCGTCGAAGAATCCCCAGACCAGCGTCCGGTCATAGGCCTCGATCAGGCCCGTGGCCGGATAATCGCTGCCCGGCGGCTCCTCGTTGACACGAACAAGCTTCTGCCGGCGCAGCGCATCGGCCACGATCTCGTAGGCCTCCTCGACCGGCCGGTTGACGAATAGGGGCTTGAGGTCTGGGTAGGCCTCTTCCTGAAGGGACGCGAACGCGGCGCCGGGGTGCTGTGGCGAATTGGCATCCGCCGCGCGCATGGCGGCAAGCTTGACGAACGGCGGAGGTGACGCAGTATCGGTGGTGACGTCGTTGATCTCGGGAAACTTCTCGATCTGCGGCAGCGACAGCAACGGCCATCCGATCAGGCCGATCCCCAGCATCATGCCCGACAACGTACCGCCGGCTCCGCGCCCGCCATGCCGCCAGATCGAGGCCAGCGACAGCAGCGCGATGACGATCGCGGCAATCCCGCCCAGGATCGAGAGCTTGAGCAGGTTGAGTGCCACCGGTGTTGGAATAGAGAACAGCCGGTGCAGGAACATCGCCGCCACCAGCAACGCCAGTGACAACATGGCGATCCGTCCGGTCAGGCGGGCCAGAATCGGCCGCTGCGCGCTCTCGGTCCGAAAGGCTCTCATGGCGTCGGGCTCCCTTCTCCCGGTGCCGGAGGTCCCCGCTCCAGCATCACTGTCTTGCAGCGATTGGCCCGAGACGGCAAGCCGCCCCTGACCAGGGCGCAAGCAGCCACAGCGAGATGGCAGCAGTCGGACAACGCTGCGGCACTGGGACAGGCGCACAGGTTAGGCGATCTGGTGCCGGCCACCAGTTCGCCGCTGACCAGGCAAGCAAAAGTCGGATGCAAAATCGCCGCGAGGCCCCTAGTGTCGGGTCTGATCAACGCAGGTCCGACCCTTGCCCTTGGCCGGGAGGCAGGGGTATGCCGGCGGCACTATTTCAAGACCGGTGCACGAGCCGAGCCGATCGCGGCCCCGGCCGCCGACGTGGCATTTGCAGTCAGGGAGGCGGAACAATGGCTGGACGCAGCATGGTCCGGGTAAGGCTCGTCGCCATGGCATTGCTCGCCACTGGCTCTGCCGCGCAGGGACAGGATCGCTCGCCCTATGCCGACGACGGCCGCCTGCGCATCGTGAGTTGGGACCTTGCCGATGCCATCGCCGCTGGCGTCCTCGAGCAGCCACAGGCACAGGCCGCAGAAGAACCCGCCTGGCGGCATACCTTCGGTGCCGAGCGCCGTATAGCCGCGGCGGCCAAGACGTTCGACGTCGAACGCCTCAAAGCCGATATCGTCCTGCTGCAAGGGGTGCCGAACGTCCGCGAGGCCCGCCGGCTGTTTCCCGCGCGGGACTGGAAATTGATCATGGCGCGCCACATGCTGTCCCCCGACAGCGAGTTGGTCGGCGACATCGCCGCCCAGCCGCACGGCCTGCCCGCCAGTGCCGTGGCCTTGAGGTACCAGAGAAGCCTGCGCGCCGTTGCCGTGGAACACCCGCTCGAGGCCCCGGACGAACCCACGGTGCCGCCAGCCGAAGGTCACCCATCCCCACGATCCGGCGCTGCCGCGCTGGCCGTTCGCATAAGCTACGCCGGATCGTTCTTATGGGTCGTCTCCGGTCAGTTGCCGCCGGCATGCCATGGCGAGTGCCCGCCGGCCCGCGCACTGACGACCTTTCTCGAACGCCAGCAGGGTCTGCCCGTCGTTCTCGGTGGCAAAGTCTCCGGCCACCCGTTCGGGCGTCCGCTGGCCCGCTGCAACGATCAGTCGCTCGCCACCGGTTCCGCTGTCCCCGCGGCGGCCTTGGTCGATACGGGGAGCGATACCCTGGCGGGCTGCATGGTCTTCATCGACATAGAGTGACATGCGACGTCGTGACGAGCGCACAGCCAGTGCTGGTCGGTCACGGATAAAGGCGCGCCGTTTGCCAGCCCAGCCCTGGCCCTGGACGGCGGAACACCATCCGATTGTGCAGCCGGAACGGCCGGTCTTGCCAGAACTCGATTTCGACGGGCACGATGCGAAAACCGGTCCAGTGCGGCGGACGCGGAATTGTCCCCGCCCCGTGGCGCTCGGCAATTTCGGCCACCCGCTGCTCCAGGAGAGACCGGCTGTCCAGCGGCCGGGACTGATCCGATGCCCATGCCCCGATCCGACTGCCGCGCGGCCGCGATGCGAAGTAGGCATCGGCTTCGTCGGCACTCACGGTTTCGACCGGCCCGCGCACCCGAACCTGCCGGCGCAGCGACTTCCAATGAATGACCGCGGCCGCCTTTGGCGAGCCGGCAAGTTCGGTGCCCTTGGCGCTCTGCGTGTTGGTGTAGAAGACGAAGCCGCGTCGCTCCGCATCCGCCTCGTCAACGCCCTTGAGTAGCACCATCCTGACGTTCGGCAGCCCCTCCCGATCGACCGTCGCGAGAGCCATCGCATTGGGATCGTTGATCTCCGAGACTGAGGCCTCCTGCAACCACGCCTCGAACAACTCGAACGGCTCGACGAAAGCGGCCAGGTCGATGTCCGGTCCGGGCTCGGTCCAGTCGCCGGGTGCTTGCAATGGGTCTGCGCGCTCGCCGTCCTTGTTCATCCTCGTCACCATTCTCCCCGCCCAATGTCACGACCAGTTTGCAACGGCCTTACGTGGTGTTCCCGATTGGCACGATCGGGACGGTCGTTCAGCCGATCTTAAGCTCTGCCTGCGAGCATGGCTAACGAGGAGACCGCCCGTCGCGGATCCCCGCTTCTCACCTCGCGTCGTTTTGTAGCTTATGTGAGTGTCATGCGT
>JANRIE010000067.1:0-5507 GCA_033765285.1 Hyphomicrobiaceae bacterium | reverse complement strand
GAAATCGGGCCGGCACTGCCCGCAGGCGACTTCGCGCGCGACGGAACGCCGGGCTTCTCGCGGCTGATGGGCCTGTTCGGCAATGCCCAGATCGGGCCGATCTATCTCGGCCGGTTGGGCGTCGCGTCGATCCTGTGCTTCTTCCTCGCCTTCGAGATCACCGGTCTCAACATGATGGCGAGCGTCGGCTGGGATCCGATCCAGTTCGTCCGCCAGCTGCCCTGGCTGGCGCTCGAGCCGCCGGGGCCCGAATACGGCTTCCAGTTCTTCGTGCCGCTGGCCGAGGGCGGCTGGTGGCAGATGGCGGCGTTCTTCATGACCGCGTCGGTGCTGCTCTGGTGGGCGCGCGTCTATACCCGCGCCAAGGCGCTGGGCATGGGCACGCATGTGGCCTGGGCGTTCGCGAGTGCCATCTTCCTGATGCTCTCGATCGGCTTCATCCGGCCGATGCTGATGGGTAGCTGGGCGGAAAGCGTGCCGCTCGGCATCTTCCCGCACCTCGATTGGACCGCCGCCTTCTCGATCCGTTACGGCAATCTGTTCTACAACCCGTTCCACGCGCTTTCGATCGCGTTCCTGTACGGGTCGACCCTGCTGTTCGCGATGCACGGCGCGACGATCCTTGCGGTGGGTCGCTATGGCGGCGAGCGCGAGATCGAACAGATCACCGATCGCGGGACGGCCTCCGAACGTGCGGCGTTGTTCTGGCGCTGGACGATGGGCTGGAACGCGACGATGGAATCGATCCATCGCTGGGCCTGGTGGTTCGCAGTGCTGACGACGCTGACCGGCGGGATCGGCATCCTGCTGACCGGCACGGTCGTCGATAACTGGTATCTCTGGGCACAGCAGCATGGCTATGCCCCGTCCTATCCGTCCACAGGCGTGATCGATCCCGCCTCGCTTCCGGGAGCCGCGAAATGACGAGCAAGCGCATCCTGATCGCATCGGCCACGCTCGTGCCGCTGCTCCTCGGCGGGTGCGAGCTGGGGCCGAAAAAATCGACCCAGACCGGCTATCGCGGGACGGGCATCGAGCAGGTCGTCAATCCCAAGCTCGCCAAGGCCGAGGTGCCGATTCCGGCCAACGCCTATCCGACGCCCGACGACAGCGGCCCGCGTGCCTCGACCCAGTATCAGAACCTTCAGGTTCTCAACAATGTCAGCGTCGACCGGTTCAACCATCTGATGGCGAACCTCAACAACTGGGTGGTGCCCGCACAGGGCCTGCCGGTCAGCGAGCAGGGGTGCAATTACTGCCACAACCCCAACAACATGGCGTCGGACGAGAAGTATACGAAGGTCGTCGCGCGCAAGATGATCCAGATGACGCAGGCGATCAACGCGACCTACACCAGCCACGTCCAGGGGACCGGGGTGACATGCTGGACCTGCCATCGCGGCAAGGCCGTGCCCGACTACAAATGGGCGGCCGCGGGTGTCGGCAAGTCGATGGGCATGCTGCAGGGCGACACCGGGCAGAACAGGCCAGCAGCCACCGTCGCCTATGCCTCGCTGCCCTATGATCCCTTCTCGTCCTATCTGAAGGACGGCGGGGTCGAGAACATCCGCGTGGCGTCGGCGAGCCCGTTGCCGTCGAAGGACCATGTGGTGTCGCTCAAGAGCGCGGAGAAAACCTATGGCCTGATGATGCACCTGTCGCAGGGGCTGGGTGTGAACTGCACCTATTGCCACAACACGGCGTCGTTCCGGGCGTGGGACATGAGCAGCCCCAAACGGACCACCGCCTGGCACGGGCTGCGCATGGTTGCCTCCACCAACGCCGAGTATATGACGCCGCTCGCGAGCGTGTTCCCGGCGGTGCATCCGGGCGGCGGGGCCAGTCCCTGGCGCAAGGGGCCGCAGGGTGACGTTTACAAGGTCAACTGCGCGACCTGTCACCAAGGCCTCGCCAAGCCGATGAACGGCGTGTCGATGCGAGCCGACAATCCGGTGCTGTGGCAGACAAATGCGGCGGTCGTTCCGGCTGCCGCGCCTGTGGCCCCGGTTGCGGCGGCCGCGGCGGGAGGCTGAGGGCCGCCGCGCGGGCTTTGCGAAAAACCCCCTAGCGCGGTGGCGAATCCTTCGCTAAGGGCGCGCCTTCGCAAGCGGGCCGGTGGATTCGCCGGGTTGCACGCGTATGGGGACGACCCCGTTCCACGACTGGATTTGAAACGATGCGGCCCGCCGTCGCCCTCATCACGAGGAAACGGCGGCGCGCTGTAAAGGAAGAAACATGGCGAAGGCGAAATTCGAGCGGACGAAGCCGCACTGCAACATCGGCACCATCGGTCACGTCGACCACGGCAAGACGTCGCTGACCGCGGCGATCACCAAGGTGCTGGCCGAAACCGGCGGCGCGACGTTCGTCGATTACGCCAACATTGACAAGGCGCCGGAAGAGCGCGAGCGCGGCATCACCATCTCGACCGCGCACGTCGAGTACGAGACCGCCGACCGCCACTATGCGCACGTCGATTGCCCCGGCCACGCCGACTATGTGAAGAACATGATCACCGGCGCCGCGCAGATGGACGGTGCGATCCTCGTCGTCTCGGCGACCGACGGCCCGATGCCGCAGACCCGCGAGCACATCCTGCTCGCGCGTCAGGTCGGCGTGCCGCAGATGGTCGTGTTCATGAACAAGGTCGATCTGGTCGACGATCCCGAGATCCTCGAGCTGGTCGAACTCGAAATCCGCGAGCTGCTCTCGAAGTACGACTTCGACGGCGACAACATTCCCGTCATCCAGGGTTCGGCGGTCAAGGCGCTCGACGGCACCAATGACGAGATCGGCAAGCAGGCCGTCCTGAAGCTGATGGCCGCGGTCGACAGCTGGATCCCGCAGCCGGCGCGTCCGCTCGACAAGCCGTTCCTGATGCCGATCGAAGACGTGTTCTCGATCTCGGGTCGCGGCACCGTCGTCACCGGCCGTGTCGAGACCGGCGTGGTCAAGGTCGGCGAGGAAGTCGAGATTGTCGGCATCAAGGACACCAAGAAGACCGTCGTTACCGGCGTCGAGATGTTCCGCAAGCTGCTCGATCAGGGTGAGGCCGGCGACAATATCGGTGCGCTGATCCGCGGCGTCGGCCGTGAAGAGGTCGAGCGCGGACAGGTGCTCTGCAAGCCCGGCTCGATCAAGCCGCACACCGAGTTCACCTCGGAAGTCTATGTCCTGTCGAAGGACGAAGGCGGCCGTCACACGCCGTTCTTCGCCAACTATCGTCCGCAGTTCTACTTCCGCACCACCGACGTGACCGGCGAGGTCGTCCTCCCCGAGGGCACCGAAATGGTCATGCCCGGCGACAATGTGCAGCTGGGCGTCAAGCTCATCGCGCCGATCGCGATGGAGCAGGGCCTGCGCTTCTCGATCCGCGAGGGCGGCCGCACGGTCGGTTCGGGGGTTGTGGCCTCGGTCACCAAGTAATAAGGCGTTCGGCAGCCGCCCGATTCCCGCAAGGGAGTCGGGCGGTTTGCCTTTAGTATAGGGCCCGTTTCGGCGGGCAGGCTCTTTCTAATCGGTGGACCCATGGAAACGCAGAATATCCGTATCCGTCTGAAGGCATTCGATCACCGCGTGCTCGACCAGGCGACCGGCGACATTGCCGACACTGCCAAGCGCACCGGCGCGCTGATCCGTGGGCCCATCCCCCTGCCGACGCGCATCGAGAAGTTCACGGTCAACCGTGGCCCGCACGTCGACAAGAAGTCGCGCGAACAGTTCGAGGTGCGCACCTACAAGCGCCTGCTCGACATCGTGCAGCCGACGCCGCAAACGGTCGATGCGCTGATGAAGCTCGACCTCGCCGCAGGCGTTGACGTGGAGATCAAACTCGCCTAGTGGCGCGCGTCCGCTGACGGATCGAGAGATTCGAGGCGACACGAGATACCGGGTCTAGCCCGGCACAAACAAGGGATACCGCCAGCCTAGGCTGGGTCTGCGTCCCCGTCCTCCCCTCGAGAGCCGCGTGGCTCGGGCAAGGGGAAAAGCCCGGACGGGGCACGTTTCGTTAATGGGCAAGCCAAGCGCGCGGGCGGCGATCGTCCGTGCGCCTCTGACGTGAGGAGAATGCCGGTGCGAACCGGAGTTATAGCCAAGAAGGTGGGCATGACCCGCCTGTTCCAGGACGACGGGCGGCATGTGCCGGTCACCGTTCTGGCGCTCGAAGGAAACCAGGTGGTGTCGCAGCGCACGCTCGACCGTGACGGCTATGTCGCGGTTCAGCTCGGTGCGGGCGTCGCCAAGGCGAAGAATGTCGCCAAGCCGCAGCGGGGCCATTTCGGCAAGGCCGAGGTCGAGCCCAAGGCGCGCCTCGTCGAGTTCCGCGTGTCGGAAGATGCGCTCGTTGATGTCGGCGCTGAAATCGCCGCCGACCATTTCGTCGCGGGCCAGCTCGTCGACGTGTCGGGCCACACCCAGGGCAAGGGCTTTCAGGGCGGCATGAAGCGCTGGGGCTTTGGCGGCTTGCGCGCCACGCACGGTGTCTCGGTCTCGCACCGTTCGCTCGGCTCGACCGGCCAGCGCCAGGACCCGGGCAAGGTCTTCAAGGGCAAGAAGATGGCGGGCCACATGGGCGACGCACAGCGCACCCAGCAGAACCTCGAAGTCGTCTCGACCGATGTCGAGCGCGGCCTCATCTTCGTGAAGGGTTCGGTGCCCGGGCACAAGGGCAGCTGGCTGACGGTCAAGGACGCGGTGAAGGTCGCGCGCCATGCCGATGCGCCCTATCCGGCGTCGATCCGCTCGGCCGCCAACAGCAACAACGATGCGGCTCCGGCCGAGACCCCGGTCGAAGAGGTCGCGGCTCCCGAAGTCACCGAAACCGGAGGCGACCAGTGAAACTTACGGTCCAATCCTTCGACGCGAAAGCCAAGGGCGGCGATATCGAGCTCAGCGACGAGGTGTTCGGCGTCGAGCCGCGTGCCGACATTCTGCACCGCGTCGTCACCTGGCAGCTCGAAAAGCGCCGCGGCACCGCGCGCCCGACGCGCGAGCGCTCGGACGTTGCCCGCACCGGCAAGAAGTTCGGCAACCAGAAGGGCGGCGGCACCGCCCGTCACGGCAACCGCCGCGCGCCGAACTTCATCGGCGGCGGCAAGGCGCACGGCGCGCGTCTGCGTGACTTCAACCCGGGCCTGAACAAGAAGGTTCGCGCGCTGGGCCTGAAGATGGCGCTGTCGAGCAAGGCCAAGGATGGCAAGCTGATCGTCATGGACAGCCTCGCGATTGCCGAGGGCAAGACCAAGGCGCTGGCCGCGAGCTTCGCGCAGTGGAACGCGACCCGCGCGCTCGTCATTGACGGCGATGCGGTCGACACCAGCTTCGCGCATGCGGCCGGCAATCTGCACCAGATCGACGTGCTGCCTGCGATCGGTGCCAATGTTTACGACATCCTTCGTGCCGACACGCTGGTCCTGACCCGCGCGGCGGTCGAAAAGCTGGAGGCGCGGTTCAATGGCTAAAAAGCCTGCAGCCAAGGCGGTCGAGCTGCGTCACTATGACGTGGT
>JANRIE010000056.1:0-3002 GCA_033765285.1 Hyphomicrobiaceae bacterium | reverse complement strand
CGCGATCCGGACGATCCCCGCGCGGCTCGCGCGGCGGACGGGTGTCGGGCAGTTCCTCACCGGTCTCCTGGTCGACCACGCGCATCGACAGGCGAACCTTGCCGCGGCTGTCGACCTCGAGCAGCTTGACCTTCACTTCCTGGCCTTCGGTCACGACGTCCTTCGGCGAGGCGACGCGCTCGTTCTTCATCTCGGAGACGTGGACGAGACCGTCCTTGCCGCCCATGAAGTTCACGAAGGCGCCGAAATCGACGATGTTGACGACCTTGCCGGTGTAGATCTTGCCGACCTCGGCCTCTTCCACGATGCCCTTGATCCAGTTCATCGCCGCCTCGATCTGCGCGACGTCGGACGAGCTGATCTTCACCGTGCCGTCGTCGTCGATGTCGACCTTCGCGCCGGTGGTGGCGACGATCTCGCGGATCACCTTGCCGCCGGTGCCGATCACGTCACGGATCTTCGACTTGTCGATCTGGATCGTCTCGATCCGCGGGGCATGCTTGCTGACTTCGGTCCGGGCCGAGCCCAGCGCCTTGTGCATTTCACCAAGGATATGCGCACGGCCGGCCTTGGCCTGCTCGAGCGCCTTCTCCATGATCTCGCGGGTGATCCCGGCGATCTTGATGTCCATCTGAAGGCTGGTGATGCCGCTTTCGGTCCCCGCCACCTTGAAGTCCATGTCGCCGAGGTGATCCTCGTCGCCGAGAATGTCGGACAGGACCGCGAAGTCCTTGCCTTCGAGGATGAGACCCATCGCGATGCCCGACACCGGGCGCGCGATCGGCACGCCGGCATCCATCATGCTGAGGCAGCCGCCACACACCGTCGCCATCGACGACGAGCCGTTCGACTCGGTGATGTCGCTGAGGACCCGGATGGTGTAGGGGAACTCCTCGTGGCTCGGCAGCACGCCCTTGAGCGCGCGCCAAGCAAGCTTGCCGTGGCCGACGTCGCGCCGCGAGGGGGCGCCGAACCGGCCCACTTCGCCGACCGAATAGGGCGGGAAGTTGTAGTGCAGCATGAAGCGCTCGTAGGTCAGCCCTTCGAGCCCGTCGATCATCTGCTCGGCATCCTTGGTGCCGAGTGTGGTCGAGCACAGCGCCTGGGTTTCGCCGCGGGTGAACAGCGACGAACCGTGCGCACGCGGAAGCACGCCGACCATCGCCTCGATCGGGCGGACCTGGTCAAGCTTGCGCCCGTCGATGCGGGTGCCGTCCTTGATGATCGCCCCGCGGACGATTTCGGCCTCGAGCTTCTTGGTCAGCTTGATTGCAGTCATCCGCTGCTGGCCGTCGAACGCGTCGCTGGCATAGTGCGCCTTGACCTTGTCACGCGCGGCATTGAGCGCGTCCGAGCGGGCCGACTTGTCGGTCAGCTTGTAGGCTGCGGCAATGTCACTGCCGATCATCGCCTTGATCGCCGACTTCATCTCGTCGTTGCCATCGCTGGTCGCGACCTGCCACGGCTCCTTGGCCGCCTTTTCGGCCAACTCGACGATCGCATCGACGACCTTGCGGCATTCGTCGTGCGCGAACATCACTGCGCCGAGCATTTCCTCTTCGGTCAGTTCCTTGGCTTCGGATTCGACCATCATCACCGCGTCCCTGGTCGCGGCGACCACGAGATCGAGGCGGCCATCGACGAGCGCCGTGGTCTGCTTCGGATTGAGGACGTATTCGCCATCGACGAAGCCGACCCGCGCAGCCCCGATCGGACCCATGAACGGCACGCCCGAAATGGTCAGCGCGGCCGATGCGGCGATCATCGCCAGCACATCAGGCTCGCACTCGCCATCATAGCTGAAGACCTGCGCGATAACGTTGATTTCGTTGTAGAACCCCTCAGGGAAGAGCGGCCGGACGGGCCGGTCGATCAGGCGGGAAACCAACGTTTCCTTTTCGGTCGCGCCGCGTTCGCGCTTGAAGAAGCCGCCCGGGATACGCCCGGCGGAGGAGAACTTTTCCTGGTAGTGGACGGTGAGCGGGAAGAAGTCCTGCCCGTCCTTGACGCTCTTGGCGGCGGTCACCGCGCAGAGCACGACAGTTTCGCCATAGGTGGCGAGGACCGCGCCGTCAGCCTGACGGGCAATGCGGCCGGTTTCCAGAGTGAGGGTCTTTCCGCCCCACTCCAGCGATACGGTTTTTACGTCGAACATTGATTTTCCTTAACGAACCCACAGGGCCATATTGCGCTGCGGGGCCTCATGTACCGGGGTTCCGTCCCGGTCCGGTGCGGGGCTAATTGCGCCCCAGTTGGCCGTTCCCGCACCGGATTGCGCGGGAGCCGGATAAACGAAGCGGCCCGCTCAGGGGCCGCTCCGAGAAACTCTTACTTGCGCAGACCGAGCTTGGCGATCAGCGAATTGTACCGCTCGACATCCTTCTTCTTGAGGTAAGCGAGCAGGCTGCGACGCTTGTTGACCATCATCAGCAGGCCGCGGCGCGAATGGTTGTCCTTGTGGTGGTCCTTGAAGTGCTCGGTCAGGTTGCGGATCCGTTCGGTGAGGATCGCGACCTGCACTTCCGGCGAACCGGTGTCGCCCTGTGCCTGGGCGTTGTCCTTGATGATTTCAGCTTTCTTTTGGGCAGTAACCGACATGTTCTTCACTCCGCGACATCGGCAAGGTTGAAACCCCGCACGACCTTGGCCGTGCCTCCGCTGAGTTCCACCAGCGCCACCGGAACCGTGCCCAGTTTCGCCAGATGAAGCCCATCGGGGTGGGGCAATCCAGACAGGACCCGGCCCTGGCGGACCGCCTGCGCGCTAGTCTGGTCGAGGATGAGAGCCGGGATGTCGTCCAGCCCCGCCTCGAGCGGCAGGAGGAGGTCTTGAAGTGGCGCGCCCTTACCCACTTCGTTCAGTTTGTCCAGCGAAATCGCCTGTTCGAGCGTGAACGGACCGGCCTTGAGGCGCCTCAGGCGGGTCACGTGCCCGACGGTGCCGAGCGCATCGGCGATGTCGCGGGCGAGGCTGCGGATATAGGTGCCCTTGGAGACGTGGGC
>JANRIE010000054.1:0-190128 GCA_033765285.1 Hyphomicrobiaceae bacterium | reverse complement strand
GACAGGCGGCCGCAGCGGCGGACCTGGCGGCGCGTTTCGCACCCGTGACGGCGGAGCAGGCAAGCCCCGCAGTGACGGCGGCGGCGACCGCCCCGCCCGTGCCTTCAAACCCCGCGACCGCTCAGATGCGCCCCGCGACAGTGGCCCACGCCGCGAGCGTGACGGCGACCGACCCGCCCGTACTTTCAAACCCCGCGACCGCTCAGATGCGCCCCGCGACAGCGGCCCGCGCCGCGAGCGTGACGGCGACCGACCCGCCCGTACCTTCAAGCCGCGCGACCGCTCAGATGCGCCCCGCGAGAGCGGCCCGCGCCGCGAGCGTGACGGCGACCGACCCGCCCGTACCTTCAAACCCCGCGACCGCTCAGATGCGCCCCGCGACAGCGGCCCGCGCCGCGAGCGCGACGGCGACCGCCCCGCCCGTACCTTCAAACCCCGCGACCGCTCAGATGCGCCCCGCGACAGCGGCCCGCGCCGCGAGCGTGACGGCGACCGACCCGCCCGTGCCTTCAAGCCGCGCGACCGCTCAGATGCGCCCCGCGACAGCGGCCCGCGCCGCGAGCGTGACGGCGACCGACCCGCCCGTACCTTCAAGCCGCGCGAGCAACGTGACGACCGCGCCGAAAAGCCCGAAGGCGACTTCAAGCCGTGGGAGTTGGCGCGCGCGCAGAGAGCGGGTGCATCCGGAGCGAGTGACCCCGGTTCGGCTGGACCTCGTTCGAGCCGGCAGCCCCCCGGGGGCCGAGAGCGTCCGGACCGAGGCGAACGTCCGGTCCGCGATGGTGGAGACCGCAGCACCAGCCGATTCCGCCCGCGCGAGCGCGACGATCGGCCCTACGGTGACCGGCCCGGCCGCGGAAGCGGCGACCGGGCAGCCCGCGGTAGCGGCGATCGTTCAGGTCCGCAGCGGACACGGGACGAGCGCCCCCGTACCGATCGCCCCCGTCAGGACGGCGAACGCAGGCCATTTGTCCCGCGCGGCGACCGTCCGGACCGGGCCCAAAGGGACGGCGACCGCTCCAGAGACCGAGCGCCCGGCAACAATCGAGGCGAAGGCCGCCCTGCATTTTCCCGCGGCGACGACCGGCCGCGCCCGCAGGCGAAGCCGGCACTCACGAAGCGGCCGAAAGCTGCGCCGCCCTCGGCCATGACCGAGACCTGGACGCCGGGCGAGCCTGTCCGCATCGCGAAAGCCATGGCACGGGCGGGCTTATGCTCCCGCCGCGACGCCGAGCGTTGGATTGCCGACGGGCGCGTCAGCGTCAACGGCCGGAAAATCTCAAGCCCAGCACTCGACGTATCGCCGACCGACAAAGTCATCGTCGACGGCGTCGCGTTGCCCGCATTCGAGCCGCCGCGCCTCTGGCGCTACCACAAGCCCAGAGGTCTCGTGACCACCCACCACGACCCTGAAGGCCGGCCGACCGTGTTCGATCGTCTGCCGCCCGAGATGCCGCGCGTCGTCTCCGTCGGTCGCCTCGACTTCAATACCGAGGGCCTGCTCCTGCTCACCAACGACGGCGCACTCGCCCGGCACCTGGAACTGCCTGCGACGGGCTGGCTGCGCCGCTACAAGGTGCGCGCCCACGGCTCGGTCACGCAAGAACAACTCGACACATTGCAGGACGGCATTACCGTCGAAGGTGTCGCCTATGGCCCGGTCGAGGCCAGGCTCGGCAACGTTCAGGGTGCAAACCTGTGGCTCGAGATCGGCCTGCGCGAGGGCAAGAACCGCGAGGTGCGGCGCATCCTTGCGACCTTCGGCCTCGACGTGAACCGACTGATCCGCATCTCCTATGGTCCATTCCAGTTGCGCGACCTGGAGCCAGGCGCGGTCGACCAGGTCAAGCGCCGGGTGCTCGCCGACCAGCTCGGCCGCGAGATCGTCAAGGACCTGGGGCTCGACGACGTGGCTGAAGCAGCCCGCGATCGCCGCGAGCGCGCCCGCGATGCCAGTCGCGCCGCCCGCAAGGCCACTGCTCCGTCACCCGGCGATGCCGAGGCCTTCGCCGAGATCGACGGTGAGGACCTCAGCGAGATCGGGAGCCTCGAGGACGGCTTCGACGTCGGCGCGTGGGAGACCGAGGTGATCGAGGACGATGGTACAAGCGGCGTCACCGGAGAGGCTGCCGAACGCGATCCCGATACGTCCGAGGCCGATGCCAGCGAGGCCGACAAGACGTGAGCTGCCGTCCATGATGAGCACCGAAGCCCCATGCGCATCGTAGGCGGCACCTTGCGCGGGCGTCTGCTCGCCGCACCTCGGGGCGACATGACGCGGCCCACCTCGGACCGCGTCCGCGAGAGCCTGTTCAACGTCATCGCCCACGGCCTCGACGGTCCGCCGCTGGAGGGCGCTCACGTCATCGACCTGTTCGCAGGAACCGGCGCTCTCGCCATCGAGGCGCTGTCGCGCGGGGCGCGGTACGCCATGCTGGTCGAGGACGATGCCGGCGCCCGCGGCCTCATCCGGCGCAACCTCGACGAACTGGGCCTGACGGGCGTCGCCAAAATGCTGCGCCGGGATGCCACCAAACTCGGCCCCAGCCAGACGCCCGGCGCGTTCACGCATGCCTTCCTCGATCCACCCTATGGCAAAGGGCTGGGTGAGAAGGGGCTGGCCGCGCTCGCCGGGGGAGATTGGCTCGCCGACGGCGCGATCGCCATCCTGGAGGAGCGGGCGGGTGTCGTCGTCGATCTGCCAGCCGTGTTCACCGAGATCGACGCCCGCACCTGGGGCGACACGACCGTGCACTTTCTGCGCTATGCCCGGGCTGCTCCATGACTGACGCGCGCGTGCCGGATTCGGGCACCCGACCGCTGAGCGGCTGGAGCGAGGCAGGCTTGTTCGTCATCGCCATTTCAGCCCTGGCCGTGGTCTATGCCATCGCCGTTGCCCAAGGTGCCCATACGCTCGTCTTCGTCGTTTACGCCATGGGACTGGCTGCGGCCGGCATGCTGGCGATCACTGGGCTGGGACCTGACCCGCGCGGTATCCTTCTGGCACCCGAAAGCCTGGTCTTCGGGGCGAGCGCCGTGGGCCTGGAGGCTATTTTCTTCGCCACCCTCGCCATACTGCCGCCGGCCGAGGCCAGCCTCGCGTTCCGGCTGTGCGTGCCGGCCGCTCTGCTGGTCAGCCTGTTGGCTTTTGGTCGCGGCGTGGATCGCCTCATGGTGGTGGGGGCTGTGATCATCATCGCCGCGTCGCTACCGATTTTCTGGACTGTTCCGGCGCACGAGGGATGGGCGGCGTTCCTCCTGGTCCTGGCCGGCTCGCTGGCGGTTGCCATCAAGACGTTCGCCAGCGAGGTGCATCCGGCCAATCGACACGCGCGGACCGTAAAGGACAAGCTGCGCGTCACCGGGCTTGTGATCCTGACCACGGCGCTGATCGGTCTTCTGGTGCTGGTTCCGGCGGCGGGCGTCGCCGGCGGCGGCCTCGGCGGGCTCATTCCCAGGCCCGCTGCGCTGTGGCATGGCCCCACGCTGGTCCTGGCCCTCGTCATCGGTGCACCGATGATCCTCGCCATGACCTACCTGTCGTTTGCCTCCGTGACGGTAATCGGCACCGAGCGGTTCCTGGCCGTCACCTCTCTGACGCCGCTGACGGCATGGGCTGCGCAAGTGCTCGCCGTCGGCTCCGGCCTCATGCCCATGCCGGCAATGCCGTGGTGGCTCTTCGGCTTGTGCGTGGTCAGCCTCTTGGGGGCTGGACTCGTCGTCTATGCTCGGCGTGGTGCCAGCATCTCGCCGCTGGGCACATGAACCGACGAACTCCCCCTCGCCTCAGCGCCGCCCGAACAGGCGCTCGATATCGGCCAGCCTCAATTCCACGTAGGTGGGCCGGCCGTGGTTGCACTGACCGGAGAGGGGCGTTGCTTCCATCTCGCGCAGCAGTGCGTTCATCTCCTCGGGGGTCAACCTGCGGCCAGCCCGCACGCTGCCGTGACAGGCCATTTTCGAGGCCACAGCCTCCAGTCGGTCGATGAGCGCACGGCCTTCGCCGTCGGCTAGAATCTCGGCCGCCAGATCCTTGACCAGGCCGCCGACATCGCCGTTTCCCAGAAGCGCAGGTGCCTCGCGTACGACGACGGCACCGGTGCCGAACGGCTCGAGCACGAGGCCGAGCGCGGCAAGCTCGCCGCTGCGTTCGGCCAGCGCCTCGGCCTCGTCTTCGCCGGTCTCGACGACCGCCGGGATCAGCAGACCCTGGCGCGCCACGCCGCCGCCGGCCAGCATGGCCTTGAGCCGCTCATAGACCAATCGCTCGTGGGCAGCGTGCTGATCGACGATGACGATCCCGGCCTCCGTCTGGGCGATGATATAGGTCGCATGGATCTGCGCGCGCGCCGCCCCGAGCGGGCGGGATACCGCGGCAGGCGCTGCCTCTGCATCGTGGGCGCTGGCGTTGGCGGACGGCTCGGCCAGGCCCGCGAGTGGTGCCTGCATGGCTTCCGAGAAACCCGGCGCGTCGGCGGACCGTGGCCGGTGGTCGCCGTGCCATGATCCGCCCCCATGGGCGGAGGCGGCCGATGCCGGCTCCGGAGCCGTGGCGCGCGCGCCCGACGTCCCAGGCGCACCCGGCGGAGGCCATGCGCCCGCGCGCATGACCTCGAGCGTTCCCATCCCGCCGACGACCGAGGCGCGATGCCCCGCAACGTCCAAGGCATGGCGCAACGCACCGATCATCAGCATGCGCACGGCGCCGGCGTCCTTGAAGCGAACCTCCGCCTTGGCCGGATGCACGTTGACATCGACGTCCCTGGGGTCGAGCCCGATGAAGAGGGCGACGACCGGGAACCGGCCACGCGGCACCGTATCGCCATAGGCGGCGCGCAACGCGCCGATCAGCACGCGGTCCTTGACCGGCCGGCCATTGACGAACAAGAACTGCTGGGCTTGGTCCGGGCGGTTCAACGTCGGGACAGCCGCAAATCCCGAGATGTGGACTCCGTCGCGCTCGCCGCCGATCTCCAGCGCATCGGCCAGAAACGCCCGGCCCATGATCCGCCCCAGCCGCTCCAGGTGGCCCTGCGGACCGGACTTGGCTGCCGGCAGCCTGAGCCCCGCCCGCTCCCCCGTCGTCAGCGAGAATCCGACGTCGGGGTGTGCCATGGCCAGCCGCTTGACGACCTCGGAGACCGCCAAAGTCTCGGACCGCTCCGACTTCAGGAACTTGAGCCTGGCTGGTGTCGCCGAAAACAGGTCGCGCACCTCGACGCGTGTGCCAGCCGCAACGGCCGCCGGCCTGACCGGCTTTTTTGCCCCGCGATCGACCACGATGGCATGGGCCTGGTCGGAGCCGCGCGCGCGGCTGGCGATCTCCAGCCGGGCGATCGAGCCGATCGAGGGCAGAGCCTCGCCGCGGAAGCCCAGGTGCCGGATGTCGAACAGATCTTCTTCGTCGAGCTTGGAGGTGGCGTGGCGCTCCACGGCGAGCACGAGATCGGCGGGGCCCATGCCCGCCCCGTCGTCGGACACGCGGATCAGCGACAGGCCGCCGCCCACCGTCACCACCTCGATTTCGCGGGCCCCCGCGTCGATGGCATTCTCGACGAGTTCCTTGACCACGCTGGCCGGCCGCTCGATCACCTCGCCGGCGGCGATCCGGTTGACGGTCTGCGGCGATAGCTGGCGGATCGGCAACGGTATCGCCCTCCTCTGGATGGGATCGCGCTCAACCCGTCCCGGCCAACCGCTCGCGGGTCAGGACTTTCGCGAGTTCCACCGCCGGCTGGTCGAAGGGGTCGATCCCGATGAGGCGGCCGGCGAGAATCGTCTCCATCATGAAATGCATCATGACGGCGCCCATGGTGTAGGCGTCGAGGCGGGCGAGGTCGAGCGTTCGCACCGGACGGCCGGCGCGCGCCAGGGCCTGCGGCAGTGCATGCGACTGGGCATCGACGATGTCGCCGACGTGCCGGCCCGCCAGATAGCCAGCCCCCGACAGCTCCGCCAACGCAGGGTCGATGAGCGGACCAAGACCAGCCGTCGGCACCCTCAGGACCGTCAGCATGTGATCGCGCGGCCCATCCATATAAAGCTGGAGTTGCGAGTGTTGATCGAGCGGCCCCATCGCCGCGATCGGCGTCGTGCCCTGCCCGCTTTTGCCAAGGCTTTCGGCCCACAACTGGACATACCAGTGCGCCAGCCGGCCGAGCCGGTCCGCGTAGGGCATCATCACTGAAGTGCCGACCTTTTTGTCCCTGGCCAAACCGATGGCAACGGCGGCACCGAGAGCGGCGGGCAGATCGCGCGGTCGCTTGGCGGCCAGCAGGCAGTCGACGACGGCCGCCGCGCCGGCGCGGACCTCGGCGGCGTCCAGCCCGCGCGCCATGCCGGGGATGAGGCCGACGTTCGTCAGGCAGGAGAAGCGCCCGCCGATGCCCTCGTGGTGGGCAAGGATGGGGATAGCGTGGGCCGCAAAGAGCCGCCTCAGACCGTTCGGCTTGCCCGGCTTGTCCTCCTCCGTGATCCCGAGAAACATCCGGGGAATGGCGTCGGCGAGGCCGGCGGACTTGACCGCCGAGAGCGCGGCGATCGCCTGCGCCAGCGTTTCAGCCGTGCCGCCCGACTTCGACGTGACGACGAACCGTGTCGCGGCAAGATCGAGGCTGTCGAGGGCGCCGGTCAGCGTCGCCCCGTCGAGATTGGCGTAGAATCGCGTACGTGGCCGGTGCCGCTTGCCGGCATCACCGGCACCGGGAATGTTCCAGCCGGCGAGTTGGGCCAGCGTCTCGCCCCCAAGACTCGAGCCGCCGGTGCCGAAGAAAACGATCAGCCGCGCGCCGTCCGCCAGCCTGTCGAGCGCGGCGCGCGCCTCGGCGATGTCCTGGGTCTCGCGCACGATGGTCAGCAGCGGCAGGCGGCCGGTGCGCGCGTTGTCCTTCAGCTTCTCGACCTCGGCTTCCAATCGGGTGAGATAGTGCGCCAGCCGCGTCGGGCCCAGGCCGTGGGAGCCGATGCAGGCCTCCAGACATCCCTCGATATCAAGCCGGAAGGGTAAGTCGGCCGTGCGCGCCACGGGCCCGGGCTCGACAGTGTGCGGCATGGCAACGAACTCCACGATGACGGGGTACGGAACGAGGGGGCCGGCCTTCGGTAAACCGGTGGCGGCACCCTGCCAAGACCAAGGGTCGCCGTGCGAGGAAGACCTAAGGTCGCTCGTGTTCCGGCTCCGACACTTGGTCCCTTCGCAGCATCCGATCGACCAAGTGTCGGAGCCACAAGGAACACTAGGTACACTTTTATTCTAATGCATCCGATGCATCCGACGTTTGGTTCAAAGCCTTGGCTGCGCGTGGGGACGGAACGTCAGATGCGCTGCACTAGCTGATTCGCCGGCGTACCGGAGCCGACCGGCGGCGTCTGTCCCCGATCGGGTGAGCGGCGAGCCGCCGCCTCAGGGGGATGTGGGCTTCAATGGGCCATTTGCGATGAAACGCCAGAACGTGCCGTTACCCATTTGGACCTCCTGCAACGACGGCTGCCGCAGGTGGGGCGGTCGCAAGCCGGAGGCGATCAGCACCTTGATGTCGTCGAGTAGCGCATTGTTCTCGGCATAGCCTGAATGATTGATGCCGAGGCTGTCCATGCTGGCTGCGGTCGCGTCGATGGTGTCGATCCCGGGCATGATGATGGGCAGCCCGTCGGGCACGTCGCCGGCGCGGGGTGCCCCGTTGACCTGGCGGGAGACGATCAGCGCCTGATCGTTGGCGGCTGCGTAGAGTGTGACGCCCCCGGCCACGTCCTTCACCTGGTCGACGATGTTCTCGAAGTTGTCGCGGTCGACGTCCGGGGCGGCGAGAATAAGCTGGCTGAGCAGAAGGCCGTCGGGCAATTCACGCTTCAGATCCTGCAGCACCCGCAGCGTCGGCTGATTGCCCATCGAATGCGCGATCACACTGATCTTGGTCGCGCCGGTCTGCGTCATCACCATCTTCAGGAAATCGCGCAGATACCTCTCGGACTGTCCGGCGCTCTCGCGATCGTAAGTATAGCCCAGCAGCGTGCCCGCCGATGGCCAGCTATAGAGGAACGGCGCACCGTCGAATTCGAGGTCGTAGGCAATCTGCGCCGTGCGGTAGACGGCGTTGTCGAAGGTGGTCTGGTAGCCGTGCACGAAGACGATCGCGTGATCCTTGAAGCGCGACGATGCGGCCAGTCGCGCCTTCACGAGTGCCAACACCTCTTCCCTGGAGAGTGCCTTGAGCTCCTGCATCGTGAAATGCCGCTTGGGGTCCTCGGCTTCCTGGTAAACCGTGACATTCAGGAACGGGATCGTCAGCGCCCAAGGTCGCTCCACCAAAGGCTCGACGTGGTTCCTGGGGACTGTGACTAGGGCCTGGCCGAGTTCGAGCCGGCGCCCCCGGTTGCCGTCATAGGCGATACGTTTCTCGAGGTCGGCGCGCGCCCTGTCGGTGCCGTAATACACAGGAACGACCGTGTAGTCCGCCTCCGGCGGAGCGGCACCACCCGGGACGGGAGCCTCGGCGGCAGGACTGCCGGCCGACACGCTGTCGCCGCCGCCGGGCGGGGTGCTCGGCGGTGCGGCGGTGATGGACCGAGAGCGGCGCTGAGGAGGCGGCTGCGCGCCGGTGGCGGCGGAGTCGGTTGGTTGACCGGCGTCGGTCGGCGCACCAGCGGCGGGCGGCTGTGACGCTCCGACGGATGGTGTGGCCGGTTCGCCGGGCGGCGCAGCCGCTGGAGACTCCGGGGCAGAGGCCGGCGCGGGTCGATCGACCTGCGGGGCTTGCGCAGTCACCTCTGGTGCTGCCGGCTCGGGAATCTGGGGCGGCGCGGCCGGGCGTTCGCCTTGGGGTTGGGCGACTTCGGCCGACTTCTGTTCCGGGGCGCCCCGGCGGCTCGCCTCGGCTTCGGCCTCGGCCGCTTGTCGGCGGGCAGCCTCGGCGGCCAGCGTGGCCTCCTTTTCGGCCGCCTGGCGGTTGGCCTCGGCTTCTGCTGCGGCCTTGGCAGCGGCCTCCTTGATGCGCGCCTCTCGGGCTGCATCCGGACTGTTGGGCCGCGACGACACTTCGGAATATGTGCGGTACTCCAATGACAGCAGAACCGCCATGGCGACCGGCAGCAGGAACAGGCCGACCCCCACGACCCGAACTACGGCGCGGACGAGAAGAGGCGACCCCTGGGTCAAGCGCCACGCCAGCGCCGCGGCACCTAGACCCGCCAGCGCCAGACCACCCAGCAGCATCATCGTGTCGCGATCCATGTCCCATTCCCCCGCTGTCGGACCATTGTCCGCCCCGTTCGCCTGCTCTCGTGCGGCGACGGTCCCGTGTAGCGTCTAAGCCCAACAGGACTATGGCACGCACTGAGCCGACCTGCCGGTGCACCCGTGCCACAGTATCCGCTCACGGTTTCCGTCTGCAGCAGCGCCGCGGCGGTCTCAGGCGTTCTGCAAAGACCCGTTTGCAGGCCAAGCCCCGGCACCTTACACATCGCATCACAGTCCCGGCCATCACCGCACTGGCGGCGCTGGCACATGTGGGACACATCTGCGAGGGGACCGCGAGGCCGGCCCCCCAACACATCGAAGGACGCCCCATGAGCGAGGCCGCCCGTGCGCGCCCAAGCCCCGACGCCTACGCGGACGCCATCGTCGCCGGCGACCGGGCCATGCTGGCGCGCGCCATCACGCTGGTCGAGAGCACGCGGGCCGCGCATCAGGCCGAGGCGCATGCCATCCTGCAACGACTGATGCCGCTGACGGGCCGCGCGCTACGTGTCGGGATCACCGGCGTGCCGGGTGTGGGCAAGTCGACGACGATCGACCAGTTGGGGCTCAATCTGGTCGAAGCCGGCCACAAGGTCGCCGTGCTGGCCGTCGATCCGACCTCGAAGCGTACCGGCGGCTCGATCCTCGGCGACAAGACCCGCATGAGCCGGCTCGCGGTTCACGACAGCGCCTTCATCCGCCCCTCGCCGACCTCCGGTACGCTCGGCGGCGTGACGCGCAAGACACGCGAGACGATGGCGCTGGTGGAGGCGGCCGGCTTCGACATCGTGATCGTCGAAACGGTCGGCGTCGGACAATCCGAGGTGGCGGTCGCCGACATGGTCGATTTTTTTCTCGTGCTGCTGCTGCCGGGCGGCGGCGACGACCTGCAAGGCATCAAGAAGGGCATAATCGAACTGGCCGACACGATCGCCATCAACAAGGCCGATGGTGACAACCTCAATCGCGCGCGCACGTCCGCCGCCGAGTATCGCAACGCGTTGCATATCCTAACGCCACGCTCTGCGACGTGGTCACCTCCCGTTGTCACCATCTCGGGCTATACAAACAGCGGCCTCGACGACCTGTGGAGCAAGATCGTCCAGCATCGCACCCTGACCCTGGCCTCTGGCGAGCATGCCCAGCGCCGCCGTCAGCAGGCGGTGCAGTGGATGCGGGACATGCTCGCCGAACGCCTGTTGGAAGCCCTGCGCGCCAATCCCGAGGTTGCCGTCGCGTTACCCGAGATCGAGGCAGACGTCGCGGCGGGCCGGCTGTTGCCGACGCTCGCTGTCGAACGGGTCGTTGGCCTGATGGGTCTGACACGGTGAGGTCGGGGGGCAGACTGCTGCTCACGGGCTTTGGTGCCTTTCCGGGCGTTGCCGACAATGCCACCGAGCGCCTCGTGCCGCAGCTCGCAGACAGGGCCCGCGCGCGCTGGCCGGACACCGCGATCGTCGCGGCCGTTCTGCCGGTGTCATGGACCGAGGGGCCGGCGATGTTGCGTGCTTTGCTGACCACGCACGCCCCGCATCTGGCCCTGCATTTCGGCGTCTCCGGACAAGCCCGCGGACTCGTCCTGGAGACGCGGGCCGCCAACACCTGCCGCGCCATGCCGGACGCAGCCGGGAGCCTGCCACCTCGTGACCTCCTGGCCGCTGACGGCTGCGATTCCCTGCCGGCGACCTACCCAGCCGCCCTGATCCGCGACCGGCTGGCCGCGCGCGCGATCGCAGCCTGCCTATCGGAGGATGCCGGTGGCTACCTCTGCAATGCCATTCTGCACACATCGCTGCTGGAGACCGCGCGCAGCGGGCTATCGGGCTTCATCCATGTGCCCGCCGATCTTGGCGAGACAGGTTGCCCGCTGTCATGGGACGCCGCGCTGACGGCCGGTCTTGTCGCCATCGAGGCCGGGCTGACCGTCGGCCCCCATGACGACAACCAGGACGCGGGCCGGTGACGTGCCAAGGTTGCGCCCATTGTGCGGGACATCGACGGCTTCCAGAACGGCATCCCCGGCCGTGTACGTGCGCGTGCCGTGCGGCCCGTAGTCGACTGTCAGCGCGCCTTCCAGCATGTAGCCCAGAAGCGGCGTGGGATGCGTATGCCAGCCGGTCTCGGCACCAGGGGCGAGGGTGACGATCGAGGCCGTGATGCGAGCGGGACCGCCAGTGGGATAGCGGATCGCCTCGCCCAGGACCGTGCGTCCCGATGACAGCAGGTGCTCGACGGACGGCGCGCGTGCCTCGGCCACCGGCCAGCCGATCACGGCCGCCATGGCCAGCGCGCCTGTCCACCCGACACTGTAACCGACGCGCGTCCACGTCACGGTTCGTCCTCCCGCTCTCGTCATGGGACTGCCCTTCTCGCATGGCGCACTGATATCAGCTGAGCCAGACCTGTTGCGGCCTACCGGGCCTATGGCGGCGTGGCGCGAAACGACCCCGTGTCATCGACCGCCAGCGTGCTATAGCCTGCCCGCATGCCCGACGACATCCCGCCACCCCGCTCCGTCCTGACCTGGCCGACCGTGCTGACACTCGCGCGGATCGCCGCCGTGCCGGCGCTTGTCGCGGCGATGTTGCTGTGGCCCGGAGCGGTCGGGCGCTGGCTGGCGCTGGCGATCTTCGTCGGGGCCGCCCTGACCGATTGGCTCGATGGCTACCTGGCGCGGGCCCTCGACCAGCAGTCCAGGCTCGGAGCCATGCTCGATCCGATCGCCGACAAGCTCATCGTTGCAGCGGCCCTCGTCATGCTCGTTGCCGAGGCGATCGTGGGTGATGTGCATGTCGTGCCGGTCATTGCGATCCTGACCCGCGAGATCCTCGTCTCGGGCGTGCGCGAAGTCCTGGCGGCCGATGGCGTCGGCCTGCCGGTGTCGCGGCTGGCGAAATGGAAAACGGCCGCCCAGATGGCCGCAATCGCGCTGCTGCTGGCTCCGTTTCCCGCATCGGCGGACCACGTCGCGGACCCGCACCGAGCCGGCCTCGTCTTGCTGTGGCTGGCGGCAGCCCTTACTGTCCAGACCGGGGCCAGCTACCTTACGACCGCGGTCCGGCACGCCATGCGGGGACCGGGCGAACGAAATCCGGACAGGACACCATGACGACGGCGACAACGCTGAAGGTTCGATACTTTGCCTGGGTGCGCGAGAAGATCGGCCGCGCCGAGGAAGACGTGAGCGTTCCTGCCCACGTCGCAACGATCGCCGACCTCGTCGAGTGGCTGAAGGCGCGTGGACCGGAATACGCTGCTGCGTTCGAACGCGGCGAGGTCATCCGCGCGGCGGTCGACCAATCGCACGCTCCGCGTTCGGCCCGGCTGGTCGGCGTCCGCGAGGTCGCGTTCTTCCCGCCGGTCACGGGAGGCTGACCCCATGGCCGTCCGCGTTCAGGCCGAGGACTTCGACATCGGGGCCGAGGTGAAAGCGCTGGCCGGCGACACCGACATCGGGGCCATCGTCACGTTCACGGGCACGGTCCGCGGGACGGCGCATGGCGAGGTGATCACGCGGCTCAGTCTCGAGCACTATCCCGGCATGACGGAAGCCGAGCTGGCCCGCGTCGAAGCCGAGGCACGCGCCCGGTGGCCGTTGAAGGCCAGTCTCATCGTCCATCGCACCGGCGAGCTTGCCCCGGGCGACAACATCGTGCTCGTGGTGGCGGCCTCCGCCCACCGCCATGCCGCATTCGAGGCCGCGGCATTCCTGATGGATTATCTCAAAACCCGCGCACCATTCTGGAAGAAAGAAACCGGACACAGCGGACCGGGCCACTGGGTCGACGCCCGCGATGGGGATACCGCCGCACTCGCCCGCTGGGAAGCCGATCCGCGGCCATAGCGTTCCCTCATCTCGCCGACCCGTCAACTGCGTCCTGCCGACCCCGGATCGTCCGCCACCGGCCGGCGCACCCCGACGAATGCCCCCTCCCGCCACACCGCGAAACGGAGCGTTAGTCTTAACGTCTCGTTAACTGATGCAGGTGTAGGCCTAGAGAATACCCGGCGGAGACCTGCAAATCGCCATCATCGCCGGACACTGTGACCTTCTGCAATTGGTCAGTACCGCGTAGACGGGGGTCAACGGGATGCGCTGTCCTATAACGCGCGAGCACATGCTCGCGCTCATGCTAACTTTTGTCTTGCTGCCCGTCAGCACGGGAGGGCTCGCCGCTGAAAGCGGCCGGCCGGCGACCGCTCATGCCGGCGTCGGTGCCTCGCCGGCGGTGGGTGGCGACGTCAAACGCACGCGGTTCGTCGTCGCGCTGGAGACAGCCGCGGAATTCCAGGTCTTCGCTCTCGACAATCCGAACCGTGTCGTCGTCGACGTGAAAAGCGCCGACGTGCGCCTGCCGCAGCGCCCTCGATCCGGCGGCGTCGGACTCGTCAGCGACTTCACTGCGGGGCGGACCGGCAAATCCTCGACCCGCGTCGTCATCGCGGTGACGGAGCCGGTGATCGTCGAAAAGGCGACCATCGAGACAATCGGTGCGACCCGCCAGTTGTTTCTCGAAATCGTTCCAGCGCATGGTGCCTTGCAGAAGGCCATCGCCCACCGCCCGGGGAGCTTCGAGCCGCCGATCGGACTTGGTGCCGGCGATGTCGCCCCACCCCTGCCCAAGCCCGCGGAAAGCCCGGCCCACCTGAATGCGCGCAACGCCAAACCGGTCGTCGTCATCGACCCTGGACACGGCGGACAGGATTCGGGCGCACAAAAGAACGGGATCGTCGAAAAGGAAACCGTCCTCGCATTCGCCCTCGTCCTGCGCGAAAAACTCGAGGCAACCGGACGTTACAAGGTTCTGATGACCCGCGAGACGGATACGTTCATCTCGCTCGACGGGCGGCGGGAGTTCGCCGAGAAGCACAAGGCCAACCTGTTCATCGCCGTGCATGCCGACTATGCGAAGTCGAACGCGCGGGGTGCCACGATTTACGCGTTGCGCCCTTCGGTGGCCGAAAAGCTCAAGAACGCCGCCCGCGAAGCCGCCGCCGAGGTCAGCGTTTCCGAGAAGAAGATCGCGCCGGTCGACAACGGTGACCGGGGTATCGTCTCGGATATTCTGTCAGACCTCGCCCGCGCCGACGTCGAGGCGACGACCGCGCGAACCAATTTGTTCCAGCGGTCGATCATCGCCTACATGGGCAATTCGACCAACCTGCGTAACGATCCCGATAAGACGGCCGCGTTCAAAGTCCTGAAGACGGCGTTGTTTCCCTCCGTCCTGATCGAGTTGGCCTACGTGACCAACAAGGAGGACGCCGCCTTGCTCGGATCACGGAGCTGGCGGGAGAAGGTTTCGGCCTCCATCGCGACGGCCGTCGACAACTACTTCAGTCACAAAGGCTCTCGCCTGCCCATGCTCGCCGGACTCGAATGACCGGGTGATCCAGCTTCCCCGCCCCCGAGCCGGTGTTGTCGGAGCGTGTGTCGGACGGCGCGAATGAAAAAAGGACCAGTCGATGGACTGGTCCTTTTTTTATCGTGGCCAGCTTCACCCTCGCACAAGGCCGCTGGCTGAGCTCAGTCAGGGTCTACTTGGAGGATGGTGGGGTTGGAGGCGCCAGAGAAGCAGGACCCTCCAGACGGGATCAGCCGCTCCGGAGAAGAGGCGAGCGGGGTTGAACGACAGAACTGCGGGGACCAGAAACGGACGAAGGCGCTGCAGCATATGCCACTCCTTCTTCGTTGATGATACCGCGATCAAGGCCATGTGGCGCCCCGACGGCAGCCCCTGAGCGCACGCCCTGACTTGCCGGCCCTGGGCTGGCCGGCATCGGGTTTGCTGCAGCAGTCGACGTCGGAGTATCGCGGCGGTCCGGGATGGGCGTATGAGGTGAGCCTATCGAGCGCCGAGTCGGATACTCCCTCGGACGGGTCCATCCAGAACCGCCCCGCATCCGACCGGCAAGAGCCGGCTTGAGTTTTGCCTAGCTTCAGCGACGGCAAGGGCTTGTGCCCCCTCGTATCCTGACGCGCACGCTGTGCAAGCGACTTCGGGCTGTCACCAGCGGGAAGCACGATTGCGAGGATCGGACACCTCACGAGTTTGAAAATTAGTCGATTCGCACGACGCTTGGGTGACGCTTCGGCATCACCTGGCTGTTGCAGTGCAGCAAGCGGCGGCGCGCCGATATCGACGCCCTCCCCCCGGCCAACAGCGCACCGACCGCGCTATCGCCAACGGGCCCTCGCCCGGTCGACGAGGTCAACGTGCGCGGCCGATCAGGGACCGGCGCGCGCTGCGTCCTGCACCGCCTTCTGCACCTTCTCGAAGGCCCGCACCTCGATCTGCCGGATGCGTTCGCGGCTGACGCCGAACTCGCTCGACAGGTCCTCCAGCGTCGACGGCTCCTCGGCCAGCCGGCGCGCTTCGAAGATGCGCCGCTCGCGCTCATTCAAGCCGGAAAGGGCGGACGCCAGCATCTGGCGGCGCTGCGCCAGTTCCTCACTCTCGGCGAGCTTCTCCTCCTGATCGGGCGTGTCATCGACGAGCCAGTCTTGCCACTCGCCGCTATCGGCTTCCTGGCGCAGCGGCGCATTGAGCGATGCGTCACCGCCGAGGCGGCGGTTCATGGAGACGACGTCCTGCTCGGACACGCCCAGTTTGGTGGCGATCGCCTTGACCTGGTCGGGGCGCATGTCGCCCTCCTCGAGGGCCTGAAGCTGGCTTTTCGCCCGCCTGAGGTTGAAGAAGAGCTTCTTCTGCGCGGCCGTGGTGCCCATTTTCACGAGGCTCCACGAGCGCAGGATGTACTCCTGGATCGAGGCGCGGATCCACCACATGGCGTAGGTGGCCAGCCGGAAGCCCTTGTCGGGCTCGAAGCGCTTGACCGCCTGCATCAGGCCGACGTTGCCCTCCGAGATCACTTCGCCGATCGGCAGGCCATAGCCCCGATATCCCATGGCGATGCGCGCCACGAGGCGCAGGTGCGACGTGACCAGCCGGTGCGCGGCCTCCGTGTCCTGGTGTTCCTGCCAGCGCTTGGCCAGCATGTACTCCTCGTTCGGCTCGAGCATCGGGAAGCGGCGGATCTCCTCAAGATACCGCGACAATCCGGCCGAGCCGCCAGCAATCGTCGGAACCGTTCTCGTTGCCATAGCTAAACCCCGTTGTTCGGAACTACCGAAATATAGTGATCACTTTTCGAGTTTAAAGGCCTGCCCCTAACGCACGGCGGATCCGACCCATTCGCGTCGGTTGCAGACACCATTCTGTGCGCGGGAGCCGCGAGCGTGCTGCTCGTCCCACCTCACCCCACCACTCGCGGGTCCAAAGGATAGGGGACACCCGCCACAAAAGCAGAGGGCGCATAACAATGCATACGATAAAGGCAAACATGCGGTGGCGGTGGCGATCGCCATGGCCGCCCAGATAGGGGCCAGGGCCTCAGATCAGCATCGACTGGCACCGCCGAGACGCGACGCGGCAGCCCTGTCCCTCCGCACACGGACACAACGCGGCGTCAATCGGCCTTGGCGCGCTCGCTGGCCATCGCTTCGATATCGACGCGGTCTGCCCACGAGCCGCGTTGGGTACTGTGCGCGATGCGATCCTCAGCGCCGCGGCTGTCCGGCCAGAGCAGCACGACCGACAGGATCAAAAGCACACTCAGCGCGATAAAGACGTCGAGGATGCCGTTAAACAGCATGAAGTCTCCCGCCGATGGCGCAAAGGGCAGGGCTGCGACCAGAATGGCGAGAAGCTTGATGCGATGGGCGAGCATGACGCGATGTCTCCGGGGGCGGCGGATCGGCCTGTGCGCATGGCGGCCGACGTCTTGGGGTTCCCCATGTTGCCCGCACAGTCATGAACAACATCCTGCCGGGGGACCCGCAGCGCGCGTGAGCGTTAGCGACGGCTTGAGCACGTGCGTCCACTTTTTCACAAACCGCTGATGTTCCGGCTCCGGCATTGGGGTCCTATCGCAGCCCGGTCCAGAGCAAATGTCGGACCGATCAGGAACACCAGGAACTCGGTGTTTCCAGTCCAGCTGATGTCTCTGGGCATGGGTCCAGGTCTGGCGGCGCGCGGGGACCAAGCGTCAGGTGCGCTCGACGGCGGCGAGGGCGCGACGCAGGTGGTCCATGTCGTCTGGCAGGGCACTTTCAAAATGCATATCCTCGCCCGTCACGGGATGCTCGAACCCAAGTTCGGCGGCATGGAGGGCCTGACGACCAAGCGCGAGGAGTGCGGCCTGCGCCTCCGGCCCCAGTCGTCGCGCCGACGCCTTGAAGCCGGCACCATACGTGGCATCGCCCAGGACCGGATGGCGGATGTGGGCCAGATGCACGCGGATCTGGTGCGTGCGCCCTGTCTCCAATTCGAGTCGCATGAGGCTGGCGACCGGACTGCCGTCGGGGGCCGCGAAGGTTTCATCGACCGCGTAATGCGTCACCGCGTGCCGTCCGCTTGATTCCGCCACGACGGCGATCTTCGTCCGGTTGGTGGTCGAACGGGCGAGTGCCGCCTCGATGCGGCCGGCCGGGCGGTCCGGCACACCCCAGACGAGCGCGCGGTAGGATCGCAGCAGCCGCCCGTCCTCGCCATGGGCCGCGAACTGCTCCGACAGACCCCGGTGGGCGGCATCCGTCTTGGCCACGACGAGCAATCCCGACGTATCCTTGTCCAGCCGATGCACGATACCGGGACGGCGCACGCCGCCAATCCCCGAGAGGCTGTCCCCGCAGTGCGCGATCAGGGCGTTGACCAGTGTGCCGTCGGCGTTGCCTGGTGCGGGATGGACGACGAGACCGGCCGGCTTGTCGATGACGATCAGATGGGCATCCTCGTGGACGACGACGAGCGCGATGTCCTGCGGCAACGGTCCCGCCGGCTCCGGCTCCGGCAGCGCTAACCGATACGCGGTCCCAGGTTTGACCCGTTCGCTGGCGTCCCCTATCGTCCGCCCGCCGCTCGTTACGGCACCGGCCTCGATGAGCGCTTTGATGCGCGAGCGGGAGAGTTCCGGCAGGCGCAGCGCGAGCCAGCGATCGAGGCGACCGGCGTCCTCGTCCGCGCCGGCGGCGATGTCGATGATCGACGCCGCGCCGGTCATCGCGCCACCGCCCGACACCAACCGCTCCGTGAGGCCCTCGTGACAGATTCGACCGACACCGCCGTCAAGCCGGACAGCACCACGGCCGAGGCCGGCGA
This sequence comes from Hyphomicrobiaceae bacterium, assembly GCA_033765285.1. Classification (GTDB taxonomy): domain Bacteria; phylum Pseudomonadota; class Alphaproteobacteria; order Rhizobiales; family Hyphomicrobiaceae; genus Filomicrobium. The sequence goes on along the minus strand of JANRIE010000054.1, from coordinate 171,732 downwards.
GGTCCCTTTCATCGAGCGGCCGGAAACCGTGCGCGCGCTGAGGATCGTGGTGTTCGCCATGGGTGTGGTGCTCGTGCTGGGATTTGTCGCCGTCATCGGCCGGATCGTATACCTCGTCTCGCGTCCGACTGCACCGGCCCCGATCGGCGTGGGCGTCGCCGCTGGCGCGCCGACGGCTGCCGGCCGGTCTGGAGCCATCGACCTCGCGCTGCCGGCGGGTGCGCAGATCCGTACCCTCGCACTCGATGGCGACCGTCTCGCCGTGCACCACATCAGCCCGGACGGCGCAGGCATCGTCGTCATCGACATCGCCAGCGGCAACCTGATGAGCCGCATCCGCCTGACCCCGGACGTGCCGGCCGGCGGCGTGCGCTGACCTCTGCCGTGCGATCATGCCTCCGGTGGCCTTGATGGCGATGGGCCCGACGCGGACGGCAAGGGGCGCAGACCGGGGCGCAGAATGAACTTGCCCGCATGTGTCCCTTGCCCTATACGGTGCGTCTTCCAACGCTCCGTTCGTCTAGTGGCCCAGGACACCAGCCTCTCACGTTGGGAACACGGGTTCGAGTCCCGTACGGAGCGCCAGTTCACGGTGGCAGTTTTGAACGTCTACGCGGTGGCGACCTGCGTGTCCTGCCATCCGGTTTCACGCGCTTGGCCGATGGGGCGGCGCGGACGGACAGAGACCAAGCCATCAACGTCTTTAGGATCGGTGTCGTCGCAGGGTGCACCCGCTCGACACGTATCGACGTGACCGTGGGCCCAATCAATCCAGTGTCGGTTGGTGGTCGCCGCCCTGCCCCTGACGCTTCATCCCGCCGTGGGTCGCGTCCTTTGGGTTGAGACCCGTCGATCTGGCACTGAGCAACAGGCCGGGCTTTGGTGCCCTCATATATCGCAGCAGGCCGGCCAGTTGCAGTGGTTGTCGTGGCCGCCATCGCGCCGTCCCGCTCGTCCGCTGTCTCGGCAGAGAGATCCCGACCGCAGCCATTGACCTGCCTCGCTGGAACAGCCAGATCGGAATCCGGCAGGATTCGATCATGGCCGTCGTGGTCGATCCGACGATCAGGTTGCGGATGCGCGACGGGCGTCGGGCGTCGGGCGTCGGGCGCTGAGCGTGGCCCTAAACCTGGCGCGGACCGTACAGGATGACGACAGCACCCAGGACGCAGATCGCCGACCCCAACAGGTCCCAGCCATCTGGCATCTTCCCTTCGACGGCCCACAGCCAGCCCAGCGACGCCGCGATATAGATGCCACCGTAGACGGCATAGGCGCGACCGGCATGTTCGACGTCGACGAGGGTCAAGAGCCAGGCAAACAGGATGAGGCAGGCGATGCCCGGGCCCAGCCAGAACGGCGACGCGCCGTGCCGGACCACGCTCCAGACTGCGAAGCACCCGGCGATTTCCGCAACGGCCGACGCGACGAATATCAGGGTCGTGTTCATCCGCGAAAGGTCCGGTGAAGAGCTGTGGTGCCGGCCGCTATCTGGCGGCCGGCGGACTACATGTGGGCGCACAGCCGCACGCTGGGGACGCAGGCTCGGCTGCCGGTACGGCCGCGGACAGGTTCACTCTCGCCGAGAGGGCTTCTGCGCTCTCAACCCGCTCGCTGTAGCGATCGGTCAGATAGAGATTGGCGTCGCGTGTCAGCAGCGTGAACTTCACGAGTTCCTCCATGACGTCGACGACGCGGTCGTAGTAGGCCGACGGCTTCATCCGGTCGGTCTCGTCGAACTCCTGGAAGGCCTTCGCCACCGACGACTGGTTGGGGATCGTCACCATCCGCATCCAGCGGCCGAGCACGCGCATCTGGTTGACCGCGTTGAACGACTGCGAGCCGCCAGACACCTGCATTACGGCGAGCGTCTTGCCCTGGGTGGGCCGCACGGCACCGCCGTTGAGGGGGATCCAGTCGATCTGCGCCTTCATGATACCGGTCATGGTGCCGTGGCGCTCGGGCGAGCACCAGACCTGTCCCTCCGACCATGCCACCAGTTCGCGCAACTCCTGAACCTTCGGGTGCGTGTCCGGCGCGTCGTCGGGGAGCGGCAAGCCGGACGGATCGAAGATGCGTGTCTGGCAACCCAAGCGCTGGAGCAGGCGTGCCGCTTCGAACGTCACGAGGCGGCTGAAGGATCGGGCGCGCAGCGAGCCGTAGAGCAGCAGAATGCGCGGCGGATGCTTGGAGCGCGGCGCGTCGAAGAGCTGCGCCGGCTCGGGCAGGTGCAGCGCGTCCTCGCGGATGTTGGGAAGGGTGAGGTCGAGATCGGGCATGGGGGCCTAACTGGGGGACGACGGCGACCTCTGCGACGAGCGAGGTGAACGGGTCGGTTCGCTTGTATATGGCGCAGCGTATATGCGCTTTACCAGATATGCAAGTGAGCGCATACTACGCCGATGGAAGCGGCAACCACGCTCTTTTCGACCTTGGCCGATCCGATCCGGCTGCGCTGTCTGGCGCTGATCTCGGCGGAAGGCGAACTGTGCGTTTGTGAACTCGTTGCCGCACTCGACATGCCGCAGCCGAAAGTGTCCCGGCATCTGGCGATCCTGCGCGATGCCGGCCTGCTCAAAGACCGGCGCGCGGCGCAATGGGTGCTCTACGCCCTCGCGCCCGAGCTTCCGTCCTGGTCGCGCGCGGCGATTGCCGCTGCCGTCGAGGCCGTGCGCTCGGAGCGGCAGTACGCCCACGATCTCAAACGGCTGCATCGGGCGGAACGGCCGTTGCAGGAGCGCGCGGGCCGCATGTGTGCCGGCGGCAGATGCTGACGGCCACGGGTGATCAAGAACCGCTGCCCGACGATCGCAACCTGCTGCTCTTCCGTGAACTTCGATTTTCGCATGTGTGCCTCTCCGATCCGGAGGGCAGGATCTCAAATAATCTTTGGACCGAAAAGCGGGTGGCAGGTCACGTGCTGTTCTGTGAGCGCATCCACTCGCCGATGAAGCGCTCCCACTCCTCGCCGTCATACCCCGTCACGAGCAGGTCTGGTCGATCAATCAAAGACATGCGACCCCAGTGTTGCTTCGTGAATTCCGAGGCCGCAGTCTTATGCGCGTACGCTTCGCGCGCCTCACCTTGAGTCGTATACAGCATATCGCATGCACGCACCTGCGTCACCGTAGTTTGATTGTGGATCTGAGGTCACCTGTGGCGTCCGAATCGATTTAGAAGTGCATATGCCCATCTTCGGCCCAGACATCCTCGTCCGCACGCTGTCGGCACCCCATGTGACCGACAAGCACGGCAATGCGTGGAGCTATCACAGCCGTAGCGACCACCATTCCAAGGTCGCGTGCTGGGGAATCGTGTTCGATCTGCTGCGAGCATCGGCGTTGCTTCGGAAGCACGTCGGCGAGGGGCGGGTCGGCTTCGGCATCAACCACGAGATGCGTGATTTCCAGCACGACCGGAAGAAGGACCTCGACCTCGTCATCTGCCTGCCGGCGAGCGGCGGTGCGTCGGGCCGTACTTTGACCGATCTCGCGGGACACTACGGTGTAGACCTCACGGCAGTGGAAAAGCGCGAGCTGCAAGGACTGCCGGAACTGAAGGAGATGCCGGTCGGTAACGTGCTGGTGGCACTCGAAGCCAAGGCCTGCATGACGGCACATCAGCGGGCGTTGCCACGCCTCTACGACGAGCTGAACTCGAGTCATCAGACGGTTCACGGGGCTCACGACTTGGCCATCGCCGCAGGTCTCGTCATGATCAACATCGCCGAGACTTTTCTGAGCCCCGACCTGAACAAGAAGAACCGCAAGTCCGATCCCGATTGGAGCACGCATGCCCAACCGAAGTCGGTAGAGATCACGATCGACAAGGTGAAGCAGCTACCGAGGCGCTCGAAGACCGGCATCGCCGGTTACGACGCGCTCGGCATCGTCGTCATCGATTGCGTCAACGACGGGTCGAAGGTGAAACTCCACACCAAGGCACCCGCGCCGCAGCCGCAGGACAACTATCATTACACGACGATGATCGACCGCATGCGCGGACTATACGACACGCGCTTCGCGCAGGTTTGATAGTCGACGCTTCATTAGAGACGCATCCGACGTCTCGCACTCCCAAATGAGAACAACACGATAGCCGGCGGCGCGGAGCTTTCTGATCTTCGCCGCATCGCGACGGCGGTTGGCTCTGAACTTCGTTGTCCAGAAGGCGTTGTTGCGCTTGGGCACGGTCGCCCTCTTGCAACCCGTATGTGCGTGCCAGAAACAACCGTTGACGAAGACAACCCAATGCCGGGTCTTGTTGGCGAGGTCCGGTGATCCGGGGAGCGATTTGACATTGCGGCGGTAGGCCAGTCCAAGCTCACGGCATATCGCTGCGACACGATCTTCGGCAGATGTGCCGGACCGGCGGACACGCTGCATGAGGGCGCGACGTGCCGGATCGGTCGGAACAAGCCACATGCTCACTCGGCCGCGACGAGAACGGGTGTCTTGGGTTTACGGCTGTTGGACTTCGGCATTCGAACCACGACTTTCTTCACTTCCTCGCGACGCATGTATGCGAGGTGAGCGCGCACGGCGTCGAGAAAGCCCGGCACGAACCGGAGGCTCGACGCTTCTGCCCGCGCCAGGAACCCGGCGGTGGCTCGAACCGAAAGCAGCGTTCCTTCGTGACGAAGGAACTCGTGTAAGGGAAGTCGCTTTTTCCAGACCGGGAAAGGTCCGATCTCCACCGCATACCGCGTCTTGCCGTCGTAGCGGGCTGCGCGCGGGAAGGAGCCGGGCCCGGTCGGCCAGGAACGATCGCGATCCATATCGTATGTACCGGGCTTTTTGAGCCGCTTCCCGAGCCATGCAGCTACCGGGACGGATACAGCGTTGCCGACAAGCGACCAACGCATTCGTTCGGGCGCAGCAACGGACCAGTCGGCGTCGAAGCCCTGGAGGCGCTCGACGTCTCGCAAATCCGGCTTGATGATGCGACCATCGGGCATGAGGATCGCGGGAGGCGAGGGAATACCCACGGTCGAGCCGTTCTTCAGAGTAGGCACCGCATCGGGCGCCCAACCGAGTCCTCGTGTTCCCTCCGTCCAATAGAAACCGTGTGCGTGCGAATCGAGTGCCGTCTTGCGCAAGGATGCTTCCACCTCGTCGGCGAACAATACGGTCGACGGATCGAGATCGACGAGACTCGCGACGAAGAACACGCGCTCCCGCCTCTGAGGGAGGAAGGCCAGCGAATTGACCGTTCTGTAACCCCAGCGATAGCCACGTTGCTCGAATGCCTTGGCGAGCCGATCCATCGCTGCACCCTTGTCGAGCTGCAGCATGAAGGAGACGTTTTCGAGCACGACGATCGGAACGCGGCGCTGATCCAGGAGGCGGAAGACGTGACCAACCAAGCCAGAGCGGCGACCATCGATACCGGCTGTCATGCCAGCTTGCGACAAGTCCTGACAGGGAAACCCAGCAGTCAGCAACTCCGTCTCGACGGGAAGCGATTCCAGCGCCGCCACGTCGAGGTGGTTGGTGACCAGCGGAAACCGATGCGCGAGCACCTCGACGGCAGGCTCCCAGATTTCACAGGTGGTCATGGTCTGGTGACCGGCCTTGTGCAAGCCGAGTTCCATGCCGCCGATACCTGCGAAGAGGGCTGCAATCTTCATTGTGATTCGGGTCCCCGAGTACAGTCTGAGCGTACTCGAGTCAGCCCTGGAACAAAAGAGAAACTTGCTTGTTTCCAACCTTAATCGAGTGGGAGGCTGTCCTCGGCTCTCCATCGTCGCTGACGCGTCTGACGCCACTCAGAATACGTGCGGCTCGATGGGCCGGGGTCATTTGCCCGGCAGCACCCTGTCCTGCACGCCAAGTCCCGACAACATCGGCCGCTTGGACGAGATCGTCCGCGCGTTGACGCCTGCCCAGCCGATTTCGCCCGACAGGCGCCCGTACTCGATCTTCGGGCAGCGGTTCATGATCACCCGCAGGCCAGCAGCCTCGGCCACGGCAGCGGCGGCATCGTTGCGCACGCCGAGTTGCATCCAGACGACCTTGAGGCCCAGCGCGGACTTCAGCCGCACTGCCTCGTCGACGATTTCGGCGGCAGCCTCCGCGTTGCGGAACACGTCGACGACGTCGACGGGGGCAGGCACGTCGGCCAGGGTGGCGTAAACCCGCTGGCCCAGAATCTCCTTGCCCGCGTGACCGGGATTGACCGGGTGCACCGTGTAGCCCTTCATCATCAGGTACTTCATCGCGAAGTAGCTTGGCCGGCTCGTGTTCGGCGAGGCCCCCACGAACGCGAAGATGCGCACGCCGCCCAGGATGTCTCCGATCAACTCGTCGCTGTAGGTGTCATGGCTCAGGCTCATGGCGCGGTGTGTCCCGGTAGCTGGGGCCTGCCCTGCTCGTCGAGCGGCCAGAAAGGGTTGTGGGCGACCTCCCAGAGATGATCGTCCGGATCGGCAAAATAGCCCGAATAGCCGCCCCAGAACACCTCCTGCGCCGGCTTCACGATGCGACCACCCTTGGCGGCGACCTCGGCCAGCACGGCATCGACCTCGGCGCGGCTGGCCAGGTTGATCGCCTGCGCTACAGCCCGGAAACCGGAACCAGCGGCAGGGACGTGCGCGTCGTCCGCCAGCGGCTCGCGGCCGAACAGGGACAGGATAACGCCGTGCATGTCGAAGAAGGCGACGCTCTCGCTGTCGAACGGGGCGGAGATCCAGCCGAGCCCCTCGTAGAAGGCGCGGGACCGGGCGACGTCGGCCACTCCGAGCGTTATGAGCGAAAGGCGCTGCGGGATCATGCTGCCGGTCCTGGTGTCGGCCGTCGCTGCGGCGCAAATCGCGGGAAGACTGGCGGGCACCCCGCCAGATCGGACGGGCGGGATGGCCGAGGTGCGCGCCGCGAACCCTGACGCCTCGGTGCGGTCAGCAGCCCGACCACAGCGGTGGACGCTTCTCGATAAAGGCCCCGATCCCTTCAACGGCGTCCCGATGCATCATGTTCTCGACCATCACATGGGCGGCGTAGTCGTAGGCATCCGACAGACCCATCTCAAGCTGGCGGTAGAAGGCTTCCTTGCCAATGGCGACCGTCGCCGGAGACTTCGAGGCGATCACGCTGGCCATCTCCAGTGCGGCGGCCAGCGGCTCGGTCTCGGCGAGTGCGCGGTTGACGAGACCATACTCGGCCGCCTGGCTCGCTGTGATGACCTCGCCCAGCAGCAGCATCTCCATGGCGCGTTTGCGCGGGACGTTGCGCGACAGTGCGACCATGGGTGTCGAGCAGAACAGCCCGATGTTGACGCCCGGTGTGCAGAATTTCGCCTGTGATCCGGCGATCGCCAGGTCGCACGAGGCGACCAACTGGCAGCCGGCGGCGGTCGCCATGGCGTGCACGGCGGCGATGACGGGCTTCGGGCAGGTGACGATGGACAGCATCAGCGCGGCGCAGGCCTGCATCGTTTGCGAATAGAACGCCTTGCCGCCATCGGCGTCGGCTCGCCGGGCGGTCAGCTCCTTGAGGTCGTGGCCGGCACAGAAAGCCGGGCCGTCCGCGGCCAGCACGATGGCGCGGACATCGGGAGCCGCGCCCAGCGTCGCGACGGCTTCACGCAGCGCCGCGATCATGGCCAGTGACAGGCTGTTGCGTGATGCCGGACGGGCCAGCACGATAAGGGCCACGCCGGCGGCGGGATGCTCGATCCGTATGAGCGGAGCTGTGCCGGCGTCACTTGGTCCCGAGGGCACCGCCACTCCAGCGTGTGCTGTCATATCGAAGCTCCACCCTTCAGTCGCGATGGAGTCGCGTTGGCCGCGAACCTTCGCTCGATTTGCGCAACATGTGGCCGGCCCGCGGCACGCGCGTGCGCCGAGCCGGCCTTGTTCGTATCGCGGCCCATCGGCCGGGTGGCCCGAAGCTTCACACGGGTCGTGTGAGGTTACTCGAGCGCCTTCTCGATCGACTCGCGATGCTTGATGACCAACGCGATGTTGTCCTTGTTCTCGAGCGACGGTGTCGAGCGGATCGCCTCCTCGAGTTCGTCGACCAACTGCTTTTTCTCATCGGCAGCGATCGTCTCGTCTTTCTTCACGTCGTCGAGTTCCTGCTTCAGCGACGTGACGGGGTCGACATACTCTCCCGACTGCGGGTCGATGCCGGCCATCACGATCGAAATGTTGGCGGCGACATCGTCGAGTTCGGCAAAGTCCTTGAAGCCATGCTTTTTGGCGATGCCGTCGAGTTCGGCCTGCAGCTTGGGGTCGAGCTGGTCACCGGCTGCTTGCAGCTTGTCGGCAAATCCGGCCAAATCCTTCTGGGACGCCACAAAACCCGTGACCTGGGCGTCCGTCAGCTTGAGCTGACGCATCTCCTGGGCGACCGCACCAGGGCCGGCCAAACCACCGACCAACGCCGCAGCCGCCAGTACCAGCACAATCGCCAGCTCTTTAATCCGTGTCATCCCGTGCCTCATGGCACACTCCTCCAAAAGATCCGCCCCGTTCAAAACGTGCGCGACCAAGAAACGTTGCCTCGTGCCTGCGCGACCGGATGCGCTGACGCCCCTGTCGCCCCCACCTCCGGGTTGCCCGAACCACCCTTTGCGGGCGTGGCCGCAGTGCCGCCGCGCGAACCACGACGGTCGCCGGTCCGTGCACGACACCTTTCTTATAAGATCAAGGCGCGAGCAAGCCGATCTTGATGGGTAGCGTGCACGCCTACGACGCCCACCGGGCGTCTGGTTCGCAGGAGACGACCCCCGCTTCATGCGTGGTAATATGCTACCGTTTTTGTGGTGCCATAATACCTATTTTGCAATCTACTGTTTTTGCTTATGTTTCTTGCTCCGAGTCGGTGACAAGTTGATTGACACGCCAATGATGTTTGCTTATCCGTGTCCGCCTGGATCGTGACCTGTCGATCGCCCCCTGGCGAACTGCACACTACAGCCTCCTGGGTTGCTGCGGCATTCTTGCCGTCCGTCCAACGTTCGGGTCGCCCGAACGATGGCCGCATGACACAAGGGCTGCATGACACAAGGGCTGCGTGACACGGGGGCCGCGTGACACAGGGGCCGCGTGAAGAGCCGGTGACGTCACACTCATCAACGCAACTGCATAACGGCAGGAGAACTGCCCCATGAAGACCTATTCCGCCAAGCCGAGCGAGGTGGACAAGAAGTGGATCGTGATCGACGCCAGCGGCCTCGTGGTCGGGCGTCTTGCGTCCATTATCGCCGTGCGCCTCAAAGGCAAGCACAAAGCCCTCTACACGCCTCACGTCGATTGCGGTGACAACATCATCGTCATCAACGCCGACAAGGTCGTGTTCACGGGCCGGAAGTACGAGGACAAGACCTACTACTGGCACACCGGCTATCCCGGCGGCGTCAAGAGCCGCACGCCACGCCAGATCCTCGAGGGTCGCTTTCCCGAGCGCGTGATCGAGAAGGCCGTCGAGCGGATGCTCGCCCGGGGACCGCTGCAACGCCAGTTGATGCGAAACCTGAAGGTCTATCGCGGCAACACCCACCCGCACGAGGCACAGCAGCCGATGGCGCTCGATGTCGCCAAGATGAATCGCAAGAACACGAGGGCCGCATAAGCCATGGCTGAGGAAGCAAAGTCTCTCCAGGACCTGGGCACCATGCAGGGCGTTCCGTCACCGGTCGTCGAAGCCCCCGTCCACGTCCAGAAGCTCGACAAGTACGGCCGCGCCTACGCCACGGGCAAGCGCAAGAACGCCGTCGCGCGCGTCTGGGTCAAGCCTGGACGCGGCAAGATCACCGTCAACGACAAGGATTTCGCCGCCTACTTCGCGCGGCCGGTTCTTCAGATGTTGTTGCAACAGCCCATCAAGGCGGCCAATCGCGCCGACCAGTTCGACGTGATGGTCACCGTCAAGGGTGGCGGGCTATCGGGTCAGGCCGGAGCCGTGCGGCACGGCATTGCGAAAGCGCTGACGTATTACGAGCCGGAACTGCGGGGACTGCTCAAAAAGGGTGGCTTCCTGACACGCGACAGCCGCGTCGTCGAGCGCAAGAAGTACGGACGCATGAAGGCTCGCCGCAGCTTCCAGTTCTCGAAGCGCTGATCGCCTGTTGCCGGCCTCATCCCTTTCGTGCTGTGTCAACCCGCCCACACTGGCGGGTTGACTTTTTCCAAAGTTGTCGCTTTCTCGCTGCGACACCTTGTAGTGGCGACGACCAATACACAGATGCGGCTGGTCTGGTGGTATACCAGACCAAAACAGGCATGCGCCGTCTCAGGGGGGACGTCGCGGCAACGCCTGCCCGCGTGGATGGCGGACGGCGTCAGTCGACAACGATCAGGCGCCGAGCGCCGCACGGGGAGGTATGAATGGAAGTGATGGCCTGGAATCCGGCGTCGATGATGGACGCCGTGATGCTTTCGCTCGAGCACCTTTTCTCGCCACAGTGGTACGTCGCCAACTACTCCGCGCTGATGCAGATCATCATCATCGACGTGGTGCTGGCCGGTGACAACGCCATCGTCGTGGGCCTTGCTGCTTCGCGCGTCCGCAAAGACATACGCAACCAGGTCATCTTCTGGGGCATTTTCGGTGCGGTGGTCCTGCGCATTCTGTTTGCGTCGGTCACGACACAGCTTCTTGCTATCGTCGGTCTGACGCTCGCCGGCGGTCTGCTGCTGCTCTGGGTGTGCTGGAAGATGTACCAGCAGATCACCAGCGACGAACAGCACGACCCCGACGAAATCCAGAAGAGCGTTCAGGCTTCGGGGACCGCAGGTCCAGAGGTTGGCTTCTGGACGGCGGTCAACCAGATCATCATCGCCGACGTGTCGATGTCGCTCGACAACGTGCTGGCGGTCGCCGGCGTCGCCAAGGGCGAGCCACTCGTCTTGATCATCGGTCTTGCCATCGCCATCGTCCTGATGGCTGTCGCCGCTCACGCCATCGCCCGGCTGCTCGTCAAGTACCCGTGGATCACCTGGATCGGACTTTTCGTCATCGTCTATGTCTCGTTCGAGATGATCTATCGTGGCTCGCACGAGGTCACCTGCCAGGCCTTTGGGTTCGGCTGCTCGGAGAACCTGCTGCAGGCGATCGGTCACCGTCTCGGTATCGACTTGCCATCGTGGATGGACGGTGTGCCGGGCCATTGATGCGCTATCGCTCGTGTGATGACCGAGAAGTCCGCTACATACTGTTCAGCGAGGTAGAGAGGCGGGCTTCTCGGTCTGAATCACACGAGATGATCCATGTTGCTTGTGGCCCCGACATTTTCCCCGAACCGTCTGGCACCGGCGGCAAATGTCGGAGCCGGCACACGAGTGACGCCCTCAAGACGCGAGGCAGCCCGACATGCTGGGTAACGGCATTGCAAAGGTGTTCATCGACGGTGAGGCCGGAACCACCGGCCTCCAAATCCGCCAGCGTCTGGCCGGCGAACACGGCGTCGTCGTGCTGCCAATCGAGGCCGCCAAGAGGAAGGACCCGGCAACGCGGCAATCGCTGATGGCGGCCGCCGATGTCGTCATCCTCTGTCTCCCGGATGACGCCGCGCTCGAAGCCGTCGCACTCGCTGACGACCTCGGCCCCAACAGTCCGCGCATCATCGACGCCTCGACGGCGCACCGCACGGCGGATGGCTGGGTATATGGGTTTGCCGAACTCGAGCCGCAGCAAGCCCACGCCGCGCGCATTGCCGAAGCCGACCGCGTGTCCAACCCGGGGTGCTATGCGACCGGGGCCATCGCGTTGATTGCGCCCCTGACGGCCAGTAGCTGGTTCGCGCCGGAATTCCCGTTCACGATCAATGCCGTCAGCGGCTATACCGGCGGCGGAAACCAGATGATCGCCGCGCATGAGCAGGGCAATGCGCCGGTTTTCGAACTGTATGGACTGTCACTGGCCCACAAGCACCTGCCGGAGATCATGATGCATGCGGGCCTGACACGGCCACCGCTCTTCGTGCCATCGGTGGGACATTTCGCCCAGGGCATGCTCGTCAGCATCCCGATCCAGATGGCTTTTCTCGCCAGTCCGCCCCCCCTCGAGGACCTGGACGAACTCTTCCGCGCCTATTACGCGGATGCGCCGAAGGTCAGCTATCACCCGATCGGAAGCGACCCAGCAACGCGTGCCGGCCGCCTGACGGTCGACCCGTCGGTCGGCACGGATGGGATGGACATCTGGCTGTTCGGCAACGCCGCAGGTGACCAGGCGGTCTTAGTGGCGCGCCTGGACAACCTGGGTAAGGGTGCGGCAGGGGCCGCCGTGCAGAACCTCAAACTCATGCTCGGTCACTGACCAGCCGACACCGCGGCCACCAGCCAAGTCCGCTTTCCCTCGCAGGTGACACATCCACATGCGCTGCTACGTGGCACTGCGCCAGACCCGGTGCAGGTGCCAGACGGCGATGGCCATGACAACGGCACCACCGCCCTGGTGGATGAGGCCAAGACCGATCGGAATGTGTCCCGCCTCACCGGCTGCCAGCAAGGTCCAGACACCGAGTGCGGCCTGCGCCAGGAACGCGGCAGCCATGAGCCGAGCAGAATTGACCAGCCTCTCGTCGTCCGCCTGCGCGCCGACGGCGAGTGCGTGCCACAGCGCGGCGATCACCAGCGCATAGGCCAGCACCCGATGGGTGAATTGAACGGTCGCGACATTCTCGGTGAAGTTGATGTACCAGGGGACCATGGCCACTAGGCCATCTGGGACGAGCCGGCCATCCATGAGCGGCCAGGTGTTGTAGGTGAGGCCGGCTTTCAGGCCCGCGACGAACCCGCCGATGACGACCTGCAAGACGAGCCCCGCCACGATCAGCGCCGCCACCCGGCGCTCGCCGGCCGACAGCGTGTTCAGCCGAATGCGCCCGCGATCCTCGCCGAGGTCGGCGGCTACCCAGACGACGGCCGCCAGGATGAGAAACGCCGTCGTCAGATGCAGTGCGAGCCGGTAATGACTGACGTCGATGCGCTCGGACAGGCCGGACTGGACCATATACCAGCCGAAAAAGCCCTGCAGGCCGCCCAGCGCCAGAATTCCGAGCAGCCGCGGTGCCAGCCCGGCCCGCAACCGGCCCGTCGCCCAAAACACAAGAAACGGAACCGCGAACGCCAGGCCGATGAAGCGCCCGAGGAAGCGGTGCGCCCACTCCCACCAGTAGATGAACTGGAACTCGGCCATCGACATGCCTTTGTTGACCAGTTCGTATTCGGGGATCTGCTTGTATTTGGCGAAGGCAAGCTGCCAGTCGGCCTCGCTCAACGGCGGGATGACGCCGAGAAGCGGCTGCCACTCGGTGATCGACAGCCCGCTGTCGGTCAACCTCGTTGCCCCGCCCACGACGATCATCGCCAGCACGAGGCCAGCGATACACAGGAGCCAGAGTCGCACGACGGCGTCGCTACTGCGTTGGCCTGCGGCGGGCGAAAGGCGTGCGGCGAGTTGGGCGTGCGTCATTTCTGATCCTCCGCACTGGTCTACGCGTTTGATAGTCTGACCAGACTGCTGGGATCAACGCGCACTCGACGCAGCAACCAGGACGGAACGACGCGGACATGCACCCCAGAGCACGCAAACTGATCGGGGCAGTGCTGCTCCTGGCGCTGATCGTCATCTATGCTTTCCTGATGATCGCGCTGGCCGCGGTCCTCGAGGTGCATACGAGCGCGAAAATCTTCGAGCTCGTGTTTTACATCGTCGCAGGTCTCGGGTGGGTTCTGCCCGCCGCCGTCATCGTCCGCTGGATGTCGGGCCCCACCGGGACGGTGCCGGCACGGGCACCGGTTCAGGGCTGACCGGGCGGCGAAGTCGTGCCGATGCCGCGCGGACACGGTCGGCGGCCTCCATGAGGGCGAACGGGACGCCCGACAAGAGGGTGCGCACGTAGCCCACGCTCTGGAAGTCCCCGTTCAGGGACAAACGGGGCAGCGCCGTCAGGCGATCGGCATGGGCCGACTTGATCAGACCCTTACGCGTCGTCACACCCGTGGCCAGACCCATCTCACGAACGGCTGCGAACTCGCGGTCGCCAGCAGCACTCTCACTCCCGTAGGGGTAGCTCATGTGCCGGCACGGCTTGCCGAGCATGGCCTCCAGACGGGCAATTCCGCCCGCGATCTCATCCTGCATGCGAGCCCGCGGCAGCTTGGCGAGCGCGTAGTGCCCCACCGTATGAGCGCCAATCGTGACCAGCGGATCGGCGGCAAGCGCCCGGAGTTCGTCCCAGGTCATGACGAGTTCACGGCACAAACCAGAGGGGTCGTAACCCGCAAAGCGCGCGAGCCCTGCCACCTCCGCCCGCGCCTCGTCCTCGGGCAGGGTCCGCAACCACCAATAAACGGCATGATGGGCGCGGTACTTCTCCGCGGTCGTTCGTGCCGGAAAGCGGTGCTCGATCCCGTCGATGCGGGCCACCACTTCGTCTACGCGCCGCAGCGCCTCTTCCAGAACCAGCCACCATAGATCGCCATCCCCGTCGGGGAATGAACCGGGCACGTAGATCGCGAATGGCAGGTTGCGCGCCTTGAAGACAGGATAAGCGTGAACGAGGTTGTCGCGGTAGCCATCATCGAAGGTGAAGCAGGCGAACGGCCGCGCCGAGGGGCCTTGCGCGAGCCGAGCTTCGACGTCGTCCAGCGCGATCACGTCATAACCGCACGCCAATACGTCATCGACGACCGCGGCGAGGAACTCGGGCGTCACTTTGAGGATGCCGTTGGGAGAGAACTCCGGCTGCGTGCCCGGCTCGACATGGTGCAGCATCAGGATTGCGCCGGCCCCGGACGCGTAAGGGCGTCCCAACCGATCGGCCCCCGTGGCGGCCAGCGCGGTCAGCGCCGCCTTTAGAACTCTCGTGTTGGTGCGGCTCATGGCTCGAATTCGTCTCCGTCCCGACCGGTGGGATGAGGGCCAGGATGCAAATGGCATGCACGGCGCGCAGTGGAGGCGGCCAGACCGGCGGACAACGTTGGAGTAAAATGACCGTGTGGTTAACGGTGTCTGCGTCTCATGCGGCCGAGGATGCGGCGGCCTCGGCCCTACCGCGCGACGACGCCTTGCCCCGGTCTTTCGCCGGATGCGTGCCGACGAGGCGGACCAGATCGACGTCACGGGTCTCGAAGCCAAGGAACGAATGGGCCGGGTCGTCCAGCACGCGGCCGGTCGCGCGGCCGTCCTCGACCAGAACCACACCGGTATCGAAGCGTCCCTCGGTCAGCGCAAACAAGACGCGCGCGGCCTCGCTGCCAGCCAGGACGATGATGTGGTCGTAGGCCTCATCAAGTGCATCGAGGAGAAGGTTGAGCTGTTCAGCATCATCAGCGGTGACGCCATCTGTGCGCGCGGCACCGC
Source organism: Hyphomicrobiaceae bacterium (assembly GCA_033765285.1). Taxonomy (GTDB): domain Bacteria; phylum Pseudomonadota; class Alphaproteobacteria; order Rhizobiales; family Hyphomicrobiaceae; genus Filomicrobium. The sequence goes on along the minus strand of JANRIE010000054.1, from coordinate 156,421 downwards.
TAGCGATCACGTGAACGCCGCTGCCAGGCACCCAGCGGACACTTTCGGCGAAAGACGCCGTGCCCGCCAAAAGGTCCATGAAGCCAGGAGAGCGCGGAACACCGAAGTGCGGCGCGAGCCCCGCTCCGGCTGGGCTCCAGTCCAGCAAGATCGCCTGACGGCCGCCCGCGGCGAGAGCCTCGGCGACGCCGAGGGCCACGCGCGCCAGACGGGCGTCGGCGGTGGTGCTCGTCAGCAGGCTGCGATGGCCGGTGGTGGCCGAGGCCAACAGGCGCTCGGCCAGCGCGGCCGGCGAGTCCAATACCGTGAACGGCGACCGGACCGGCTCTCCGGCACCGGCGGCGTGGCGCGACGGCATACCCAGGACCACTCCCAGAGGGGAGCGCGAGGCCGCGGCTGAGGCTGGGAAAGGTCCAGCAAAATTATCATTCGACCGGTCGGGGCGATGGGCTGGCGAACTGCCCGAACGGGCCCCCTTGGCCAGTCCGACCGTGATGACGATCGCGGTGCCGAACAGCAGCGTCGCGGTCAGCACCAGGAAGGTGTACGGCAGTTTGCGGGGAAACACCGGCAGGCTGGACGGACGCGCGGCCGTGAGGATCTGCGCCTCGACGGGAACAACGCCGCTGTCGGCGCGCGCGCGATTTGCCTCGAATTGAGATTGCAGACGCTCCAGCTCGGAGCGCTTGGCCGTGGCGATCGCTTCGAGCTGACGCAGCTCGACCTCATCGGTCGTGTTGCCGGCGACCTCGGTCTTGATCTTGTCGAGACTGCCGCGGATCGCTGCTTCCTGCTCGGCGGCAACGAACGCCTCCTTGTCCAGACTGGCGACGATGTTCGCGATTTCCCCGGAGATCTGCCGCTTCACGGCCGTGAGATCCGCGCTGAGCTGGCGGATCACGGGATGAGCGGGCTTCATGCTCGCCGACAGCTTCAGCAGATCGCGCTCGACCGTCACGCGCTGTTGAATGAGGCTTTGGATCAGCGGCGAGCGGCTCACCTCGGGAATGACCTCAGGATTGCCACGGCGCAGCAACTCGCGCGCCGTCCGGGCCCGGGCTTCGGACGCCGACCGCGCCGCGTTCACCCTGGTCAGCTCGGTCGTCAGGTCGCCCAGCTGCTGCTCGTTGACGGGTGTCTTCTGCGAGCCGCCGCGCAACAGCCCCGCGGAGGCGCGGAAGCTGGCAACCCTGGACTCGGCTTCGCCGACCTCGGTCGTCAGCGTGGCGATACGCGGGCCCAGCGCCTGCTGGACGCCGTCCGTTTCGACCATGGTCGCCTTGGCCAGGCGCTCGCGATAGGCCTCGGCGATGCCGTTGGCGATGTCGGCCGACAACTCGGGGTCGGTGGACGTGAAGCGGATCGTGATCGCCCGACTTTCCTTGGGGGAGTAGACCTCCAAGCGGCGATTGAATGCGTTGAGGACGCGATCACTTTCGGCCTCGTTGGATTTGATCGACACGAGGCCCAGGGCGCGCAGGATCCCATCCATCGTGTCGATCGGGCCCAGAACCGGGTTGAACTCGCGCCGCTGGGCGAGACCTTGATCGACGATGATCCGCTCGGCCAACTCGGACGACAACAACGCCCGGACGTGGGTGTTGACCGCCTCTTTGTCCATCCGGGAGGCGACCTGGTCCGAATTACCCGCGGTGGTGCCGGGTGCCGCAAACGGATTGGCGCTTCCGCGTGCCACGATCGCGAGTTCCGATTGCGCCTGGTACTGCGGCGCGACGAGCGACAAGCCGAGGTAGGTGAGACCAGCGGCGAGAAGCGACACGCCAACGAGCTTCGGGCCAGCCCGCCGCAGCGAGCGCGAAACCGTCGTCAGGTCGATATCGTCGGGTGAGGCGCTCGGCTCTGTGTGCATGGTCCAACCTGGCGTGGTGTTCGGCTCGTTGATCACAACAATCACCGATGGGGGTAAGCATTCCCTTAATTGGATCAAACCGAGACAGAGGCTCAGGCTTTCTTAACCATCGCAGCGGTATTGCTGGGGCATTCAGTCCTTCAGTCCGTGGCGAGGAAGCCCGAGATGCCCGTGCGTTCACACCTGCTCATCGTCGTCTTTGCGCTCGCGATCAGCGGTTGCGCCAGCAGAGGGCCGCTGATGGGCCCCGACGGCCCGCTGTGGAGCGGGGTTCCCTCATCGGGATACATTGTCGAGGACGGTACCGGCGAGCCGCTTCCGGTCACGCACGTCAGCACGCATTCGAGCTGGGGCGAACCGGTCGTCATCCCGGCTGGCTTGACGGGGCCGAAGGCCGTTGCGGATACCGACGGTCCCTATCTCCTCGATACTGGCGACCAATTGCGCATCTTCGTCTATGGCCAGCCCAACCTCTCCCGGCTCTACACGGTCGATCACGCCGGCCAGATCTCGGTGCCGCTCATTGGCAACGTAGCCGCGCGCGGGCTGACGACGAACGGGCTGGAGGGCGTGATCCGCTCGCGGCTCGGCGCTGAGTTCGTGCGCGATCCCGAGGTCACCGTCGACGTGCAGCAGAACCGACCGTTTTTCATCCTGGGCGAAGTGCGCAACGCCGGCCAGTTTCCCTACGTGTCCGGCATGACCGTCGAAACCGCGATCGCCATCGCCGGCGGCTACTCGGAGCGGGCGAGCACGCGGCGCTTCCGCATCACGCGGCGGATCGACGGCTTCGTCGAGCAGATCGAGGCACCGGCCGACTACGTCATTAAGCCCGGCGACACGGTTTTCGTGTACGAGCGGTTCTTCTGAAGGCGACACGCCGTGACCTGCGGCGTGCCGCCGGTGACGAGCAACCCTCCGGGAGGCGACCCCCATGTCGAACCCGCTGCGTATCCTCCACATCCTGCGCGCGCCCGTCGGCGGCCTGTTCCGTCACGTCAGGGATCTGGCAACCGAACAGGCCCGACGCGGTCACGCGGTCGGCGTCATGGTCGACAGCAGCGCCCGTGACGGCCTGACGCGCGACCGGCTCGAGGCTCTCGGCCGGCTGCTGCCGCTTGGTCTGCACGCCCTGCCGATGGGCCGTATGCCGGGGCTGTCCGATGCCGGTCCGGCTTTCGCCGCGCGCCGGCTGGTCGCCAGCCTGGCAATCGACGTGGTTCATGGCCATGGTGCCAAGGGCGGGCTGTATGCGCGCCTCGGCGGGACCCGGCCGGCGAATCGGATCGGCGCGGGACCACTCCGCTTCTACACGCCCCATGGGGGCAGCCTGCACCTGATCGACAATCGTCTGACGGGTCCCATCTATCTGGCCGCAGAGCGCGCGCTGGCGCGGCTCACCGACGGGCTCATTTTCGAAAGCGGGTTCGCCCAAAAAGCTTACGAGCGTGCCATTCCGGGACACGGTGTGCCGCAGCGCGTGATCTACAACGGCTTGACGCCGGCCGACTTCGAGCCGCGCACACTGGCCGACGCGCCGGCGCCCTTCCTGTTCGTGGGCGAACTGCGCCTGCTGAAGGGCGTCGATGTGCTGATCGAGGCGCTGGCCCGGATCGGTCCTGATGCGGGTCGGGCGGTGATCGTCGGCGATGGCCCGGATGCTGCGGCATTCAAAGCGCTCACGCATCGGCTGGGTCTTGGCACGCGCATCACGTTCACCGGCGCGATGGCGGCCCGGCAGGCGTTCGGTCTGGGACGCGTCCTCGTCATGCCGTCGCGCGCCGAAAGCCTGCCGTACATAGCGCTGGAGGCGGCCGCCGCCGGCATCCCGCTCATCGCGACCCAGGTGGGTGGCGTGCCTGAGATCGTCGCGGGAAGTGGCGTCCGGCTCGTCCAGCCCGGTGACGTCGATGCGCTCGCCTGTGCCATGGCCGCGACGCTGGACACGCCGGAGACAGCGCACAAACAGGCCGAGGGACTGCGAGGGCTCGCCCAGAAGCGCTTCACGGTCAGCCAAATGTGCGACGACGTTCTGACGTTCTATGCCGACGCGCGGGTCCACGAAGCGGCGCGCTGCACCGCCCTTGCGCAGGAGGGTGGAGGTCGGGTGTCGTATTTACCTTGAGCACCTGCGTTCCTGAACGAGACCTTACCCGACGTTCCAACTGGCACGTCACATGCTTTTAGCGAAGCCAACGTCGATCCTGACACAAGCTTCGAAGAGTAGAGCATGTCCGTCCATCACGCCGATCTCACCGCCGCGGCCACCATCTACGATATCCGCGCGCCCCTGCTTGCAGACCCCGCCCGAGCCACCCGCAACAGCCTCGTCTCGGCGCGAATCATCGCCGACGTCGCGCGGCTGGGTGACTTTCTGGCGGCCGGCCTGTCCGGGTTCGCCGTCGCCGCGGTCTACGTCGACGAGACGGGCGTGCCGCTGACGGCGGGCTACCTGGCGGCGACACTGATGACCGCGCTGGCAACCGTGCTCATCTTCGATCTGTTGAAGCTTTACCGCGTCCCGGAACTGAGGTCTGTCATCCGACAGATGCCGCGACTGCTGCTCGGCTGGCTGGGAGCCTTCGCGCTGCTGGCCGCCGGACTGTTCATGGTCAAGTCGGGCGAGGAGTTCTCACGCGGCTGGCTGGCGATGTGGGTTATCATCGGTGCACTTTCCATCCTGGCGGTCCGCACCGGGCTCGCCGGCCTCGTGCACCGCTGGAACCGGACCGGCCAACTCTACCGCCGAGCCGTGGTGTATGGCACCGGAACGGTGACGCGCGAGACGCTCGCACAGCTCGAAGCGGATCTCGACGCCGACGTGCGCATCTGCGGCCTCTATGACGAGCGTGGTGGCGAGCGCGTGCCCACACAGACACTCGGCTATCCCGTGCTCGGCAACCTCGAGGACCTGATTGCCTATGCGCGCAGCTCGCGGGTCGACATCGTCCTCATCGCGCTGCCGATCACGGCGGAGGCGCGGATCGCACAGGTTCTGAAGCATCTGTCGCAACTGCCGGTCGAGATCAAGCTGCCGGCACGCACCACGCGGCTGCGCTTTTCCCACGGCGTCTACTCGCACATCGGCAATGTCGCCATGATCGACCTCATGGATAAACCGATCTCCGCATGGGGTGCCGTGGCCAAGTGGACCTTCGACAAGGCGATTGCTGCGCTGGCCCTGGTCCTGCTCGCCCCGGTGCTGCTGGCGGTTGCAATCGCCATCCGCCGCGACAGCAAGGGTCCCATCCTGTTCAAGCAGAAGCGGTATGGCTTCAACAACGAGCTGATCGAGGTCTACAAGTTCCGTTCGATGTACACCGACAAGTGCGACGCCACCGCGGCCAAGCTCGTCACCAAGGACGACCCGCGCGTGACGCCGGTCGGCCGCTTCATCCGCAAGACGAGCCTCGACGAACTGCCGCAGCTCATCAACGTGCTCAAGGGTGAGCTCTCGCTCGTCGGTCCGCGCCCGCACGCGCTGTCGGCCAAGGCCGGCAACCAGCTCTACGACGAGGTCGTCGAAGAATACTTTGCCCGCCACAGGGTGAAACCCGGCATCACCGGCTGGGCGCAGATCAACGGCTGGCGCGGGGAAACCGACACGCCCGTCAAAATCCAGCGCCGCGTCGAGCATGACCTCTATTACATCGAGAACTGGTCCGTGTTCCTGGACTTCTACATCCTGCTGAAGACCCCGCTCGCGCTGCTCAAGACCGAAAACGCCTACTGAGCCCGAGACTATCCGGCATCGGTACGACCTGGCGCGCGGACGGCCCAGCCGTCCGCCAACTGGCCAGGGGCTTGCAAGGCCTCGTCCAAGCGCCGTGTGCGCCGTCCCGCCCCGAGGCGGAGCGCCGGGCGAGCAGCCACAGGGGATGAGGCAGTCATGACAACGATCGCGGTCGGGACAGGCCCCACGCACTTCGGTGATACCAGTCAAACGGCCCGCTCGCGCAGCGCGGCACACACGCTGGCGCTGGCACTCGTCGCCCTCACCTTCGCCAGCAGCGGGATCGTGTTCAGTGAGCCTGCCCCCGTCGATGCCCTGACGGTCGGACTGATCGTGCTGCTGCCGGTCATCGGTCTCGTGCGGCTCACACCCATGCTGATCGCTTACCTGGCGCTGTGGCTGATCGTGGGGGCGTTCGGGCTGATCGCCGCCGGTTTCGCGCCGGATGCCCATGACGTCACAGTCGCCGACGCGGTGAAATTCACCGCTATCTCCGTTTATCTCTCCATCGCCTCGTTCATCGTCGCGGGTTTCGTCGCGCGGCGGCCAGATCTGCACACCCGTCTCATTCTGGGTGCATGGACCGTGGCGGGGGTCATCGCGGCCATCGCCGCAGTGGTGGGATATTTCGCACTGGTGCCTGGTGCGGCGGACCTATTCACAAAGTTCGGGCGGGCGGCTGGAACCTTCAAGGACCCCAATGTCATTGGCCCCTTCCTGACGGTGCCGGCGGTCTACATGTTGCATCTCGTCGTGACGCGACCCTTGCAGCAGTCCGTCCTGCCGCTGGGTGTCGCGGGGCTGCTGGCGATTGCGATCCTGCTCAGCTTTTCTCGCGGTGCCTGGCTCAACTTCGCCCTGGCGGTGACCGCCTATGGCTACCTCGCCTTCGTGACGAGCCCATCGCTGGCGCAGCGCGAACGTCTTCTTGCCCTCTTGTCGCTCGGCGTCGCGATTTTGGCTGGCGTCATCGCCGTCGCCACTCAACTCGAGAGCGTCGCCGACCTGCTCACCCAGCGCGCGAGCCTGGATCAGTCCTACGACTACGGACCGGAGGGTCGCTTCGGCGGTCAGGCCAAGGCCGTCGGGCTGATCGTCGACAACCCGCTCGGCATCGGTTCGCTCGTTTTCGGACGGGTGCATCACACCGAGGAGGTGCACAACGTCTACTTGAGCATGATGCTGAACGCCGGATGGATCGGCGGCGCGATCTACTGGGTGCTGGTCGCGCTGACACTCGGTCTCGGCTTCCGCCACCTTCTTTCGACTCGCGCGCTGCGGCCGTTGTTCATCGTCGTCTATGCGTCGTTTCTGGCAACGGCCGTCGAAGGCCTGGTCATCGACACCGATCACTGGCGTCACTTCTATGTGCTGATGGGCCTGCTGTGGGGCGTCATGGCAGCCTCCGAGTCCGGCCATGCACGGTCGATTGGCGGGCCGGCACGCGGATCGGCTGGCAAAAGACTGGTGGCACGGCGTGCTTGAGGATCGTGCGCTTCGACGGCAGGTCGCACCGCCCCGTCAGCGGGAGCCAAGCATGCTCCTGACGATTGCCGGGTTTGGTCGCCGGGCCCTGTTTGCGGTCTGGCTGTGGCTCGCGGCCCGGCTGCTGATCGCTTCGGCCGACAGCAGTGGTGCGGGAGAACCGGGATTTATCCTCCTGGTCGTGCCGTGCCTCGTCTGCCTGGGGCTGCTGATGTGGCCGGTTGCCGCCGAGCCGATCACAGCCAGACGCCGGCCTCCCCGGATCGTCGCCGATGTGCGGCCACGACCGCTGCGCGCCTTACGCACCCAATCGGCACCGCGGCGGCTACGCCGGATCTTGAGAGCCGCGGTGCGCCGCAGACCGGAGACGGCCATTCGCCAACAACGGCCAAACTGGCCGCGACGTCGCCGCGTGGCCGGAGCGGGCTTTGCTCAGGCCGTCGTCAACGGGACGTCCACTTGATCGAGCAGCCCATCGACGGGATCTGCTCGCGCGGGCCGTGCCCGGTCTCGGCGACCTGCTTCATCGCCAGGAACAGATCGCGCCGCAGGTCCGGAGGGCCGGCCTCCTTGCGCGAAGCATCGAGCCGGCCGCGATACTGAAGGCCCAGCGCACCGTCGAACCCGTAGAAGTCCGGCGTGCAGACGGCACCATAGGCGCGCGCGACGCGCTGGTCGGCGTCATAGAGATAGGGAAACGGCAAAGCGCGCTCTGTCGCCATGACCTGCATCACGGCGAAGCTGTCCTCAGGATAGGCGATGGCGTCATTGGAGGAGATGGCCACCGCGGTGACGCCGAGCGGCGCAAGCTCGCGGGCGTCCCGGACGATGCGGTCGAGCACCGCCTGCACATAGGGGCAGTGGTTGCAGATGAACATGACGAGCGTGCCGCGCGGACCGCGCAGGTCCGACAGCCGCCCGATCCGGCCATCGACGCCGGGCAGTTCGAACTCCGGTGCCTGCCAGCCAAAATCACAGATCGGCGTCTCGACGGCCATGGGGCCTCCTCTTGCACGAGGTTGCTTCCGGGGACACTCAGCCTCGCAACACGCGGCCCGCGACCGCGTCGAGCTTGGCCAGCAGCGCCGGATCACGGGCGTCCGGCGGGGTGATGATGGCGACATCGAGCGCGCGGTCGGACCCGATCGGGCAGGCCGGGTGCTCCTTCGGGAAGGCCTTGGCGAGGGCCAGCACCGCTGCCTGGGCCTTTGCTGTGTTGGACCGCATGACCGCAATCACGGAGGCCACATCGACGTCGTCGTGCTCCTCGTGCCAGCAATCGAAGTCAGTGACCATGGCCAGGGTCGCGTAGCAGATCTCGGCTTCACGGGCGAGCTTGGCCTCGGGCATGTTGGTCATCCCGATCACCGAGCAACCCCAGGACCGGTACAGGTGGGATTCGGCGCGTGTCGAGAATTGGGGGCCCTCCATCACAATGTATGTGCCGCCACGGGTCAGCGGGACATCTACCGTGCGGGTGGCGGCCTCCAGCGCATCGGCCAGCACGGGCGAGACCGGATCGGCGACGGACACGTGGGCGACGCAGCCGGCCCCGAAGAAGGACTTGTCGCGGGCGAACGTGCGGTCGATGAACTGGTCGACGATGACGAAGTGACCCGGAGGCAGTTCCTCCTTGAGGGAACCGCAGGCCGAAACTGACACGAGGTCGGTGACGCCGGCGCGCTTCATCGCGTCGATGTTGGCGCGGTAATTGATGTGGGTCGGCGAAACCTTGTGCCCGCGACCGTGACGCGGCAGGAAGCGGATCGGCAAGCCGTCGATCTCGGCGAACAGGATGTCGTCGGAGGGCTGGCCCCAGGGGCTGGCGACGCGCTCCCAGCGCGGTTTCACGAGGCCCGGGATGTCATAAACACCGCTGCCGCCGATGATGCCGAGTACTGACTTGGTCATGCGCGCCTGATCCTTGGCCTTGGACCGCAGTGGCCCGGGACTGATGTTGCCTCTTGTTGCACATTTGATGCTCGATTCCAGGTGCGGCAATGCGTGCAACCCAGGCGTGGCGAAAATACGAGACACGAGACGTGCCCGGCTGGTCAGATTTCTTGCGTCTCAGATATGTGCCCGACAGATGCCCCCGTCCCCCGCGGGACGGAAGATATCCGAGCGGGAACATAACGATCAATCACGGTGTTTCTCACGCACGCCATAACGGCAAAAGGCCTCGCGAGCGAGGCCTTTCACGGTGTCATGGCGCGGCGGCGAAAGCTTAACCGAAAGACCCGCCGTAGCACCGGTCACTGGGGTGCACCGGCCGTCGTTTTTCCTAGCCTCAATGCACCCTCGCCCAGATGCGATGCTTGGCGATGTAGAGCAGGAACGTCGTCACCAGCAGATACAGCATCACCTGCCAGCCGATGCGCTTGCGTGCGTTCAAACTGGGGTCGGCTGCCCAGGCGAGAAACGCCGTCACGTCCTTAGCGTTTTGCTCGAGCGAGGACGTCGCGCCGGCGTTGTCCTGGTAGGTCACCGATCCGCCCTCTGCGATGGGCTGGACCATGCCGATCTGATTTCCGGGATAGTATTTGTTGTAGTTCATCCCGTCGGCGATCTGCAGGCCTTCCGGTGGGTCCGAGTAGCCCGTCAGCAACGCATACGTGTAGTCGGCTCCACCTTCCTGGTAGCCGGTCACCACGTCCATCGCCATCGCCGGGACGTGCACGTACCATGGCGTATCGGCGTGGACGCTGCGCGCGCGCGTGATCAGGGACAAGTCGGGCGGCAGCGCGCCGTTCTGCGACGCGCGCGCTTCCTTGTCGTTCTTGTAGGGCCCGCGGATCGGATCCGACAGTAACGCCGGACGCTCGAACATCTTGCCTTCGTCGTCGGGGCCGTCGGTGATCAGGTTCGGCCACTCCTTGGCGAGCGCCTTCACCGCCTCGACGTCGAACTCGGGCCCGCCCGGCTCGGTCAGGTTGCGCCAGTAGACGCGCTCCAACCCGTGGCAGGCCGAACAAACCTCCTGATAAACCTGGAAGCCACGGCGCAATTGCGCCGTGTCGTGCTGGCCGGAGAACCCGGCAAACGACCAGTCCTGCCGCTCGATGTGATGGGTTGCACCACCGGCGGCGCGGGCTGGACCCGCGGCCCCGGTGAGCGTGCCAGCAATCGCCGCCGCCAGCATCAGGCAGCCCACCGCGTTGCCCAGGCCCCGGACAGCTCTGTTGATCATCGTCATGCTCCCTGCTGTCCGGTTCACGTCTGCGGTACGTTCTGTCCGAACGATGCAGGCTTCGTCTGTTGTCGAGATCCCGACGACCCGCCCGACCCTTTGCCCAGCACGGCATCCGTGATGGAGCGCGGCATTTCTTTCGGCGTTTCCAGAATACCGACCACCGGCATCACGATCAGGAAGTGCGCGAAGTAGTAGAACGTGAAGACCCGTGCCCAGAACACGTAATCGCCTTCGGCCGGCTTCGAGCCGAGATACCCAAGCGCCAAGCAGGAGAAGGCGAACGCCCAGAAGAACCACTTGTACATCGGGCGATACTTCGTCGAGCGGACCCGCGAGGTATCGAGCCAGGGCACGAACACCAGGATCAGGATCGAGGCGAACATCGCGATGACGCCGCCCAGCTTGTCGGGAATGGCGCGCAGGATCGCGTAGAAGGGCAGGAAGTACCATTCCGGCACGATGTGCGGTGGCGTCACCAGCGGATCGGCCTCGATGTAGTTGTCGGCGTGGCCGAGATAATCCGGCAGGAAGAAGATGAACCACGCAAACGGGATGAGGAAGATGAACATCCACAGGAAGTCTTTGGACGTCGCATAGGGGTACATCGGCACCGTATCGGCCTGCGACTTCACGTCGAGACCGGTGGGGTTGTTCTGCCCGGCGACGTGCAGCGCCCAGACATGCAGAATGACCAGGCCGAAGATCACGAACGGCAGCAGGTAGTGCAGCGAGAAGAACCGGTTGAGCGTCACGCCCGAGACCGAGTAGCCGCCCCACAACCATTCGACGATCGCGGTTCCGAACCCAGGGATCACCGCGTCGAGCGAGGAGAACAGGTTGGTGATGACCGTCACACCCCAGAACGACATCTGGCCCCAGGGCAGCGCGTAGCCCATGAATGCCGTCGCCATCATCGCCAGCAGGATGAACACGCCGAGGATCCACAAGATCTCGCGCGGGGCCTTGTAGGACCCGTAATAGAGGCCGCGGAAGATGTGGATATAAACGGCGATGAAGAACATGGATGCGCCGACAGCGTGCATCGACTGGATCATCCAGCCGTAGTTCACGTTGCGGCGGATGTTGTCGACCGAGTTGAAGGCGTCCTCGGCGGATGCCTGATAGTGCATCGCAAGGATGATGCCGGTCACGATCTGGGCGACGAGACAGAACGTCAGGATGCCGCCGAACGTCCACAGATAGGTCAGGTTGCGCGGTGTCGGATATGCGACGAAGCTGTCGTACATCAGGCGCGCAACCGGAAGCCGCTCGTCCCACCACTTGGCAGTGGCCGACTTCGGCTCGTATGCGGATTGATGAGCCATGGTGCTCAAAGCTCTCCCTTAACCGATCTTGATCTTGGTGTCGGACACGAACTCGAACGGCGGCACGTCGAAATTGCGAGGTGCCGGGCCCTTGCGAATGCGTCCTGCGGTATCGTAGTGCGACCCGTGGCATGGGCAGAACCACCCGCCGTAGTCGCCCTTGGAGTCGGCGAGTGCCTGTCCCTTGGGGATGCAGCCCAGGTGCGTGCAGATGCCGACCATGACGAGCCAGTTCTCGTGGCCCTTGAGGGTACGGTTCTCGTCGGTGGCTGGAGCGTCGGCACCGACGTTCGCATTGCGTGCGACATCGTCGGCCAGGTCGGCGAGGGTGACTTTGCGGGCCTCCTCGATCTCGGCCGGGGTGCGGTTGCGGATGAACACGGGCTTGCCGCGCCACATCACGGTAATGGCCTGACCTTCTTTCACGGGGGCCAGATCGACTTCGATGGCGGCCAACGCCTTGGCACCAGCGTCCGGGTTCATCTGCTGGACGAACGGCCACAACAGAGATGCGCCACCAACGACCGCGAAAGCGTTCCCTGCGATCACGAGAAAATCTCTGCGGCCTTGATCTTCGACTTCAGTTGACACGAGGGCCTCCCACGTTTTGCGCTGTCGCGTGCCACTTGCGAGCACTTACGAGCCGACAATCGTTCGGTTCCTGACGAACGATACGCGGCGATGCTCGTGCCTCGATCTGCGACACATCCGGCAGGTGCCGTCTGTCGCGGGGCATGTGCGAACTGATTTTCGAAAGCGAGCCGCACCGCCTCGCTGCGGCCGACTGTTCGGGCTGCTTTGTGGCATTGTTTCCCCAGCGTCTCAAGGCTGCGAAGGATTGAGGACTGCGGGCAATTTGGCGCATGTGCCGCAGGAAGACCAAGCGCTGATTGAACGGGATCGAGCCGGAAGCCGAAATGCCATGAATATCGCCCTCTACGAGCTGGATATCCCTCAGAATACTGGGACAATATTGCGCATGTGCGCGTGCCTCGGCGTAGCCGTCGACATCATCGAGCCTGCCGGGTTCTCGCTCTCGGACAAGGCGCTCAAGCGGGCCGGGCTCGACTACCTGGAGCACGCCGAGATGCGCCGGCACATGACATATCGAATATTCGAAGATTGGAGAATGAATTCTGGACGGCGTCTGGTGCTCTGCTCGGCACATGCGGCGGCCGCCTACACCAAGATCGCCTATTCCCCCACCGACATCCTGCTGATGGGGCGTGAGACCTCCGGTGTCCCGGCGTCCGTCGTTGCGGCCGCCGATGTCGCCGTCCACATCCCGATGCGACCCGGACTGCGCTCGCTCAATGTCGCGGTCGCGGCGGGCATCATCCTCGGCGAGGCGCTGCGGCAGACGGACGGGTTCGCGGGCCGGTGAGTTGCGAAGCTGCACGTCCAGGCGCCACCCAATTCCCGAGCCCGGCTGGCCTGCCGGGCCAGACCGGACCATGGCCCTGCTGCCGCGCTGCGTGCCGTTATTCCGCCGCCTCGCGCGCCAGGAAGCCACCGGACTGGCGCTGCCACAAGTCGGCGTAGAGACCACCCCGGCGAATGAGTTCGTCGTGGCGGCCTTCCTCGACGATGGCTCCCTTGTCCATGATCACGAGCCGATCCATGGCGGCGATGGTCGAGAGACGGTGGGCGATGGCGATCACGGTCTTGCCGGCCATCAGCTCGTTGAGGCTCTCCTGGATGGCCGCCTCGACCTCCGAATCAAGGGCGCTGGTGGCCTCGTCAAGGATCAGGATCGGCGCGTTCTTGAGCAGCACACGGGCGATCGCGATGCGCTGGCGCTGTCCGCCGGACAGCTTCACGCCACGCTCGCCGACGTGGGCATCGTAGCCCTCGCGGCCGTTGAGGTCCCGCAATCCCAGAACGAATTCGTGCGCGTGCGCGCGCCGGGCCGCTTCGATCGCATCCTCGCGACTAGCCCCAGGCCGGCCGTAGACGATGTTGTCGTGCACCGAGCGGTGCAAAAGCGAGGTGTCCTGCGTCACCATGCCGATCATCTCGCGCAGGCTCTCCTGACGGACTTTCGCGATGTCCTGGCCGTCGATCAGAATGCGGCCACGCTCGAGGTCGTGGAAGCGCAGCAGCAGGCTGACCAGCGTCGATTTGCCCGCACCCGAGCGACCGACCAAGCCGACCTTCTCGCCCGGCGCGATGCGCAGCGACAGGTCGTCGATGATGCCACCGGCGCGGCCATAGTGGAACCCGATGTGCTCGAACCTGATCTCACCTTTGGGAACGCTGAGCGGCTTGGCGGTCGGCACATCCAGAACCCGGCGCTCACGCGAGATGGTGCCGATGCCGTCCTGCACGACGCCGACGTTCTCGAAGAGGTTGGCCACCTCCCACATGATCCAGTGCGACATGCCCTGAAGCCGCAGCACGAGGGCGACGGTCAGCGCGATGGCTCCGGTCGTGACGTCGCCGATCGACCACAACCAGATCGACAAAGCGGCGACCGAGAACACCAAAAGCCCGTTGAGCGTGTTCAGCACCACCGTGACGAGCGTCGCCAGCCGCATCTGCTTGTTCACCGACAGCAGAAAGCCGTGCATGCTTTCGCGGGCATAATCGTCCTCGCGGTCGGCATGGGCGAACATCTTGACGGTCTGGATGTTGGTGTAGCTGTCCACGATCCGCCCGGTCATGATGGAGCGGGCGTCCGACTGCTCGGAGGAGACGTCGCGCATGCGCGGCACGAAATACCACATCGCCGCGACGTAGCCGGCGAGCCACAACAACATCGGGGCCGACAGCCGCACGTCCGTCGCCGCGAATGCAATGACCGCGCCGAGAAAGTAGACGACGACGTAGAGCAGGACCTCCGACAGGATCATCACGCACTGGCGGACGGCGATGGCGGTCTGCATCACCTTGGTTGCGACGCGGCCGGCGAAGTCGTCTTGGAAGAAGCCGAGCGACTGGCGCAGCACATAGCGGTGCGCCTGCCAGCGGGTGCGCATGGCAAAGTTGCCCATCAACCCCTGATGGTTGACCACTTCGTAGAAGAATTTCAGGACGGGAAGGACAACGAGCACGACGAGGCTCATCACCGCAAGCGTGGCACCATGGTCCGCAAAGAAGGTCTCAGGTGTGCCCGCGTTCAGCCAATCGACCAAGCGGCCGAGGAAAGCAAACAGCGAAACCTCCAGCAGCGCCACGACGGTGGCCAGAAGGGAGGAGGCGATCAGCAGCGGCCAGAATGGGCGCGTGTAATGCAAGACGAACGGAACGAGGCCGTCAGGCGGCATTTCCGCCTGTTCCGGCGGGAAAGGGTCCCGCGTCTCTTCCATCCATTTGAATATGCGCTCGACCATCCGATAGCCTCCGGCTTGACCTCGTGTCGCGCAACTGACGGTCGCACATCGCCTGCGGGCGGGTGCCACGACCAAACGTCCAGTGCAACAGCCACACGGGAAACATTGTGTTGCTCAGGTCCCCGATGGGCCTGACATCGGTGCGCACCCCAGTGTTCCGGCTCCGACACGTGTTTCCTTTGCAGCACCGGATCGACCAAGTGTCGGAGCCATAAGGACCACCAGTAACCAAACGATCTTTGTGCAGCTCATGCATCTTACGTTCGGTTCGAGGCCCCACTGCGAGCCGGTACCAAACGTTGGATGCGCTGCACTAGCCGAAGCGGAACGCGCATGTCAGAACCGCAACGCGGGAGCCTGCCTGACCTCTCTTCCATCCGGCGGGATCGTCCGATCGGTGCGTCGAGCGTCTGCATCGACCGTATGAAACCATACGCGCGAGGCTGGCAACGGACCTGCGCGCGGCTATGCTAAAGACGGACAGCGGCCAAGCCTCACATGGCGGGGCGGGGCGAGGATAGCAAGAGGGAACTGGGCAGTTGATGCACGACATCGAAGACGGCAAGCGAGCGTCCAAGGCCTGGTTCGAAGCGCTGCGCGACGATATCTGCAGCGCATTCGAGGCCATCGAGGACGATCTGCCCAAGGGCGTTTCTCTCTCGCTCCGGCCCGCCGGGCGCTTCACCCGCAAGCCATGGGATCGCACCGATCACGCCACCGGGGCCCCCGGCGGTGGCGGTGTCATGAGCCTCATGTCGGGCCGAGTATTCGAGAAGGTCGGCGTCCATACCTCGACGGTCTACGGCGAGTTCGCGCCCGAGTTTCGCAAGCAGATCCCTGGTGCCGAGGAAGACCCGCGCTTTTGGGCCTCTGGAATCTCTCTCATCGCCCATCTGCACAACCCCCACGTGCCGGCCGTTCACATGAACACGCGCATGGTCGTCACCTCGAAATGGTGGTTCGGGGGCGGCGCAGATCTCACGCCCGTCCTGGACCGGCGGCGCACACAAGAGGACCCCGACACGGTCTCGTTCCACGCGGCAATGCGCAAAGCCTGTGTCGGGCACCCGATCGCCGACTACGAGCGCTACAAGGAGTGGTGCGACGAATATTTCTATTTGCCACACCGTGGCGAGATGCGCGGCGTCGGCGGCATCTTTTACGACTATCTGACCCCCTCCTCCGAGGATGGCGGGTTTGCAGCGGCGCTCGCCTTTACGCAGAGCGTGGGGCGGACGTTCCTCGACATCTATCCCCGCATCGTCCGGCGTAACTTCACCGCCGATTGGACCGAGGCCGACCGCGACGAGCAGCTGATCCGGCGCGGCCGCTATGTCGAGTTCAACCTGCTGTACGACCGCGGCACCCTGTTCGGCTTGCGCACGGGCGGCAACATCGAATCGATCCTGTCGTCCATGCCGCCGATCGTGAAATGGCCATGAATATCAGTTAACTGTGCACATTACTTCAATTTGCATGGCACGTCCGGGCGTCCCAAACTCGCCAGAATGTAGCCCTATAGGCAGACCAGGGTGTGGCGGAAGCGAGCAGGCGGCTTTGTTAACGGCACCGGGCTTATACCTGACACGGCCGCGACGCTTGATCGACATGTGCCGCCGGGAACAGCGGCGGCGGACAAAGGGCTTCATTAGGTGGGGGGAGAGTGATGCTCTCGTGCTGCGGCGACCGGGAACGGTGGCGGGCAGGAGAGCGGTGAAGTGCTCAACCCCGAGCGAGGTGCCCCATGGCGACGTTTTCGAAGTCCTTCTCACGCGACAGCATGCTCACCGCAGTTCTGGCTGGCCTGACCCTGGTGGTGGCCGGCCCCGTCTCTGCGACAGCGGCCGACGACCCGACCGGCATCTGGCTCGATGACCAGAAGCGCGGAGCCATCGAGATCAAACCCTGCGGCAAGGGTCTTTGCGGCCACGTCGTCTGGGTCAAGGGCGGCGAGGATGCCCGCGGCTGCGGCAAGAAAATCATCGGCGACGTCGCCAAAGTGGGCGAAGGCGAGTGGGACAACGGCTGGATCTACAGCCCCGAGCGCAAGAAGACCTACTCGGTGGCGCTGGAGCCAACCCGCGGCGACAAGCTCAAGGTGGTGGGCTATGCGGGCTCTCGCTTGTTCTCCAAGACCATGATCTGGACGCGGGCTCCGGCCAACCTGGAACGCTGCGATTCTGGCACGACCGTCGCCGAGGCCAAGCCCGAGGCCGCTCCCAAGAAGGCCGCCAGGTCGGCCGACCCCAAGCCGGCTCAGAAGGTGGCCGCCGTGCCGCCGGCGCGTTCGGCAAGCCAAGCGCTGGCCGCACAAGAGGCGGTCGCCGACAGGTCCCGCGATGCAGAGCCTGACATCGTCGCCCCATCACCGGTGCCGGCCAGCCGTTCGAAGACGACGGCCGACCAAGCCGACGAGCAGCCCGTCGAAACCGCCGAGGCCGACACCGAGGGCGATCCCGAAGCCGAGGCAGAGGAGGCCGAGGCCCCGCGCGGCCGTGGCGGCAAGGACCTCGACGTCTCGCGCTATTTCCGCAAGGCTGGCAAGACCTGCACGATCGACGCGCCCTTCGTGAAGGTCAGCTTCCCCTGCGAGAAGTGAGCGGACCGCTCTCGACCGAGGGTGCTTACTCCGAATTCGCTGTGAAGGCCGGGCTCGCCCCCGGCCTTTTTCGCGATGTGTGGCGCGTCACTGGTGCCGTGCTCCCATACGGGCAGGCGCGCTGTCGTCTCGGCTTGCGTCCGGCCGTCACGCGCGACTTGGCGAGGGCGGACGCAGCCTCGGCCTTCGCGCACGGCGCTACTGATTGGTGATACGGTTCGCGCCGGAGAGCAATTCATCGAAGACCGCCGAGAACTCGATCGCGCCGGAGTTCTTCATATTCTGGTCCATGCGCTCCTTCAGAGCGGTCATCAGTTCCTGTGACGAGCGCCCGCGCACGATGGAGTTGCGGTAGTATCCGCGACGGGCGAAGAAGTTGGCCGTCGGCACACCCAAGCCGACCGAGGTCATCATTTCCAGTCCGGTCGCCGGTCCGGCGAGGTTCATCAGTTCGAGGGCTGTCGGGTCCAGGTTGGTGCGGCCCTTGCGCTCGGCAAAGTCCTTGATCCCCTTCAGTTTGATGACCTGGAGCCATGGGCCGATATCGCCGTCGATATTGATCGCGTGCACGCCCTGCCCCGCCAGGGTACGGGCGAAGGCTACGTGGGCCGACCATTCGTTCTTCACGCGACGGACGCGTGCGACCATTTTCTCGAGGGCCGCGATCTTCTCCTCGAGACGGGCCCGACGCTCGCCTCCGACGCCTTCGGCGCGGGCCATGCGGCGGAGGCGCTCCAGGAAATCGGCCCCATGAGTGACGAGTTCGCCGACGGAATTCGCGTTGAGCAGTTGCGCATATCCCAAGGCGGAGGATATCGGCTTGCCGGTGCGGCGGATCGGGTGAATGCCTGCCTGCATGTCCGCCGTGCCGAGACCGCCGGTTTCCAGCGCGTAGACGCGGACGACCTGGTCCTTGTCGAGCCCCAGGCGTAGCGCCTCGCGGGCGTAGCGCTGCTTGAATTCCCGCTCGGCGATGCGCTCGGGCACGAAGCCATACTGGCTCCGGGCGGCCTTCAGATAGTCGTCGACGGTGGGGAGTTCTTCCGGCGGTGGCGCGGGAGCGGCCGGGTCATCGGCTTTCTGGTACGTGTTCCAGGCTTCGGCCAGCCGCTTGGCCAAGGTCGGCCCCTTGTAATCGGGCGGCTGCGTCGTGACGTAATCGCTGGCGGTCAGAACCTGCTCGGCTGCCTTTTTCTTGCGGCGGGCGGATCGTTTGGCCTCGACCTTGTCCCAATAGGCGTCGAGTTCGGCGTCATAGAAGGTCTGCGCTGTGAGCCAGGCCTCGAACTCCTTTTTGTCGCTCGCCGAAAGCGTCTCGACGAATGGGCTGGCCGGACGGCGTGCCTCACTGGGCGTACTGGCCCATGGCACGAGGAAGAGGCAACCCACGGCCACAGTCAGCGCAAGGCGGCGGGCTCGGTGTCCGTCGATCATGTCTGGCTCCCTGCGATGCCCGGATGCAAACCGCGGATGTCTGCCGATCTGCGCCCCTACACCTGCCATAGTTCAGTCGGTGTCTCCCACCTGCGGCCACTGACCGACCGCAGCCAGGGCCCCCAGCGTCCGATCCCGAACACGGCCTTCGGCATCCGCACTTGGTCACAGACCCCATGTCGGCATACCGAAATTCGATGCAGCGCGGCACGCTGGCTTGAGTTGTTTGGCACAAAATCGGCTAATGTCAGCAACAATAGGGCTTGCGGCCTGACGTCGGGCCTATCAGATGCCGGCGGGGCCAAGCGACCGGCGCGTCCCCCCAGGTCAGTGAGGTGACCATGGCTGAGCTTCCCGACACCCAGCGGCCGGCGATCCAAACCAGCGAACTGGTGCGTTTCTCAAAGGCTGCGGGCGTTGCCCTGCACGCGTCGCCACCGCCCCTGGTGACGGGTAACCGCGCGGGGCGCAACGGTCATCTGGGGCCGAGCGATTTCGATCTCAATCCTGATAGCCGGTCGGCGCTGCTGGAGGCCCCGCCGCCGCGCCGCGCCGCCGTGCTCGTTCCCATCGTCGCCGGTGCCGAACCGAGCGTCCTGCTCACCGTGCGCACCGGGCACCTGTCGCGGCACGCCGGGCAGATCGCGTTTCCAGGCGGACGCCAGGACGACACCGATGCAAGCCTGGCGGCGACCGCGCTGCGCGAAACACGAGAGGAGACAGGCATCGAGGCCCATTTCGTCACACCTCTGGGCTATCTCGACTGGTATCGAACCGGAACCGGGTATGCGATCTGTCCACTCGTCGGCATTGTCGCCCCCGGTTTCACGATACGACCCGATCCGAACGAGGTTGCCGACGTTTTCATGGTT
Organism: Hyphomicrobiaceae bacterium; assembly: GCA_033765285.1. Classification (GTDB taxonomy): domain Bacteria; phylum Pseudomonadota; class Alphaproteobacteria; order Rhizobiales; family Hyphomicrobiaceae; genus Filomicrobium. Next base: position 136,578 of record JANRIE010000054.1, on the reverse strand, counting down.
CCGCTGGCGTTTCTCATGGACAGTGCCAACCATCAGCGTCACAGCCGCATACTCGAGGGGCGCGAGCGCCACTTCTATGCCATGCCGTACGGGGACCGCTTCATCTGGGGCGCGACCGCCGGCATCATCAGGAACATGTCCGAAAGGTTTTCCGCCGCATGATCCGTGTCGTCATCGAGAATGTCATCCTGCTGCTGTTGCCGACGCTGATTTACATCGCTTACGTTCAAGTCAAGGCCCAGTTGGCTGGCACCAAACCCCAGCGCTTCGACGACGCCCCTCTGGTCGTGCTGTTCCTGTGCGGGGTCGCGCTGGTACTTGTAGTCGTCCTCGCGTTCGGCACCACGACTGGCGGCACTCCAGGCCAGGCCTACCGTCCGCCGTCCTTCGAGGGCGGGCGCATCGAGCCGGGTCGTATCGAGCCGGGCCGGAACGAGAAACAACCCTGACGACCCGTGCGGCGACGTGGAGCCGGCGGCGAGGAGAGCCCCACACGGAGCCCGCAAGACACTGGCCGAGCAGCCCCCCGCAGCGCCCGAATTGCCCTCACTGGCCAATGCCCCTTGGCTCGTTGCGCCGGCGACGCAAAGCGTCCTCGGGGTCCTGGAGGCCGGCGGCTATGACAGCCGCGCGGTGGGCGGGACGGTGCGCAACGCCCTGATGGGCTTACCCGTCACCGACACCGACATCGCGACGACCGCGCCGCCCGAAGAGACGATGCGGCTGGCCCGACTGGCCGGACTCCAGGCCCACCCGACCGGCTTGCAGCACGGCACGGTGACACTCGTTGCGCATGGCGTGTCGATCGAGGTGACGACCTTGCGGCGTGATGTCGAGACGTTCGGCCGGCATGCGACGGTGGCCTTCACGGACAACTGGACCGAGGACGCGCGACGGCGCGATTTCACGATCAACGCGCTCTATTGCGACCGGTCCGGCGGTGTGCACGACCCGCTTGGCGGCTATCCCGACATCGTCGCCCGCCGCGTGCGCTTCATCGGCGATCCACATGACCGGATCGGCGAGGACTATCTGCGCATCCTGCGGTTTTTTCGCTTCCAGGCGACCCATGGCCTGGGCCCGTTCGATGAACCCGGACTGGCGGCTTGCGCGGCGTTGAAAGCGGGCCTGCGCTGCCTGTCGGCGGAGCGGATCCGCTCCGAACTGATCAAACTCGTGGTGGCCCCCGGCGCGCAGGACGCCGTCACGGCGATGGCCGCGGCGGGGATCTGGCACGTCATGTTCGATGCGCCACCGGACCTCGCACGGTTCGACCGCTTGACGAGGATCGAAACCGCCCTCGACCTGTCCCCGGACCCGATAGGGCGGCTGGCCGCGCTGACCCTCACAGCGCCCGTCCAAGCAGCCGGCCTGGCAGACCGACTGCGGCTGTCCAGCGCGCAAGCCGGACGTCTCGCCATCGCGGCCGCGACGATCGACGGGCGCACGATCACGCCTGCGGCGGGTACCCAAAGGGCGATGGAGCTGCTTTATCGGCTGGGACCCGAGGCATTCCGCATAACGGTGCTGCTGAGTTGGGCGATGGCTGGCTCGGCACCGGACGATGCCGCGTGGCAGGCCCTCGCGCGGCTCGGCGAGCATGGCCCGCCGCCGCGCCTGCCGGTCAAGGGGGCCGACATCGTCGCGCTCGGCGTGGCCCCTGGCCCGGGCGTCGGGGCGATCCTGGCCCGGTTCGAAGACTGGTGGATCGCCGATGGTTTTCCACAAGACCCTGTGCACGTGCACGCGGCGCTGGGAAGGATCGTCGCCGAGCATCAGAGCTAGCGGCCGATCGTTTGCGATGGTGGCGTCTCGGCTTCCGTCGAGGTCGTCAATCAGCCTCTCAAACATGAGCCTACAGCGGGTTCCCGCAGCCGGGTGCCCGTCCACCGATGCGGCGCCGAACCCAGTGGACTGGCAGGGTTAAGAAAGTTTGAACGGATCTGTTCTCATGGCCGCCTCTCGTGATTATGCTGCGCTGCATGAAATAGGCGTGGCGGTGCAGGAAACTGTGACCGCAGAGGCTTGTCATCTGCGTAAAGGGGCGTTGGCGATGAACCGAGCCGATGAAGACATCACCGTCGAGCGCGAAAGATCACGCCGCTTCATCGAGGTCGTCTACGGCAGCATGGCCCTGACGTCGGCCGCCGCCGCAATCTGGTTCCAGACCTGGGGCCACGAAGCGGGTCTGTCGCCCGATAAGGCGAGCGGGGCGGCCTTGTCGTTCCTCGCGCTCGGGCTCGCGAACTTGGTCATCTCGAGCATCTGGCCACATCTGTCCGACCGGTTGGCGGCCGCGTACGATCGGCTCGGCAGCGACCGCGACGGTCGCTGACTGGCAGAGCATGCAAGCCGCCAGCGCCATGACAAAGGCCGCCGAATGATCGGCGGCCTCCGTCGTCTCAGACCCTTGGACGAACTCGTCCTCAGAAGTCCATGTCACCCATGCCGCCCATGCCGCCAGCACCTGGCGAGGCAGGCTTGTCCTTCGGCACCTCGGCGATCATGGCTTCGGTGGTGATGAGCAGACCGGCGACCGATGCCGCATCCTGCAGCGCGCACCGCACGACCTTGGCCGGGTCGATCACGCCGGTCGCAACAAGATCGCCATAGGCGTGCGTCTGGGCGTTGTAGCCGTAGCTGTAGGCGCTGCTTTCCAGGATCTTGCCGACAATCACCGACCCGTCCTCACCGGCGTTGATGAAGATCTGGCGGGCGGGTGCCTGGAGAGCCTTGCGCACGATGTTGACGCCGACCTTCTGATCATCGTTGTCATGGGAGATCCCGTCGAGGACCTTGGCTGCGCGCAACAGCGCCACGCCGCCGCCCGGAACGATCCCTTCCTCGACGGCCGCGCGCGTGGCATGCAGCGCGTCGTCGACGCGGTCCTTGCGCTCCTTGACCTCGACTTCGGTGGCACCTCCGACCTTGATCACGGCAACGCCGCCCGAAAGCTTGGCCAGACGCTCCTGGAGCTTTTCACGGTCGTAGTCCGACGTCGTCTCCTCGATCTGCGCCTTGATCTGCGCGCAGCGCGCGTCGATCTCGGTGCGCTTGCCCGAGCCGTCGACGATGATCGTGTCGTCCTTGCTGATGGACACGCGCTTGGCCCGGCCGAGCATGTCGATGGTCACGTTCTCGAGCTTGATGCCGACGTCCTCGGAGATCAACGTGCCGCCCGTCAGGATCGCAATATCCTCGAGCATCGCTTTGCGCCGGTCGCCGAAGCCCGGGGCCTTTACGGCTGCGACCTTGAGGCCACCGCGCAGCTTGTTGACCACGAGCGTCGCCAGGGCCTCGCCCTCCACGTCCTCGGCGATGATCAGCAGCGGCTTTGCCGACTGCACCACCGCTTCGAGCACAGGCAGCATAGCCTGCAGGTTGCCGAGCTTCTTTTCGTGAATGAGGATCAGCGGCGCGTCGAGTTCAACCGCCATCTTCTCGGCATTGGTCACGAAGTAGGGCGAGAGGTAGCCGCGGTCGAACTGCATACCTTCGACGACGTCGAGTTCGGTCTCGAGGCTCTTGGCCTCTTCAACCGTAATGACGCCCTCGTTGCCGACCCTCTTCATGGCCTCGGCGATGATCCGCCCGACATCGTCGTCGCCGTTGGCCGAGATGGTCCCGACCTGGGCGATCTCGTCGTTCGATGTGACCTTCTTTGCTCGAGCCGACAGTTCCGAGACGACCGCGGCGACGGCCTTGTCGATGCCGCGCTTGACGTCCATCGGGTTGGCACCGGCGGCGACTGCCTTGGCACCTTCGCGGACGATGGCCTGGGCGAGCACGGTCGCCGTCGTGGTACCGTCACCGGCCAGGTCCGCCGTCTTGGAGGCAACCTCGCGCAGCATTTGCGCGCCCATGTTCTCGAACTTGTCGGTGAGCTCGATCTCCTTGGCGACCGTCACACCGTCCTTGGTCACGCGCGGCGCTCCGAAGCTCTTCTCGATCACGACATTGCGACCCTTCGGGCCGAGCGTGACCTTCACCGCGTTTGCGAGGATGTCGACGCCGCGCAGCATCTTCTCGCGGGCATCCTGTGAGAATTTGACGTCCTTGGCTGCCATGTTCTGCAACTCCTAGATGTCTCGTGCTGGATTTCTGATTGAGCGATTTCAGACCTTGCGGGCGATCAGGCGGCCTTACGGGCCTTGCCGGTCGCAGACGCGGAATGTCCGTCGATGACGCCGAGAATATCGGCTTCCTTCATGATCAGCAGATCCTCGCCGCCGATCTTCACCTCGGAGCCAGACCACTTGCCAAACAGCACGCGATCGCCAGGCTTCACGTCGAGGGGGACGAGTTCATTGTCATCGCCGCGCGTGCCGGGTCCGACGGCGATGACCTCGCCCTGCTGCGGTTTCTCTTTGGCCGTGTCGGGGATGATGATGCCGCCGGCCGTACGGGTGTCCTCTTCGATGCGACGGACAACGACACGATCATGGAGCGGACGGAATGTCATGGACCTAACCTCATGGTTTTGTTCATGTTCGAGTTTGGATTGCAGACCCTCCGAGACGTGGCAGGGCTGCACGCGACCGCCAGTCACCGAGCCAGATAGACTGGGCCCGGCCATCGGCGCGCTCGCGCGATGGGCCATTTGGTTTTCGATTTTGGCACTGTCAAGGGGGGAGTGCCGAGCAGGACCAACGACATTCAGGGCTATGGCTTGAGCCCGGTGTTCCGGCTCCGACACGCGGTTCCCTTTGCAGAACCGGGTCGACCAAGCGTCAGTGACGCTACACTGGCGGCGTGCCTTGTCTGCTGGACCAGATCGCTATGTCTGCGGCGGTTTCAACCGCGCCCGTGGCAGCATCCCGCTCGTGCAAAGTCGCCGTTGATGGGCCCACTGCTGGCCGCGGCCAGCCGCTCTCCGTTCTTGTTCGGTCGCATATCTGATCGCGCTATTCACGCCTTCGATCGACGCGTGTTCGCCTCAATCTCAGACGATCAGGCTCTTCGGTGAGACTGATTCACGCCTTCGATCGACGCGTGTTCGCCTCGATCTCAGACGATCAGGCTCACAGCCCGAACGAGAAAAGCCGACCGCAGCGGCGGCCGGCTCTTTCCTGAAAGTCCGATTGTGGGGGCCGCGGACGGGCCCAATCGTCCTCAGAGGGCGAAATCGTCCAACTTGGAACCCTTGTTCAGTTTGGCGACCAGCCAGTTCGGCTTGCGGCCGCGACCCGTCCAGGTCTGCGTTTTGTTGTCGGGATTGACATAGCGGGCAGCCGACTGGGACATCTTGCCTTTGCCGCGCCCCTTGCCACCGAGCAGATCATTGATCGAAAATCCGGATTCCTCGGCAAGCGCCTCCATCTTTTGCAAGATTTCCTGACGTTCGCGCTGGCGGGCCGTCGTGATTGCCTGCTCGACATCCGCCTTGTGCGCGATCAAATCCTTCAGCGACATCTTGTCGATATTGATGCTTGCCATCTTTCCTGTCTTTCCTTGCTTGGTCATTGTGGTTGTCTCACTGGTTCGCCGGCCGTGCCGATCAGCTGGTTCTGGATGCGCTGTTTTCGTCGAAATTGATGAATACTGATTTAATGCAGCGTCTCCAATTGGCCCTTCACTCCCGCACTATTTCACCGAGCCTGACACCGGCAGCCTGCCAGAAAGCGACCGCCATTCTCCTGCTATATATCGAAGTCCGCCGGCGCACAATTGCCCGATTTCAAGAAACTGGGCGACACGACCGGATAAAATGCACGATGCGGAATGCGTGCCGCTCGTCGCACGCCAACCAGCGGACGACGGATAGACGCTGAACTTCGAGGGAGGGATGGTCGGAACGACCAGATGGGGCAGCCTGATATCACTCCGTTCAGCCGAGCGCAATCAACCGAGATTGGACATTATGCGACCCTTTCGCACGCTTGCGAATTGGGCAGATATTGGCTCCCCGCCACGGTCGACGACATTCTGAAATCTGCCGGAACTCCGCCGCTTGCGCCGACCGGAGCCCTCGGAGACGCGATGACATTTGCGTCAGGATTGGACAATGTCACGACCCAGATGACGTCGGTGACGTGCCTTGCGCATAAGCATCCAGGTCCGTTGCCGTCACCGCTCCGTGGCGGGGAAACCTGCATTGCGCCGCTCTTCCGACCGGGTTAATGTCGCGCTCTCCGACGCCATGTCTGGATCGCAGAGCGATCTTCGGGCATGCCGGAGGCTCCGACCGGCGTGCCGTGGTCGCGGAGTGGCCCGAGGGCAAGCTCTGGCCGGGCAATCCGGACGAACAGGAGGACGACGAAGGGCGTTCGCGGTATTGGTCGGCGTGTCGCATACCGCCACTGAGGCGCACCCTCGAACACGCAAACCGGTCGGAAGTAACCGGCTTCTCTTCACCCAAGCAGGTTCGGCCAGACTGCACTCGCGGCTCATACCGCCATCCTGCTGCTCAGAACCGATGATCATCAGAGGCAACAAATGACGTTCCAGCTCCCGCCGCTTCCCTACAGTTACGATGCCTTGGGCCCGTACATGTCGGCTGAGACATTGCAGTTCCACCATGACAAGCATCATCAGGCCTACGTCGACAAAGGCAACGAGATTGCCGGCGCCAGCAGCGCTTATGGCGGAATGAGCATCGAGGATATCTGCGTCAAGGCTTTCGCCAGCCGCGATCAAGCTGTCGTCAACCAGATCGGCCAGCACTACAATCACATCCACTTCTGGCAGTGGATGCGGGCAGGCGGTGGCGGCAAGAAGGTGCCGGGCTCCCTCGAGAAGATGATGGAGGCTTATGGCGGATACGACAAAATGCGCCACGACTTCATCGAGGCGGGCAAGGGGCAATTCGGCTCGGGCTGGTGCTGGCTTGCGGTCAAAGACGGACAGCTTCTCGTCACCAAGACACCCAACGGCGAAAATCCGCTGATGCATGGTGCCAAACCCATCCTGGGCTGCGATGTATGGGAACACAGCTACTACATCGACTACCGGAACGCCCGGCCGAAGTATCTCGAAGCGTTTTTTGATAATCTCGTCAACTGGGAGCATGTCGAGGCAATGATCGGCTGAGCCGGTTGGTTGCCTCGTTGCACGTGACGCAACCGCGCGACCGGGGTATCCGCGGGCGCATGCCGCGCTCGCTGATGCCTGTCTTCGCTCCGTGCCCGGCATGGGTTTCCCTGTGCCGGGCCATACTTTATCTGAGTGGTCGATGTCGGGTTGCATGCACGCCTTGCCGCGCGACCGCCGTGACTCATGGGCACAAATTCGCTTGCCGGCCCTGATGGGTCGCCCCCTGATCGCCGCCCCATGACCGATCCGTCTTCAGTCGAGTATGCCGGCCCGGCCACCGATTTGCGTTCAGGTTGTGCCATCGCCCCAGAGCGGATATGCATCGAGACTGGAATTCAGGAGTGATCCAGATCGGCATCGCGGGTCCGTGTCCGTTTTCCTGGGAGTTTGCCGATGTGGTGCGGGGACAGGTTCAAATCGGCTTGCCTCGGCGCGCTGGCGGTCGCCGCGATGGTGTCCGGTGGATGCGCATCGACCATGGTTCGCCAGGGCATCGCCGATCCGCTGCTCGCCCAGCAGGCGACCGTCGCCGATCTGCCAGGTATCCGCTTCTGGGGAGACGAAGTGCCGGCAGACATCAAGGAAGCCGTGCGCACGCGGCTGCCCAACCTGCCGAAACTCGCGACCACGACGCAGGGGGGCGATGGCCGGAGCCATATCGACATTCTCGCTTTGTCCGGGGGTGGCGGTGATGGCGCATTCGGCGCAGGTTTCCTGAAGGGATGGACACAGAGCGGCACCCGACCGCAATTTGAAGTTGTCACCGGCGTCAGTGCGGGCGCGATTATTGCACCGTTTGCGTTTCTGGGCCCTCAGTACGACATCGTGCTCGAGGAGATCTGGACGCAATACCAGACGTCGCAACTCGTCACGGCCCAGATCCTGCCCGGGTTGCTCGGAGGCTCGGCTCTCGCCGACACCGCGCCGCTGGCATCGCTGATCGCCAAATACGTCGATCGCAAACTTCTGCGCGAGATTGCCAAGGTCTATCGCAAAGACGGCCGCATATTGCTGGTGGGGACGACGAACCTCGACGCCCAACGGCCTGTCGTCTGGAACATGGGAGAAATCGCCTCCATCGGGACGCCGGCCGCGCTTGAATTGTTCCGGAAGGTGATCATGGCCTCGGCAGCGATCCCCGGCGCATTTCCGCCGGTCTCGATTCCCGTGACCGTCGATGGCCAGCCGTACACGGAGTTGCATGTCGACGGTGGCACGACGCGCGAAATCTTTGTCGCTCCCGTGCAAGTACCGCTCCATGCCTTCAACGTGCTCTATGACAAACCGCCCTCGCGCAAGCTCTACATCATCTCGAACATGAAGACGTCACCCGAGCAGAAAGTAGTGCAGCCCAATACGATCTCGATCGCCGCGCGCGCGATCTCGACGCTGATCAAGAGCCAAAGCCAGGGTGAAATCTACCGTATCTATCGGATGGCGCGCGACGCCAAGGCGGACTTCCATTTCGTCTCTGTCCCGGCGTCATTCAGCATGCAGGCTAAGGAATTCTTCGATCCGGCGTATCAAAGGGCGCTCTTCGATGCCGGCGAAGCGCTCGGTGCGACCGGCACGGCCTGGTCTAAGGTTCCTCCGGAAGAGGGGCGGCCCAGCGGAGGATAAGGACCCTCCAGTTGCCAACCTCGATCGAATGTCGTTCGTGCACTGACAGGACGGCCACCGTCGCCTGCGTCAAAACGGTGGGGCGAGGCTGTCGAGATAGGCCAGAAACGCTTCGATCTCGTCTGACTCGAACACGAAGACCGGCATTTCGGGATGGCCGGAAACAATGCCCTCGGCCAAGGCTTCGGCCAGGTCCTCACTTGGGTAGCGTTCGACGATCACCCGGAACGGCGGAGCCTTGGCATGCGGGCTCTCGTCGTCGGAGCCGATGGCGTGGCAGCGGGCGCATTTCTCCTCGACCAGCGCCTGCCCTCGCGCCACCAGTCCCGCCTGCTGGTGTGCATCGCCGGCCGCGCACGTCGCGATGTGGCTCGCGAAAAACAGTGCCGCCAGGATGATCGCTCTCGACATCGCCGGCGCTCTCCGCGTCAAACCGCCAACCTGTTTTGCAAACCGGCGCGCAACCATGATCAGTATCAAAACCGCGACCAGACGAGAGCACGACCGTCGGCTGGCTCAGAACAAACGCGTACGGCCGAAAATCTGCCTCATGACCGCGCCCACGATGCGGCGCGTGATCGAGGACTTTGCATAGTCGACGGCTTTGTCCGCCATCGACTTGCCTCCACGCGGGCCCTTTTCGAACGCCTGCTTGGCAAGCCAGTCGCCCCAGCCACCGCCGGACGTTGTCTCGGCCTGCAACTCGGCCTCCTTGCGGGCGAGATCGCCGGCTCGCTTGGCCAGCAATTCGTGCGCGCTGTCGCGATCGACGGTCGTGTCATACTTGCCGGCAAACGGGCTGCGGCTCATCAATTCCCGGCGAAGGTCCGGCGCAACGGGGCCGATCTGCCCCTCCGGCGGGCGGATCAGTGTGCGCTCGACCATCGACGGCTCGCCCTTGTTCTGCAACGTCGAGACCAGCGCCTCTCCCACTGCCAGTTCCAGAATTGCTTTTTCGGTATCCAGGCTCGGGTTCTGTCGGAAGGTGCTGGCCGCAGCCTTGACGGCCTTCTGCTCGCGCGGGGTAAACGCCCGCAGCGCATGTTGAACGCGGTTGCCAAGCTGGGAAGACACAGTGTCGGGCACGTCGAGCGGATTCTGCGTGATGAAATAGACACCGACGCCCTTCGAGCGGATCAGGCGGGCCACCTGCTCGATCCGCTCCAACAGAGGCTTGGGCGCGTCCGAGAACAACAGATGAGCTTCGTCGAAGAAAAACACGAGCTTCGGCTTAGGCAGATCGCCGACTTCCGGGAGGGTTTGCCAAAGCTTGGTCAACAGCCACAAGAGGAACGTGGAGTACAGGCGCGGCCGCTCCATCAGCTTGTCGGCGACCATGAGGTTGACGATGCCGCGTCCGTCCATCGACACCCGCATCAGGTCGTTGATGTCGACCGCCGGTTCGCCGAAGAACTTGTCGGCACCCTGCTCCTCCAGCACGAGCAGGCGGCGCTGGATCGAACCAACCGAGGCGGGTGCGATGTTGCCATACTGCGTCGACAGTTCCTTCGAGCGGCCGCCGACGTTGTTCAAGACGGCGCGCAGGTCCTTGAGGTCCAGCAGAAGAAAGTCCTTCTGGCCGGCCGCGACCTCGTCGGCGGCGACGCGAAAGACGATGTTCAGCACACCCTCCTGTACGTCGTTCAGCTCGAGCAGCCGCGACAACAGCAGGGGTCCCATGTCGGCAACGGTGGCGCGGACCGGATGACCCTGCTCGCCGAAGACATCCCAGAACACCGTCGGGAAAGCCTGATTGACGTAGTCCGTCAGCCCGATCGTCTCGAGCCGTTTGACGATGAAGTCTTTCTTGGTGCCCGCCGCCGCGATACCGCTCAGGTCTCCCTTGATATCAGCGGCAAAGACCGGCACCCCGGCCCGCGAAAATCCCTCAGCCAGCGTCTGTAGAGTCACCGTCTTGCCGGTGCCCGTTGCCCCCGTGATGAGGCCGTGGCGATTGGCCAGCCTGAGGTCCAGATACTCGGGCTTGACGCTGGTGCCGAGATAGATCTTGCCGTCTTGCAGCATGGTCGCACTCATGGGTCCCGGGCCTCGTTTCCGTTCTCTCTCAGTGTCGTGGCATTCGCCGGTCTGCCGGCCCAGAGCCGCGTGCGCAGCGCGACTCAGCTTCGGGACGACGACGAGGCTCATGGCACGGCACACCCCCCTTTGCCAACCTCGGTTGCATCAACGACCGCCGCGAACCCACTGAAAAAACAGTTGTTCGAACTTTCGATGCACGACGGGGGCACCGTGCCGGGCGCAGCGGTCCAGGCCGCGCGGCCCATCGCAAAGGTTTGCGTGCGTGTCGTGCTAGGCTATCAAACGAAACAGTATGGACCCTGACCAGCGCTCGCGACCGGGTCGCGACCGGGTCGCGGACGACATTTTGCGCCTGAGGAGCCCGCTCCATGACAGCCGAGCCAAAGCTGCCGCTCGCCGCCTCGTTCCAGACACCGAAACACGAGGATTGGGTGAAACTCGTCGAAGATGCTCTGAAGGGGGCAAGCCTCGACAAGCGCCTCGTGACGCGCTCGGCGGATGGCCTGAGGATCGAGCCGCTTTATGCGCGCCGCACCGATGCTGCCCCGGTGCTCCGAGAGGGAGTTGAGCAGCCCTGGGCGATCGCGGCGCGGGTCGATCATCCCACTCCAGGGGACGCCGCCCGGCTCGCGCTCGAGGACCTCGAGAATGGCGTCGGGGCCCTGTCACTGGTGTTCGCCGGCAGCCGCTCGGCGCGCGGTTATGGTATCGCGCCGGCGCGTGTCGCAGAGCTCGATGCGGCGCTTTCGGGGACCATGCTCGATATCGTCGCGCTGCGACTCGAACCTGCGCCGGGCGGACGCGTGAACGCCGCCCTGATGGCCCAGCTCGTGGAGGCGCGCGGGCTTGCTCCGGCCTCTTGTCGGATCGCATTCGGCCTGGACCCGATCGGGACCCTCATCCACCTGGGGCATGTGTCGGCCCCATGGGATGCGGTCGCCCAGCAGCTTGCAGAGGCCGTGATCGGGCTCAAGTCCACCGGCTTTCCGGGACCCTTCCTGAACGTCGATGTGCGCCCCTATCACGAGGCCGGCGCTTCCGAGGGCCAGGAACTCGCTGCCGCGCTGGCCACGGGTGTTACTTATCTTCGGGCGCTGGAAGCTCATGGCTTGCCGCTCGCCGAGGCGCGCCGTGCCGTCGACTTTACGATCGCGGTCGATGCCGATCAGCTGCTCGGATTGGCCAAGTTGCGCGCGCTGCGCCGGCTTTGGTCGAAGGTCGAGGAGAGCTGCGGTCTGGCACCGGAGCCGATCCGAATCCATGCCGAGACCGCCTGGCGGATGATGACGCGGCGCGACCCGTGGGTGAATATGCTGCGCGCGACCATGGCCGTGTTCACGGCCGGCATCGGCGGCGCTGACAGTGTCGGCGTGCTGCCCCACACTCTGCCCCTCGGACTGCCCGACGCCTTTGCCCGGCGCATCGCACGCAACACGCAATCTATCCTCATCGAGGAGAGCAATATTTGGCGTGTTGCCGACCCAGCCGCCGGTTCGGGTGCCATCGAGGCGCTGACAGACGAGGTCGCTCGCGCTGGCTGGACGCAGTTTCAGGCCATCGAGGCCGAGGGTGGACTGGTCGCCAGCCTCACGCGCGGGGCGCTGCAGGCGCGGATCGGTGCCGTCCGCGCGTCTCGCCTGCACGAGGTCGCAACCCGCAAGTCCGCTATCACGGGCACCAGCGAGTTCCCACTCCTGTCGGAGGCTCCGGTCAGCGTGCTCGACGTTCCGGTGTCGGCCATCCAGGACCTGCCGGCCCTCGCGGCCGGCGGTCGCGACGTGCCTTTTGCCGACCTGCTGTCACGGGTCGGCGCGGGCGTCGAACGAACGGCGGCGGACAGTACGACGGTGCCGGGCGGTCTGATGGCCGAGCCGCTGCCGTCGATCCGGCTGGCACAAGCCTACGAGGCGCTGAGGGACGCCTCCGATGCCCGGCTGGCGGCCGTCGGCCAGCGTCCGCGGGTCTTCCTGGCAAGCCTTGGGACGATCGCCGAGCATACGGCGCGGTCGACGTGGATCAGGAACACGCTGGCGGCCGGGGGGATCGAAGCCGAGGTTCCCGAAGGATTTGCGTCACCGGACGCAACCGTCGAGGCGTTCAAGGCAAGCGGAGCAAACGTCGCCTGCATCGCGTCGTCCGATGCGGTCTATGCCGATCAGGCCGAGGTAACGGCACGGGCCCTGAAGGCGGCGGGGGCACGCCACGTGATGCTTGCCGGCCGGCCGGGCGACCTCGAAGCCGCATTCAAGGCGGCCGGTGTGGACGAGTTCATCTTTGCGGGACAGAATATGGTCGAGGTTTTGAGGAGCATTCAGGACAGGACCCCATGACGGGCATTGCGACCGACCGGCCCAAGCTGATGACCGTCGAGGAATTTCTCGACTGGGATGGTGGCGGCCACCAGGGCAAGATGGAACTGGTCAACGGCGTGGTTGTCGCCATGTCGCCGGCCTCCTCGACGCATGGGCTCATTCAGGCCAATATCGCGATAGCGATCGGCAATCACCTTCGCAAGACCGGCCGCCCCTGCCGTGTGGGTTCGGAGCAGCCCATCTCGCCGACCATGGGCAAGAGGCTCAACCTCCGTGTCCCCGACGTCGCCGTCACCTGCACGCCAGCCTCCGACAGCAAAACCATGGAGGAGCCGCTGCTCATCGCCGAAGTGATGTCGCCGTCCAACGAGATGGACACCTGGGCCAGCATCCAGGCGGTCGCCGGGCTGATCTCGCTGAAGGAGATCCTTGTCGTGCAATCGACACGCGTCGAGGCTGAGGTCTACCGCCGCCGCGCCGATGGCGGCTGGCCGGACGAGCCGAACGTGGTGGTGCGCGAACTCGGCGGCAGCCTGCGGCTCGAGTCGATCGACCTCGACTTGGCCCTGACCGAGATCTACTGGCAGACGCATCTGGCGCTGACATGAGCGAGCCGCACGGCGGTCCGTCCCCGGCGTTCGACGAGGAATTCCGCGAACAGCTCGGAGCGCTCTTCGCCTGGCGCCGCGACGTGCGCCGCTTCAAGTCCGACCCGGTCCCAGACGCATTGATCGCGGAGCTTCTGGCGCTTGCGGCGCTGAGCCCATCGGTCGGCAACGCGCAGCCCTGGCGTTGGGTCAGCGTCGCAAGCCCTGGCCGTCGCGAGCAGGTCGCCGCCGCGTTCGAGGCTGCAAACGCGCGTGCCGCCGGCACTTATGACGACGACCGACGGGCCGCCTATCTCGCCTTGAAGCTCGAAGGCTTGCGCACGGCTCCGGTTCACCTCGCCGTCCTATGCGACGAGGCGACGGCCCTCGGGCACGGCCTCGGCCGCCAGACCATGCCCGAGATGCTGGCCTACTCGACGGTCTTGTCAGTGCACACGTTCTGGCTGGCGGCTCGCGCCCACGGCCTCGGCGTCGGCTGGGTGTCGATCCTCGATCCAGCCGCTGTCACGCGCCTGCTCGACGTGCCCGATGGGTGGCGTCTTGTGGCCTATCTGTGCGTCGGCTGGCCGGTGGAAGAACACATCGACCCGGAATTGCAGCGTTTCGGCTGGCAGGACCGCGCCCCGCTAGTTCTCCTGAGGCGTTAGGCGGGACCGTTCCGGCGGCAGAAGGGAACCCACCGGCCTGCGGTATCGAACGACACCGTGCACTGCCGCCACCAGCGTGTAGCTGATCAGCATCAGCAGGAACCAACTTCCGAGCTTTGCCACTGAGACCATCTCCCAGCCCGCCTTCTGGTTCGGATAGACCCAAGCCCGGGCGAATGTCCCGATGTTTTCGGCAAACCAGATGAAGATCGCCACGAGCAAGAGGCCAACCAACAGCGGCATCGCGCGATGCTTGCGGTGTATCCGGAAATGAACGAGCGAAGGGCCCAGCAGCACGCCAGCAGCGACAAACAGCGCGAGGCGAACGTCGATCCAATAATGATGCAGAAAGAAATTGATATAGATTGCAAAGCTCAACATGGCCAAAGCCCAAAGGGGCGGATGACGTGTGAATTCGAAATCGAACAGCCGCCAAGCCCGCGCAATGTAGGAGCCGACCGCGGCGTACATGAAGCCCGAGAACAGGGGCACGCCGGCAACCTTGAGAAGCCCCGGCTCTGGGTAGATCCAGGAGCCGACGGCTGTCTTGAAGATTTCCATCAGTGTACCCACCACATGGAAGATCAAGATTACCTTGGCCTCTTCCCATGTCTCGAGTCCGAAGCGGATCATGCCGATCTGGATAAGGACGGCAGACACGACCAAGAAATCATAGCGAGCAAGCGCTGCATCTCTGGGATACCAAAGATGGGTCGCCAGCAGCAGCGCGAGCATCATTCCACCGAACAGACACGCCCACGCCTGCTTGATCCCGAAGCGCACGAACTCATGGACGATCAGCGTCGCCGTGCGGCGACCGGCCCAGCGCGCCAAAATAGCCTCGCGGGCTATCAGCCGGGCGAGCAGCGGGTAATGTCGGGCTGCCGAGGGGCGATGGCCCGCTGAGGGAAGGGCCGATGGCTTGTTCATGGAAGTCCGGTGTGCGCAGGCTCGGTCGTCGATGAGGCACGGCAGGCGTGAATGCGCTAACGTAGCCCGACTCTGCGGCAAACTTGCAGCCGGCAGTATTGGTCTTGGCGAGCAAATGTCCTCACCAACGGGCAGCCACACGCTTGACGGGAGGGCGCAGGCGCGCGACCGTCGGTAGGT
Source organism: Hyphomicrobiaceae bacterium (assembly GCA_033765285.1). Taxonomy (GTDB): domain Bacteria; phylum Pseudomonadota; class Alphaproteobacteria; order Rhizobiales; family Hyphomicrobiaceae; genus Filomicrobium. The sequence continues at coordinate 121,209 of JANRIE010000054.1, read as the reverse complement.
GTCGCTTCACGCTTGCGAGCCGCTGAATGAACGTTGTTTCAAAGATCAGGCCCATCATGTCCGTCGAGGAGTTCCTCGCCTGGCCTGGAGACGGAACCTGCACCAGATTCGAACTGGTCAACGGCCAGCCGCGGGCCATGGCACCGGCGAGCACGGTGCACGGCATCATTCAGGGCAACATCGTGCGCCATTTGGGCAACCATCTTGCCCCCACGGCGTGCAGCGTTGCCGCTGAGGCCGGCATCAAGCCGGTGTTCGATGCCCGCCGCAACGTGCGTATCCCCGATATCACTGTCACATGCAGCGAGGCCACGCCGCGCGACCACCTCGTCAGCGAGCCGCTCCTCATCGTCGAGATACTTTCCCCTTCGAACGAGGACGACACCTGGGAGTCGATCACCGCGCTGGCCACCGTCGCGAGCCTCAGGGAAATCGTCGTTGTACAGTCGGAGCGCATGGAGGCGCTCGTCTACACGCGGCTTTCCGACAACAACTGGCCTGAGCAGGGAGTGACCGTGCCGGCCGATGGCGTCGTTCGACTATCGTCCATCGACGCAGAGCTGAAGATGTCCGATATCTATTTGAAAACTGGACTGAGTTGACCGGGAAGGCCCGTTTGCGATGACCCTGATCCCCGACTTCACCACGATCGACCTGGGTGCCGCAAAGGCGGCTGCGGCGACGCCCGGCAGCGCTGCGTGGCTTACGCCCGAAGGTATCGCGGTAAAGCCGGTCTACGGCGAGGCCGATCTCGAAGGCCTCGACTTTCTGGCGACCTACCCCGGGATTGCGCCATTCCTGCGCGGGCCGTATCCGGCCATGTATGCGGCGCAGCCCTGGACGATCCGCCAGTACGCCGGGTTCTCGACCGCCGAAGAGAGCAACGCGTTTTATCGGCGCAATATTGCGGCTGGCCAGAAAGGCCTGTCGGTTGCCTTCGATCTGGCAACCCACCGGGGTTACGACAGCGACCACCCGCGCGTGCGCGGCGACGTCGGCATGGCGGGCGTGGCGATCGATTCGATCTACGACATGAGAACGCTGTTCTCGGGCATCGACCTCAGCCAGATGTCGGTGTCCATGACCATGAACGGCGCGGTGCTGCCGGTGCTTGCCCTCTTCATCGTTGCCGGAGAAGAGCAGGGCGTTGCGGCCGACAAGCTGTCCGGCACCATCCAGAACGACATCCTCAAAGAGTTCATGGTGCGGAACACCTACATCTATCCGCCCGCCCCCTCGATGAGCATCGTCTCCGATATCTTTTCCTACACCTCGGCGCAGATGCCAAAGTTCAATTCGATCTCGATCTCCGGCTATCACATGCAGGAGGCGGGAGCCACGGCCGATCTGGAGCTTGCGTATACGCTCGCCGACGGCATCGAATATGCCCGCGCCGGCGTCGTAGCTGGCCTGCCCATCGACAAGTTCGCGCCGCGGCTCTCGTTCTTCTGGGCCATCGGCATGAACTTTTTCATGGAAGTCGCCAAGATGCGCGCCGCGCGCCTGATCTGGGCCAAGCTCGTGAAAGACGAATTCGCGCCAAGGTCCGACCGCTCGCTGTCGCTGCGGACGCATTCGCAGACATCGGGTTGGTCGTTGACCGCTCAAGACGTATTCAACAACGTCGTGCGCACCGCCATCGAGGCGATGGCCGCCACGCAGGGCCACACGCAGTCGCTGCACACCAACGCACTCGACGAGGCGATTGCGCTGCCGACCGACTTTTCGGCTCGGATCGCCCGCAACACCCAGCTTTTTCTCCAGCAGGAGAGCGGCACCTGCCGCGTCATCGACCCGTGGGGCGGGTCGGCCTACATCGAGCGGCTGACCTACGATCTCGCCGAGCGGGCCATGGCCCACATCGCCGAAGTCGAGAGTTACGGCGGCATGGCGAAAGCCATTGCCCAAGGGATCCCCAAAATGCGCATCGAGGAGGCTGCCGCCCGCACCCAAGCGCGCATCGATTCGGGCCGGCAGACGATCGTCGGCGTGAACAAGTACAGGGTCGAGAGCGATGCTGACATCGACGTTCTCAAAGTCGACAACAAGTCCGTACGCGAGCAGCAAATCGCCAAGCTGGAGCGATTGCGTGCCGAGCGCACCGAGTCCGATGTCCAAGCTGCGCTCACGGCGCTGACCAACGGTGCCGCCGGCGGCGGCAATCTGCTGGAGTTGTCCGTCGCAGCCGCCCGCGCGAAAGCCACGGTGGGGGAGATCTCGGATGCCATGGAGAAGGTTTTCTCGCGCCATCGCGCCGAGATCCGAGCCATTTCAGGGGTCTACAGAAGCGAGGCTCAAGGTGTGAACAAGAACATCGCGCACGTGTCCGCCTTGGTCGAAGCATTCGAACGCAACGACGGCCGGCGGCCGCGCATCCTCATCGCGAAAATGGGACAAGATGGTCACGATCGTGGCCAGAAGGTCATTGCGTCCGCGTTTGCCGACCTTGGTTTCGACGTCGACATCGGGCCGTTGTTCGCCACACCCGACGAGGCCGCCAGGCAGGCGGTCGAGAACGATGTCCACATCATCGGGGTCTCCTCGCTTGCCGCCGGCCACTTGACGCTCGTGCCCGAACTCAGGGCGGCGCTGGAGAAGCAAGGCCGGCCGGACATCATGATCGTCGTCGGCGGTGTCATTCCGCCGTCCGACTATCCCGCGCTGTTCGAGGCCGGAGCCAAAGCCGTATTCGGACCGGGGACGAATATCCCGGAGGCGGCCATCGACCTGGTGGCCAAGCTCAATCAATCGCTCGGGTATTCTAAAGAGGCGGCGGAGTAAGCCGCCCGTGCGACAGCGTGCCATCACGACCGTCGTGTGCGGTCTCGTCCTTGCCTGGCTCGGTCTGACAGCATCGACGTGGGGGCTTGTCGTATGGCAAGCGGGTCCGACCCCGGTGCCGGGGCATCCGCGCCCTGCGCTGTTGTGCACCTACTTCACCGGCACCGGCACATTCGAGCGCGGCTACCTGTATTCGCGCAACGATACGATGGGGTACGTGCGTTGCCCCATGTGGGCCCCCGCCCCTGTCTCGTGACACCTTTGAGCGTGTTGGCTCTCGTTGCCATGACCGCTGTCGTCATCCCGCCCGAATGGTCCTCCTCTCGAGCGTTCAACGCCAGCGGCCAGCCGTGTTGTAAAGACGGCAAAGGCCCCCCGGGCGAGCCGGGGAGCCATTGGCTGTGCGAAGGTGATGGGAGCGTGCTCCGCTGTGGCGCGTTGCCCTTCAGCCTTCCCGGTTCGGACCAAATGGACAGCTTCCTGAGAGCTCACATCCAGCCGTCATACCGTTCAACTGTATTGGGCACCTGCGTCGGGCAAGTCACGGGGAGCCACCGTCAATCTGACTGTCGTCGATTGGATGTCTCCAGTGTCGTCCTCAGTAGCCTTTGCAGTCGAAGTACTTGGACTTCCAGAAAAAGCTACCGGTCTTTTTCCACTTGAACTTGTAGAAGCCGCAGCCACCGCCGTTCGAGTACCCAGAATGCACTACAAAGCGCGGACGGTGGATGCGGTGGATGCTGAAGTGAATTGACTTGTGCTTGAAAAAGCCGCCCCTCTTGCCAGCCTCGGCCTCGCCGACGCCACCCGTGATCGCCACCAGGGCAACCGCGCCACCCAGAACCATTGCCTTCGTGAGCTTCATGATCATCGTCATCTCTGTCATCCTTCGAGTTTATGGTTGCAGCCTTGTTCATTCCCGTGTGCAGCACCCGTCTGCATCGGATGACCTGGAGATTGCTCGTTGGAACGACGCGCCGCAGTGCCGGAGGGAACAGGGCGAACGGCGGCGCATTTTTTTGCAACAGCGTGCGCTCGGGGGACTGGTCGGATATCCTTGAAAGTGGACGTGCCGCTACCGATCTCTGCGGTGGCGCGCACCTAAATGATAAGAGTGGCACCACGCATGGACATGCTGGCGACGACAATCATCGTGACCCTGATTGCCTTAAGCGCCGGGTTCGCAGCCCTGCGCGTCAACAGGCTCAAGCTCTATCGCACGCTCGAGTCCCAGACGTCGAATTGGGCACCAGAGGTTGGCCGGGTCGAGCCTCTCGTGCCTCGCGACCAGTCTTTGCCGTCGTTCAGTCAACGTCTGGCGCGCCTGGATGTGGCTCTCCCGCAAGACAGCTTCGACACCGTCCAGAGAGAGATCGAGGGGCTCGTGAATACCGAGCGCAGCTATCTGCCAACCCACAAGAAGGGGGGCACGGTCGCCTACGAGACGCTCGTACAGCGCGCCCCGCACACGGTGGCACTGTATCGCTCACCCGATATGGCGGGCCTCGTCTCGGCCATCGTGGGGGAAACCGTCACACCGACGCCGCTGCATGACCAAAGCTCATGCTCCGTGCTGTTCTACGAGCGCCCCGGCGATCACATCGGATGGCACTACGACCACAATTTCTACCGTGGTCGTCATTTCACCGTGCTGATCCCCATCCTCAACCGGGGGCATGGCCCCGATGGGCTTTCGGCCGCCAAGCTGGAAGCCCGTTTCGGCGAACGGATCGAGCCCATCGCGACGCCGCCGAACACGCTCGTCGTCTTCGAAGGCCAGAAGGTGCTGCACCGCGTCACGCCCATCGAAGCGGGAGAGAGGCGGATCATGCTGTCCATGACATTCGCCACCGACGCCCGTGCCTCGCGCTGGCAGGGGTTCAAGCGACGCATCAAGGACACCGCCTTCTTCGGCCCACGCGCGCTGTGGACCTAACGGCCGTAGCGCCGACTGCCGTGCGGCCGAAAAGAGACCGGTTCATCGACAGGGCGCTACGACGCGCCCGTCAAGGCGTGCCGGGACGCGCCTCGGAAGGGTTGATGCGCTGATACCAGCGGCTCGGCGAGGCGGCCGGTGGCGCGGCACTCGCGTCCGAGGCTGTAGATTCGCGCGTCGTCGTGAGCCAGGATCCCGCCGCGTGGCCCAGGAAAGGGGCTTCGCCGTGCAGTCCCGCAAAGCGGCTACCAGCCTCGCCATAGCAGCCGCCGACACACGTGACGACGTTGCGGACAGCTTCGGCGGGCAACGATCCCAGGCCGGAAGCTGCTGCCTCTGTCGATTTTCCTGCGCGGCGTTCCAGATAGACGATATCAGCGGTATCGTGCCGGCATCCAGCCGTGCAGACGACCACGTCGTGACCGGGATAGGCGGCCGCAAGCGGGTGCGATGCCAGATCGGCTTTGCCCTCGGCTTCAAGCACCTTCTTGGCACGCTGATCGAAGACTTCGCGCGATTTCGATTCGGCTTTGGCGTCTGGGGCTCCGACCAGCGTCGCCGCGGGAGCGGCAGCCGGGGTTTGCGCGTCGGCCCCCACCTCCGCAGCCGTCTCCGATTCCGATTCCGGCTGGACGTCGCTGGATTCGGCGGTGAATGGATTGACCGCGACACCCTTGAGCTTCACGCCCGTCACGACTTCGATACCGTCCGCGTCGGGACCGGCAGGGTCGGACATGGCGGAACCCAGCGGTGCTGTTGAGAGGAAAGCCGCGAGCAGGCCGATCAGGGCGGCTCCCTGGCGAGACGACGACGCAAACGCGATCATGCACACACACCCTGGCTGCGGGGCAACCCGCCCCTGTGGAACCAGACGGCAGTGTGTCACTGGCGGGTTAACGAAGCCTTGAGCGGGCATGAGCCTTCGTGCCGGACTGGAGCAGGTATTCGGCCGGGGCGGCTGCCGTGAACCTGAAGGACCGAAGGATCAGGGTCAGCGCGTATGGCGGAAATAGCGCTCAGCTCCGGCAGGCGCATTGAGAATGTAGACGTTGCGAAAATCAGAGGGGGCCGCGCTGGCGCCTGGCGACTGTCCGCCGGCGGCGACGCTGAGGGGGACGTCGCGGGTCGAGCGCGCCAAGGCATCGGGACTTTCCAGCGCGCGCAGCTTGTCGGCAATCTCATCGTTGGGCTTGCGCTCGGGCAGGGGGGCGTCTGCCGGCGCGAAACTGGCGACTGGGGCCGGCGCGGGTGGCGGCGCGGCCCCCCTCTGGTCTTCGCCTCCCCTCCTGATGCCATAGTGCGCGGCAACACAGGGGTCGGTCCTCTTCATCGCCTCGAGTTGTCCTGGCAGCACCGTGACGATGCTGCCGTCCTCGCAAACGAAGGTTTCGTTGGCAAGCCCGGGTGCGGGCATCACTGCCGTGAGCAGGATCGCAACCGCCCATTTCAACGTGCCAATCGTCTTCATGGACATCACTTGGGATCTCTTGCGGCAGCCTCTTTGCTTCCACGCTTTTTCATGCACCAGAGCTGGGTCAGATGGCAAGGTCGGGCCAACGTCACCAGGTGAGGGCACCGATTGCGTTCCGCCAGCCGTTTCACCCCTTCGGTGCCAGCCCCTGCGGCTTGCCGACGACTGTCACCATCAGCGCTTCGGGGTCGAGAAACCGGGATGCCGCCCGACGGATGTCGGCCAGCGTCACGGCTTCGACCTGCGCGTTGCGGGTTTTCACGTAGTCGACGCCGAACCCTTCGACGAGAAGCCCCAGTAACTGGGTGGCGATCTTCGAGTTCGTGTCGAAACGCAGGGCATACGAACCGGTCAGGTACTTCTTCGCGTTGTCGAGGTCCTCGGGCGAGGGACCGTCCTTGGCGATCCGCGCCAGTTCACCGCGAATGACGTCAAGCGACTCCTTGATCGACTCGTTCTTCGTCGCCACGCTGCCGAAATAAACGGCGCTTCGGTCGAGCGGGCTGAGATAGCTGTAGACGGAGTACGCAAGGCCGCGCTTCTCGCGAACCTCCTCCATGAGCTTGGAGGAAAATCCGCCACCGCCCAGGATATGGTTGAGCACGAAACCGGCCATGAAATCGGGGTCTTTGCGCTTGAGGCCGGCACCACCGAACACGGCGACCGACTGCGGCACATCCATGGGCAGGATCTCGACCCGGCCGGCATTCTTGAGGGCGATCTCGGGCACGGGCGTCAATCGCGCTTTGGCAGGCAAGTCGCCAAATACGTCGTCCAGGACCTTGCCGAGGGTTGCGGCGTCGATATCGCCGACCACGACAATCTTCAGGTTGTCGCGGGCAAACGTGCGCTGGCGGAACTGCTCGAGGTCGGCAGGGGTGATCCTGGCAATGGAGTCGACCGTGCCGGTTGGCCGCTTGCCATAGGGGTGGCCGGGAAACGCGGCTGCGAACCATGCGTCACTCGCCACGCGGTCCGGGTCGCGCTCGGCATAGGCGATGTTGGCCTTGAGCTGGCCGCGGATGCGCTCGGTGGCGTCGGCGTCAAAGCGCGGCTTCGTCAGCGCGAGCTTGAGCAAGCGCATCGCCTGATCGCGGTTCACCGAAAGCGTTTCCAAATTGCCGTACAGCGTATCGCGCCCATCCTCGAAGGACATGCGCATCGCGATGTCCTCTTGCGCCTCCTGATACGCCTCCGAGGTCAGATCGCCGGCGCCCTCGTCCATCATCGCCGTGATGAAGTTGACCAGCCCCTCTTTGCCGTCGGGGTCCTGGGAACTGCCGCCGCCAAACGCAAAGCGCATCGCGATCAGCGGAACCGAGTGCTCCTCGACGAGCCAGGCTTCGATGCCGCCGGGGCTTTTGACTGTCTTGATGTCCATTGCGTGGGCCGGTCGGATGAAAGCAACAACGAGGAAGAGGACGAGGACGGCAACCGACAGCACGATCTCGAAACGGGCGATCGCGCGCGTCGCTAGTCCAGCGAGGTGGGTGAAGCTCATGACTTTACTCGTTTCTGTCAACCACGCGCAGCGGCGGGTGCCGCCGGCGCGGCCGGCGCGGCTCCGGTTTCAGCCGCCTCGGACGGCAAGAGGCGGCCGGTCACCGACCTCTTGACGTCAAGGAACTCGGCGGCGGCTGCCTTGACGTCGTCGGCGCTGACCTTGGCAATTTGGTCGGGCCACGTTTCGATTTCGCCCAGCGACTGACCGACGACCACGCCCCAACCGTAGCGGCGGGCCAAAGACGACTGATTGTCCGCCTCGTAGATGAAATCGGCGGTGAGGCCCATCTTGGCGCGCGTCAATTCAGCCTCGGTGACACCGCCCGATCGCACGTCGGCGAGAACGGCGTCGATCTCGCGCTCGACGTCGGTGAGGCTGCTACCGTCGGCGGCAACGGCGTAGACCGCGATCTTGCCGCTGTCGAGGCCGTCACCAGAGTACCAACCCCCGGCGTTGGAGGCGATCTTCTTATCGACGACAAGGCGGCGATAGAGACGGCTCGTCGAGCCGGAGGCCACAATCTTCATCAGAACTTCGAGGGCCGGTGCTCGCTTGGGGTCGCTCGTGTAGCTCGGCGCGTAGTAGTAGCGGCGCACCGACGGCTTGCCGGCCCGCGGGTCGACGAGCTCCAGGCGACGGGGTACGATATGGGGCGGTTCCGCTGGCCGTTCGCGCTGCTCCGGCATCGCGGCGTTAGCGGGCACCTTGCCGTACGTTTGCGCGGCCAGCCGCTCTACCTCAGCGACGGTGACATCGCCCGAAACGATGAGGGTCGCATTGTTGGGCGCATAGTACTGCTTGTAAAACGACATGGCGTCATCGCGCTCGAGGGCGGCGATTTCGTGCGCCCAGCCAATGACCGGAATGCCATAGGGGTGATTGTAGTAGAGCGCTGCGTCCATCTGCTCGGCGAGGATCGACGAGGGATTGTTTTCGACGCGCGAGCGCCGCTCCTCGAGGATGACGTCGCGCTCCGTCAGAAACTCCTTTTCGGTCAACCGCAGGTTCACCATGCGGTCGGCCTCCATCGTCATCACGTCACCGAGCCGCTCCTTCGCGATGCGCTGGAAATACGCGGTCGCATCGTTCGACGTGAACGCGTTGTCCTGACCGCCAAGGCGCGCGACGATCTTGGAGAACTCACCGATCGCGATCTTTTCAGTCGACTTGAACATCAGGTGCTCGAGAAAGTGCGCAATGCCCGACTTGCCCTTGGGCTCGTCCGAAGCACCGACCCGGTACCACACCATGTGCGTGACGACCGGGGCCCGCGTGTCGGGGATGACGATCACCTGCATGCCGTTGTCGAGCTTGAATTCCGTTGCGCGGGGACCGGCATGGGACGCGGTGGAGGGCAAGAGTGTGGACAGCATGAGCGCCATGATTATCCCTAGAGGGAGCCTACGGAGACGGCGGTGGCCGACTGGCAACATCGACGTTTGATCCTGGTTCGTCCAGCCTTCAGCCGCGGCAGCGGCGCAGGGTGGACCGGGTTGGCGAACCCGCCAGGGCCAGGGTGCGCCATGCTGAGCGAACTGGGGCCGGCGGGCGAGGCTTATCGGTCGATAAACCTGTCAAAACTGACCGCATTCGATCACGTGGGGGCGACAAGTCAAATGACAACCCGTCCATGTTGACTGTGCGGGAACGGCCCTCGCTGCGCGCGAAAAAAGCGTCCGCTCGCGACCCGGGAGAACCTCAGGACGCGAGGTGCAGGCGGCCGGGCGTGACAGCGTTCGCAGCGATTATTGGGGCTCGCCGGCGGGTGCGGCAGTGCCGGCACCGAACAGGGCTCCCACACCGCCAAATCCGGACAGCGCCGACGTGCGGCAGGGGCCGGCAGGACCGGTCACGTCCTCGAGGTCGGGGATGCCGCGCATCTTTGGAAGCTCGTAGTTTTCCTTGCAGTAGGCCGCTTGCCTGCGCGCCAATTCGTCGGCGGAAACCTGGCTGACACGGTCGGGATCGTTGATCGCGGCGAGCGTGGCTTCTCCGGGATCATTGACGGAGCCCGGCTCGGGCAGGCGGGCAAGGTCCGGGGGCACGACGAGCGGCGTGCGCTCGGCCACTTTCGGCGTCGTTCGCTCACTCGTGCCAGTGAGCCCCGCCATCTCGAACAGCTTGCCGTTGAATTCCACGTCGCCGGCAGAGCAACCTGCCAGCAGCAGGACGCAGACGCACGCGCCAACGCGGCGGCTCCGTGCTGCGATGGTCATGCCCCTGATGTTCATGTTGCCCACCTCCCTGTCGGCGGCCAGTGCCCCGTCCGCCGATGTGCCCCGTCGCCGATGCGCCCCATTGGCCGCAGCGGCGCCACTGCGCGGCCAAACCGAGCGCTACGACGGTTTTGCGGCGTCATTGCGACTCGGCACGACCGAGTCATACAGAAGACCCGCAACACCAGCAACAATGGCCACGTCGGCAATATTGAAGACAGCAGGCCAGTACATCCCGAATGCATGCGGCATGAAGTAATCGTTGACGCCACCCAGCACCACCCGGTCGATGGCATTGCCCAGGGCCCCGCCGATGAGAAGGCCCAGGCTTACGGCCATGAGGCGTCCCGTCCCGGCCCGGGCGATCCAGGCCCACATGGCAGCGCTGACCAGGACGGCAAACGCGGCCAGGCCCAACTGCCAGCCATAACTCGTGCCATCGAGCCAACTGAAGCTGACGCCCGTGTTTTTTTTATAAACGATGTCCAGGAACGGTCCGGCCGAGAACCGCTCGCCCAGACGGGCTTGTTCGTCGGCGGTCGTCAGGAGGTCGGCCCAGCTCATGGCGGACAGTTCTGGATGCTCGCGGCGATAGCCCCAGAGCATCCACCATTTGTGGGCCTGATCAACCGAGGCCGTCAGCGCGACGGCCGTCAGCGCCGCTGGCGAATACCGGCCCCAGAGCCACGATGCACCATGAGCCATGGATCAGGTCCCCCGCCCGTCGATCTCGCGCATGGCGGCCGCATCGCGGGCCGACAAGTCAGGATATCCGGGGTCGGAGCCGACATCTGTCGTGATGCGCCAGGATCGCGCGCACTTGCGGCCCTCGGCGAGCTTGGGCACGACGCCGACGCCTGCCACGTCGGACAGCGTGAAGGCACCCTCGGGGGCCGCCCCCGCAATGATCTCGATGCCGCTGGTGATGGCGATTTCCGCCAGGTCGACGCCGGTCAGTGCCGCGCGCAAGGTCTCATCCGCGATGAACACCTGCGGGGCTGCTTCCAGCGATGAGCCGATGCGCTTGCCCGCCCGCTCGATCTCCAAGGCGCCCGTCACCACCCGACGGACGCGGCGGACGTTCTCCCACTTTTCCGCGACAGCCTCGTTGCGCCAGGCTCGTGGGATGGTCGGGAAGGTCATCAGATGCACGGAGGCCCCGGTCTCGCCGCCGCGCGCCAACCACGCCTCCTCGGCGGTGAAGGCGAGGATTGGGGCGAGCCACAGGGTCGTCGCCTTGAAGACCTCGTCGATCACGGTGAGGGAGGCCTTGCGGCGGATACTGGAGGGCGCGTCGCAATACAGCGCGTCCTTGCGGATATCGAAATAGAACGCCGACAGGTCCGTGTTGAGGAACTGGGCCAACACCGCGATCACTTTGCGGTAGTCGTATTCGGCGTACGCAGTCCGGATTTCCGGATCGAGCTCCGACAGCCGGTGCAGCATCACCCGCTCCAGCTCCGGCATAGCCTCGAGGCCGACGCGGTCGGTCTCCTTGAAATGCGCCAAAGCACCCAGCATCCAGCGCGTGGTGTTGCGCATCTTGCGGTAGGTCTCGGCGAAGGTTTTCAGGATCTCGCCGCCGATCCTCAGGTCGTCGGAATAGTCGGAGGCGGCCACCCACAGGCGCAGGATGTCGGCACCATAGGTTTTCATCACCTCCTGGGGTGCCACCACGTTGCCGAGCGACTTGCTCATCTTCTGACCCTTTTCGTCGAGGACGAATCCATGGGTCAGGACAACATCGTAGGGCGCGACGCCCCGGGTGCCGCAGCTTTCCAGCAGCGAGGAATGGAACCAGCCGCGATGCTGGTCGGAGCCTTCGAGGTACATGACCCGGTCATGCCCGCCGTCGAGCATGCGGTGGATGCCTGCAAGGCCGGGGAACTGCTCGGGGGCCTCCAGCGTGAAGGCGTGAGTGGAGCCCGAATCGAACCACACGTCCAGCACGTCGCGGACCTGTTCCCATGGGGATAGGTCGTCGACGAGGCCGGTCAAGAATCGGGCTTTCGCGTCGGCGGCAAACCAGCAGTCCGCCCCCTCGGCGGCGAACGCTTCGCGGATGCGGGTGCTGAGGTCGTCCGACTTGGCGAACGTGGGGCCCGGGATCACCTCGTCGGTCTCGACGTTGCGGAAGACGCAGATCGGCACGCCCCAGGCGCGCTGACGGGAGACGACCCAATCCGGCCGGCCAGCGATCATGCCGGTGATGCGGTTCTGGCCAGAAGCGGGAACCCACTCTACGCGCTCGATCTCGGCGAGCGCTTTTTCGCGCAGGGTTCGGGTGTCGTTGTTGATTGCACCCGGCGACTTGCCTCCGGCAAGCCGGCCGCCGGGTGCGCTGGAGTCGCCGGGCGCATCCATCGAAATGAACCACTGCGGCGTGTTGCGGAAGATGACAGGCTTCTTCGAGCGCCAGGAGTGCGGGTACTGATGCTTGAGCCTGCCGCGCGCGATGATATTGCCGGCCTCGCTCAGTGCCTTGATCACCGCGTCGTTGGCATCGCCCTTGTCGCCGTTCTCCTTCAAGACGCGCTTGCCGGTAAAGCCGGGGGCAGCCTCCGTCAGCACGCCGTCCGCATCGACGGTGAAGGGAATCGTGGTGTCGATGCCGCGATTCCGCAGCAGCTTCTGCGAGTTCATCCAGATGATGTAGTCGTCCGAGCCGTGGCCGGGGGCGGTGTGGACGAAGCCCGTGCCGGTGTCGTCGGTGACGTGATCGCCATCGAGCAGGGCAACGTCGAAGTCGTAGCCGAGCGCGCGGAGCGGGTGGGCGCAGACGATCGCCGTCAACTCGTCGGCGGTGACGTCCATACGCCGCTCGAAGGCCTCGACCTTGGCGGCTTTCATGACATCGCCCGCGAGCTTGTCGGCCAAAATCACCTTGTCGCCGACCTTGGCCCAGTTGTTCTCGGCCGCTGCGGTCACCTCATAGAGGCCGTAGTCGATCTTGTGCGAGAAAGAGATCGCGCGGTTGCCAGGGATGGTCCACGGGGTGGTGGTCCAGATGACGACGCTCGCACCAATCAGGTCCGACTTGAGGCACGCCTGATCGGCCCGGCGCTGCTGCTGTTCAGTTCCCCACTCGGTATCCTGGATGATCGGAAACTTCACCCAGATCATATCGGACTGATAGTCCTGATACTCGACCTCGGCCTCGGCGAGTGCGGTCTTCTCGACGACCGACCACATCACGGGCTTCGACCCGCGATAAAGTTGCCCCGAGCGGGCGAACTTCATGATCTCGTCGGCGATCACGGCCTCGGCCGGATAGGCCATGGTCGAATACGGATTGGCCCAGTCGCCCGTCACGCCCAGCCGCTTGAACTCCTCGCGCTGGATGTCGAGCCACTTTTCCGCATAGGCCCGGCATTCGCGGCGGAAGGCGATGATGGCGTCCGGATCGGAGAAATCCGGCTTCTCCTTACCCTTGGAGCGATAGACCTCCTCCTCGATCTTCCACTCGATGGGCAGGCCGTGACAGTCCCAGCCGGGCACATAATTGCTGTCGTGGCCCAGCATCTGCTGGCTCTTGACCACGAGATCTTTCAGGATCTTGTTGAGCGCATGCCCGATATGGATGTTGCCGTTGGCATACGGCGGGCCGTCGTGGAGCACGAACTTGGGACGCCCACGCGAGGCCTCGCGGATCTTCTCGTAGAGCCCCATCGCTTCCCAGCGGGCGAGCATGACAGGCTCCTTCTCAGGCAGCCCCGCGCGCATCGGGAAATCGGTCTCGGGCAGGTTCAGCGTCTTGCCCCAGTCGCGCCCGCCGTCGGCTGATGGGGGCACTGCGGCTGGTGCAGCGACCGGAGTCGTCTCGACGGCGTTCGCGGCCGGGCCCTTGCTTTTGCCACGACCCGGGCCGCCGTTTCCGCTGTTGTCTTTCGCCATGGTCCATTCCTGCCCGCTTGCCGGGCACCCGTTCGATCGTCTCGTGATTACCCGAAGTGTCGGCCGTTTCTAGTGTTCCGGTTCCGACATTTGCTTCCCTTCGCAGCACGGGCGAGAGCAAATGTCGGAACCATGAAGAACACTAGCAACTGTATGATTCTCGTGCAGCTTATGCATCTGACGTTTGGTCTGGGGCCTCGTTGCGGGCCGGGACCAAACGTCAGATGCTCTGCACTAGCAGCCCAGGCCGCTGCCGCAAAGCCGTCCTTAGACCGCGCTGGTCTCAGGCGTCTTCACGCATGCTTCCACGGCCGGCAGCGGCAGGTCGCTGGTCGTCGGCGTCGGGTTCCGCGGCGATGGCCGCGGCATGGGGCAGGCCCGGGCCGAACAGCGCCATGCGCAGCCCGCCCATGCCGGCACCGGCACGGTCGTGCACGCGCTTGACCGCATAGGTCCACAGCGGACTGAACAGCAGCGACAGCACGATCACTGATATGGCCAGCTTGTAGCCGACCGGATCGAGCACGCTGTTGGCGAGCCCGACGGCCGCCAGCACGAAGGAGAACTCACCGATCTGGCCCATGATGAGCCCGGCCTGGAAGGCGGTTGTCCACGGCAAGCCCAGCGCGTGCAGGATCACAATGTTGAGCAGCGACTTCAAGACCAGAGTGCCCACTACGAAGGCACCGACAAGCGCCAGATTGGCCGCGATGAACTCGACATCGAGCAACAGGCCGATCGCCACGAAGAACAACACCATGAGCACGCCCTGGATCGGCTCCATGGCACGGATCGCCTCGGTCCTGAGCGTCGTCTTGCCGATCAGCAGGCCCGCAAAGAACGCGCCGTAGGCCGGCGACATGCCGGCGATGCCGCTCAGCACGGCGGCCGTGCAGCAGATCAGCAGGGCGATCAGCGTGACGAGCTCGACCCGGCCGAGGATCCGATCCTGGAAGGGAAAAGGCTGCTTGCCGCGCCGTCCCATCGTGGCGATGAACAGGGCCAGGAAGCCGATGGCAATGGCAACGGTAATCAGCGTCGACGGGTCGAGGCCCCCGGTCTGCTCGAAGGCGCTGGCGATGATCAGCATCGGGACGATCGCGATGTCCTGGGCGATCATCACAGCAATGACGATGCGGCCGAGGTCGGAACGCAACTCACCCAGATCATCCAGCATTTTCAGCGCGACCGCGGTCGAGGACATGGTGACGACGAACGCCAGCAGGACGATCTGCTCCGGCCGCCACCCCTGAACCCAGCCAAAAACCCCCATGGCCGCGAACGCGAACAGCAATTGGCCCAGAACCGTCAACACGGCAGGCTTCAAGTCGGCGATGAATGCCTTGAGGCTGATCTCCATCCCGATGACGAACAGGAGAAACAGGACGCCGAACTCGGCGAGCAGGGGGACCCCCTCGACCTTCGGCATAAAGCCGATGCCGGCCGGGCCCAGCGCCAGGCCCGCCAGAATGTATCCGACCATCGGCGGCTGTCGCATGGAGATCATGACCAGGCCAGCCGTCACGGCGGCAAGCGTCATGATGGCTATGGCGAGCAGGAACGGGAGCTGCTCTTCCACGGGCGGTCTCCGTCGCAAATCAGGGGTGGCGCAACAGGGGCGGCGGCAAGATCAGGGAACCACCCGCCCATCCTGATGACGCGCGGGTGGCGGGCTTCCCTCATCGCCAGACTGTAGCAGCCACATTGTGGCAGTGCGACAGGCGAGCCGGCACTTTGGACGGGCTACAATCAGCTATTTGGATGAGTTGCCCGCCACTGCCTCAAGGCACGGCAGGAGCAGCCGCCAGAATGGCGCGCGCTTGGGCACAGTCGGCCACCATCTGCGTGCGCATCTCCTCCAGTGAGGCGAATGCCTGGTCGGCGCGGATGTAGCCGATGAGTTCGACCGAGACCTCTCGCCCGTACAGGTCGCCGTCGAAGTCGATCAGGAAGACTTCAAGGCGCGGTGCTCCGGCATCCACCGTAGGCCGCGTGCCGAAATAAGCCGCGCCGTCATGGGGATGCTGCCCGTCACCGATCGTGACGCGCGCCGCGTAGATGCCGTGCATCAGTACGGCCCCGCGCGGCAAGTCGATGTTGATGGTGGGAAATCCGAGATCCCGACCGATGCGCGCGCCCGGCTCCACGCGGCCCGATACGCGCCACCAGTGTCCCAGTGCGCGCGCCGCGCCGGCCACGTCGCCCTGTGCCAGCGACCGGCGGATCGCGGTCGAAGAGAACACCGCGCCGGCCTCGCCCTGCTCGGGAAGCACGGTCGTGCCGAAGCCCAGGGCCAGCCCGGCGGTCTGCAACGTCTCAGTCGTGCCGGAGCGGCCGCGGCCGAAGCAGAAATCGTAGCCGACGACGACGTGCCCGATGTGGAGCCAGCCGACCAGAAGGTCCTCGATGAACGCTGCCGCGCTCAATCCCGCCAAGGCCTTGTCGAAGGTGAGCACAGCGCTGAAGTCGAGACCCTCGCGGGCGATGAGGCGCAGCTTTTCATGCAGCGGGGTCAGGCGAAAGTGGGGTTCGTCGGGCTGAAAGAGTTCCCGCGGATGCGGCTCGAACAGCACGACACCTGCCTGCCGGCCGTCGGACCGGGCACGCTCCGTGGTCGCCCTCAGCAGCGCCTTGTGCCCGCGGTGGACGCCATCGAAATTGCCAATCGCCACAACGCCACGGCGCGCTGAGGCCGGCATCTCGTCGTACTGCCGCAGCACCTGCATCGCGCCCAACTCTCCGGTTCCCTCGAACCCACTGTACACGCGCAAGCAACCCGCCTCAGCCCGGCACGTCCCCGACCGGCGGCTCCGGGCGGGCCGGGACCATCATCATGGCCTCGCCATCCAGCACGACGCGGCCGCGCACCGTGCACGTGCAATCGAACAGCGCGCGTTTCTTCTGCGGCACGAGGTCGACGACGACGACCCGCGCCATGACTTCGTCGCCGATCTTGACCGGGGCCTTGAAGTTCAATGTCTGCGAGACGTAGATGGCGCCGGGCCCGGGCAGATGCATGCCGAACACGGTGGAGATGTAGGCCGCCGTCAACAGTCCGTGGGCAATCGGCTCCTTGAAAATCGTCGTTGCAGCATACGCGCGGTCCAGGTGCACGGGGTTCCGGTCACCCGAGATATCAGCGAACATGGCAATGTCGGCTTCACTCACCGTCTTGCGGATCGAAGCCTCCATGCCGATTTCCAACTCGTCGAAGTAGTAGGACTTGGTCTCCACGGCCGCTCAGGCTCCCCGTCATTTCGCGCCAGGCACCGTTGCGCCGCGCCACCGCAACGCGCCCCGAGCGCTCCAGCCGAGCCGCTCAGCCCTGCCGGTGCCTGCACTGCGGTCGCGAAACCGCCCGATTCCCCCGACGTTCGCCGTGCACACTAATGGGGCAACTTCGCAGGGGCAACACGCGCATGCCGGCAATCGAGCGCTTACAGTGAACGATCACGACGGTCTCGCCTGCTGCAAAAGTGTCGCAGGTCCGACGGCCGCCCCGCTGACGCGATGGTTGCTTTCCTCACCGGGTTGACGTTATTCTTCCAACCTTCCACATGCCCTTTAATCGCACGATGTGGCCCACGCGGGAACCGACCCGCGCGGAGCTGGAGAACCCCTGTTATGAGCGACCGCAAGCCCCTCATGCCCAAGGCGACGGCCGTATGGCTCGTCGACAACACTGCGCTGTCCTTCGAACAGATCGCCGAATTGTGCGGGCTGCATGTCCTCGAGGTCAAAGGCATCGCCGACGACGACGTCGCGCAGGGCATCAAGGGCATGGACCCGATCGCCAGTGGCCAGCTTTCTCGCGAAGAAATCGCGCGCGCCGAGGCCGATCCGTCCCACGCGCTGCGCCTGGCCGAACCCAAGGTGAACGTGCCGCAAGTCCAGCCGCGCAAAAAGGGGCCCCGCTACACGCCCGTGTCGCGCCGCCACGACCGCCCCAATGCCGTGGTTTGGCTGATGAAAAACCACCCCGAACTCAAGGACAGCCAGATCATGCGACTGGTCGGCACCACCAAGCCGACCATCCAGCAGATCCGCGAGCGTTCGCATTGGAACTCGGCCAACCTCGTTGCGCAGGACCCCGTGACACTCGGGTTGTGCTCGCAGACCGATCTCGACGCCGAGGTCAAGCGGTCGGCCAAGCGGGTGGTCGCCAAGGAGGGGCCAGGCGAGGGGGAGGAGCAGGGCGGCACGCTGCTGCCGGTCGACGACACGACGAGTGCACCGGGCCTCGGTCCGCAGCCGGAGCTGCCTGGGGCGGCAGCCCGCCGCGAAAGCGAGGAGGCGGCACAAATGTTTGCGCGCCTGCAGAAGCTGTCGAGCAGCAAACAACCCACCGTCGACGACGACGAGCCCTACGCCGACGCCGAGACAGTGTTTGCCCGCCGCGTCCCTCCCGTCGCACCAGGGTACGACGACCAGCCGGACGCCGCGTTTCCCGATATGCCTGACCCCGGCGAGGCCGACGGCGAGCCGGTTGACCCTGCAAGTGCCGACGACAGCCCTGGCGGCGACGACCCCTACGGCATCGCGCCCTACAGCCAACCGGTCAATGCCGAGGCCGTGGCGGGCATCGTCGCGTTCTGCGGCATCGCACTGCGCAGCGCCGACGGATCGCTGGTCGCCTGCTCCAGCGCCGACGAACTCGAGCGCGTACGCGAGAGCTTTCTCAAGCGCAAACTGGCGCTGACCGAGGACGACGAAACCCTGGACGGAGCCATCGCGGACGTCTGCGCCCAAATGAAAGACGCGCCGCGCAAGCACCGAGTCGTGTTCTACTACCTCCTCGCCGAACGCTTCGGGAAACTGGCGGACTTGGCGAGTTGAGGGCGGTCCGCGGGGGCTGAGGGCGAGCGGGCGCGGCCGATGATATCTGCCTGCACTGAGCGTCCTCGCGACCGCAGTACAGCACAGTGAGAGGCCCGATGGCGCGCACCCGGCGAAGACTCGCTCGATCCGCCGCGCCCTGCCGCCGGCGTGAGCGTCACGCGGCCGGGACGACCGTGTTGCATCGGCTGTACGAGGTCGGCGCGCGAACGGCCAATCTAGGGTTCCGGCCCCGACACTCGGTTCCCTTCGAGGCACCGGATCGACCAACTGTCGGAGCCATCCGGAGCACGAGCGACTTTTTGATCCTGGTGCTTCCTTTGCCGCTTACGCTTGGCATGAGTCTCCGCAGCACCTGGGGACCGAGCGTCAGTGACGGAGCACGATCGCACGCGCGCGGCGCGAGGCCTCGAGCCGTGCCACGCCGATGAGCCAGTCCTTCCGAGGCGACATCGAGGGCCTTCGCGCGGTTGCGGTCCTTCCGATCCTGCTCTTCCACCTCGACGAGCGGCTATGCCCTGGTGGCTTCGTCGGCGTCGATGTGTTCTTCGTGATCTCGGGCTATCTGATTACGGGCATGATCCTGGCCCGCGGCCAATCCTTCAGCCTCAGAGAGTTCTACCTGCGCCGGTTCATGCGGCTGTTTCCGGCGTTGCTGGTGACCCTGCTCTGCACGCTGATCGCGGGCTGGTGGGTGCTCGCGCCACAAGATTATGTGGCCCTGGCTCAGTCGGGGATCGCTGCGCTGTTGGGGGCCTCGAACCTCTATTTTTACGCCACCATCGACTATTTCAATGCGGAAGGCCTTTACCACCCGCTGCTGCACACGTGGTCGCTCGGTCTGGAGGAGCAGTTCTATCTCGTCTGGCCACTGGCCCTACTTGCCGCGCTGCGCTGGCGAACGCCCGTCTGGATGATGGCTCTGACGCTTGCCGCCCTCTCATTCCTGGGCCAGGTCGTGGTCTACAGGACCGATCCGCCGATGGCCTTCTACATGATGCCGTTGCGGATGTTCGAGTTCGCCCTCGGCGCGAGCCTGATCGACATGGACCGGCATGTCCGGAAGCTGCCGCCTGTGGTGGTCTCTCTCGTGGGCATGCTCGGCATAGCGATGCTGGCAGCGTGCCTGATCTTGTTCGACGCGCAGATGCCATGGCCCGGAGCCGCCAGCCTGCTGCCGTGCCTTGCCACCGCATTGCTCATTCTGGCCGGCCGACAGGGCCTGTGGAACCGCGTGCTCGGCCACGGTGCGTTACGCGTGCCTGGGCGCATTTCGTATTCGGTCTATCTCGTCCACTGGCCGCTGATCTCGCTGTATCGCAGCCACGCGATCACCCCGCCTGACCCCATCGAACTGGCGGCTCTGTTCGTCGCGACGCTGCTGCTGGGTGCCGCACTTTACTACGCGGTCGAGACGCGTTTCCGGATGACGGGCGACATCAGGGTTGCCAGTCGCGATACGCCAGCCGCCTCCGCCTCATCGCAAACCGGGATCAAGCGCAGACACCTCGCCCTCGTTGCCTCGACCACGATCGCGTTCGTGGCCGGCTGTGGCGCAGTTCTCGCCACCAGTGGCTTTCCCGCGCGCCTGGATCGCGCAAAAGTCCAGCACGCCGACACGGAGCTGACGTTTGCCGGCGATCTGTGCAGCATCAAGCGGGACCGGTGCGTCTTCGGCGATCGCAGCTCGAACCGGACCGTCTACCTGGTCGGCGACAGTCACGCCCTCAATCTGGTGCACGGACTGGACGCCTTGTGGCGCACGCGCGGCGTTCGCGGCATTGCGCTTTATGACCATGGCTGCCTTTTTCTCCATGGCACGTCGACGTTCGTGAACGGCGCGCCCGACGCGACGTGCCGCCAGCGCGTTGCGCACGCGTTTGACCATTTGGCCGGGTCGAGGGATCCCGTCATCCTGGTCAACAGCATCGCCACTTATCGCAATCTCGTCGCAGACGCGCACGCTACCGCGCCACGGCGCGATAGTGAGGATGCCTACTATGCCTGGCTGCGGGAGCGGTTCCGCAAGAGTCTTGAACACCTGAACGCGGACGGGCGGACCGTCCTCGTCCTCAAGCAGTCTTATTCGACCGGGATCGATCTTGCCCGCTGCCGCGCCGCCGCCGCTCTGGCCGGCGATGGATCGCAGCGCCGCCGGTCGTGCGAGCCGCTGCCGCTCGCGCGCGTTCAGCAGATGTATGCGCGCGTCGACCAGATGATCGACGAGGTGGTCGCAGGATTCGCCTCGGCCAGCGTACTCGATCCCAAGCCGCTGTTCTGCGATGCGACGACGTGCCAGGTCCAGGACAGCAGCGGACTGTATTTCCGCGATCAGACGCACCTGACCAATGCTGGCTCGCGGTTCCTCATCCAGCGCGCCGAGGGCATCCTCACGGGCACGCTGCTGGGGCGGTAGGCGCGCGGGCCGGGGGCAGCAGGAGCCGCCGTTCGGATCGACTGGCTACAGCTACACCACCTTGCCCATGCCGCGAGACGCGAGGATCGTTGCGATGTCCTCCAGGATCGCGGGATCGTCGATGGTGGCGGGCATCTTCCAGGCCTCACCGTCGGCGATCTGGCGCATGGTGCCGCGCAGGATCTTGCCAGACCGTGTTTTCGGCAGCCGCGGCACGACCATCACGGTCTTGAACGCGGCGACGGGACCGATTTCATCGCGCACAAGCTTCACCACTTCCGCCTCGATCTCGGAAGCAGGCCGCGTCACGCCGGCGTTCAAGACGACAAAACCCGCCGGCAGTTGGCCTTTCAGGTCGTCATGCACGCCGACCACCGCGCATTCGGCGACGCACTTGTGGCGGGCGACAACCTCTTCCATCTGACCAGTCGACAGGCGATGGCCGGCGACGTTGATGACATCGTCGGTGCGCGCCATGACATAGGCATAGCCGTCCGCGTCGATAAACCCGGCGTCCGACGTCGTGTAATAGCCAGGGAACGTGGCCAGATAGCTGTCGCGGAAGCGCTGCTCGGCGTTCCACAGCGTCGGCAGGCAGCCTGGCGGTAACGGCAGCTTGAGGGCGAGCGTGCCCGGCTGGCCGGCAGCAACCGCACGACCACCGTCGTCCAGACACTCCAGGCGAAAGCCCGGCATCGCCACGGTCGGCGAGCCGTGCTTGACGGGCAGTAGCCCCAGGCCGACCGGATTGCCGGCAATCGCCCAACCGGTTTCCGTCTGCCACCAATGGTCGACGACGGGCACCTTCAGCTTGGCTTCCGCCCACTTGATGGTTTCCGGATCGGCGCGCTCGCCGGCCAGAAACAAAGTGGACAGGCCCGAGAGGTCATAGCGGCCGACGTGGGTGCCCTCGGGGTCTTCCTTCTTGATGGCGCGAAAGGCCGTCGGGGCCGTGAACAGCGCCTTGACCTTGTGCTCGGAGATCACCCGCCAGAATGCGCCCGGGTCCGGCGTGCCGACCGGCTTGCCCTCGTAGACGACCGTCGTCGAACCGTTCAGAAGCGGCGCGTAGCAGATGTAGGAATGGCCGACGACCCAGCCGACGTCGGAGGCCGCCCAGAACACCTCGCCCGGGGCGATGTCGTAGAGGTTCCTCATCGTCCAGGCGAGTGCAACCATGTGACCGCCGTTGTCGCGCACGACCCCTTTCGGCTGGCCGGTCGTACCCGAGGTGTAAAGGATGTAGAGCGGGTCGGTCGCCAGGACGGCGACAGGGGGGGCCTTGCGGCCGGCGGCCTTAGTGGCGTCGACGGCGGCCTGCCAGTCGTAGTCGCGGCCGGGAACGAGGCTGGCGATCGCCATCGGCCTTTGCAGCATCAGAACGGTGCCGGGCTTGTGATTGGCCAACGCGATCGCCTGGTCGAGCAGCGGCTTGTAGGCGATGACGCGCTGACCTTCGATGCCGCAGGACGCCGACAGGATCGCCGACGGCTTCGCATCGTCGATGCGAGTGGCCAGTTCGGCCGCGGCGAAACCGCCGAACACGACGGAGTGGATGGCCCCGATGCGCGCGCAGGCGAGCATCGCCATGACCGCCTGTGGCACCATGGGCATGTAGATGATGACGCGGTCGCCCTTCGTCACGCCGAGATCGACGAGCACGGCGGCCAGCGTGGCGACCTCGTCGGTCAACTCACGGTAGGTATAGGTTCGCACCGTGCCCGTCACGGGGCTGTCGTAAATGAGGGCGGGCAGACCGCCGCGGCCGGCCTCGACGTGGCGGTCGAGGCAGTTGTAGGCCGTGTTGGTCTGTGCACCGACGAACCAGCGGCCGTACTGGCCGGCGTATGGGTCCAGCACCTTGTCCCACAGTCGATACCAGGAGACGGCGCTGGCGGCTTGCGCCCAGAAGCCTTCCGGGTCGGCGGCAAACGCGGCGTAGACCTCGTGATAGCGGCTCGCGGTGGCGGTCATGCGTGGGCGTCCTTCCCGTGGTGATCGTCTTTTTGCTTGGTCTGATGTTTCATCACTGTCAGCCTGGACAGCGCAAGGGTCGTCGCGTTCGCCGTTGGTCGGAGGGAGCACTACCTTCTGATCAGGTCACACGGGCGGATGACCGCCTCTTCGGGTGCTGGGACGCAGTGCCGAGGCGGCCGGGCGAACAGTCGGACTTGCCAGTTGCGGGCGCGTCAGCCACCCTGCCGTTCCCATCCAGCGTTCCAGCCACTGCCATCCCCATGATCACCGATCCCGCCTTCTACTGGGTCGCGGTTCCCGCGATCATCCTCACCGGGCTTGCCAAGGGCGGATTTCTCGGCGCGCTCGGCGGGCTTGCCGTGCCGATGATGAGCCTTGTGATATCTCCCATCCAGGCGGCCGGCATCATGCTGCCCATACTCAACGTGATGGACCTGACCGGCGTCTACGCCTACCGGCGCGACTATCACTGGGAGAACTTGCGGATCATGGTGCCGGCGGCGTTCGTCGGCGTCCTTGTCGGCTACCTGACGGCAGCGCTCGTCACCGAGGCGCATGTGCGGCTCATGGTCGGCGTTATCGGACTGGTGTTCTCGCTGCAGTACTGGCTCAGCCTGACGCCAACCGGAACCGCGCCGGGGCCGGACCGTGTGAAAGGGTCGATCTGGGGAGCCATCGCGGGCTTCACCAGCTTTGTCAGTCATTCCGGTGCGCCGCCGTTCCAAGTCTACATGCTGCCGCAGAGGCTGACACCGCCGGTCTTTGCAGCCACCGCCGTCGGTTTTTTCACCAGTGTCAATGCCGTGAAGCTCATCCCCTATTACGCGCTCGGCCAGTTCAACGCCGCCAACCTCATGACGACTGCCGTGCTCTTGCCCCTGGCACCCATCGCCATGCTGGCGGGCGTTTGGCTGACGCGTTGGGTGCCGCAGGAGCCGTTCTACCGCATCGCCTATGCGGGGCTGCTCGTCATCTCGGTGAAGCACATTTGGGACGGGCTGCTGTGACCGGTGAGGGGTGCGGCCGTCACGCATCGGTCAGTTGCGCGCTCCCGGCTCCCAGGGAAAAGAGCCGGCCGGACAGTGCCATCGGGATCACGCCGCGCTCGTGATCACAAATACATGACTGGCGTCATGCCGATGAGAAAGATCAGAATCCAAAGGGCAACGGACTCGCGCGTCGTATCGCACATGGTCGGGGCTCCGGGATTGAGTCTACCAATCGGATATTCGGCTCATCTTGCGCATCCATGTTAATCCCGGTCCGACACGGGCGCAATTACAGCATGGATCAAGTCTTGGATGACACGCGAACTGTCTGAGGACATGGCCGCCCAAGCCGCTGGGATGCCAAGTTTCTCACCTGTCGTCTCCCGGCCTGTGCGCGGCGCGCGGCCGCGATGCACCGTGCAGCGCCTGCTTCCTAAGTCGTTGCGCCTCCGTCATAGTACGGGGGAGTTTCGGAGCGTAGAAGCGACGGGGGCTTGTGGGCCTGATGGGACCGACATCGGCGTTTCACCGGGACGCACCTGTCGGAACCCGGACACGTGCCGAGGAGACCATGTTCGGGCAACGGAACGGGCCTCGGGCTCCACGCACGCGGCGTGGCACGACACGAATGACTGGCAACAAAAACTAGCAACGTCCGTCCATCCTGGACCAGCGCGAGACGCTCAGACATCAAGCGGGTAGAGCAACGGGTAACGATATGTCTGCAAATCCCTACGAGTTCAATCTCGACAAGACCGCCGCCAACCATCAGCCGTTGACCCCCCTGACGTTTCTGGCCCGTGCTGCGGCCGTCTACCCGAGCCATACCGCAGTGATCCACGGCACGGCGCGCCTGAGCTACAGCGAACTCTATGCGCGCTCGCGGCGGCTCGCTGCGGCGCTCGCCATGCGCTACATCGGAAAGGGCGATACCGTTTCGGTGGTGCTCTCCAACACGCCGCCCATGCTCGAGGCGCACTACGGTGTCCCGATGACCGGGGCGGTCCTGCACTCGATCAACACACGGCTCGATGCGGCCATCATCGCCTTCCAGCTCGACCATGCCAACAGCAAGGTCCTGATCGTCGACCGCGAGTTTTCCGCCGTCGTCAAGAAAGCGCTGGAGCAGACCAATGTGAAACCCTTGCTCATCGACTACAATGATCCCGAGTTCGCGCAGGACGGCGAGGCCATCTCGCTCCTCGACTACGAGGACTTCGTCAACAAAGGCGATCCCGGCTTTCGCTGGCGGATGCCCGATGACGAGTGGGACGCCATTTCGCTGAATTACACCTCCGGCACGACGGGAAACCCCAAGGGCGTCGTCTACCATCACCGAGGCGCGGCGCTGATGTGCTATGCCAACACCATGGCCACGCGCATGACCGATCACCCGGTCTACCTGTGGACGCTGCCGATGTTCCACTGCAACGGATGGTGCTTTCCCTGGTCGCTGTCGGCGGTCGCGGGCACCCACGTCTGCCTGAGGTGGGTGCGCGCGAAGGCGATGTACGACGCCATCGCCGACCATCGGGTCACCCATCTGTCGGGCGCGCCGATCGTCATGTCGACCCTGCTCAACGCCGCCGCCGAGGAACGGCGGGAGATTGGCCACCGGGTCGCCTTCAATCACGCCGCCGCGCCGCCACCGCAGTCGGTGCTCATGCGCATGGCCGAGGCGGGCTTCGATCTCACGCACCTTTATGGCCTGACCGAAACCTATGGGCCGGCGACGATCAACGAATGGAACTCTGACTGGAACCGACTGTCGCCCGAGGAGGTCGGAGGCAAGCGCATCCGCCAGGGTGTGCGCTATGTGGCGCTCGAGGACCTCACGGTGATGGACCCCGAAACGATGACGGTCGTGCCGGCCGACGGCGAGACGATGGGCGAGGTCATGTTCCGCGGCAACATCGTCATGAAGGGCTATCTGAAGAACCCCAAGGCCACCGACGAGGCCTTTGCCGGCGGCTGGTTCCACTCCGGCGATCTCGGCGTCCTCCATCCCGACGGCTATATCCAGCTCAAGGACCGGTCCAAGGACATCATCATTTCGGGCGGGGAGAACATCTCGTCGATCGAGGTCGAGGACGTGCTGTACAAGCACCCCGCCGTCGCCTATTGCGCCGTTGTCGCCAAGCCCGACGAGAAGTGGGGCGAGACGCCGTGCGCTTTCGTCGAGTTGAAGCCAGGGCAGACGGCCACGGCCGACGAACTGGTCGAGTGGTGCCGCGAGCGGCTCGCTCGCTACAAGGCCCCGCGCCACGTCGTCTTCGCAGACGTGCCCAAAACCTCGACCGGCAAAATCCAGAAGTTCAAACTGCGCGAAATGGCCAAGGACGTATGAGACGACGGGGCCGGGGTCCGCACGAGTGCATTCAGGGATCGTGAACGTACCGACCGACGGGGGGAGCGGTCGGTGTCGTCGGGCATGAAACGCTCCGTTCACCCTTGGAAACCATGATCACGGCTGCTCGAGCCAGACCCGTGCCGCCGTGATAGGCAACTCGGCACGCTGCCCGGCATCGTTCGGACGGCTGAATGCATCGCGAGGCTCATCGTGTCGATCGCCACAACTTCGACCCGCCCCGTGCTGGCGCACCGCGTTGCGGCGGCGCTCGCCTTGTCGGCGGGCGTCATCCTGGGTGCGGGAGCCGCGATCGCCGCTGCCCCACAGCCGGATATCGCGACGCTCTCCTACCAGGACCTCAAGGCCCTGGTGCTCAGTCATCCGCCCGAGACACTTCGGCGACTGGGTTCGCATTTCATCGTCGGCTACCACGCGCGCGGCGACCTGAAACCGCTTCTGGAGCGGGGCGCACTCGGCGGCGTGTTCGTGACGGCCCGCAACGTGAAGCGCGGCAATGCGCGTCAGCTCGCCGCCGACATCGCCGGCTTTCGCGCGCTGCACGAGCCGATGGCGCTGCGGCCGTTGTTCATCGCGGCGGACCAGGAAGGCGGCGTCGTCTCGCGGCTGTCACCGCCATTGAAGCGGCAGCCCGCCCTGGCCCGCGTCGTGGCCGCTGCCCGCAGCGCCGACGCGCTCGACGAGGCGATCTCCGCCTATGCCGCAGCACAGGGCGAGGGCTTGGCGAGGCTCGGTGTCAATCTCAACTTCGCCCCCGTCATCGACCTGAAGCCGCGGGGGCGGCGCCGCGACGGACACACGCGGCTGATGCAGCGGGCCATCGCAGAGGATCCGGAGGTCGTGGAGACCGTCGCCGGCCGCTACTGCGAAGGATTGATGGACGCCGGCGTGCTCTGCACGCTGAAGCATTTTCCCGGCCTCCGGTTCGTGACGACCGACACGCACGCGCGGCCCGCCATCGTCGAGGCTGGTCGTGACCGTCTGGAAGGCAAGGACTGGGTGCCCTTCCGCAACTTGCTGGCGACGGGCGAGCCGGCACTGATGATCGGGCATCCGCGTCTCGTCGACGTCGATCCCGACAAGCCGGCCACCCTGTCGCAAAAGGTCATCGGCGGCATCGTGCGCAGGGACTGGGCCCACGACGGCCTCGTCATCAGCGACGATCTCTACATGGGTGCCATCCGGCACGCGCCGGGAGGGCTGACGGCTGCGGCCATCGACGCGCTCAATGCCGGCACCGACCTGCTGCTGGTCGAGCACATGGGCCGGCATATCCTGGAGATGCTGCACGCATTGGTGACGGCTGAAAAGGACGGAAGGCTCAATGTGCGATTGCTCGCCGAAAGTCAGGCCCGTCTTGATCGCATCGCTGCACGTTTTGCGACCGCGCCGTTCGCCGACGGCGAGCCCCGCCCGGTGCCGGCGGTGGCGTTGCCCGAGCGACGGGCGCGCGTCGAATGATCGCCGCCGCTGATCGGCCTCGACTGGCCCAGCCGCGCCCGCCATGCTAGCACACCTCAATTGCCTGCCCGTAACCGCAAAGCGGAGGCTCCCATGCAAGATCCAGACGATCACCCGCACCCCGACGATGGCCTTTCCGGCGAGGATCTGAACCGCCTCGTCGAGCACTTGCAGGCCGAGGAGAAAGAGGCGCAGGAAGCCACGCTCAGCTCACTCGAGAGCTTCGAGATGTGGGTTGCGACGCATCCGGCCCTGCGCCAGATGGCCATCCCCGAGAACCTCGCCCAGATGGGTCCGGCCATCCTGGAGGTGCTGAAGAGGCTCCTCGGCCTATGACCGAGCCTTCACGCGCGGCATTGTCGACTGTCGTCGGGGCGATCGAGGAGGAGTTCCGCAAGGCCCCCCCGACGCTCGCTGTGATCGGCCTGTCGGGGGTCGGGAAATCCTCCGTGATCAATGCCATGTTCGGCACGTCGAAGAAGGTGTCGGCGACCACACGCGGCACGGTGAAGTTCCGGCCCGATACGTTCCGCATCGTCAGCGACCGTGTCGAGGGTCGGCCCGTCACCTGCGCGCTCCGGGTGGTCGATGCGCCGGGGCTCGGCGAGGACCTGGAGCGTGATCCCGCTTATCTGAAGAGCTACCGCGAGCAGTTGCCACGCGCCGATATTGCGCTGTGGGTGGTGGCCGCCCGCAACCGCGCGCTGGCGTTGGATCAGCAGTATCTGGACACGTTGAGCGACGTGCTGCCGAACCTCGTCATCGGCATCAATCAGGTCGATCTCGTCGAGCCGATCGCCTGGAACGAGGCGATCAACATGCCCTCGCCCCAGCAGGCCCGGCATATCGAGGAGATCGTGGCGGACCGGCGGGCGCGGCTTGGCGGCGTCATCGGGGCGGACGTGCCGGCGGTGGCGTTCAGTGCCCTGCGCTACTACAATCTCCAGGCCCTATTCAACGCCTGCCTGAAGAGCGCGCCAAAGGGCCGGCGCTGGATGTTCGAAATCCTCAAGTCGTTCTCCACGGCGGACTGGCTCGACCGCGCCAAGGGGCTCAGTTCAGCCCAGCGCCAGAGTCTCGCCCAGCGCTTCATTCAATCGGATGCAAAGTTGAGGCTCGACGACCTGGAGCGGTGACTGCCGCGGCCCACGGGCTCGCCTCACCACATGCGCGTCACGATGAGGAAGCCAACACTGACGCCCGCGACGAGAACCCCCGATACCGCCTTGACCGGATTGTCCTCGAACATCTCGGCTGCCTCGCGTACGCGGCCGGTATTGAGTGTCCAGAAGCCGGCCCGCGTCTTCAAGGTGCGATCGTGCGCCAGGTGCGCTATGTCGAACAGCAGCCGCACCTTGGCCAGCACCGAGCGCTGCACCAGTTGATAGCCGCCGCGCTCGAACGCCTCCGCCTCCAGGTCGCCCGGCAGGTAGCCGTCGAGGTTGAGGCCATTACGGGCGGCCAGTTGCTGCTGGTAGGGACGCTCCACGTAGCCTGTCCCGTAGATGTCGACGAGAAGCCGCGCGAGATCGACTTTCTGGCCTTCCGCAACGGCGAAGGGGGCGAGCCCCAGAACCGCGCCGCGATGCTCGATGGCCTGGAAGCCGTACATCTGGTCGCGCATGTTCCAATGCACGAAGCGCATGTGGCGATTGAGCGCCAGGAACGAAAACAACTTGCCCAGCATCCCGCGTTCCAGTTCGTCGAGCCGCGACAGCACCTGCACCGGTGCCAGATGGCGCAGTTCGGCCTCGGCATGGATCGAGAACAGCGTCGTGTCGCCCGAGCCGAGATTGCGCGCTGCGACGGCGGTTACGCGGGGGGAGGCGTGCTCGCCTTCGCCGGCAAAGCTCTGGCAGGCATAGTGGATGATGTATACGCCTTCGGGATTTGCGAACAGGGCCGAAAGGCGCGTCCGCGCAGCACGCTGGCGGCTCGGGTTGGGGGCTGGCATGGCGGTCTCGGGCGCGAATCGCTACGTCGGGCAGATGCGGAAGCATTGCGAAATGCCATCACATTGCAAGTCTGCGCGGGCCACAGCCGGGCGACCTCCGACGCGGCAGGCAGGCTTTCCATCGGTCCGTCGCCGGCCTTTAGGCCACCGAGGATGCGCCGCCCTGTCGTGTCTGCTCGCCTGCAAAAAGCTTCGGCCGCCCGATCTTGCGAGGAGGCGGCCGGCTGGACAGTACGTCAGGAGTGTCGTGTCAGTGTCGCGTGTCGTTACGCAGCCGCTCCATGGCTTCCTTCAGTCGGAGCTTCTCGCGCTTAAGTCGTCGAATATGCTGATCGTCCGAGCCTGGTCTGGCCATTTCCTCGGCGATGCGCTGGTCAAGGGCACGATGCTTTTCGGCAAGCTCCGTCATGTGACCTTCGATCGACATCATTCGACCTCCGTTCGAAGTTGACAACGACAGTATCGTGACAGAGCCGCCGCAGCTTGTCCACGGGCGCACGCGGCGGGTTATCAGCGGATCGTGTAAAGGTCCTTCACGAATTATGACTGAACCACACGGGCAGCCCGCGGCCGTGGAAGCCCTCCGGCGTGCCGCCGGGACCCTTGCGAAAACCAGCGAAGACGACAATAGTGCCAGGAAATATCGAACGGCCGTCACGGGGGTCTGCCCCCCGGACGGTCGAACGTGCTCTGCGACCAGGGCCTTGCGGCTACCGCCCGCCGTCAGACGTGACGCGCCGGTCATCGCGCCGCGGCCTGACGACAGAAATGGACGAACGATGCGGGAA
The DNA here is from genome assembly GCA_033765285.1 of Hyphomicrobiaceae bacterium. Taxonomy (GTDB): domain Bacteria; phylum Pseudomonadota; class Alphaproteobacteria; order Rhizobiales; family Hyphomicrobiaceae; genus Filomicrobium. The sequence goes on along the minus strand of JANRIE010000054.1, from coordinate 90,618 downwards.
GGCGAGAAGCAGCTTCGCGACGAACTCGTCGGTCTCAGGCAGGACCATCGCCTGCTCGACGAGGAGATCGTGGGGCTGGAAACAAGCGGGGTCGGAGCCGACCAACTGCTGATCAAGCGCCTCAAGAAAAAGAAGCTGGCGATCAAAGATCGCATCCAGGCGATCGAGGACCAGTTGACCCCCGATATCATCGCCTGAGCAGCCAACGCCCACGTGGTGACCGGTGCGTCGAGAGTACCTATGACCGATCCTGCCCCGCCCGCGCCGCCGCCCTCGGGACATGCCGTCTCCCGCTGGCTGCACCCGCTGCCGGCCGGGCTGTATTGCGCGGCCGGCGACTTCTACATCGACCCGCGCCTGCCGGTATCCCGCGCCGTCATTACGCACGGCCACGCCGACCACGCGCGCGCGGGCCACGGAGCCGTGCTGGCCACGGCCGAAACCATCGCGATCATGAAAGTTCGCTACGGGCCGGGCTCGGCGGGCTCGTTCGAGGCTCTCGCCTGTGGCGAGCGGAAGCGGATCGGCGGCGTCGAGGTGCGGCTGGAACCGGCAGGGCACATTCTGGGGTCGGCCCAGGTCGTCATGGAGCACAGGGGCATGCGCGCCGTTGTGACGGGCGACTACAAGCGGGCGGCCGATCCGACCTGCGCGCCATTTGCGCCCGTCGCCTGCGACGTGCTGGTGACGGAGGCGACATTCGGGCTGCCGGTGTTCCGCCACGAGCCGGCCGCCAAGGAAGCCGCCCGCCTCGCTGCCTCCATCCGCGACCAGCCGGAGCGCACGCACCTGCTCGGCGTCTACAGCCTGGGCAAATGCCAGCGCATGATCGCGCTGTTGCGCGCGCAGGGCTACGACGCGCCGATCCATCTGCACGGCGCGCTCGTCGCCCTCACCGAACTTTACCAGACCCTCGGGATCGACCTCGGCGACGTCCGGCCGGTTTCGGGCGGCGGTGCGGCCGGCAAGCGCGGGCTCCGGGAGCCGCTCGCAGGCGCGCTGGTGATGTGCCCGCCTTCGGCGCTCGCCGATCGCTGGTCGCAGCGCTTCGCCGATCCGGTCACGGTGTTTGCCAGCGGCTGGATGCGGGTGCGCGGACGCATCCGCCAGCGCGGCGTGGAACTGCCCCTCGTGGTCTCCGATCACGCCGACTGGCCGGAACTGATCGCGACCATCGAGGAGAGCGAGGCCGAAGAGGTGTGGGTGACGCATGGCCGCGAAGACGCGCTTGTGCGCCAACTCACGCTGATGGGGAGAACGGGCAGGGCGCTCGCCCTCGTCGGTTTCGAGGACGAGGCGGAGTGACATCTCGCGATGAAAGCATTCGCCGCGCTGCTCGATGACCTCGTCACGACGCAAAGCCGCAATCGCAAGGTCGCACTGCTGGCGCGCTACATGCGCACATCGAGCGATCCCGACCGCGGCTGGGCGCTCGCCGCGTTGACGGATGGCTTGCCACTCAGCGTGCCGCTGCGGCGCATCCTGCCGGAGCTGCTGGGGCCCAGCGTCGATGGCGAACTGTATCGGCTGTCGCGCGATTATGTCGGTGATACCGCCGAGACGGTCGCGCTGCTTTGGCCCGAGACGCCGGCCTCCGCTATCGCCGGAGACCGCGCGCCGGCCGGCTCGCCCCGTTTGTCGGAAGTGGTGGACGCGTTTCTTGCCGCGCCCACGACGGCGTATGCCGCGCTGATCGGCGGGTTCCTCGATCGGCTCGACACCTCGGGCCGGTTCGCGCTTTTGAAACTGATCGGTGGAGCGCCCCGCGTGGGCGTTTCGGCGCGGCTTGCAAAAACCGCGGTCGCGGAGGCCTTCGGCCATGACGTCGGCGAGGTCGAGGAACTCTGGCACGCGCTCGATGCGCCGTATGGAGATTTTTTTGCCTGGCTCGAAGGGAAAGCGCCGCGGCCGAACCCGGGCCTGCGCCCGGTGTTTCGCCCCATGATGCTCGCCCATCCGATCGAGGCCGATGACTGGACGGGTCTGTCGCCGGGCGATCTGGTCGCGGAATGGAAATGGGACGGCATCCGCGTCCAGGTTGCCGCGCGCGGCGGGCAGATGCGGCTGTTCTCGCGGACCGGCGACGACATCTCGGCGGCGTTTCCCGAGATCGCGTCCGCCTTCCTCGGCCGCGAGTGTGTGGCGGACGGCGAATTGCTCGTCGTGCGCGACGGCGTGGTCGCCCCATTCAACGACTTGCAGCAACGCCTGAACCGGAAGGTCGTGTCGGCGCGCATGCTGCGGGATTATCCCGCGCACGTCCGGCTCTATGATCTGCTGTCGGTCGGTCAGGAGGATCTGCGCGTCCTGCCGTTCACGGCGCGGCGCGAGCGGTTGGAGGCGTGGCACCGCACGGGCGCTCCGTCCCTGACCGATGTCAGCCCGATCGTGCCGTTCGCCGATTTCCCCGACCTCGAGGCGATCTGGGCGAGCACGCGCGATACCGGCATCGAGGGCCTGATGCTGAAGCACAAGGACAGCCCCTATCTGCCCGGCCGCCCCAAGGGCCATTGGTGGAAGTGGAAGCGGGCCCCGCTGACACTCGACTGCGTTCTCATGTATGCGCAGCGTGGGTCGGGCAAGCGCTCCTCGTTTTATTCGGACTATACGTTCGGGGTCTGGCGCACCGTCGATGGGCAGGGGGGCACCGGTGAACTCGTGCCCGTCGGCAAGGCCTATTCGGGCTTCACCGACCAGGAACTGAAGCGCCTGGACCACTTTGTTCGCTCGAACACGACCGAGCGGTTCGGGCCGGTCCGCGCCGTCGCGCCCGGCCTCGTCCTGGAAATCGCGTTCGACGCCGTGCAACGCTCGACCCGCCACAAATCCGGCATCGCCATGCGGTTTCCCCGCATTGCCCGCATCCGGTGGGACAAGCCGGCCGCCGAAGCAGATACACTCGAGCAGGTGATCAAGCTCCTGCAACCACCCGAGCCCGCATGACCCGCGCCATGGCGAGGCCCGCTTGCGCCGCCGCGATCGCGCTGCGCCGCAACCTGCACCGCGTGTGGTCCCATGGGGTGGCGACGCCTCAACGCGCGGCGATCGCCACGTCGCGCAGCACATTGGCCTCGAGTTCGACCTCGTCCAGCCGGTTTTTCAGGATATCGCCGATCGAGACGATACCGACGAGCTCACCATTCTGGGTGACCGGCATATGGCGAATCCGCTTGTGGGTCATGGTGCGGGCGACGTCAGAGACGGTCGCCTCCGGGGTGCAGGTCACGACGCCGGTCGACATGATCAGCGCGACGCGTCGCGACGCAACGCTCCCGCCATGTTCGGCGAGAGCGTAAACAACATCGCGCTCGGTCACGATCCCCTCGATGCCTCCCGCCTCGCCGGTAACGACCATGGCACCCACTTGCGCGTCACGCAGGCGCTGCGCCAGGGCTCCGATCGTCAAATCGGCCCGCACGGTGCTGACCTCACTGCCCTTGGCGTTCAGGATTTCGCGAATTCGCATGGTTCGTTTCTCCTCGTGGGTCGCTGGCGCTTCCCCCCTCGAGAGACATCACTCTCAACCGCCACGGGAGCCGACAGCCTACGTTCGGGAGGCGCGCAGGGCAACTCATCAGGTGTGCAAGCGCGAAGGACAAGCCAGCGCCGAGCCACGGGATGGGTCTGCTTGCCTTCGCCAGCCTCACCGTCTAAAACGCGCGCTTGCTCGCGCCCGGGGCGATGCCCGGATGCCACAGGCGACCGAACTCCAGGGTGGAACAAAGCATGACCTCAGCCGACAAGACCGCCGCGTCCGCCCAGTCGGACCTGCCGCTTGTCGGCGTCATCATGGGTAGCCAGTCGGACTTCAAGACCATGCGGCTCACTTGCGAAATTCTTCGCGAACTGTCGGTCGCGTTCGAAACACGGATCGTCTCTGCGCACCGGACGCCCGACCGCCTTTACGACTATGCGCGAACGGCGCGCCGCCGCGGCTTGAAAGTGATCGTCGCGGGGGCCGGCGGGGCGGCGCACCTGCCCGGCATGACGGCGGCCCTGACGGACCTGCCCGTTCTGGGTGTGCCCGTGCACTCCAAGTCGCTGTCCGGCCTCGACAGTCTTTACTCCATCGTTCAGATGCCGGCGGGCGTGCCTGTCGGAACCTTGGCTATCGGCGAGGCGGGGGCCAAAAACGCCGGCCTTCTGGCGGCCCAGATCCTGGCGCTTTCGGACGACGCCCTGGCCACCCGCATCGCGGCGTGGCGACAGCGGCAGACCCAAGCCATTGCGGACGTGCCGGAGCACGACGGGTCCGAAGTCAAATGACGGTGCTCCCTCCCGGCTCGACAATCGGCATTCTGGGCGGCGGCCAGCTTGGGCGCATGCTGGCTATGGCGGCCGCGCGACTGGGATTGAAGTCCCACATCTACGCCGATGCACCGGGCCCGGCTTTCGATGTTGCGCACCGGCGGACGATCGGCGCGTTCGAGGACCTGGGTGCCGTCCGGGCCTTCGCCGAAACCGTCGATGTCGTCACCTATGAGTTCGAGAATGTACCGCTCGGCGCGGCCGCCGCCGCGGCGGCTGCCCGGCCGGTCCGACCTGGGCCGCGGGCACTTGAAGTGTCGCAGGACCGTATCGTCGAGAAGCGGTTCGTCGACAGCCTGGGGCTGCCGGTCGCGCCGTTTGCGGCCGTGGACAGTCTCGCGGACCTTACCGCCGCGCTGACGACCATCGGGGTGCCGGCGATCCTCAAGACGTGCCGCAACGGCTACGACGGCAAGGGACAGGCCCGCATTCTGTCAGCGGAGGACCCCGGCTGGGCCTGGGACGCCATCGGGACCCAATCCGCGATCCTGGAGGGTTTCGTCCCCCTGACGGCGGAAATCTCGATCCTCGTCGTCAGGAGCTTGTCCGGACAGGTCGCTTTCTACGACGTGCCCCGCAACGTCCACAGGGACGGCATTCTGGCCACCTCCACCGTGCCGGCCGGCGTCGCGCCGTGTGTTATCGCGCAGGCCCATCGCATCGGCCAGCGGATCGCCGATGCGCTCGATTATGTCGGTGTCCTGACAGTCGAGATGTTTCTGCTCGAGGGGCCGGACGGGGCCCACCTCGTCGTCAACGAAATGGCTCCCCGCGTGCATAATTCCGGCCATTGGACACTGGATGCCTGCGTGGTCAGTCAGTTCGAGAACCACGTCCGGGCCATCGCCGGCTGGCCGCTGGGGTCGACCGCGCGGCATTGCGATGCGGTGATGACCAACCTCATCGGCGCGGACGCCGCGGACTGGGCCGCCATGGCTGCGAGGGCCGATACCGCGTTGCACCTTTACGGCAAGCACGACCCCCGGCCGGGACGCAAGATGGGGCACGCCACCCGGATTGTCCCCAAGGCAGCGGCCTTGGTCCCCCCGGAGCCCGAGGCATGATGGACAACGAGGCCGCCGTCTGGTAATCAGCGCGCAGTAGATCACATAGCGTAACGACCCGGCGATCAACGTCCGGGCGCTTGGCGCTTCCAGGAATTCCGGATCAACCGCTCAAGAGGATAGAGACCAGCGTGCAGGTTCTCGTTCGCGACAACAACGTCGACCAGGCTCTCAAGGCGCTCAAGAAGAAGATGCAGCGCGAGGGCATTTTCCGTGAGATGAAGCTTCGCAACTATTTCGAGAAGCCCTCGGAGAAGAAAGCCCGCGAGAAGGCGGAGGCCGTGCGACGCGCCCGCAAACTCGCGCGCAAGCGCTTGCAGCGCGAGGGACTGCTGCCCGCAACGCCGAAGCCGAAGGTGCCCGGCAGGGGCGGCCCAGGCGGCGGTAGCAGCCGGTAAGCGGACGCGGGCGATCCGCAGATGTGCTTGCAACCTCGCGTGGCACATTCCCGGGACGCACTTTTTCTTAAGAATACAAATCCACCGGTTCCGTCCGCGCGACGGGGTCGGTGGATTTTTCGCGCCTTGATCGCTTAGCCGAGTTGCAGGGGTGAAGCCGGGTACAGCCGGCTGAACGGGTTCAACCTGCCGCGCGGTCTACCACCAGAGAAGTCGATCGCCCGGCTCGGAGGCGCTCGATCCATCGCATGACGGCCTCGAACGAGCCGTGTTTGCCATGGTCCGAGTGGCCCGCCTCGGGGAACGTGACGATCTCTGCACCTCCCGCCGCCGCCACCTTGCGACCCATCTCGACCGGGATGACGAGGTCGCGCTCGCCGTGGATGACGAGCATTGGTGCCCTCATCTTTTTCAGGTGACGCAGCGTCTCGTAGCGGTCACGCATCAGGGCGCGGGCGGGCAGGTAGGGGTAATAGAGCTCGGCCACGTCGACGATAGAGGTGTAGGGCGCATCGAGCACGAGGCCCGCGACCTTGCGCGATGCGGCCAGTTGCACCGCGATCCCTGTCCCGATCGATTCGCCGTAGACGATGATATCCTCGGCCGCAACTCCATCTGCGATGAGGGCATCGTAAAGCTGGCGGGCATCGGCGACATTGTTTGCCTCGGACGGCTTGCCGGTCGAACCGGAATAACCGCGATAGGCCATGATTGCGATGCCGACCCCGCGCGCATGGTAGGCGGCAAGCCGGTCCGAGCGATCCGCCAGGGTGCCGGCGTTTCCATGCACGTAAATGAGCGTCGGTCGGGCAGGCCCCGCTTTGGCCCGCCATGTGACAATGCGCTGGCCGTCGGGTGTCGCCAGCACACGCTCCTCGAAGCGCGGCAGCCCCGCTGCGGCCGGTGACGTGTGAGTGGGATCGGGCGCGTACATGAGTGCACGCTCGAGGTGCGGTGCGCCGAAGACCACCGCCAACGTCAAGCCGGTCAGGACGACACCCAAGGCGATCAGCAACGTCATGCTCTCCTATCGCTCGACGCGTCGCGCAGGCTCAAGTCGGGAGAGGTCCTGACCACGCCTTTTCCAGTCGTGGTGTGATGCCGGCACCTCAGGACGGCTGTTCGTTCAGCGCTGACTTGCGGTTTCCATCGGCGTGTCGAAGCAGGTCAGCAGGAAGGACGCGCGCTCCGGTCCGGGCAGATGCCCCAAGTGCGACCCCTTGCTGGCGGCGAACCATGGGGCAAAGTCGGCGACATCCTGGCGCGTGAACAATGCCCGGTCACGACCGTGCCGCACCGCCCAGCAATCCGCCTCCTTCTCGCTTTCGCGCGACGGGTTGAACCAATGGGCCAGGACGTGATGGGCGCATTCGTGCGCGAAGAAAAAGAGCTGCAGCTTCACCGGCAGACGGCGCAGCACGTCGGGGTCCATGATGATGTAGGGAACCGTATTCACGACCCAGGCGCGGCCGACATCCCCAAGCTCGGAGACCTCCATGGTCTGCACCGAGCGACCGCGAAAGTCCTGGCAGGTCATGTCCGCGCCGTCGATCACGAGTGGGGCTGCACTTGCCGGGCCGACGGGTGGAATGCACACCGCCATGATCATGAAGAACTTCAAAACAACAAGAGGCAGAAGCTTTTGCGTTGTCATCGAGCCTCCTTGATCGGGGTCCAGCCACACGCGCATCGTGTAAGGATACATGATCGAGGCACTGCGGGAAGACCACCCCGGGTGTGACCCATTCACAATTTCGCCGGCTTGCGGTGGAACCGGGGCTGGAACGCGACGCCAGTACCTTCGGTTCAAATGCCAGACCGGGAGCCATCCGGATATCGGCAGCGAGACGCCACCAAGGTCTGGTGTCGCCCTAGGGTTGCGCCGGTGCCTCGACCGGGGGCGTTGCTTCCGACAGGGTGCGCGAGCGGTCGAGGTCGCCGAGAAACGCGAAGACGTGATCGTAAAGTCCATCGCGGGGCAGCGTACTGTGGTCGCCGCCCGGAATCGCGACCAGCCGCTTGGGCTCTTTGGCCGCCGCATACAGGCGCTCGGCGTGGGAGATGGGAATGGCCGTATCGCGGGTGCCGTGAACGATCAGCAGTGGCATGCGCAGTTTCGCCATCAGCGGCAAGCTCTCGAACCGGTCGATCAGAAGGAGATGTACGGGCAGCCAGGGCTGGCGCGCGGCGGCCACATCTACGAGGGCGGCGAACGGGGCTTCGAGCACGACAGCTTTGGCGTCGACCTCGGTGGCCAGCCTGCTGGCGACGCCTGTGCCCAGCGACAACCCGTGCAGAACAATGCGCCCGGACTCGTGCCTGCCGGCAAGCCAGCGGTAGGCGGCGCGGGCGTCCTCGTAAAGCCCTGCCTCGGAGGGCTCCCCGGTCGAACCAGGATAGCCGCGATAGGAGAACGCGAGCACGCCGGCACCCCGGTCGGCCAAACGGCTCCAGCGGCCGACCTTGCGCTCCAGGCCGCCGCTCTTGCCGTGCATGAACAGGAAGACCGGCGCATCGGGCTGGCGCGGTGGCAGGTACCAGCCGGCCAGCGTCTCGCCGTCAGAGGTCGGAATGGCGATGCGCTGCGAGCCGGGAATCGCGATGGTGCCCGCCGCGTCCAATGTTCCGCCGCTGTCGCGCACGTCGAACACGAAGGATCGCTGGAAGGCCATTACGTAGGCGATGGCCGACAGATAGAGGGCGACCGCTCCGACAAGAACGATGGTCACAGTGCGCATGGCGTCGAAGGCTCCGGCCGCATCCATGTCTGGGATCAATATCGTCTCGATGACGAGTCGATAGGGCGCTTGTTGGGCTGACGGGACTGTTTTGGTGGCTGTCTGCGCCTTCCAATGGGCGGCGGTGCAGCGCCCGCTGGAGGACATGTCCTGTGCGGAGTTCGGTGATTACGTCGGCTGTATTTCTACGAGAGCACTGCCGGCCAAATCATGACGGTGCCCTGCGGTTCAACACACTTTGATCGCGCGCCTCGGCCTGCGCCGGCGGGGCGCATCGCCACTGAACGAAAAAGGCCGGGGACGAGCCCCAGCCTTCTGTCTCGCTGCGCGGCAGGCCCATCGAGCCTGCGCCTATTCGTGGATGGACTTCACGATGGTCTCCGTCATCTTCTTGGCATCGCCCAGAACCATGACGGTGTTGTCACGGTAGAACACCGGGTTGTCGATGCCGGCATAGCCGGAGGCCAGCGAGCGCTTGTTGAACAGGACCGTGCCAGCTTTCCAGACCTGCAGGACCGGCATCCCGTAGATCGGTGAGGTCTTGTCGTCCTCGGCGGCCGGATTGACGACGTCGTTGGCACCGATGACGTAGACCGCGTCCGTCTGGCTGAAATCCGAATTGATGTCCTCGAGTTCGAACACCTCGTCGTAGGGCACGTTCGCCTCGGCCAGCAGCACGTTCATGTGGCCCGGCATGCGGCCGGCGACCGGATGAATGGCGTACTTGACCTCGACGCCAGCGGCCTTGAGCGCGTCGGCCATCTCCCGCAGAGCGTGCTGGGCCTGGGCCACGGCCATGCCGTACCCCGGCACGATGATCACCTTCTGCGCGTTTTTCAGGATATAAGCGGCGTCTTCAGCCGCGCCGATCTTGACCGGCTTGGCTTCGCCGCCACCTGCCGGCCCGGCCGTCTCACCGCCGAACCCGCCAAGGATGACCGAGACGAAGGACCGGTTCATGCCTTTGCACATGATGTAGGACAGGATCGCACCCGACGAGCCGACCAGCGCGCCGGTGATGATGAGCGCGACATTGCCCAGCGTGAACCCGATGCCGGCAGCCGCCCATCCCGAATAGGAATTCAGCATCGAGACGACGACGGGCATATCCGCGCCGCCGATCGGGATGATGATGAGGACGCCGAACAGCAGCGAGGCCGCTACGATCGCCCAGAAGTACAGCTTGCCTTCGCCGAGACCGCCCGACTGCATCATCAGGCCGATCAACACGATGATGGTCACGAACAGGCCGATGTTGATGGCGTGACGGGCCGGCAGGATGATCGGCTTGCCGGACATTTTGCCGGACAGCTTGGCGAACGCGATGACCGAGCCGGTGAACGTGATGGCACCGATCGCAACGCCGAGCGCCATCTCGAACAGGCTCGCCGCCTTTATCCCCAGCGCTGGCTTGTCCTCTTCGACCAGGATGCCGAAGGCCTCCGGCGCGTAGATCGCGGCCGCCGCAACGAAAACGGCTGCCAAACCAACGAGCGAGTGGAACGCCGCCACCAGCTCGGGCATCGACGTCATCGGGATTTCGCGGGCGATCTTAGCACCGGCGAACCCGCCGATGCCCAGGCCGCCGAGGATCAGCGCCCAGGTCAGCGGGTCGCCGATCGCCTTCATCTGCGAGAGCGTGACGACCACGGCCAGCGTCATGCCGAGCATGCCGTAGAGATTGCCCTGGCGCGACGTCTCGGGATGCGACAAGCCGCGCAGCGTCAGGATGAAGAGGACGCCGGACACCAGGTAGAGCAGCGCCACCAGATTGGGCGAAAGAAGCGTATCGGACATGAGAAGATCAAAACCCCCAAAGCGTTAAGGCGGCGCGGCAGGCCACGGGCCTCAGCGCTTCGGTTCCTTTTTCTTGTACATCGCGAGCATGCGGCTGGTGACGAGGAAGCCGCCGAAGATGTTCACCGACGCCATGGTGAGCGCCAGAAACCCGAATATCTTGGCGGCGACGCTTCCTCCGGTCACCCCCGTGATGCCGACCGCCAGCAGCGCGCCGACGACGATCACCGAGGACACCGCGTTGGTGACAGACATCAACGGCGTGTGAAGGGCCGGCGTCACCGACCAGACGACGTAGTAGCCCACGAAGATCGCAATCACGAAAACCATGATCTGGTAGACCCACGCGTCGACGACGGTGCCACCGGCGGCCGACGCGGGAAGCGGGGAAGCGGCCAGCAGAAGCACGGCAAGCGGGGCGAGAAAAGCGTTGCGGGTCATGGGTCTCTCCTCAGGCCGCAGGCGCGAGATTGGGGTGAACGATCATGCCGTCCCGGGCGACGAGGGTACCTTTGATGATGTCGTCGTCCCAGTTGACGGCAATCGTCTTTTCCTTCTTGTCCAGCATCAGGTCGATGAACGACAGCAGGTTCTTGGCATAGAGGCTGGAGGCGTTGACCGGCACCGTTCCCGGCAGGTTCAGCGTCCCGACGATCGTGACGCCATTGGCCGTCGTCAGCCGCTGGCCCGGCACCGTCAATTCGCAGTTGCCGCCGCGCTCGGCGGCAAGGTCGACGATCACCGCGCCGGGCTTCATGCTCTCGACCATGGCGGTGGTGATGAGGCGCGGAGCCGGGCGGCCCGCAATGAGCGCCGTGGTAATCACGATGTCCTGCGCTTTGACGTGGGCGGCCACCAGTTCTGCCTGCTTTTTCTGGTAGTCCGCAGACATCTGCTTGGCGTACCCGCCGGCCGTCTGGGCCTGTTTGAACTCCTCGTCCTCGACCGCGATGAACTTTGCTCCCAGCGATTGCACCTGCTCTTTGGTCGCCGGCCGCACATCGGTCGCGGTCACGATGCCGCCCAAGCGACGCGCCGTCGCGATCGCCTGCAAGCCGGCGACACCGACGCCCATGATGAAAATTTTGGCCGCCGGAACGGTGCCGGCCGGCGTCATCATCATGGGTACGACCGCACCGAACATCGAGGCCGCGTCAATCACAGCCTTGTAGCCTGCCAAGTTGGCCTGGCTCGACAGGATATCCATCGACTGCGCGCGGGTGGTGCGCGGCATGAACTCCATCGCGAAGAGGCTGGCATTGGTTTGAGCCAGCGACTGCAGGCCGTCGCGGTCGCCGTAGGGATCGAGTGCGGCAGCGACGATCGCCCCAGGCTTGAGTGCTGCCACGTCTTCGGCCGGCGGCCGGCGGACCCGGAGCAGGATATCAGCGCCGGCGAGCGCGCTCGCTTTGTCGGCAACGATCTCGGCCCCTTGAGCGGTGTAGGACGCATCCGAGAAATACGAGCGCAGGCCCGCCCCGCTCTCGATCCTGATCTTACAGCCGCTGGCGACCAGCTTTTTTATTGTGTCGGGGGACACCGCGACGCGTGGCTCATCGGACGGCTCGGCTGTGACAGCGATCGTGACCATCATGTTTTTCCGAAAGGGTGGACATGCCGGAACCGGCGTTGGCTGTGAAAGTGTGACGTCGTGCCCGCACGCTTGCCGTTGCAAGCCCGCGCAAGCCCGGCCGGACATCGCACTCGAGGTCGTTCAGGGAGGGACGTCGACGGGAAACCGGCCAGTCCCCCATCCTGGCCAGGAGCACTTTAGTGCCATAGTCGGACGCTTAAACGAGAAACATCGCCATTCCGATCAGGATCAGCACAACGACGACCACCAGGATCTGAGCACCACGCAAGAAGCCCGCATAGGTCCGGCGGTGCTCGTTGTAGTCCATGTCCGGATGACCACCGGTCGTATCAACGCTCATCTGTCTCTCCCTCGATGATCGCAATGATTCATGCCAGTTTACGCAGGACGCCAGACAGAAATGCCTGCCACCCCACTCGCGTCCGAGCTATCGGCTCGTCACCATAGTGCAGACCAAACCCTGAGCGAGGGTCTATATCGTCGCGAGGGGGGACAGCAAAACCGCCGATCTCGAGCGCGCTGACCCCACCCGCGTGTCACCATGCCACAGTGCTGGAATAGTGCCTTCCAGGCCCAGGATCAAAGGGTTTTTCAATGCAGGCGCGCCGTATCGCACGCACGTTGAGCAGCGGCTTCCTGACCGCGGCGTTACTGACAGGCTGCGTTCGCGTTGCCCACGCACTCGAACCGGATGCGGACGAAAAGGCAAAGCTCGAGGCCTGCGAAGTGCGCCTGTGCGACGTGGTCCTGGACAAGGCACCGGCCCGGGGGCTGATGGCCTGCGACATCGCAAAGACCTGGAACCGCACGAAAATCGAGGATGGAGCCTCGGCAAAGACACTGAAATGGGGCTTCGGCGATGCACGCTGCTCGGTGGCGGTCAGGCTGGACAATGCTGGGATCGTGGCCGCCCTTACCGCGCCCAGCTACGAGTTGCAGGCAGCGCCGCATCAGGTGAGTTGCCAGGTCGAGACGGACGACGGCGTCCGGCCCGTCACGGCCCGGCTGAAGCCCAAGCTCAAGTTCGAAGGCGGAAAGGTCCGCAAGATCTGGATCGGACTGGAGACCATCGAGGGCCCCTCCAGCATCACCGCACTGGTGCGAAGCGCTGCATTCCTGGAGGACAGCCTGGGGCTTTTCCACAAGGACATGGTGCGGCAGGTCAACAAGTTCGTGCACGAGAAATGCGCCAAGAGCCGCATTGAGCGCGCCCGCCAGGAGCGACTGGCCAAGGTGAAGGAAATCCGCCGGCAACGAGCGGCGGCGGCCGCCCGGCGCAAAGAGGCCGCCATGAAGCGGCGTGCAGAGGCCCTGCGACACCAAGCCGTCACCCCCGACGCGAACGCGCCCGCGGCCGGCGTCGCAGCTCATGGTCCGCAAAGAGACACGTCAACCGCGCCCACAGGCACAGCCGGCGCTGCGACAGACCCGGCACCCAACGCGGGTGCGGGCCCAAAGACTTCGCCGGGCAAGCCCTGATAGAGAGGCCCGCCACCGCGACTGGACCGCCGCGCGTGGTTTGCCGGTCACACGCCGGCACTCTTTTTCGGCATCCAAAGGAAGCGCAGCGGCGGCCTCATTCCCGACCGAATTGACCGCGAAGCGTCTGCCGCCGGTCGCGTGGCTTGTCCGCCGGAACGCATGACAAGGCCAAGCGTGGCCGGCGTTCCAGCAGGGCCGCAGTCCGGTGCGGCGGGGTTCTACCCGCACCAACTCCATAGCTCCACGGGGATTTTCCAGCCATGCCGTTCACTGGACCGCGCACGGGCGTGCGCCTCCTGCCGTTTGCCGCCGCCGTTGGCTTCTTCGCTATGGCTCAGCCGGCGCTTGCCCTCGAGCCCAAGGCCGACGAGGCAGATAAACTCAAAGCCTGCGAGCAGAGCCTTTGCGCCATGATCCTGGCCAAGGACGCCAGCGGCGGCGACCTCACCTGCGACATCTCGAAGACGTGGGCCAAGGACAAGATCGAGAAGGGTGCCAGCTCGAAGAGCTTGAGCTGGGGCTTCGGCGATGCCCGGTGCGAGGTGCCGCTGAAGGCCAGCCGCGAGAACGTGATTTCCGCGCTGACCAAGCCTGCCCACGTCCTCCAGATGGACAGCCACACGGTCAAGTGCCAGATCGAGACCGAAAAAGAGCCGACGACCATCGACGTGACGCTGGCGCCGAAGGTCTCGTTCAAATATGGCAAGGCCGAAAAGGCCGAGCTGAATATCACCAAGGTCGACGCGCCGAGCGTGATCAAGGCCGTCATCACCGGTGCCGACTGGATCGAGAAGAATGTCGGGTTCTTCCATGGCGAGATGATCGAGGAAATCAATGATTTCGTCGGCTCGAAGTGCGCCAAGCGGTACCCGGAACTCGTCAAGAAATAAGGCGTTGCGCCAGACGGTTCACGCGAGACCAACGGGCCCGGTTCCGCAAGGAACCGGGCTTTTGCATTCCAGCGAAAGGCGTGGCGGCCTCACCTCTTCTCGCGCACCATCACCTTCGACAGGAAGGCAAGCTCGGTTGCCCGCGCCGCCAGCCCGAAGCTCTCGAACAGGGCGTCGAGATCGTCGATCGCGTAGTTGCGATAGTACGGCTCGTGAAACCGCACGGGGAAGGCCTCGAGGAGACCATCCCAGCCCGGTTTATCGCCCATTTGCAGGCTGTCGATGAAGACGAGCAGCCCGCCCGGCTTCAAGACCCGCGCCAGTTCACCCGCCACGCGCCGGCGCACGTCGGGCGGCAATTCGTGGAACAGAAACACACAACTGACGATGTCCTGGGTCGCATCCCCAAGAGGGATGTCCTCGGCATTGGCGGCCAGGAACGTCGCCGGCCGCAGCGAGCCCATATGCACACGCGCTTCTTCTAGGTAGGCGGCGCTCAAGTCGAGACCTGTCAGGTGCATGGCTGGAAACGCGAGCCGGACATCGCGCAGGAAGCGGCCAGTCCCGCATGCCACGTCGAGCAGGCTCGTCTGGCGCTGGTCACGCCCCAGCATATGGCTGGCAATAGTGCGCAGGCCGGCGCGGCGCATGACCGCGGCAGCCCCATAAAACAAGGTCTCCACCTGCACATCGTACAGGCGGGCCGAATCGCGCGACAGGTAGCCGCCGGTCTGGAAATGAAAATCCTGGGTGAAGTAGTCCGGCAAGCCCGCGGCCTGCGGCAGGTCACGCGCCGTCGAAGCATCACGGGCGTGCCGCCGCCCCGTCGTACCGGCCAGATCGCGGGCCATCGCGCGCAAGCGGGACAGATGCTCGCGCAGGCGGAGTTCCTCGCCCGGCATCGGCGGATACAGTCCATCGCGCACTGCTTCGGCATCCGCGCGCAACAATTCCCGGATGGAGGCCATCAGGTCTTCTCGCGACGGCACAGGACGCTTGGGCTCGTAGGGCTCCGTGGCGGGGCCTCGCCGCAGGCCTTCGCGGCGCATCAGCCAGTTGATGCCGGTGTACCACCCTAGCCGGGCGGTATTGCCCGCAAGTTGCACGGCCATGTCAATCGGACCTGCCATAGCTCGCTCCCTGATTACTGGCATGGGCTGTAGCTTGACGGAGGGGTGCGGCGTGGACAAGTGCGGCAAACTCAGCGATGCGACGTATCCGTCGCGAAAAAGCGCCCGACCGGCTCGACGAAATCGCCGTGGCACTGGCCCGCCAGGCTGGAGCCCTCACGGTCGAGTTGAACCTGGAACCGTCGGAGGGTGCCTCAGAATTTGCCGAGCACCACCGCGGGCCGGCGACGGAGATCGTGCCGGCCTATGTCGGCCGCCTCCTTGGAGCGGGAGCCTTGGTGAACACGGCGACCACCTCGACGTGCGGGGCGAACACGAACTGGTCGATGGGCTGCACGGTCGCGATCTGATAGCCGCCATCGACGAGAATGCGTGCATCGCGCGCCAGTGTCGCCGGGCTGCATGAGACAGCGACCACCACCGGCACCTGCGCTTTCGCCAGCATGAGCGCCTGCTCGCGCGCGCCGGCCCGCGGGGGATCGAACACGACGAGGTCGGCACCGTCGAGTTCACGGCGCGACAGCGGCTCGGCGAAAAGATCGCGCCGGCGTGCGGTGATGGCCTTGAGACCCTGGGCGTGGCGGGCAGCCTGATCGAGGGCGGCAAGCGCGGCGGTATCGCTGTCGAACGCCTCGACCACGACCTTGGCTGCTAGGCCGAACGTGAACGCCCCCATGCCGCAGAACAGATCGACCGCGCGCTTGGCCTTTTTGGGCAGCGCGGCGACGACGGCCTGCGCCATCAGATCCTCGGCGGCGGCAGAGGCCTGCATGAAGATGGCAGGCGGCGGGGCGACCTCGGCGGTTCCCATGCGGATCACCGGCACCCCCGAGGCAAACATCGTGTCACCATCGAGGCTCAGCCGGACGAGGCCCAGCGCCGTCGATTTCTCGGCGAGCTTCAAGCGTGCGGAGGGATTGAGAGCGCCGGCAACCCCGGCGATATCCACATCCAGACCATTGCGGGCCGCGACGACGGTCATCCGCAATCCGTCCTTGCCCTGCTGAAGACCTGCGGCGAGATCGCGCAAGCCCGGCAGCGCCGCAACGATGGAGGGATCGCAGACCGGGCACTCCGCCAGTTCGACGATGTCGGGCGAACTCGCGGCATGGAACCCCAGCACCAGACCAGCCCCATGCGCACGCTTGGCCGAGAGCACGACGCGGCGGCGCGCGCCAGCCCCGACCGCGAGGGGAACGGCCACGTCGACGGTGAGCCCGCGCGCGGCGAACGCTGCGATGACCATGCTGCGCTTCCACGCGGCATAAGGTGCCGGGGCCAGATGCTGAACGGCGCAGCCGCCACAGGTCTCGAAATGCCGGCAAACCGGGGCTAGGCGATCCGGCGACCCGGGAGCCAGCACCTCGATCAGTTGGCCTCGGCCCGCTGCGACGCGCGCCCGCACGGTTTCGCCGGGCAGCGCGAAGGGTACGAACACGTCGGCTCCGTCCAACCGTGCGATGCCATCGCCCTGCGCACCCAGCCGCTCGATGACGAGCGTCGTCTCTTCACTCATGGCGGCGGGCTCCCAGAAGCCATTCTATGTTGCCTTCCTTGCCCGGCAGGGGCGACGGTGCCCGTGCGAACTCCGTCCACCCAAGGCCCGCGAGAAAGCCGCTGACCGCCGCCACCGCGGCCACGGCAAGCTCCCCGTCGCGCACGAGCCCGCGCCGGCTCACGGCCGTCCTGCCCACCTCGAACTGCGGCTTGACGAGGGCGACCAGCCACGCGCCTGGTCCGGCCAGCGACAACGGCGCTGCGAGCACGTCTTTGAGCGAAACAAAGCTCACGTCGGCTGCAACCGCTGTGACCGGCTCGGGGATGGCCTGGCGATCGAGGCTGCGGGCATCGGTGCGCTCCAGGCTCACGACCCGGTGGTCGGCCCGCAGGCTGTCGTGCAACTGCCCGTGGCCCACGTCCACGGCATAGACCCTTTCAGCTCCCGCCTCCAGCAGCACCTGCGTGAAGCCTCCCGTCGAGGCCCCCACGTCGAGCGCCACCCGGCCCCGGGCCTCAAGCCCAAACGTGTCGAGTGCGGCTTTCAGCTTGAGGCCACTGCGCGCGACGTAAGCGTTCGCGTCCGCATCGACGACCAATGCAGCCGTTGCCTCGACCAACTGTCCCGCCTTGCCGGCGACTGCGCCATCGACCAGTACCGCGCCGCGGGCTATCAGGTCAGCGGCACGGGCGCGCGATGCGACGAGGCCGCGGGTGACGAGGAGATGGTCCAGCCGCCCGCGCATGTCTCACGACGCTCCCGGCGCGAAGCCGTGGCGTGGCGTGCGTGTCCTCGAATGGTGCGTGCGGGCAGGGCAAGCCGTACGCGTCAATCCGGTGCCACAACCGGAGCGTACCATCATGCACTTTGGTGCAGTTTGTTTCGGAGGCTTGATCATGCTCAGACGTCTCGTACTCGCCAGTTCGGCCACGCTGATGGTAGCCGCGGCTGCCTTCGCCCAGACCCCCGCCAAGGAGGGTGCCAAGGTCTATTTCATTGCGCCGACGAATGGCCAGGAGGTCTCGGGTCCGGTGACCGTGCGCTTCGGGCTGTCGGGGATGGGCGTCGCGCCCGCCGGCGTCGAGAAGGCGCACACCGGCCACCACCATCTCATCATCAACACCGACCTGACCGACCTCGACAACCCCATCCCGGCCGATGACCAGCACAAACACTTCGGCGGCGGACAAACCGAGACGACCATCACGCTGCCGCCCGGCAAACATACCCTCCAACTCGTGCTCGGCGACCACAATCATGTGCCCCACAAGCCGCCCGTCATGAGCGAGAAAATCACCATCACAGTCAAGTAGCGCGGCCCTTCGACCGTCGGCTGCGTTGATCCGGGACGGGCGATGGCCGGTGCGGGGCGTCCGCTCCGCCCGCTCCCGGCGCGCCGGGAGCGGCCGCGCATGCCAGGTAGGCACCCATCACCGGCTGTCGGCGGGCACCTTGGGCAGACCAGCGCCAGCGGCCTGACGCTCGTCGTCGGCAAACAGGTCGGCGAGCGTTTCCGCGTCGGTTCGGGCCCTCTCCTGCAACTTCTTGAGGTCGGCGTGGTCCTGGTAATCGCGGATCAGGCGACGCTCGTCGTGGGCCACGAACGTTTCGACGGCGAACCGGACGTCGCGTTGTGAATGGCCGAGGCCACGCAGCAGTTCCCGCGTCAGGTCGAGTGCCGAAAGGAACGTTTCGCGACGGATAACTTGGACACCGTGATCCATCAGCCGGTGCACATGGTTGCGGTTGCGCGCCCGGGCGTAGATCGGCAAGTCCGGGAACGCTGTGCGCACGATCTCGGCGGTGCGCACCGACGCCTCGACATCGTCGATGGCCAGGACGAGCGCGCTCGCCTTGCCGGCCTGGGCGGCCTCCAGGATATCCAGTCGGCTCGCATCACCGAAAAATGCCTCGGCACCGAACTGCTTGACGAAGTCGATCTGCTCGGCGTCGAGGTCGAGGGCCGTGAACGGAATGCGCTTGGCGCGCAGGATACGTGCCACGATCTGGCCGAAGCGACCGAAGCCGGCGATGATCACATGACCGGTGCGGTCGGGTAGCGGGTCGGGCTCGCGCGGCGTTGCGCGTGCGGGGGCCAAAAAGTCGTCGGCCAACAGCAGCAGCGGTGTCGCCGCCATCGACAGCGTCACGACGACCGTCATGAGGTCGGCGGTCGGCTCATCGAGGACATCGGCCATGACACCTTGCGTCAGCAGGACGAAGGCGAACTCGCCGCCCTGCGACAAGACCAGGGCAAGCCGGCGCGCCGCGCGGGTCTCGAGACCCTGCCAAATCCCCAGGCCAAACAGCACGACCGTCTTGATCGCGAGAAGACCGAGCGTCAGCCCGACAACCATCGCCGGCTCGGCGGCGATGATCTCGAGCTTCAGCGACATGCCGATCGTCGTGAAGAACAGGCCCAGGAGCAGCCCCTCGAACGGCTTCAGATCGGCTTCGAGCTGGTGCCGATAGGAGGATTCCGACAACAGCGCGCCGGCCAGAAACGCTCCCAGTGACGCCGACAGCCCGGCCTGCTGCATGACCAGCGCGGTGCCGACCACCGTCAGCAGAGCGGCCGCCGTCATTGCTTCCTGAACGCCGGTCCGCGCCACGAGAGACAGGGCCCGGTCCAAAACCGCGTAGCCCACGACGATGACCGCTGCGATCGTCGCCAGCGCCAACAGCAAGCCGTTGAACGACATGCCCCCGCCCACCGCGCTGGTGACGGCAAACAGCGGCACGATCGCAATCAGGGGGATGGCGGCGAGATCCTGGAACAGCAGGATCGAGAAGGCCAGACGGCCATGGCGGGAGGTGAGCTCTTTCTTTTCCTCGAGCACCTGCAGCGCAAACGCTGTCGACGACAACGCCAGCGCCAGCCCGAGAAAGACGGCCAAGAGGCCGGACGCTCCGGCGATGAGCCCGGCGCCAGCGAGGAGCGCAGCCGTCACGCTTACCTGCGCCGTCCCTAAGCCGAAGATGGACGCGCGCATCGACCACAACCGCGTCGGCCGCAGTTCCAGCCCGATCAGAAACAGGAGAAGAACGACACCGAATTCGGCGATGTGGAGGATTTCCTTGGCCTGATACACGGAGAATGCTTGGCCAATTCCAAACGGGCCCAGGGCAACCCCGGCCGCCAGATAGCCGAGTACCGTGCCAACTTTCAGCCAGCGGGCGAGGGGTGCCGCGACGGCCGCCGCCATGAGCAGCAACGCGACCTGGAGCAGTGAGACGTGTTCCATGCTGAGGTGTCCGCCCGTCGAGGTTGAACGCCTGGCTGAATGGCCGCGGCGACCGGACTTCGCATGCCAGCCTGCGCCTCGTCCACCTCAAGCGCTGCTGCAAGCCTCACGCTGCCGGGCGCAAGCGCCGTCGCACGGGCTCGACTTTGATCCGCCGCCGGCTCGGGCCGCCCCCGCACGTGACGTTTGGCGCCGGCACCGTCGAGATGCCGCCGCCTCGCCTAGGCCCGCTCGCCGCCCAATTCACCGGCCAGCTCGTCGCGACCCAGCGCCTTGAACACGGTCGCGACTATGCCGGGGGCCGCAAGTCCGGCTGCCGCGTACATGTCGTCGGGCTTGCCATGGTCGATGAAGGCGTCGGGCAGCGTCATGGTGCGGACTTTCAAACCATGGTCCAAGAGGCCGGCCCCCGCGAGATGGTGGAGCACATAGGCCCCGAAGCCGCCGAGCGAGCCCTCCTCGACCGTGATCAGGACCTCGTGGCTGCGCGCAAGCTGCTCGACCAGGATCGTGTCGATCGGTTTGGCGAAGCGGGCATCGGCCACCGTCGTCGACAACCCGAAGGTCGCCAGTTGGTCGGCCGCCTTGAGGCTCTCGGCCAGCCGGGTGCCGAGCGACAGAATGGCCACCGTCGAGCCCTCGCGCAGGATGCGGCCCTTGCCGATCTCCAACACCTGGCCCCGCTCCGGCATTTCCACGCCCACCCCGTCGCCACGCGGATAGCGGAAGGCCGATGGGCGGTCGTTGATCGAAACAGCGGTCGCCACCATGTGTTTCAATTCCGCCTCGTCGGCGGCCGCCATGATGACCATGTCGGGCAGGCAGCCCAGATAGGCGACATCGAAGGAGCCGGCGTGCGTGGCTCCATCCGCGCCGACAAGGCCGGCCCGGTCGATCGCGAACCGGACAGGCAGGCGCTGGATCGCCACGTCATGCACCACCTGATCATAGGCGCGTTGCAGGAACGTCGAGTAGATCGCGCAGAACGGTTTGTAGCCTTCCGCCGCCAATCCGGCCGCGAAGGTGACCGCATGCTGTTCGGCGATGCCAACGTCGAAGGTCCGCTCGGGGAAGGCAGCGCCAAACAGGTCTAGCCCGGTGCCGCCCGGCATGGCCGCCGTGATGGCGACAACCTTGTCATCGGCCTTGGCCTCTTCGATCAGGCTCTGGGCGAACACCTTCGTGTAGGACGGTGCGTTCGACTTCGGTTTGACCTGGGCCCCCGTCACGACGTTGAACTTGTTGACGCCGTGATATTTGTCGTCGCTTTCCTCGGCAGGGCCGTAGCCCTTGCCCTTCTTCGTTACAACATGCACCAGGATGGGTCCGTGGCGGGTGTCGCGCACGTTCTTCAGGACCGGCAACAGGTGCGAGAAATCGTGCCCGTCGATGGGACCGATGTAATAAAAACCCAACTCTTCGAACCATGCGCCGCCCTGCCACAAATGGCGGGTGTACTCTTCCATGCGGGCGGCGCGCCGCTCCCAGCTTTTCGGCAACTGCCGGGCAAGCTGCTTGGCGATGTCACGCAGGTAGAGATAGGTGCCCGACGACGTGATCCGCGCCAGGTAGGCCGACAGAGCGCCGGTCGGCGGGGCGATCGACATGTCGTTGTCGTTGAGAATGACAATCAACCGCTCGTCGCGCGCGCCAGCGTTGTTCATCGCCTCGTAAGCCATGCCCGCCGACATCGCGCCGTCACCAATGACGGCGATGACGTTGTTGTCGCCGCCCGAGAGATCGCGGGCAACCGCCATGCCGAGACCAGCCGAGATCGACGTCGAGGAATGGGCGGCCCCGAACGGATCGTAGGGGCTTTCGTCGCGCTTGGTGAAGCCCGAGAGCCCGCCCGGCTGGCGCAGGGTGCGAATGCGCTCACGACGACCGGTCAGGATCTTGTGCGGATAGGCCTGATGGCCGACGTCCCAGATCAGACGGTCGTTGGGCGTATCGAACAAATAGTGCAACGCGATCGTCAACTCGACCACGCCGAGGCCGGCACCCAAGTGCCCGCCCGTGACCGAAACGGCATCGACGAGTTCGATCCGCAGTTCGGCGGCGAGTTGGGCGAGATCTGATTCTGGCAGCCTGCGGAGGTCTGAGGGGACGCTGATCTTGTCGAGGAGCGGGGTGCTGGTCACTCTTTGCTCGTTTTCTGTCAAAGATTTCAAAGCGGCTCGCGCAGGCAGCGCCGTTCAAGGTGGCGGGGACGTCAACTCCGGCGGAGTGGGAGCTTAGCGATCATGTCTCCAATCGCCAACTCGGCAATCGCCAACCTGGCAATCACCAACGAAGCACCGAGCCGGCTACGACGATCAAGCGCCTTTCGGATCGAGCGGTTCGGTGCCTTTCGGCCGTCCCTCGCCGTCAAGCGTGATCTTCTCGACCTTGGCTTCGGCCTGGCGCAGCAGGCGGTCGCAGTGGGCCTTCAGGACCTCGCCACGCTCGTAGATGGAGATCGACTCCTCGAGTTCGACGGCCCCCTTCTCCAGACGATCGACGATCGTCTCCAGTTCCTTCATCGCCCGCTCGAAGCTCATCTCTTTGATATCGGCGTGGCCGGCGGCCGCTTTGCTCATCATCGTCCTTCCATTTGTTGGCGCGTGGTTGAGACCCGCCGGTGTTGCGTCACGGACGCTTGGTCGGCCCGATGCGACAAGGGCACCGAGCGTCGGGGCCGGCACCCAAGCTCTCAGCCCGCCGCGTTCATCAGTGTCCGCACGTGAACGGCGACAGAACGGCCGAGAGCCGACAGGTCGTATCCGCCTTCCAGCATGGACACCACGCGGCCGTCGCACTGCGTTTCGGCAATCTCCAGGATCTGCTCGGTCACCCACATGAAGTCGGCCTCCACCATCCTGAGGCTCGCCAGGGGATCGGCCTCGTGGGCGTCGAACCCCGCCGAAATGAGAATGATGTCAGGGCTGAAGTTGCGCAGCGCCGGCAGAACGCGGCTCTCATAGGCTTCCCGCAGCTTGTCGCCGGCATCGCCTGAACGCAGGGGCGCGTTCACGATATTGCCGACCCCCGTCTCGGAGGGCGCTCCGGTGCCGGGAAACAACGGCATCTGGTGGCTCGAAGCGAAGAACAGGTCCTTGTCGGACCAGAAGATGTCTTGCGTGCCGTTGCCGTGGTGGACATCGAAATCGACGACGGCGACACGCTCTAGGCCATAGCGCTTCCGGGCGTAAAGTCCGGCGATCGCGATGTTGGAGAACAGGCAGAAGCCCATGGCGCGCTCCGCCTCGGCGTGATGGCCGCACGGGCGGATCTGGCAGAACGCATTGCGCGTCCCGGATGCCTTGGGGTCCATGACGGCGTCGACCGCCATCATGCCGGCCCCCACCGCGCGCAAGGCAGGCTCCCAGCTCGTGGGGGACAGGATCGTATCGGGATCGAGGCGAACAGGGGCCTCGCCCTCGCCGGGACGCTTCGACTTCAGATCGTCGAGGTAGCGCTTGGGATGGGCCAGCAAAATCGCGTTCTCGACGTCGTCGCGCAGCGGTGCATCGGCACGCTCGAGACCGTTGAAAAGCTCGTGAGCCAGCACCCGGTCGATCGCACGCATGCGATCAGGGCGCTCGGGATGATGGGGACCGGTGTCATGCTCGACGAAGGTTGGATGCGTGATCAGCAGTGTCGGCATTGTCCCTCGAGTGCTCCCGGCCGTTGCGCCAAAATAGTTTGTCGCCGGCAATCTAAGCCATGACCACGCCGATGTCACAAGCCGTGCGATCAACGCAACATCGAGACCGGTGCGATCACAACCCCCGGCGGCGGGCGGCTGGCGGCCGGGACGAAGAAATCGGGCGCGAGCGGCATCGACGGGTCGATGCGATAGGGCCCGAAATCGGTCACGCCTCCCGTCTCGTGCAGGAAGGTATCGTCGATCAGAAAGCGGCCGGTGAAGGACCTTGACGGCTGTGTCACCGCCAGACAGGCGGCATCGGCCATGATCTGTGGATCGCGGCTCATGCGCATCAGCTTGTCGCCGCCCAGGATATTCTCGATCGCCGCCGTCGCAATCGTCGTCCGGGGCCACAGGGCGTTGACGGCTATCCCGTCGCTCTTGAGTTCATCGGCCAGCCCGAGGACGGCCAGGCTCATGCCGTACTTGGCGATGGCGTAGGCGACGTGACCGGAGAACCACTGCGGGACCAGGTCGAGTGGCGGTGAGATGGTCAGGACGTGCGGATTACTGGCGCGTCTCAGGTGCGGCAGGCAGGCTTTGGTGACGACCAGCGTGCCGCGGGTATTGATCTGGAACATCAGGTCGATGCGCTTGGCTTCGGTCGCCTCCAGGCGCGTCAGTGAGATGGCGGATGCGTTGTTGATGCAGATATCTATCCCGCCGAACGCGTCGATGGTCCGCGCCACGGCGGCCTCCACTGCGGCCTCGTCGCGAATGTCACACTGGATCGGCAGCGCGCGCCCGCCGGCGGCCTCGATCGCCTCGGCGGCTGTGTAGATCGTCCCGGCGAGCTTGGCATGCGGCTCAGCCGTTTTGGCAACGACCGCGATCCGGGCCCCATCGCGGGCGGCGCGAAGCGCAATGGCCAAGCCGATGCCACGGCTGGCTCCCGTGATGAACAGTGTCTTGCCTTGCAATCCCGCCATTCTCGGCTCCTGGACAGTCCTCAGCGTCAGTCGCGCCGGAGGCGAGACTAACCGCTCGATCCCGCCGCGTCATGAGCCTTGTGGGGCGCGTCTGCGCAACAGCCAGGCCAGCAACCGGTAGGGCCACATGAGGATCGACCAGAGTTGCAAGAGGAGCGACCAGAAAAGTGCCGGAACGCCGGCCAGCGGCAGAAAGACGACGACGAACAGCAAGAACCGGCCCAGGCGGCCGGGCCAGCGCTGGCCCTCTTTCGGGGGCCATAGTCGGGCCCACCAGTCCCGCGCGACCGCCCAGCCGATGACGCCGGCAACAAGGGCTCCGAGATAGACGATATGGACCTGCGAGGGCACGCCGGGAACCACGCGCTGGTCAAGTTCGCTCTGGCGGGGGCCGTTGTTGACGTCGGCACTCAGGGCCGAGGTGACGATCTCGCCGGTGACGTGGCTGACCGCCTCGCCCAGCCAGTTGCCGACGGATCCGGCGAGGTCAGAGATACCGCCGTCGCTCGGCTCGGGCAGGATGTCCAGGCGAATGCGGGTGTCGCCGGAAACGGCGATCTTGAGTTCATGCCGCGTGTTCTGGCGGGCCAGCTTCGTCACGAAATCACCGAAGGTCGCCTGCTCCAGCGCGCTCGACAACCCGTCGACCTCGATCGTCTGGCCGAACCAGTTCCTGCCGCCCGGCTGCCAGGGTCCCGAGGTGTTGAGGACGATGAGATTGACTTCGGCGCTCGCGGCGGCCTTGCGAAGCTCGTCGGGCGTGATGCCTGTTGCGACCGGCCGCGACATGCCCAGCGGCAGGCTGTCGAACAGGCCACCCGTAGTGCGGCCGGACACGACGATGATTTTTCCAGGCTGGCTCCGCAGCGCGTCCGCCAGATGCTCCGGCGCGACGAGGTCGGGCAGGATCCGGCCGGTTGCGTCGCGCTTGGCGACGGCAGGAATAGTGCGCGCCCCGTCCGCAGCGAACGTCAGCAGCCGGATGTTGGCCGCCCCCATGGGCCGGGCCAGTTGCGCCAGGGCTTCGTGATAGAGCGGCTGGCTTGCGAGGTCGAGAAGGAGACCGGGGCGGACCTCGGCGAGCCAGCGGCGGGCGGTGCCCGCGCCTCTGGCCAGCATCGGCAGTGCGGCGTCGACGTGGGCCAGGTGCAGCGTCGCGTCCCCGGGCAAGTCGCCGAGTTGGCTGGCCTGACGAAAGACGGTCTCTTCCGAAAGCACCAGTGCGAGCTTGGGCGATCCCTGGGAGGTTGCGACTGCCTCAGGTGCCAGCATCTGGCCGATACGCGCCATCTCGTCGGTGGACGCGGCCGTGAACACGTCGCCCGACTTGTTCACGAACTGCCAGTGGCCTTCCGGCGTCGCATGCGCGGCGAGCGCGATCACTCCGGGCCTTTCGGGAAGGCGGACCAGGGCTGACACTGCGTCGTCGAGATGATGCAGCCCGGCTCTGCCAAGTCGCGCGGAGAGGCCGGTCGCGTCCTCGCCAGAGTCCCCGGCGACGCGGACCAGTCGGTCGAGCCAATGCGCCGAGGCTGGCGGCTGACAAAGTGCCGCCCCACAGATTGCCAGCATGGCCAGGACCGTGATGCGGAGCGAGCGGGCGGTCCGTGCAGCCAGCATGGCCAGCGGTCCCCGCCGGGCTGATGGACGTTCGACGCCGAGCGCCATTGCTTCCTCCCTCGATTGGCGGCCCCTGATCGGCGGTGCCCAATGGCAGCGGTCAAGCACGGCCCCTCGCCTGCCGGTTTTGTACTTTTTGCATCGTTTTCGGCCCGGTTGCGCAGCCATGTCAGACCATCAGGATCACGAGCCTGCCCTTCGCCTATGACTTCGCGGTGGCGGCGGTCGCCACGGGCTCAGGCTCTCAAGACGTCGGGTGGACAGTCCAGAATGGCACCGGCCCCATCCATGACCGACAACGCCAATCCCGGGGCGGCGGTGGCCAGATGCTCGGCGAAGAAGCGGGCACACGCGATGGCGCGCGCGGGGTCGCCGGGCTCCCGTGCGGCGACGAGCGCGGCGCGTGCGAGGTAACAGCCGCCAGCGGCCAGGGCAAACAGCCGAAGGAATGTGGTTGCCCCCGCCAGGGCGGCGTCCGGCTTACGCGCCAACGCCCGACCCATCCAGTCGTCGGCTTCGGCGAGCGCGGCGAGTGCCGCGCCAATGCGCTCGGCGGTGCGGCGCAATTCCGGACGGCCGGCAGCCTCGACCTCGGCCAGGACGTCCTCCAGGTCATCAAGATAGTTTCGCATCGTCTCACCGCCGGCCAGTGGCAACTTGCGCGTCACCAGGTCGATGGCCTGAATGCCGTTGGTGCCCTCGTAGATCGGCAGGATGCGCGCGTCGCGGTAGAACTGGGCGGCCCCCATCTCTTCGATGAACCCCATGCCGCCGTGGACCTGCACGCCCAGCGAGGCCACCTCGCAGGCGATATCGGTCGCGAACGCTTTGGCGACGGGGGTCAGAAGGGCCGCGCGGTTGGCTGCCCGCTCGGCCATGGCCGGGTCGGGCGCGGCACGCGCGGCATCGAGCGCCGCTGCCGTGGCACAGCACAGCATGCGTGCGGCCGCGGTTTTGGCACGCATTTCCAGCAGCATACGGCGGACATCGGCGTGGGCGAGGATGGCGACGGGGCCGCTGGCCGCGCGGTCTCCCGGTGGGCGACCCTGGCGGCGCTCCATCGCATAACGGGTCGCGTGCTGCGTCGCCCGGTCGGCAACAGCCACACCCTGGACGCCGACGGCCAGACGCGCAGCATTCATCATAATGAACATCGTCTGCAGACCGCGGTTCGGCTCACCGACGAGGTAGCCGATCGCGCCAGTCGTCTCGCCGAAGCTCATCACGCAGGTCGGGCTGGCATGGATCCCGAGCTTCGCCTCGAGCCCGGTGCAGACGACGTCGTTGCGCGCACCGAGGGAGCCGTCGTCGTCGACCAGCCATTTCGGAACCAGGAACAGTGAGATGCCGCGCGTACCGGCGGGGGCATCCGGCAGCCGGGCCAGCACGAGGTGGACGATGTTGGCGGTGAGGTCGTGTTCGCCATAGGTGATGAAAATCTTGGTGCCGAAAAGTCGGTAGACAGTGCCGTCGGCGGCGGGCACCGCCCGTGTTCGGACCTCGCTGAGATCGGAGCCGGCCTGCGGTTCGGTCAGGTTCATCGTTCCGGCCCATTCGCCCGAGATGAGGCGCGGCAGATAGCGGGCCTTGAGAGCATCGGACCCGCCGATGGCCAGCGCATGAATGGCCCCTTGTGTCAGCAGCGGGCATAGGCCGAAGGAGAGGTTCGCCGCGTTCCATATCTCGCCGACGGCGCTGGACACGATCTCCGGCAAGTCCTGGCCGCCGTAGGCTTCCGGACAGGGCAGCGCGCTCCAACCGCCCGCCACGAAGCCGCGATAGGCGTCGATCCAGCCGGGGGGCGTGGTGACGGTGCCGTCCGGGCTATGCTGGCAGCCGGCCGCATCGCCCGTGCTGTTGAGTGGTGCCAGCACCTGCGAGCCGAAGCGCGCGGCCTCCTCGATGATGGTGCGGATGGTTTCGGCATCGAGCCCGCGGCAGGCTTCAACCGCATGCGCGGCGTCGATGCCCCCGACCGACTTGAGGGCGAGCATGATGTCGTCTACTGGAGCGGTGTAGGACATGGGCAGCCTCCCGACGCTGGCGCGCGCCACAGGGTCGTGTCGCGACCTTGATCCAGACCATAATCCCTGTTGCCGCCGCCACAAAGATGGCGTGCCGGCTGAGATCGACCCGTTGCCATGTCCGTGCTGCCTGCCACATCGGAGACCATCGCCGCCGCCGGGGAGCGCCTGCGCGCCGGCGGGCTCGTCGCCTTTCCGACAGAGACGGTCTATGGGCTGGGGGCCGACGCAACGAACGGCCGGGCGGTCGCTGCGATTTATACGGCCAAGGGCCGGCCGCGCTTCAACCCGCTGATCGTGCATGTGGCGGATTTGGACTCGGCGCGTGCCCTGGCGGTGTTCTGCCCGCGGGCCGAGAGGATAGCAGCCGCATTCTGGCCCGGGGCCGTGACCCTGGTATTGCCGCGACGAACGGAGGCGACAGTCGCCGACCTGGTGACGGCCGGACTCGAGACGATTGCCGTGCGCGTGCCGGCCCATCGGCTGGCTCTCGCCCTCCTGGCGGCAACCGGACGCCCCCTGGCGGCACCATCGGCCAACAGGTCTGGGCGCATCAGTCCGACGACGGCCGCGCATGTGGCAAGCGACCTTGGCGAGCGCGTGGACGTGATCCTCGATGGGGGACCGTGCGCGATCGGCGTCGAGTCGGCGATTGTCGACCTCTCCGGCGACCGGCCTGCACTGCTGCGACCGGGCGGCATTGCGGGCGGGGCCATCGAGACCGTGCTGGGAGAGCGGCTCGACCGGATGGTCAAGGTCGATCCGCAGCGTCCTGTCGCGCCGGGACAGCTCGAGAGCCACTATGCGCCGGCCGCGCGCGTCCGCCTTCAGGCCAGCGTCGCCTTCCCGGGCGAGGGGCTGCTGGCGTTCGGATCAGACGAGCCGGCTCACGGCGGGCCCGTCGTCAACCTCAGTCCGGGCGGCGACCTCGCCGAAGCCGCCGCCAACCTATTCGGGGCCCTTCGCCGTCTCGACGCCACCGGCGTCGCCGGCATTGCGGTCGTGGCCATTCCCAGTGAGGGCCTTGGCGAAGCGATCAATGACCGCCTGCTCCGCGCCGCCGCCCCGCGCCCTCAGTGAGCGACGGGGTGCTGTGCCCGATGGTGCGGGCCGGGGCAGTCAGGCCGGAGGATCGCTTGCCGCCGACTTGGTCTGCCGCGAGCGGATCGCGCGCAGCTCTTCTTCCACCTTTGCGGTCTGCGACGGCCAGCTCGAACCCAGCCAGTCGTCGGTGCCGAACACCCAGAACCAGAAGCGGTTGCGTCGGTGATACCGCTCGACCGTCGCGCGGTACATGCCGTCCATGCGCTCCGACAGCATATCCAGCCGAGCGATCGGGGCATCGTTGTCGCTGTCCAATTGGGCCAGGTGCTTGCTGATCGTATTCATGTCAGCGACCTGATCGCTCCGCCAGCGGTCGATCGCGCCAGCCAGTGTATGCTGGTTGGTATTGAGCTTGACGATCGCCTCGTGCACCTCGGACAGCTCGCGGCCATAGGTCTCGCGGGCCTCGGCGGTCTCCTGGGCCTGGCGCAAGAGGGATGCGTCCATCGCATCCAGGCGCGCGGCGGTCGCCGCACCGAAGGCGCGCACCTCGCCGATGGCCTGGACGACAGGCGTGAGGTGCTCGCTGACCAGCGCACCGACGCGGGCGGCGATCTGGGCGAGCCCGTCGACCTGCTGGCGTGACACGGTTTCAGAGACGGCGGCGAGGTGTTGCGCCGACGCGGTCCGGTCCTCGGCGCGGCTCTGGTCGAGTGCCGCCAACCGCGACCCCATCAACTCGGTCAGCGCGGCCATGCGGGTTGCAACCGACGTCTCGATCGACTCGAGCTGGCGGCCGAGCGCATCTGCCCCCGCGCCCCCTTCGAGGCTCAAGACAGCGGTTTCGATATCACTGAGGCGTCCCTCGATCGGCGTCAGGTCCAATCCAGCCTCGGTCTGCGTCACAGCCCCTTCCAGGCTGCGCATGCGCTCGGCGAGTGAGGCCAGCGACCGGCTGACGGCACTGCGGTCTTCGACGGTCGCGTGCTCCATCTGCTCGAGGCGCGTGGTGATCAGGTCCAGTCGCTGCGCCAGGCGGCGCTCCATCTCGATACCGCGCGCGGCGTTTTCGGCGTGCGTGTCGCCCCCGCTGTCGCGCGCATGGAGCAAGGTGCGCTCGAACGCCGAGAGGCGGTCGGTCAGACCCTCCGACATGCGACCGTGATCTTCGCGGTTGGCGGACAGATCGCGCTGGAGCGATTGCAGGATAGCCGAAAACGTCGAGCGCTCGTCGGCCAGGTCCTGCCGCAGTTCGCGCACCATGCGTTCCAGTTGATCGAGGCGCACGTTCTGGAGGCTGTCGATCTGGGTGTCGGGCCGGCCGATAGGTCGGCGTGGCTCATCGCGCGCGTCCGCATAGAGGTCAGCGGCGTAGCTGGCGCGGGCCGGGCGTCGTGGTCGAGAGGGCAATGGCTCGTAGGCAGGCTCGGCCGGCGGATCGTAGGCCGGCGGCGGCACCACGACCGCGCGGTATTCGGGACGGGCCGCCATGTGCCGGCGCAGCAGCTCCAGTCCCTGCAGACCGGGATCGAGGTCGAGAAAGACGGTCAAGAGGTCGGCGACGCCGGCGGTCGCGTTGCGGCGGCGGGCATGGTCGGAGGCGAGACGCAGGGCTTCTTCGAGCGCCATGGACCGGCGGGGCTTGCCAGCGCCATTCGTCAGCCCGATGGGAATTTCGCTGGCGATCACCGTTGCACTATCGCGGCGCAGGCTGGCGTCGCGTATCCCGTAAGCCTCGAGGATCTCGGCCGCCGCGTCGATGCGCGTCAAGGCATAGAGCAGGTGCTCGATGCGCACCTCGGCGGCGCGGTGGGCGAGGGCCACATCATAGGCATGGTTGCAGGAGGCCAGCAGCGTTTCGTCGACGAAAATCGGCGCGCGCTCCCCGCTCGGCGGGAACCCTTCGCCCAAAGACCGGGTGGACGGGTCCATGGCATGGCGGTCTGCGCCCTGCGACCAGGTCTGCGGCGTGCGCAAGTCGAGATCCTCACCTCTATAGCCCATGTCACCTCAGCTCCTCGACGCGGTACAGTCGCCCAGCCATCTCGCAGGCCCAGACTTCTGCGCGGCCGCCGCGAACGGGGACACGACATAGTCGGGCAAAGCGTCATATCCTTGACTGTTGCAGAATAACCTCTCGACGGGCCGAGCGCGAGTGGCTCGCGATACAGCCGTCCGTCAAGGTGGATTCCTAAATCACTTTGATATCAAACGTTTCTAAATTGGCGCTTAACCTTAGGATCAGCGCGTCTGCCGCTGGCCCGCGTCGTCAACCGTTGCACGCCGTTTCTGGTTACAAAAGCGCGCCGCCGACACGCTCCTGCACGCCGGGTCCCTCGTTGCGCGGATTGTTCAGCGTGCGCGAAACCGCCACGATCCGCAGCAGTCCATCGGCCGGAGGGTGCAGGAAAGGCTGGATGTCCACCGAACTGCCGGAGCGGCAGTCGAGCCAGCCGTCGAATGCCGCCTCAGGCAGTATGAGCGGCATCCGGTCGTGGATGGGAACCATGTCGGCGTTGGCGGCCACCGTCAGGATCGCCGCTGTTTCCATCTCGCTGCCGTCGGCACCGAGCCAATGCTCCCAGACCCCGGCGAAGCCCATGATCGCCCCGCTCTTCAGGCCGATCAGGTGGGGCTGCTTGGCACCGGGCTTGCCGGTCCACTCGTAGAAGCCGTCGGCCGGTATGAGGCAGCGCCGGTGCCGCAGGGCACCCCGAAACGAGGGCTTCTCAGCGGCCGTCTCACTGCGCGCATTGATCAGAGTGGAGAGCTTCGCCGGGTCCTTCGACCACGACGGGATGAGACCCCATCGCACGAGCGCCAGCTCTCTTGTACCCTTGAGACCGGTCCGCACGATCGCCACCGGCTGCGTCGGCGCGATGTTGTAGCGCGGCGGGAACACGACCTCGGTGTCGTAGCCAAAGGTGGCGCGGACAGCTTCGGGTGGCGAGGTCAGGCTGTATCGCGAGCACATGGCGACGAGGGACTTTTAGAGCTGCGGACGGATCACGGCACCATCGTGGTGTTTCGAGGCAAGGAGCACGGCTCAGCATGCGACCAACCGACAGCGACGGCAAGTCCGGGTGCCCGGTCCCGCGCGAAGCCGCAAGCGCGGTTGTGCTGCGCACCGCCGCGACAGGTGGGCTCGAGGTCCTGCTCGTCCGGCGCGGCCGGCCGCCGCTCGCGGGGGTCTGGAGCCTTCCGGGCGGCAAGCTGGAGCCAGGCGAAACCGCAGAACAGGCCGTGCTGCGCGAGGTCCGCGAGGAAACAGGGCTGGCCGTGCGCTTGCGCGGGCGGCTGGGGCAGCATGGGGTCGAAGCCCCTGACGGCACCGGTTGGCGCATCGCCGTGTATCTGGCCGCCGCCGATGCCGGCGATCCCGCCGCCGGCGACGATGCGGCAGACGCAGCCTTTGTTCCGCTCGCAAGGCTTGCCAGTCTGACACTGACACGCGGTGCGGCCGACCTCATCCTTGCAGGCGCGCGCCGATTCGACGACAAGGACGGCTGACGGAAGCGACCGAGGCACGGTGATGGCGCAGACTACGCGGCAAGCCAACTGTAGGACCCGAACGCGCACGGCGTCGACGGGCCTGCGCCGCGGCGCGGGCCTCCTCCTCCTCGTGATTGCCCTGCTGGGTTCCGGCGCGGCATCGGCGCAGCAATCGACCGAGGTCAAGCCCTACGACGACAAGCTGTTGCGGCTATCGGAGATCCTGGGTGCCGTGCACTACCTGCGCGAATTGTGCGGGGCGGGCGAGGGGCAGTTGTGGCGCAACCAGATGCGGCAACTCTTGACGGCCGAGGGCTCGACGGCCCTGCGGCGGGCGCGACTCACCCGCAGTTTCAACCAGGGATATCAGAGCTATTCGCGGACGTATAATACGTGTACGCCGTCGGCTCAGACGGCCATCGAGCGGTTCATCGCCGAAGCCGTCGCGCTCGCCGAGGACCTCGTCAAGCAGAACCCGTGAAAAGCACCCGCACCCTGTCGGCTGCGGTGCCGCGTTGACCTTGCTGATTTACGTTTATTCACGGGCCGCACTGCACCGCCATGTTGTGCGTGCTACGAGCGACGGGCGGTGCATGTTTTCCCGACGCCGCCGGGACGGGGGCTTGGAGCAAGACATGGACACGGCGACGGACCTGCGCGGTCAAGACCACAGCATGCGCGCGCTCGACCTCATCCTCACCGCCTGGGAAGAAGGCGAGGAGGATGGCGTGCCGCCCGAGATGATGGCCTACGCTGCGATCTTCACGGCCATGACCGACCTTGTGTGCATGTTTGGAGAGGACGCCGTCGCCAAGCTCGCCCGCGGGCTCGAGCAGCGCGTGCAGTCAGGCGAATTCTCGGCGCGTAACGAGCGACACTGATCTGCGTGCGCCGTTCGGCGCCCGTCTGCTACGCCCGTCCTGTGGCGCATCAGGGCAAAATGCCGGCCTGCTTCAGCGCGATCTCGCCCACGAGGATCGCGCCCATCGCGACGAGCATCAGGCCAGCCGCGTGATTGATGAGGGCGAGCCGTGGCTCGGTGATGCGGCTGCGAAACCGGCCGACGAA
Organism: Hyphomicrobiaceae bacterium; assembly: GCA_033765285.1. Classification (GTDB taxonomy): domain Bacteria; phylum Pseudomonadota; class Alphaproteobacteria; order Rhizobiales; family Hyphomicrobiaceae; genus Filomicrobium. The sequence goes on along the minus strand of JANRIE010000054.1, from coordinate 56,609 downwards.
CGAGGCGAGCGCGACCCACCACAGCAAGCTGCCGACCATCACAGCCGCGACCATGAGCAGCGCCTCGACTGGGCCCCTGACCTCCACAAACGTGCTGATGCCACCGAAGATGGCAAACAGTCCGAGGACAGCGCCGGGATTGGTGATCGTGAACAGGAACGCCCGCAACACGTCCAAACCGTAGGTGGCGATTGACGCCTCGCGTCCATTTATCTCGTTGTCCTGCGACTGCAAGCGCGGCGCGGTCACGTAAAGGCGCGCGCCGAAGGCCACCAGCACCAGCCCGCCGATCATTTGAATGACGGCACGGTAATGGGCGACGAGGCCGGAGATCGCACTCACCCCCATCGCAGCCGCAAGGGCGATCAGGCCATCGCCCAGAACGGCACCGAGGCCGGCCGCGATTCCGCCCCACATGCCGCGCGAGATCGACCGCTGGATGCACAGGATGTTGACGGGGCCGACGGGAGCCGCAACAAGAATGCCGATCGCTATGCCGACGGGGATCACGAGCGGGTTCAGGCTCAGTGTCAAACTCATGCCGCCCCCGCGTTGCACGCATGCGGGCCATGCGCGGCTCCGCGCATCCTTGGCGCAGTGGTGAGCGCGGGCAGCCGGGCAGGCGCAGGTACAGCAAGGGGCAAGGGGGGTCGAAAATGACGTGCACGCCGCTGCCTCGAGCCGGTCGACAGCCAGTCGCTGCCGTCGGTCAGCCCTTCTCCCTGCAGCACGCGCGTATCCTCCCCCGTCGTTGGTTCGACTGCCGGTATCTTTTTGCAGGCGCATTGGTAATCACCGTCGCCGGCCTTGTCCATGGTGCCAACGGGCCGGCGACGGCAGGCTCAGGGCGGCAGGAGAGCCGAGCGCAAACGTCGAACCAGGAACGGCCAGGTGGGCCGGTGGAGAAGATTGCACTCGCGCAGCTCCCCGCTGCCGTCCTCGACATGCGCGACCATATCCTCGCTGCGGTCGAAAGCGGACGGATCGACGATCTGCGGACGGCGATCGAGTGGAACGAGTTGCGGCCCGAGTTCGGGATCGGGCGGGACACCGATCCACTGGCCCACTGGCGCGCACTCTCACGGGATGGCGAGGGCCTGGAGATCCTGGCCGTGCTCGCCGACATCCTGGCCGAGTCGCCCGCGCTGCTGCCCATCGGACAAGACCACGAGAACAATGCGATCTATGTCTGGCCGTACCTCGCCGAAGTGCCGATCACTCAAATGACGGGCGCGCAAAAGGTCGAACTGTTCCGCCTGATGCCGGCCGAGGCTGCTGCCGCGACACTCGCGCGCGGGCGGTGGACCTGGTACCGGCTGGCGATCGGTGCCGACGGCACCTGGCACGCATTTTCCCGTGATGCGGGCGACGAGACCGAACCAACGAGGAGCCCCCGCGCCGACAGGTGAAATAGTGCCGACCGGGGCGGGTGATACATTTTTTTGAATTTGATCAGTTGCTTGAATTCGGTCGACGCTGAGTTATCCACAGCCTGAGTCGGCTCACGTTAACCATACTGACAAAGGTTAATGCCGCCGCCGTCCGATTGTCGCTAAGCGCCCATCACCGGTTCGCCAAAACAGGGACGCAACATGACACTCCGATCATTCGGCTGCGCGATCTGCGCTCTCTTTGCTCTGATGAGCCTGCCTGCCGAAGCCAGGCCCTACAATTCGCAAGCGTATGCTTACGCTGCGCAGCCCGGTGCTGGCATCGCCCACAAGAGGTCGCCGAAAAGGCTGGCCAAGGCGAAGAAACGGCTGCCGAAAGTGCCCGATGTCATGCACGGCGGGGGTAAGCCGGCCATTGCTGCGGCCGCACCGGCCGTCGTCGGCTTCTCGGGTTATGCCAAGGGCTCGGTCGTAATCGACACGGCTGGTCGCAAGCTCTACTACGCCCTCGGCAACGGGCGCGCTTACGCTTATCCGGTCGCCGTGGGTAAGTCCGGCTTCACGTGGTCTGGGACCAAGCGCATCTCGCGCGTTGCTCAGTGGCCGGACTGGCGTCCGCCCGCTGAAATGCGCAAGCGCAAGCCGAACCTGCCGAAGCTGATGACTGGTGGCGTCAACAATCCGCTGGGTGCGAAGGCTCTTTATCTCGGCTCGTCGCTGTACCGCATCCATGGCACCAATGACGTCGCCTCGATCGGTACGGCCGCGTCCTCGGGTTGCATCCGTATGACCAACGGGCATGTCGAGCATCTCTCGCGGATTGCCGGCGTCGGGACCACCGTGCACGTCGTGCGCCGCCTGCCGGGTGGTCGTGTCGCCCAGCGCACGGCCAACGACAAGCGCGGCTGAGGCGCGACGCGGGCGGCCGTTGACAACTCGTCCACTCGGGCAGGTCGCAACGACGTGAGAACGGGCTCCCGGCCGGCTGGCTCGGAGCCCGCATTCGTCGCCGCTGCCCGTGGCCGCCGAGCACCGCATCGGCGCAGAGTTGCCACCCGGGCAGGTCGAGCGCAGGCCGTGATCTCAGCGGCCCTTGATCCGTCGTGCGTTCTCCGCCACGATTGAGGCGCAGTTGACGCATATCTCACGCCGGTTTGATTTCGGACCGCATCGGCATTCGGTCTCGACTGGAACATTGTGCCCGGCCCGACGTTGTATCGGCATGGAGAAGCTTATGTCGCTCGTTAGCCGTACATATCGTCCCTCGCGGGGTCTCGTGATTGCGGCGGGGTTACTCGTCGGCCTGATGAGCCCGGCCGTCGCGGACGTGAGCTGGGAGGATGGCCAGCCGAGATTCAAATCCGGCCGGCAGGGTCCAAATTCGTATTCATCAGGATCGCCGTTCGCGCTCGGCTTCCCGCTCGAGCCGACCCGACCGCGCTACCGATCGCCGGAGCTGGCCAGCGGCGGACCAAGGCCAGAGATCGTCGCCTCAGCGCCTGCCGCGGTTCGCCGCGAGACGCGCGAAGTGCCAGGAACCGTGCTGATCGACACAGCGTCGCGCCGGCTCTACTACGTGATCGACGACGTGACGGTCTACGAGTACCCGATCGCGGTTGGTCGCGAAGGTTTCTCCTGGACCGGCGTCGAGACGATTTCGCGAGTGCAAGAATGGCCGGATTGGTTCCCGCCTCCGGAAATGCGCGAGCGTGATCCGCGCCTGCCCATCAAGATGACGGGTGGGCTGCGCAATCCACTCGGTGCCAAGGCGCTTTACCTCGGCAATACGCTCTACCGCATCCACGGCACGAACGACACCACGAGCATCGGCAGTGCGTCGTCGTCGGGGTGCTTCCGCATGCGCAACGAGGACGTGGCCCATTTGGCCTCGGTTGTCACAATCGGTGCAACCGTGAAGGTGTTGGGGAGCTTACCGCCGCCAGTGCCCGCCCCACATCCGGTCCGCGTGTCGTCGGCCGGCGACCAAGCCCGTGGGGGCGACCTCGCCGGCCGCGAGCCGGGCACAGCTCGTGCCCTGGTCCCCAGCCCACATCTCGTCCGGGTTGGCGTGACTGGAGAGACGATCGTCGCGCCCCCCCCGCGCCGGCTGCGCTGATCCTAGCGCGCGTCACGACCGGCCGTGCTTGACCCGCACGCCGGGTGACGGCCGTTCCAGAATGACCTCGCGGCGAAAACGGAACAGCTTGGCCGGCCGTCCGCCCGTGCGCGTCTTCACGTCCCCCGTGGGCTCGACCAGGCCGGCGCTCTCGACGAGCCGCCGGAAGTTTTGCTTGTGCAGGTGGGGGCCGAGTATCGCCTCGACGGTTTTTTGCAGTTCGAACAGCGTGAACTCGTCGGGCATAAGCTCGAAGATCACCGGGCGATACTTGATCTTGGCGCGGACGCGGCCGATCGCGGTGGCAAGAATGCGCCGATGGTCGAACCGCATCGGACTGCCGAGCTGAGCGGAAATCTCGGCGGCTGCCGTCACGCTTTCGGGTCGGTCCCGCCGGGCCTCGGCGACGAGCCCCGCCTCGTAGAGCAACTCATAGCGCTCCAGCACTTTCTCTTCGTCCCAGGCCGCGCCATCCAGACCAAAGCACATCCGGACGCGATCGGCGCGTTCGACGGGCCGCGCGGGTGATGGGCGCTGGACTGGGCTCTCCGACCAAGAACGCAATTGCGGCTCGACGATCGCCTCGATGACGGCCGGCCGGCCCTTGCGCCAATCCTCCCAAGGGAAGAAATGATACCAGCTCCGCCAGGTTCCGCCGGTAATCTCCGACACCTGCACGGCGCGCGTGAGCGCCAGATACCCGATCGAGACGATATGAGGATTGAGATCGCCGGGCTGGGCGTGGCGTCCGCGATCACCGAACGTGTAGAGCTGCTCGACGTAACCCAGCTCCAGGCCGGTCTGCTCTTCGACCCAGGCGCGCAGTCCGATCTCGAGCGTTCGGTGATCGAGCGGCGAGAACGGCCCGAAGGGCAAGCCCTCGGTTGCGCCGCATTTGTCGGCGGCATCGCGCACGCACAGCACCACCGGCTCGTCGTTCGTGACTGCAACGATTGCGGCATTCAACCCGATCTCGACGGCCGCGCTGTCCAGGCGGGGTGCTGACCGCGCCGCTCCTTTGACGAGGGGGACTGCGGACCCAACGGTGCGCACATTGATATCAGTCGGCATGTCCGGGCTCTCCCGTATCTCTCCGGAGCGATCATCAAGCGCCACACGTCCCGTCTTCATTCCCCGCATGCCGGGCTAGAGATTGATCGTGGCGTTTTTCGGAACAGATGAATTTCTGGAAAGGTCATAGTGGTGCCCCATTCGCAACGCAGCCGCGCCCTCGTGCGATCAAGCCCGCGCCGCTATTCCGGCTCGATCGACGTCCGACGAACGGTCGCTTCGACGTCCAGGCCGAACGGACGGCCCTCTGCCGCACGCACCCCCAGGCCGATGCGATCGACCGCGCTGCGCAAGTCACCAGCCCGCCCCAGCATCTCGTCGGCCAGGGCTATCAGGGACGCACTTGGAAAGGCGGTCACCGATGCCTTGCGGAGCTCTCCGGCGAGGAGATCGGCAGGATCGTCGGGCCGCAGGGCGGCCAGCATGGCGAGCGCCGCGGCGGTCGAGCGGCTGATGCCCGAGAAGCAATGGACGACGACGACGGAGCGGCGGTCCCATGTGCGGGCGAAGGCCAGGAGCCGAGCCATGGCCAGGACCACGGGCACATTGCCCGCCCGTTCGCGCGAGATTCGCTCTTCGATGGGAATTTGCAGGTGTTGGGCGGGGTCCACGGTTGGCGGGGTCTTGGGCGCGAACCGCTCCGGCACGAGAGAGATCAGATGGCGCGCGCCGGTTTCCTCGACGACGCGGGGCATCGAGCGCAGAGGACAGATGTTGAGCGCGTGCCGCTCGGCAATCAGCATGGGGCGGGGCTCGGAACAGGTGCAGTCAGGCGACGGCGGCGAGCTGCCAGATCAGCTACCAGGCTCGGTGTCGGGCGAAGACAGAGCCAGGAAGCGCTCCAGGAACGCCGACTGGGCTCGCTGGGCCGGCAGCGGGACGAGGCGGGTCAAACCGTCCCGGACGGTCTCGGGCACCCCCGATGGACTGCCGAAGAACGTGAGCGCCTCCTGCGGCGTGAACCCGGCCAGCACGGTTGCCTCGAAATACGCCGCCACCTGATCAGCGCTCTTGATTGCGGCCACCACCTCCGGCGGCAGCGCGCGCGGCAGGCCGAATCGCACGTGGATGGCCTCGAGCAGGCGGTTCTCGAAGGCTTTGTAGTCGATGCCTATGGCCGTCTTGAACGGACTGATGAGATCGCCGACCACATACTCGGGCGCGTCATGCAGAAGTGCCGCCAGACGCCAGATGCGCGGCCAGTGAGGGTGCCGCGCGCTCGCCACGGTCTCGACGATCAGGACATGCTGGGCAACCGACAGCGCGTGATCGCCGACGGTCTGGCCGTTCCAGCGGGCGACGCGGGCCAGCCCATGCGCGATATCCTCGATCTCGATATCGAGCGGGGACGGGTCGAGAAGGTCGAGGCGTCGCCCCGACAACATGCGTTGCCAGGCTCGCTGGGGACGAACGGGATCGGGCGGTGCAGGTCTGGTCGGGCGGGCGATCATGGATCCAAAGGTGTGCGCGGGCGGTGTGGCAGGAGACGGCACTTACAGTGGTTCACGCGCGTGACCGCACACGGCGGCGCACGAACATGACGATCTCCACAACGAGCCAGACCCCCAGCAAAATCACGGCGTAGGGTATTGTCGCCAATCCCAGCCACGCAACGACGAACATCGTGTAGAGCGTGTCACCCCAATCGACGCCGTTGATCAGGCACGGATGGACGTTGCCCTCGTTCAGGGTGCATCCGTTCGAACTGGCGATCCACCCCGCGATCACCGCCGAGAGGATCGGCGAGATCAACACCAGGACGATCACGCCGGCGATCGAACGAAACCAGACCATGCCCCGATGCTCCCCCGCCATGGACCGTCACGATTTTACACCAGCCTGGCGCGCACGTCCTCCTGCAACTGATCGCATGGGCCGTGGCGGTGACACGTCACGAGGTGGTCGTTGACCATGCCGGCCGATTGAAGACATGCGTAGACGGTCGTTGGACCAACAAAGCGGAAGCCTCTTGCTTTCAAGGCTTTGGAGACGGCCTTCGAGTGCGTGGTCGCACTGGGGATCTCGGATGTAGAGGTGCGACGGTGCCGCAACGGCCCATCGGGAAAGTGGCTCCAGATCAGCGCTGGCAGACCGCCGGTCTCGCGCAAGGCGAGGCAGGCGCGCGCATTGCTGATGGCCGCTTCGATCTTGCCGCGATGTCGGACGATGCCGTGATCGGTCATCAGGCGGTCGATATCGGGCTCGCCGAATTGGGCGACCGTCGGGATGTCAAAATTCGCGAATGCCGCGCGGAAGGCTGGCCGCTTCCGTAAGATCGTCAGCCACGACAGGCCGGCTTGGAAGCCCTCGAGGACCAGCTTTTCAAAGAGGTCGCGCTCTGCCAGCAGCGGCACGCCCCATTCCTCGTCGTGGTAGCGCGCATACTCGGTGTCCCCGATGCCGGCCCACGGGCAGCGTCGCCGTTCGTCATCGGCAGGTGCCGCCGCGGTGTTCATGCGGGGTCACCCGCGGCCGGCGGTTCCAGCTTGAACGTGGCGAAGGGCGGAACCGACAGGTGCAGCGCCAGGTCGCCCGCCGTCACTGGCTCGCCTTTCGAAAGCGCCTCGGCAGCGCGATCGGTCCGCAGCAGTGCAAGGCCATCGGTGTCCTGCGTGCTGCCCAGCGTTCCGATGGTTGCCGCTCCAGCTCGAATGGGCGTGCCGCTCGCCGGCAGCGGAGACGATGCCCGCACCATCACCACCCGCTTCCTGGCGGTGCCGCGATGCTGCATGCGCGATACGACCTCCTGGCCGACATAACAGCCTTTGGTGAAGGACACCGTGCCCGTCTGGTCGTACAGCGCCTCGTGCGGAAAGGTGTCGCCGAGTTCGAAATCGCGGCCGGCTTCGGGAACGCCGAGCCCGATGCGATGGGCCTCGTAGCGCTCGTGGCTGACGGGGTCTGCACCCGACACGTGGGGCAGGAAATCGGTCTCCAAAGTCAAAAGCGCGCGACAGCCCAGCGCCGGCAAGCGCGGGTCCTGGACGAGAACCGGGCGCGGCCCCGTAGCGGCCGGCCATGACGGCGTTTGCCCCCACATGGCAAACACCGAGAAATCTTTCGAGCGATCCTCGATCTGGACCCGGGCGCGCAGCTTGTACATGCTCAGCCGCTGGACCAGACCGACCACGCTGGCACGCGCCGTCTCGATGAGCAGATCGTCCGCGTCACGTCGCACCACGAAGAAATCGAACAGGATCTTGCCCTGCGGCGACAACAGTCCGGCATGGGCTGCCCCGTCGATGGGCAACGCCGCCAGATCAGCCGTGACGACGCCCTGCAGAAGCGTGAGGGCATCTGGCCCCGACACGCCGATCACGCCACGGTCGGCGAGCAGTGCGGACTTGAGCTGAGACATGCCGCGGGCTTCCCGATTGGAGTTTAGCTCTTTAGGTATTCCCGGCAGACTGCGCGCGCAAGCACGTGCGCGAACCGCCAAGGAGGGCCCGATCATGCCAGAGACCTTCGACCTCGTGGTGAAGGGGGCAAGCGTCGTCAACCAGGACGGCATCGGCCAGCGTGATATCGGCATTCGCGACGGACGGATCGCGGCGCTGGGGTCGATCGGGGCCGCGCAGGCTGGCGAGATCATCGACGCGGGCGGGCTGACCGTCATCCCCGGCGTGATCGACAGTCAGGTGCATTTTCGCGAGCCGGGCCTCACGCACAAGGAAGACCTGGAAACCGGCAGCTTGGGGGCTGTCCTCGGCGGCGTCACTGCCGTGTTCGAGATGCCCAACACCAACCCGCTGACGACAACGGCCGGCACGCTGGCTGCCAAAGTCGAGGCGGCAACCGACCGCATGTTTTGCGATTTCGCCTTCTATGTCGGTGGCACACGCGAAAACATCGACGACATTCCAGACCTGGAACGACTGCCCGGATCGGCGGGGATCAAGGTCTTCATCGGCTCGTCGACCGGCAACCTGTTGGTCGATGACGCCAAAAGCCTGGAGCGCATCATTGCCAAGATCAGCCGGCGCGCGGCCTTCCACTGCGAGGACGAGGCACGGCTGAGGGCGCGCATGGGCGAGCGGGTGCCCGGCGATCCCGCGTCACACCCTGTCTGGCGGGACGAAGAGGCCGCTCTCCTCGCGACGCGCCGGCTCGTTGGCCTGGCGGAAGCCTACAAGAAGCGCGTGCATGTGCTCCATGTCTCGACGGCCGCCGAGATTGCCTGGCTCGCCGCGCATAAAGACTGGGCGAGCGTCGAACTCACGCCGCATCACCTGACGCTGGTTGCCCCGGACTGTTACCAGCGCCTCGGCACCTACGCGCAGATGAACCCGCCCGTCCGGGGCGAGCCGCACAGGGCAGCCCTCTGGCAGGGTCTGGAGGCCGGGGTCGTCGATGTGCTGGGCTCGGATCACGCCCCGCACACGCGCGAAGAGAAGGACCACCCTTACCCCGCATCGCATTCCGGTATGACCGGTGTTCAGACGTTGGTGCCGATCATGCTCGACCATGTCAACGCCGGGCGGCTCAGTCTCCAGCGCCTCGTCGATCTGACGAGCCATGGGCCGCAGCGGCTGTTCGGCCTGCGCGGCAAGGGGCGGATCGCGGTCGGCTATGATGCCGATCTGACGGTCTTGGACATGAAGCGCCGGCAGACCATCACCAACGCGTGGATCGCCAGCCGCTGCGGCTGGACACCGTATGACGGGCAGACGGTGACGGGCTGGCCGGTCGGCACCTTAATCCGGGGCCGGCGCGTGATGTGGGAGGGCGAAGTCAGGGCACCGGCCGGCGGCCGGGCCGTGCAGTTTCTCGAGGCATAACAACGCCAGCCGGTCGGCAAGACGGAGCGGGGGGTCCGCTCAGCCCCGCCGCTCATGGAAGAAGTCGTAGATCTTCTGGGCCATCTCGGCGCTGATGCCAGGCACACCTTTGAGATCCTCGACACCGGCCTTGCTGACCGCTTTGGCAGAGCCGAAATGGGTCAGCAGCGCGCGCCGGCGCGTCGGGCCGATGCCGGGAATGTCGTCCAACGGATTGACCCCCATCGCCTTGGCGCGCTTGGCTCTGTGCGTACCGATCGCGAAGCGGTGGGCTTCGTCGCGCAGGCGCTGCACGAAGTACAATACCGGATCGCGCGGCTCGAGCATCAACGAACGGAGCCGGCCGGGAAGATGGAAGTGCTCGCGACCGGCATCGCGGTCGGGGCCCTTGGCCACACCGACGAGCGGGATATCCGTCAGGCCGAGGTCGGTCATCACCTCTCGTGCAACTGCGAGCTGGCCAGCGCCGCCGTCGATCAGCACGAGGTCGGGTCGCTCCGGCAGCGGGCCGGGGTCACTGTTCTCCGCCTCTGCGCTTGTTCCATCGCTGTGGGGCGAGGGGGATGCCCCGGCCAGCCGCTTGAACCTGCGGGTCAGCACCTCGCGCATCATCGCGTAGTCGTCGCCGGGCGTCGCGGCCTCGGACTTGATATTGAACTTGCGGTAGTGGGCCTTCGAGAAGCCCTCGGGCCCGGCGACGATCATGGCACCGATGGCGTTGGTCCCGCTGATGTGGGAGTTGTCGAAGACTTCGATCCGTGCCGGCACGTGCGGCAGGCCGAACCGCTCGGCCAGTGCCTTCAGCAGGGCCGTCTGCGAAGCCGTTTCGGCGAGCTTGCGGGCCAGCGCCTCGCGCGCATTGGTCAGCGCATGGGCGACCAGCTCGGCCTTGCCGCCCCGCTGCGGGGCCAGAACCTCGACCTTACGCTCGGCCTTTGTGGACAGTGCCTCGGCGATCAACTCGCGCTCGGGCATGTCGGGGGAGACCAACACGAGACGAGGAACCGGTTTGTCATCGTAGAATTGGGCGATGAACGAGGCGAGGACTTCGGCCGTCTCGATGGAGCGGTCGGCCTTTGGATAGTAGGCGCGGTTGCCCCAATTCTGGCCGGCACGAATGAAGAAGACCTGGATACAGGTCTGGCCACCTTCTTCATGCGCGGCAAAAATGTCGGCCTCTTCGATGCCAGCGGCATTGATCGACTGGTCGGCCGTGACATGGGCCAGCGCCCACAGGCGGTTCCTGAACTTGGCGGCGCGCTCGAACTCGAGGCTGTCGGATGCCTCGTGCATCAACCGCTGGTACATCTCGCGCACGCTCTGGCTTTCGCCCCGCAGGAAGCGGACGGCCTCGTCGACCAAGGCATTGTAATCGTCCAGAGCCATCTCGCCCGTGCACGGCCCGGCGCAGCGCTTGATCTGCCACAGCAGGCAGGGGCGGGTGCGGCCCTCGTAGACCGAGTCCGAGCAGGAGCGCAGCAGGAAGGCTCGCTGCAGCATGCCGATCGTGCGGGTGACAGCACCGGCCGACGCGAACGGACCGAAGTATTCGCCTTTCCGCGCGCGGGCGCCGCGGTGCTTCAGGATCTGGGGGGCGGCGTGGTCGCGGGAAATCAGGATGTAGGGGAACGACTTGTCGTCGCGCATCAATACATTGAAGCGCGGCTTGAAGCGCTTGATGAGGTTGGCTTCCAGGAGCAGCGCCTCGGCCTCGGTCTTGACGGTGACGAATTCCATGGTCGCGGTCGCCGCGATCATGCGCGCGATGCGGTTGGTATGGCCCCCCGTCCGTGCGTAGTTCGACACCCGGGACTTCAGGGCGCGCGCCTTGCCGACGTAGATGACGTCGCCGGCCGTATCGAGCATGCGATAGACACCCGGCGAGGACGGCAGCGACTTCACGTAGGCGGCGATGACCGCCGGCCCGGTGGGCACGGACGCGCCGGCAGACACCGCGGCGGGCTCGGCGGCGGTCGCTGTCTCGTCTGACGTCTCGGGGGGATCTGGGGTCTCGGCCATGGCCGGAAAATCGGCGCGCAGCACGGGCGCGTCAAGCGGGGCTTTGCAATGGTTGCGCCGCCCGCCCGCAGCGGCCATATCCAAGTCGACCAACAACCACTCTGGAGTGCCGCCATGACCGATCCCGCCACGCCCGACGGCGATGTGACGTTCGAGGTGGTCGATGGGGTGGGCGTCATGACGCTGTCGCGGCCCGCCGCGCGCAATGCCATTACGGTGCCGATGTACCGGCAGCTCAAAGCGATCTGCGAGGGCATCGCGCCAGGCGGTGCGGTCTCAGCCCTGATCGTGCGCGGTGCCGGCGATAAAGCCTTTGCCGCCGGGACTGACATCGCCCATTTCCGAGATTTTTCGACACCCGAGCACGCGCTCGCCTACGAGCGCGAGATGGATGGCATCCTGACGGCGCTCGAAACCTGCCCGGTGCCGACGATAGCGGCAATCGCGGGAGCCTGCACGGGCGGTGGTGCCGCTATCGCCGCCTGCTGCGACATCCGGATGGCCACGCCCTCGATCCGGTTCGGCATCCCGATCGCCAAGACGCTGGGCAATTGTCTCTCGATGGGCACGCTGGCCCGGCTGTCGAGCCTGATGGGGCCGGCGCGCGTCAAGGACATGGTGTTGAGCGCCCGGCTGATCGAGGCCGACGAGGCGCTGGCCGTCGGCATCGTGACGGAGATTGCGCCCGACTTCGACGCCCTGATGGGGCGGGCGCACGCGCGGGCCGCGGACATGGGGCGCAATGCACCGTTGACGCTGCGGGCCACCAAGGAGGCGATGCGCCGCCTGCGGCCGCAAACAGCCGGTGCCGACAGCGACCTGATCACCATGTGCTATATGTCCGCGGATTTCCGCGAGGGCCAGGAGGCGTTCCTGGCCAAGCGGCCGCCGCGCTGGCAGGGACGCTGAGCCGCCTCCTCCTCCCCCGAGAGGTCGCGACGCCATACTGACGCCATTCACGCCTGTCTTGGATGCCGCTCACCTCTGAGCGAACGGAGCCACGATGCCACGGCTGTTGCGCGCATTGGGGCGCGGGCTTCTGCGTGCGTCCTTGCCACTGATCCTCATGTTCGCCGTGCCGGCGGGGACGATGGCCGGCGAACCGCCGGGGCGGGTGGTAGCAGATGCCGACCGGGAGTTCGAGCGCCAGGAAGCGGTGCTGCAGTTCATCAGTCAGTACGCAGAGACGCCAGCGCCGGACAAGGTGCCTGCCGCCGTCCGCGCGATGGTTCGCCACGGGCTCATGAAGGACCCGGAGAAGGCTGGCGTCTACACCGGTTTCATGGCGGGCATCATCGGGAGCAGCACCGATCCCGACACCCTCGTGGCGACGTTGTTTCCGATGCCGCCCGTCGAACAGATCGTGTTGATCAAGGCGATTGCGTTCTCGGGCCTGGCGGACTGGAAGGGCCTGCTCGGCCGCTTCGTGGAGCGGATGCCGGCGCGCAAGGTCATCCTGCGAAAATACCTCTACGGGGGTGGGCTTACGCTCGCCGACCTCCCGGTGGACGACCCGTTCGTGATCGACGCCAACTGGGGCTACTACTTCGCCACCGGGCGGGCCGAACCGGTCGTGCGGATCATCTCGATTTTTTCACTCGCTGCCGATGGCGACGACACCGAGAAGGTCACACTCGGTGCGATGGCGAAATTCACCTACGCCAGCAACGCCGCCCGCGACACGGTTTTGCTGGACGTCGCCAAGGCCCAGATGAACAGCCAGCCCGAAGCCAACCGGAGACACCTGCGGGACGTGATCCAGGCAGCCGAGTTGTACGAACTGGCGGACCTCAGGGACGACGCCTTCAAGCGGATCGAGGACATCCGGCGTTACGGGTCGCAGGCCAAAAGGACCTGGACGACGTGGGGACAGGCCGGCACGACGGCCCTGGCGCTCGGCTGCGTGGCTGCAAGTGCACTCGGCCAGGTGCAGCTTGGCATTCCCTGCGTCGTCGGCGGCGCCTTGTCGACGGCGGCGGTCAATTATCTGGGACCGGATCGGTGACAGGCCAGCGTGACGCCAGGTGCCGCGCTTCTGCGTTGGGCGATTTCCGCCGCGACCGACGCAGTCGCATGAGCGGCCCGCCGCGATGTCCCGCCTCGCGAAAGTTGACGCTCAAGCCTCGCCATCCGGCTTGGTGGTGGCGATCTTGCGGACTTGCGGCCGCGACTCTGGGCCGATCAATCCGGCGACCTTGCGTGCTTTCAACTTCGAGTAGCTCATCGGTGTCTGAAACAGGATGAATGTCAGATCGCCAACCTTCTGGCCCCAGAGGTTGGTGAAGAACTCGCGCGAGACGATCCTGGCGGCGGTAATGCGGTGGCCACCGTCGATGACGACCCAGTTGCCGAGCGCGCCGACCCTGGCGACGATGGGCTCGATGCTGGAATAACCGTCGTTGCGCATGGCCTTGAGCACGGCTTGCAGCCGTGGGCTGTCGGAGCGCTCGTAATTCTTGATCGGCACGTGGTCGAGCAACTCGATCGGAACCTCGACCTCGGCGACGCCATCGACGAATTCGATGCCGTGCACGTCGGCGGGGTCTTTCAGCCGGTGCAGCTTCGGCACCTGGCGGAATGCCATGTTCTCGAATTCCAAGACTAGCCTCCCCGGGTGGCGCTGCCGCGTCGGCATTGCCGCCCGATACCGCACGACACTATGCATCAACTGGAACAGCGGTCGGCCTGCGCGCACTGCACGCGACAAAAGTGCTGCCGCTCGCGCATCAGCCGGGGCGGTCAGCCGGGTATAGAGCACGGAATTCAACAGGACGAGAAAATATCGGTCGTCGCCGCGTGCAAGCCTATGAAGCCTGGGGAAAACACCTCAATCCGGCAGCAAGGCACGCTGTTTATATACAGGTGCCACAAGCCAGCATCAGCCCTCGGGACAGAGCTGGAATGCTTTGTCGAGGGCGGCGCTCGGACTTTCGAAATCGGCGACCTTGGTGCCGCCCTTGGCATAGGCAGCGATGTAGGCGTCGGCCTCGCGCTGCTCGCGGCCGACGTTGACATCGAGCACCGTGTAATTGACGACGCCGTTCGTCAGTGCCTTGATGATGATGGCCTTGGTGCCGCCGTAGCTTGCCGTCCACACCTTGCAGCTACCGGGCTTGCTCGGATCGACGGCGGCGGGCTTCTCGGCAACGCTGGCGCGCTTGGCCTCGTCGCCGACAAGTGCAAGTTGTTGCTCGGTGCCCGGCTTCTTGCTCTCGGGCTGGCGGACGTCGGCGGACGCGGCGGCACCTGCCGGGGGGACGTCGGCCGGCTTCTCGGCATTGATGATCGTCAGTTTCGGCGTTTCCGCCGGCTTCTGAGGCGCTGCCGATGCCGCTTCAGGCTTGCGCGCGGCCGTCTCGGACGCCACCGTTCCGGCACCCAATGCGTTGCGGTCGCCATTTTCGGCCTTGGCGCGGGCAACAGCGGCGGCCACGAGTTCGGCGCTGGACGGCGTACTCGCCTCGACGGTCGGGCGGCGGGTATCGCCCTTCGCAGCGGCCAGCAACTCGGGTCGGGGGTCGGGGCGGTCGCACACGTCCTTATAGAAAATCTCTGCGATCTTTGCGATGTCACGGGCGTAGCCGCGGTCGCCGGGGGACCACTTGCTGGTCAGGTCGGCGAAGGTGATGGGCCGCTTGAAGCCCTTCTGCCACTTCGTCAGCACGCCCCAGGCCTGGACGTTGCGGGTGCGTTCGGCCACCGGGTTTTCTACCCGCTGGCCGCTGTACATCTTGATGTGTTCCAGATGAGCCCGCACGCCGGTGGCCACGTCGGCAAACCGCTCGCCCTTCGCGCCGTTGCCCGTTGCTCCGAGGCCAGCGAAGTTGTTCTGGTCGGCGTCCACGTCGCCGGTGTAGCGCAAGTTCGCGGTTTCCACGAGCATCTGGAAAAATCCGATGTCCCAGCGAAGTCCCAGGTCCTCGCCGTGGCGCATATAGTGGACCGCCAGGTCGGCATAGCGTGCGTCGACGCTGGGATTTCGCCTCTCGAGATAGGCCATCAGGCGACCGGGGGTGGCGCAGGCCGGGACCCGATTGGTCTGTGTTGCGATGATCGCAGGCAGGTCGGCGGTTGCGGCTGGGCTGGCGCTGCCGAAAAGGGCTAGGGCGAGAACGGCAGCAACGCGGTGCAACATGGCAGGATCCTGCGGGGGTTGTGGCGCGCTGGCGCGCGCGGATTCACACCTTCATGGTCAATAGGCGCTCTAGGGTTAACGGCCCATTAACGGGTCTGTCTGATGCGTCGCCGCGCACCTAGTGTGATGATTCAGACGTTCGCCATCACCTGCGGCTAGGTAACGAGCGGACCTCCGAATCTGAATCACACCAGCAACTCTATGGTTCCAGTGTCCCTTATGTCTCCGCAGTTCGCCGAGATAGTTGCCGCAGAATGGAGGCGAACTTGGGACAAAAGACACTCGCTTGCTTATGCGCTTGCATTGGGGCGTGAGTTGGCACCAGCGAGGGAGGAAATGTGGCCGTCTCGTGTTGCGCATCAATCGGTATCACGTCTGCCCGGCCGGCATTCGTTCGGGGCACCAGGCGAGATGCTGCCCGCCATCGAGGGCGATCATCTGGCCGGTCATCGCCGGGGCCGACAAAATAAACCGCACGGCGTCGGCAAGTTCACCCGGCGTTGGTCCTCGACCGATGAGCGTGCTTGCCGACTCGGCGGCGAAGTCGGCGTCGGTCTGGTGGATGCTGCGCAGAACTGGCCCGGGCCCGATGGCGTTGACACGGACCTTGGGTGCCATGGCCTGCGCGAGCGTCCTCGTCGCCGTCCACAACCCCGATTTCGAGATCGTGTACGAGAAAAATTCGGGTGTCAGGCGCCAAACCCGCTGGTCGATGATGTTGATGACGTTGCCGCGGGCGGTGTCGGGCAGTTGCCGGTACAGCGCACGGGCGAGGAATACGGGTGCCTTGAGGTTGATCGAGATATGGCGATCCCAAACGTCGGGGCTCATGTCGTCAACGCTATCGTGCAGGAAGGTCGACGCGTTGTTGACGAGGCACGTTACGGGCCCCAAGACTTCAGCACAGGCAGGCACAAGTGCGTCGACTTCGGCACCACACGCCAAGTCAGCGCTGAATATTTCCGAGGTACCACCTGAACGCAAAATCTCTTCGCGCAGTGCCTCGGCCTCGACCTGGGATGCCTGATAATGGATGCCGACCCGCCAGCCGCGCGCAGCCAAATCGAGAGCGATCGCGCGACCGATGCGTCGCGCCGCCCCCGTGACGAGAACGGTGCCTTCGGTCTGCGTGGCAAGGCCGGGCATGCGTGTCTCCCTCGATCGCCGGTTATCTGAGTCTCCTACGCCGATCTACGAAATACCGATGAGACGCGCGTCAACATGTGATTTTCAGATGCCTGCAGGGCCATAAGGCTCACTGCGAACACAATCAGCGCGACGAAGATCAACGCTCCCCTGCGACAGCCCGAGCAAAGGATGGGCATGTCGCTCAAATTTTAAGCAATTCGCCTCATAAAGCTGCCGACAGGATGAGCGCATATTGCGCAAGCTTTGTTCAAAAAAGCTCAGTCGTGGCTCAATGGATACAGTGACTTGCCTGCTGCTGTAATCCCAGAGGTTTTCACTTGAGCGGCACGCCTGAATTCGGCTTTGTTCAGTGCAACGGTGCTCGCGAGTCAGCCCCAGGTGCGGTCAGGTCAACTCGCTAGTGCATGTCAGTCTCGATGGGGGTCAATAACGATCATGACGCTTAGCTCTAAGTTTCTGAACACTGTGGCGCTGGCCACTGTCTCGGTTTTCGCACTTTCGACGGCTGCGCTCGCTGACGGGTATGCCGGTGGGTCCATGAAGGATGCGCCTGCTGCTGCTCCCGAGCGCCAGTTCACCTGGTCGGTCAACGGCGGCATCATGTCGGACTACGTGTTCCGCGGTGTTTCGCAGAATGACGAGGACCCGTCGATCTTCGTCGGTGCCGACGTCGGTTACGGCATCTTCTACGCTGGCATCTGGGCGGCCGAGGTCTCTGAGACGTTCGTTGCATCGAACGCCGAGATCGACCTCTATGCAGGCATCAAGCCCGTCCTGGGTCCGGTCACTTTCGACCTCGGCGTGATCTACTACGCTTACAACGACCAGAACGCCGGTCCGGTCAACGTCGACTACGTGGAACTGAAGCTCGGTGCCAGCATGTCGCCGTTCGAGAACGCCACCATCGGCGGTAACTTCTTCTTCTCGCCGGACTACACGTTCGAGACGGGCGAAGTCTACACGGTGGAAGGCTACGCGTCTTACACGCTGCCGCAGATGTGGATCTTCACGCCGTCGGTCAGCGCACTCGTCGGTTATCAGACCGGTGAGGACGACATCTACGAGACGTTCAACGGCTTCGACGAGTACGTCTACTGGAACGCGGGCTTCACTCTCGCAGTCGAGAAGCTGTCGTTCGACTTCCGCTACTGGGATACGGACATCGACGTGGGCGGCGGCGCAGTGGTCGACGATCTGGCCGACGAGCGCTTCGTGTTCACCGCCAAGGTTGTCCTTCCCTGATCGGCCGTCGGCCGGGCGGATCGCGGGGGTTCATTCCCCCCCGCCCCTTCGGTTTGCTCAGCTGACTCCGGATGGTTTTTGATCTCATGAAGAGCGGTGACCTTTGGTCACCGCTTTTTTTTAGCGCCTTGGCCGGCGCTGGCGACGCTCATCGTGAGCAAGCTCCGCCAGCGTTCATGTCCTCATGGGCCAGTGGTCGCTCCTCACGAATTGTCGCCGTCGAACAGCCCACCCAGCGGCCCGAGCGCCGAGCCTTCGCCCACGCCGCCAGCCGAGTTCGCCAGCACGCGGCCCGCTAGCCGCGAGAACGGCAGCGACTGCAGCCAGACCTTGCCGGGGCCGCGCAACTGGGCAAAGAAAATGCCCTCTCCGCCAAAGATCATCGACTTCACATTGCCGGCGCGCACGATGTCAAAGTCGACATCAGGGGTCATGGCGGCGATACACCCGGTGTCCACGTGCAGTTCTTCTCCTGGGGCGAGCTGGCGCTCGACCACGGCACCGCCAACGTGAATGAAAGCAAATCCGTCGCCTTCGAGCTTCTGCATGATGAAGCCTTCGCCGCCGAACAGGCCGGTCATGATCTTCTGCTGGAAGTGAATGCCGACCGATACGCCCTTGGCCGCGCACAGGAAGGCGTCCTTCTGGCAGATCAGCATGCCGCCCATGTCGGCAAGGTGAAACGGGATCACCGTGCCGGGATAGGGTGCGGCGAACGCGACGCGCGCCTTGCCCTGGCCCTGATGCGTGAACACGGTCATGAACAGGCTTTCGCCCGTCAGCAACCGTTTGCCGGCACCCAGCAGAGACCCGAAGAAGCCCGTTTTCGGCTGGCTGCCGTCCCCGAATACCGTGTCCATGCCGATGGCGGGGTGCTTGAACATCATCGAGCCGGCTTCCGCGACCGCGCTTTCGCCAGGATCGAGTTCGATCTCGACGAACTGCATCTCCTGGCCCTTGATCTCGAAGTCGATGTCGTCGGCGACACCCGCCTTGCGCTGGTGCGCGACGCGCGTAATCAGTGGGACCGACCCGAACCCAGTCATGACGTGTCTCCTGTTGCGATAGATCATTTGTCGATGACAACGACGCGGTGTCGGGCCATCATGGCTGTCCGCCTGCCTGGCAGGCAAGATGTCCAGACGGCCACAAACTGCCGCGTCACCGACATGACGGCAGTACCACGCCACGACCATTCGTCCACAGGCTGGAGGATGGCCGGCGCTTTTTTGCGCCTTGTCGTCGCAGTGTCATGCGCCCGAATTATTAGTCCAGTCATGGAATAGGTTGGACCTGCACGTTGATGTATTGCGTCGTGCCGATCAGCCTATGAGTGGATGCGTCTTCGCCCTCTCATCGGCGCCCCACTCGACGGAGGCCAGTCCGGCGACTGTCAATCGGTCACACCCCGCTGCCGAGCCGGCTGCTGGCTGGCCTCCCATGCTGCCCGAGTTGAAGCACGATCGTGCTGTCGCCCGCCAGCCGGCTAAAACAACCCATCGCTCGTGCTGCCGAGCTTCCTCGTGCTGCGTGCATGGTTGTGCACCACCCGCACCCATTCTGCTGCAATGACGAGAACACAGGGCGCGAATCCGTTAAGCCGGAAACGTGAGATCGCGCCCCTCCCCCCCTCCGACAGGCGTCGCGGATGCACCAGGATCGCGTGATCGCTGTGCTGTTGGCCCGTGCCACCACAGCCGGCGCGTGGCACGACAATGCGGAGAACCGAGCGGATGCTCGCGGGAGAGTTGACCATGCTGACCTGGATCGTGATCGCCCTGCTGACCGGTGTCACGATCTTCGCCGCCGCGCGGTGGCTCGCCCCTGCCGGGCAGACCGGCCGCATCCGGTTTGCAAGCGTTCCCGATGCGCCCGTACCGTTCGGCTATGGGATGTCCTGGCTGGCGATCCGCACCGACGACACGATGGGTGTCGCCTCAGTGATCGGCCTCAGTGAAGTCGAGGACGCCAACTGGAACTCCGGTATCGGTACGGTTTATCACGACGAGCACGGAGCCGCCCGCCTGTTCATTTCACCGCCCGTCGATGGCTGGACACTCGTCGTCGGGCTAGCCCTTCCGCATCCGGTTGGTCCCCAATTCGTCGACAAGCTCACCCCGTTACTGCTGCGGCTCGGCGGGACGTACAACGAGGTGCAGTATTTCTTCACTTACCCGACCGTAGATTTCTTCGCCTGGGCGCGGGTGACCAACGGCAAATTGGTGCGCGCCTTTGCACTCGGTGACGAGGGCGTCATCTGGAACAAGGGCAAGCCGACCAAGGAAGAGCGCGCACTTGGTCTCAGGCTGTTCGAGCTGCGAGGGGTGCGCGGCCGCAAGGGCGACACCGGGGCAGAAATGGTGCTCTACCCGACCGAGGATCATGTCCTGCTGATCGCCCGCGCGTGGGGTCTCGATCCCTCGAGTCTCGGTGCGCAACCCGTCGCCCGTACCTGCGGGTTCGTATCGTTCGCGCCGGTTGGATGGCGGCCGGAAAGGGCCAGCCGCCGGGCCGCCTGATCGTTCCGCCCGGCTCCATGGCAGTGTCGTGAGGCCGGACTCACGCCGCGACCGTCTCCGGCATCGCAACCTGTCGCGGGAACGGCAAAATCTTCGCGCTCGCAACCGTCGGCAGCTCTCGGGACAAAGCGCCCCTTGCGCCGACGATGCGTCCCGTGTGGGGGGCACTGCCCGATGACATGCGCTTGCCACCGGATGATTTGGGGATGGGCTTGCCCGCCGGAGCCAGTCGCCCACTCCGCTTTGCCGAACGCGACGACGGCTTGTTCAGCCGGTCGACCGACAGCAGTCGCTGCGCGAGGTGGAACTCACTCTGGCTCGACGCCTGGTGTGCCGTAGCCAGCACGACGATGTTGCTGTCGTCATTGCCGGCATCCTCGAGGCGCTCGACCTCCGAGATCACGGCTGGCACGAGCAGGGCCTCGGCGACCGATACGGTGTCAACCGCTCCTGGTGCATGTTCCGCTGGAGTGATCTCCACGACCGGTGTGGTCGCAGCATCTGCCACCACCACGGCCTGCGGGGTAGCCGCCACCGCAACGACTGACGATGTCTTCCAGCTTTTCGTCAAGTACTCGAATATCCGCACGAAAAGTGCACGCGACTTCTTCTCTTGCATTGGCCGATCCGCCTTCGCTTCCTGCAAGTCATTCAAGGCCCGATGCCTTGATCCATAGTCGCAGGCTCGCACGGCTGGGTTAACAGGACTTGAAACCACGTCCATTTCCGAACCGAATTCATCACTTTCCATCGGAAGTGGAAATTTTAAAACCTTCGCGTTGAGCAGAACGCAGGTTCGAGTGGCTGATGCGGGTTGGAATTGACGGGTCTGCGCGCAGGCATCGTGGGACATCGACAGGGTCAGGCGGCTGGAATGGCGGGATCGGTCAGAGCGGCCATCTGGCGGGCGATCAGCACATCAAGCATGCCGTCGTAGGCAACGGTGAACACGGTCAGGCCCCTCGTATCGGTTGTCCACGCCGACACGGCTTCGGCAAACCCTTCATCGGGATCGGCCGAGCCGTCCAATGCAACAACCGTGGCGAGAAATGCCGCCTCGGTCAGCGGTATGAATGGGATCGACACCGCCTCCACACGGCCATCGGGCCAGCGATAGGGAGCGCCGGACACGCTGAAACAGACAATTCGGCCGGCCGTTTCGCACGTTGCCAGCGCACCGATCACAATGCGCGAGGCCTCGAAGCCTGGCGGTGCGCGGTAAGTCCAGCGTTGGCCGGGAGCAAGTAACATGACGTCGAGACCTCCGTTGGGTCGGTCCGGCAATCGGTAACGGGGCGCGGGATGGGCTGCCCTGCCTGGTCGAGCGGGAGGAGGGCAAGCGATTGCGACCGATCTGCGGCTATCGCGACCCGGCGGCAGGTGCGGACGTTGATCCGGACTCGGGCTCGATCTGCGGGGCCCAGCCCAAGGGCCCGGTCGCGGGTGTCTCAACGCTCATAGAGACGTCGAGGCGATCCCCGCGCGTGGCCGTCCCGGCCGCCAGTGGCGGCACCGTTGCTGCGCAGTGGTGCGCCCGGACGCTTCCCGTGGACCGGTCGAGTTCGAGGCTGGCGCACTGGTGTGCGATGGCCGGGGGAGGCTCGCGCTTCTCGTGGCTTCGGGCGTCTGCCGGCGTGTTCCCCGGCAGCGATCCCGTCGAAATGTCCGAGACCGCCCGCGGCGATCGCGACGACGACGCCAGCGCTGCTTCATCGACGTGCGAGGCGGCAACCGACGGTCCAACCTGGAGGCGAGGCCCGCTGAATACGGCCTCCTGGACAAATCCCCAGAAGCCCACCGCGTGCCAGAACGCGATACCGGCCACAAAGCCGAGGACGCTCCAGCCCAGCGCTGATGGGGACGGCCCGCTGCGGGCCGGCGCGGGCCGGACCGAGGCGGTGTCGGTTGCTGGCGCGCCCATGGTGTCGGCCGCCGCCGCGTCGCCCCCATAGGAAAGCTGCGGCGACACCTCTGACATCTGGGTCGGAAACTGAGGTCGGCTCGCCATCGGGAGTGATGGGGGCCATCTGCCGTCATGCACCATGAGTTTGAGGTTTCCCGGGGCTGGACATCTGGTCCCGGCACACTGCGCATCGGCGTGCGTTCGGGCAACCGCCGTGGGCGTCTTCGGGGGCGGTCGTACCCGCTATTCACAGGCAGCAAGGGGACCCGGCCGACGCACCCACGCGAGAGGGCCCCACCGTCGTGACGGACGACCGCGGTCACGTCAGGGGCTGGCCCCGTGCCATGCCGTTCGCGCGCTTGTGGGGCATCCACGGCCGCCGGACGGGGCCGTGCAACCATAGAGCGTCAGATGCGCGGTACCCAGGCCCACTACTTCGGGCCGGGCAGCCAATCGCTGCCAGGGCTGGGGCTCGCCGAGACCCGCACAGGCGGCACGAACATGCGCGTGGCCTGACACATCCGACGCTGATTCTCGTTGGCACCGCACGGTTGCACGTCGCCCGTCCTGGAGAAACATATGCGCACCTCGCGCAGACGGTTGCCCGCCCCACCGCACGAGACCGCCAGCATGTCGGGCCGCAGCCCGGGGTTCTCGGCGACGAACTCGTCGACGACCTGATCGACCCCCACAGTCTGCGCCTCGACCGGCTGGACGAACCGCTTGGGGACCTTGATCTTCTCGTAGAGCCGGCGCGAGAGCGCATAGTAGTCGTCGGGTGACAGCCCCGAACACGTTCCATGCTTGCGGTACTCATGGATGACGAGACCGCGGCTGGGCATGATGTCGAGCATGCGCTCGATCGTCGCCTTCGGGACGAACGGCTTCTCTGCCGTCCAGCAGCGGTCGGGGAAGCCGCGATTGTACTGCGGCCAAAGTCCATGCAGTACGAACGCGTAGGGGCGGCCTTTGGCGTTCAGCTCACATTGCGGGTCGGGGCGGTTCGTGCTGGTCCGCGACGCGCAGTAGGTCGGGCTCCAGGACAGCACGAGCGTGTAATAATCGAATTCTCCCGGAACGCCGGAGCGGGCCTGCCGGGATTGGGCCGCACTGTTGCCGCCATAGCCCTCTGCACGCTGCGCCGCGGCCGTCGTCGCCGAACCGAGGAGAGCGCTGAGCGCGAAGAGACCCAGGATGAGCTCAACGCTCCTCGGTACGATGAACATTCCAATCCCCTGGTCAAAAGCTGGCCGCGCCGACATTCGGCGGGCTCTACGGTCCCGCCAGTTACCCACGCACTTTAGGGCCTCGCCAGCGGCCGGCAAGCCCGCCTCATTTGATGATTCAGAAGTTCGCCCAGGTTGTCGCCGCAGCGTGCAGGCGAACTTCGGAGACATAAGGGACACGAGCCGCCAGGCGCCTCAGGCGTCCGCTAGAGCCGAAAGGATCCGCGCCCAGCTCCGCGCGCCTTTCTTGAAGCTCTTGATATTGTATTTTTCATTGGGCGAGTGGATGCGATCGTCCTCCAGCCCGAAGCCGATCAGCAAGCTGTCCATGCCCAACTCGCGCTTGAAGGACGTGACGATCGGTATCGACGCGCCGCAACCCATCAGCACGGCAGGTCGCCCCCACTCCTGCGTCAGTGCTGCCGCCGCAGCCTTCATTGCCGGCGTGCCGGTGTCGAAGGCAATGGCACCGGACCCGTGCGTCCCCTTGAATTCGACGGCGCATTGCGCCGGAACCCGCGCCCGGACGAAGGCGTGGACGGCCTCGATCACCTGTCGCGCATCCTGGCCATCGACGAGGCGGCAGGTGATTTTCACGGAGGCTTCAGCGGGAATGATGGTCTTCGAACCTGCTCCCTGGTAACCGCCTGTAATGCCGTTGAACTCCAAGGTCGGCCGTGCCCAGAGCAACTCGAGGGGCGTGAACCCCGCCTCCCCGGCCGGCTCGTCCAGGCCAATGGGATGAAGCATGCTCGCGGCCTCGAAGCCGATCGCCTTCCATTGTGCGAGTTGCTGGCGAGACGGCTTGCGCACCCCGTCGTAAAAGCCCGGAACGGCCACTTTGCCCTTCGGCGTATGCATCGCCGCGCAGAGCGCGGTGAGGACGCGGATCGGGTTGATGGCCAGGCCGCCGTAGAGGCCAGAGTGCAGATCCCGCGACGGGCCGCGCACGACGACCTCGGTGGCAGCCAGGCCGCGCAGCATGGTGGTGATCGCCGGCGTGTCCTTGTCCCACTGCCCGGTGTCGCAGACCAGCGCCATATCGGCGGTGATTTCGCGGCCGTGTTTGGCCAGGAAACCCGGCAACGACGGCGAACCGCACTCCTCCTCGCCCTCGATCAGAATCGAGATGTCGATGGGCAGTTCCCCGGTCGCCTCGCGCCAGCCGCGGACCGCCTCCAGGAACGTCATCAACTGGCCCTTGTTGTCCTCCGCGCCGCGGGCGACGATGACTTTGCCATTGGCTTTGTCGGTCGCAATCCGCGGCTCGAAGGGCGGGCTCTTCCACAGGTCGAGCGGCTCAGCCGGTTGCACGTCGTAATGCCCGTAGAACAGGACGTGCGGGCGCTTGCCGCCGCTGCCGGACCGGGCGTGGCCGACGACCATCGGGTGCCCGGTCGTCTTGCGCACATCGGCGGTGAAACCCAGCTCGGACAGCGTCCTGGCGCACCACTCGGCGGCAGCCAGGCAATGAGCCGCAAACGCTGGATCAGTCGAGACCGACGGGATCGCCAGCAAGTCGAACAGGCGGGCGAGCCCAGCCTCGTGGGCGGCATCAATCGACTTGAGGACGGCGGACAATGCGGCAGTGGTCATGAGCGCGGGCTCGTCTTTCATCGGATCGGGGGAGGGGACGAAGGGCGTGATACGCGACTGTAGTGGCATTTGCCCTTTGCGAGAAATCATTCGATTGTGGGGCCGCCTGGACGAGGCGCACGCTGAGAGCGGCCGTGAGCGACGACACGAGGAGACCCTGAATGACGGCACCAACGGCTTCGACGCCCCCGCAGCAGGTCTTTCTCTTCGCGGCCGGTCACACGCACGGCTCGGCGGGCATGAAGGACCTGCTCGGCGGCAAGGGAGCCAACCTCGCCGAAATGGCCCACCTCGGCCTGCCCGTGCCGCCCGGATTCACGATCTCGACAGCGGTTTGCCGGGCCTATTACGCCAACGGCAATAAGCTGCCCGACGGGCTCAGCGGCGAAGTCGTCACCGCGTTGCAGGCCGTTGCCGAAACCGTCGGCGCGCGCTTCGGTGATCCGGAAAACCCGCTGCTCGTCTCGGTGCGCTCGGGATCGCGCGCGTCCATGCCGGGCATGATGGACACCATCCTCAACCTGGGGCTCAACGATGCAACGGTCGCCGGGCTCGCCCGCCGCACGGGCGATACGCGCTTTGCCTACGACAGCTATCGCCGCTTCATCCAGATGTATTCCGACGTCGTGCTCTCGATCGACCATGGCGTTTTCGAAGACATCTTGGAAAGCTACAAGAACCTCAATGGCCTTGCACTGGACACCGAACTGGGCCCCGACGACTGGACCACGGTGATCGCGAGCTACAAGGACGCCGTCGAAGGGCAGCTCGGCCGCCCGTTCCCGCAGGACACGACAGAGCAACTGTGGGGGGCGATCGGTGCCGTATTCGGATCCTGGCAGAACCCACGCGCCATCACCTACCGCAGGCTCCACGACATTCCGGACGACTGGGGTACGGCCGTCAACATCCAGGCGATGGTGTTCGGCAATCGCGGCGAGACCAGCGCCACCGGCGTTGCCTTCACGCGCAACCCCTCGACCGGCGCGAAGGAAATCTACGGAGAATTCCTCGTCAACGCGCAAGGCGAGGACGTCGTCTCCGGTATCCGAACGCCACAACCCCTGACCGAGCGCGCGCGCCTCGAGGCCGGCGAGACCCTGCCGTCCCTGGAAGCGCTGATGCCGGCAACCTTTCGTGACCTCGCCACCATCTTCGACCGGCTGGAGCGGCACTACCGCGACATGCAGGATATCGAGTTCACCATCCAGGAGGGCCAACTCTTCATCCTGCAAACGCGCTCGGGCAAGCGAACGGCGGAAGCCGGCGTCGGCATCGCGATCGCCTTGGCCGAGGAGGGTGTCATCACGCGCGAGGAAGCGGTGCAGCGGATCGACCCCGCCAGCCTCGACCAGCTCCTCCATCCGACGATTGATCCCGATGCGCAAAAGTCCGTGCTGACCGTCGGGCTGCCAGCCTCGCCGGGGGCTGCCGCGGGCGAGATCGTGTTCCTTGCCGAAGAGGCCGAACAACTGAAAGCGCAAGGGCGCAAGGTCATCCTTGTGCGCCTGGAGACCAGCCCGGAGGATATCCACGGCATGCACGCCGCCGCCGGAATCCTGACCGCGCGCGGCGGTATGACGAGCCACGCCGCCGTCGTCGCCCGCGGCATGGGCCGGCCGTGCGTCTCGGGAGCCGGCGCGCTGCGCATCGACGTCAAGGCCGGAACGCTGCGGATCGGAGGAAAAGTCCTCAGGCGGGGCGACATTATCACGATCGACGGGTCCACCGGACAGGTGCTCGACGGCACGGTCGCAATGCGCGAGCCGCAGTTGTCGGGTGCCTTCGGCACGCTGATGGGTTGGGCCGACGGCTTCCGCCGGCTTGGCGTGCGTGCCAATGCCGACACGCCGGCTGATGCCGAGCAGGCGCGCTCGTTCGGCGCGGAGGGCATCGGGCTCTGCCGCACGGAGCATATGTTTTTCGATGACGCGCGCATCCTGACCATGCGCGAGATGATCCTCGCCGATACGGAAAGCCAGCGCCGCTCGGCCCTGGCCCGCATCCTGCCCATGCAGCGCGACGACTTCACCCAACTGTTCACGATCATGGCCGGGCTGCCGGTCACCATACGGCTGCTCGATCCGCCGCTGCACGAGTTCCTGCCGCACGAGGCTCACGAACAGGAAGCCGTCGCCAAAGCCCTAGGAATTCCGGTCGACAAAGTAACGGCGCGCATCGCCGATCTGGCCGAGTTCAATCCGATGCTCGGCTTTCGCGGCTGCCGGCTGGCCATCAAGTACCCCGAGATCCCGGAGATGCAGGCGCGCGCCATCTTCGAAGCGGCCGTGCTGGCGGCGCGCGCGACGGGCCAGCCCGTGCATCCGGAAGTGATGATCCCGCTCGTCGTCTACCGCAAGGAGTTCGATCTGGTTGCCGACGTCATCCGCAAGGCGGCTAGCGACGTCATGGCCGAGACGGGTGCCGCCTTGAGCTACGACATCGGCACCATGGTCGAGTTGCCGCGCTGCGCGCTGCTGGCCAACGAGATCGCCGATGGGCCCGACGGTGCGGCGTTCTTCTCATTCGGCACCAACGATCTGACGCAGACCTGCCTCGGGTTGTCGCGCGACGACGCTGGGCCCATTCTGCAGACCTATATCGAGATGGGCATCTTCGAATCCGATCCGTTCGTGTCCATCGATGCGTCCGGCGTCGGCGCGCTTGTCCAGATCGGAACGCTGCGCGGACGGCAGGTCAAGCCCGGCCTCAAGATCGGCATCTGTGGGGAGCACGGCGGGGACCCGGCTTCCGTCGCCTTCTGCCATGCCCAAGGGCTGGACTATGTGAGTTGTTCGCCGTTCCGGGTGCCTGTCGCGCGGCTCGCGGCGGCGCAGGCCGCCCTTGCTGAGCGGCAGCAGGCCGGATGAGCCTCACCAGGTCTCGCGATCTTCCTCGTCGAGCGACGGCCGACGCGGACGCGGGCCCGCGTTTTGCGGCAGGGCGGCGAGCAAGATCACCAGCGGCGGAAACACGAAGCACCAGCCCATCCAGAACGAATAATCGCGATTCCTGATGCCGGCGAGCACGCCCGCCAACAGGGACGCGCAGATGGCGGCAGTACCGTAGGCCGCGATCCAGAAGACGACGCTGTTCATGTTGCGCTCCTCAACCCGTCGCCGCGAGAGCCGCGATCTTGCCGGGCTTGTTCTTTGCACATGCGCATCAACTATGGCGAATGCAAGCAGGAGGTAATCTTGATTGCGCTTGTCCTGCACTCGTTCCGAGAGCCGGCCGGAAAGCGCGTCGGCCTTACTCGGGAAAGTCCAACCCGAGATCGAGAACGGGGGCTGAATGCGTGAGCGCGCCTACCGATATCAGGTCGACGCCTGTATCGGCGATGGCGCGCACGGTCTCCAGGTTCACCCCGCCGGAGGCCTCCAGCAGCACGCGGCCCTTGGCCATCGCGACGGCTTGGCGCAGCGTGTCCGGACTCATGTTGTCGAGCAGTATCGCGTCGATCGGAAAGGCGAGGGCTGCTTCCAGCTGGGCGAGGGTATCGACTTCGACCTCGATCTTGACCAGGTGGCCGGCATGTGCGCGCGCCGCCGCGACGGCCGCTCCCAGCGAACCGCACGCGGCGATGTGGTTGTCCTTGATCAGGATGGCATCGAACAGCCCGAAGCGATGGTTGTGCCCACCTCCGCAGCGCACCGCGTACTTCTCGAAGGCGCGCAGCCCTGGCGTCGTCTTGCGGGTGTCGGCAATGGCGGCCTTGGTGCCGGCGACTATATCGACATAGGCGCGGGTCAGCGTAGCAATGCCGCACATGCGGCCCATGAAGTTGAGCGCCACGCGCTCGCCCGTCAGGATCGCCCGTGCGGGGCCATCGACCCGGGCCAGCACCGCACCGGCTGCGATGCTGTCTCCATCGGCGGCAACGGCCTCGAATGCGACGCCATTATCCAGTGTCTCGAAGGTGGCGCGCGCAACGGCGATCCCCGACACGACGCCAGCCTTGCGGGAGGCGATGACGGCGGATGCGCGGGCCTCCGCAGGGATCGTGGCCGTCGTGGTCAGGTCGCCGGCCAAGCCCAGATCTTCGGCGAGCGCCGCGGTGACGGCGCTGGCGATGATGGCGGGCGAGAGCGGTGCCGGACGCGTTGCCGAAGCCGTCACGGGCGGACCGCCTCGGCCACCGGCACCGGCACGTTCCGCGACCTTGACGACGTCTCATCGCCCGCGCACGCCGCAGTGACCGCTTCGACATCGGCAAGTGTGAAGAACGAGCGTCGGCCGACGGCCTGCGCCGGCAGTCCGTCACGGCGGGAGTGGGCACCACGGTTTTCCGCGCGCAGCAACGCGGCGACTGCCACGAACGAGGCCGCAACCGCCATGTTGTGAACCATCAGGTCGGCGCGGCTGGCTTGCGCGATCGCGCCGAGCTCGGTTACCGCACGGACCAGCCCCGCCGCATCGCGCACCACGCCTACACCGTTCGCCATGGTCTGCCGCAGGCGGGCGATCAGCGCCGGACGGGCGGCGTGGCCGGCGCTCTGGCTGCCTTCGGATAACCGGCGCGGTTCCAGGCTATCGCTCACCACCCGGCTGTCGGCCAGACGGCGGATGTCGGAGGCGACGCGATCGCCGACGACGACTGCCTCCAGCAGGGAGTTCGACGCCAGCCGATTGGCACCATGCAGGCCGGTCGAGGCGACCTCACCAACCGCCCATAGACCCGGCACGCTGGACCGGCCGTCCAGGTCCGTGGCGATGCCGCCCATGTGATAGTGCGCGGCCGGTGCCACGGGAATGAGTTCGCACGCCGGGTCGATGCCCGCCTCGATGCAATGCTGGTAGACGGTCGGATAGCGCACCGCGAACTCCGCGCCGAGTGCTGAGCGACAGTCGAGGAACGCCCCGCGACCGGCCGCAATCTCGGTGAAGACGCCACGGGCGACGACGTCGCGCGGGGCCAGTTCGGCATCGGGATGGTGGGCCAGCATGAAGCGCTCGCCCTTGCCGTTGACCAGGACGGCACCCTCGCCGCGCAGGGCCTCGGTCGCCAGCGGGGCCGGGTCCTTACCGACGTCGAGCGCGGTCGGGTGGAACTGCACGAACTCGGCATCCGCAATCACCGCGCCGGCACGGGCCGCCATGGCCAGCGCCTGGCCGCGGGCATAGGCCGGGTTGGTCGTGACCCGGTAGAGCCCGCCGATGCCGCCCGTCGCCAGCACCACGGCGGCCGCCGGCATGAACGCATACGAGCCGTTGCCCAGCGCGCGGTCGCGGACGAGTTGAACGCCGACCACGCGGCCGTCCTCCACGATCAGGTCCTCGGCCTCGAAACCCTCTAAGACGCGGATCGACGGCGTCTGGCGAACGGTCGCGATCAGCGCGGCCATGATCGCAGCGCCCGCCCGGTCTCCGGCGACGCGGACGACGCGCTTGGCCGAATGCGCCGCCTCGCGCGACAACACGAAATGGCCGGCGAGGTCCTTGTCGAAGGGCACGCCGTAGGCCAGCAGGTCGCGAATGCGCTCGGGGGCCTCGGCGGCGATCGTCTGGGCGACAGCCGCGTCGACGAGGCCGGCTCCGGCGGCGATCGTATCGGCGGCGTGGGCTTCAGGCGTGTCGCCCTCGCCAACCGCTGCGGCAACGCCACCCTGTGCCCAGACACTGGAAGCGCCTTCGCCGAGCGGGGCGGCTGCAACCACCGTTACCGGCAGCGGGGCGAGTTTCAGGGCGGTGAACAGGCCGGCGAGCCCGGCGCCGACGATGACGATGTCACCCGGTCCCAGCGCGCCCTTGGCGGCGTTGAAACTGCGGCTGGAAAACGTGAACCTCGGCGTGGTGCTCATGTTACGTCCTACCGGTGGACTTATGGACCCAGGTGAAGTGACAGGGGGCTGCGCGCCCCCTGGACCCCCGCGCAGGCTTAGCCTGTTACTCTCCAAGTGAAGGTTCCAAGGGCTAAGCCCTTGGGTCGGGGGTCGAGGGGGCAAGGCCCCTCGCCTTCACTTCAAGTTCACCATCCGCTCCACCGCCTGTCGTGCCTTGGCAGCGATGACGGGATCGACGTGGACCTCGTGCTTCATCTCGACGAGGGCATCCAGAATCGCCTCCAGGCTGATCCGCTTCATGTGCGGACACAGATTGCAGGGCCGGATGAATTCGACGTCCGGTGTCTCGACGGCGACGTTGGAGGCCATCGAGCACTCCGTAACGAGGATCACCTTGCGTGGGCGGTGGTCCTTGACGTAGCCGATCATGGCCGCCGTCGAGCCGGTGAAGTCGGCAGCCTGGATCACGTCCGGCGGGCACTCGGGATGGGCGATGATCTTGACGCTCGGGTCGTTGCCCTTCAACTCCTGGAGTTCTTCCGGCGTGAAGCGCTCGTGCACCTCGCAGCGGCCCTTCCAGGCGATGATCTCGACCTTGGTCTGGGTCTGCACGTACTTGGCGAGATACTCGTCCGGGATCAGGATCACGCGCGGCACGCCGAGGCTCTCGACGACTTTCACCGCGTTCGAAGACGTACACGTGATGTCGCTGGCCGCTTTCACCTCCGCCGAGGTATTGACGTAGGTGACGACCGGCACGCCGGGGTAGGCCGCGCGCAGGGCTGCGACGTCTTCGGCCGTGATGGACGCCGCCAGCGAGCAGCCCGCCCGCAAATCGGGGATCAGCACCGTCTTGTCCGGGTTCATCAGCTTGCTCGTCTCGGCCATGAAGTGCACGCCGGCCTGCACGATCACTTGCGCCTCGACGTTGGCGGCCTCGCGGGCGAGTTGCAGGCTGTCGCCGCGGAAGTCGCCGACGCAGTGGAAAATTTCCGGCGTCATGTAGTTGTGCGCGAGGATCACGGCATTGCGTGTCTTCTTCAACTCGTTGATCGCCTTGATCAGTGGGGCATAGTGAGGCCATTCCATCGGCGTGATGACGTGGCGCACCTTGTCGTACATCGGGGCCATCTCGGCAGCCAGCGCGGGCGTCCATTCGATGTGGGGGCGCGCCACCGGCGCGAAGCCATGCGGACGGACCACAGGCGCGGCGGCAGGGGCCAGGACGGCGTCGGTCTTGGCGGATACCTCGAAAGTGTCCATCTCATCCTCCGATCACCGCACCTCGTTGCGGGTGCGATCGTTACCGTGTTCGTGGCTTCCGACGTGGCCTTGCAACTGCGAGACTCTGCCGCTCCGGCTTTGCAAACCTTAAATGCTCATATTGAGCATATCTAGTTTGCAACTGCTTTCCGGCGAACTGCCGGGACCGGACTCACGGCTATGAGAGGCGCATGTTATGCTCTGTCGGAGCATTCTTGATGCTTAATGTAGGGCACTTGCCTGGGGATTTCCAGAGCTTTTCATAGAAATGACATGAGTGGGCCGCAGGCGGCGCTTGCCGTTCAATCGTTTGGCCCGCGGCTTGCTCCAAACTCGGTACGCCGAACAGCAACCGCGGACCTTTTCCCATGACGATCGACCGCCGCAGCCTGATCACCGCCGGCATCGGCGTCACCCTGACGGCGGCCGCGTCTCACAATGCCACGGCGGGGTCGCGCACGCGTGCCACTCCGGTACACGCGGCGTACACGCCTGCGGCCGAGTTGGGCCTCGACCCGTCGGGCACCGCCGATCAGACTGCCGCCCTGCAAAAGGCGATCGACCGCGCGCATGTCGAGTCCCGTCCTCTCCTGCTGCCGCCCGGCCGCTTTGTCACGGGGCCCTTGCGGCTGGCACCCGGCACGCGGCTCGTCGGTTCGGGCCAGACGACCCTGGTACTGGCCGCCGAGGGTTCGCTGCTGTCGGCCCGCGGCGTCGCCGGACTTGTGCTGACGGACCTGTGGCTCGAAGCAACCGCTGCCTCCGGCCCGATCCTGGCGTTGAAAGATTGTGCCGGGGTCGACTTGTCGCGGCTCGACGTCGATGGCGGCGGCGCGGACGGCATCAATCTGGAGCGGGTGACCGGCCGCATCGAACACTGCCGTATCGCGCGGGCACGGCACGGTGCGATCCACTCCGTCGACGCCAGAGGCCTGACCATCGCCAGCAACGAGATCACCGCCTGCGGGGACAATGGCATACTCGTCTGGCGCTCGAGCGCGGGCCACGACGGAACGCTGGTCACGGGCAACCGCATCGCTCGGATTGCAGCCGAGAGCGGCGGCAGCGGCCAGAACGGAAACGGCATCAACGTCTTTCGCGCCGGCAGCGTCACTGTGTCGGGCAACAGCATCACCGACTGCGCGTATTCGGCCATTCGCGGCAACGCGGCCAGCAATCTCCTGGTCTCGGGCAATTCGTGCGCCGGGCTCGGCGAGGTCGCAATCTACGCCGAGTTCGGCTTCGAGGGTGCGGTGGTCACGAGCAACAGCATCGATACCGCGGCCAGCGGCATCGCCATCACCAATTTCGATCAGGGTGGTCGGCTGGCCGTGGTGCAGGGCAACCTCGTGCGCAATCTGTTCCGCCGCGAGCACGAAGCAATCGACACGCGCGGCCACGGCATCACCGTGGAAGCCGACGCCGCCGTCAGCGGGAACACGATCGAGGGCGCGCCGTCGGCCGGACTGATGATCGGCTGGGGCCCTTTCATGCGTGACGTCGCCGCGACCGGGAACGTCATCCGCGCATCGAAGATCGGCATCCTCATCTCGGCTGACGCTCGGGCTGGAGCGTGCCTGGTGACCGGCAACCTGATCTCCGGAGCCACGGATGGGGCCATCCGGGCCATGGAGCACGGCAGGCCGGTCGGACCGGATCTAGCCCAGACACCAGGCGGCTCCGACCGGCTCGTCGTTGCCGGCAACATGGCGGTGTGATGTGGGCTCTTTTTCGCCTTCCGACAGCCCTGCGGGCAGCCGGCCGGAAGGCCTGAGTGTTTTCGCCTTCCGACAGCCCTGCGGGCAGCCGGCCGGAAGGCTGAATGTTTTCGCCGTCCGACAGCCCTGCGGCCGCTGTCAGAGCCGCAAGCCGTCGAGCGCGGCGTCGAGGCTCGCGGCCGTGCGGATCGCGCCCGCCGGCAGCCCGCGCCAGGAGCGAATCTCGTTGCGGTGCATCAGTCCCCTGGCCTGCGGCAACACCCGCTCGATCAGCGCCATGACGGCCCCGGCGGACGCGCGCGTCGCACCATCGTCGATCTTCAGGGCGAAGCCCAGACCGAACTCGGGAAAGCCGCCGCAGTAGACGCCTTCGGCACCCGTCTTCATGAACACCCGGCGCGGCAGGGCGGCCATCACGACGCTGTCGGCCCGGCCGCGGCCGGCCACAAGCTCGGGCTCGGCCCAGCAGGCGTCCATGATGCGTCGCATGGCGGCCGCGCGGCCCGGTGGCAACACCTCGCCGCTGACCAGTTTCGCAAAGACCTGTGCCAGCGTACCGAGCGGCATCGCCCAGTTGGGTACCGAGCATCCGTCGATGCCCATCACGTCTTGCCCGAGGGGCAGTCCGGTCAGTTCACGCATGATCTGGTGGACGAGGCGTTGGACGGGATGATCGGGCAACCAGTAGCCCTCGATCGGCCAGCCCCGGTGCATGGCGACCGCCAGCATTCCGGCGTGCTTGCCAGAGCAGTTATTGTGAAGCTGGCTGGGCGTGCTGCCGCTGCGCCACAACTCTCTGGCGGCGGACGTCCCGAGCGGGGCGTGTGCGCCACAACCGAGCGCGTCCTCCTTCAGTCCCAGACGGGCCAGCATCGCGGCGGCCAGTGCGGCGTGGCGCGCGGTGCCCGTATGTGACGCGCACGCCAGCGCGATCGCGTCCTCACCAAGCCCGAACCGCTCGGCTGCACCGCTCTCGATCAAGGGCAGGGCCTGCAACGCTTTGACCGCAGAACGGGGAAACACGGTGCGGGTGGTATCGCCGAGGCCAAGCACGTGCTGGCCGTCCGGCCGGGCCAGCACGATCGAGCCGGTGTGCACGCTCTCGACCAGCGATCCGCGCGTCACCTCGATCAGGACAGGATTCTTCATGATCGCTCCGTGCCGTGTCACTGCCTGCGAACCCGTTCGCTTCTGCGAAGGTAACCAGCCAATCCAGCCGGCAATGTCAATGCGTTCAGGCTAAGGTCGTAGCCGGTCGGCCGGCGGCAGACCGAGACCCGAGCCGAGGCGGCTGACCCTGGCCATCACCCGCCGGCCGGGCTATTGCATTGCAGCAGACGAATGCCCGACGACCTTACGAACGCGGAGCCCGTGACATGATGGCGGATTGGACGACATTTCTCCCTTTTCTCGCCGCTGTGTTCGTCGTCGCCCTCAGTGGCGCGATCTTCATGCCCGGACCCTGGTACAAGACGCTGGAGAAGCCTAGCTGGACCCCGCCGGACTGGCTGTTTGCACCGGCTTGGCTCGTTCTCTACGTCGCCATCGCGGTGGCCGGCTGGCGCGTCTGGCAAGCCGACGGCATCGGGTTGGCGCTCGGCGTCTGGGGTCTCAACCTCGTTTTCAATGCGGCCTGGTCCTGGCTGATGTTCGGCCGCCGCCAGATCGGGCTGGCGCTCGCCGACGCCCTCGCCATGCTCGCCACCATCATCGCCTTCATGGCCCTGGCCTGGCCGATCAGCCAACAGGCAACCTGGCTGTTCGCGCCTTACCTTGCTTGGGTCGCCTTTGCCAGCCTGCTCAACTGGGCGATCTTGCGGCGCAACCCAGGGGCATCGGATGTGACGCGGACCGCCTGATACCGCACGGCGCACGGGCGGGCCAAAAGCTGACTGCGTCGGGACTGTTCAGTTTGTCTGACATCTGCAATGATCGCAAAAACTGACAGTTTGCCGGGGGTGCCAACGCGGGCCGCCCCGAGGTCCGCCTGAGGGACGCCGCGCCATGACCACGACGTTTCCATTCTCCGCGATCGTCGGACAGGACGACATCAAGCGGTCGTTGCTGCTCGCGGCGGTCGATCCGGCCATCGGCGGCGTGCTGGTGCTGGGGGACCGCGGCACGGGCAAATCGACCGCCGTGCGGGCCCTGGCCGCGCTCTTGCCACGGCTCGAGGCCGTCGCCGGCTGCCGGTATCAGTGCGACCCCGCCGACGCCGGACGCGACTGCACCCCCGAATGCCCGTCTCAAGGCGTGACGCGCGGCAAGCCCAAGTCGATCGCCATCGCGGTGCCCGTCGTCGATCTGCCGCTCGGCGCAACGGAAGATCGCGTCGTCGGCGCGCTCGACCTGGAGAAGGCGCTGACTTCGGGGGAAAAGGCGTTCGAACCGGGCCTGCTCGCCCGCGCCAACCGCGGCTTTCTCTACATCGACGAGGTCAACCTGCTCGAGGACCATCTCGTCGACCTGCTGCTCGACGTCGCGGCGACCGGCATCAACGTCGTCGAACGTGAGGGTTTGAGTATCCGCCATCCCGCCCGCTTCGTGCTGGTGGGAAGTGGCAATCCGGAGGAAGGCGAACTGCGCCCGCAGTTGCTGGACCGGTTCGGGCTATCGGTCGAGGTGGCCACGCCCCGCGAGGTCGCCCAGCGCATCGAGATCATCAAACGTCGCGACGCGTTCGAGCGCGCGCCGGACCGGTTCATCGAGGAGTGGCAGGGCGAGGAGCAGGCAACGGCGCGGATGATCTCGGCTGCCCGCGAAGCCCTGCCCAGGGTCGGCGTTCCGGACGCGGTGCTGGTCAAAATCGCCGAGCTGTGCATCGCACTGGGAACCGACGGGCTGCGCGGTGAACTCACGCTGATGCGCGCGGGGCGTGCTCTGGCAGCGCTCGAGGGTGACCGGCAGGTCGAGACGGCGCATGTGCGCCGGGTCGCCCCGCTAGCCTTGCGCCACCGGCTGCGCCGTAACCCGCTGGACGAAGCCGGCACGGGTGTCAGGATCGAGCGGGCGCTCGCGGACGTGCTGCCGGCATGACGCGTGGCGCGACCATGGACGAGGGCGTCGGCCTAGGTGCATCCGAGCCGTGGGACGACGCGCTCACGGTGGCATCCCTGCTAGCGGTCGATCTGCTGGGCTTACGCGGGGTCCGTCTCAGGGGCTTGCCCGGGCCGGCGCGGGAGGCCTGGCTCACCGCTTTCGGCGCGGTCAAGGGGGCCGACGCTCCGCTGCGCCGGCTGCCCGCATCCATCGACATCGACCGGCTGATCGGGGGTCTCGACCTGTCCCGCACCCTGGCCGCCGGCCGGCCGGTTGCCCAGAAAGGCCTCATCGCGGAAGCCGACGGCGGCTGGATCGTCGCCGCCATGGCCGAGCGGATGGAGCCGCAGGTGGCCGCCGAACTGGCCAAAGTTCTCGATACCGGCGAGGTGGTGGCAGAGCGCGATGGCATCGGCCTGCGGACGCGGGCTCTCATCGCCGTCATCGCCCTCGACGAGGCGCTGCCCGACGAGGCCGGGCTGTCGGCTGGCCTTGCCGACCGTCTGGCGTTCGATCTCGATCTTGCCGGCGTCCGACCCGTCGCGGCGACGATCCAGCCACCGTCATTCGCGGACATCGCCGCGGCACGGGCCCGGCTCGGCGCTGTCGTGCACACCGACGAAATGGTGGCCTGCCTGGTGACGACGGCGCTCGCCCTCGGGATCGGGTCGCTGCGCGCGCCCCTGCTGGCGCTCAAGGCCGCGCGCGCGTCGGCTGCGCTCGCCGGGCGGGACGCCGTGACGGCGGACGACGTGATGCTGGCGGCGCGGCTCGTGCTGGCCCCCCGCGCCACGTGCCTGCCGGCATGCGACAGCGAAGATCATCCGCCTGAGCCCCCAGAGGACGATCAGCACGCCGCGGACGACGAGCCATTGCCGCCGCCCGATGATCTGGGCGAGCGGCCGCTCGAGGATATCGTGCTCGATGCCATCGCGGCCGCGTTGCCGCCCGACCTGCTGGCGCGTCTTGGGGATGGCGATGCGACGCGGACGCCGGGCCCAACGGGTGGAGCCAGCGGGGCGCAGCGCGCGCAGGCGCACCGCGGGCGCGTCGTCGGCGCGCGGCCTGGAAAACCCGTCGGCGGGGCAAGGCTCGCCGTGCTCGACACGCTGCGCGCCGCCGCCCCCTGGCAGCGGGTTCGCGCCACCGGCGGTCCCCACGCGGTCCGGTCGCCGGACCTGCGGCGGATTGCTGTCCGACCTGAGGATTTCCGCATAAAGCGGTTCCGCCAGCGCACAGGATCGACCACCATTTTTCTCGTCGATGCCTCGGGCTCGTCGGCACTGAACAGGCTCGCCGAAGCGAAAGGTGCCGTCGAGATGCTGCTGGCCGACTGTTATGTTCGCCGCGACGAGGTGGCACTGATCGCCTTTCGCGGGCAGACGGCCGAACTGCTGCTGCCGCCGACGCGCGCGCTCGTGCGTGCCAAGCGCTGTCTTGCCGCTTTGCCGGCGGGCGGGGGCACGCCGCTCGCCAACGGTCTCGACGCCGCTCTCGCGCTGGCGCTGGTGCAACGCCGCAAGGGCCTGGAACCGGCGCTTGTCCTGCTGACGGACGGCGCGCCCAACATCGGCCGCGACGGCGCACCGGGCCGCCCGCAGGCACAGGACGATGCGGTGGCGTCGGCGCGGCAGGCGCGCTCCGTCGGCCTGCGGGCCCTGATCATCGACACGGCCCAACGCCAGCAGGCCTTTTCGCAGCGGCTGGCGGATGCCATGGGTGCCGTACTCGTTCAACTGCCGCGGACAGATGCACGTGGCGTCACCGATATCGTGCGCAGCACCTTCACGCAGTCCGGTCGCGCCTAGTGTTCCGGTTCTGACATTTGCTTGCCCGTGCGGCTTGGCTCACAGCAAATGTCAGAACCATGAGGAACACTAGCAACCATATGATTATAGTGCAGCTTATGCATCTAACGTTTGGTTCGAGGCGGAGTTGCGAGCGGGTACCAAACGTGAGATGCGCTGCACAAGCACGGCGCAAGAAGAGCAGAACTTCGCGCCCACAGAACCAAGAGCACGTCATGACGGCTGCGACCACAGGCCTCGACTGGCAGCGCGACGGGCAGGACTGGCCCAACCGCGGTGCCAGCCGGTTCGTCGAGTCCGCCGGGCTCACCTGGCATATTCAGGAGACGGGTCAGGGGCCCAGGCTGCTGCTCGTCCACGGGACGGCCGCCTCGACGCATTCCTGGCGCGGCCTGCTGCCGCTGCTGGCGCGCCGTTATAACGTACTGGCCCCTGATCTGCCGGGCCATGGCTTTACCACGGCACCGCCCAAGTCGCGGCTGTCGCTGCCGGGAATGGCGCACGACCTCGGGGCCTTGCTGCAGGACGTGCGGTTCGTGCCCGACATCTGCGTCGGCCATTCAGCAGGCGCTGCGATCCTCGTTCGGCAGGCTCTCGACGGGGTTATCGCACCCAAGGCCATCGTCTCTCTCAATGGCGCGCTGCTGCCGTTCGACGGCATGGGCGGCGTGTTGTTTCCCGCGCTCGCCAAACTGCTGTTCGTCAATCCCGTAATGCCGCGCCTGGTGGCCTGGCGCGCCAACGACATCAAGGCTGTGGAACGGCTGATCCTGGGAACCGGCTCGACCATCGACCGGGCTGGGCTGGAGGACTACCGGCGGCTGTTTTCATCGGAACGGCATGCCGGCACCGCCCTGGCCATGATGGCCAACTGGAGCCTCGACGTGTTGAAGCGCGAACTCTCCCGGCTCAGTGTCCCGCTCGAACTTGTCGCAGCCGCCGAGGACCGGGCGATCCCTCCCGCTGTTGCCTTCGAAGTAAAGACGATGGTGGCCGACGCCCACGTCAGCTTCGTCCGCGGCCTCGGGCATCTCGCCCACGAGGAAGACCCCGAACGTATCGCTCGGCTGATCGAGGACCGGACCGATGCCCGCCTCGGCTCCGTGGGTTCGGCTGAGTAAGCCCAAGCGGATCGGGATGGGCGAGGGTGGCTAGTGTTCCGGTTCTGACATTTGCTTGCCCGTGCGGCTTGGCTCACAGCAAATGTCAGAACCATGAGGAACACTAGCAACCATATGATTCTAGTGCAGCTTATGCATCTAATGTTTGGTTCGAGGCGGAGTTGCGAGCGGGTACCAAACGTTAGATGCGCTGCACTAGTGTGATATTCAGAAGCTCGCCACCATCTGCGGCCAGGTAAAGAGCGAACTTCGGAGACGGGACACCAGGCTATGCGCATCACGCCTCGATCGGCGCGCCGATCTCGACCCGGCGTCCGTTCCAGGTGCCGTCGGCCCCCAGCATGCGAAAGCGCGCGAAGAGGTCCTCCTTGAACCAGCCCTGCTCCTTGGCCTGACGGATGGCCTCGCGGTGCGCCGGGTGACGATAGGCGAACGCGCGCATGTCGTCGAAAGACCGCCACACGGAGAACGTGACCTGGTTGACCCAGGGCACCTCGCCCATGCCGAGCTTGAACAGCACACCCGTCTCGCGGGCGATCTGATCGCTGACATCGGGGACGGCCGCCCAGAAGGCCCTCAGGCTCGTGGTGCGAATGGTGGCGCGCGTCAGCACCCCCAGCGGCATGGGTAGTCCGCTCGCCGGTCTGGACTCCGGCATGGCGAAGGGGGCCCGCGCATTCCACAACCCGCTCGCCGTCGCCGTCTCGGCGTAC
The DNA here is from genome assembly GCA_033765285.1 of Hyphomicrobiaceae bacterium. Lineage (GTDB taxonomy): Bacteria > Pseudomonadota > Alphaproteobacteria > Rhizobiales > Hyphomicrobiaceae > Filomicrobium. Next base: position 16,019 of record JANRIE010000054.1, on the reverse strand, counting down.
AGCGTGATGGACTCGACGGCGTGGTCGCGGTAGCGGCAAAACGGCGGGGCCTCGCGGATGGCGGCCTCGGCGATGTCAAGCGACGGCCACGTCGCCAGGACGGCATAGACCGACCAGTTGGGCTGCGGACTGAAGCTTTCACCGGAGCCGGTCCCCATCAGCTTGAAAAAGCCGATGTGGGGGATGCGGGAGATCGGCCCGCGCGCAAACTGCATTTGGCCGAAAGCCCACAGCCGTGACCGCCGGGTCGCGAAGCGGAAGGCCGAGAGCGTCGTCACGGGCAGACCGGCCCCGGCGAGCGGCATGGTGGGAGGCCCCTGGGTCATGATGGATTTCGCGGCATGCGGAAGGGCAACAGCATCTTGACCCAACGGGTCGCAAACCTGTCGAGATCGAGGCTCTCGTGCATCGCCGTCGTATCGGTTCCCAGGAGCCGCGTGGCGATGATGGAGCGCGCATAGAACGGACTGTCCTCGAGCGTTTTCGCGACAGTCGAGGCGGCCGTCTCCGTGTGGGTGTGGCGGGCGACGCGCCAGATCGGCGTCGACGGCAATCGCCGCCGCTCGGGCGGCGTGAATTCGCTGACACCGCCGGTGTGGTCGAAATGGAGGCCGAGCGTCATGGCCGTCCCGTCACGGCGGGCCACGTCGTACAGCACCGCGGCCCCATCGCCGACATCGGCCCGCGACCAGTCCCAGCGGCGAAAGCCGGCTTCGAGCGGCTCGTCGCCAGCGTTCATGTCGAGGTAGCCGTGGCCAGACCAATTGAGGCCTGGACTGTCGAGTTCGACCTCGACGCGGGCGCGCGGGGCGATGGGCCACCAGGCGTGCCGGCCGGCACCATCGAGCAGAAAGTGGCGCCCGGTGACGATGCGCGGATGCACACGAACGACGCCGCGAACCCGGCGCGGAAACGGGGCCGTCAATTCGTCGATACGAATTTCCAGGTGAGTGCCGGTCCACGTGAGGGCGCTCGGCCCGATCGCCAAGTGGGTGGCATCGCGCTCGATGGAGCGGGCGCTGCGCTCTGTCATGGTCCAGAGGTTGCCGCCAGGACGGTAGAGGGCGACGTTGAGGGCGACGTGGTTCTCCGGCGTGCCTCGCCCGGACCATGCGTAATACGGCGAGAAGACCGAGCCGAGAAAGCCGATGATCGTCAGGCCTTGGCTGCGGTCGGCGCTCAGCGCGTCGACGTACCACCAGATGTAGCCACCGGGTGAAACGTCCTGATCAAACCGCGGTCCGCGACAAGGCTCGCAACTGCCAGACGCGCGGAGAGGGCCGCCATCGGCACGCCGGGCCCCGGGTGCACGCTGCCGCCGCAGAGATAAAGACCCGGAATCGCCGTCCGGCTGCCCGGCCTCTGGAACGCCGAAAGCGAGCCGTGCGAGGCCCGACCGTAGAGCGCTCCACCCGTCGCCGGGAACAGGCGGTGGAAGCCCGATGGGTCCGTCGTATCGCGCTCCAGGCTGGCCGCCTCGATCACCAGACCGCAGCGGCTCAACAGTGTGATCGTGCTCTCCCAGCATGCCTCGGTCTCCGCTTCGCTCGTGGTATGGGTGTCGCCTGTCGCCGGCGCATTGACGAGAACGAGGGCGCGCTCGGGCGCGCGCGCTCCATCGGGCGGCGGACCGTCGTGGCGGTCTTGCGCGCAGACGTAGACCGTTGGTGCGCGCGGCAGCCGGCGTGCTGTAAAAATGTCGTCGAACTCGGCGCGGTAGTCGGCCGAAAAAAAGACGTTGTGGCGGACCAGCGGAAAGCCAGACAGTCTGCCCGAAAGCGTCGTCGCCATCGCCGACAGTGAGCGCTGGCGGGCGGAGAACGCTTCGACCGCCGGTCGGACATCCGGGCCGAGCAGTCCGGTGGCTATGGCCTGGGCGTCGCCGTTGAACACGACCGCCTCGGCGTCCAGGCGCGCACCATCGCCCAGCCGCACGCCACAGGCCCTGCCGCCTCGCGTTTCAATCGCGGCGACTTCGGTACCGTAGCGGATCTCGGCTCCAGCCCGTCTCGCCAGCCGCGCGAGTGTGCGCGGCAGTTCTGCCATCCCCCCGTCCAGGCTGTAGACCCCCTCGGTCTCGACGTGAGCGACCAGCATCAGGGTGGCGGATGCCGAATACGGTGACGCGCCGCAGTAGGTCGCGTAGCGCCCGAACAACTGGATGAGCCGGGGATCGCGGAAATAGCTCTTCAAGGTGCTCCACAGGCTCGCCTGCGGGTTGACGAGGAACAGGGCTCTGGGATCGGCCTGCGCCATGCGGGCGGCCAGACCGATCATGCTGGGCTTTTCAGCGTGCATGAATGTTGGTTTGAGGACCGCATGCAAACTGGCCGCGGTTCGGCTGAAGGCGCGATAAGCTCTGGCCTCGGCGGCACCGGCGAAGGCTCCGATGGCCGCCACCGAACGCTCCGGATCGGCGTAGAGATCGAGTCGCTCGCCCTCGCTCCAGGCGTGCCGGGCGATGATCTCGACCGGTCTCAGGCGCAGGTGATCCGACAACGTGAGGCCCAAGTCGTCGAACAGTTCCGCGAAGACCCACGGCATCGTGAACACCGTTGGACCGGCATCGACGCGTTGGCCGCCGACCACGATCTGGCGGACTTTGCCTCCGGCGTCGGCCGCGCGTTCCAGCACGGTCACCGCAAAGCCCATGGTCGCCAGTTCGAGCGCGGCCACAAGACCGCCCACGCCCGCTCCCACGATGATCGCCCGATCGGGCATCGACGCACTCCTTGGTGCCCTTGGCGCGGTCGTTCGCGCTCCGCGACGCGGTCGCCAGCATGCTCCACGGCACCCGGTGACGCCCCTACATTTTTCGGCGAGCCACGCAGTTCCACTTGCCAGATGCGTCAATATAAATTTACAGTTGAAAGAGGCAATGCATATTTACACTGACGCCGGAGGTGCTGCGCTCATGCTGATCGAGACCCGGATCGAGACGGCACTGAAGGCTGCCCTAGCCCGCGCCAAGGCCGGAGCGGCACCGCCACGACTTGCCGATGCCATCGACTATGCCCTGTTTCCTGGTGGAGCCCGGGTCCGGCCCCGCTTGTGCCTCGCGGTCGGGCGCGCCTGCGGCGCGGGCGATGACCCGGCGCTGGATGCAGCCGCAGCGGCCATCGAACTCATGCATTGCGCCTCTCTCGTTCACGACGACCTGCCGTGCTTCGACGACGCGGACCTGCGGCGGGGCAAGCCATCGGTGCATCGAGCCTACGGGGAGGCCATTGCGGTGCTGGCCGGGGATGCCATGATCGTGCTCGCCTTCGACAACCTCGGCGTCGCCGCCGGCGAGCGCGGCGCTCTCCTCGCGCGGCTGGTGCGCGTCTTGTCGGGTGCGGTCGGTATGCCGCACGGGATCATCGCCGGTCAGGGCTGGGAGAGCGAACCCAAGGTCGATCTGGCCGCCTACCAGCGGGCCAAGACCGGTGCCCTGTTCATGGCCAGCGCCCAGGCCGGCGCGGCGATCGCGGGGATGGAGCCACAGGCTTGGGTCTCGTTCGGCATGCGGCTCGGCGAAGCCTATCAGGTGGCCGACGACCTCTCGGACGTGCTGTCGGATATCAACGAGACGGGCAAGCCACGCGGTCAGGACGATGCCCACGGGCGACCCAGCGCCGTGCGGGAGTATGGCCTGGGTGAGAGTGTTGCACGGCTGAAGACCCTGATGGCTGGAGCCATCGACGCCATCCCCGACTGTCCGGGTCGCGATGCCCTGGGCAAGCACATCGCCGGCGAGACGGCGCGCTTTGCGCCACGCGCACTTGCCCAGTGCGCAGCATGAGGCCAGCGCTGCCCGCCGCCACGTCGGGCAGCGCCATCGGCCGTCTGGTCGATTGGCTGGCCGACGTCCGCAACACCTTGGCCGCAAGCCCGAAATTCCAGCGGCTGGCCATCCTCTTTCCGCCGACGCGGCCGATCGCGCATGCGAAGGCGCGTCAGTTGTTCGATCTGGTAGCCGGGTTCGTTTATTCGCAGATCCTGTTTGCCCTCGTGAAACTCGATGTGCCCGGGCGTTTGGCGCACGGACCCATGAGCCTTTCCGCGCTCGCCCAATCCATCGACGTACCGGAGGCTGGCACGCGCCGGCTCGTCGAGGCGGCCGTCGCACTGCGCCTTCTGGCTTGGCGATCCGATGGACGGGTCGCGCTCGGCGAACTCGGCGCGGCGCTGGCGGCCAATCCGGGGGTGGCAGCGATGGTCTCCCATCACGGGCTGCTTTACGCCGATCTCGCCGATCCGGTCGCCTTGCTGCGGGGAGAGCCAAGGGCGACCGCGCTGTCGGCCTACTGGCCCTATGCGACGGCGGCCGAGCCCGGTGCGCTTGCCGCAGATGTGGTCGCGCCCTACTGCGACCTCATGGGGGCCTCACAGGCGCTGATCGCCGGCGAGGTGCTCGATGCCTACGACGTCGGCCGGCATCGGCACCTGCTCGACATCGGAGGCGGAGACGGCACGTTCTGCCTTGCTGCGGCCGGTCGCGCGCCCGCGCTCGAGATCACGTTGTTCGACTTGCCGGCGGTGGCCGAACGGGCCCAGGCGCGATTCGAAACGCACGGCATCGCCCGACGCGCACGCGCGGTCGGCGGCGACTTCGACCGAACGCCCCTGCCGAGAGGAGCCGATCTCGTCAGCCTCGTCCGGGTTCTCTACGACCACAACGACGACAAGGCGCTGCGTATTCTCAAGGCGGCGCGGGCGGCGGTCGCTCCGGGTGGGCACGTGATCATCGCCGAGCCGATGGCCAAGGCGAAGGGGGCCGAGACGGTCGGCGACGCCTACTTCGGATTGTATCTGCTGGCCATGGGGTCCGGCCGAGCGCGCAGCCCGAGCGAGCTGATCGACCTCGTCGGGCGCGCGGGCTTTACGGGTGCCAAGATCGTCGGCACGCGCATGCCGCTGCAGACCGGGCTCATAACGGCCCGCGCCTGAGTCGATCCGGCCGATCCCGCCGAGCACCGTCGTGCCCATCTCTCATCCACGTCCTGCACATTTTTCATTCTGTGATCGCGGCATCGGTCATTTCAAGAATCGCTGACGATTGAAGGGGATGGGCTGTGCTTTCCAGGTTGGAGTCGGGATTTCAGCCATGTTTTGCCGGTGGTTGAGCAGACTATTTGTATTGACAGTTTTAAGTGTACATTTAATCTGACACTCACTCCCGACGGCAGAAGGCTGCAGAGGGGGTTGGAGGCGAACGTTCATGGAGGCGATGGCGGTCATATTGAAGAGCCCGGGGGAGCTCTCTCTCGGCCGCGTCGATCTGACCGATCCCGGCTCCAGCGACATCGTCGTCGACATTCTGTGGAGCGGCATCAGCACGGGCACCGAACGCCTGCTGTATACCGGCGAGATGCCGCCCTTCCCGGGCATGGGCTACCCGCTGGTTCCCGGTTACGAGTCGGTTGGCCGTGTGGCGCAGGCCGCTTCCGACGGGGGTTCGGATCTCTGCGCCGGTGATCTCGTGTTCGTGCCTGGCGCGCGCTGCTTCAAGAATGCGCACGGCCTGTTCGGAGGGGCCGCCCAAACGCTCGTCGTGCCGGCTGGACGCGTCGTGCGGCTGGCCCCGGACACCAACGAAAGTGGCGTGCTCATCGCACTGGCTGCAACCGCCCGGCACGCGCTGGCCGGCGGGCCCCTGCCCTCCCTGATCGTCGGCCATGGCGTTCTCGGCAGGCTCTTTGGCCGGCTGATCGTGGCCGCAGGCGGCGAGCCGCCCGTCGTGTGGGAAAAGAACCCGGCACGGTGCGGCGGGGCCGAGGGCTACAGCGTCGTGGCTCCGGAGGACGATACCCGCCGCGACTATGCCGTGATCTGCGACGCCAGCGGCGATGCCGGACTGCTCGACCAACTGGTTGGACGACTGGCACCAGGTGGCGAGATCGTGCTGGCCGGCTTCTACAAAGAGCGCCTGTCGTTCGCTTTTCCGCCAGCGTTCATGCGGGAAGCCCGGTTCAGGATCGCTGCCCAGTGGCAGCCCGATGATCTGGCCGCCGTTCTCGACCTCATTCAACGTGGCCGTCTCTCGCTCGGCGGCCTCATCACACACCTGCAACCTGCCAGCCACGCCCGCGACGCCTATGCCCAGGCGTTCGAGGATCCCGCGTGCCTGAAAATGGTTCTGGATTGGAGACAGTAGCCCATGGCCGCGTCCGAAGGTTTCATCGCTCCCGCTTCAGGGGCATCCGTCGACGACTACATCGACCACGGAACGGGTGACGGCGGCCGTGGTCCGTCCGAGCCTTCGCCCGAGCCGGAACCGGAGCGCAAGCCCGCCAAGCAGACCCAGATCATCGCGATCTATGGCAAGGGCGGCATCGGCAAATCGTTCACGCTCGCCAACCTGAGCTACATGATGGCCCAGCAGGGCAAGCGCGTGCTGCTGATCGGCTGCGACCCCAAGAGCGACACGACCTCGCTCCTGTTCGGCGGCAAGAGCTGCCCGACGATCATCGAGACCTCGACCCGGAAGAAGCTCGCCGGCGACGACGTGCAGATCGGTGACGTCTGCTTCAAGCGCGATGGCGTCTACGCGATGGAACTCGGTGGTCCAGAGGTGGGCCGCGGCTGTGGCGGGCGCGGCATCATCCACGGCTTCGAACTCTTGGAGAAGCTGGGGTTCCATTCATGGGACTTCGATTTCGTGCTCCTCGACTTCCTCGGCGACGTCGTGTGCGGCGGCTTCGGCCTGCCGATCGCCCGCGACATGTGCCAGAAGGTCATCGTCGTCGGGTCGAACGATCTCCAGTCGCTCTACGTGGCCAACAACGTCTGCTCGGCGGTCGAGTACTTCCGTAAGCTCGGCGGCAACGTCGGGGTCGCCGGCATCGTCATCAACAAAGACGACAACACCGGGGAGGCGCAGGCCTTCGCCGAAGCGGTCGGCATCCCCATCCTGGCGGCGATCCCGGCCGACGAGGACATCCGCCGCAAATCGGCCAACTACCAGATCATCGGCCGGCCCGGCGACCGTTGGGGCTCACTGTTCGAAACGCTGGCGACCAATGTCGGGGAAGCCCCCCCACGCCATCCCAATCCACTCACTCAAGACCAGCTCCTCGGCTTGTTCTCCGGCGATGTGGTTGGGCGCCATGTGGTGCTCGAACCAGCGAGCATGGCCGACATGTGCGGCTCGGTCTCGATCACCAAGCCGTCCCTCGAAGTCATCTACGACAAGGTCTGAGGGCACCATGGACGAGCGCTCAAACCCTGATGCAACCGCCGTAGCAAGCCCGACCGGCGGTGGTTGCCATGCCGGGGCCGACGAAATGCGCCGGGCGGCCGAAGCAGCGGGCAAGTCCGAGACGCTCGCGCGGTATGCCGCGGATTATCCGCAGGGCCCGCACGACAAGCCGCAAAGCATGTGCCCGGCATTCGGGTCGCTGCGCGTGGGGCTGCGCATGCGGCGCACGGCGACGGTGCTGTCGGGCTCGGCGTGCTGCGTGTATGGCCTGACATTCACGTCCCATTTCTACGGGGCGCGGCGGACGGTCGGCTACGTGCCGTTCAACTCCGAAACGCTGGTCACGGGCAAGCTGTTCGAAGACATCCGCGATGCCGTGATCAAGCTCGCCGACCCGGCGCTCTATGACACCATCGTCGTCACCAATCTGTGCGTGCCGACGGCATCGGGCGTGCCGCTGCAGATCCTGCCGAAGGAAATCAACGGCGTTCGCATCATCGGCATCGACGTCCCTGGCTTCGGCGTGCCGACGCATGCGGAAGCCAAGGACGTGCTGGCCGGAGCAATGCTGTCCTACGCCCGGCGCGAAGCGGAGGCTGGTCCTGTCGCAGCACCGCGGGCCGGCGTTCCCGACCGCCCCACAGTCACCCTGCTGGGCGAGATGTTTCCAGCCGATCCCGTCGGCATCGGCATGCTGCTCGAACCGATGGGGCTGGCGTGCGGACCGGTCGTGCCGACCCGCGAGTGGCGCGAGCTTTATGCCGCGCTCGACTGCGTCGTCGCAGCGGCCATCCATCCCTTTTATACGGCGTCCGTCCGCGAGTTGGAGGCGGCCGGCCGGCCCGTCGTCGGCTCGGCCCCGGTCGGTGTCGAAGGCACGGCGGCGTGGCTGGAGGCGATCGGCGACGCGTGCGCCGTGCCACGCGAGAAGATAGACGCCGCAAAAGACCGCTTCCTGCCGATGATCAAGGGGGTGCTGGCGGCTTCGCCGGTCAAGGGTCGCATCACCGTCTCGGGCTATGAGGGCTCCGAACTGCTGGTGGCGCGGCTTCTCGTCGAGAGCGGTGCCGAGGTGCAGTATGTCGGCACGGCCTGCCCGAAAACGCGCTTTTCGGAAGTCGACCGGCAGTGGCTCGCCGCGCACGGCGTCGAGGTGCAGTTCCGCGCCAGCCTCGAGCAGGACCTCGCCGCTGTCCACCATTTCAAGCCCGACCTTGCCATCGGCACGACGCCCGTCGTGCAGAAGGCCAAGGAGATGGCGATCCCGTCGCTGTACTTCACGAATCTCATCTCGGCGCGGCCCCTGATGGGCCCCGCTGGTGCCGGCTCGGTCGCTCAGGTCGTCAACGCGGCGATCGCCAATACCGGCCGGTTCGAGGACATGCGAGCGTTTTTCGAGGGCGTAGGCTCCGGCGATACGGCGGGTATCTGGGAGGACACCCCCGTTCCCCGGCCGGAGTTCAAGGCCAAGCATGCGGCCGCTCGCACGCAGCCGAAGCCGTCGGAGGAGCCGGTCGGATGCTAGTGCTCGATCATGATCGCGCGGGCGGCTATTGGGGCGCGGTTTATGCGTTCACCGCCATCAAAGGACTCCAGGTCATCATCGACGGCCCGGTTGGCTGCGAGAACCTGCCGGTCACCGCCGTGCTCCACTATACCGACGGCCTGCCACCGCACGAGTTGCCGGTCGTGACCACCGGCCTCGGCGAGGAAGAGCTCGGCCAGTTCGGCACCGAAGCCGCCATGAAACGCGCCCACAGCGTGCTGGACCCGGGCCTGCCGGCCGTGGTGGTCACGGGCTCCATCGCCGAAATGATCGGCGGGGGCGTGACGCCGGAAGGCACCGGCATCAAGCGGTTCCTGCCGCGCACCATCGACGAAGACCAGTGGCAGTCCGCCGACCGCGCCTTGAAATGGCTGTGGACGGAGTTCGGGGCCAAGAACGGCAAGCGGCCGAAAGCGAAAAAGCGCAAGGACGGCGACAAGCCCCGCGTCAACATCATCGGGCCGATGTACGGCACCTTCAACATGCCCTCCGATCTGGCCGAGATCCGCCGGCTCGTGGAAGGCATCGGGGCCGAGGTCAACATGACGTTCCCGCTCGGCAGCCACCTGGCCGACGTTGGCCGGCTCGTCGATGGCGACGTCAATGTCTGCCTGTACCGGGAGTTCGGCCGGCTGCTGTGCGAGGAACTGGAAAAGCCCTACCTCCAGGCTCCGATCGGACTGCACTCGACCACGAAATTCCTGCGCACACTCGGTGAACTTCTGGGCCTCGATCCGGAACCGTTCATCACGCGGGAGCGCCACACCACGATCAAGCCCGTGTGGGACATCTGGCGCTCCGTCACCCAGGACTTCTTCGGCACGGCCACCTTCGGGATCGTCGCCGGCGAGACCTACACGCGCGGCGTGAAGAGCTTCCTGTCCGATGAGCTGGGCCTGCCGTGCAGCTTCGCCGTCGCCCGTCTGGTCGGCAAGAAGACCGACAACGAGGAAGCGCGCCGGCTGGTGCAGGAGAAGACGCCGCTCATCGTGTTGGGCAGCTATAACGAGCGCATGTATCTGGCCGAGATCGGCTCGCGCGCCACATTCGTGCCGGCGTCGTTTCCCGGCACGTTCATCCGCCGCACGACCGGCACGCCATTCATGGGCTACGCAGGGGCCGCCTATCTCGTGCAGGAGGTCTGCAACGGGCTGTTCGATGCCCTGTTCCACATCCTCCCGCTCGGCAGCGATCTCGATCGCGTGGAACCGACGCCCGGACGCCTCCACCGCGAGCTGGCATGGGACGCCGACGCACTCGTTGCGCTCGAGCACCATGTCGAGAGCCACCCCATCATCAGCCGGATCTCGGCGGCCAAGACCTTGCGCGACAAGGCCGAAGCAGACGCGCGCGCGGCTGGCGAAGTCCGCGTCACACAAGACCGCATCGGGCAAGTCCTGAAGCCAGCGCCGAAGGCACGGGTGCGGACATGAAGCAGACGGATGCGCCGCGCGGCGAGTCCCGGACACCGACCGGGACTACCACGGTGCGTCTCGCGGGCGGGTGGCTTTGCGCCCGCGATGCCGGCAATCGGTGGCCGGCCGACAACGACAGTGACACAGGGAAGGCAGACCGATGAGCAGCGCAACACACACGTCCCGGGCCTCGCGGCTGAAGAGCCGCCAGAACGCTGAAGCCGAGTACCGGGCGATCTTCGTTTTGAGCTTACCGTTCTTCCTTCTCGCGGTTCTGCTGGCACGGGCCGTCAGGCTCATTCGCTCGCCGATCGGCGGCACCGAGGCGAGCGGCAAGTCGCTCATCCAGGAGGCCCGCGATTCGGCGAATTCAACGCTGCCTTACGCCTTCATGGGCTGAGGTGGCGCAGCAGACGAGAACGAGTTGCGCCGGACCACAAGTCCGCCGCTTCACGCGCCATGGATCCTCCATGGCCGACACCCCGCCGTGCGGGATTGGCACGGTAACGGGCGAAGGCCCACACAACCGGAGAAGACGATGGCTAACAATAGTCTTGATCCCAACAACCTGACTGACGATCAGGCCAGGGAAATCCATTCGGGTTTCATGAACATGACGATCATCTTCATCGCGATCGCCGTGGCTGCACATTTCCTGACCTGGATTTGGCGTCCCTGGCTGCCATGACACCGGCAAACTCGCTCGGATCGCCGGCAGATCCTGCTGCGGGTGATCAGTGAAACCTGATGGAGAATTAGAATGTTCCGTATCTGGCAATTGTTCGGTGTTCGCACCGTCCTGGTCGGCCTTTATGCATGGCTCGGCTTTCTCGCAATCATGATCCACCTCATTCTTTTGAGCACGGATCGCTATAACTGGATGGATGGCCCCCAAGCCAACAAGGCCGGCAAGGCGGCGGAGATGTCGCCCATGCCGTCCAAGCGCCTGGCCGCAAACAACGGCTAAGCGACGAGCCGGGCCGGTGATGCGGCGCGGCGGAACCCCGCCGCGCTCGTCACCGCCCTATCGATAAGAAAGGGGCCAAAGCCGAACGACTTTCCCCCGGAGGATCGCGCACATGGCACTACTGAGCTTCGAAAGGAAATACCGCGTCCGAGGCGGAACACTCGTCGGGGGAGACCTTTTCGATTTCTGGGTCGGCCCGTTTTATGTCGGCTTTTTTGGCTTCACCACGATCTTTTTCTCGTTGCTGGGCACCGCACTCATTTTCTGGGGCGCGGCGCTGCAAGGGACTTTCAACCCTTGGACGATCAGCATCGCGCCACCCGATCTCAAATACGGATTGGGTGTCGCACCGATGAAAGAAGGCGGGCTGTGGCAGTTCATCACCGTATGTGCCATCGGCGCATTCGTGTCGTGGGCTCTCAGGCAGGCTGAAATCGCGCGCAAGCTCGGCATGGGATATCACGTCCCCATCGCCTTCAGCTTTGCCATCTTCGCCTATGTCACGCTGGTCGTGATACGGCCGGTGTTGCTGGGAGCGTGGGGTCACGGCTTCCCGTACGGCATCTTCAGCCATCTCGATTGGGTGTCGAACGTCGGCTACCAATTCCTGCACTTCCACTACAATCCGGCCCACATGATCGCGGTGAGCTTCTTCTTCACCACGGTTCTCGCGCTCTCTCTGCATGGCGCGCTCGTGCTCTCCTCCGTCAACCCGCAGGAGGGAGAGACGGTGAAGACGCCGGATCACGAGGACACGTTCTTCCGAGACGCGATCGGTTACTCGATCGGCACACTCGGCATCCACCGGCTGGGTTTGTTCCTCGCACTGAACGCCGCCTTCTGGAGTGCGGTGTGCATCGTCATCAGCGGTCCCTACTGGACCCGCGGTTGGCCAGAGTGGTGGAACTGGTGGCTCAACCTTCCGATCTGGAGCTGAGGCGAGGGACTGATGCGTCATGGCTGAATATCAAAATATCTTCACACGCGTGCAGGTCCGCAGCGCTCACGGCGAGCCGGGCGTGCCGGACATGCAGGGTGACTTCCCCCGCGTCGGCGGAATCACCTTCTCGGACCTGCTCGGCCGGATCGGCAATGCGCAGATCGGACCGATCTATCTGGGATACCTGGGCACATTCTCGCTCATCTTCGGGGTTCTCGGGTTCAACATCATCGGCTTCAACATGCTGGCGCAGGTGAACTGGGATCCGATCCAGTTCGTCCGCCAACTGTTCTGGCTGAGCCTCGATCCTCCGCCACCGGCTTATGGGCTCGCCTGGCCGCCCTTGGGCGAAGGGGGCTGGTACATGCTGGCTGGCATGCTCATCACGCTGTCCATCCTGTTGTGGTGGGTGCGCATGTACCGCAGGGCCTTAGCGCTCGGCATGGGCACGCACGTGGCATGGGCGTTCGCAGCGGCGATCTGGCTTTTTCTGGTGCTCGGCTTCTTCCGGCCGCTGCTCATGGGAAGCTGGGGTGAGGCTGTGCCGTTCGGCATCTTCCCGCACCTCGACTGGACGGCTGCCTTCTCCATTCGCTACGGCAACCTGTTCTACAATCCGTTCCACGCGCTCTCCATCGCGTTCCTGTACGGCTCGGCGGTTCTGTTTGCCATGCACGGAGCGACCATTCTCGCAGTCAGCCGCTTCGGCGGTGATCGCGAGATCGAGCAAATCTACGATCGTGGAACAGCCTCGGAGCGGGCGGCGCTGTTCTGGCGCTGGACGATGGGCTTCAACGCCACGATGGAATCCATCCACCGCTGGGCGTGGTGGTTTGCAGTCCTGTGCCCGCTGACAGGCGGCATCGGCATCCTGCTGACCGGAACCGTCGTCGACAACTGGTACCTGTGGGCGGTCAAGCACGACTTCGCGCCCTCGTATCCCACCATGGTTCCGCCGGCCATCGACCCGGCCGCGGTAGGAGGTGCACGATGAGCGTTTTCAGGAAAGAGCCCTTGCTCGTTCCAGTGATCGGACTGGCGGTCGCGGGGTTTGCCGCACTCGGGGGATGGTTCTTGCAAGTGCCATCCACCAAGGAGCAACTCGGCTATCGCGGCACGGGTATGGAGCAGGTGACGAACAAGGGCACGGCGAAGGCGGCCGCGGCAGCCAACGTGCTACCTGAAGCGCAGCCGGCCCTGACCCCCGAAGAGATCAACGGCCCCAAGGCTTCGACAGTCTATCAGAACGTCAAGGTCTTGGGTCATCTCAGCGAAGCCCAGTTCAACCGCGTCATGGTCGCCATTACGGAATGGGTCTCGCCGGAGCAGGGCTGCGCCTATTGCCATGGGGACAGCGGCAACTTCGCTGCCGATGACAACTACGCCAAGATCGTCTCACGGCGCATGCTGGAGATGACCTACCACATCAACGAAAGCTGGTCGAACCACGTCGGTGAAACCGGCGTGACCTGCTACACGTGCCACCGGGGCAATCCGGTGCCGCAAAACATCTGGTTCGAAGAGCCCAGGAACAAGCATGCGACACGCGCGCTTGGCAACGACAATGGCCAGAACCGCGCAGGGGTGGAGGTCGCAGCCTACTCCTCGTTGCCTTACGACCCCCTGACGCCCTTCATCGAAAAGGACGCTCAGATCCGCGTGATCGGAACCGAGGCGCTGCCACATGGCAACCGCCAGTCGATCAAGCAGACCGAGTGGACCTATTCGCTGATGATGCACATGTCGGAGTCTCTCGGGGTCAACTGCACCTTCTGCCACAATACCCGGTCCTTCTCGCAGTGGGACCAGAGCAGGGGGCCGCGCACGAGCGCCTATCACGGCATCCGCATGGCCCGCGATCTCAACACCGCGTTCCTGACGCCGCTGAAGCCGGTCTACCCGGAGAACAGACTGGGGCCACTCGGCGATGCGCCGAAGGCGAACTGCACGACCTGCCACCAGGGGGTGAACAAGCCTCTCGCCGGGCAGAGCATGCTGAAAGACTATCCCGAGCTGGCCAAGTCCAAATAGCCAGCCACGCCACGCGCGTCGCGGCGCGGATCGTCCGGTCCACTTGCCGCGAGCGCCTCTGATAATAAGCCCTTGCGGCACACGACGTCCCTGCGAAAGACGTCACCTCGAAGCGGACGGGTCCCGAGCCCCCGTCCGCTTTTTTGTTTGCGCGCGGCGACTCCCCTCCGGGGAGCCGGCCGCCGCGCGCCACGTGGATGCTGTTTGCGCGCGCCCCCTCCGGGAGCCGGCCGCCGCGCGCCAAGTGGATGTTGTTTGCGCGCGCCCCCTCCGGGAGCCGGCCGCCGCACGCCACGTGGATGTTGTTTGCGCGCGCCCCCTCCGGGAGCCGGCCGCCGCACGCCACGTGGATGTTGTTTGCGCGCGCCCCCCTCCGGGAGCCGGCCGCTGCACGCCACGTGGATGTTGTTTGCGCGCGCCCCCCTCCGGAAGCCGGCCGCCGCGCGCGCAGATTGAACAATCAATCCAGCCGCAGTTCGGGCCAGCGTTCGAGATAAATCCTGAGCCATGGCGTATAACGAGCGGGCGTCAGACGCGCGTCGCGCGCCAGCTCGGCCGGCTCGACCCAGGCCACCTCGGCGACCTCGCTCGGATCGAGAGCAAGTGCAACGGTCTGGGATGCGACGTCCCCGCGATAGACATGCACACGTTCGTGCTCGATGAGGTCGCAGCCGACGTCTGCCCGGTAGTCCAGAACGGCCGCGTGACGCAGCGGCTGGTCGAGTTCGAGGCCGAGCTCCTCGCGCAGCCGGCGCACGGCGGCCACCGGCAGGTCCTCACCGAAGTCAGGGTGCGTGCAGCAGGTATTCGCCCACTGACCGCCTGAGTGGTATTTGCCCTCTGCCCGCCGCTGGATCATCAGCGCGGGACCGCAGAACACGAAAACGGAAATGGCCAGGTGCAGGACGCCGCGCCGGTGCGCCTCGAGCTTGTCGATGGGATAGAGCGAGCCGTCTGCGCCAATGCCGGGGATGACCACGGCGGCGTCAGCGCGGCGATTTTCGGAGTTGGCGGTTGCGCTCGAGCTCAAAAGGTCACCCCGCGTCCAGATCGGTTCATCCGGAAGACAAGGGAGCAGGTCGCGCAGCTCATGTCGACAGTCAAGTTCCTGCGATGGGGGGATGCTCGTGTGATGACCGAGACGTCCGCTGCATACTTTTCAGCGGGGTCGAGAGGCGGACTTCTCGGTCTGAACCACACGGGATGATTGATGCTGCTCGTGTCGTTCAGATCGCGAAATTCGCGACGAGCGCGTTGCGGAAAGAGACGAATTTCGCGATCACGACACCAGCGCCGACAGTCGGCCGAGCCAAGGGGGCCCTCGCCGCGCGCACGACGTGGGCCTTCCTCACTCGCCAAACACGTCTGCCTCGAACAGGGCACCCGGCCGCAGCCGCAACGCTCACTCCGCCGCAAGGCGGACGTAGTGCCCCTTGGCCACCGGGCAGCGTTCCCACAGGCTCGTCAGCGAGGCGACGAGATGATCCATGTGCGCGTCCGAATGAGTCGGGTTGGGCGTCAGCCGGACCCGCTCGGTCCCGCGCGGGACAGTGGGGTAGTTGATCGGCTGCACGTAGATCTGGAAGTGCTCGAGCAGAGCGTCGGTCACAGCCTTGCAGTGCACGGGATCACCGACCATCACCGGCACGATGTGGCTCGGATTGTCCAGCACCGGCAGCCCTGCGGCCACCAGGCGTGACTTCAGCGTGGCCGCCCGCTCCTGGTGCGCCGCCCGCTCGACCCCGCTCTGTTTCAGGTGCCGGATGGAGGCCAACGCGCCAGCCGCGACGGCGGGCGCCAGCGACGTCGTGAAGATGAACCCCGCCGCGTAGGACCGGATGGCATCGCAGATGGACCGTGTCGCGGCGATGTAGCCGCCCATGACGCCGTAGCCCTTGGCCAGTGTCCCGTTGATGATGTCGACGCGGTGGGCCGCG
>JANRIE010000039.1:0-48183 GCA_033765285.1 Hyphomicrobiaceae bacterium | reverse complement strand
GTTGACAAAGGCCACGAGCAGCCGGTCGACCTCGAGGATTGGTCCGCGCACAAAGCCGTCACACGGGATCGCCTGGCTCCGGGGGAGCAGGTTGCAACGGACTGGCCGATGCGGCTCATCCAGGCCGGCGAATATCGCGTCGTCGTGGGCGCGTTGAGCCGCAACGGCGGTGCCCTGACACCGAGTCAGTTCGTCGATTTCAGCGTCGATCCGAAGCCGGTCGTGGAATCGGCACGCGTTCTGCCCGTCGCCTTCGGCGTACCCGGACTGCTGCTGGCCTTTATGCTGTTCGGCCGGTGGCGAAACCCAAAAAAAGACACTGCGAAAGGCTGAGCGGTGCAGTCACAGCCGGACGACGGAGAAGTCCTGCCGGTTGCGCTCGGACATCGGAAAAAGGAGCCGGTCATGAGGCAAGTGCAAACCGAGGACGCGGGTAGCGGCGAGTTACTCAACAAAGTCGCCGAAGTCACGCTGGCGTTCTGGATCATGAAGATCCTGGCGACGACGCTCGGTGAAACGGCGGGCGATTTTCTTTCGATGACGCTCGGGCTCGGCTATTACACGGCACTTGCCATCACCTTCGCGCTGCTCGCTGTGATCCTGTTCATTCAGGTGCGCGCGAAGAGCCACAATGCCGTGACTTACTGGGCTGCCATTATCGCGACGACGACTGCGGGCACGGAAATTTCCGATTTCATGGACCGGTCGCTGCGCCTGGGCTACGCCTGGGGTTCGCTGATCCTGGTCGCGGGACTTTTGGCCGTCCTCGCCGTCTGGTACTATCGAGACCGGAATCTCAGCGTCTATCCGATAGCGCGCAGAGACGCGGAGATCACATTCTGGCTCGCGGTGCTGTTCTCGAACTCCCTGGGCACGGCGTTCGGCGATTTTCTGGTCAGTGACCTTGGACTGCATTATCTGGAAGGCGCGTTCGTCACCGCGGGCATCATTGGAGTCGTCGCCGCCTTGCACTATGGCCATCGCGTGAACGATGTCGCACTGTTCTGGATCGCCTTCATCTTCACGCGACCTTTCGGTGCAACCTTCGGCGATTTCCTGACTAAGCCGATCGAAAGTGGCGGTCTTCATGTCCCACGTGAGTATGCCTCAGCAATTACGCTCGTTTTGCTTGTGACCGTGCTCCATATGTCGATGCGATACGCCGCCGTCGCATCGGTGCCGGTCAAATTGGACAGTCGGAGGACATAAGGGTTAGCCGACAGTGCTCGAGCCGCGGCGTTTCGGTCAAGTTATGGTGCGGACTGTCCGCCAAAGTACGGGATGTTTGCAAACCGAACGCGAAATACGGCCGCATGTCATTTCTGCTGCTCCGTCGTCATGAAGCCGACGGGCGTCAGCGGTCTCGCTCCTATGGCATGGGCGTAGTGCGCGAGGAAAAAATCGAGACCGTCGCGCAACTCAGGGTTCTGGACTCCACGTGTCCAACTGTACGGCCAGACTTTCCGCGGCCTGGCGCTTGCCTACGCCGTGCACGAGGCTCAACTTTCTGCTGGCATTCCGATCGCTTACAGCAACGTTGACTTTGTTTTTGTATCCGCATCGTTGGCTGTTGCATTTTTTGGAGACATAGAAGGGGCTTCGCAAAGATGCGCCGGAATCTCGTCGGCGAATTCGGTCATTGCGCAAGATGATCAGCGCAAACTCAGTGGCCTCGGATGATCGGACGGGAGAGAAAAGATGAAGGTGCTCGTGGTCGAGGATGACCGAGAGACCGCAAATTACATCAAGTCCGGTCTTGAGGAGCAAGGTCATGTGGTCGATGCAGCGGGCAACGGGCGCGACGGGCTGTTTCTTGCGGCTGGCGAAAAATACGACATCATCATCATCGACCGGCGCCTCCCGGAGTTGGACGGACTGTCCATCGTGAAGACGCTTAGAGCTGCCGGCGTGAGGACACCGGTAATTTTTCTTACCACCATGACGGGAGTTCGTGATCGGGTCGAGGGCCTCGAGGCCGGCGCGGATGACTACCTGTTGAAGCCGTTCGCTTTCAGCGAACTCATTGCGCGCCTTAACGCGCTCGTCCGTCGTCCGGCCATGAGCGATATGCCCGCTGTGCTTCGCGCAGGCGACTTAGAAATGGATCTGGTTGCGCGCAAAGTGAGCCGCGCAGGTCACGATGTACATCTTCAGCCCCGCGAGTTTAGGTTGCTTGAATTTCTGATGCGCCATGCCGGCCGCGTCGTGACGAGAACCATGCTGCTCGAAGCCGTTTGGGATTTTCATTTCGACCCCAAGACCAACATCGTCGAGACGCACGTGAGTCGCCTGCGCTCCAAGCTCGACGACGCCGATGGGGAATCGATCATCGAGACGGTTAGAGGATCGGGGTATCGGCTGCGTGGGTAGGAACAGACTTTTTCGCGGAATCGGCTTTAGGATCGCCATAATGACGGCGGCATTGGTGATGGCAGCCATCGTGGTCCACGGCATCGTAGTCTACGCGTTTGTCACCAGCACCACAGAGCAGCGCGTACGTAACGATATCGAAGCGGAAATGTCGGCACTCCAGTCGGAAGTTGCAAAAAGACCGACGCACGACATTGCACGTCTAGTCGACGATCGACTGCGCGGTCATGGACCGTATCGGTTCGCCTACAGCCTGATCTCCCCCGCGCAGGCACACGTTGCAGGTGACATATGGCTGAAGCCCGGCAACGCCGGTTGGACTAGGATCGACAGGTCAGATTCGGGTGAAGGCTCCTCCTCCGACGGAGACGTACTTGTCCTTACGGCCAAGCTGGGCCCCGACTATGTCTTATCCATCGGCCGCAACATCCATTGGATCGTGGAGGTCGAAGATGAGCTGTTCGAAATCCTGATCTGGACGCTGCTCGGCAGCATCACGATGGCCGGAGCTGCCGCCTATATGGTCAATCGTGCCATCGCCCATCGCATCGACTCTGTGACAACGACGGCGGGCTACATCATGCAGGGAGATCTAACTCAAAGGGTGCCTATCACAGGATCCGGCGACGAGTTCGACCATCTCTCCTCGACGCTCAACGAGATGCTCGGGCGCCTGCAGCAGCTCATGGAAAGCCTGGAGCAGGTTTCGAACGATATTGCACACGATCTTCGAACACCGCTCGCCCGGCTCCGTCAGGGGCTCGACCGCGCCCGCACAACGGCCGAAACACCGGACGCCTTTTGCGTTGCGATCGACAACGCACTTGCCGAAGCGGACGCTATGCTCTCCACCTTCACGGCTCTCCTGCGCATCGCGCAGATGGAGTCTGGCGCGTTGCGTCCCGCTCTCCAGTCCGTCGATTTGAACGAACTCGTGCACTCGATCGCCGACGCCTATGAGTTGAACGCATCCGAGACCGGACATCAGCTCGCTGTCGCGTCGACCGTTCAGCTACATATCGAGGGCGACAGAAATCTTCTGGCGCAGGCCATCGTCAATCTCATCGAGAATGCCTTGACGCACACCCCCTCCGGCACGCGCATCGCACTCGACCTTTCGCAAGTCGGCGACAGTACCCGCCTTTCTGTCGCCGACAACGGCCCCGGCGTTCCCGCCGGCGAACGCGAGAAGATCTTTCGTCGCTTCTATCGCCTGGAAACGAGCCGCACTACCCCGGGAACCGGTCTCGGATTGAGCCTTGTCGCCGCTGTGGTGCGAGCGCATCGGGGTAAGCTCGCGGCGTTCGACAATCATCCGGGTCTCCGTATCGAAATCGATTTCCCTGGCCAAACGGCCACCTAGTGCTCGTCCAGCAGGGGTACCGACATTGCTGCCTGTCGCGCCACGGCATACTTGGCGATCCTGGCAATCAAATCGATGGCAGGCCTTGGCGTGATGCCCAGGGATCACCCTCGAAACATCAGCACAAAACCTTTGTCATCGAACTGGCTCCTCGCTTGACCGATAGCCGCCGTACAAGCGGTGCAAGCCGCTCAAGTGAAGCGTTTGTTTGGACCGCGATGCAATGAGCCGAGCGCTTGTTATCGTTCACTCTATGTCTTTGGGAGACGGGGAGCGTTTGCGGCCACTAAGCATGGCTGCGCACAGATTATCCCAGTGTCGGAAACTGACAAATAGGACCGCCGCGATGTGAACGAGTACGAGCCCCAACGTCAAATTGCCGAGACCATTATGTATCAATTCGAGTGTTGCGGACCCCCAAAATGCATCCGTGGTGAGCAGCCATCCAGAAAGACCCAACAGCGCAAAGCAGGAAAGAAGGCTCAACACCATGAGGCCGCCCGCCGGGCTGTGCCCAAGGTAGCGAGCATCACGGCCACGAACCATGTCGAAGAGATGGGCGCGGATGATTGAGGCTGGGCGGATGAACTGACGAAATCGGGCGTAGTGCGTACCTCCTACCGCCCATACGACGCGAAGCACCATTGCTGCTGTCGCAACGTAACCCGCACCCACATGCCATGTTTTCCAGGTGCCTGATGTAATCCACGCTACCACAAAGCTCGCCACTAGAACCCAATGCAAAACCCGGACAACAGGATCCCACACAGACACCGTTGTTTGAGGCCGAGACCGATCCAATCCAATCCACCAGATTTGCGATGGCAGGTCGCGCGGCGCTACCATCCAAATACACCGGTCTCAGCTATCCCTGCGATCAGTCCTCTTGCGATTTCACCAATTCCAAAGTCACAGGGTTATAGAAGAGTTCAAATTTTTTGCCACCCTTCATGGCGTAAACTTCGTAACAGGTTCCCTCGGTTTTGACTTTCCGCACGTCGTAACCCGCCGCTTTAGCGGCCGCTTCAGCTTCAGCTGGCGGTTTCCATTTGTCTTTCGCGTCGGTGGTGCATTTGTCGAATCCGTCAGCTGTGACGGTGGTCGTGCTAAGCGAGAGGGCCAACGCAGAAAGGAAAGGCGCCAGGTATGTGCGTGCGGACATTTGTCGAACTCCGTTTGAGTGGTGTCTATGTATGGCAATTGAGGTGGCGTCAGTCCAATTCGTATCCTGCAGAGAGGCTAAGCCGCGCATCCTCGCTATAATCGGACGCCCAATGGCGTGCCGCTAACGGCATTCGCACGTTTCGGTTTGCAGATTGAGACCCGCGTATTGTCCCGGCTTGACGGTTTACTTCCTTTAAGGTCGGATCAAAGTGGTCTTACTCTTCAAACCTTTATCGTCATGCTCAGCAGGTTCGGACAGATCATAGTTGACTTTAGGAGTCATATAAGGCGGTAAGCCTCCTGGGCAGCAACACGTAAGTGGCTGAAGATGCCGAAACCGTCAGGGCTGTGATAAATTTGCTGCGCACCGCTTTAAGGCGTACGCACCAGGCAACAAACTATCTAGCACACGGTGGCAAACGACACGCGCTCGGCAGGGAGGGTCTCTGGTTCGGGAGCTACGTCTCCGTCGTCCGCAAGCGCAGCGCGTTGGCGATCACACTGACCGAAGACAGGGCCATGGCGGCGGCGGCAATGATCGGGGACAGCAGAATGCCGAACGCCGGATAGAGCACGCCGGCCGCCACGGGCACGCCTGCCGCATTGTAGAAGAAGGCGAAGAACAGGTTTTGACGGATGTTCGCCATCGTCGCCGCCGATAGACGCCGCGCGCGGACGATGCCGTTCAAGTCGCCCTTGATCAGAGTTACCGCGGCACTTTCCATGGCCACATCCGTTCCGGTGCCCATGGCAATGCCGACATCGGCGGATGCCAGAGCGGGCGCGTCATTCACTCCGTCGCCGGCCATGGCCACGATGCGCCCGGACTGACGCAGTCGTCGCACGACGTTGGCTTTGTCCTCCGGCAAAACTTCCGCCTCAACCTCGTCGATCCCAAGCTGACGTGCAACGGCCTCGGCCGTGATGCGATTGTCGCCGGTCAGCATGACGACCCGAAGTCCGGCCTGCTTCAAGGCTGCGATGGCGCCAGGCGTGCTCTCTTTGATCGGATCGGAGATGGCGATGATGCCCGCAAGTGTGCCATTCCGCGCCACGAATATCGCGGTCGCGCCGGTCTCACGCAGCCGGTCGGCTTCTTCGGCCGCAGAGGCTACGTTGACGCCCGTTTCCTCCATGATGCGCCGGTTGCCGATGACGATCCGCTGCCCGGTCACATCACCGCTGATGCCCTTGCCCGAAGGCGCGTCGAAGTTCGTGACGTCGAGTAGTTGAATGCCCTTGTCCTTGGCTGCGGCGACGATCGCCGTGCCGAGGGGATGTTGGCTGCTCAGCTCGAGGCTGGCCGCAACCTGCAGCAGCTCCTGCTCACCGAGGCCACCATGTGGCTTCAACGCCGTTACGCGCGGTTTGCCTTCGGTCAGCGTGCCGGTCTTGTCGACCACGAGTGTGTCGACCTTCTCCATGCGTTCGAGGGCCTCGGCGTTCTTGATGAGCACACCGGACTGTGCGCCGCGCCCCACACCCACCATGATCGACATGGGCGTGGCGAGGCCAAGAGCGCAGGGGCAGGCAATGATGAGCACCGACACCGCTGCGATCAAGGCGTAGGTCAGGGATGGCTCCGGTCCCCATATCGACCATGCAGCGAAGGCAAGAATGGCTACAATGATGACCAGGGGGACGAACCACCCCGACACCTGATCCGCGAGTCTTTGGATCGGCGCGCGGCTGCGCTGCGCCTCCGCGACCAGATTGACGATCTGCGCCAGCATCGTCTCGCGGCCGACCCTTTCGGCCTGCATGATAAGGCTGCCGGTTTGGTTCATCGTGCCGCCGATGATTTTTGCGCCGTTCTCCTTGGCGACGGGGAAGGATTCGCCCGTCACCATCGACTCATCGATGGTGCTCTTGCCTTCGACAACGACGCCATCGACAGGCACCGCTTCGCCGGGACGAATGCGAAGACGGTCACCCGCCACGACATCGGCGAGATCGATGTCCTCCTCGGTTCCGTCGGCTCCGATGCGGCGCGCTCGTTTCGGTGCCAGATCGAGCAGGGCGCGAATGGCCCCGCTCGTCTGCGCGCGCGCCTTGAGCTCCAGCACCTGCCCGAGGAGCACCAGTACGGTGATGACGGCGGCGGCTTCAAAGTAGACGGGGACGGCCCCGCCCGGCGAACGAAATGCCGCCGGAAACATATCAGGAGCTGCCGTGGCCACGACGCTGTAAAGCCAAGCTACGCCCGTGCCCATGGCGATCAGTGTGAACATGTTGAGGTTGCGGGATTTGAGCGAGGCCCAACCGCGCTCGAAGAACGGCCGACCGGCCCACAGCACGACGGGGGAGGCCAGAAGCAGCTGGACCCCATTGTTCGTCTGGCCGTCGAGCCAGCGATGCAGGCGGAGAAAGTGACCGCCCATTTCGAGAGCCACGACCGGAAGCGTCAAGACAAGCCCGATCCAGAAGCGGCGCGTCATGTCGGCCAGTTCGGGGTTATGCACGTCTCCGGAAGCCGGCAACTCGGGCTCAAGGGCCATGCCGCAAATCGGGCAGGATCCGGGCCCCACCTGCCGGATCTCGGGATGCATCGGGCAGGTGTAGATAGTGCCTTCAGGTAGAGGGGTCTCGTTCACGCTCGCTTTGGTCAAGTACGTCTCGGGTGCGGCGATGAACTTTTCGCGGCAGCGCGCCGAGCAGAAGTAGTAGGTGCGCCCAGCATGGTCTGCGCGGCCCGCAGCCTCGTGGGGATCGACGCTCATCCCGCACACGGGATCGACCGCCATGCCACCTGGCGAAACCTGACTTGCAGCCTGCGGCGCAGGCGGCCCGTGCCCGTGATGATGGCCGTGACTCTTGCTTCCGCAACAGCCGGACGCCCCGTCGGTGCCGGATTTCGACGTTTGGTTCATCTCGCGCCTCCACACCTGCCCCTATACCCCTGAGGGGTAGACTTCGACTTGACATATATACCCCATGAGGGTACATGACAAGGCATGGACAAAGCTACCCGAACGACTGTGCTGAAACGCCTCAATCGCGTCGAGGGCCAGGTCCGGGGCCTGTCGCGGATGGTCGAGGATGACCGCTACTGCATCGACGTCATCACCCAGATCGCGGCTGCCAGGGCCGCGCTGGATCGTGTCGAGCGTGATATTCTGGGTGCTCACGTCGCTCACTGCGTCGATCACGCCATTCAAAGCGGCAACCGTGCCGAGCAGCGACGGAAGGTCGAGGAGCTGATCGAGGTTCTGGCGCGGTCAAAGCGGTAGAAATGGACTTGTTTTAGCGGACAGAGAGCGGCAATTCACACGAACAGTCTCGCGGCGTGCTTCTTGTCTTTGTAAAGATGTGCCACGTGTTCCGCGTAGCCGTTGTAGAGCAGCGTCGGCACGCGGGTTGCCGTGCCGAGGACGCGCTCGGTCGCTTGGCTCAAGCGCCGAGAGGTTAATGCAAACTGCCCTCAGGGAATGGGCCTACGCGACCGCCTTCGAAAATTCACTCCAGCGGCGCCAGGCCCCCGCCTCTTGGCTCATGCGTTCTCCGGCCCGCTCCGTTGCCTGCCCGTAGCTACGAAGATCTCTCAGTCGCCAAATGGACAGACTACCTTACCGTTGCCTGTCCGAATGGGAGGCACCGGGCAAACCGTGGGGCCCGGCTGGACGTTGCCGTGCGTAGTCCAGACCGAACCTTCGACCCGCGTGCCGGTCATGGCTGCGGAGCTAGGTATCGGATGAGACCACGCCGATGCACTAAACGGAGCAGCCGTGAACGCCACTACGGCCAGAGTTGCCAAAGTTTTCATGGGGGATCCTTCATCCTGCTATTGCACCAGGACGAAGTTAGCCGCTCACCATTGCGTCGGGGTTTCTGGCTCGTGACGTGTTTTTGCAGCTGGGCTCGGTTACCGCGGGAGCGAGACCGACACTACCAGACCGCCACCCTTGCCATTGGCAAGTCGCAACACGCCGCCGTGCGAGACTATCACGGCATGGGCGACGGAAAGGCCAAGACCAACGCCACCGGTTTCCTTGTTGCGAGACGTTTCGAGCCGATAGAACGGCCGGACCACAGCCTCGATCTCGGTGTCGGGTATTCCGGGACCGTCATCCTCAATGCGGATCTCGGCGCGCTCCTGCGAGCCGGCGAGCGAGACGCGAGCGCTGCCGCCATACTTGATCGCGTTGTCAACGAGATTGGTGAGTGCCCGCTTGAGGGCGAGCCGGCGGCCCTTGATGACGAGGGGCTGCGCGGCATCGAGCGCGACCGGGTGCCCCGCGTCGGCCATGTCCGAACAGATGGTGTCGAGCAGCGGCGCTAGATCGAGCGGTTTGGCCGGTTCCGAAAGCGCCTCGCCGCGCAGGAAATCGAGCGTGCCGTCGATCATCGCCTCCATCTCGGCAATGTCGCCTTCCATCGTCGTCGCGATCTCGCGATCGCCGATCTCCTCGAGACGGAATCTGAGTCGCGTCAGTGGCGTCTTCAAGTCGTGCGAGATGGCGGCGAGCGCGTGGGTGCGATCGTCCAGCAGCCGCTTGACGCGACCTTGAAGGGCGTTGAACGCCGTGCCGAGCGCGCGTACTTCTTGTGGGCCCGTCTCGGGCATCGGCGTGGCCTCGCCTTTCCGAAAACTGAGATGAGCGGCTGCCGCCAGCGCGGTGATCGAGCGGGTCAACGACCAGCTGAGGAAGGCTACGACCGCGGTAACTCCCAGCACCATCAACGTCGTCGACAGCAAAACCTGACGCTGCGCCGAGCGCGCCTCAGGTACTTTGGCAAGTGTGACGTTGACCCAGCTTTGATCGTCGAGCTTCATCGAGACGAGCAGGATTTGCGTGCCAGTCACATGCTCGGGAAGCGCCGGCGCGGAGCCAACCAGAAGCCCGGTATTGTCGAGGTCCGGATCGTTTTGCAACAATCGGTTGCGCAGTGGATGGCCGGCGATCTCAGGCAACTCGCGCGGACGGATGACCTGCGTCTCGCTCCAGTGAATCTCGAGTGGCCCGCCTGACAGGCTGTGGGCTAGGTCCTCGCGGCGCGGGGGCGTCTCGCGGGCGATCGCCCGCTTTACCGAGACCAAGCGCTCGGCTAGGCGCTGCTCGGTCGTCAGATCGATCTCCTCTTCGAGACCGTGCTGGTAGAGGTAGAGACTCGCGAGATGGAAGACAACCAGGGCTGAAACAAGGAGGGTGAGCGTGCGGCCAGCGATGGTGTCGGGCCACAGTCTCATGACCAGGTCACTGTCGGCGTGAACATGTAGCCGACCCCACGCACGGTCTTGATCATGGAGGTGTCGTCATCGCCGTCGTCGATCTTGCGCCGCAGGCGGCTGATTTGGACGTCGATGCTGCGGTCAAAGCCCGTCGCGATGCGATTGCGAGCAGCGTCGAGCAGTTGCTCGCGCGTCAGAACTTTTTGCGGCTGCTCGACGAGGGCGAGCAGCAGGTCGTACTCGCCGGTGCTGAGATCCACCACGATGCCGGCAGGGTTGGTCAGCTCGCGCTTCAAGGCGTCGAGGCGCCAGCCGTCGAACGTGTATCCGCGGTGCAAGGCTGCTTTGTGCACCGACCCCGGCTCGGCGGCGGTTCGCCTGAGCACCGCCTTGATTCGGGCCAGGAGCTCACGCGGGCTGAAAGGCTTGGTGACGTAGTCATCGGCGCCCACTTCAAGGCCGACGATGCGGTCGGCTTCTTCCGACTTGGCCGTCAGCATGATGATGGGGATTGCAGACCTGCTTCGAAGGCCACGACACAGATCGAGGCCAGAGGCGCCGGGAAGCATCAGGTCTAGAATGACGAGGTCGATGGGACTCGATGCCAGGGCATGCTGCATCTCGGGGGCAGTACCGACCGAGGTCACGCGGTACCCGTGAGAGCGTAGAAACTTGCCGACCAGAACACGCAACTGACTGTCGTCGTCCACCACGAGAACATGCGGCTCGGCAGCTCCGGTGACCACATGGGCGGAAGTCGTCTCTTTGACGTCGGGAAGCGCGCTCATTTCCTTGCCGCCCTTTAGGGCAATTGGCGAGGACAGGGCGCGCGAGCAGCGGTCTTGCCAGGTAGTCGCCCGTTCACCCGCATCAATGCCAGCTATTTACTTGGCCTTCTCCACTTTGACGATTGTGATTTGGCCATTCACCTTGTCGGCCTGGAAGTTCACCTTGTCGCCCGGATTGAGCACAGCCAGCATGGCCGCGTCGGCGGCTTTGAATACCATCGTCATGGCGTCCATCTCGAGGTTCGGGATCGGCTCATGCTTGATCGTCAGCTTACCTGCGCTGGCGTCGACCTTCGTGATCTCGCCCTTGACCGAGGGCAATTCCGCGCCGATGGCAGGGGTGGCCGCCCAAATGACCGCAGCGATGGCAATTGCCTGTGCCGATCTAGTGATGCGCATGGTTACTCTCCTTTGACGATGTTGATTTTCGAGGGGACGTGTTGGGCTCGGCGGATTTCTTGGCGACGACGACCTGGCCGTGCATGCCCGCCTCGTAGTGACCGGGAATGAGGCAAGCGAATTCGAAGGTTCCTGGCTTGGTGAACCGCCAAAGAATTTCTGCTGACGCCTTCGGTTGCAACCGTTTGCCGTTCGGGTCGTCGTGCTCCATCTCTGGATTTTTCTGCATTGCGATCTTGTGCTTGGCATTGTGCTCGATGGTATCGAGCATGAATTCGTGATCGAGCTCGCCCGCGTTCGTCAGCACGAACTTGACCTGCTCGCCGAGAGCGACCTCGATTTTCGCCGGCGCATAGCTCATCGCGCCCTTCTCTTCCTGCATCTTCAGATCGACGGTGCGGAACGGCTTTGCCGGATCGCCAGGCTCTCCTGCGGCAAACGTGTCGTGCGAATGACCTGGCGCGCCCTTGTCCGCCCATGCCGCACCCGTGGCCGCAAGGAGCTGCACCACTGCGAGAGCCACTGTTCTATTGACGTGACGCATACGTGACCGGAACATCCTGACCCCTCCGTCGCTACTAATGACCGCCATGCTTGCCGGTCGGCTTGATCACCTGAACCTCGATTTCCTTGTTGCCAGAACCTGGCGCGGCAAACGTTCCGCGATCGCTCGACTGCTCAGGCGCACGTATCTCGGCTTGCGATTTTCCGGTCCATTCGTAGGCGACCGTGCCAGAGGGATGCTTGTACCACCCTGGATCCTTGTAGTCGTTTGACGGCTGGCCCTCGCGCACTTTGACGACCGAGAACATGCCGCCCATCTCGACGGGACCAAACTGCGCAAACCCGGTCATCATCGGCAAGGTGTTGTCTGGCAGCGGCATCTCCATCTCGCCCATGTCGGCCATGCCTTGTGTGCCCATGGCCATGTAGCCGGGCGCCAACTTGCGGATCTGCTTGGCGACGTCTTTTTTGTCGACGCCGATGTAGGTGCGCACGTTGTGGCCCATGGCGTTCATGGTGTGATGCGACTTGTGGCAGTGGATGGCCCAGTCTCCGGGTTTGTCGGCGAGGAAATCAAACGCGCGCATCTGACCGACCGCGCAATCGATCGTGACCTCCGGCCACGCCGCCGCCTCCGGCACCCAGCCGCCATCCGTGCACGACACCTTGAACTCGTAGCCGTGCATATGGATCGGATGATTGGTCATCGTCAGGTTGCCGAACCTGATGCGGACATTGTCGCCTTTGGCGCAGACCAAGTGATCGATGCCCGGGAAGACGCGGCTGTTCCAGGCCCATAGGTTGAAGTCCAACATCGTCATGATCTTCGGCAGGTAGCTGCCGGCGTCGATATCGTAGGCGTTGAGCAGGAACACGAAGTCGCGGTCGACTCGGCGGAACTTCGGGTCGCGCGGGTGGACGATGAACATGCCCATCATGCCCATCGCCATCTGCACCATTTCGTCGGCGTGCGGGTGGTACATGAAGGTGCCGCTCTTGGCGATCATCCACTCGTAGACGAATGTCTGACCGGGCTTGATGTGCGGTTGGGTCAAGCCGCCGACGCCGTCCATGCCGTTCGGCAGGATCTGGCCATGCCAATGGATCGTCGTGTGCTCGGGCAGCTTGTTGGTGACGAAGATGCGCACCTTGTCGCCCTCGACCACTTCTATGGTAGGACCGGGCGACTGCCCGTTGTAGCCCCACAGATGCGCCTTCATGCCGGGCGCCATCTCCCGCACCACGGGCTCGGCGACAAGGTGGAATTCCTTCCAGTCACCGTTCATGCGCCAAGGCAGAGTCCAGCCGTTGAGCGTCACCACCGGTTGGTATTCCGGCCCGGTTGTCGGCACGAGCGGCGGCTGCATGAGCGGCGAGGTCTGCGTGGGCGCCTCGGGGATCGATGCCGCGGCGGCGCGCCCGCTCACTGCCGTTGCGCCGACGAGGGCAAGGCCCGAGGCTCCGATAAATCTGCGGCGCGACATACTTGGGGAATTTGGGTTCATCGCTCTCTAGCTCCGTTCAGTGCTCGGCGGCGCCCGACGCGCCTGACGCCATGACGCTGGCGCCGCTCGGCGTCCCACTGCCGACGCCGCCGCCGAGGATCGCGGTGTGCAGGTCGGTGGACGCGAGCCAGTAGTCGCGCTGCGCTTCGATCGCGGCGCTGTTGCTGGCTATGCGATCGCGGGCGTCGATCAGCAATTGCGACAGGTCAAACAGCATGCCGTTGTATTGCAGCAGGGTCTCGTCCGAGATGATCTTTCTCAGTGGCAAGATTTCCTTTTGGTAGTGGCGCGCGATGTCGAAGCTGCCGCGGTAGCCAGCATAGGCGGTCCGAACCTCCGAGCGCACGTTGACCGCCTTCTCTGCCAGCCGGTGCGCGGCCTGCATGTAAGTCTCTTCGGCAAGCCGCGTGCGCGCCTCGCCAAAGTCGAAAATCGGGATCTGGAACTCGAATTCGAAGCCGCGCCAATCGGTCTTTTCGCGCTCGACG
Source organism: Hyphomicrobiaceae bacterium (assembly GCA_033765285.1). Classification (GTDB taxonomy): domain Bacteria; phylum Pseudomonadota; class Alphaproteobacteria; order Rhizobiales; family Hyphomicrobiaceae; genus Filomicrobium. The sequence goes on along the minus strand of JANRIE010000039.1, from coordinate 34,432 downwards.
TCACCTGACGGCGTGACCGCGTCCTTCCACTCGTCTTTGCTGATGCCGCGCAACTCAAGGACGTTGATCAAGCGCGTGATGCGCGTCAGGCCGTACGACTTGGCGAGGTTGTCGAGCTCCATTCGGCCGATGGCGAGATCTATGCGCTTTTCCAGCGCTTCCGCCTCGATGTCGCCGATGCTCTGCGGCCGGTTTGGCAGTGTGGGAAGCTTGCTGGGGAGTCGGTAGCCCGTATCACTGCCCCACAGTCCCATAAGGCGTGTCAGCTGCTCGCGGTCGGCCTGCTTGCGCAGTCGCGCGGTTGCGAGTTGGGCACCAAGCTCGGCCGTGAACGCGTGCTCGCGAGCCTGGTTGATCTTGTTCAGTGCGCCGGTCTCGCCGAGCTTCTTGGCGAGGTCGGAGGAGGCTTCCGCCGACTGCTTGGCTTCCTCGAGGAATGTAACGAGCTGGGCCGAGGCGATAGCGCGGTAGTAGGCGCGGCGCGTCTCTGCGGCAAGCTTCAAGACCTCCTCGGCAGCGCGCAGCTGGGCCTGCCGGAAACGGCCTTCAGCGAGCTCCCGGCGGCGCGGCAGGGTGAGAAGCGACAAGACGTTGACGAGCACCTGGCGTTCGATCTCGAGTTCGCGGCTTGCGACGAGGCGCGCGAGCGAGATGGTTGGGCTCGGCGGCAAGGCGGCCTCGACCGATTGCGCCTCGATGGCCGCGAGCTCGGCAAATGAGGCTTGCAATCCGGAATTGTTGAGAAGTGCGATCTGGACTGCGGCATCGCCCTTGATCGGTCCGCCCGCCAGCAACCCTTGGACCCGGTCGCGCACGGCACGCGCGTCATCCTCGGTGCGCACGCGCGTCACCTTCTTGCCGATGGTCCCGGAAGAAATGTCGGCAACCGACAGCATGCCGCCGTCGGGCGTGAAGCTCGCGCATCCTCCGATGGCGGTGCCAAATGAAAGCGCGACCGCACTCACAACTCGTCTCCTAACCGACCGTCGCCAGCGGCGTTGTTCGCGCCGCGCAACCGTATTCATCCCCATCCGGCATCCCCCTTGCCCCATCGAACCCCTCAGCCCGCGCAGCTGGTCCTACTCGGACTTTTTCGGATTGGCGGGTGGCTTTGGCGGCGGACTGACGCGGCGATTGATCTCGTCCCAGGGCAGCGGATCGACGGGCCGGTAGGAGCGAAGGTCGCCTGTAATCGGATGGTACGAGGACCGCATGCTCGGCCGAGGCAATGACGGATCACGCTCAGCGTAGGGATACGCGAGCCGGTGGCGCGGCCACTCGGCGTCAAGCGCAATCGCTACGGTCGGCAAAGAGCTTGCGACCAGTGCAACGAGGGCGGGCCGTGCCAAGTATCGTGTCATCCATGGGTTCCGGTTGCAGCCAGCCATCCGCAGCGAATCAAATCGTGCAGACAAGATAGCCAGGGGCAGCAACCCGAACATTTCCGGAGTGTTACAAATTATTTCAGGCGCGCCCGCTGTCAGACGCCGCTGCTATGTTGCGGGATTGGTCCAGATGCATCGAGCGCAGGAAAACTCAAAAATGCAGCACGCGAATCAACTTCTGCGAAAATGCCTCGAAGACGGTATTGCGCGAACGTCGCTGTGGTTGGGCTTCGTCGCTCTCTCCGCGACCACCGCCGTGTCCGGAAGGTCAAGGCGACTCTGTTCAAGAATCCACAATGTAAGTGCTGCGAAGATTATGCCGCCTATCTCCGTCCCAACAGTTTTGACGTGGCAGTGGTAACGCCACCGAACATGTCCGCGATCATGCACAAGTACGGTGTTCGGGAGGACCTTGAAGGCTGCCATACGACGATTGTTGGTAATTACGCGGTCGAAGGTCATGTCCCTATTGCGCCCATCAAGAGGATGCTGGCGGAGAAGCCGCCGGTCAAAGGCATTTCCCTGCCCGGAATGCCAGCGGGCTCGCCGGGTATGAGCGGCACCAAGGAAGGTCCCTTCGAAATCCTGGCAATCACCGGCAGCGATGGGCCTGCACCGGTCTATGCCAAGGAGTAAGCCATCATGACGCACGACGGCATGGGTTGGATGATGGGCGGCATGGCCCTGCTTTGGCTGCTGATGATTGTCGTGCTCGCGCTGGGGGTAGCTGCACTGATCAGATATCTTCGCTCCAAATGAGCTCTGGGCGAATTCAAGTCTGTCCGGACAGGTGAGATCCATTACAGACAGCCCGAACATTTCCAGCGTGTTACAAATTATTTCAGCGGCTGGCCCAGAGGAACGACGCTGACGCTATGGAGTTCGCTGCTTAGGTTATTGGCTGCTCGCAGCGTGAAGGAGTCAAAAATGCATAAGTCGGATAAGCAGATGCAGAAATGTATCGAAGACTGCATGGCGTGCGCGCAGGCTTGCTACACGATGGCTATGCATCATTGCCTCGAGAAAGGCGGACAGCACACGGAGCCGCAACACTTCAGGCTCATGATGGCGTGCGCTGATGTCTGCAAGACTGCGGCATCGGTTATGATCGCAGGAATCACCCAACACCAGCTCGTATGTGCGGCATGCGCGGAAATTTGCAAGGCGTGCGCGGAAAGCTGCGAGCGGATTGGCGACATGGCCGAGTGCGTTGCCGCCTGCCAGCGCTGCGAGGCGAGTTGCAGAAAGATGAGCGGCAAAGTGGAACTTGCTGCCTTAGGGACAGTTGCGCATTAGATTCTGAGGCTGAGAAATGGTCAGCTCAAAGCACCAACATAGTTCCGGAGACGCAAGGCCAGTCGCCCGTCATGGGCACTACTATCGGCTGCTCGCAATGGCACTGCTCTCGTTCGCCGCAATGTATGGCCTGATGTATGCCATGGTGAATATTTGGGACAATGTTTTCAATAATCTTAATCAGTCTTATATGGCGGGCCTTATGACCGCGCCCATGGTTTTGATCGAGCTGGCGGTGATGCGTTCGATGTACCAAGTTCGAGGCCTCAATATCATCGTTGCCACAATTGCCGTCGTCGCGCTGATCGCCTTCTTTTTCTTGATCCGGCAGCAAATAGCGATTGGCGACCGTCAATTCCTTCGATCAATGATCCCGCATCACGCTGGCGCGATCCTGATGTGCCAGAAGGCACGGCTTGAGTCGCCGGATATCCGCTCACTGTGCAACTCGATTGTTTCCAGTCAGGAATCTGAGATACGGCAAATGAAGAAATTGTTGGAGAAGTAGCTGTAGAAGAACGACTCACTCCCCATCATGACAAATTACACCTAGCGCCGCCAATTCGCTTCCGCGAATGTTGGTATGACCCCCTTCTTTTATCCGGGGGCAACTGGAATTCGGTCATCAATGTCATTGAGGCGGCGCTGCGCCACTCCCCATCGTCAACATCGGGGTATCGCGCGTCGGGTTGGCAAAACTGCCAGCAAGATCGGCTGCAAGAGTTTGCGCTCCAGAGCACAGATTTGCACGCGTCTCACCGCAATACATGAGTCCGCCAGCGAATTGCCGTGGCAGTCTGCCCATGGCAATCGAGCTAAGCAACTTGACCCGGAGCCTGGCTCCTAGCTCCAATTCGCATCCGGCTCAGGCACAGGTGGTTTGCATGTCAGTCTCGAACGGTGGTACGCGCGGATCGGGATCGGGACGTGACCTGGACGGTCCGGAGCGCATTGATACGTACCACAACAGGCTCATCACGCAGGCCGAGCTTCGTACGATCGTGCCCTATACACCACAACACATTCTTCGGTTGGAAAAGCGAGGACAGTTTCCGCCTAGGGTTCATGTTGGTCCGAACCGCGTGGCATGGCTCTTGGCGGAAGTCGAGGAATGGATCGCTGAGAAGATCGCGGATCGCGACGATCCTCGTCGCTAAATCACACAATGCGGGTCGATGCGGCTACCAGCGCAGAGCTGCCGGCTTACGTTCCTCGGTAATTTCAAGCAGCCGAGCTTCCCAAAGAGCGAGTGCACGCAGGCGCTCGGGCAGGAAATCGTAGGCGGAGTACACCGTGTTCGCCAGCTGCTGTAGGTCGCCCGTATGGTGGAGCGTTCGGCTGCGCAGCTCGGTCGGGATGCCTAGCGCTGCCATCTGATCGTTGATGAGGCCGCGGAAATCGTGAAAGCGCACGGGAGGATCGGGCCATTTCCAGGCGCGCCGCGTCGTTGTCAAAACCTTCGACGTTGTCCAGCGCGTAGCCGCCCCGACGAAAAGAGGTTCGCCAGGTTGCGATGTAGCGATTGCATCCTTCACGATTGCCAGCGCGAGCGGCGGCAAGGGCACGGCATCGTCGAGCTTGGGCTTGTTTCCTTCGCGTTGGGCAGGAATGAAAAGGCAGGGAATTGCGCCATCGAGTTTGGGATCGTCGCGGCCGGCGCCCACTATCTCGCTAATGCGGCGGCCGATGAGGATCGCGAGGCGCAGAACGCGGGTCTGCGCCGGCGACATCACGTCTGGCCCGTCGTTCCAGAGTTGGCGCAGTTCGGTGTTGGTTGGCGGCCGCGACTGTTTCCCATTTGGATGCGCAATCGGCACGGGCCTTTCGATCCCGCGGCAAGGATTGCGGCCAATCCACTCCTGATCCATGCACCACTCGCAGATGCTAGAAACGAGCTTCAGGACCTTCGTCGCTTGAACGCCGCGATGTCCCTTGTCCGGGTTGCTCGTTGCGTTCTTCACCTTGACAAGCGCCTGCTCGATGCTCGGGCGGTCGAGATCGACGATTGGCTTTTTGCCGAGGTACGGCTCGATGTGCAGGGCGAATAGGTCCTCGTAGCCGGCGCGCGTCTTGGCGCTCAGTGGCCTCTGGCGCCGCTTGCCCGTGTGATCGAGCCAGAGCTTGAAGCAATCGGACAACATGCGCTGCGGAGCCCGAGCTTTTTGCCGTTCGTCGTGCGGATCGACGCCGTCGAGGCGCAGCGCATTGAGGAGCTCATTCGCCTTTTTCGCGATCTCCTCGAAATTTGCGTTGCGGGCATCTTCGGAGAGCGTGAACCAGCGTTGATTTTCGTTGGGCTTGGGCCGGTAGCGGATGCGCCAGGCAGCCCGGCCGTCGCCGCGAACTTCGAGATAGAGACGATCGTGACGTGCGATCGAATAGGTGGCGGGCCTTCCGTTGATGGCCCGGGAGATGGCGCGACCGCGCGGATCAAGGCTTGGCATGATCTTGTGACCCCCATACCACTGGACCGCTGGACCCCCAGACCCAGGATTAGACAGCTATACACTTGAAAATTATAGAGAATACGACAAATTGAGACATGGCTTTTTTGAGGCACGTCCATGTCTCAGTGGTGTCTCAGCCGAACAGTTTATGAGGATTTCTCGGCGTTCTCGCAGGTTCACGTTTCTTATTGGCAACAGAACCAGTTGGGAGCACGTGCTCTGAACTTGGCTGAACATACAGACACCTGAAAATCCGTACACACCGCACTGGGGGACTGGGGGTCGGGAGTTCAAATCTCCCCGCTCCGACCAATAACAAAATCAATAAGTTATGCGATTTTCGTGGTTCAAAGTTGACCCTCGTGATCCGCCGATAGGTAGCAAATAGTTAGTAGGATATCTGCGCGCTGGCGTCGGGAGGGACCGCCTGCGGCTCCGAACCCATGTTGGGTTAAACCCAAATTCGGTTTACGCACCCCTCGTGTCACGGGGGAATCAGGTGAAGTCCATCTTCACGAGCGAATACGGCTTCGTACTAGAGAGGCTGGTGTCTGCACGGAAGGCGGCGTGCCTCACCCAAAGCCAACTCGCGCAGAAGCTGGCTAAGCCCCAATCTTTCGTGTCGAAAGTCGAGCGTCATGAACGTCGCTTGGATGTGGTTGAGTTCGTCATCATGTGCAACGCGCTCGATATAGCGCCACAGGCTATACTTGCGGACCTTGAGGCCAGATTGCGGGCCGCACCCAAGGCCCGTGACAAGCGATAAGCGGGGGCAGAATGGCGAGCGAGGCGCAGCCGAAAGCAACGGTACCCGACCCCAGGTGGGGACACTTCGCCCTGTGGGAAGCTGTGCGGTCAGCTATCTTCGCGCTGCCGTCGCGCTTCGAATCCGATCTGGTAATTTCGGGCGTGCTTGCGCCAGACCTGTTTGCCTTCAACTCGTCTCTCGCGGCCACGATTGAGGAACAAGTAGTGGCGGCGCTGAACCGCCTGCGAGAAACGTGGGTATGAACCGCCCCGGGTTCGCCGGAGGCAGTTTCGTTTGAGTCAGGCGGCGGTGCTCAGCTCCTCCAGGCTGCATAGTAGGCGGCTTCGGCCTCGGTCGGTGGGACGTTGCCAATTGGCTCGAGCAGGCGGCGGTTGTTGAACCAGTCGACCCATTCGAGCGTCGCGAACTCGACGGCTTCGAGCGATCGCCACGGACTTCGCCGCCAGATCACCTCGGCTTTGTAGAGCCCGTTGATCGTCTCGGCGAGCGCATTGTCGTAGCTGTCGCCGACGCTGCCGACCGACGGCACGAGGCCGGCCTCGGCGAGCCGTTCAGTGTACTTGATCGAGACGTACTGCACGCCGCGATCGGAGTGATGCACGAGGCCGCCGCCGACCGGTCGACGCTCGTGCAGGGCCTGCTCCAGCGCATCGAGCACGAAGCCGGCATGCGCCGATCTCGACACCCGCCAGCCGACGATGCGGCGGGCATAGGCATAGGCATCGATGACGAACGCGACGTAGACGAAGCCCGTCCACGTCGCGACATAGGTGAAGTCCGACACCCAAAGCACGTTCGGCCGCTTCGGTTGGAACTGCCGGTTGACGTGATCGAGTGGACAGGGCGCGGCCTTGTCGGGGATGGTGGTGCGCACCCGCTTGCCCCTGATCACCCCTTGCAGAGCCATTTTCCCCATCAGCCTGGCGACCGTGCAGCGGGCGACATCGAAGCCCTCCCGCAGCATCTGCCGCCAGACCTTGCGCACGCCGTAGACGCCGAAGTTCTCATCGAACACGCGGCGGATCTCGACGCAAAGCTCCGCATCGCGCTTCGCACGCGCCGGCAACCGCTCGGGCTCCCGGCGCCGAGCGGCGTGCTCGTAGTAGGTCGACGGGGCAATCGGCAGCACTTTGCAGATCGGCTCGACCCCGTACGCGGACCGATACTGATCGATGAATGTCGTCATGACTTCGGTCGGCGGTCGAGCTCCGCCTGGGCAAAATACGCCGACGCTTTGCGCAGGATCTCGTTCGCCTGGCGGAGTTCGCGGTTCTCACGTTCCAGTGCCTTCAGACGTTCTCGCTCGTCGGTGGTGAGACCGGACCGCTTGCCGGTGTCACGCTCGGCCTGCTTCACCCAGTTAGCGAGCGTCTGCGTCGAGCAGCCGATCTTCCCCGAAATCGAGGCGATGGCTGCCCATTGCGAGGGGTAGTCGCCAGCGTGGTCGACGACCATACGCACGGCGCGCTCACGCATCTCGGGCGCGTATTTCGGGGACTTCGATGGATGTGTCATGGCTCCACTCTCTCGAGAGTTGGAGCCTCCGGCAATCTCGGGGCGGTTCACTTGCCGATAGGTGTGTCACAACTTCTGCGGGTTGGCATCATGCCCTGCCGGGAGCGTTACGCCGAGCTTGGCTGAAAGGACAGACGCGCCAAGGGCTGACCTATTGTTCGCACGGCGCGTGTTTCGTCTCCGAGCGAGGCGGACTGCTGTGGCGGAGCGGTCACTGGCACATTCCGAAACAGCGCGCAGACCGTTGCCGCGTCACTCACACCGGTTGCCGTGCGCTCGCGCATGTGGATGTTTCGGGTCATGAAGATTGAACGGGCGATCATCGGTACAGCAGGACGGCATCGCTGGGTGGCGGTGCTGGTCGTGCTTGCGCTCGTTCTGCGGGGCCTCGTGCCGGCGGGTTACATGGTCGGGACGGCCGGCGGTGCAGACAACGACGGCCCACTCACGATCGTGCTTTGCTCCGAACATGGGGTTCAACCCGGCTCCATCGTACCCGAGGGCCTGCCTGACGGCGGAGACGAGCGCGGCGGCGCGCCGTGTCCCTTCGCCCTGACTGCGCACGGGGCACCTCCTCTTCCGGCGTTCGCGTCCGACTGGCCGTTCACGGTTCTTATGGGCAGAACCGTCATCCCGACGCCGCGGCTTCTCCTCGCCCGTGTGCCGACGGGACCTGCCGTCGGCTCCCGCGCGCCGCCCGCGCTCTCCTGATCCGCTGAACGCCTTCGAGTTGGTTTCGCCAGCAGCAGAAGCTGCACGCGACCATGCTTGCGTCCGATCCAGGAGATCAGTTCCCCATGCCCTGTCCATTCCATCGCACCGCGCGTGCGCTCCGCCTTACCTTGCTCATGTCGACCGCCCTGCCGCTGATCGCGGCGACCGGTGCCGTTGCCCAGTCCGCCACTCCGTTGCCGCCGATCGAGGTCGGTGGCACGGGGGCACCTGAAACGTCGGGTGCCTCCAGCGGCGTCACAGGAAACGGCGAGCGCGTCACGCCGGGCACGCGCTCGGGCAGTCTCGGTGTGCCGAACGTCGCCGAGGCGCGCGCCGAGATCGAGACGACGCCAGGTGGTGTCGATCTCGTCACCGCCGAGGAGTACAAGAACTCCACTCCGGCGGTCACCATCAAGGATGCTCTCGACTATGTGCCGGGGGTCTTCGTGCAGCCCAAGTGGGGTGAGGACAGCCGGCTGTCGATCCGCGGATCGGGTCTATCGCGCAACTTCCATGGCCGTGGTGTCACGCTCTTGATGGATGGTCTCATCCCGATCACGACGGCCGATGGCTCCAGCGACTTCCAGGAAATAGACCCGACCGCCTATCGCTATATCGAGGTCTATAAGGGCTCGAATGCGCTGCGCTACGGTGCCAATTCGCTTGGCGGTGCCATCAACTTCGTCATGCCGACTGGATATGACACCGAGACATTCGGTGCCCGCCTCGACGTCGGGAGTTTCGGCTTCCACAAGCTGGCAGCCAGTTCCGGCGGTGTCTACGGCGCGGCCGACTATTTCATGACCGGCACCTGGCAGGAGCAGGACGGCTTCCGTGACCACAGCGAGGGCGAGAGTGTGCGGGGGGCGATGAACATCGGCTATCGTCTCAGCCCCGATATCGAGACCCGCATGTACCTCAATGCCAACCACGTGCGCCAGCGCATTCCCGGCGCGGTGACGCGCAGTCAGGCACTGACCGATCCGTCCGCGGCCTTTACGTTGCCGGGGCAACCAGCCGGCTTCGCAAGCATCGGCAACGACAATGTCGACCGCGACTACCAACGCAACCTCGAGACCATCAGGGTTGCCAACCGCACCACCATGCGGCTGGCACCGGGAACCGTCGTCGAACTCGGCGGATTCTACTTCCACCGCCACCTCGACCACCCGATCTTTGCCGTCATCGACAATCTCAATAACGAATACGGTGGCTTCGGTCGGGTCGTGAACGACAGTCTTGTCGGCGGGTTGAGGAACCGGTTCGTCGCCGGCGTGGCCGTGCACAATGGCGACGTGCGCTCGCGGCTCTATCGCAACGAACTGAGGACGAAGGGGGCCCTGTTCTCAGACGCCGATCAGACCTCGCAGAACACCACGCTCTACGGCGAGAACGCGCTGCACGTTCTGCCGAGCCTCGCGCTTATCGGCGGCATCCAATATTCCGATACCTCGCGCAAACTCGAGGACCGGTTCTTGAGTAACGGCAACCAGTCCGGCGAGGCCGATTTCAGCTCCTGGTCGCCAAAAGCCGGCCTCATCTGGTCGGTGACGCCTTCCGCAGAGATCTTCGCCAACATATCGCGCAGCAGCGAGTTTCCGACCTTCAGCGAGATCACGATCACGGGAATCTCGACGACCGCCCTCGAGCCGCAACGGGCGACAACCTACGAGATCGGAACGCGCGGCAGCCGTCCCGGATTTTCTTGGGATCTGGCGCTCTACAGGGCCAATCTTGACGACGAGTTCCTCTGCCTTTCGACCGGCGCGCTCGGCACATGCACCCAAATCAATGTCGATCGGAGTATTCACCAGGGTGTCGAAGCGGGAGCAAGCGTTCGTCTCTTCTCGGGGCTCATCGAGCCGGCACGAAACGCCGATTCGATCTGGCTCAACACGGCCTACACCTTCAGTGACTTCCGCTTCTCGGATGATCCCGTGTTCGGCGACAACGAACTCCCTGGCGCGCCTCGTCATTTTGTGCGCGCTGAACTGCTCTACAAGCATCCGAGTGGCGTTTACTTCGGGCCCAACGTGGAATGGGTGCCGGAGGCCTACTACGTGGACAGCGCCAATACGCTGCAAACGGAAGCCTACGCACTTCTCGGCGCCAAGCTCGGCTTCGATGATGGTGGCCCGCTCAGTGCCTACGTCGAGGCGCGCAACCTGACCGACGAAGCCTACATCGCCAGCGCCAATATCGCCACGCGGGCGGATGCGACGAGCCCGTTGTTCGAACCGGGCAGCGGCCGGGCCGTGTACGGCGGCGTACGGGTCAAGTGGTGAGGCTTTGCGCGCGCCGCGCTTGACGCACCTGGACGGCGGGGCTCCCGCGCCGTCCAGTGACCGCAACGAGACCTCGTCGGTGCGCGATACGTCCCCGGGCTCGTCGCGCCAGACCATCCGGCCCGGCCAGGGCGACACTCCGCGCCAGCAAACCGAACTCAGCCTGAAACTGACGATCGTGAACCCATCAAGGTGGACCGCAATGACCCTTCTACGCTTCTCGGCACTGCTCGTGTTCGCAGCGACCCTTCAGGTGGCACCGGCAGGTGCCCACGTCACCGTCGAGCCAAAATCGGCTCTCCCAGGGCCGATCAAAATGACGTTTCGCGTGCCGCACGGCTGCCAGGGATCGCGGACCACAGCCCTACAGGTCGCCATTCCCGAGGGCATCATCGGGGTCAAGCCCGCTCCCAAGCCCGGCTGGTCGGTGTCCATGGCTCGTGGCTCGCACGCCCGCGCTTACGACTATTTTCACGGCAGGACGGAGTCCGAAGGGGTCAAGGAAGTTGTGTGGAGCGGCGGCGACCTCGCCGACGAGTACTTCGACGAGTTTGCGCTCATCGGGTTCGTTACCGACGCCTACAGCCCTGGCGATCGCGTGATCTTCAAAGTCTCACAGATCTGCAAAGAGGGGCGTCTTGACTGGGTTGAAATCCCGGACGCCGCGCGGGGGACGCACAGCGCCTACCCTGCGCCGGTCATGACGATCCTCGAGGCGTCGGGTCATTCCGGGCACCATTAGGGCGTGTGCATTCTCGGGGCTCGCACCTCGCGCTGGTAGCCCGCAGTGGCGTGCGGCTGACGCTGGCGCACGGCCGTGTCGCGTGGCTGACGAGCGACGAGGTTGGGCTACGACCGACGAGGCCCGCACCTACGGTGCGTTGGGCGTCTGCCGAACGTGCCGCTTCCGCATCGCCCCGCGAGCCGGTGGACCGAAAAAGCAAAACGTATCAGCGCCATAAACGATTGATGGCGCTCCCTACGGGAGTCGAACCCGTCTTTCAAGATTGAAAATCTCGCGTCCTAACCGATAGACGAAGGGAGCGTGGGGAGGACGTATATGTGCGTTCTGAGCTGGGTGCAAGACCACGCGAGGGAACGTCACACCCTTTGGTCAACTCACCCGCACGCGCGGGGGTCGGCGCGGTTCTATTTACGAGAGACGCGCTTGGTTGTGAACTCACCCGCACGCGCGGGGGTCGGCGGCGTCCTCGACCATCAGTTCGAGTTTCTCGCGCCCCCCCCACGTGTCGCGCTTCAGGTTTCCGCAGACATGCACCGGAAACCCGCCAACCGCCGCCAGGAGCAGGTCGCCCAGGGGCTGACCAGCGGCGCGAAATGCCACTGCATCGAGCTTACTGCCGTCGCCGGCTTCGAGCGTCAGCCGCACGTGGCTTTCGCCGACGATTTTGGCGAAGCGGACGCGATGGGCTGGAAAAACGAACCGGGGCTGCGGATTGCCTTGCCCGAAGGGACCCGCGCGGTCCATCAGCGTAAGCAGGTCCGTCGTCACCGCGCCGGGCGTCAGCGCTCCGTCGATTTCCAGCGCCGCCGTTGCGATGGCCGCACCGGCCGATGCGGCAAGCTCGCGGGCGAGGAACGCCTCCACGTCAACCTGGCGATCCTCGGCGAGCGTCAGCCCAGCCGCCATGGCATGCCCTCCGCCCTTGATCAGCAGTCCGGCGGCCACCGCCTTGCGCACCGCGCCGCCGATGTCGACCCCCTTGACCGAGCGCAACGAGCCGGTGCCTTCGATGCGGCCGCTGGCGGCTTCCCGTGTCCAGGAAATGACGCACGTGGGGCGATGGAAACGTTCGGTCAAGCGGCTGGCGACGAGACCGACGATCCCCTTGTGCCATTGCTCGGCACCCACCAGGATGATCGGAAGGCCGGGATCGGCCGCAATCCTCTGCTCGGCCGCCGCCATGGCCTCGTCCAGAGCGGCGGTCTCGATGGATTTGCGCTCGCGGTTGAGCCGGTCGAGCGTCTCGGCGATGCGTCCGGCCTCGATCCGGTCTGTCAGGGTCAACAGGCGCGCGCCCAGGCCGGCATCACCGATCCGCCCGCCTGCATTGATGCGCGGACCGAGGATGTAGCCGAGATGATAGGGGGTGGGGGCCGTGTCGAGCCCCGCCGCGTCGAACAGCGCCTTGAGGCCGACATTGCGGCGGCCACGCATGACCTGCAATCCCTTGACGACGTAGGCGCGGTTCAGCCCTTCAAGCGGGACGACATCGCAGACCGTGGCAAGGGCCACGAGGTCCAGTTCGTCCAGAAGTGCGGGCTCGCGCACAGCCTCGCCGTAGTAGCCCAGCCGGCGCAATTCGCGGGTCACGGCCACCAGGACCAGGAAGACAACGCCGGCGGCGCACAGGTGACCCTGGCCGGAGACGTCGTCCTGACGGTTGGGGTTGACCAGCGCCGAGACAGCGGGAAGCGCCTCGTCGGCCTGATGGTGGTCGATGACGATGACATCGGCCCCGGCCTCACGCGCGGCCGCCAACGGGCCAAAGCTCGTCGTGCCGCAGTCGACGGTCACGATCAGCCGGGCCCCTTCGCCGGCAAGCAGGCGCATCGCGGCCGGATTTGGCCCGTAGCCCTCGCTCAGCCGGTCTGGAATGTAGATGCGTGCCGTGATCCCGTGGTGGCGCAGGAAGCGGGCCAACAACGCCGAGGAACAGGCCCCATCGACGTCATAGTCGCCGAAGATGGCGATCGCCTCGCCGGTGCTGATCGCCTGGGCGATGCGGGCGGCGGCTTTGTCGGCGTCGCGCAGTGCGCTCGGATCCGGCATCAGCGCCTTGATCGTCGGCTCGAGAAAAACGCCCACCTCGTCGATCGCAACCCCACGGGCCGCGAGCATACGGCCGAGCAGGTCGGGCAGGCCATGGCGCTGACTGATGGCGTGAGCCTGCGGCAGGCGGCCGCGTTCCAGACGCTCGCGCCAGGTGTAGCCCCGCACGGAGTTTCTGACGCCCAGCAGCGCGCCATCTTGGCTGTCGACGCTTTTCAGCCGTACCGGCATTCTCGGTTCCTCCGCCCGCAAACCATAACGATTCGAGCATGATCCGCGAGTGGCGGGGACAAGCTATCCACGGGGTTGGCTTCGCGCCGGGCCGGTCAGTCGTCGTCGAGCATGGCGAAGGCCGCCTTGCGGTCGCTGGACTTCAGCTTGAGGAAGTGCGCACGCGCCGCCTTGACGTCGTTGGCGGCCCCCGTTTCGGAGGCCAGCCGCAGCGCCACCGTCGCCGGATGGGTGGCACCGCAGATGAAGGCGAGCGCCTTGGACAGGCGTCCCATGGCGGCGGCGTCGATTTTTGTTTCGTCCATGGCGAGCCGCTACCCCTTCGCGTGGATCGGATAGAGGAAATCGTCCTCGACGTAGCGCTTGGGCTCGGGAACGTCGGACACGAACGCGGCGAGTTTCTCGAGCCCGCGCGGGACCGGCCCGCCGAACGCCCAGTCGATCAGTTCGACGGTGTGGGCGATGGGCACGCCGAGGCCTTTTTCCAGGTGGGCGATGCAGCCGATGTTGCCGGTCGCCACCAGGTCGGGCTTGGCCTTGCGGATATTGCCGATCTTGCGCTCCTTGAGCTGGCCGGCGATCTCGGGCTGCAAGATGTTGTAGACGCCGGCCGAGCCGCAGCAGATATGCCCCTCGGGCACATCGGCAACCGTGTAGCCGGCGCGCTTGAGCAGCTCCTTGGGCTCGTCGGTGATGCGCTGGCCATGCTGCATCGAGCAGGCCGAGTGATAGGCGACGCGGAGCGACGAGTAGCGCCGGGGCGGCCCCAGGTGATAATCCGAGAGGAACTCGGTGATGTCCTTGGTCAGCGCAACGACGCGGCGGGCCTTGTCGGCATACGCGGGGTCGTGCCGCAGCATGTGTGCGTAGTCCTTGACCGTGGTGCCGCAGCCGGACGCGTTGATGATGATGGCGTCCACGGGGGACTTGTCGATCTCGTGGACCCAGGCATCCACGTTGGCCTTGGCCTGGGCGTGAGCGTCCTTCTCGCGCCCCATATGGTGCACGAGCGCGCCGCAGCAGCCCGCACCGTTGGCCACCACGACATCGACGCCGCGCCGCGCCAGCAGCCGGATCGTCGCGTCGTTGATGTCCGGCCGCAGCACCTGCTGGGCGCATCCAGCCATCAGGATCACGCGGGCCCGGCGCACCGTTCCCGTCGCGGCCGTGCCAGGGCCTTCGTACCGGGCAGCAGGCGGGATCGCCTCGGGGGCCAGCTCGACCATGGCAGCCAGCTCCTTCATGCCGATCCGCTTGAGGAACGGGACGAGCGGCCGGCCGAGTGGAGCCGCCTTGAGGGCCAGCCGAAAGCGATCCGGATACGGGACGATGCGGGCCAGCAACTCGCGCACCACCCGCTCCTTCAAAGGCCGCTTGCCAGTTTCGTTGATATGGGCGCGCGCGATATCGACCAGATGCATGTAATCGACCCCACCCGGGCAGGTCGTCATGCACGACAGGCAGGACAGGCATCGGTCGATGTGGTGCTGCACCTGTGTGGAGGCGTCCTTGCCGCCTTCCAGCATATCCTTGATGAGGTAGATGCGGCCGCGCGGACTGTCACGTTCGTCGCCGAGCACGACGTAGGTCGAGCACACCGCCGTGCACAGGCCGCAGTGGACGCAGCGTCGGAGGATGCGGTTGGCCTCTTCGTTGCGCGGGTCAGCCAACTGTGCGGGCGTGAAGGTGGTCTGCATGCGTCGGGCGTCCTTGGCGGCGGAGGGGCGGGTGGGCCGGTCAGATGTTGACGTACATGCGGCCGGGATTGAGCAGCCGGTAAGGGTCGAATGCGGCCTTGAGGCCCGCCATGATGCGCTCGTTGGCGGGAACCTGGGGTTGGAACACCTCGACGGTCGCACGGACGTCGGGTGCGGCCCGGATCAGCGTCGCGTGGCCGCCGTGAACGGCAACGGCCCGGCGAATGTCTGAGGCCCCTGCATCGGCGCTCGCGGGCACCTCGATCCAGATAAGCCCGCCCGACCAGTCGTACATCACTTCGGCGGGCATGTGCCGCTTGATCGCCGCGACGACCTTCGGGCCCTTCGTCGGCGCTGTCGAGACGCGCCAAAGGCAGGTCGCCGGATCATGCGGCATGACCGACAACTGACGCAATTCCCCCCAGAGCTTCAAAGTGTCGTCCATCGTCAGCACCATGGGGTCGCCGTAGACCTTCAGCGCGCCGCGGATGGCGTCGATGCGGTAGCGGACGGACTTGGCGAAGTTTTCGATCCGGATCAGGGTCAGCGAGGACTTCTGGCTGGCAAGTCCCGCGTGCTCCAGCCGGCGTGTGACGGTCTCGTAGAGATGGACGGTGCCGGACACCTCGAAGGGCAGCCGCATGGCCGCGCACATCACCTCGACGGCGATGTCGTCGGGCAATCCCGTATAGACCAACGTCGCCGCATCCTCGGGCCAGGGCAGAACCTTGAACGTGACCTCGGTCAGAACCGCCAGCGTGCCCCAGCTTCCCGCCAGGCCACGGCACAAATCATAACCCGTGACATTCTTCATGACCCGGCCGCCGTTGCGAAAAATCTCCGCGCGTCCGTTCACAGCCTCGATCCCGAGCAAGTGATCGCGGGCCGCGCCTGCCGCGATGCGGCGTGATCCGGACGCATTGGTGGCAAACACCGAGCCGATGGTCTGCGTACCGCGGCGGCCGCCCGTCGTCGGGCCGAGGTCGATGGGCTCGAAGGCCAGCATCTGATTGTTGGCGGCGAGTTGCGCCTCGATCTGGGCCAGTGGCGTCCCGCCATGGGCGCTCATGACCAGTTCGGTTGGCTCATACAGCCAGATCCCGTGCATCGACGCCGTCGAAATGGTGGCGGCCGTCTGCATCGGCCGGCCGAGACCGCGCTTGGACCCGGATCCGGCCACTTCGACGGGCTGCTGCCGGTCGATGAACGGCTGCAGCATGCTCTGCAGTTCCCAGGCGGTCGCGGGTCGGAGCATCTGGGACAACGGCTGGTCTCCTTGACGGTTCAGACACCCCGGGCACCCCGTGTGGCGCGCGCCGGCTCAGGCCGCGGCGGCGGCTTCCTGCGATCCGGCTGCCGACGAGGTCGCCGGCATCATCTCGAGTGGAAATACCTTGCCAGGGTTGAGCAGCCAATCGGGGTCGAAAACGCTCTTGATGCGCATCTGAACGGTGATGTCGGTATCGGTGAACTGGGCGAGCATGAGGTCGCGCTTCTCGATCCCCACCCCATGCTCACCGGTCAAGCAACCGCCCACGTCGACGCACAGCGTCAGTATTTCGGCTCCCGCAATTTCCGCCCGCTCCGCGCTCGTGGGGTCGTTCGCATCGTAAAGGATCAGCGGGTGCAGGTTGCCGTCGCCGGCATGAAAGATATTGGCGACCTTCAGGTCATGACTGGCGCAGATCTCGCCGATGCGCCGCAGCACTTCGGGGAGCCGCGACAGCGGAATGGTGCCATCCATGCAGAAATAGTCCGAGATGCGTCCGATCGCACCGAATGCGGACTTGCGACCTTTCCAGATCTTGGCCGACTGCACCGGTCCGGACGAGATCTGAACGGTCGTCGGCGCAAACGGCGCAGCGATGGATTTGACCCGCTCCAGCATCTCGGCGATTTCGATCTCCGATCCCTCGACCTCGATGATCAGCAGAGCCTCGACATCCAGGGGATAGCCGGCCTTGGCGAAGCTCTCGCACACCTCGATTGCCGGACGATCCATGAACTCCATCGCCACAGGGATGATACCAGCAGCGATAATGGCCGACACGCAAGAGCCGGCCTGCTCGCTCGAGGCAAAGCCGAGCAGCATGGGCCGCGCGCCCTCGGCAGCGCGTAGAATGCGCACGGTGGCCTCCGTCACGATGCCGAATTGGCCTTCCGAACCGATGAACAGGCCGACGAGGTCATAGCCTTCGGCATCCAGGTGCGGCCCGCCCAGTTCGATCACCTCGCCGTCGATCAGCACGACTTTGAGGCCGACCACGTTGTTGGTCGTAACGCCGTACTTGAGACAGTGGGCACCGCCCGAGTTCATGGCGAGATTGCCGGCGAGTGTGCAGGCGAGCTGGCTGGAGGGATCGGGCGCGTAGAAGAAACTCTCGGCTGCGACGGCACCCGAAATCGCGAGGTTCGTTATCCCCGCTTCGACCCGAGCGATGCGATTGTCGTAGTCGATCTCCAAAACGCGGCTCATGCGCGAGACGCCGAGCACGATGGCGTCCTCGAGCGGCAACGCTCCCCCGCACAACGACGTGCCAGCGCCGCGTGCGACGATCTTCACGCCGCGATCGTAGCAATAGGCCATCACCTTCGACACCATCTCCGTCGTCGTCGGCAAAACGACCGCCAGTGGCATGCATCGGTAAGCGGTGAAGCCATCGGTCTCGAACGTGCGCCGGCCGTCGTCATCGGCGATCACCGCGTCCTCTCCGGCGATGCGGATCAGATCCTTCACGATCTGGTCGCGTCGCGACAGGATCGTCGCGTCGGGGACGGGCATCTTGATGAACGTCATCGGAGCAACTCCTGTGGTCCCTGCCGCCACGACGGCGCGGTAACCTTATGGGAACCCGCGCCGCAACCGCGCTGCTGGCTTGTGCGATACTCGACCTGGACCGCGCCAGACCACTGCACTGAAGGCGAGGCTCGTCCCTGCGTTTTACACGAAATCTCCGGCTGGCGCTCCGGCAATATGGCGCGCGGCCCGAGCTCCTCCCGACGTCGACAACCGCGGAGGCATGGCGTTCGACCCGACGAGCCAAGCCTGTTCGCCAAGATGCTGTTCTATTTTTTGATACTCTTGTTCTGAATTGTTGAAACCCAGACACACTTGCGCCGTCGCGGCGCTCCATCAACGAAGCGACGAAAGTCCTTGGCCGAATAAGCGGCCATGCGACGGAGACCTCCCCATGACAGCGATCACCGACCTCGAAATCTTCGCGCGCGTCGCCCGCACCGGCAACATGTCGGCGGCGGGTCGCGAGATGGGCTTGTCACCCGCGGTCGTGTCCAAACGAATCAGTCTCCTGGAGGACAAACTCGGAGCGCGTCTGTTTCAGCGCACCACCCGGCAGTTGACCCTGACCGAGACGGGGGAGGGCTATTTCAAACGTGTCGTCGACATCCTCACTCTTGTCGACGAGGCCGAGGACTTCGTGTCGAAGCGCAATACCAATCCGCGCGGCCTGCTGAAGGTCACCGCCCCGACGTCGTTCTCGCGCTTGCACATTGCGCCTTACCTGCCGGCGTTCATGGAGCGCTTTCCGGACATCGAACTTGATTTCCATCTGACCGACAACTTCGCTGACATCATCCGCGACGGCTTCGATGTCGCCGTGCGGATCGGGGAGTTGCCCGACAGCTCGCTGGTCGCGCGCAAGCTGGCTCCTGATACCCGCGTCATCTGCGCATCCCCCAAATACCTGGCTCAACACGGTATTCCGAGCACGCTGGCCGATCTCGAGGGGCACAACTGCCTGTCGGCCGGTGCCCAGGAAACCTGGCAAATCGAGGGACCCAACGGCGAGCGCGAAATGCTGCGCCTCAAAGGCAATGTGCGCTCCAACTCCGGCGAGTTCATCCGCGAGGCGCTGTTGCTGGGCATCGGGATCGGCTTGCGCTCGACCTGGGACGTGGCAGCCGAACTGGCCAGCGGAAAGTTGCAGATCGTCCTGCCGGGCTATACCGGGTCGTCGAATTTCGCCATCCACGCCGTCTATCCCTGCCGCGAGTTCCTGCCGGCCAAAGTCAATGCCTTCATCGAGTTCCTCGGTGAACTCTACGGCAACGAACCCTACTGGAATCAAGGGATCGACCTGCCCGTTGCGCCCCCCGCAAAGGCGGGCAAGGCGCGGCGCGGGAGGTCTTCGCCACCCGGTGCCGGGGGAATGCAGAGCGCGGCCGCCCCGATAGACGCCATGTAAACGCCGTCTGTCGCGGGCCGACCGGTGCGGCCCGACGCCAGCATCAGCGTGCTGCTAACCTTTTGCGTGTAGTGACGTTGAAGATGGCGCGTGGCGTATGCCCCAGGTCCACGGCCAACTAGAATTATCAATCTTCTAGTGTGATTGAGACCGAGAAGTCCGCCTCTCGACCCCGCTGAAGAGTATGCAGCGGACGTCTCGGTCATCACACGAGTGCAGCGCATCTAACGTTGGGTACCTGCTCGCAACGCGGCCTCGAACCAAACGTCAGATGCATAAGCTGCACTAGAATCATAGAGTTGCTAGTGTTCCTCATGGTTCCGACATTTGCTTTCGACCGTGCTGCGAAGGCAAGCAAATGTCAAAACCGGAACACCAGTGCGCAATGGCACGATGCGGCCGCGGCCAAGGGGCAGGCGGCCGACGTCCGAAGAGATGAGGTGTAGCGTGAGACGTTCTGCGACGAATTGCACTACTCACCGCGGCGGCCTGGCCGGTGCCGTGGTGTCGCTGAGCCTCCTCGGCGTTCTGTTCAGCCCGGTGGCGTTCGGTGCACAATCCATCACCCGCTGGATTCCGCTGCCGGTCGCAAAGCAAACAGCGCTCGCTGACGACGTTTCGCCCGCCGATCCGCTGCGTGGGGCCAAGCTTTACGCGCAGTGCTCGGCCTGCCACGAGGCCAACTCGGCCGCGCACAAAGTCGGCCCCTCGCTCGCTGGCATCGTCGGCCGCCCGGCTGCCGCGTTCCCCGATTACGCCTACTCGGCCGCGCTCGCGGGCGCACGCCGGGAGGGTCTCGTCTGGAGCCCCGAGTTCATCGACAGCCTGATTGCCGGTCCAACCCGGTTTCTCGCCGGGACGAAGATGCCCTTCATCGGCATCGCCGACGCCAAGGACCGCCGTGACCTCGTCAGCTATCTGGAAACCCTTCCGCCACCACAGACCGCGTCTTGGCTGCGGACGGATGAAACGCGTGGGCCATCCGACGCCCGGCCAGGCGGCACCAACTGATCGGCGCGACCGGCGGCGATTTTGCCGCGTGGCGGGCGCGCAAGACAGGCACTCAGCCGTCGTCTTGTGTACCGTCCCCAGGCGACTTGTGGAACCGCGAGCGGATGCGCGAAACGAGCAGCCACACGCCGGTGAGCGTCAGCGGCACCGCCAATGCCGTGACCACTTCAGGTGACAGACGCGCGGGCAGCCCGCCTGCCGCCTGGGCACCTTTCGCCAGATAGGTCACCAGACCGACCACGTAGTAGCTGATGGCGGCCACCGACAGGCCTTCGACCGTTTGCTGCAGCCGAAGCTGCAACCGCGCCCGACGATCCATGGACCGCAACAGATTGCGGTTCTGCTGCTCCAGGTCGAACTGGATGCCCGTACGCAGCAGGTCGGCTGCCCGCGCCAGTTGGCCCGCCAAGCGGTTCTCCCGTGCCTCCAGCGCGTTGCAGGTGTCGATGGCGGGGTCCAGCCGCCGACGGAAGAAGGCCGTGATGCTGACGTTCTCGCCAAGCTGCTCCTCGCGGATCAGATCGAGCCTGCTCTTGACCAAGTCGTGATAGGCGCGCGTCGCACCGAAGCGGAACGCTGTCGCGGCACTCTGCGCTTCCAGTTCGGCGGCGAGCTTGCCCAGGCGCGTCAACAGTTCCTGGTTGCGCTTCGGGTCGTGCTTGTCGGCGATTTCGCGCGTAATGGCGGCCAGTTCGAATTCCATCCGTTGCATCAGCGGGGCGGTTCGCCGGGCCACGGGCAATCCGAGCAGCGCCAGCGTCCGGTAAATCTCGAGCTCGAGCACGCGCTGGACGAGGCGGCCGGTGCGGGTCTCCGTCATGCCTTTCGATTCGACCAGGAACCGCGTGAAGCCATGTGGATCGGCCACGAAATCGGTCGCGACATAAGCTGTGCGGTCGGCCGCCTGGATCGCGCACAGGCTCTGCCGGTGGAACAACCCGGCATGGTCGCGCGGCTGGTCGCCGGCATCGACAAGGCACATATGCACTGCCGCGATGAGCTGACCGGGCGCCTTGAAGGCGATCTCGCCACTGGCCAGCGGGTTGGGCCGCGCGAACGGGACATCGGCGTCGCGCGCCGTCTTCCACATGTAGGTAGCGAATTCGGTGTGCTGCTCCCAGCGCAACGCCCAGGGACCGAAGTCGAAGCGATGGAACTTGGCATCCGGCGCGGGAGGCGGCACGCCGCGCTGAGTGGCGAGGGCCACGACCGCCTCGCGGTCGGCGCGCGCCTCCTCCGGCGTGGTCATGAAGGCGAAGTGATAAATGCGGCGCGGCACGGACAGCGGCAGCAGCGGCCGGGCATGCAGTTCACCCAGCACGGCTGGGCGGTCGGCATGTTCGGGAAAGCCCAGCGGCCCGCGCCGGAGTGCAGCCGGTGCCGGAATATCGCCAGGGGGCCGGCCGAGGCTGTCGCTGGTCATGGTCTCATCCCCCGAACCGCACGCGTAGCCGCCACGGTAGTGAACGCCAGCGCCCCGAACAATTGCACGTTTGGGCGCATGGATAGCGGTGCCGATGGCGCGTTGCGGCCGGGGCGCACGCCCACTACAGTCGCTGAACTCCCGAGAAAGGTCTCATCGCATGAGCGCGACTGCCACGCCCCGACCCCGCGCCGGGCTCTTTGTCACCTGCCTCGTCGACGTGGTCAGACCGTCGATCGGGTTTGCCGCGGCCAAGCTCATCGAGGCGGCCGGTTGCGAGGTGATCGTGCCCACTCGGCAGACCTGCTGCGGACAACCAGCCTACAACTCCGGTGACCGCAAGACGGCGATAGCGCTGGCCCGCCAGACCATCGCGGCATTCGACGGCTGTGATTATGTGGTCGCCCCCTCCGGCTCGTGCGCGGGCATGCTGAAATCACACTACCCGCGGCTGCTCGACGGCAACGCCGACGACCGGGCGGCAGCCGCCGCCTTCGCCGCCAAGGTTCACGAACTCGTCTCGTTCCTCGTCAACGAGCGCGGCATGACTGAGGTGCCTGGCACGTTTGCTGGTCGTGTCACCTATCACGACAGTTGCTCGGGCCTGCGCGAGTTGTCCATCAAATCCGAGCCGCGCCGGCTGTTGGCCTCGATCGAGGGGCTGTCCCTCGTCGAGATGGCCGACAATGAAATCTGCTGTGGTTTCGGCGGCACGTTCAGCGTCAAGTTCCCCGACATCTCGAATGCCATGCTCGAAAAGAAGACCGCCAACATCGCCGCCGCCGAGCCCGCGCTCGTCCTCGCCGGGGATTTGGGTTGTCTGATGAACATGGCGGGAAAGTTGCGCCGACAGGGCCGCGACATCGCCTGCCGCCACGTTGCGGAGGTGCTGGCCGGTGAACTGGCCGATCCACCGATCGGCCAGTCGCGTTAGCCGCGCGCTGGAGACTTCGCCGTCCGTGCGCCGCCAACCATCCAGGCCCTGGCCGGGGCATCGGAATCATCAACCCATCACCAGCGCAGGGCCATCAGTTCCCCACCCCGCCCGCGGGCATTGCCCGTGGCAATCCCGAGGATAGCCCTTGCGGGCACGCCGGCAATGCGCGAGCTTCCGACCCATGCACGCCACATCCCACGCCTTCAAAGCAAATGCCCGCGAAGCTTTGGCCGACACGCAGTTGCAGCGAGCGCTGTCGGGTCTGCCCGGCGGGCTCGTTGCCCAGCGCACGGCGGCCCGTGCCCGGCTGCCCGAGTTCGAGGACCTTCGCGACGTCGGGGCCGACATCAGGAACCACACCCTCGACCATCTCGACCTCTACCTCGAGGCCTACGAGAAGGCCGCTACGGCTGCCGGAGCGAGGGTGCACTGGGCTCGGACCGGAGACGAGGCCAATGGCATCATCCTGGACATCTGCCGCGCGGCAGGGGCCCGGCTCGTCACCAAGGGCAAGTCGATGGTCTCCGAGGAGATCGGCCTCAATGGCGCGCTGATCGCGGGTGGTCTGGAGGTCGTCGAGACCGACCTTGGCGAGTACATCCTGCAGATCCGGGACGAGGCGCCGAGCCACATCGTCGCCCCGGTCATTCACCTCACCCAGGAGCAGGTGGAGGCCGATTTCCGCCGCACCCACACGCATCTGCCCCACGGCCGCCGTCTCGACGCGCCGGTCGAACTGGTCGACGAGGCCCGCGGGATCCTGCGCCAGAAGTTCGTGTCGGCCGACGTCGGGATCACGGGGGCCAATTTTCTCGTCGCCGAGACCGGTTCCTCGATCATCGTGACCAACGAGGGCAACGGTGACCTGACGCAGTCGCTGGCGAAGACCCACATCGTCATCACGTCGATCGACAAGGTGGTGCCGACCCTGGAAGACGTCAGCGTGCTCTTGCGACTGCTGGCCCGTTCGGCGACCGGCCAGGACATCACCACCTACACCACGTTCTCCACGGGGCCACGCCGCCAAGGCGACCCGGACGGGCCCGCGGCTTATCATGTCGTGCTGGTCGACAATGGCAGGACCGACCTGTACGCCTCGAATATGCGAGAAGTCCTGCGCTGCATCCGTTGCGCGGCATGCATGAACCACTGCCCGGTCTACAACGCCGTCGGTGGGCATGCCTATGGCTGGGTCTATCCCGGGCCCATCGGTGCGGTGCTGACGCCCGGTCTCATCGGCGTCAAAGCCGCCGCCTCGCTCCCCAATGCGTCGACCTTCTGTGGCAAATGCGAAGCTGTCTGCCCGATGAAGATCCCGCTGCCTAAGCTGATGCGGCAGTGGCGAGAGGCGGAATTCGAGGCCGGTCAGCCGCCCCTTCTGACGCGGGCCGCCCTGGCAGCGTGGGGGGCGCTGGCCCGCCGGCCGAACCTCTACCACATGGTCATGCGGGCCTCGGCCCCGCTGCTGAAGGCCTGGTCGCGCGGCAGCGGCAGTATCGCCTCGCTGCCTCTGGCGGCGGGTTGGACCCGGCACCGCGACCTTCCTGCCCCGCAAGGCCAGACGTTCCAGCAGCTCTGGCGTGCAACCCGAAACAGCGCCGCGAAATGACGAACCGGTCGGACATCCTGGGTAAAATCAAAGCCTCTCGGGGCCAGACCGACGAGGCGGCCCGTGTCCGCGCGGTGGCGGCGCGTCTGGCATTACCGCCACGCCAGCCGGCGGTTGCCCGCGTCGGTGCGGCGGGCACGAACCTGCGGGCGGTGTTCGAAGCGGAAGCCACCCGCAACCTCGCGACGGTGATGGCGACGGCAACCGCCGACGACATTCCCCCGGCGATTGCCTCCTATCTCCGGCAGCACAACCAGCCGCCTGGTCTGCGCCACGGGGCCGATCCTTTGTTGTCGGCGATCGACTGGACGTCGGCCCCGGGTCTGGCCATCGCGCAGGGTGCGGCCGATCCCGCCGATACGGCCGGGTTATCTGTCGCCGCAGCCGGCGTCGCGGAGACGGGAACGCTGGTGTTGGCATCGGGGGCCGACAATCCCGTGACACTCGGCTTTCTGCCCGAGACGCACATCGTGGTGTTGCGGGCGGCTGATATCGTGGCGACCTACGAGGATGCCTACGACCGTATCCGCGCCCGCCTCGGCCCAGCGCAAATGCCGCGCACATTGAACCTGATCTCGGGCCCTTCGCGCACGGCCGATATCGGCGGGCGCATCGTGATCGGGGCCCACGGTCCGCGGCGCATGGCCGTCCTGATCCTCGACAGTTGAGTAGTGCAGCGCATCTCACGTTGGGTACCTGCCCGCAACGTGGCCTCAGACCAAACGTCAGATGCATAAGCTGCACGAGAATCATAGAGTTGCTAGTGTTCCTCTTGGGTCCGACATTTGCTCTCGCCCGTGCTGCGCAGGGACGCAAATGTCGGAACCGGAACACTGGATCAGATGCACAGCCGCAGGCCGAATGAGGCCAGATCGGCGAGCAGAGCCTGCCCGCGCACCATAGCCAAGTAGACGGCGCCGATGACGAGACCGACAGCGCCAAGCGTCACGGCCGTCCGCACGATCGCTGGCATCGCGTGCTGATCGGCGTGGCGCGCCATTGGTTCCTCGATCACCGATCGTATCCTCTCATGCCGGTGCGGACGCAGGCTCGGTGCTGCGCACAACCGGTCGCTCGTCGATCGGCAAATGGACGAGTGCCGCCGCGATGCCCAGCGCCACTGAAATCCACCACATGGCGTCGTAGGACTGCAAGCGATCATATATCGCGCCCCCGAGCCACACCCCCAGGAAGCTGCCGGCCTGATGCGACAGGAAGACGAACCCGTACAGCATGGTCATCCACCTGGGTCCGAAGAAGGTGGCGACCAGCCCGCTGGTGAGCGGGATGGTGGAGAGCCATAGGAGCCCGAGCGCGGCGCTGAGCGCGATCACCGTCACCGGTGTCACCGGCAGGAACAGGAAGCCCAGGAAAACAACCGACCGCCCGGCATAGATGAGGCTGAGGCCCAGGCGCTTCGGCAGCCGCCGCCCCCACTGCCCGGCAAGCCATGTCCCAACGAGATTGCCAAGCCCGACCACGGTGAGGCCCCAGACGGCGACCTCCGGCCCGAGCCCCTTGCTGGCGACATAGGCCGGCAAGTGCGTGCCGTAGAAAACGACGTGAAAGCCGCAGACGAAGAAGCCCGCGTTGAGCAGCCAGAAGCTCGGATGGCGGAACGCCTCGCCCAGCGCCGCGCGCGCCGACTGCGGTTGCAGCGTCGACGGCGGCGTCGCTGGCCGTCCCGACAACGGCACCGCCAGGGGTAGAATCATCAGGGCGGTGGCCGCCAGCACCAGGAGGCTCGTTTGCCAGCCGAGCGCCTCGATCAGCAGGTGCGTGTATGGCAGCGCGATCAGAATGCCGACGCCGGAGCCCATGCCGACTGCCGCGATGGCCGACGTGCGATCCTCCGGCCGCGCTGCCCGCCCGACGGCCCCGACGACCGCATTGACCCCCGCGCCTGCCACGCCGAGCCCAAGAAAGACGCCTGACAGGATCAGGCCCCAATCGCTGCGCGCCGCGTACAACAGCAGGATGCCGGCGACCGTTGCCAGACCGCCGAAGACGACGACGAGCCCCGTGCCCCGCTTGTCGGAAATGACGCCGGTGACGGGAGCCGCCAGCCCCCAGACGATGTTGGCGACCGCCACCGCCAGGGCAAAACTCTCGAAGCCCAGGCCGAGCGAGCCCGAAACGGGGACCATGTAGAGCCCCATCACCTGCCTCAGGCCCATGCCGATACCGGCGACCGTGGCGGCGGTCAGCACGATGAGCCACAACGCGGGTGCACCCCCCGATGTTGGCGCTACCTGTTGCATATCCGCCCCCGATCCTTGGCTGTCGTTTGCCGACGTGTGGTCCGCATCCATTGATTCGTTGCCGCACTCGCGGCAGGTCCGCGAACCCGCCCCCCGGGCGCAAGGGATCAG
The DNA here is from genome assembly GCA_033765285.1 of Hyphomicrobiaceae bacterium. Classification (GTDB taxonomy): domain Bacteria; phylum Pseudomonadota; class Alphaproteobacteria; order Rhizobiales; family Hyphomicrobiaceae; genus Filomicrobium. The sequence continues at coordinate 7,742 of JANRIE010000039.1, read as the reverse complement.
TCCGATGCCGTCGCGTCAAGCCGGCAACCATCGGCGATCACGTAGCTCTCGAGGTCCAAGACGCGCCCGCCCGGCACCGGTGCGCCGAGGCCACGCCCGCAAACCTCTATTCGCGCGGCCCCGGCTCGTCCCCCGATACGCAACAGGTTGTAGCGGGCGAGATGGCCCGCGCCGTGGCTATCGAGCGATGCCGAGGCCGAGGCAATGCCGACAACCGGGATCGGCCCCGACGGACCAGCCGCCCAGACCAGACTGTTGCGGTGATTGTGTCCGTGCAGAACGAGTTCTGCGCCAGCCGAACGCAATACGGCCGCCAGATCGGCCGCATCGGCGAGCGCGCGCCGGTGCGGTGCCTGCCCGGGTAGCGGTGGATGGTGGATGAGCACGACGCGAACGAGCCCCGCGGACCCCAGTTGGTGCAGCGCGTCGGCGGTCGCAGCGAGTTGGGCCCCCCCGAGCCGGCCCGCCGCGACAAAGACCGGGGTGGGTATCGCCGAATTCAGACCCACCAGGGCCACGCCCCCAAGCCGCCGCACGTAGGGAAAGACAGTCGGTTGCCCCTGTGCAGGTGCGCGTTCCGGGAGCCCGGACGATGTCATATACGCCGCCCAGCGGGCGATACTCTGATCGCGCCGCATCGGCACGTAGACATCGTGATTGCCGGGCACCACGCTGACCTGCTCCGGGGTCCCGAGCGTCGCCAGCCATTGGTGCGCCGCCGCGAGCTCTGCTGGCAGCCCGAGATTTGCGATGTCACCCGTCACGGCGATATGATCGGGGTGCTTGGCGATGACGTCCCGGGCGATGGCTTCGATTGCAGCGGCCGTATGCATCCGATAGCGGCCGCGCTGCCAGTTGAGGAAACCCAGCACGCGTTTGGCCGACCAGTGCTCGGGGCTCAACCCCGCGATGCCCGGCAAGTGGACGTCCGACAGATGCGCGAGGGTGAGGGTGCGGTGGTCTGCCATGGAATTGCCTGCCGGACTGGGTGAGGATGACGAGGACTTCGCAGCCGGTTGCGGCGGCGTCAATGCGTGCGCGGGAGGGGTCGGGTGGTCGCCCAGAAGGTCGTCGCAAAAGTTCTGCAGAGCTATTGGCGGCTCTCGCGGGCGCTGACCTTGGGCGCACAGGGTTGTGTCATCCAGGCGGACGGGCGCATTCTCCTGATCCGCCACACCTACCGGCCCGGCTGGCACTTTCCCGGCGGTGGTGTCGAGAAGGGCGAGACCGTCGTCGCAGCCCTCACCCGCGAACTGTCGGAGGAAGCCGGCGTGATGCTGACCGGTGAGCCCCGGCTGTTCGGGCTCTACGCCAATTTCCGCGCCTTTCCCAACGACCATATCGCGCTGTTCGTGGTGCGCGCGTTCGAGCAGCCGGTCCCGCCGAAAGCCAACCATGAAATTGCAGCACACGGTTTTTTTGCGCCCGACGAACTCCCTGCCGACACGGTGGACCCGACGCGGGCACGCATTGCCGAGATCCTGGGTCGCGGCCCGATCAGTGCGACATGGTAGTCAGGCGATGCTGGACCCTTGCGGGTTCGCGTGTTAGAGCGCGCGCCCATGATGGATCCCGTGCCTCTTCCTGCTGCGCCCGTTCCTGCGCTGCCCGCCGACAGCACGCTTCGGCCCGTGAGTGCTGCCGATCTGGCGGCGATCTCGGAATTGCACGCGGCTGCCTTCGGTCCGGGCCGGTTTGTCCGCACCGCCTACCGTGTGCGCGAGGGCTCCGCGCCGATCTCCGCCTATTGCAGGGTTGCCGTCGGACCGGATGGGATGATCCTGGCGGCACTGCGCTTCACACCGGTCAGCATCGGCGGCAAGCCGGGTGCGCTGCTGCTGGGACCGCTCGCAGTGCGCCCGACGCTCGCCAACCAGGGCTATGGACGAGCGCTGATCGCGGCGGGCCTGGAGGCGGCGCGCGCGGCTGGCGTCGACCTCGTGGTGCTGGTCGGCGACATGCCCTACTATGCCCGCTTCGGGTTCAGCCCGGTGCCGCCCGGGCGTTTCCGGTTTCCCGGACCCGTCAATCCTGCGCGCATCCTGGCATGTGCGTTGCGTGACGGGGCCGTGGCGGAGTTTGCCGGGCTGGTCGCAGCGGTGCCGCAATCCTGAGTCGCTGATGCGCTTGGACCTGCGCCCGGCCCGGGCCGGGCGCCTTCCATGAGCAGCTTTCGTGACCAGACACGTTTCGTGAGCGGATAAGGCGAGCATGACCACCACCGCGTCCAGGCCCCTGTCCTACACGCAAAACATGGAAGACTACCATCTGGCCCTCGCGCTCGGCGGGGTCCAGGCGGGCTTCTACATCGACGTTGGCGGTGGCCACCCGATCGCCGACAACGTGTCCATGTGGTTCTACGAGCGAGGCTGGCGCGGCCTCGTCGTCGAGCCCCAGGCCCCGCTCGCCGGCCTCTACCGCCACGTGCGCCCGCGCGACATCGTGCATGTGGGCCTTGTCGGTGAGCAGTCCGGGGAGGCGGTTTTTCATATGTTCCCGCGTTTGCACGGGCTTTCGACGATGAGCCCGCAGAACGCCGAAGGCTCGACCGTGCACGGCGATGCCTACGAGACCGTGCGCATGCCCGTGACCACGCTGTCGGCGCTCTGCGAGGCCCACGGCGTCACGGCCATCGACTTCCTGAAGGTCGACGTGGAAGGTGCCGAAGCCGACGTGCTGGCTGGTAACGATTGGTCGCGCTACCGCCCGGCGGTCGTCGTGGTCGAGGCGATCGCGCCTGGCACCAACGCGCCGTCGCATGCCGCCTGGGAGCCGATCCTGCTGGCGGCCGGGTACAGCTTTCGTCTCGACGACACCTTGAACCGGTTCTATGTCGCCGACGAGCGGCCCGACGTCCTCGAGCGGCTGCCGGACACGCGCGCCCCGTGGGATGCCGTCACGCACATGTATGAGATCGGCCGCGCGCCGGAGAATGCCGCGCACCCCGATCACGCGCTCGCCGTTGCCCTGACACGTGCCTTCTGGGCCAGCCTGCCGGGCCTTGACCCGGGTCTGCTGGCCGACCTGCTGGCACGCGCGGGACGTGACGCACTAGCAACCGGTGACCTAGGCTCGGACGCCTTCCGCGCCGCACTCGGTCGCATCGCCTGCGGCTACGACGGTGGTCAGATCACCTGACAGATCGCCTAACAGGTCGCATGACAGGGGCCACAGACGGGACCCATGGCGTCAATCCTCGAAGGGATCGCGCATCAGGATGGTGTCGTCACGCTCCGGGCTTGTCGACAGAAGCGTGACCGGACATTCGATCAGCTCCTCGATCTGCTTGACGTACTTGACCGCCTGCGCGGGCAGATCGGCCCAGGTGCGCGCGCCGCGGGTCGAGGCCGACCAGCCCTCGAACACCTCATAGACAGGCGCGACGCGGGCTTGCGCATTCTGGCCGGCCGGGAAGCGGTCGATGGTCACGCCATCGAGTTGGTAGCCGACGCAGACCTTGATCTCTTCGAAGCCGTCGAGAACGTCGAGCTTGGTCAGCGCGATGCCGTCGATGCCATTGACCTTGACGGCCTGCCGCATCAGCACCGCGTCGAACCACCCGCAGCGTCGCGCGCGCCCCGTCACCGTACCGAACTCGTGGCCCCGTTCGCCGATCACGCGGCCGATGTCGTCCATCAGTTCCGTCGGAAATGGCCCGGAGCCGACGCGCGTCGTGTAGGCCTTGGCGATACCCAGCACATAACCCGATGCGTGCGGCCCGAGGCCGGAGCCGGTTGCAGCCTGCGACGCGACGGTGTTTGAGGAAGTGACGAACGGATAGGTCCCGTGGTCGATATCGAGGAGCGTTCCCTGCGCGCCCTCGAACAGGATGCGCTTGCCAGCGCGCCGTGCCTTGTCGAGGAGATCCCAGACGCAATCGACATACGGCAGGATCTTGCCGCGGACCTCGGCCAGCTCCGCCATCAGCGTGTCCCGCCCGATCTCCGGACGGCCGAGGCCACGGCGCAACGCGTTGTGATGGACCAGGATGCGATCGACCTTCGGCCCGAGCGTATCGAGATTGATCAGATCGTTGACGCGGATGGCCCGGCGGCCGACCTTGTCCTCGTAGGCGGGGCCGATGCCACGTCCGGTCGTGCCGATCTTGCCGGTCCCGGCCGCTTCCTCGCGCATCTGGTCGAGTTCGCGGTGCAGCGGCAGGATCAGCGTCGCGTTCTCGGCGATGCGCAGATTGTCGTGCGTGACGACGACACCCTGGCCCGCAAGCCGCTCGATCTCGGAGCAGAGCGCCCACGGGTCGATGACGACACCGTTGCCGATCACGCCGACCTTGCCGGGCCGAACGACGCCCGACGGCAACAGGGACAGCTTATAGGTCGTGCCACCTATGACCAGGGTATGGCCGGCGTTGTGCCCACCCTGAAACCGCACCACGATATCGGCGCGCTCAGAGAGCCAGTCAACGATCTTGCCCTTGCCCTCGTCGCCCCACTGGGCACCAACCACCACGACGTTAGACATTGCGATCCTTCCGACACGTGAAAGCCCCGGCGCGGCTACCGGGGCTTTTCAGCACTATAGATATGCCAGGTGCGAGGGAAGGGGCAAGGGCAGCCGGCGTGCACGCACTCTTCGCCCCATGGCGCGAGCCATCGGCGACCGCGGCTCAGCGGCCATAGCGGATCTGCTTGGCCGCCGGCCACGTCACCTTGTAGCCGAAGTCGATGGACTTCTCCTCGTCGGGAGCCAGCGACACGTCCCAGGCGACGACGCCCCGCTTGTCGTCGACGTCGCGCTTCGTCGGCGGGGTCCGGCCCACGAGATCGACGGTGATCGCCTCGTTCTTTACCGCTGGCATCTGGTCGAGCACGGTCACGTCGATGGCCCGCTCGTGCAGATTCTTGACCGTGATTTTGTACTGACGCACATCGGTGCGCGAGGAGGAGATGAGACCCGTTTCGCCGCGTGTCTCCTCGGCGATGGCGTGGCGGACACGCACGAGATCGTCGGTGCCAAAGCCCAGTTCGCGCTCTTCGCCGCCGGCCACGAGCGGCAACCGCCCCGTCCCGACGAAGGTGCCGTCGCGGAACAGCGACACCGATCCCGGCAGCAGCGGGGCCTGTGCCGGAGACTTGAACTTGGCGTAGAGATAGGCGCGATCATCGAGCTTCGGCACGGTCTTGATCGACAGCGTCGGGCCAATCTCCTGGCGGGAAAGTTGAACGCGCTTGGCCTCGCCCGTATCGGCGACCGTGACGGCACCGGGCACGCGGTAGAGCGCCTGGAACGGCGACGACTCGACGACGGCCTCCTGCACGCGGGCTGGTGCCATCTGAATGGCGCGGCGGGCCGACTTCGGATGAGCTGCCTCGTCGGCCGCCGCCACCTCCGCCATGGGTTCGGGGGCTGCCGAAATCTGGCCGACCGGTGCGACCGGCGCGCTGACCGGCCGCGCTTGCACGGGCTCCACGACGTCGACGGTGATCGGCTGAAGATCCGGTGCCGTCGACCCCGCCTTGGGCCGCGACGTCGACAGCGTCACCTCGACGTCCGTCCAGGGCTCACCCGTCGTCTGGCTGATGGCCGCCCGGCGGATCAACTCGAGCTTCGGCACCGCAGCCTTCGAGCCCGTCGACAGCCTGGCGTCGTAGAACGGCTGCCAGGACGCGCTCGGCACCTGATAGCGGACGAGGAACGTCGCCTCCTGTGCGGCGTCGGCCGAGACGAAGACTTTGACCTCGGTTCGCTCTTCCTGCTCGGGCGACAGCTCCGCGCGCTTATTCTCGAGTTCGGCGATCTCCCGGTCGATCTCGCGGATGCGCACGCGGCTTTCCAGAATCGACCGGCCGATGTCGGTCATGCTCGACCCGATGAGATTGAGCACGCCCGGCCAGTCCTCGCCCGGTGCCCCTGTCCCCTGAGCGCCACTCGGCGCGGGGCGGCTCGGCAGATTCGACAGGTTGCGCAGCAGCGCCCGTTGCGTCTCGCCGGCCTCGATATCGTTCTCGATGGCCAATTTGCGGTCATTCAGACGCTCGATCTGCAGTTCCATCTGGCGCTGCGCGGTTCCTGCGGCCTCGGCATCGCTGCGGGGCACGAACAGGCGGCGACTGTCGACCGAGCCGATCTCCAGCTTGGCAGTCGACTCGGCTTCGACGCGGATCGAGCCCGGCACCGCCTGCGCGGGCAGACCGCCCAGGACGACGGCGTGCTGGCCAGGCTCGAGCTTGACCACCGCCTTGCGCACGACCTCGGCTCCGGAGGGAAACACCGTGACGGCCGTGATGCTGGACCTGCCCGGCACCTCTGCCGCGTCGGCGGCCGGCACCGCGACAAGCAGCGCGGCAAAAACTGGAATCATGCGCGGTATCATCGGCCTGCACCTCTGAACTCGTGGAACGTATGCGCCACACTTATGCCCCGGATGGGCGCGCGAGACGACCGAAATGTCGCACCCGTGCCCGACGAGCGATCCACGCGTCCGGAACGGTGCCCGCACGCCGGCTTTGCGCCACGTCACTTCGACAACGTCAAGCTTCCCTGACCAGCCCGCCCCGACAGGGTGACCGTCTGGCGCGTGCCGGCGACGATGACACGAATGCGCCCGGACACATCGAACTCGGCGTTGTGAAAATCACCGACGTAGCGCGTCGGCGTGACCATCAGAACTTCGCCGGTCTGCCGGATCTTGAAGGAAGACGTTGCGCAGGTGGCAACCACACTGAATACCCTGCCGCTCTGACGTGTGTACCTGACCCGGCAATGGACCTGCTCCCTGGCACCTTGCGTGGGTTGCACGTACCCCTTGCCACTCCACTCCCCGTCCAGCGAGACGGCCTGAGCACGTTGGCCAGAGATCGCCATCCCCATTGCCACCAGGGCGGCGAGTACCAGGGTTCTCATCATGTCGACCTCCAAGGAACTGAGTAATGGCGAGGCTGCCGATCGTCGTTCCAGCCGGTTCAGCCGAAGGTGTAGACCGTGCCGGCGCAGGGACGTCGGGGCATCCCTGACGTCGATGCCGTTCGATCGGCATCACCTGGCTCCAACTCGTGGCGGCCAGACGGGCCGCAGCCGGCAGTGCGTGAGTGCCCGATCACTACGCGACCCGAACCATCGGTGGCAACCATACAGGGGAAGCCAGTGTGTTCCTAGGGTCGGCCCGCACTTGCAGGACGGGGCCGACACGGGGCGTTCTCATGCAGTATATTGATTTATTGTGCGTTTTTTGGTCTCGACCCCTCCGCGGTCTGATCACCGTCGCGCGGAGCCGCGGTTCAACTCGGCGAGCGGCTGGCGAGATAAGCGGCGATCCGGTTCTTGAGACCTGGGACAGCCACGCTCCGGGCGAGCGCAGCCAGATCGGCATCGCGATGGTCGGCGCGGGTCAGCCTGAGCAGGCTTGTGAGGCTGTCCGACGGCAGCACGGCAGCCGCCGCTGCCGCCGCGGCCACACGCTCTGGCCAGTCCGCCTTGGCGCTGATCTCCGTGAGCAGCCCAGCGGCCAACGCGTCCTCGGACGAAAACTCGCGCGCGGTCATCAGAAGCGAGAGAGCGGTGTCGCGGCCCACGAGTTCAGCCAGACGGCGCGTTCCGAGCGCAACCCCGAACCGCAGACCCGGCAGGCGAAACCGGCTGTCGGGCGCGGCCAACCGAAGCGCACACGCCGCCACGATGTCGGCACCCGCCCCGAAGCACGCGCCGTGTACCAAGGCCAGTGTCGCGCAGGGCGCATGGTGGATCAGTTGCAGCAGGGACTCGATGCGCAAGAAGCGCAGCGC
>JANRIE010000034.1:0-19230 GCA_033765285.1 Hyphomicrobiaceae bacterium | reverse complement strand
CGGAGCACCGTGCTCCCCGTTGTTGATGAGACGACATTGCCCGAGTGCCGTTGAACCCACTCTGAAGCGCATGTTCAGCCGCCGTTTATCGTAATGGCCAGTGTCGGGCGGGGAGTGGTGGGTGGACGCGGCTTGGCGCTGGATAGACGGGGAGGTGGGGTCCTGCCCCGCTGCGGCTCGGGAAGCCCCCGGGTCGGAGCGATCCGCGCGCGCGGATCACGCGCCCGGGGAGGCGGGGGCGTCGTACTCGCTTCGCGAGCGGGGCTAGCCCCGCACCCCATCGGGGGCCGGGAGCCCCCGAACCCCCTCCTTTTTTATGACCTATTGAGGTCGAACAGCCCACGGCTGCGCCGGGTCCGGGGCAGCGCCCCGACCGCATCCGTCATCCCCGCGCAGGCGGGGATCCAATCAGCGAGGAGCACGGCAAACCGCCTCTGTCTGTCGTCACCGTGCTTGGGTTCCCGCCTTCGCGGGAATGACGTCGTGTATGGGGCGAGCGGGTGCCCCATCCGACAGGTCGAACAGCCTACGGCTGCGCCGGGTCCGGAGCGGCGCAAGCCCCGGCTTCAATTGGTTCGGAGACTTTGTCTGCGCGCCGGGGAGCGTCCTTTACAAGCTCGACGGAGTTGACCCAGCAAGAGCCGGAATGACTACGGTTCGATTTTATAGTCTTTCTGCCAGTCTTCCCATGCAATGCGCTCATCTTTTGCTGCCTGCTCGATAGCCATATTTGCCACATCGCGATTGCGTGAGTCTGAAGAATTTCTATAAAAATCTAACACCGTAGACCACAGCATTGGCTTGTCCGCCTCTGCATTGTGATTTGCCATCACCCATAGTCGCCAAACATCTTCCGATTTCACTGTGATGCCGTCCAAATAGGTTAAGGCGCGAATAAAGTCCCGGACGCCGATCCAGTATGATTTTATTGTCTCTTCCGGCAAACTCTTAAGAATTTCCGAGGGCAAGGAAGGGAAGTTGCCGGCCAATTCTTCAACCATCGTGATATTGTAGGGAAATCCACCTATCAACGCTATCGAATGTTCGTTAGCTAGCGCAACTATTCTGGACGTGACCATATTTGGTGAGCAACCAAAGAACTCTCGCTTCCCCGGCATAAGCTCAGCAACCAGACACGGGTCGCTCTTAACAAATTGCTCAAGTTGCCGAGCGTGGTGTATCGATTCTAATTGGTATGCCTGCCATGGATACCAGTGCCAAGGCGCGGCAGAGTTTGATCGCAACCCAGAAAGGCGGCCCCTTAGATCTTTCGTATGGCCGACTTTGCACGCGCTAAAATTTGGAGATCTGACCACGTAGACGTACCCGGTCATCCATCACCCCTCACACGTCCAAATTCGCCACCGACAGCGCGTTCGCCTGAATGAAGTCGCGCCTCGGCTCGACGACGTCGCCCATGAGTTTCGAGAAAATCTCGTCGGCTTCGGAGAGTTCGCCTATTTTCACCTGCAGGAGCGTGCGCGTATCGCGATCCAGCGTCGTTTCGGCGAGCTGGTCGGCGTTCATTTCGCCCAGGCCTTTGTAGCGCTGCATGGCGATCCCGGCGCGGCCGACCTCATAGACGGCATTCAGCAAATCGCGAGGGCCGAAAATATCGACGGTGCCGGTCTTGCGCTTCAGTTTCGCCGGACCGCTGTAGACCTCCTTCAACTCGGGCAGCCGCTCGTTCAGGCGGCGGGCGTCGAGCGAATTGAGCAGCGCCATGTCGAGCGCGTGCGCCTCGGTGACGCCGCGGACTTCGCGCTTCAAGAGATAGCCGTCGGTGTCGAAGCGGCCTTCCCAACCCTTTTCGGTTTCCTCCGACAGGGTATCGAGGCGGCGGGCGACTTCGCTGGCGACCTCGCTGGCGCGGGCGGGCTGGGACAGCAAGCCGGCATCCAGAGCGCCGGCCATCAACGCCTGCTCGACCACCGAGCGGTTGTAGCGGGAGTGCAGATCGTCGACGAGACGGATGACGCGGCGGGACTCGTCGACGATCGAGCGCAGGTCGTTGCCGGCGCGCTCGCGGCCCTCTCCGTCCTTCAGCGTCGTGTCTTCGAGGCCCGCGGTGACGAGGTAATCCTCAAGGCCCTTCTGGTCCTTGAGGTAGGTCTCCGACTTGCCGCGCGTAACCTTGTAAAGGGGCGGTTGCGCGATGTAGAGGTGCCCTTTTTCAATGAGTTCGGGCATTTGCCTGTAGAAGAATGTGAGCAGCAGCGTGCGGATGTGCGCCCCGTCGACGTCGGCGTCCGTCATGATGATGATCTTGTGGTAGCGCAGCTTGGCGAGGTTGAACCCGCCGTCGTCGCCGCGGCCGATGCCGGTGCCCAGCGCGGTGATCAGCGTGCCGATCTCCTGGCTGCCGAGCATGCGGTCCATGCGGGCGCGCTCCACGTTCAGGATCTTACCGCGGATGGGCAGGACGGCCTGGAACTCGCGGTTGCGCGCCTGTTTGGCCGAGCCGCCGGCCGAGTCACCCTCGACGATGAACATCTCGGTGTTGGCGGGGTTGCGGTCCTGGCACTCGGCCAGCTTGCCGGGGAGGTTCGCCATGTCGAGAGCGCCCTTGCGGCGGGTCAACTCGCGGGCCTTGCGGGCGGCCTCGCGGGCGGCGGCCGCCTCGGCCACCTTCATGACGATGAGCTTGGCTTCCTTGGGGTGCTCCTCGAACCAGGCGTTGAGCTCGTCGAACACGACGCCTTCGACCACGGGACGGACCTCGGAGGAGACGAGCTTGTCTTTGGTCTGGCTGGAAAACTTCGGGTCGGGCACCTTCACCGACAGAATGCAGGTCAGGCCCTCGCGGGCGTCGTCACCGGTGATCGCCACCTTCTCGCGCTTGGCGATACCGCTTTCCTCGGCGTAGCGATTGACGACGCGGGTCAGCGCGCCGCGAAAGCCGGCCAGATGCGTGCCGCCGTCGCGCTGGGGAATGTTGTTCGTAAAGCACAGCACGTTCTCGTGGTAGCTCTCGTTCCACCACAGCGCGACCTCGACGCCGATACGGTCGCGGTCGGCGCGCACCATGATCGGCTCGGGGAACAGCCCGGTTTTCGAGCGGTCGAGGTATTTGACGAACGCGGCCACACCGCCTTCGTAGATCATCTCCACGCGATTGACGTCGGCATGGCGACGGTCCTCCAGCACGATCTTGGCGCCGGAATTGAGGAACGCCAGCTCGCGCAGGCGATGCTCGATCGTGGCGAAATCGAACTCGACCTGGGTGAACGTGTTGGTGGACGGAAGAAAGCTGACCTCGGTGCCCTTCTGGCCGTTGGCCGGGCCGGTCGCTTTCAGGGGAGCGACCGTGACGCCGTCGCGGAATTCGACGAAGTGCTCCTTGTCGTGGCGCCAGATGCGACAGCGGAGCCACGTCGACAGCGCGTTGACGACGGACACGCCGACGCCGTGCAGGCCGCCGGAGACTTTGTAGCTGTCCTGATTGAACTTGCCGCCGGCGTGCAGCTCGGTGAACACGATCTCGGCGGCCGAGCGCTTGGGATCGTTGTCGTCATCGTCCTTGATGCCGACGGGAATTCCGCGGCCGTCGTCGCGCACCGTGCAGGAGCCGTCGGGATTGAGCACGACAGTGCAGGCGGTGGCGTGGCCGGCCAGCACTTCGTCGATGGCGTTGTCGACCACTTCGTAGATCATGTGATGAAGGCCGGAGCCGTCGTCGGTGTCGCCGATATACATGCCCGGGCGCTTGCGGACGGCCTCCAGGCCCTTCAGCATCTTGATGCTGTCTTCGCCGTAGGTGTCGGTCGGCGGTGCGGCTGAGGGCGTGTCGTCGTCGGCAGGGATCGCGCTCATTGGGGAGCTCGCTTCTTTGGTTGAGTGACGTCTGGCTAGCGGGACGATCAGGCGGCTGAGGGCCGCCCTCGCAGCTTGGAGAACCGCGGGCGCTGCGACAGCGCTCGCCACAAGAAATTGCCCGGTCCCGCGCTCAGCCGTCAGCTTAGCATGCCAACGTCTGAAAAGGTCAAAAAACAGGCGCAGCGCAGGGTTGCCGCCAACATAATTTATCTGCTTGTTTTCAGATGCTTGTGGCGTCGCACCCCAGACATTCGAGGCGGCTGCCGAACGGCTTACGGGCCATCCCGGCGGATGCGACCGTCGGCGACGTCGAAAAGGGTCGAGGACGCGGCGATGCCAGCAAAAGACGACAGGTCGGTCCCGGTCATCCAGGCCTGTACCCGCAGGCTCAGGATTTCGGCGAACAGCGCGCCGCGGCGATGCTCGTCGAGGTGGGCCGTCACCTCGTCCAGAAGCACGAGCGGGCCCGCGCCCCCATGGCGGGAGGCAATCAACTCGGCCTCCGCCAGCACGAGGCCGATCAGCAGCGACTTCTGCTCACCGGTGGACGACAGGCGGGCCGGCATCTGCTTGGGGCCGTGCGTGACGCTCAAGTCGGAGCGGTGCGGGCCTTCCAGCGTGCGGCCGCTCGCGCGATCGCGCTCTCTGGCGTGCGCGAGGCGTCGGGCATAGGCGTCCTCGACGTCGACGGCGGGCAGGCTTGCCAAAGCCTCCTCCAGGCTGCCTTCGAGGGCGAGGCCCGCCCATGGGAACGGCGAGTTGGGATCGCGGTCGCGGCGGGCGGCAATGACGCGCGCGAGGCGATCGACGGTCGAGCGGCGGGCGGCCGCGATGGCCGTGCCGGCCTCCGCCATGACGATCTCGACGCCGACGAGGCGGGCGTGCTCGCGAATGCCATCGGCAAGCAACCGGTTGCGGCTCTGCATCGCCCGCTCGTACCGTCCGGCGAGCGTGCGGAACCCGGGGTCGAAGCAGAGCACGAGGCGATCAAGAAACCGACGACGGTCAGCAGCAGCACCGGTGAACAAGCCGTCCATGGCCGGCGTCACCCACACAACTTCGACCAGATCGGCCAGCGCGCCGGAGCCGGTCGTGGCCTCGCCGCCGATCCTGACGATGCGACCCGAGGCTGTCGAGGAACGGGCGGATTGTCCGGGGCTCGTCGGCTGCAAGCCCGTGCCGATGTCCATCAGGCCGTCGCGGGTGTGGACGCGGGCCGCGACCGCCCAGCCGCCGGCCGAGCCCTGTCGCGACAGCTCGGGATAGTGCGCGCGGCGCAGTCCCTGGCCGGGGGCGAGCAGGCTGACAGCCTCCAGCAGGTTGGTCTTGCCCGAGCCGTTGGCACCGGTCAGTACCACGGGCCCGGGCCCGGCCTCGATCACCGCGTGCGCGTAGTTGCGAAAGTCGGTCAGGGTGAGGCGGGCGATGGAGAGAGGGGACATGAGGAGGAGGTTCTAGGGGACAGGTTTCAGGGTGTTGCGCACTTGGCCCGGAGCCGACCTCGAACCTCATCCTCAGAACCCAAAACCTAAACCCGCATCGGCATGACGACGTACAGCGCGCCGCCGTCGGAACTGTCGCGGACCATGGCGGGCGAGCCAGGGTCCGACAGCAGGAACCGCGCGTCGCTACCCTGCAGTTGCCCGGCGATGTCGAGAAGATAGCGCGCGTTGAACCCGACCTCGAGCGGCGTCGATGCATAATCGACCCCCAGTTCCTCGGTCGCGCTGCCACCCTCCGGGTTGTTCACCGAGAGCACGAGCTTGCCCTCCGAGATGTTGAGCTTGACCGCGCGTCCGCGCTCGGAGGCGATCGTCGACACCCGGTCGACGGCGCTCATGAACTCGGCATTGGCGACTTTCATTTCCTTGTCGTTACCGCGCGGAATGACGCGGCCGTAGTCGGGGAAGGTGCCGTCGATCAGTTTGGAGGTCAGCGTCACGGTTCCGATCTCGAAGCGAATTTTCGCCTCCGACACCGAGATCGTGACCGAGCCACCGGACGCCTCCAGCAAGCGGTGGACCTCGTGCACGGTTTTGCGCGGCACGATCACGCCCGGCATGCCCTGGGCCCCATCGGGGAGCGGCAGCTCGACCTGCGCGAGCCGGTGTCCGTCAGTCGCCACGACCCGGAGCGTGGGTCCCGCATCAGAAGTCGCCGTGTGCAGATAGATGCCGTTCAGATAGTAGCGGGTCTCCTCGGTCGAGATGGCAAAACGGGACTTCTCGATGAGGCGCTTCAGGTCGGCGGCCGCAATCTCGAAAGAAAACGGCAGATCTCCGATCGTGATGTCGGGAAAATCCTCTGCGCCGATCGTCTGGAGAGCAAAGCGAGACTGGCCGGAGGTGAGTGTGAGACGCTCGCCGTCGGCGGCACGCATCAGTTCGACCTCGGCCCCGTCGGGCAACTTTCGGACGATGTCGTGGAGCATGTGGGCCGGCACGGTCAGGAGGCCGGGTGTGGTGACCTTGGCCTCGGTATCCTCCACCACCTCGCGCTCGAGGTCGGTCGCCTTGAATGACAGGGTATCGCCCGCAGCCTTGAGCAGCACGTTGGACAGGATGGGGATCGTGGTGCGCCGCTCCACCACGCTCGTGACGTGGCCCAAGGCCCGAAGCAGCTCGCTGCGCTCGATGACTAGCCGCATGGTGCGTCCTCGGCCGACAGATGGTTGGCCCTTGTCCCGGCCGGGCTCGGCCGCCGTCCGGGTCCGCCCGACCGCTAGGGGCCGACGAGCGACAGGGCAATGGTTCCGACACCGACGACCAAACCGGCCGCCTGATGCGAAGATTCGCGTGGGGCGTCACTTGACCCGATACGCGGCGGATTTTCAAGGGGCCGAAACGGCGCGTGCACGACCGTGTGCCTTCACATTTGGGACCTTGTGCCCGGCCGAGGGCTCCGACCATGTGGCCGGGTCGTCCCATTCCCGGCCGACGGGTGGGCTTTTCGGCGTCGCGCCAGCATGGGCTCTAACGCACGAAGGCGGCGTCGATGACGCCGCCTTCGCCCCCGCGACGGGGTCTGCCAATGTGCCCTCTGGCAGAACCCCGCCAAACATCCAGATCGAAGTTAGTGCGCCAACAGCTTCTTCAGTTCCTCCAACTCGTCCCGCAGACGCGGGTTCTTGTTGATTTCCCCCTCGATCTTGCGAATTGCGTGCAAGACCGTGGTGTGGTCCCGGTTGCCGAAGCGGCGGCCGATTTCGGGCAACGAGCGTGCCGTCAACTGCTTGGCAAGGTACATGCCGATCTGGCGCGGCCACACGACCGAGCGGTGGCGGCGCTGCGAGAGAAGATCGCCCTTGGACACGCCGAAGTGGCGCGAGATGATGCGCAGAATGTCCTCGATCTTGATCCGGCGCGGCTCGATGCCCTGGACGAGATCGCGGATCACGGTCTCCGCAATTTCAAGAGTAATCGGAGCCCGCATATACTGCCAGTTGACCGATAGACGAATGACGGCCCCCTCCAGTTCCCGACCATTGTCGGTCAGGCGCTCGGCCAGAAGGTTCATCACGTCCGCGGAAAGATGGAACGACGGGTCGATCTGCTGCTTCTCGGCGACCCGCATCTGCAGCACCTTGATGCGCAGATCGTAGTCGAGCGCGCCAATTTCAGTAACGAGGCCCCGGGCCAGCCGCGAGCGCATGCGCTCGTTGAGCCGTTCGATGTGACCCGGCGGGCGGGCGGAGGCCACGACCACCTGCTTGCCGCCATCCAGCAAGGCATTGATGATGTGCTCGAATTCCTGCTCGGTCTGCGCGCCGCTCATGAACTCGAGGTCGTCGATGAGCAGAATGTCGACCCGGCGGAATTTTTCCTTGAAGGCAAGCGGGTCCTCGCTACGCAGCGCTTCCACGAAGCGATAACGAAACCCCTCGGCGGTCAAGTACAGAACCTGCGCGTGGGGTTTGCGGCGCTTCACCTCCCAGGCGGTGGCGTGCAGGAGATGGGATTTGCCCAGCCCCACGCTGGCGTGGATGAACAAGGGGTTGAAACCGGCACTTTCGGCCCCGACGCTTTCGGCGACACGAAGCGCTGCGGCCTGCGCGATCCGATTGCCCGCGCCAACGACGAACGTGTCGAAGGTGTAGCGCGGGTCGAGCGGAGAGCCTTCGAAACCGCCAGCCTGGGTGCGTGGCCCCGACGGCGTGAAGGCCGGCTGGGGTCGCTCGCTGAGCGGCGCAGACGCAGGCGAGCCCGGCTCGGACCGGACCATGGCGGCCTGGGCCGCGGACGACGACTGTATCGCAGCGTCGCCGGCCGACGTGACAGGGCGCGCCAGGCTGCCGGGCGTACGCAACCCGACGTCGACCTTTTCCGCGCCGGGAAACTCGACCTGACAGCAGGACAGCAGAACATCGACGTAGTGCGATTGGATCCAGTTGCGCAAGAATTTGACCGGGACGGAAACCCGGACGACCTTGCCGTCGAATTCGTCGAACTCCAGCGCCTTGAACCAGCTCGTGTAGATCTCCTCGCCGAGACGGGAGCGCAGCATAGCCCGCACCTTGGAGCCCGCAGGGCTGGACGATGGCTCTGTCGGTTCGCGAACAGAGGTGGCGTCCGCAACGGCCTTGCCCGTCTTCACCGCCAGATCGGCGGCCACCTTGGCGACCTCCGCAGTCACTAAAATCGGCTGCTCAGCGACATTCGATTGCAAGCTCATGGTCATACCCCGCAGTTACTAGTCGTTGCCCTCAAATGCAGGAGGCGACGCACAACGGGGCCCTTGCCTTCCGCGCCCACGGAAGGACAACCGATGTGCCAAACCTCTTGCGGATCAGGTGCGTTTCAGCCTTGCACCCATGGGAGCCCGTCGCGCTTCCAGCCCGACTGAGCACCCCGGTGGCGCTGAGGATCGAGGGGACCCTCGAACCCTGTCGCCACATTACGGCACCTTGAATAGCCAAGGGCCGCCATTGCCTGAGCTGCCATCCGGCTGCGTCCTCCCGAGCGGCAAATGAAGAAAAGCTCCGCACGCTTTTCCACCTTGCTCGCACTCAGGAACTCGGCAAGCCGCTCGGCAAAAGCTGGATCAATGCGGTTGTCCGGGAAGGACTGCCACTCGATCCGAACCACTTCCTTGCCGATACTCGACAAATCAGGTAGCCCGACAAATGCCCACTCTGCTCGCGTCCGCACGTCGATCAGGATGGCGTCCTTGTCGGTTTCCAAGCGATGCCACGTTTCGTGGGGGGTCACGTCCTCGATGACCGCACCGCCCTCAGATGCTTGACCGGGACCAACTTGCCCCAAACTCACGCTGACACCTCCACATTGTTACAATCGCAGCAGGCGTTACAATCGCAGCAGGCCTCGAAGCCAGCGCTGCCGTTCGAGAACGCGCCGCGCCGTGACCTGCCAGCTAAGGCAGAACCACGCCGCACGAAGCGGCACGCCAGAGGCTACAAAGTCGATTTGGTCGTAGGCCCGGGAGCTGTGATGGGAATGACCCCGCTGCCGAACGTAGTCGACGCGAAACTCTTTACGACGATACTGACGCTGACAAACTGCGAAGACGCGAGAATGAGAACAAATGGCGCGGTGGCCGCTCGGCGTCTCGTCCCTTTCTAGCTAGCGGGTCAGGGGGCTGCTGGCAACCTTCATGTCGTTGCCTTGCGCATGCACCCGGCGTTTGAAACTGCTGTTCCAAGCGCGCAAAGACGGGTCTGGCCGATGCCCCGGACGGTGTGGAAAAGCCCCTTGTGCCACAGGGATTTAATTGGTCATGACCACCCCGCCAAACAGCAAAACGGCGCCTCTGGTTGAGACGCCGTTCACCGTTCAGATTGCGCTTGCAGAGGTCGTTGCGGTTGCCGAGTCGACAGTGGACCGGAGGTACCGAGAGGGAGTTAAAAGGGGCCCGACTCCATCTGGTTAGGGTCTTTCAGATCGGCTGTGTCGAGGCCCAGGCTCGAGGTTGCGCTGTTGCGAACATGACACATTGTTGACGGGAGCCGCAGGGCCGTTTCGTCAAACTCCGGCCGACATCGCCTTTACGCGTTGAGTCAAACGGGAAATCTTCCGCGAGCCGGTCTTCTTGGGGACGATCCCCTTCTGGGCTGTGCGCGCGATCAACGGCTCGGTCGCCTTCAGCACGGCCATCGCGGCGACCGAGTCGCCCGAGGCTATAGCCTCCTCGACCCTGCGAATCTGGGTGCGCATCTGCGTGCGACGCGCCTTGTTGCTGGCTGTCCGCGTTGCGATCTTGCGAACGGCCTTCTGGGCCGACTTGGTATTTGCCATACTTGTGACCTTCCAGAGGATGATGACACCAGACGCACGCCCCGGCCTGTCGAGACCGGCTGCACGTGGCCAGGCGTGAAACGGACAAACCGCCCAGAGCATGATCTCCGGACGGTTCAGAGTGGCAGCGGTTATAGTCTTGTCAGGTTTACCGGTCAACGGCACGCCACTGTCAACTCGGCAATTCTCGACACTGCGGCCGCGACATCTGGAACGACTTGGCCACAGGCTCCACCCGAAGCTTGTGACGCCGCGAGCGGTCCTTGTCGTTGGGGGGGACGACAGCAAGGGTTCGCCACACAAACGGCTGACATGTTAAGGGGGCGTAAATCGACCTCGACTATTGCTGTGTTCGGTCGCAACAGGGGATGATGCATGATCGAGATTGCCGTTTGGATGGTGGCCATCGCCATCAGCATCTTCGTGCTCATCATCAGCGCGGCCGGCGGAATGGTCACGACACACACCACGATTGCTTGCGTCGTCGCGCTCTGCTTCGCGGCGTATGCGGTGATCGACAACCGCCGTCTGCACGAGGCAAAAGCCAGCGAGTACCAGGTGGCGGCCTCGACGGCTCGTCACATGGGTCTAGTTTGGGCCTGGGGCGCGCTCGGCCTGCTCATGACCTACATGCCGAGCCTCAAGATCCTTCTCTGGAAGGAGTGGCTCACGTTCACAGGGATGTTCGCCGGCCTGGCCGTGCTTTGTCTGTTCATGGCCGCGACGATCGCCAGCGACGAGCAAAAGGGCCGGCAAGACCGCAGTCTACTCAACGTCGCCCATTATCTGTCCGTGACGCAGCTCATCGGCATGATCATTGCCATGGTCGGTCTCGTCGTGGACAAGAAGTTTCCTCCGGTCGTCAAGAAGAGCATCGAGTGGCAGGATTGGGCGGCCAACACCTACTTCTTCTTCGGTGCCGCCGCGCTCGCGATCATTTCCGCCAATGCTCTGATCTCGGCCCGCAAGCGTTCGGCGGCATGAGCCATCGGCCGTCGACACGTCGACGGGCCGTCCCGACGGGAGACAGTTGCCGATGTCGCTGCACCCGCTGATCCCCTGGCTCATGGCCGCGCTGCTGGGCTCAGTGGCGGGCATGACGTACGCCGCGAACCTTGGCGACAAGGTGATCTCGCTGGTCGCCGCACTCACGTTCGCGGCCCTCGCCATCGCCGCCAGCCTGCGGATCAACGCGCCATTGTGGCGGCCCGATCCGGCGCGGCCGGACGCGATCCTCGTTTATGCGACGCAACGCAATTCACGTTTGATGGCCATCGTTTACGGGTGGGGGGCGACTGCCCTGTTCGCCGTTTACACGTTGAGCGAGTTGTGGTGGTTCCATTCCTGGCAGTATGGGCTCGCCATGGCCCTCATCGCCGCCGGACTGATCGGGTATGTTCAGCGATTGTGCGACGACGCCCATCCATTGCGCCGGCCTGCCGCCCTCAACCTTTCGGCCTGGCTGGCTGTCGGTCAGTCCGTTGCGGCCATCGCGGGCCTCGTGTTTCTCGTGCGGTCGGGCAAGCCATGGGGAACCAATACCGACTGGGCCGCCAACCACGTGTTCATCGCCGGCGGGCTCGCGATTGCGGCCCTGTCGCTGATCGCGCCAGCCACGCATTGGCGGCTTCGCCGTCAGGGCCGGATCGCCGCGGAAACCCAGCACCCGTAACGGCATAGCCGCATCGGCGACCTCGTATTCCGGCTCCGCCACTTGCTTCCCTTCGCAGCAGCCGATCGACCAAGTGTCGGAGTTACGAGAAACACTTGTAAAACTCTGATTTTATTGAATTTTATTCATCCAGTGTCTGGTTCGAAGCCTTGCTCCGAGTGGGGACCGAACGTCAGTTGCGGTGCACTCGTCACGCGCGGCCGGTTGCCCCCTTCTCGCGCGGGGGCGGATCGGGTGCCGGGGGTCAGCGATGCTTGAAGTTGGGGCTTCGCTTCTCGGTGAATGCCGCCATGCCTTCTTTCTGGTCCTCGGTGGCAAACATGGCGTGAAACACGCGCCGCTCGTGCAAAATGCCCTCCGCAAGCGTTGTCTCGTAGGCGCGATTGATGGTTTCCTTGGTCATCATGGCCGCAGGCAGCGACATCGAGGCGATCTTCTCGGCGGTGGCCAACGCCTCCTCGATGAGCGAGGCCGCCGGCACGATCCGGGCGACAAGGCCAGACCGCTCGGCTTCTTCGGCCTCCATCAGCCGCCCGGTCAGGCACATCTCCATGGCCTTGGCCTTGCCAACGGCGCGGATGAGCCGCTGCGTGCCACCGATGCCCGGCATGATGCCGAGGGTGATCTCAGGCTGTCCAAACTTGGCGCTGTCGGCCGCGATGATAATGTCGGCCTGCATCGCCAGTTCGCACCCTCCGCCGAGGCAATAGCCGGCAACCGCCGCGATGACGGGCTTGCGACAGCGGGCGCAGGCGTCCCAGGCGGCGGCGAAGTCTTCACGGTAGACGTCCATGTAGGATTTCTGCGCCATCTCTTTGATGTCGGCACCGGCGGCAAATGCCTTCGGCGAGCCTGTGATGACGATCGCGCCGATCCCATCGTTCAACTCGAAACCCCGCAGCGCGCCGGCCAACTCGTCGACGAGTGCCGAATTGAGCGCATTCAACGCCTTGGGGCGGTCGAGCGTGACGAGCCCGACGCGGCCACGAGTTTCGACGAGGATGCTGGTGTAGGCGGTCGGCTCGGGCATTACACTCTCCTGCTCATGAGTTGCGTTGTTCCACGATGTTTTCCGAGCCAGGCCGGCCCGGACCATCGCGTGCCGCTCGCCGCCTCCCAATCCGTCACTTTGCCAGCGCCAGGATGCTCGCGATAAGGTCGGGATGATCCCACTCGCGACCGCCGATTGCGCGCAGGGCCTTGCGGCCTTCGGGGTCGGCGATGAACGTCGTCGGCAGACCGATCGTCGCCCAGGCCTTGGATACCGTCGAGGACTTGTCGATCAAAACAGGGAACGTCACGTCGAACTCGGCCAGGAATTCCCAGATCTTGTCGGCGTCGCCACCGACATGGACCGCCAGCATCGCCACACGCGCTGATTCCAGTTTCAACCAGGCCCGCTGCATCGAGGGTATCTCGGCGCGGCACGGCGGGCACCATGTCGCCCAGAAATTGACGAGGACGACGCGGCCCCTGTGGTCGGCAAAGCGCACCTCACGTCCATCAAGGTCGGGCAGCGTGAAATCTGGGCCGGGTGGTTTGCCAGGGACAGGTTGCAGCAGGATGGGCGGGGCGGCCTGCGCGCGGGCCGGAAGACCCTGCAGCGCAAGTCCCGTTGCCGCCGCGGCGATCACCGTCCGGCGTGAAATCATCGGCGGTTGCCTCATGGCGCGCATGCAAGACCCTCTCTGGTCGTCGAGTGGACCGTGCCGGCGGACCGCCAGGTCAGCGTCAGATCGAAAACGGTTCCCGGCGGCAGACCGAAAGACAGGAAGCCCCAGGTGTAGTCGGCCGGATAGAACGTCTGTGCGGTGGGAAACAGCGACCAGTAGAATGCTGTCGCGGCCTCTTCAGGCACGCCGCGGGCGGTCCAGACCGCCCCCCAGTCCTCGCGCATGTGCGGAGGCCGGGGCGGCTCGCCACGCGCGCTCACACGCCAATCGGCCAGCGCTACTGTGATCTCGGGCGACCCCTCGGCGGCGTGCGAACTCCCGATGGCGGAGCGGAACAGGCAGGCCGATGCAACGATATGCTCCACGTCGGCAGTGGCAAATCCGCGGGCGAGAAAAAACGCGCGGGTTGGATCTGCTCCAAGCGGGGCGAGTTCCAGCCGCAATCCATGCTGCTCGATCCGTACGGGCTCCGCTGCGTCTGCACGTCCGGCTGTCGTGCCGAGCATGACGAGCACGGCCGCGGCAAGCTTGCGCGACACGAGCCCGGTAACAGTGCCATTCATGTGATCAACCTCGATCCGGGCACCACGGGAGGCTCCGCGCGTCCGCCGGAACCGTTTGCCGCCGTCCCGATGCTGCCCACGTCACCGCTGGCACCGACCGCAGAAGAACGTGGACCGGCCAGCCTGCACGATGCGCTGCACCGTGCCAGAGCACGCAGGCCGCGCGCAAGGCCCACCCGCGCGACCGTAGACGGTAAACGTGTGTTGGAAATAGCCCATGGCTCCATCGGCCTGGCGATAGTCGCGCAGAGACGACCCGCCCGCTGCGATGGCGTCGCGGAGCGTGTCGCGGACCGCACCCACCAGGCGCTCGGCGCGCGGGCTTGGCGTGCCGTCGGCGCGGGCCAGACTCGAGGCCGCCCGTCGCGGCGACAAGCCCGCCCGATGCAGCGCCTCGCACACATAAATGTTGCCGAGCCCAGCCACCACGCGCTGATCCATCAGAAAGGCCTTGAGGTCGGTGGTCCGGCCGGTCGCGCGCGCGGCGAGGCCGCTCGCATGGAAAGCGTTGCCCAGGGGCTCCGGGCCCAGCTCCCGCAGGAGCGGGTGGGAGTCGAGATCATCGGTCGGCACGAGCAGCATGAAGCCGAACCGGCGCGGGTCGTTGTAGGTGACGCAGGCACCGGACTCGAAGTGGAATACAACGTGGTCGTGGACCGGTGCGAGGGATGTCTCGTGAGCGAACACGCCCGGCTTGCCTCCACCCGCCACGGTAAACCGACCCGACATGCCCAGATGCATGATGAGAGTGCCGGCGTCCTCGAAGTCGGCAAGCAAGTACTTCGCGCGGCGGGCCAGGACGCGGCAGCGGCGCCCCTCGATGCGCTCGGCGAAACCCTCGGGCATCGGAAAGCGCAGGTTGGGCCGGCGCGCTTCGAGCCGAACGACCCGCGCGCCCAAAAAGGCTGGCGTGAGCCCGATGCGGACGGTCTCGACCTCAGGCAGTTCGGGCACGGATCGGTTTCTACCTCGTGTCAGAGCGGCGGCTGCCGCGCGCTCCCGGACGGTACCACGTCCCACTGGGATCGCGTGCCCGTCGGCGGTGACCTCGGACGGCCGCCAGGTTCACACGCCTGTTTCGGCGACCAGCCCGGCCGCGGCGATGCCGGCGCAGCAGGCCGCCTCGTCGTTTTCTGAGGTGTCGCCCGAGATGCCTATGGCACCAACGAGAGCGCCGCTCGCGTCGCGGATCAGCACACCGCCTCCGACCGGCACCATCTTGCCGCCCGTGATGTGGCTCATGGCCGCGACGAAGTAGGCCTGTTGCTCGGCGCGCTTGCCGATCGAGCGAGACGGCATGCCGAGTGCGATGGCACCATAGGCCTTGCCGATCGCCACGTCGCCGCGATGCAGGCTCGCCCCATCCTCGGCGATGAAGGCGCGCACGGCCCCGCGCGGATCGAGCACGGCGATGGCCAGCGGCTTGAAATCATTGGCGCGGGCATGCGCCTGGGCGGCGTCGAGGATGATGCGGGCAGTGGCAAGGTGCATGGTGGGCTCGGATTTCAGGTTCTGGGTCAGGGGGTCCGAGCTATCGGCCGATCGGCAGGCGGGACAATCTCGACCCAAGTCCCTATACCCTAAATCTCCGCCTCATCACATGCCCTGCCACGGACGCCCGCCATGACCGACCGAAACGACACGACGACAAGCTTTGGTTTCCGCGAGGTGCCGCGGCAAGCCCGGCAAGGTCTCGTCAACGAGGTGTTCTCCTCGGTCGCGGCCCGCTACGATGTGATGAACGACCTGATGTCGGGGGGGCTGCACCGCCTGTGGAAGGCCGATCTGATCGCGTGGCTCAATCCGCCGCGCCCCAGCTCGCCGCGGCCATTCGCGCTCCTGGATGTCGCCGGCGGAACCGCCGATGTCGCACTCAGGTACGCGCGGGCGACTGGGGCGGCAGCGACGGCGGTCGTCTGCGACATCTCGCCGGAGATGCTGGAGGTCGGCACCAAGAAAGTGGCAGACGCCGGGCTCAGCCAGCGGATCACGCTGATCGAGGGGAATGCCGAGGCCCTGCCTTTTCCCGACCGCAGCTTCGAGGCCTATACGATCGCGTTCGGCATCCGCAACGTCACCGACGTTCCCCAAGCGCTGCGGGAGGCGCATCGGGTGCTCAAGGTCGGTGGGCGGTTCTTGTGCCTCGAATTCTCCGAATGCCAGGTGCCGATGCTCGACAAGCTCTACGATCTGCATTCCTTCGAGGTGATCCCACGGCTCGGCCAGGCGGTGGCGGGAGACGCCGAAAGCTACAGATATCTCGTCGAGTCGATCCGCAAATTTCCCAAGCAGGACGCCTTCGCCGACATGATCCGCGAGGCTGGCTTTGCAAGGGTCAGCTATCGCAACCTGACCGGCGGTATTGCTGCGATTCATTCGGGCTGGAAGGTGTGAGGCGCGGGGCCGACGGGGGCCCGACTCCGGCGTTGCACGACCTGCCGATCGGCTTGATTTGCGGCAAAGCGCGGCTAATATGATGCCGACTGCGCAATTGGACGTTCAGGCGAGTGAGGGCGTGATGACACCAGTCGCAGCAGACGGTTCGGCGGCCACGCCGGACCTCGCCAAGCAGATCGCCGAACTGCTGGCACGCCCCCCGCGGGTCGACGGGATTGAACTGGACACCGCCTATTTCTTGCAATCGAACGGTGCAGGCGCGCGGTCGCGGGCGCTGCTGCCCAATGATTACCGCTGGCAGCCGCCGGGGGAAACCCAGGCACCGATCGTCCCCCTGCAACTGTGCGAATTCCTGGCGTATCACACTGCACTCGCCTACGAGACCGCAGAGCGCATCACCGCCTTCCTGCAACGCTGCCGTCCCGGTATCAGCCGCATCCGCATATTCGATTCCTCGCGGGACACGACGAACACCGCGGGCGTTCTCGCGGACGCACAAGGCTTCGGGTTCGTGTTCGAACGCAAGGCCTTCGTGATCTTCCGAGGCACCTTGAGCGGCAACGACTGGGCAATCAATCGGATCGACACACTGACGAGCGACCTTGGCCGAACGGGAGACAAGCGAGCGGCGGCGCTGCGCAAGGCCTATGGACCGCTGCTCGACAAGCTCGGCGATCCGGTGCCGGGTCGCCACGTCGGTTTCTCGATCGCCTGGGCGGCGCTGAAGGACGACGTCGAAGACTGGCTGTCTGAAGCGTTGGAAAATGGTGAGATCGACAAGATCATCTACTCCGGCCATTCGCTCGGCGGCGCGATGGCTCAGGTCGCCGCGTTCGATCATGCCCGTATCGAAACGGGTTTCGAGAGGGATCGCGGCATCGCACCCAGCCGCGTGGGCGCAGTCGTCACGTTCGGCGCGCCGGCCGTTGGTGGTACGGCGTTCGCAGCCGCCTACAAGGCTTTGCTCGGCGACCGCACCGTCCTGCTGGAATCGAGCGGCGATCTGGTCCCGCGGATCATGAACCGCTGGTACTACCGCATGCTTTATCCGTTGCGACAGCGGGTCAAAGCGGGGGTCCAGGCGCACCTGACGGCAAACGACGGCTTCGGCAAGGTGGCGACACCCTGGACGTTTTCCAGTGAGCCGCCGCTCTCCGACAGCGATATCGACGACGCCATCCGTGCAGCCGTCGCTGCGGCGACCCAGAGCTTGGAGCCGAAGCACACCATCGCCGAGCCTCCGAAAGAGAGCACCAGCATCGACACGTCGAAAGGAAATGGAGCGGACGCTTCCCCCGACGCAAAGGACGCGAACTCCAAGCCCGAGGCAACGCCATCCTGGGTCTACTGGGTGGTGATCGGTGTCGTCGTGCTCGCCGCCGGAGGCGTCGCCTGGTATTTCGTCCGGCGCAAATTGTTCTCACACGACATCGAGCAACGCTACGCGCTCTACCTCAGCACGCTGGCCTATCAGCAACTCCGCGCCAAGCATGGCGGCAATCTCGAGCTGGCCAATGCCGAACTCGCCGAGCACTTGAGCTTCGTTCGCGGCGATCTTGAAACGAGCAAAATGGTGGCACAATCGGTCCCGGCCGCCAATGGCCGAAAAACCCCGTTCTTCTCTTCGGTGCAGTCGCTGCCGATCCCGATCAAGGTCCGCAAGGACGAGGCTTTCATTACGTTCCTGAAGAAGGCAGAGACCTTCGTTTGAGAACGCGCCGCCCCCCTGCTTCATCCGGCATCAAGGGCGATGCCAGCATGCCTATCCGTCCTGTTCGTGCGGCCGGCAATGCCCCCAAGCCATACGCCGTGCCGCACCGTTCGGCGGCATGACGCGCCCTACCGCCTCGACACCCTCTACAAGCTCGATCAAGCACCGGGGGCAGCCCCGGCGACGTCCTGACACTCATCCATCGCGTCACGCCTCATGACGGCTGCCTGGGGCGTGGTCTCAGATCATGACCGCTCCGTCGCTGAACCGCACGAGTTCAACGCCGATCAGAATGTCAGTACCGCCGTCGCCAAGCTTATCGACGAGGCGATAGCGCCCGCTCGAGCCGATCTCGTCGAGATCGTAGCGGCTCTCGCCACCCGACACGACGACGACATCGAAGCCGGTGCCACCATCGAGCCTATCGTTGCCGGCATCGGAATAGAGGCGATCCGCGCCAGCCTGACCGTACAGCTTGTCGGCACCGTCCTGGCCGCGCAGACTATCGTTGCCGTCGCCGCCGAAGAGCCTGTCGGCACCCAATCCGCCGAACAACTGATCTGCGCCCGCGTCGCCGAGCAGATAGTCGTTGCCGGCGCCGCCGGACATGAAGTCAGAGCCCGCCTGTCCGTAGATCTTGTCATTGCCGTTGTCGCCGAACAGCCGGTCATTGCCTGCGCCACCACGAATGATGTCGTTGCCCGCGCCGCCGAAGACCGTGTCTGCGCCGCCCTTCGCATCAATCCGGTCGTGGCCCCCCAACCCGCGAAGTGTTTCGCCGCCGGCAGTCCCGCTGATAACGTCGGGACCGTTGGTCGGTGCCGGCAAAGCGAGTGGTGACACGACAGGCGTAGTTGACGGCGGTGGCGTTTCGGACGTCGCGGACGTGCCTTCCGAACTCGATGTGCCCGGCGGCGGCGTCGAGCCGGCGGTTGCCGAACCGTCCCCGAGCGGAGACCCGGTGGCCTGAGCTGCTCCCGCACCGCCGGAGTTGGCGGTGGTCAGATCGAGTACGGCCGTTGCCTGCTGGATGTAGCGCGTCGCGCCCGTTCCGGTGAGCTGGACGTTGATCGTGTCGCCGGCATCGAGCGGGCCCTGGCTGGCGATCAGCGCATTGATCTGGTCGGCGAGGTCGACGACGTTGGTG
>JANRIE010000027.1:0-2327 GCA_033765285.1 Hyphomicrobiaceae bacterium | reverse complement strand
TGCCTCGCTGCATCCCACGAGCCTCCTGTCGATGGCGGTGCCCAATGTATTCGGTTCGCTCAATATGATGAACCTCGGCTACTGGGGCCCGCAGGCAGCGATCACGCCGGACGTCGCGGCGACCGACGATTCCTTCAACTATCTATTCGTTGGTGCGGTACCGGTCGCCGTGCTGCTGGTGCTCGGCATATGCCGCGGCGGCCTGCTGCGTCAGGGCGCACGGACGTGGACGGCGATCCTGGTGCTGGCATTGCTGTTCTCGCTCGGCCGCTATACGCCGCTGTTCCCGTTCGTGTTCGAGCATGTTCCAGGCTTCAGCTATTTTCGGCGGCCGGTCGATGGCCTGTTCATCGTGGGACTGGCAATCGCTGTCCTCGCAGGACACCTGACAAACACGCATGTGCGGCACGATCCCTCGACTTTTAATCGGGGCGCGGCAGCTATTGTCGCCATGGCGGCCATCGGTCTGCTGGTCAGCGGCATTAGCCTGGCGCAGCTCACCGGTCACGGGCTCGCTACTGCGATCGAGGTCGCGGGCGCGTTGCCCCTCGGGCTTGTGGCCACCATGCTGCTTTTCCGGCAGAGGTCGGTCTTCCGGCGCAGTAAGGCTGTAGGTGTTCTGGCGCTGATCGCTGCAGCCCAGCTGCTCACCTACAATGCCGCGAGCCGCCTCAATGGCGAGCCGGCCGTGATCTACAGTGTGCTCGAAGGCGCGTCGGGCGACGAGCAGGCCGCGCTCGACCTGCTCAAGGCGGAACTGGCGCGTCGGCATCGCGAAGGGACGCGTCCCCGTGTTGAAATCATTGGCATGGGTGGGGCCTGGCAGAACCTGGCGATGGTGCATGGGCTCGAGGCTACCACCGGCTACAATCCCCTACGCATTGGCCTCTATGACCGTCTGGTGATGCCCGGCGAATCGTCCGCCAACGCCGCGGATCGGAAGTATGCGCACACTTTCAGCGGCTACGACTGCCCGCTCGCTCGCGCTCTTGGCGTCGAGTATCTGGTGATCGGCCGGCCGATTGCCGCGATCGAGCAGTTGGCGCGAAACGGGCGCGCCGACGTATTGCTGGCGGGGCCCGTGGTGTGGATCTATCGCATCGGGACGGCCATGCCACGCGTCAAGTTCCACACCCGGATCGAGGTCGCCGATGCCGATGCCCTGACCAAGGGCGGCCAACTGCTGCATCCTCCGGACGGTGAACACGCGATCCTGGACGACGAGACGCCGCCTTCGGGACGGATATGGCGCATGGGCGCCGCATCGCGAGACGGCGAGGCACGGCTAGTGAGTTGGCGGGCCGATCGAATAGAGGTCGACGTCAACGCATCCACGGCCGGTGTACTGGTATTGCACGACACCTTCTACCCGGGCTGGACTGCGCGCGTCGACGGGCTGCCGACGCCCATCCTGCGCGCAGACACACTTTTTCGGGGTGTCGAGATCCCTGCCGGAACGCACCGCGTCGTGATGACGTTCGAGCCTCTGAATTTTGCGAACCTGTTGACTGCGGTCCGTGGGCTGCTCGGCGGTCGGCGAGACGCAAGCCAGACGTACCGCTCCGGTCTGTCGATGCGGTGACGCGAAGCGAGGGTCGCTCGGCAAAGCGAAGCGACTGGCGGCGCGGACGCGCTTCGCTCGATCCGAACGTGCTGCCCGGTGTCATTCTGCCGTCCGGTTGCCCGAACGAGCGCAGTCGGAGGTGGGCTTGCACTTTGAACGCGGCGGACGACTCCAGCCGCACGTCATAAGACTGGCCCACCTCTTCGAATGCCCATCGCACGGCCATGTCGCGTGCCAGTCCCGCGCCGCGAACGGGCGAGTCCAAAAAGCCGTGATCGTGGGGCTCATGCTGAGGCATTCCTAGCCGAGCTGCTTTCGAGTTCGACCAGCGGTGTGAAGCCGCCAAAGATCAGGCGATTGCCATCGAATGGCATCGGGTTCCTCTCCGGATGCATGCGCGGATCCGCCTTCTCCGGATGCTTCATCCACTCGACCATCTTCGCATGCGCTGCGTCACGCGTCGCCTTGTCGGGCCACTCAATCCACGAGAAGACGATCGTCTCGTCGTCTTTCGCCTTCACGGCCTTCCGGAAATCCGTGAGCTTGCCGTCGGCGACATCGTCGCCCCAGCATTCGAGGATGCGTGTGGCGCCGAGGTCCATGAACACGCTGTCGCCGAGCTTGGCGTGGTCGATGAACTTCTGCTTATTGGCGGTCGGCACCGCGATCACGAAACCGTCGATGTAGCGCATGGCATTGCTCCATTAGTTGCGCCCGACTGCGGCGTCCAGCGCCGCAATGTCGATTTTCTCCATGGTCATCA
>JANRIE010000079.1:0-79423 GCA_033765285.1 Hyphomicrobiaceae bacterium | reverse complement strand
GCCGGAATCCGGAACAGGGCGCGACGGATGACGATTCCGGCGTGATAGTTGGCGACATGCGTGAACTGGAGCCCGCCGATGCAATCGCCAATGGCGAATACCTTCGGATTGGAGGTGAGGAGGCCAGCATCGACCGTGATGCCCTTGCGGTCGTGCTTGATGCCGGCGGCCTCGAGACCAAGCTCCTCCGTGTTGGCTCTGCGTCCGACGGCGAGGAGCAGGTCGGAGCCTGTGACCACCTCGCGCCGCTCTCCCGTCCTGATCGTCACCTCGATCGCACCGGCCCGACCCTCGACCTTCTCGACCAGCGATTGCTCGCGGATCGCGAGGCCCTCGTCCCGCAATGCGCGCAAGACGACCTCGGTCAGCTCGACATCGTCTTTGCCGAGCGCCTTCAGCGCCTCGAGCACGGTGACGCGGCTGCCGAGGCGGTGATGCGCCTGCGCCAGCTCGAGACCGATCGGGCCGCCGCCGATGATGATCAGGCGCTCGATCTTTTGCTGGTTGTCAAAGATCGTCTCGTTGGTGAAATACGGCACGGTGTCGAGGCCTGGTATCGGCGGCACGAGTGGGCCCGATCCGGTGGCGACAACGAACCGGCGTGCCTTGATCCTGAAGTGACCGGCGGCCACCACGTCCTTGCCGACGAAACGGCCTGGGGCCTGGATGACGCGGACGCCGAGCCCCGTGAACCGCTCCACCGAGTCGTTCGGCTCGATGGTCGCGATCACTGCCCTGACGTGATCGTGGACAGCCTTGTGGTCGATCATCGGGTCGACGGGCGTGATCCCGAATGGGCTCGTTGTGCGCATGGCGTGGGCGCGCTTGCCGGCTGCGATCAAGGCCTTCGATGGGACACAGCCGTAGTTGAGGCAATCGCCGCCCATCTTGTGCTTCTCGATGAGCACGACGCTTTGGCCGAAGGCTGCGGCGGCCGCGGCGACCGACAGCCCCCCTGAACCGGCACCGATCACACAGATATCGCAGGCCAGGGTCTCGGGGCCGTCGCCCCGGCCCGCAAGGCCCGTCGCGTTGGGGCCGTCGGCCGACTTGCCGTCGCCCCGTCCCATGCTGCCCACCCCTCCGGTCGCCTGCTTTGCCAAGACCGAAGCAGTTGCCGTCGACTTATGCGGTTGCATGGCGCTTGTTCCATTTCTTGACCAGGACCGGAATGAGGGCGACGAGCCCCAGCAGTGCGAATGCCAACAGCAGTTCGTTCGTGACGAGGGCTTTGGTGTCGATGCTGAAGGGGCAGGCGGCCGTGTCGGGCCCATGCTGGGTGATACAGGCCTTGTATGATGCGTTCTGTGCGGCGACGACGCTGCCGAGGCCGGCACCCGCAACAGAAAACGCGAGCGTTCCGGGGACGATGCCCAACAATGTGCCGATCAGGTAGGTTCGCAGAGGCACCCCGAGCAGCGCTGGCACGACATTGACGACGAAGAACGGGAATGCTGGCACCAGCCGCAGAAACAGCAGGTAGCTCAGCGCGTTCTCCTGAAAACCGTCGCGCAGGCTGGCGAGCCATGGCCCAGCCCGGGCCGCCAGAGCCTCACCCAACGACGACTTGGCCACAAGGAAAACGATGGTTGCCCCGATGGTTGCTCCAACGACGGTGGCGGGTGCGCCGATCACCCAGCCGAACAGCAGCCCGCCCGAGAGCGTCATCACAAGCCCACCGGGCAAAGACAGGGCGACAACCAGCACATAGGCGAGGATGTAGATCACCACGGCAACCGCCAGATTGGCGTCGATGAAAGATTTCAGCGCATCGTAATTGCGCCCGATCGTCTCGAACGACAGGTACCTGTGCCAACCCATGCTGAAGGCCAGCGCCATTGCGGCGGCCAATCCAAGAAGCGGAGCCCAGGCGATCAACTTGCGCGACAGCCCGGCCGGTGGTTCGGGCGTGGTGCGTTCGGTGGGTGGTGTGGTCATCATCCGTGCTCCCCGCGGGTTCGCCCTCAGCTTTTGGACTTGGCGGTATCGTTCAGCGACCAGTCGTACTGGTAGCTGTCGATGCCGGTAATCCCATCGAGCTTGGCTTTCAGGCCGGGGCTCGCATACTTGCGCGCATGGTCCAGTACGCCTTGGGCCGAGCCGCCGAAGTCGGCTGCAAACCAGTTGTAGATCGAGGAGGCCGTCACCGCGCCGTTGGCGACGGCAAAGCCGCGCGGATGATTGATGAATGCCGTGGCCCCGGCGTCGAGCTGGGCTTCGAGCTTGGCTCCGGTGAAGGCCTCCGATGGCAGGTTGGGGCAGCCGAACGAGGCGCAGTTGACCGAATAGTGTACGCGGGGGTCTTTGAAGATCGGCCGCAAGATTTCGTGCTCGATCGCATCGAGGCTCAGCGGCCGGCCGCTCACCTCGAGAACTTCTGCTTTCCAGGGCCCGCCAGCGCCCACCGACTTCTTGACGAGATCAAACAAGCCGCCACCGATCGTAATGTCGCGGATCGAGGCGACGGGGTAGTGATCGAGCACGATGTCGATCGTCTTTGCGTTGTACAGATTTGCCCAGAAGGCAAATTGCTCAGGCCGGTCGAGCGTGGCGGGATCAACCTTTTGCAGTGCACTCACGTAAGCCTTCAGCGCGGGGTGACCGGTTGACTTGAAGGTGCCGTAGTCCACCCGATTGACGCCGTCGGCTCCGGGCTTCACGTGACGCTGGAGCAGGCTATTCCAGGCCGTGTGATCGACGGTGATGGCGGATCCCTTCGCATGCGCCTTGAACGCATCGGTGTTGCCCGCCAGAGCCGGTGACTCGCCCAACATCGCGACCGATGCGAGGCAGGTCAGGGCCAGCACACAGCGCACGATTGCGCGCCGTGCTGGTGTTGATGAGGCGTCCTGAAGATTGCGCATGGGGACTCCGCTTGCCGTCGCCGGTTTCGATCGTTGCCAGTCCGTGGCGGCGCGTCGATGACTGTGCGAAACACTCGGCCACTCAGCCAGCCGCCGCCGGGTTCTACATGCAGCAACGGCGAAGAAAAGAGAACGGTGTGTCAAGCAGTCGTGATGTTCGGCCAGGCATCGTGATCGCATGTGACTGGCCCCTGCAAGCCGATCGCCGGGTATGATTTCGATGTATGAAGTGCATCGCCGACCCGGCCTCGGCATCGACCGCCGTTCGATTGACTTTGACCGTGCTCCCGGCTAAAGACCGCGATCTTCGGAATTTGACCCCTTCGCGGGGCCGTCCTGGCGCTCGTGCTGTACCCATCTCAGGTGCGCCGGGTGCCTTCCGTTCCATTGGCTCGGGTTGCGCGGGAGCAGCAATCGGGGCCGCTCTGACTGTTGGAGACGATCGTGAAGCGCACTTATCAACCGAGCCGGCTGGTCCGCAAGCGCCGCCATGGCTTCCGTAAGCGGATGCAGACGCCGGGTGGCCTCAAGGTCCTGGCACGGCGTCGCGCCAAGGGTCGCAAGCGCCTGTCGGCGTAATCGAGACGACCGGTCGCAGCCGCGTCGCAGCGAGGCCGCACCATTCCTCTACTGACGCTCAAACGACGGCGCGAGTTCCTGCGCATCCGCGGCGGTTCACGCTGGGCGACACCAGCGTTTGTGCTGGAGGCCAAATTGCGTGAGCCGGCGCACACCACTGCGCAGAGCGCAAATGTGGTGCCCGCGCAGCAGGACAGCGCGGCTGCGCGGTTCGGGTTCACGATCACGAAAAAGCTCGGCAACGCCGTCGTGCGCAACCGCATCAGGCGACGCCTCAAGGATGCATTTCTCCGGCACGTGGATCAGGCTGCTGCCGGCTGTGATTATGTGGTCGTCGCGCGCGCCGCAGCCCTCGATCGCAGCTTTTCACTGGTGCTCGCTGACGTCGCCACCGCACTCGAGCGAGTTGGCCGTCACCTTGCCTCCAGTTCGTCGCGGCGTCGTGAGGACGGGGTAGCAGCAAGTCGAGACAGTCCAAACGCGGTCAGTCGCAACGGGGGGACGGCTCGGTCCGGTACAGGACGATCCAAACCTTGAGGCGTGGTAATGAGGCCGCAGAGTGCCGGAGCCGACACTCGCAAATCGCAGGCGTGCGATCTTGAGCAGTTGCGCAATCGGCGCTGATGGCCGATATCCTCGCGCACCGGGCTTTCTGCAGGGTGCCGCCGGTCGATCGCGGGGCGGTTTCGGGCGGCCGGACCGGGGGCGGGCTCGATTGTCGCCAGGTCCGTGGTTCGAATCATCCAGCAGATCATGACCGCCTGCGCGCGCCGGCCTAATCCGGCCGACAGGCGGCGCGCAGTCCGTAACGACAACCGCCAGCCGAGGCAGGAATGAACCACCGGGACCCTGAGAACTCGACCAACTTACTGCTGGCAATCGCGCTGTCGATGGGCGTTCTGATCGCTTGGCAGATCATGTTTCCGCCGCCTAAGCCGGTCGCCCCGGTCGCGACGCAAACCAGCACGCAGCAGACGGGCGTTGCTCCGGTCGGTGGTCCTGCTAGCAGCGCAGGCGGACCCATCCCCGGCGTTGGTGTCGCTGCCGCCCCCGCGGTCGAGCAGACCCCCAGGATCAGAGTGGAGACGCCGTCGCTCGACGGATCGATCAATCTCAAGGGCGGCCGTATCGACGACCTGACGCTGAAGGGTTACCGCGTCAAGGCCGACCCGAAGAGCCCGCAAATCGAGTTGCTGAAGCCGGCACAGTATTTCGCCGAGCAAGGCTGGAGCGCCCCGACCGGATCGACTGCCAAGCTGCCGGCCAGCGACACCGTCTGGACGGCACCTGAGGGTGCCAAGCTCACGCCCGATCAGCCGGTAACGCTCACCTGGGACAACGGCGCGGGTCTCACGTTCACGCGGACGATCTCGGTCGATGGCAAGTATATGTTCACGATCGCCGACGACGTGCGCAACGGTACGGCCGGCGACGTCACGCTGTTTCCTTACGCCCGCGTCTACCGCTACGGGACCCCGAAGATCGAAGGGTTTTTCGTGCAGCATGAAGGCGCAGTCGGCTGGCTCGGCAACGAACAGCGGCTCAAGGAGGTCACCTACGCGGGCCTGCAAGAGGATGGTGGGTCGAAATCCTATCCGGGTCTGACCGGAGGCTGGCTCGGCTTTACCGACAAGTATTGGGCTACCGCGATCATTCCCGACCAGTCGGTCGTCTACACCGGTGGGCTGCGGCTGGTCGGGCGGCAGACCGCTACGGAGATGTGGGCCTATCAGGCAGACTATCTCGGCGCGGCGATCACGGTTCCGGCGGGTGGCTCGAAGGTGGTCACCGGGCGGGTCTTCGCAGGTGCCAAGGAAGTCGCGCCCATCGAGGCCTACGAGTTGACCGGTGGTATTCTCGAATTCGACTACATGGTCGATTGGGGCTGGTTTTGGTTCATCACCAAGCCGCTCTATCACCTCATGGACTGGCTGTATGGCCTGCTCGGCAACTTCGGTCTGGCGATCCTTGCCACGACCGTGATCGTCAAGGCCATCTTCTTCCCGTTGGCCAACAAAGCCTATGAGTCGATGGGCAAGATGAAAAAGCTCCAGCCCGAAATGGAGCGGCTGCGCGAGCGCTACAAGGACGACAAGCAGCGACAGCAGCAAGAACTGATGAAACTCTACCAGACGGAGAAGATCAATCCGCTGGCGGGTTGTCTGCCGATCCTGCTGCAGATTCCGGTGTTCTTCGCGCTCTACAAGGTGCTGTTCGTGTCGATCGACATGCGGCACGCGCCCTTCTACGGCTGGATCCAGGATCTCTCGGCGCCCGACCCGACCAGCCTGTTCAACCTGTTCGGGCTGTTGCCGTTCATGGTCCCGGATTATCTGCTCGTCGGCGTTTGGCCGATCATCATGGGCGCGACCATGTGGCTGCAGATGCAGCTCAATCCTGCACAACCCGACCCCACGCAGCAGATGATCTTCAACTGGATGCCGGTCCTGTTCACGTTCCTGCTGGCGACGTTCCCCGCCGGGCTCGTCATCTACTGGGCCTGGAACAACGTCCTCTCACTCGCCCAGCAGTACTTCATCATGAAACGCCAGGGCGTCGACGTTCCACTGGTCGAGAACATCAAGAAGACACTCGGAACGGTCACTGGGCTCATGCCCAAACGCAAGGGATGAGGCGCGCGGCGGCTGAAGCGGAGGGCTGGCGCGGCGCACGTCTCGGGAGACCGGGTCCATGACGGCTGAGCGTGACTTCACCGCCGAGGAGATCGCCGCCGGCGAAAAGCTCTTCGAGCGCGCGTGGGGCTTTCACAAGGGGGTCGTCGATCTGGCCTTCCTGCCCCTGGCGGACCGCGCCGAGATCGCCTTCGCCGGCCGTTCGAACGTCGGCAAGTCGAGCCTGATCAATGCGTTGACGCGGCAGGGAGGGCTGGCGCGCACGTCCAACACGCCCGGCCGCACCCAAGAACTCAACGTGTTTCTCCCGCAGGGCTTCCGCGAGCCGGGACCGCTCTACCTGTTCGATATGCCAGGCTATGGCTTTGCCAAAGCCCCCAAGGACAAAGTCGATCAGTGGACAGCGCTGGTGAAGGACTATCTGCGTGGTCGCGCCAGTCTCAAGCGGGTGTTTCTGCTGATTGATGCGCGGCACGGGATCAAGCCGATCGACGCCGAGGTCATGGCCATGCTCGATGCGGCGGCGGTCACCTACCAGATCGTCCTGACCAAAGTCGACAAGATCAGCCTGCTTGCGCGAGCAAAGCTCATCGCCGCCACTGGCGTGATCATCGGACAGCATCCTGCGGCTTACCCGTTCCTGATCGCGACCTCGGCCGAGAAGAACGAGGGCCTGGCCGAATTGCGAGCCACCATCGCGGACCTCGTCGACTGATGTCGTGCCGACAATCGGCTCACCGAGCCAGCGGTATCGCGGCGGTACGCTCCAGGGCCGCGCTTACGGCACGTTGAGTTTGCTCAACAGGACCAGCGCCGTTGTGAACATGGTCTCGCCGAAGCGTGCGAGTACGCCGCCCAGCACGGCGGCGACGATCCAGCCGCTCCAGAATTGCAAGCTTTTCACGTAGTTCGTGCGGACGCGAACCTCGACGACCTGATCGGGCAATGCGGTCTCGGCGACGAGGCCGTCCGAGCCGACCGTCCGCGCGGAGACGACCAGTTGCAGGCGACGACGGCCACGCTCCTTGGGTGTGACCGACCAACGCCAACTGGCGAAGTCGTCGGCGAACAGGCCCATGGAGCTCTCGATCCACTGGGTTTCAGGGGACGCCGTCTCGATGAAAAAGCCACCATCGGGCGCGCGCAGACGCACCGTCATCGCTTTCGTGACCAAGACATCATGGCGAAAGGCGGCACCCCCGCCTTCCAGACCCTCGGCAAGCGCCTTCACCTCGGCCTTGGCGATGCGAACTTCGACGACCGAGGCAATCCCGACGCGCATGAATCGCGGGATGTTCTCGACGAGCTGTCCATCCTCGACTGCCGTGTTGTTGGTCCGTCGGCGCGATCTGGTGCGGTTGCCGGTGCGCTCCTGTGGCTCGCTTGCGTCCGCGCGCCGGGGCTGCTCGCGACCGGATTGACCTGGGGGCGACGGCGATCGCGACGGCGGTGCGGCTGGAGCGGGCTGGAGTGGTGCCCCTGGCGGCGGGCCGCCGCGCCG
Source organism: Hyphomicrobiaceae bacterium (assembly GCA_033765285.1). GTDB lineage: Bacteria > Pseudomonadota > Alphaproteobacteria > Rhizobiales > Hyphomicrobiaceae > Filomicrobium. Next base: position 71,846 of record JANRIE010000079.1, on the reverse strand, counting down.
GTCGCGGGGGTCCGGGTAGCCGGGAGGCGAGCCAGCCGGCAGGATGTCATCGAGTGGCGGCAGAGACGGTCCCGGACCCGATCGCGGGCCTGTGGCCGGGATGGTCGGCGATGCCCATGGCGGCGCAGTGGCGACCGGTTCAGACCGTGTGAGCCTCGGCTCGGCGATTGCTGGAGAGGGAGGGCTGCCATCCTGCGGTATGGGTGGCGGCGGGGCGCGATAGGGCCTCGGCTGAGGATGACCGCCCGCAGCCGATGCCGGCGGTGTGCCGGGCGGCGGTGTCCAGGATTGCGGCGGCAGGTGTGGCGCACCAGGGCCGATGGTCTGCTGTTCGCGCGGGGGCTCGGCGCGCGAGGGAGCGTACGGCTGCGCCGGCCGCTCCGTCGTTGGGGGGGCCGGTGGCGCGGGCACGGGGTCGCGCTGGACCGTCGTCGTGGCTGGATAGGATTGCGGCGGCAGGGGCGGCATCGCCGGCGAGGCATCGCGATAGGCTTCTGGCTCCGCTGATCGTTCCACACCGGTCTTTTGTCCGCCATCGCCGCCGGCATGATGATCAGCGGTGTCGGACAAACCCGGTGCCTTGCGGCTTTCAATGCGTGAGCGGGCATCGGCGAGGATCGACTCGGCGTTACGCCGCGGACGGCCGGTCGTTTCGACTTCGAACTGGCCTGGCGCGGGCGCGGCGGCGGGGGCCATGTCCGCGTCCTCGCCCAGCCTGTCTGAGGCAAGAGGGTCCGGCGTGGCGGCGGCGGTCGCGCGCATGCGCTCCTGGAGTACGCGGATCGCTTCCTCGAACGTGAGGCCGTGCGAGCGCAACAGTGCGGCGGCGTTGCTTTGACCGTGGCCGACGATGGCGCACAGAACGATGGCCCCGTCGATGTCGCCCCGGCGGCTTTGGCGGGCGGCCTTGGCGGCGGCCTGCAGCACATCTCTAAGCTCGATCGAGATGGCCGACGTGCCTGGATGGCCTTCGGGCACGCGGGCCTCTATGCGACCAAGGTGGCCCGAGACGTCGGTCTTCAGGCCGTCGATGCTGACGCGGCTGGCGGTCAAGATGGCGGCGGCGTCCTCGTCTTCCGACAGCGCGAGCAGAACGTGCTCCAGAGCGACCTCGACGTGGGACTGGGCGCGCGCATATTCGGCCGCGCGGCCGAGCGTCTGCACCAGCCGCGGCGACATCGGTATGGGCTGTGCCTCGCTGCGCGTCGTCATCGTCCTTCGCTCTCCCCCTCAAGCAGCGCCCCGCGCCGCCGCCGGCAAAGGACCGCCCCACCCGACCCTGGTGGCACGATATGCGTAATCTCAGTCACTGCGTAGCACGCTGATAGAGCCGGAATGTGAGGGAATTCCGATGTGCCTGCGGCGCGAACCGGCATATCCGAACAGTGGCTGGGTACCAGAGCGGGGGTTCTGTCACCGGTCGGCCACAGTCTCGGTCACACGATAACGATAAGCTATACTCCGAGGTTCAAACGAACCCAAGCGGCCCGCTCGAGACCATATGATCGCCATGACTGACAAGTCCAAGCACGCCCATGCCCCACTGTTGCCGACCGCAACACCCTGCACGATCAGCGCGCACGATCAGGCGCAGATCCTGGCGGACGCGCTGCCGCACCTGATCCGCTACGACGAGCAGACCGTCGTCATCAAGTTCGGTGGCAACGCCATGGGCGACAAGGCGCTGTCGGAAGCGTTCGCAAAAGATGTCGTTTATCTCAAGCAGTCAGGCGTCAATCCGATCGTCGTACACGGTGGCGGCCCGCAGATCGCGCGGATGCTGAAGAAGCTGTCGATCGACAGTGAATTCGTGCACGGGCTCCGGGTGACCGACAAACCGACGGTGGAAGTGGTCGAGATGGTGCTGGCCGGCTCCATCAACAAGGAGATCGTCCAGGCGATCAACGCTCAAGGCGGCAAAGCCGTCGGGATCTGCGGCAAGGACGCCAACCTGATGATCGCGACGCGCATCACCGAGATGCCGGATCCGACCTCGAACATCATGCAGGCGGTCGATATCGGCTATGTCGGCGATCCAAAGTACGTCAACCCGCATATCGTCGAGGTGATCTCGCGGTCCGACCTGATCCCGGTCATTGCGCCGGTCGCCGTGTCGCCCGAAGGCGAGACGCTGAACGTCAACGCCGACAGCTTCGCGTCGGCCCTTGCGGCGCGGATGAAGGCCAAGCGCCTGTTGCTGCTGACCGACGTGGCCGGTGTCATGGACGCCAACAAGAACCTGATCATGAAACTCTCGGTCGCCGAAGCGCGCGAGATGATCCGTAACGGTACGATCACTGGTGGGATGATCCCGAAAATCGAAGGCTGCATCGAAGTGGTCGAGGCCGGTGTGGAAGGTGTCGCCATCATCGACGGGCGCGTCCCGCACTGCGTGTTGCTGGAGCTGTTCACCTCGCATGGCTCGGGCACGTTGGTCGGGCGAGCGAACCGCCTTTGAGAGAGCTAACGATCATATGACGACGACCGAGCCCGCCGCGCAGCGCTCCCGGCTCAATTCGCTGAAGGCGCGCAATCCGCGCAGTTTTGAAGCCACATCCGTCTGGGTCTTCGATCTCGACAACACGCTCTATCCGGCCGACTGCAACTTGTTTGCCCAGGTGGATCAGCGCATGGGCTCATTCATCGCCGAGAAGCTTGGCGTACCATATGCCTATGCCCGCCATTTGCAGAAAGCCTACTATCGCCAATTCGGCACGACCCTGTCGGGCCTGATGCGCGTGCATGGCTGGGCGCCGGGGCCATTTCTCGAGTATGTCCACGATATCGACTTGTCGCCTGTGTCGGAGCATCCGGAATTGCGCGAGGTGCTCGCGAGATTGCCGGGTCGCAAGCTGATTTTCACCAACGGGTCCCGGCCCCACGCGGAGCGGGTGGCGGCCAAGCTCGGCATTCTGGATGTTTTTGAAGATATCTGCTCGATCGAGGCGTGTGAATTCGTGCCCAAGCCGGAGGCCGAGGCCTTCGACCGTATGATCGCCCGGCACAATGTCGACGCCGGCAGAGCCGCCATGTTCGAGGACATGCCGATGAACCTCGAAGCCCCGCACGCGCTGGGCATGACCACCGTGCTCGTCCATTCGGACTATGTCGATCATCCCGTGCAGCTCAAGATGCGCAGTTGGACGGAATTGCCGGAGCACGTTCATCATCTCACCGACGACCTTGCAGCATTCCTGCGGTCGATCGCGTCCGAGCCTGATCCGCTTCCCACCTCTCGAGTCTGATCGTTTGAGTGGGAAGTGTCCTGGCTTCCAACTCAGACGTGACTGAGCTTCTCAGACGACAGCCCGGGGCGGGGCACCAGGGCCAGGTGCCAGTCTATCTTCAATCAACACGCTCTACTCCAGCTCACCTCGCGTCGCCGCGCGTCGTGCGGGCGTCGTCGGGATCAAGCGTCAGAACCGCAGCCGTTGTTTTGCTCGCTTTGATGAAATTGCGGGAATAATCGCCTCATCGCGTTCGTTGTGTTCGGTGGGCCTGTATGGGCCGGCCCGCCGTTTAACTTTGCACATGCGTCATCAAAACAAATACATGACACATGTGATAGGTAAGCTGGCGCGGCGCGGGGGGGGGATTTGGCGGGATCAGATTGACAAACAGAATGAATGATGGGCCGCGTTCGATGTGCTAGCTTTGTCGCGTCACATCGGTTGGCGATCGTTCAGTCGGGTGGCGGCACGCCTGTGTCGGCGTGCAATCGTGACGTCCAGCGGCTAGCCGTTTCCTTCGCGGGTCCTTTCTCGCGTCGGGTCGGCAAACCGCTCAGTGTATCGACAGCGTCTCGGGAACCATCAGGCTCGATGGTCTGCCCGTGTGTCAGGTTCGGCGTGTATCATGAGTGCATATGACGTTCGCTATGGACGCGCCCATGCCGCCCAGAACGATGGGCGTGGACCAGCACTATCGGCTCTCGACGGGCCGCGACCCAACCACGGGGTCGCCCGCGATGCGCACGATGAGCGGCCTGTTCTGCCCCCACTCGAGCCGGCCGATCTGCTTTGGCTGATCGGCCATGACGGGTTCGCGCCTTTCGCCGCAAACCCGCGACCACTGCCTAATTCCCCGCTGATCACCGCCCTGCCGGGCGCGCCCGGCCCATGCCTGGGCTGGCCTCGCGGCGATCTTTGGTGCCTCCAGAGCATCGGCGCCGCGACGGGCCCCATTGCTGCGCTCGAGCGGCAGGACCGGGACTGCAGCGCGTACCTTTCCGTTTGTCAAACGAGCGCATTCGAGGTCGAGCCATGACGGTCGAAGGAATCGAGATCGTTCCCGACGCGAGCATTCAAGTGGGTGGTCATGCGATCATCCGATTGAAGGGTTTGTGGCTGTTGCCAGCCTCGGCCACTTTCCGGATCGAGCCGATCGAGGAGGCAGGCCAGACCGTGGCGTTGCCAGGCTGGCCCGTCGGCGACTTGAAGCCGCGCGACACACGCATGACGGCAAGCGGGATCGAACTGCTGATCGGGCCGGAAGTTGTCGATCAGCCCGATTTGGTGCCGGGTACGCCGGTTCGCTTGTCCATCGCGGCAGCGGGGGTCGACACCACGGTCCGCTGGCCCGAGCTTCCCTTGAGCTTGCACCCATCCAGAGGTCCCGTGGGGATGACGCCCGTGACAGCGCCTGTCGCGAGCCGGCCGCCGCCACTTGGTGCCCATGCCGACCTCGCGCAGCTCCGGCCGCGTGAACCGGCTGGTTCTGGCGCACGTGATGTGAACGGGTCCGAACTCCGCCGAAAGATGCAAAGCGAATTTCTCGCGCTGGCATCCGGGCGGCTTGGATCGGCGGATACGAATGCCGAGGACCTCAGCTTTCGGCGGGCGGGCATGACCGCCGAAGGTGAGGGCAGAAACCAACCTATCTCGGCGGCACGTGCGCTGCCGTTCGGCCCAGATGGTGTCGCCAACCCCAAAGCCCGCGGCGAGGAACGCGCGACTGTTGCAGGTCGTATCGCCGCGAGACCGGCCGCGGAACGAGTGGTCCCGCAGCCCGCCTCGACCGCGGCCTCGACCTCTTCCACGGCAGCGGCGGACGGAGCGACCCTGGGCCAGCAGGCGGTGGCCGCCACGCGTGATCGCGCCTCCGAGCGCTCTCTGGGAATTTTGTTGTGGCCACTCGTGATCGGGCTCGTGGTGACGCTTGGCCTGACGGCCGTCGTCGGACCACAGCTCGTGGCCGACCTGGAGGGGCGGCCGCAGGGGCTCGTCACACAAAGTGCTCGCGCGCCGGCTGTTCCTTCGATCGACATCACCGCGATCTTCAGCCAGGGGGATGTGTCGCCTCAGGGTATATCTGCGTCGGGCAAGGATATCGAAGCCGCCCTGACGGTCGCCAACCGCAATCTGCATGGCGTCGGCGGTCCGCCCGATCGCGAAGAAGCCGCATTCTGGTTGCGAAGGGCCGTGGCTCTCACTCTCTCGGAGCCGCGCGTCACCTGGGCGATGACGCAACTCGGAACCATCTACGCGCAGCCGCCGAACAACGCGGCACCCGATTATCACTCGGCCCGCGTGCTCTGGGAAATGTCTGGTGCGATGGGCGATCCCGTCGCGCTGTGTTTCGTCGGCCAGATGCATGAATACGGATTGGGCGGGATTGCCAGCAACAAGTCCACTGCGCGGGCGATCTATGAGAAGGCGGGACAACTCGGCGGATGCAAAGGTCTCGACGCGGCGCTTGAGCGGGTGAAACCATGATCAGGACCTCCATCTTCGCAACGTTCGTCGCCGGACTGGCTGTTCTCGGGGTCTTGGCCCGGGTGCCGGGAGGTCAAGGAGGTACGCAGCCCGCATTCGCGGATGACCGCCCTCTGCCGGGGTTCGATCGCAGCGAGGCCGCGCGGCTGAAGGCAAAAGAGGACGAACGGCTGCGCGCCGAAGCGGTGGCCGCGGCACTTCGCAAGTCTGCGGACGCCGAGCGTCGGAAGGCCGAGGAAAACGACCGGCTGAGGGTTGCCAAAGAGGCTGTTCAGCGCGCCGCGGAGGTCCAGCGTCTGGCCGAGGAGGATGCACGGCGTCTGGCCGCCGCAGAGGTGCAGCGACGCCTGGCTGTCGAGGCGCAGCAGCGTGGCGATGGCGAGCGGGCGCTGGTTGCCGGCACTCTGGTCGCCAACCTGCAGTCGCCGCGCCAGGATACATCGCCCATGGTCGTTGGAGCCATCAGCCCGGCGCGCTGCTCGCCCGTCGGCTCCTACACGATCGCAACGGGGCCGTTGCCCGCGGGTCGAGTGAACGTCGGCATCGTTTCGCCCTGTCGCGCTGGACAAGCGGTCTCGCTGCGATACGGCGGTTATGCGTTCACGCACGCACTCGACCGCAATGGCCGGCTCGACCTCGTGCTCGATCTGTTTCAGGGGACGCGTCAGCCCGCCAGCATCGTATTCGCCGACAACAGCTCCGCGCCACTTACCTTGCCGGCTGTCAGCCTGGCGGGGATCACGAAGATCGCGCTCGTCTGGAAAGGCGCAGTCGACCTCGACCTGCATGCCCTGGAGTATGTCGCCGCACGTGGTGGCAAAGGACACGTCTGGGCGATGGCTCCCTCCAGCGCGGCTTCGATCCAAGCGGAACCTGCCAGCGCGGAAAAGCGCGGACGCGGCTTCTTGAGCAGTTCAACCGCAGGTGATCATCAAGGCGACAACGTCGAGGTCTATACGTTCATGCACGTTGCAGGACAGTCGCCGGGAACGATCCGGCTCGAAGTAGACTACAAGACGCGTGGCGACAGGCCCTCGGGGGCAACCTGCGGACAGGGACAATACGCCCAACTCGACTTTGCCGTCGTGCGCCTCCTCGATGGCGGCGAGGCCAAAAACGAACGGCTCCAGTTCTCGGCGGCACCTTGTGGCGTCGTGCTCGACCGCGCTCAACGGCACTCGTCATACGCGATCGGTGATTTGCGTATAAGAAATTGACGGGTCATCAGCTTGGCCGACCGATCCGGCAAACACCAGGCGTGTGAGGAGTGACGGTGATGCCGATATTCTCGAGATTCGCCCTGCTGTTGGGTCTCGTTGCGGGTGTGGGCGCGATGCTCGGCCCGGCCGTTGCCGTGGCGGAGGAGATTCGGCTGCAGCTCAAGGGTGGCGGGTTCGAGATGACCGGCGAACTCAAATCGTTCGACGGCAAGCGCTATCTGATCGTGTCACCGGTGTTTGGCCAGCTCACGATCGAGACCGAACGGTTCGATTGCATCAGCCCAAACTGCCCGACAGCGCCGGTCGCACTCCAGCCGCCGGCCGGTGTCGCGAGCGGGCAGGTTGCGATTGCGGGATCGAACACGATCGGCAACGCGCTGATGCCGGCGCTGATCGAAGCTTATGCCGAGGCGGCCGGCCTCCAGGCAACCAAAGTCGTCGGTGCCAACCCGCTCGACATGGACGTGAAACTCAAGAGCCGCGACGGCCGCGACGTCGCCACCGCCAAACTTGCGCGGCACGGGTCGTCGACGGCCTTCGACGCACTGGAAAAAGGCGTCGCGGAGATCGGCATGTCGTCACGACGCATCAAAACCGACGAGGTGCAGCGCCTGCGCGCCGCCGGCCTCGGCGACATGACCGCGCCGACGCATGAGCACATTATCGGCCTCGACGGGCTGACGATCATTGTCGGGCCCGACAACCCGGCGGTCTCAATCTCGATCGAAAACGCCGCGAAGGTCTTCTCTGGTCAGATCACCGATTGGGCCGAAGTCGGTTTGCCCCCGGGCCCGATCACCGTCTACGCGCCGCAAGACGCCAATGGGACGTTCGAAACCTTCAATCTGCTGGTGCTCGCGCCACGCAAGCTCAAACTCACTGCGACGGCAAAGCGGACTGAAAATCACGCCGAGCAGTCCGACTGGGTTGCGGCGGACCCACTCGGGATCGGGTTCGTGGGCGTCGCTTATCAGCGCAATGCGAAGTCCCTCAATATCGAGGCTGCCTGCGGCCTGATCACCCGGCCCACGAAATTCTCGATGAAGACCGAAGAGTATCCGCTGTCGCGCCGCCTCTATCTGTACACGGCTGGCACGCCGAAGACGCCGCTGGCTCGCAGCCTCCTGGAGTTTGCCTTGTCGGAGAAGGCTCAACCTGTCGTTGCTGCGGCCGACTTTATCGACCAGAAGCCCGAAACGCTCAACTTTCGCGATCAGGGCGCACGCATCGCCTACGCCCTGAATGCGCAGACCGAGGATTTCGACCTCGCGTCTATGCGAACGCTGATCACCGATATTTCAAAAGCCGAGCGGCTGTCCACGACGTTGCGGTTCGAGATCGGCTCGTCCAACCTGGATAACAAGGCGCAACAGGATATCCGGCTTCTGGCCTCACTCATGCAGACACCCGCCTACAAGGGGCGGGAACTGATGCTGCTCGGTTTTGCCGATGCGATCGGCTCCTACGAGGCCAACCTGCGGCTGTCGGTGCAACGGTCGCGCGCTGTGGAAGGGGCGCTGCGCGCGGCAGGTTTCGGCGGCGCGCTCGTCAAGGGCTATAGCGAACTGGCTCCTGTGGCGTGCAACGACACGCCCGAGCAGCGAAACTTCAACAGGCGCGTCGAAGTTTGGCTGCGCTGAAAACACGTGGTGCCCCTGGCCGCAGCGCGACTGCCGCGGGTGCCGCTGATCGAGACGGGACCGGGCAAATTTCCGCCCCATGCGCGTGATCCGACAGGCTGCCTGACGTTCGGACCCCGCGTGCGGCGGATGTCGCGACCAAACGTGAGGTGCCACAAGGATACGAGAGACATCGAGTTGCTCGTGGTCCTCATGAGTTCGACGTTGGCGCGCAGCCGAGCCGAATTGGGAACGCAAATGACAGTAGCGGAACACGTGCGGCACCGGCAGCAACCCAGGGAGCGGGTACGATGATGGGATGGCGGGCCGCATGGCCGGCTCTGTGCGGTGTGCTGGCGCTTGCGGCTGGGCTCATTGCCGTGGCACTGCCCGCGCTTGCTCAATGGCGCGCGACCAAGCCGATCACGTTCATCGTCATGGCCGGCAAAGGTGGCGGGGCAGACAATGCCGCCCGGTTCCTGGCGGACCTGATCCAGAAGAACGGGCTCACCCCGGTTCCCATCGAGATTCTCAATATCCCAGGCAATTCCGGCGGAGACGCCCTTGTCGAGTTGCAACGCCGGCGGGGCGACGATCACACGATCCTGTTCACGCTGAACAGTTTCTACACCACACCGATCGACAAGCCGCAGCTCAATATCGACGTTGCCGCTTTCACACCGCTGGCGCGGCTGGCCGAAGACGTCTTTCTGCTCTGGGTGCACGCGGACCAGACCGACATCAAGTCGATCGACGATTTTGTCCGGGCCGCGCGCGAAAAGGGCAAGGGATGGGTCATGGCAGGGACCGGGACCGGCGCGGAGGACAATCTGCTGACCGATTTCCTCAATGCCACGTTTGGTCTGGAGATGACGTACAAGTCCTTCGCCGGGGGGGGCGAGGTGGCTCAGCAGCTTGCTGACAAACTGGCCGATTCGACGGTCAACAACCCGTCGGAAACGGCCAAGCTTTTGGCGGCGGGCAAGGTCAAGCCGATCGTCGCCATAACGCCCAAACGGCTGGGTGGGTTCATTACCGTTCCCACATTGCGCGAGACCGGAATGGACTTTCATTATTTCATGCAGCGATCGGTGGTCGGGACACCGCAGATGAGCGGGCCGGCGGTGGCGTTTTATCAGGAGCTGTTCCAGAAGCTGTTCGAGGGGGCCGATTGGCAGGCTTACCGCGCCAAGAACAGTCTGGCTGGGGAGCTGCTGTCGGGCGAGCAGCTCAAGGCCTATTGGGTCAAGGAGAGGGAAAAGCACATACGCTGGAAGATGGCCATCGAGGTGATGACGCCAGCGCCCTGATGGGTTTCTTTCTGTGTCGCCAAAGGTCTATCGACGTCGTCCCCGCTCACGGTCGCGAAAGGCCACTTACGGATTTGACCTCCTGGAAGGCGCGGATGCCCGCCGAGCCGGCTTCCCGCCCCCAGCCGGACTGTTTCACTCCCCCGAACGGTGCGCCCGGTGCCCGGCTTCTGGCATTGACCTGAACCATGCCGACACGCAGGGCCGACGCAAGCCGGCGCGCGCGGGCAGGGTCGGCGGTCTGCACATAGGCCGCCAGTCCATAGGGGGTGTCATTAGCCAGGCGGATCGCGTCGGCCTCGGTGTCGAACGGCATCATCACCAGCACCGGCCCGAAAATCTCCTCACGCGCAATCCGCATGCCCGGCGTCACATCGGCAAAGACGGTGGGGCGCGCGTAGAAGCCGCGGTCGAGGCCGGCAGGAGCGCCGAGACCTCCTGCGACGAGACGGGCCCCCTGCGCCAATCCGGACTGGATGAGCTCTTGGACCTTCGCGAACTGGCGGCGCGAGACGAGCGGACCGATATGCGATCCAGCCGTGTCCGGTGGGCCGACACGGGTGGCGGTGGCAGCCGCTGCCGCAATCGCCACGGCCTGCTCGTAGACACTGCGCTCGACCATCATCCGCGATGCCGCATTGCAGGACTGCCCGGCATTGCGGGCACAATGTGCAAAGCCCTGGCGGATCGCCGTCGGCAGGTCGCAATCGGCAAAAACGATGTTGGCGGACTTGCCGCCGAGTTCGAGGATCGAACGCCGGAACCCCTGGGCGGCGGCGACGGCAACCGCGCGGCCTGCGGCCGTCGATCCGGTGAAGGAGATGATATCGACGTCTGAGTGAGCGGCCAGCGCGGTTCCAGCGACGGGCCCGTCACCGTTGATCATGTTGAAGACGCCGCGGGGCACGCCCGCCCGATCGACGCATTCGGCAAACAACAAGCCGGTGCGTGGGCTGAGCTCGGAGGGCTTCAGAACCATCGTGCACCCGGCTGCGAGAGCCGCCGATACCTTGAGGACGATCTGGTTCAATGGCCAGTTCCACGGGGTGATGAGGCCGGCGACACCGAGAGGCTGGTAGAGCAGCCGGTCTTCGGGGTGATCGGGACTGATCGCTTCATCGCAAGACAGATCGCGGCTTGCCGTGATGATGTCGTCGAGATGCCCGAGAGCGCGTGTCACCTGGTGAGCGCGCGCGAAGTCGATCGGCGAGCCGATTTCCTCGGAAATGGCGCGCGCGAACGGCTCGGCGTGGCGCGCGATCTCGCGGGACAGGGCTTCGAGAAGGCCAATTCGTATGTCCGGCTCAACGCGCCACCAGCCAGCATCGAAGGCGGCGCGGGCGGCGTGGACCGCTGCATCCACGTCCTCCGCCGAGGCGAGCGGAACGGCCCCCGAAGGCTCTTCGGTTGCGGGATCGACGAGTGGCAGCAGGGGCCGGCCGGTCACTGGGACAAACCGGCCGTCGATGTACATTCGCGAGAGGTCGAACATTGCGCTTCCTGGTGCGGGCCAACAGGGCGTCGGGCCGATCACGTCACGGCTCCTTGTGGCAGGGTACGGACTGATCCTGAATGAGCCGTGGCGGCGTATTCTAGGCGATCCGCGTCCGGCACGACCACAGGCACGACCACAGGCACGACCACAGGCGACCATGCACACGACACACGTCAGCCCGCCAGACAATCCTGAGGCAACGGTGCCAGCGGCGGCGCTTTGGCTCGGCTGGCTGGGGGTCATGCCCTTCGCAGCTCTGCCGCTTGCGGGGGCATTGGGCATCGACGTGCCGTTTGCCGGGTGGCGCTGGGCTCTGGTGGTCTATGGCGCGGTGATCCTCTCGTTCATGGGTGGCGCACGGTGGGGCCTTGCGATGGCAGAAGCCGGCCGCAACAACTCGGCGCTCCTGGCCCGGCGGCTCGCCATCAGCGTGACGCCGGCATTGTGGGCTTGGGCAACGGTCCTGGTTGGGGGGGCGACGGCTCATAGCCTCCTAGCCCTCATCGCGGGGTTCGCGCTGCTGCTGGCTTATGACCTCGTCGGCGCGCGGGATGGGTCGGCACCGCGCTGGTATGGAGTCCTTCGCTTGCGGCTGACGGTGGCGGTGGCGCTGTGCCTCGCCGCGGGTTCGGTATTGTGAGGTCGCCCATGCAACGCGATCCCGTTCACATCGTCTGGTTCAAGCGCGACCTGCGGATCGAGGACCATGCGCCGTTGGCGATGGCCGCCCGCCGGGGCACCGTCCTGCCTCTCTACATCGTGGAGCCCGACTTGTGGGCGCAGGCCGACGTGTCTGCGCGTCAGTGGGACTTCACACGGGCCTGCCTTTGCGAACTCGATCTTGCGCTGGGGAGGCTGGGGCAGCGCCTTATCGTCAGGGTCGGCCCGGCCGTCGACGTCCTCGAGCGGATCGCCGCCGTGCTGCCAGTCGCTGGATTGTGGTCGCACGAAGAAACGGGCAACGGCTGGACCTTCCAGCGCGACCGGGCCGTTACGGCATGGGCGCGATCGCGCGGGCTCGACTGGGTCGAGCTCCGGCAGACCGGCGTGCAGCGTCGACTGAAGCAGCGCGAGGGCTGGGCCCGTGCCTGGGACCGTCAGATGGGGGAGCCCGTCGCCGCGCCCCCGCGCGGGCTGCCGAGCCTGGGGGCCATCGACAGCGAGCGACTGCCGGACGCACGTGACCTGGGACTTCATCCCGATGGTCTTTTGGAGCCGCAGGCGGGCGGACGCCATGCAGGGCTCGATCTGTTGCATGGGTTTCTCACCACGCGGGCCGCGACCTACCGGCGGGCCATGTCCTCGCCGCTCGCCGGCGCGGGGGCCTGTTCGCGACTTTCCCCGCACCTGGCCCTCGGCACGCTGTCGATGAAAGAGGTGGCGCAGGCGACCCAAGGCCGGATTGCCGAACTTGACGGGGAACGCGGGGCAGGGCCGCGCGCGTTCGCCGCAGCGCTCCGGTCGTTTGCCGGACGGCTGCATTGGCACTGCCATTTCATGCAGAAGCTGGAAAGCGAGCCTGCCATGGAATTTCGCGAGTTGCATCCGGCCACGCGCGGATTGCGCCCAGGGTCTACGACCGACGCGCACCGGCTGGCGGCATGGGCGGCGGGCGAGACCGGATTTCCCTTCCTCGACGCCTCCATGCGCTTCTTGCGCGCGACCGGATGGCTGAATTTTCGCATGCGCGCCATGGCCGTCTCGTTCGCCAGCTATAACCTGTGGCTGCCCTGGCGCTTGAGCGGACTGCACCTGGCCCGTCAGTTCACCGACTATGAGCCTGGGATCCATTGGCCACAGGTTCAGATGCAGTCGGGGACGACGGGCATCAACACGATCCGGATCTACAACGTCGTCAAGCAGGGCTACGATCAGGACCCCAGTGGCGTCTTTGTGCGACGGTGGGTTCCCGAACTCGCCGACGTGCCCGACTGCTTCGTGCAGGAGCCCTGGCGCTGGGAGGGCGCTGACGGCGTGATCGGCAAAAGCTATCCCGCGCGGATCGTCGACCTCAAGTCGAGCACGGCGGATGCCAAAGAGCGCATCTACGGTGTGCGCAGCGGCCATGCCTTCGCGGCTGCTGCCTCTGACATTCAGGAAAAGCACGGCAGCCGGAAGAGCGGCATTCCGATGACGGGGCAGAGGCGGACATCCTCGCGTCGACCGTCGCGGAAAACCAGCCCGGTGCCGACGAAAGCCCAGCTCAAGCTCGACTTTTAGCGAGGCCTGGACGGTCGCGTCGGAACCGGAACACTCGTGTGATGACAGAGAAGTCCGCCGCATACCATTCAGCGAGGCCGAGAGGCGGACGTCTCGGTCTCAATCACACGAGAAGATTGATATTGGCCGTGTCGTTCAGATCGCGATCACGACACTCGTGTTCCGTTTCCGACATTTGCTTCCCTTCGCAGCACGGGCGAGAACAAATGTCGTAACCATCAGGAACACTAGCAACTATCTGATTCTAGTGCAGCTTATGCATCTGACGTTTGGTCCGAGGCCGAGTTGCGAGCGTGTACCAAACGTCAGATGCGCTGCACTAGCGCAAGAACGCACTGGGCAGTCGAAACGCGTCGGCATCGACGTCCAGTCTCGTGAGGCACTCCGTGCGGTGCTGTTCGTACTGTGGCGCCATGGTAAACCAATCCATGGGGATCTCACTGTTTCGGCTGGAGTAGTAGGTCGCCTGCACCATCATGGACAGGATCCGAAGTGCAGCCGCACATTCCGGTGTCTCGCCCGTGGCGGCAAGTTCCGTATGCAGCTTCCAGAGTTCGTCGCTGCGGTCGAGCACCCGCGGGTTCGTGCTTCGAAACTCGTAGTCGCGATAAGCCTCGGCCTCGTAGACTTGCAGCCTCGACAGCAAGGCAACCTCATCAGCGCCGCGCGCGGTGCCGAACAGCGACAGTGCCAGTGCCATCACGACCAGGAAGACAGCGGTGTGTGACCTCCCGCCTCCTGCCAGACGAGCGTGCACACATGCGTGGGAAACCATGTCTCCCCCTCCGAGCCGAAGTCTGATCCGCCCGCGCCCGCGCTTATCGAAAGGCGCGGAGTGCCAGTTCCGGCTTGTTGCTCGAAGTGGGGCCGTCAGCCGACAAAACCAGCACTCATATGACAGGTTAGTGACTCGGATTGTCGTGGGGAAGCACAAACTTGTAGCAATTGTCGCAGGGCTGCTCACATCTGCGGCAACAGCCGACCAGCGCGGCGGCAGCCGGCACCTCAGACGAGGTTCACCCGGTAGCTGATGTTGTTGGTCAGGATGCAGTAGCCGCAGCGCAAATGCACCGGGCGGTGTCCGGTCGCGTAGACGACGCGACGCACGAAAAGTGCTGGTTCGCCCGGCTGGCGCTCCAGGTCAGCAGCCGCGCGCGCTGTCAGCGGCCTCAACTCGACCGTTTCGACCGCGTTTTCCAGGATGATGCCGTTGCGTTGCGCCAGGCTGCCGAGGTTGGGCGGAATGTCGCCTTGGGTCTTGATGGCACTGAACAGCGCGGCCGGAACGGCGACCTCTTCGCTCATAAAGACCTGGCCATGCATCTGGCGGACTTGATGAATTCGAACACATTGAGACTCGGAGGGTAGGCGGAACAGCTTTTGCTCCTCAGCAGCCGCGGGCTCGGTCGTCAGTTCCTTGACGATGATGGCCCCGGCAAACCTCCTGCCATCCGCATTGTAGAAATTGCAGAACCGGTCGCAGATGCGCTCGGTTTCCTGATCGACGACGAATGTGCCGCGACCCTGCCGGCGCTCGATCAGATGCCGGCTTTCCAGTTCGGCCAGTGCCTTACGGACTGTCCCGGTGCTCACCGAGAGTTCGGCGGCGAGTTCCTGTTCGCTCGGCAACATCGCGCCGGGTTTCCACAGGCCGGTGGCGACGCGGTTCGCCAGTTCATCGTACACCAATAAGTAGAGCGATCGGGTCTGAAACATTGCTTTCGACGACATTCGCAAATCTCCATCGACACCCTATCATACGGCGAAAGGGCGTTCACTGAGCGGGGGGGCGCACTTTTGAATAGTCGAGCGATTCGTAGTTAATACATAGTGTCAAATATTGTACATTGCTAGCTCAACAAGCAACATGAGTCATTCGAATGACATTGGAATACCAGATACTATCATAAAGCAGAGTGCGTCCTATGTGTTCCAAGCAGGGTGCTGCCTCGTTCTGATGAAAATAATTGATGCATTCGTCGATTTTTGTCTTTGAAATATTGGGTTTGTTGTAAATTGCGCCCGGCTGTTGCTTGATTGGCCCAAGTCTAGGCGATCGTATTCGCATCGCAACTACTGACGAGGGACCCATGAAAACAGATCTTGAATTATTCGCCTCCCGTGTCGGAAGGCTCAACCAGCTCACGAGGATTTGCGCAACCCTAGGTTCATCGCATATGCATCACAAGTGGGATGCTTTGGGAAATAGTCCCGAGTCAGCTCCGGATCGAGGTCGGCTCCAATCAGGGCGGGCCAGGGTCGAATTCGCCCACAATCAAAGTGGAGCGTCGGCTGTGGAATTCGCGATCGTGCTGCCGGTTTTCCTGCTCATTCTGTTCGCGATGCTGGCCTACGGTCTTTACCTGGGTGCAGCCCATGGCACGGCGCAACTGGCGGCCGACGCAGCCCGGGCTTCGGTGTCGGGCCTGAGCGATGCAGAGCGACAGTCCATCGCAACCGAGCACATCCGGACTGCCGCGGGCTCCTACCCACTCCTCGACGCCACCAAGGTGTCGGTCGAGGCCGGACCGTTGCCCGCCGACACGACGCAGTTCCGCGTCGCGGTTCGCTACAACGCCGATGACCTGCCGATCTGGGTGTTCGAGGGCTTGCTGCCGCTGCCTGGGCGGACGATCGAACGCGTCGCAACCATCAAGCGGGGAGGATACTGAGATGAAGCCGAATGGACATCCTTCGCGCCCCCGTGGTCACGGCATAGTCCGTCGCTGGCGTGCCGACAAAAGCGGCAATGTCGCCATCATGTTCGCAGCCAGCCTACCCGTTCTGTTTGCAACCGCCGCCATCGGTGTCGATGCGGGTTACCTGTTCACCGAGCGGCGCAGCGCGCAAGGTGCTGTCGATCTGGCCGCCATCGCCGCAGCGGCAGACCTCGGCAACGCTGAAGCGGCAGCGCGAGCAACCCTGACGGCCAACGATGTCGGGGATATCCAATCGCTGATCGTCACCCGCGGCCGCTACGTCGCCGATCCTGGCCGGCACCATACCGAGCGCTTCGAGCCCGGTGTCGCGCCGTTCAATGCGGTCGCCGTCGAACTTGCCACGCAACGCCCCTACTTCTTCGCCCGGACCTTCCTCAGCGGCGAGGCGGACATCACCGTGCGCTCGATCGGCGTCTCGTCGAGCGCGGCGACATTTTCGGTCGGCAGCCGGCTGCTGGCGCTGCGTGGCGGGCTGGCCAACAAGCTGCTCGAAGCGCTGATCGGTGGGTCGATCGAATTGTCCGTCATGGACTATGAGGCGCTCGCCAATGCCGACATTTCACTGGGTGACCAGCTTGACGCGCTGGCCGGCGAGGTCGGCATCACGGCAGGCACCTACGACGACGTTCTGGATGCGCACGTGACGGTGCGCGACTGGTTGCGCGCCGCGGCGGCGGTTTCCGGGCGCAACGGCGACAGTGCGGCACAAGCCGCCCTCGAGGTGCTGGCGAACGGGACGATGGCGGGATCTCTGGTTCTACCGCTCGACCAGATGATCGCGCTCGGTCCGTTCGGTGCGCTGGCCATCGGGCAGCCGTCGCAAGGACTGGGGGCCACCTTCAATGCGCTGGAACTGCTGACGACATCGGCGCAGGTGGCCAACGGCGACCGGCAGGTCGCGCTCGACCTCGGTGCCAGCGTGCCGGGCATCGCCTCACTGCGCCTCGAACTGGCGATCGGCGAGCGACCGCAATACGGCACGTGGGCGGCGGCAGGGTTGCCGCAGGCCACGGTCTACACGGCGCAGACGAGGGTCCGGCTGTTGGCCGAGGTCGGCGGCGGTTCGGTGCTGCCCGGGGTGTCCGTCCGGCTCCCGATCGCGATCGACATCGCGCAAGCCCGGGCCCGCCTCGAGAGCACGACCTGCGAGGACGTTGGGGCCGGTCAGGCGGGTGCGACGATCGCCGCGACGCCAGGGATCGTCACGGCGTGGATCGGCGAAACGGGTCTGCACTGGGGGGATCTCGATGCGCCCGCGCAGGTCACGGCGGCCCGGATCGTTTCGCTGCCGCTGCTGCGGGTCTATGGCTCGGCCGTCGTCGAGGCGACCAACACCAGCGCGACGATGCTGACGTTCTCGGCCGAGGACATTCGCGACAAGACGATCAAGCGGGCCCAAACCACCGATGCGCTCGAAACGCTGGCAAGCTCGCTCGTCGAGAACCTCAGCCTCAGGGTCGAGGCGGGGCCGCTCAACCTGGGGCTTCCCGGCGGCCTATTGGCAGGGCTCGGGACGATCCTCGGGACGGCCGCGCGGCCGCTCGACGATGTCGTGCAGACCGTCCTGCAGACACTGGGCGTCAGCCTAGGCGAAGCCGACGTCCGGGTGCACGAGGCGCGGTGCGGTGCCGGGGCCTTGGCCGGCTGACACCTTGCGAGCCGAACGAGGCGGAGGGCGCGGCCTTGGAGCGTCCTCCGACCTGATGCTCCAGCTCCAACACTTGGTTCGCTTCGCAGCACCGGATCGACCAAGTGTCCGAACCATAAGCGACATCAGCGAACCCGGCGGGGGTTCTTGTAGAGGTCGCTTTCCTGGCGCTCGAGGTCGGGCTGGACACGGCCCGACAGAACATCATGCCACAGCCGCCACATGTGCCAGCGTGACTGGCGATTGAAAATGACGAGACCGGCAAACAGCTTCAAGGCCGACATCAGCTTGCGTTCCGCATGCTCCTGCCGAACGGCGCAGTTCCAGCGGCCCGATATCGTGAACAGCTTGCCGTCGACATACCCGATGGCGCGATCCTTCTCGTCGTACAACGTGTAGTCGCCAGTGAGCGTGATCAGCGCCCGTTTGAGCCGGTAGAACTGTGGTCGACCGTCCTTGCCGACGATGAAGAACGAGAAGTTTTCTGGCAGGAACGGCCATTTCTGCGCCGAGCGCTCGAGATAGATGATGAAATCGTCGTCGTTGGTGTTGATCGAATAGCACGTGACCGGCGTGCCGCGCGCACCGATCGTCAACTGGAGAGACCGGGCAACCATCAGGTCCATGGTGGCACGCCAACCCAGCGATGGTGTGAACAGCTTGAACACCAGACGACGGTCGGTCCCCTTGGTGTCGCGCCAGAGGTCTTTGCGGTAGCCGATCAGCCCCGTGCGCTCGCCGTCCTCGATCACCTCGGCGTAGACGTCCATGTCGGATGTGAACTGGCGGGATTTGGCGCGATTGCGCGACCGCTTGTAGACGCCGAACTCCGTCGGATTGAGGTCGGTCAGCCAGATGTCGACGACGAACCGCGCCCAGCCATCCTTGGACGTCGAGGCGCGGACGGTATCACGCGCCGGGCGGTCGTTGGCCAGGCCTTCGGCCGCGGCACGGTCCAACACCTCGGCGCGGGCCTCGCGGGCGGCATCGTTGGCGGCTTGCTCGGCTTCAGCGGCGATCTGGCGCGCGGTGCCTTCCATGATCAGGGCTCTCCCAATGACATCGAAACTCGGGCACGACGCGAATCACTGGAAGGACGTTAGCATCGGCGAGCGGGCTGGACTGTGGCGTTGCCCGTCGAAGATGGGGATAGGCGGCGGCTTGCCTCGCTGTTGCGACCTACCGCGTGCCGAAAATCGCCGAGCCGACACGCACGTGCGTGGCCCCCAGTTCGACCGCCGTCTCGAAATCACCGGACATGCCCATCGACAGGCCCTCGACGCCGACCTCGCGCGCCAGTTTGCGCAGCAGCGCGAAATGAATTGCGGGTTCCTCATCGACCGGCGGAATGCACATCAGTCCCGATATCACCAGGCCATGCGTCGTCCGGCAGCGGTCGACGAACGCGGCCGCGTCGTGCGGCAGAATGCCGGCCTTCTGGGGCTCCTCCCCCGTATTGACCTGGACGAACAGGTATGGCGCGCGGTTCTGGGACGCAATTTCGGCGGCGATGGCTGCTGCAATCTTGTCGCGGTCGATGGTGTGGATGGCATCGAACAGCGAAACCGCCGTCTCGGCCTTGTTCGATTGAAGGGGGCCGATCAGGTGCAGGACAATTCCCGCGTAGTCGGCGCGCAGCAGCGGCCACTTCGCGTTGGCCTCCTGCACCCGGTTCTCGCCGAAGTGCCGGTGTCCGGCGTCCAGGACAGGGCGTATGTCGCCGGCCTCGAACGTCTTGGTGACGGCGATCAGGGTCACGTCGGATGCGGGCCGGCCGACGTTTCCTGCCGCAGTGGCGATACGGGCCTGGATGGCGGAGCATTGCTCGATGGCGTTCGTCACGGGGCCTCGCTGGGGAGCTGTGCATCGATTGTTGCGCGACGTCGCAGGCACCCGCCGGCCAATCGTCTGGTTGGCTGGTCGTCTGCGCCGACACGACCCTGATGGTTTTCGGCGTTCTTAGGGGCGATCGCCGGGGTTGCGCAATGGCAAGCGGCCGTGGCTTGACCCGACTTGCCGTTTCGGGCTCATTACGCGCCGAAATCAGCCGACAACCAGATTGATCGCCCATGGCAAGTGAACGCTACAACGCACCAGCGCGTGAAAAGCACTGGCAAGGTGTCTGGGAGGCGGCGCAGGTCTTCAAGACCAAGGCCGACGCTGCAGGCCCGAAGTGCTACGTGCTCGAGATGTTCCCCTATCCGTCAGGGCGCATTCACGTCGGACACTCCCGAAACTACACCATGGGTGACGTGTTCGCCCGCTACAAACGCGCCAAGGGGTTCAACGTTCTCCATCCGATGGGCTGGGACGCGTTCGGCATGCCAGCCGAGAACGCAGCGATGGAGCGCAAGGTTCATCCGGGCCGATGGACGTACGAAAACATCGAGGTCATGCGTGGGCAGCTCAAGTCGATGGGGCTGTCGATCGACTGGAGCCGCGAGATTGCGACCTGCTCGCCGGATTATTACCGGCACCAGCAGCGGCTCTTCCTCGATCTTCTCCGGCAAGGGCTCGCCTATCGCAAGTCGTCGAAGGTCAATTGGGATCGGGTCGACAACACCGTGCTGGCCAACGAGCAGGTGATCGACGGCCGCGGCTGGCGCTCGGGTGCCCTCGTCGAGACACGCGAGCTGACACAATGGTTCTTCCGCATCACCCAATACGGCGAGGAACTGCTTGCCGCACTCGACGGCTTGGATCAGTGGCCTGAGAAAGTGCGCCTGATGCAGGCGAACTGGATCGGGCGGTCACAGGGCCTGTCGATCCGCTTCGTGCTCGACGCCGCGACGGCCCCTGCCGGCCTCGACGAGGTCGAAGTCTATACGACACGGCCCGATACGCTGTTTGGCGCATCGTTCCTGGCCGTTGCCCCCGACCACCCGCTGGCCAAGGCCGCAGCGGCGCAGAATCCGGACCTGTCGGCTTTCTGCGAGGAATGCCGGCACCTGGGGACCTCGGTCGCCGACCTTGAGAGCGCGGAGAAAAAGGGGTTCGACACCGGGATCAGGGTCCGTCACCCCTTCGACCCGTCGTGGCTGCTGCCGGTCTGGGTCGCCAATTTCGTCCTGATGGATTATGGTACCGGGGCGATTTTCGGATGCCCGGCCGGTGACCAGCGCGACCTGGATTTCGCCCGCAAGTATGGGCTGCCCGTCAAGCCCGTCATCCTGCCGCCCGGTGCCGACGCGGCCACCTTCGAGGTTGGCGCCGAGGCTCACGACGGGACCGGCGTCATGATCAACTCGGACTTTCTCGACGGTATGGCACCTGAGGCTGCCTTCGAGGCCGTGGCGTCACGGCTCGAGACCACCATGCTCGCCGGGGCACCTGTTGGCGCGCGAAAAGTCAACTTCCGGTTGCGTGACTGGGGCATTTCGCGCCAACGCTACTGGGGCTGCCCCATCCCGGTCATCCACTGTGGCGACTGCGGCGTGGTGCCGGTGCCCGTCGGCGACCTTCCGGTCGAGCTGCCGGAAGACGCGACCTTCGACCTGCCCGGCAACCCGCTCGACCGTCACCCGACCTGGAAGCATGTCGACTGCCCAAGTTGCGGCAAGCTTGCCATGCGCGAAACCGATACCATGGACACCTTCGTGGACAGTTCCTGGTACTTCGTGCGGTTCACAGCGCCACATGCCGATGAACCCGTCGATCTCGAGGCCGCGCGGGCATGGCTGCCCGTCGACCAGTATATCGGCGGCATCGAGCACGCGATCCTGCATCTGCTGTACTCGCGCTTCTTCTTCCGGGCGATTTCGGACGCGGGGCACGGCGCACACGATCTGCGCGAGCCGTTCGCGGCGTTGTTCACGCAGGGCATGGTGACCCACGAGACCTATTTCAGGCCAAGCACAGCGGTCGGCGAGAAGCCCCTCTGGCTCTCGCCCGACGAAATCGAGCTTGAAGGCGACGGCGCGACCCGGGTCGCGCGCAACGCCAAAACGGGCGAGGCCGTGATCATCGGTCCGGTCGAGAAGATGTCGAAGTCCAAGAAGAACGTCGTCGATCTCGATGCGTTCGTAGCCGAGTATGGTGCCGATACGGCCCGCTGGTTCGTGCTGTCGGACAGCCCGCCCGAGCGCGACGTGCTCTATACCGATGTCGGTGTCGAGGGCGCGCGCCGGTTCGTGCAGCGGGTGTGGCGGTTCGTCGACGAGATCGCCCAGCGCGTGCCGGACAAGTCTCCGATGCCCGAGTCCTTTTCGGCGGCGGCGCTGGACCTGCGGAAGGCCAGCCACAAGGCCCTGCACACGACCGGCCGTACGATCGAAGGACTTCGCTTCAATGTCGCGGTGGCCGGGCTCTACGAGTTCGCCAATGTGCTCGGGTCGGCGTTGCAGCCCCGCAATTCGGCGGAGGATCTCGATTGGGCGCTGCGCGAGGCGGCCGAGCTGCTGGCGCACATGATCGCGCCCATGATGCCGCATCTGGCCGAAGAATGCTGGGCGCGGCTCGGTTACAACACCCTGATTGCCAATGAAGCCTGGCCCGAAGCCGAACCGGCGTTGCTCGTTGACGATGCGTTGACCATTGCCGTACAGGTGAACGGGAAACGGCGCGGCGAGTTGAAGATCGACCGTACCGCAACGAACGAACAGATCGAGGCGGCGGCGCTCAGCCTCGACACCGTTATACGGGCCCTCGAAGGGCGCCCCGTGAAGAAGGTGATCGTGGTGCCGCAAAGGATCGTCAATGTGGTGGGCTGACGTGCTCGGTGATGTTGGGTCGGTTGGGGCCCGCATGCTTGGTCTCCGGGCCCGGCACGCCCGCATCGTCCTGGTCGCTGCATTGGTGGTTCCCGTCGTCGCTGCATGCAGTGACGGCAGCGGGTTCCGTCCGTTGCACGGCAGTATCGGGGCGAGTGTTCCTGCATCTGAAAAGATGCAGAAAGTGGCGATCGCGACGATCCCAGGGCGGGTCGGTTTGCAGGTTCGCAACGAGCTGATGTTCGGAACGACCGGCGGGGTCGAGCCAGCGAACACCGAATACCGGCTCGAAATCGCCATCCGTGAGCGGCTTGCATCCACTCTCGTCGAAGTCGACGGAGAGGCCAGGGCACGAGTCTACAACCTCGATGCCTCGTTCAGGCTGATCGACGCGCGGACGAACGCCGTCGTCCTGCAGGGAACAAGTTACGGCCGCGCGGGTCTCGAGACCTTCAAGTCGATCTTCTCGAATGTGCGTGCACGGCGCGACGCCGAAGATCGTGCCGCGCGAACCGTTGCCTCCGATATCAAGACGCGGGTCGCAACTTACCTCGCCACGTCGGCCTGACGCACGCGCGCCCGGCACCAGCGAGGCGGCCGCGAACACCTCCTCAGGCGGATTGCAGTCATGGGTGCGGTCAAGAGCCATCAAGCCGATGCCTTCCTGAGGTCGGCTGACCCCAAGATCTGCGCGATTTTGCTGTATGGCCCCGATGCCGGGCTCGTTTCCGAGCGGGCTCAACAGGCCGCCGCAGCGTGGGCCAAGCGCGAGACGCCGCCCGGCGAAATCATTCGCATCGAGGATGAGGATCTGGACGGTGAGCCCGATCGGCTGTCGGTCGAACTGATGACGCTGCCGATGTTCGGTGGCCGCAAGGTCGTCAGGACGGCGACCGGACGGCGCATCAATACCAATCTTCTGAAGGCGCTGCTGGCCGAGGGGCCGCTGCCCTCGACGCTGATCGTCGAGACGGGGAACCTCAAAGGAAGCGATGCCCTGCGGACGCTCTTCGAGAAGCCCGCGTTTGCGGTTGCGCTTGCCTGCTACGGAGACGAGGAGCGCGACGTCGCCAGCGTGATCGACAAGGACCTCAGGGCGGCTCGAATGTCCATCGCGCCGGATGCGCGCGAAGCCCTTGTCGCACGCCTCGGCGCAGACCGCGTTCTCACACGGTCGGAGATCGAGAAGCTGATCACGTACTGCCACGGCCGCAAGCGGATCGAGACGGCCGATGTCGAGGCGATCGTCGGTGACGCGTCAGAGTTGACCATCGACCGCGTGGTGGCGGCGACGGCGAGTGGCGCGACCGCGGTGGCGTCGATAGAGCTAGCCCGGGCGCTCGATTCCGGCGAGAGCGCGCAAATGATCATCCTCGCCCTGCAGAGACATTTCATCCGACTGCACTTGATCGCGGCCGAAGTCGAGGCCGGGCGGACCGTTGCCGATGCCATCAAGGCCATCAAGCCGCCCGTCCACTTCAAGGTCAAGGATCAGCTCACGGCGCAAGCGCGGTCGTGGCGGGCGGGGCGTCTGACCGACGCGCTTTCGCTCATTTCGACCGCGGCCAAGGCTGCACGGCGCACGTCGGCACTCGAAGACGTTCTGGCTGAGCGCCTTGTCCTGTCGCTGGCGCATCTGGCCAGGTGACCGTCCACCAAATCTCTCGGACAGGGAAGCCTGGCCGGTGCGCGCGGCGGCCAACCCCATGCCTTGCGCCACCTCGACCAATCCCTATAGTGCGGCGCGAACGGCCAACCGGAGGCGCCAGACCCTATGACCATTGCCCGCTTTGACGTAATCGGCATCGGCAATGCCATCGTCGACATCATCGCCCGTTGCGACGACGCCTTCCTGGCCCGCCACGACGCCCCCAAGGGCCACATGCGACTGGTCGATGCCGAAACGATCGCCCGGATCTACAAGGACACAGGGCCAGCGGTAGAGGTTTCCGGCGGTTCGGCGGCCAACACGCTGACGGGCGTCGCCTCGTTCGGCGGGCGGGCGGCCTTTATCGGCAAAGTCGCCGACGACGAGTTCGGCCGGATTTTCGCCCATGATATCAAGGCTGCGGGCGTCGCATACGAGACCAATCCCGTGGCCGGGCGGGCCCCGACTTCGCGTTCGCTGATCCTGGTCACGCCCGACGGCGAACGGACGATGAATACCTTCCTGGGCATTTCGACGGAACTCGATCTCGGCGAGGTCGACCCGGTCATGATCGCGGCCTCCGAGATCGTCTATCTCGAAGGCTACTTGTTCGACCAGCCGCACGCCAAACATGCGTTCTGGCAGGCCGTCGCCATCGCCAAGGAGAACGGCCGGCAGGTGGCGTTGTCGCTGTCCGACGGCTTCTGTGTCGACCGCCACCGCGACGAGTTCCGCAAACTGGTCAAGGACGGCGTCGATATCCTGCTGGCCAACGAAAGCGAGATCACGTCGCTCTACCAGACGGCCGATTTCGAGGAGGCGGCGCGTCAGGTGCGCGCCGAAACGCGACTGGCTGCGCTCACGCGCAGCGAGAAGGGCTCGGTCATCCTGGCCGACGGACACCGAATCGAGGTTCCTGTCGATCCGGTGGCGCAGGTCGTCGATTCGACCGGGGCGGGCGATCTTTATGCCGCCGGCTTCCTGTTCGGCGTGTCGACCGGCCGGGACTTGGCGACGGCCGGGCGCTTGGGCTCCATCGCGGCGGCCGAGGTGATTGGCCATATGGGCGCGCGACCCGACGTTGCGCTCGCTGCGCTGGCGCGCGACAAGGGACTGGCGATCTGAACAACCATCGACACGGCTTCCTCTCCCCGTTCTGACGGGAAGAGGGGACGACCATGTCGTCCGGCCGGCTCTGGGAACGAGCGTAGGACGGCGCATATAAGAAGTCTTCGGAGACACCCCATGCACACCGATGACGCTGCGCGCGCGCGGTTGATCGTGGCACTCGATGTGGCGAGCACAGGAGAGGCCCGGACCCTGATCGGTCGCCTGGACGGGGCGGTCTCTTTCTACAAAATCGGGCTCGAGCTCGCGATGACTGGCGGCCTCGACCTGGCGCGCGATCTCGCACAGAGCGGGCACTCGGTGTTCCTCGACATGAAGTTCCTCGATATCGGACATACGGTCGAGCGGGCCGTCGCCAGCGCCGCCGAACTGGGCGTGACCTGCCTCACCATCCACGGCCATGATCGAAAAACCCTGAGCGCGGCGGTCGCCGGCCGTGGCGGTTCTGCCATGAAGCTGCTGGCGGTCACCGTGCTGACCAACCTCACGGCCGACGATCTCGCCGAGCAGGGCATCAGCGACTCCACCACCCCGGCCGATCTCGTACTGCACCGCGCCCGGATGGCGGAGGCCGTGGGATTCGACGGTGTCATCGCGTCCGGCCAGGAGGCCGGCCGTATCCGGGCCGCCGTGGCGGCAGATTTTCTGATCGTCACTCCGGGCATCCGGCTCGCGGGGACGTCCCAGGGCGACCAGGAGCGCGTGATGACCCCAGATCATGCCATCGCGGCGGGGGCCGATTACATCGTCGTCGGCCGACCGGTCACGCGAGCGGACGACCTGGCGCTGGCCGCGCGCACCTTCATCGGCTACATCGAGGCGGGGCTGTCGGAGCGCCGCTCGCAATCGAGGAGCACGAAGTAACATGGCCAAGGGTTACGTCATCGCGCACGCCGTCGTCACCGATCCGGAAGCGTGGGGCCAGTATGTGGCGAAGTCCAAGATCGCGCTCGACAAGTTCGGCGGCGTGCCGATCGTGCGCGGTGGCCGTCACGAGATCATCGAAGGCAACGGCGTCGCCCGCAACGTCGTGCTGGAGTTTCCCAGCTATGACGCCGCCCTGGGGTATGCGCGCTCGCCGGAATACGCCGCCGCGAAGGCACTGCGCCAGGGGGCCGGCACGATCGACATCGTCGTCGTCGAGGGCGTATAGCTCGTACTCGACACGTCACCATGCGCGCCTTCCGACACTCGTTCCGAGCGCCGGCCGGAAGGCGTGTCGTAAGGCGCAAAAGAGAACGATCATGCCGCATAGACCTCAGAGCGCGGACGGTCGAGACCCGTGGCGCGCGCATGTGCTGACCTTGTTTCCGGAGATGTTTCCCGGTCCGCTGGGGTTGTCGCTGACGGGTCAGGCGCTGACGGCCGGCCTCTGGTCCCTGTCCACGACCCACATCCGCGACTTTGGGATCGGCCGGCACCGCTCTGTCGACGACACGCCGGCCGGCGGCGGGGCGGGCATGGTCATGCGCGCCGACGTCCTCGCGGCTGCGACCGATCACGCCCGCGCCGCGCCGGGCCACGCGAACCTGCCACTCGTCTACCTGTCGCCGCGCGGCGAACCGTTCACACAGGCGCTCGCCCACGAGTTCGCCAGTGGGCCCGGGCTCATGCTGCTGGCCGGCCGGTTCGAGGGGGTGGATCAGCGGGTGATCGAGGGCCGGCAGATGCGGGAAATCTCGCTCGGCGACTTCGTGCTGTCGGGGGGTGAGATCGCGGCGATGGCCGTGCTCGACGCGTGTCTGCGCCTCATCCCGGGCGTGCTGGGAGCCGCTGAAAGCCTCACGCATGAAAGTTTCGAGATGGGTCTGCTCGAGTATCCGCAATACACACGGCCGCGCTCATGGGAGGGGCGGGACATCCCCGACGTGCTGCTGACGGGCGATCATGCGCGCATCGCGCGCTGGCAGAAGGCGGAGGCGGAACGGATCACACGCGAGCGCCGGCCTGATCTGATGGCGCGAGCACGGCCGGTGGCCGTTCAGTCTGGCAAGATGCCGAAGGGCGCTTGAAGGATTGGAAATCGGTGATCGACAAAGCCGGTCTTTTCAGCTAAGCGAACCGCTTCTAATCCCAGACATGGGCCGCATGAGCGTCGTCCGTCCCCGCGGGACCGGAGACGATGATCCTCTGCCATGATGCAAACAAGGATCAACGAACAATGAACATCATTCAGCAGCTCGAGCAAGAGCAGATGAAGGCCATTTCGGCCAAGCGCGGTATTCCGGAGTTCAGCCCCGGGGATACCGTCAAAGTCGTGGTTCGCGTGCTGGAAGGCAAGAACGAGCGGCTCCAGGCTTATGAGGGGGTGTGCATCGCGCGATCCGGCGGTGGCCTGAACGAGAGCTTCACCGTCCGCAAGATTTCGTACGGCGAGGGCGTCGAGCGTGTGTTCCCGATCTATTCGCCGTTCATCACGGAGATCGAAGTCGTCCGTCGCGGCCGCGTCCGCCGCGCCAAGCTGTACTATCTGCGCGATCGTCGCGGCCGGTCGGCTCGTATCGCCGAGCGCACTGATGCGCGTGCCCGCCGGTTGAATGCGGCTTGGAAGGGCTTCAAGAAGCAGAAGGGTCAGCCGGACGATCTCATGCTGATCAACGGGATCGACGCCGATTTGGCCGCACGGCTGAAGCAGCTCAACTGCGTCAAGTTCGAGCAGATCGCCAATTTCTCCGATGATGACATCGCCAACATCGAAGAGTTCCTGAAGCTCGACGGCCAGATCGAAAAGGGTGACTGGATCGGTCAGGCCCGCAAGCTGATCGCCGAAGCTACGGCGGGCGAAGTCGCGGCAGCGGCCGAGGACAACAAGGCGGGCTGAACCCAGCAGGGGTAACAGCCCTCTCGTCGGTACCGCGGTTGGTCTGGCTGCGAGATATGAAACAGCAAAGAGCCCGGTGCCAGCGCGCCGGGCTCTTTGCTGTTCGTTCAGTGGGCTTCTCATTCGGTGGGCCGGGCCTGAGCGGCCAACACGTCGCTCAGCGGGTCAGAACCGTGAATTCGATGCGGCGGTTCTTGGCGCGGTTTTCCGCCGTGTCGTTGGGGGCGACCGGCTTGACCTCACCGAAGCCCTTGGTCCGCAAAACGTCCGCGTCGATGCCGGCGGTTGCCATGTACGTCGCCACGGCCTTGGCGCGGGCTTCGGAGAGTGCCTGGTTGATCCGGGCCTTGCCGAGGCTGTCGGTGTGGCCGTCGACCCGGATCCTGATCCCGTCGCATCCACGCATGACCGAGGCCAATTCATTCAGGGTGGACGTGCTCTCGGCGGTCAGTTCAGCGCTTGCGACCTCGAACAGGATGGTCCCCGACGCGGAGATCCGGCGCAGGTCCTCTGCGCAGCGGTCGCTTCCGGGAGCTGCCTGGCCCACAGCCGGTCTATTGATCGCCGCCGTTTCGATGCGGGACGTTCCGGCCGGCGCACGACCCCAGGCGTCACGCATGTTCATGTACTCGCGCAACGTCGTCGGCATGTCCACTGTCGCCGCCGTGCTTGTTACGGCCGATCGCGTGGTGGCAGCGTCCGCTGCGGCGGCCGTGGCCAACGTGGGTGTCAAACCCCAGGTTGTGCGGGTGCTCAGCAACTGGTCGAGGGATGCCTTGATCTTGTTGCCAGGAACGGACTCCAGCGTCGGCAATGGCCGCTCTTCGGCGGCGTGGACGATGGGCTGGCGGCCGTCGTCCTTGACGGGCGCGCCACCGGTCAGGCGCAGCTTGCGCGGCGCGCCGGCCGCCAGCGGGGCGGCGACGGGCTTGGCCTTTGGCAGGCCCCAGGTCTCACGCTCCTTCAGGAACAGGGCGAGGTCGGTCGGCATGGCCGGTGAGGCGTTGTCGGCCGAGGACAGTGCAGGCTCACCACCCCAGGACGCGCGCTCGTCGAGCAGGCCCTTCAGGCTGGACGTCACGGTTGCGGCGGGTACGTCGGCGACGACGGGAATGGGGCGCTCTTCGGCGGCGTGGACGATGGGCTGGCGGCCGTCGTCCTTGACGGGCGCGCCACTGGTCAAGCGCAGCTTGCGCGGCGCGCCGGCCGCCAGCGGGGCGGCGACGGGCTTGGCCTTGGGCAGGCCCCAGGTCTCGCGCTCCTTCAGGAACAGGGCGAGGTCGGTCGGCATCGAAACGACGCCAGTTGTCGTCTCACTGCCCGCGACGACGGTTGGTTTGCCCCAGCCATCACGGCGCGCGAGATACCCATCGAGGGACACCGGATCGGTCGATGCCGGGGCGTCGAGGGTTCCGGCGGTCGCCGTGGCAGGCGCGCTCAGGACCGGGGCTTTGCCCCAACTGGCACGTTCGGCCAGCAACGCCTTCAATGCCTTGTCGAGGTCGGCCTGGGAAACTTGCGTCGGTGCCGACCCAGAGCCTGCGCCCCACAGCTTGCGAACATCGAGCAACTCTTTCAGTTGCCAATCGCGCTGATCATCGGCGGCGAGTTGAAAGGTGGCGTGCGCCGGCGCAGAGCCGCAGCGCTCGGGGGTGATTTCGTCAATGCACAATTCGGCTTGAGAAAGCCGGGCCGGCTGCTCGGCGGCCAGGGGCGACACGCTCATGAGCAACAGCCCGGCGAGGGCGGTGATACGCTTCATACCTTGGGTCCTCCGTTTGGGCACACCATTTATGCCTCGGTTTACCTTAACGTTTCCTGTCCGAGTACAATGACAGCACATTGTTCCCGATGGTATTTTTATGAACGCTTCGCTAACGGGCCTTGGTGTTCGGCCTCGGACGTCGGGTTGGCAGGTCCGCCGTGAGCGGGTTTCGAGGGTCAGACGCGCGCGACCGGCGACGCCATGCCTTTGACGCCAAAATTACCCAAAGCTTCATGCGTCGAAACTGCTCTTTGCCATCACAGCAAACATCGGGGCAACCTCTCCCGTCCGCAAGGTCGGCAGTTGTCAGGTGTTTCAGCGAACTGTGAACTCTATCCGACGGTTGCGGGCGCGGCTGGACGGCGTCGTGTTGGGTGCGATGGGCCGGCTTTCGCCAAAGCCCCGAGCCTGGAGCTGCTGAGCGGTGATGCCGGCCTTGGTCAAGTATGCCGCAACGGCCTGGGCGCGTTGCTCCGACAGCGACATATTGAAAGAGCCGGTTCCGAGGTCGTCGGTGTGACCGTCTATCCTGATGGTTACATTGGAGCAGCCGCGGGCCGCGGCGGCCAACTGGTCGAGTGTCGTCGTGCTCGATCCGTCAAGAGCGGCACTGTTGAAGGCAAAATTGATCGACCCGACCGCGGCGGTTCCACGCAAAGCGTTTTCGCACCTGGCAGCCTCGGGGGACTGGGGTGCTGCCTCCTCGACTTTGGCGATGGTGGAGGCGCTGGTACCCGCTGAGTGGTCCTCGGCCTTGCGGCGGGCTTCTGCCTCTGCGGCCCGGCGCGCGTCCTCCTCGGCCTTGCGGCGGGCTTCGGCCTCTGCGGCCTGGCGCGCGTCCTCCTCGGCCTTGCGGCGGGCCGCGGCGTTACGCTCGGCATCGGCTGCAGCGAGGCGCTCGAACGCATCGTTGCGTCTGGCTCGAGCGGCCTTGTCGACCTCGACCTCGATACATTGCGACAGCAGACGGTAGCTGACATGCGGGGCGGTCACGGTCTTCAGGCACGTGCTGCGATATTCGACCGGTAGGACCGGCCAGCCACCAGACAGCGTCCGGCGCGCCTGCGCCTCAAGAACGATGCACTGGCCGGCGGCGGCTTCGCGAGCGCACAGTGCGTCGATGTCCCAGTCGGGTAGTCCGTCGGCACGCGCCGGGATCGCTAGCGTTGCTGCTATGCCGGCAAGTACCGTGCGCCAGATGGCCATGTTGTCCGCCTTCCCTCGACATGCTTTCATGTTTCACGGGTCAACTCGCACACTGTCAGCCCGCACACCATGTCTTGCAATTCGCCAGGCTCTTCCGATCGCTCACGCTCCAGCCCATTGCGGGCCTTCGGCAGCCGCGCGGAATTGCGAGCGCACGGATTTTTCCCGTAAACCCTTCAAAGAGCAAGCTAGTTCGAACACAATGACCTCTCTCAGCGACCATCAAGACGACAGCGATGTCGTCGGCCACATCAAGCTGCACGATGCTCCCGCATTCGAGGGGATGCGCAAGGCGGGCCGGCTGGCGGCTGCTGCCCTCGACATGCTGACCGAGCA
Organism: Hyphomicrobiaceae bacterium; assembly: GCA_033765285.1. Lineage (GTDB taxonomy): Bacteria > Pseudomonadota > Alphaproteobacteria > Rhizobiales > Hyphomicrobiaceae > Filomicrobium. Next base: position 40,287 of record JANRIE010000079.1, on the reverse strand, counting down.
CGTCAAGCCCGGTGTCACGACGGACCACCTCGATGAGCTCGTCCTCGGCTTTGCCGCCGATCATGCCGCCATACCCGCCCCGCTCAACTACCGGGGCTTCCCCAAGGCCATCTGCACGTCGGTCAACCATGTCGTCTGCCATGGCATTCCTGGTCCGAAACCGCTCCGGGACGGCGATATCGTCAACATCGACGTAACGCTCATCGTGGATGGCTGGCACGGGGATACGAGCCGGATGTATGGGGTCGGGCAAATTCCCCGGCGCGCCGAGCGGCTGATCGAAGTAACCTACGAGGCCTTGATGCGCGGCGTAGCGGCCGCCAAGCCCGGCGGCATGACCGGCGATATCGGTGCGGCCATCCAGCAGTTCGCGGAGGCCGAGCGGTGCAGCGTCGTGCGGGAATTCTGCGGTCACGGTGTCGGGCGTCAGTTCCATGACCGGCCGAATATCCTGCACTACGGAAAGCGTGGCGAGGGTGTGCCGCTGAAACCCGGCATGTTCTTCACCATCGAGCCCATGATCAATATCGGCAAAGCCGCCGTGAAAGTGCTGCCGGACGGCTGGACCGCCGTTACCCGCGACCGCCAGCTCTCGGCCCAGTTCGAGCATACGATCGGCATCACGGCCAACGGATGCGAAGTGTTCACGGTGTCGCCGATGGGCTATCACTGTCCTCCGTACATCGCGGCGGCAGCCTGAGCTGACGGCTCCCCGCGCGTTCGAGCGGTCGGGCATCGGCTGGCCGTCGCACATCTCTTTGGTGATCTGTTGCGTTGGACGGTGGGGATGGCGGACCAGGGTCGAGCACGGGTTCGCAGAGGCAAGACCGGGGAGGGTGCCGGTCGCGACGGCTTCGGCGAAGGGCTCGGGCGGGTCGGCGGCAAGACCCAGGCGAGCGGCGATGATCTCCAGGACGATCTGCTCGGCGGACCGCCCGACCTGAAAGCGGGGCATCGCGACCGGTTGCGGCAGCGGTTCCGCCGTGGCGGGCCTGGGGCCATCGCCGATTACGAACTGTTGGAACTCGTGCTGTTTCGCGCGATTCCCAGACGCGACGTCAAGGACTTGGCTAAGACGCTTATCGCCCGCTTCGGCAGCTTCGCCGGCGTCGTCAACGCCCCCGAAGCGCGGTTGTGCGAGATCGCCGGCATCGGTGAGGCGGTCGTTACCGAGATGCAGATCGTGAAAGCTGCGGCCCTCGAAGTCGTGAAAGTTCGGGCGACCGACCGGCCGGTCATGTCGTCGTGGGCTCACGTCGTCGACTACGTGACCGCCGCGCAGGCCCATGCGGACGTGGAACAGTTCCGTGTCCTGTTCCTCGACCGGAAAAACAGGCTGATGGCCGACGAAGTGCACGGCCGAGGCACGATCGACCACACGCCGGTCTACGTGAGGGAGGTCGTCAAGCGAGCGCTCGAGCTCGGCTCGACGGCCCTCATACTGGTCCACAACCACCCGTCGGGCGACCCGACGCCTTCGCGCGCGGACATCGACATGACCAAGCTGATCATGGAGGCGGCACGGCCGCTCGGTGTCAATGTTCACGACCATATCATCGTCGGGCGGGAGGGCCATGCAAGCCTGAAAGCCCTGCGGCTCATCTGACGGCGAGGCGGCCATGCGCAAGCCAGCCGTGCCACGCAAGCCGGTGAACCGGACGGCCGCAAAACGGGCGCAGCGCCAGGCCAAGCGCCGCCTGAGCCACGGCGGGTGCTATGTCGGACTGTCGCCGGAGCAAGCCGATATCGACCTGGCGATGGTCAGTTCGAGGGCCCCTGCGCTGGCGGGCGATATCGGCTTCCGGTTGTTCTGCCTGCCGAGGTATTCCAGCCACAGGAGCGCCGATCACTCTGTCTTGGTCCAGCGCGCACGCCATCACTTGCGGCTGGCGAGCACGATCTGGCTCGACAGCGCCGTCGGCCGGATTGCCGCGCACGTCATGCGGCCGGACCGTGCGGAGCCTGTCGGCAGCGTGCTGGTCGTGCATGGATGGACGAGCGAGTCCTCCTTCATGACAGCTCTGGCCGAACCCCTGCGCCGCAGCGGATTTCATGTCGTACTCGTCGATTGTCCGGCCCACGGCCTGAGTGGGGGTGACCGCGTCAGCCTGATCGACTGCGCGCGCGCGGTGCTGGCGGTGGGTGACAGGCTGGGGCCATTCGATCACGTGGTCGCGCACTCGATGGGATGCCTGGCGGCTCTGCTCGCCGGGCGCGGGGGTGAGCCGTTCGCTCAGCGACACGATTTCAAGCGCTATGTGCTCATCTCCACACCCAATGCCTTCGGCGAGGTGATGGGCACTTTCGCGCAGGAGCGCGGGCTGTCGCCGGCGGCGCAGCGGGTCTACGAACGGCATCTCGAACGGGTGGCGTGGCGGCCGATCACATCCTTACGCGCGGACAGGTTTCTTCCGTTTATCGACCGGCCGGCGTTGCTCATACATGCCGACGACGATGCCGAAATTCCACCCCATAACGCGATGGGCATCGCCGCAACCTGCCCAAAGGTCCGGCTGCTGCTGATGCCGGGGCTCGGTCACCGCAAAATTCTGCATGCACCTCCCGTCATCCGGGCCGTGATCGGCTATCTCAAGCAAGCGCCGACCGACTAAATTCGTGTTCCTAGTGTCTCAAACAGGTGCCTGAACGCGCGCCTTCGGCGCAGACAACTGTCAGCGGCGGAACACGAGACGCAGCATCGTTGGCCGGCGACCCTGCGGCACGGTGGACGCGCGGCCGCGGTCCCTCGCAACACGACCCCTTTAGGCCTATATATTGTCCAAGAGTTCGGAACCAGAAGCCTCTGGTCGTCGCGATCGAACGGCATACGACCCGGAGCGCCGTCAGCACAGGAGACCGTCAGCCATGGCGGAACCACGACACGTCAAGGTTCTCATCCTCGGCTCGGGCCCGGCGGGCTACACGGCGGCCATCTATGCCGCGCGCGCCATGCTCGCGCCGCTGCTGATCCAGGGTATCCAGCCCGGCGGGCAACTGACCATCACGACCGATGTCGAGAATTATCCGGGTTTTGCCGATCCCATCATGGGTCCTTGGCTGATGGAGCAGATGGAAGCGCAGGCGCGGCACGTCGGGACCGAGATCGTGATGGATCAGGTCACTGCGGTGGACCTATCGCGGCGGCCGTTCTCGCTCACATGCGACTCGGGCGACCGCTACACCGCCGATGCGCTCATCATCTGCACCGGTGCCCAGGCGCGCTGGCTCGACCTCGCCTCCGAGCAGCACTTCAAGGGCCATGGCGTTTCGGCGTGCGCGACCTGCGACGGCTTCTTTTATCGCGGCAAGGAGGTGTTCGTGATCGGTGGCGGCAATACCGCCGTCGAGGAGGCGCTGTTCCTGACCAACTTTGCCAACAAGGTGACCGTCGTGCATCGCCGCGACAGCTTCCGCGCCGAGCGCATCCTTCAGGACCGGTTGTTCAAGCACCCCAAGATCGAGGTCGTCTGGGATAGCGTCGTCGAGGAGATCACCGGCACCGAGGCCCCGCGCTCGGTCACCGGCATCCGCTTGAAGAACATCAAAACGGGGGTGGTCTCGGAGCGCCCGGTGGACGGCGTGTTCATCGCCATCGGGCATTCTCCGGCAACTGCGCTGTTCAAGGACCAACTGACCTTCAAGGCAGGCGGCTACCTGGAGACGGCTCCGCATTCGACGGCCACCAACATCCCCGGCGTCTTCGCGGCTGGAGACGTGACCGACGATGTCTTCCGCCAGGCCGTCACGGCGGCCGGCATGGGCTGCATGGCCGCGCTTGAGGCAGAGCGCTTCCTGGCGCATCACGAGCCGCGCGCCCAAGCGGCCGAGTAAATGCCGACCAGCCGCCCGCCGGCTACGGGGGGCTCTCCTCGTGCCGGTGCCGGGCCCGCGCCATGAGGACGTGATGGACTGGGATAAACTGAAGATCTTCCACGCGGCGGCCGAGGCCGGCAGCTTCACGCATGCCGGCGAGACGCTGCACATGAGCCAGTCGGCTGTGAGCCGGCAGGTCTCTGGGCTGGAAAAGGACTTGAAGGTTCCGCTGTTCCATCGGCATGCGCGCGGGCTCGTTCTCACCGAGCAGGGGGAAATGCTGTACCGGACGGTCGCGGAAGTTCTCGGCAAGCTGCAGACCGCCGAGATGCTGCTGACCGATGCGGGGACCAAGCCCGCCGGCGACCTGCGGATCACGACGCCGGTCGGACTGGGTACGGTCTGGCTGACCCAGAAGCTGCGGCAGTTCATGGAGCTTTACCCCGACATCAATGTCGAGCTTGTCCTCAACGACGAGCAGGTTGCCATCTCCATGCGGCAAGCCGATGTGGCGATTTGGACGTGGGAGCCGGATCAGGCCGACCTCATCCGGCGGCCGATCACCATGATGCAGGTTGGTGCCTATGCGTCGACGAGCTATGTCCGACGCTTCGGCGCGCCGCAAAGCCTCGCCCAACTCGACAAGCACCGGATCGTCTCCTACAGCGGTGCCCCGGCCCAACACCTGACGGCCATAACCTGGCTCGAGACGGCCGGTTTGGAAGGTCGCAAGAGCCGGGAGCCCGATTTCCGGGTCAACAGCGTCGTCGCCATGAAGTATGCGATCCGCGCCGGCATCGGCATCGGGATGCTGCCGGAATATCTGATCGAGGAGGAAGGGGACCTCGTTCCCGTTCTCAACGAGATCGAAACGCCCAAGATGCCGATCTTCTACTGCTATCCGGTCGAGCTCAAAGGCTCCAAGAAAGTGCAGGTCCTGCGAGACTTCCTGCTGTCCAAGATGCGGCCGGGACCCGTCTGAAGCGGCGCGTGCGCCCAAATCCCGGACCAAATGTCAAGGCATTGGGCTACTTCAGATGTTTCTGGACTATGGTCGAAATTCGTGGCTTTGATCCACGCACGGATGGGGAGCGTTTTCCTGTCCAGTCGGGGAGTGGTTTCCTGTCTGGTTGATTGCCACCACCTTGCGGGCGCGCCAACCTCCGATCGCAACTTCAAAAGCCGGGCCGGGGTCACCCTCGCGCCCGGGCTTTTTTTTATGTCCGCCGGTCGGACTTGCGTGGCCGCAAACGCGACTTATTTGCGACAGGACCGCCGAAGCGCTATTCAGGTGGCCGGTGCCGGTCGCGACGCGCCCCAGGTACCCTCATCACGCCTCATCGAACCACCGGAGACCGGCACCTCGCCATGGCCCAGACGACGCCCAAGACTCTCTATGACAAGATTTTCGACGACCACATCGTCGATCGGCAGCCGGACGGCACGTGCCTGCTCTATATCGACCGGCACCTCGTGCACGAGGTGACGAGCCCGCAGGCGTTCGAGGGGCTGCGGCTGGCCGGGCGCAAGGTGCGTGCGCCGCATAAAACGCTCGCCGTCGTCGACCACAATGTGCCGACGACCGACCGCTCGCAGGGCATCGCCGACGAGGAGAGCCGGGTGCAGGTGGCGACGCTGGCCCAGAACGCGGCGGATTTCGGCGTCGAGTACTATAACGAGCTGGATAACCGGCAGGGCATCGTCCACGTGGTGGGACCCGAACAGGGGTTCACGTTGCCCGGCACCACCATCGTCTGCGGCGACAGCCATACCTCCACCCACGGCGCGTTCGGCGCGCTGGCCCACGGCATCGGCACCAGCGAGGTCGAGCATGTTCTCGCCACGCAAACTCTGATCCAGAAGAAGGCCAAGAACATGCGGGTGACCGTCGATGGGCACCTGCCCGACGGCGTGACCGCCAAGGACATCATCCTCGCCATCATCGGGCAGATCGGCACGGCGGGCGGGAACGGACATGTCATCGAATACGCGGGCGAGGCGATCCGTGCGCTGTCGATGGAAGGCCGGATGACGGTCTGCAACATGACGATCGAAGGCGGCGCGCGGGCCGGCATGATTGCGCCCGACGAGAAGACTTTTGCCTTCATCAACGGCCGTCCCAAGGCTCCCAAAGGGGCTGCGTGGGAGATGGCGATGACCTACTGGAAGACGCTGCACTCCGACGACGGGGCACATTTCGATACCGAAGTGAAGCTCGACGCCTCCGCGCTGCCGCCCATCGTAAGTTGGGGCACGTCGCCCGAGGACGTCGTGGCGATCACAGGCGTGGTGCCCGATCCAGCCAAGGTCGAGGACGAGAACAAGCGGGCGTCCATGGTGCGTGCGCTCGACTACATGGGCCTGACGCCGGGGACCAGGCTGACCGATATCGCGTTGGATGTCGTGTGGATCGGCTCGTGCACCAACGGCCGGATCGAGGACCTGCGCGCGGTCGCCAAGGTGGTCGAGGGCAAGAAAGTCTCAAGCCGGCTCGCCTATGCGATGATCGTGCCGGGCTCGGGACTGGTGAAGGCGCAGGCCGAGGCCGAGGGGCTGGACAAGATCTTCCTGGCTGCCGGCTTCGAATGGCGGGAGCCCGGCTGCTCCATGTGTCTGGGCATGAACCCGGATCAACTGAAGCCCGGCCAGCGCTGCGCCTCGACCTCTAACCGCAACTTCGAGGGCCGCCAGGGCTACAAGGGCCGCACCCACCTGCTCTCGCCCGTCATGGCGGCGGCGGCCGCGCTGGAGGGGCATTTCGTGGATATCCGTGGCTATTCGCACTGAATCTGGGGCTGGCGCACGATGCCGGAACTGATCGCGCTCGCCGTTCGCCACGCCTGCCCTGAGGTTGCGCTCGATGCGGGGGAGAAGGTCTTCCTCAAAGGCGAGGCCGATGCGCGAATGTACGTCGTCATGGCCGGTGCGGTCGAAATCCTGTTGTTCGGCAGGGCGCTCGAGACCGTAGGGCCTGGCGGGATCTTCGGGGAGATGGCGATGATCGACGACGGCAGCCGGAGCGCGGCGGCGCTGGCTCATGTCCCGACCCGATTGGTCGCTATCGACCGGCCGGCGTTCATTGCCATACTCGCCGAGGAGCCCGAGGTCGCGCTCGTTGTCCTGAGCGTGCTGGCCAGCCGCCTCCGGCGAGCGAACGAGCAACTGTGAGCGTCGCCTGCACCGACCAAGGACCCCCACCATGACCAGATCGCTTGTGGAACGGCAATTCGGGCCCGGTGCTTCGGCCTATGGGGCCTCCGAGGTGCATCGCGCCGGCGAGAGCCTCAAGCGCATCGTCGAGATGGCTGGCCCGCAGGCCCATTGGCGTGTGCTCGACGTGGCGACCGGAGCGGGGCATACGGCTGCCACTTTCGCGCCCCACGTCGCTGAAGTCGTCGCCTCCGACATCACCGCCGAGATGCTTGCTGAGACGGCGCGGATCGCCGCCGAAAAGGGGTTGTCCAACCTCTCGACAGTGCGGGCGGCGGCCGATGAACTGGCTTTTCCCGCAGGATCTTTCGATCTCGTCACGTGCCGGCTGGCCGCCCACCATTTCCCCGATGTGCCGGCGTTCGTCGCGGCTGCCCGGCGCGTGCTCAAATCCGGCGGCCGGCTCGCCGTCGTCGACAACGTGACGCCCGACGCCGCCAACCTGCCGGGGCTGTCGGCCGGCGCACTGGCAGATGCTGGTCACCGCTACAATGCGTTCGAAAAGCTCCGCGACCCGAGCCACGGCCGGGCGCTCTCTCAGTCTGAATGGGTCGCGATCGTCACCGCTGACGGCTTCGAGGTCGCCGCCGTCGAGCAGATGAAAAAGGCTATGGCGTTCGAGGCTTACGTCGCGCGCATGCGGTGCGATGGGCCGACCCGTGAACGCCTGCTGACCCTGCTGACGACGGATGGGCCGCTCAAGACCTTCCTGGAGCCGCGCGAGGACCGGGGCGAACTGATGTTCACCTTGCGCGAGATGCTGCTGGTGGCGCATGCACCCGATTGACGCTCGCGCTGGAGACGCCTCTTCGAGCGACCCCGAGCCGGATCTTGCCGGCCTGACAGCCCCGAGCCTTGCCGATTTCGAGCGACTGGCGGCCGAAGCCTGGGACCGGTTGCCGGGCGAGTTTCGAGCCTTGTGCGGGGACCTCGTCATCCGGGTCGAGGACTTCGCCATCGACGAGGTGCTGGACGCTCTCGGCATCGAGGACGCCTTTGATCTCATGGGCCTCTACCAGGGCGTCAGCCTCGACAAAAAGAGCGTGCTGGACATCGCGCGCGAGCCCGACATGGTGTTTCTCTATCGTCGCGCCATCTTGGACTACTGGGTCGAAAGCGGCGAAAGCCTCGGCCACATCGTCGCGCACGTTTTGATCCACGAAATCGGGCATCACTTCGGGCTATCGGACGCCGATATGGAAGCCATCGAAGAGGCCGCAGACCGGGAGGCGGGGCCTCAATGATGGGCTCTCGAGCAACACCGGCAATCTGCTCGCCCACAGCTTGCATGGCGTTGGCAGTATGTTAACCGCTGGGGTGTGGACTGACGCGCCAGTGCGGGCGCGGACTGGCATTCGTGGGTTGAAATCAGGGGCCGTTTCGCGCGATGCTGGGGTAGGGAGGGCTAGGATTTGAACCAATTGGGGCACTTTGCGAGACTGTTCGCGGCAGCGCTGGCGCTGACCGTCGCGGTCTCCCTAGCCGACTCGGAGGCCGTTCGCGCCGACCAGCCGCCGACACCCGAGGAATACGTCTCTTACGTCGGGGGTGAGGCTCAGATCCTGCCGCCGGGCGGCTTGACTCTCGACGGCAGACGGCAGAGCTGCGGGCAGCGACCGACGGTCCTGGACCCGTCGCTGGACGATTACGGCGCGGCTTATCCCGGCTTTCTGATCATGAACCCAAAGCTGCTGGGACGGGTGACGACGCCGGTCAAGCTATGGATTTATGCGCACGAATGCGGGCATCAGTTCCGCGGTCCAGATGAGGAAACCGCCGACTGCTTTGCCGTGCAACGCGGACGCCGGCAGGGTTGGCTCGACGAAGTGGGCCTGGATGAAATCTGCACTTTTATCGCGCCGGCCAAAGGCGACATGATGCACCTGTCCGGCTCGCATCGCTGCGAATACATGCGCAAGTGCTATGCCGACCCCAGTGTCCGCTGACAGGTGTTATCCCCGCCCGGCGCGCATGTTTCTAGGATAATCGCCTGACGCAACCTGCGCGTGGGGCGAACTTTTGGCACTCGCCGACCTGACGAAGCGCCTGCTGGCCCTCGCCGAGACCGTGCACGGTTGGCTCGGGGCGTTATCAGACCTCGAGGGTACGCGGCGGGACCGGGTCGCGGCCTACGCTCTGGCGGTGGCTGACACGCTGGCGCGGGCGGCCGAGGCGCTGAGCGACGTTCAGGCCTGCCCCGGCAATCAGGGCGCGCGGCGTCGGGCGATGCGGGAGCTGGGGCGCATCGCCGGGTACATCGAGACGATCGCTGCGGCGCTGTCGTACGATCTTGACGGGCGCAAGCTTGCTGGCGTTAAAAGGCGACTTCTGGCGCTTAGACCCGCCGCACGATCCGACGGGCCCTTACCTACTCTCCGCGCCGACCGTCGCCACATCGAGCGGCTGGTCATCGCAGAGGGGTATTTCCGGGCTCTCGCCGATACGCTCAGGGCGTGACGGGTGCCGACAATCGAGAGGACGACATGGATAAGTTCACGACGCTGACAGGGATCGCAGCCCCGCTGCCCATCCGCAACGTCGACACCGACATGATCATCCCGAAGCAGTTCCTGAAGACGATCCTGCGGACGGGGCTCGGCAAGTCTTTGTTCTTCGAAATGCGCTATGATGCGGCCACAGGTGCCGAGAACCCCGATTTTGTTCTGAACAAGCCGGCCTACCGGAAGGCGCAGATCCTCGTGACCGGCGACAATTTCGGCTGCGGGTCGTCGCGCGAGCACGCGCCCTGGGCGCTGCTCGACTTCGGGATCCGCTGCGTGATCGCGCCGGATTTCGCCGACATCTTCTACAACAACTGCTTCCAAAACGGCATTCTGCCCATCCGATTGCCACAGGCCGACGTCGACAAGCTGATGGATGATGCCTCGCGCGGTTCCAATGCAACGGTAACGATCGACCTCCAGGCCCAGGAAATCCGTGGCCCGGACGGCGGCGTGATCGCGTTCGAAATCGACGGCTTCCGCAAGCATTGCCTTCTCAACGGGCTCGACAATATCGGTCTGACGATGCAAAAGGCCGACCACATCGCCGGTTTCGAGGCGCTGGCCGCACAAGCACGGCCGTGGGCGTAACAGAACAATGACCGAGACCGAGAAGGCTCCGAAGGCCAAAGCCCCTCTGCGCGGCGGCAAAGCCAAGAGCAGGCTGCGGCCTGTCGTCAAGCGAGCGCGCGCAACCACGGTGTCGCTGGCCATCGAGGACGACGGCGCGCTCACCGGTCGAGCCTCGGATGGTACGTTCGCGGCGCAAAGTGGGGGTGCCGATACGGCGGGACTCGTCGAGATCCGAGTCCGGCACATGCACCGGCGCGACCTCAATCGGGTGTGGGAGTTCCTGAAGCTGGTGTTTCGCGATGTGAACCGCGAAACCGTGGAGTACCAGAGGCCGCGGCACAAAAAGCATTTCCTCGACATCTATGAGGAAGAGGGCATCGAGCAACTGGTGTTCGAGGTCAAGGCCGAGGCCGACGGCAAGCACGATCTTGTCGGATATGCCGAGTACTCCTACGAAATCATCGGCCAGGACAGCTGGATGAATCACCGCTACTTCGAGAAGCGGGACATGCGCCCGTTGTTCGTCGAAGAGATCGCGGTGCATCCGAGTTATCACGGCATCGGCATCGGCTCCTTCATGTTCGAGCAGATCGAGCATGCCGCCCGCCTCAGGGGCTGCACGCACATCGTTCTGGAGGTTGCCGAAAACAACGAGGAGGCGCTGCGCTTCTATCGCAAGCGCAGCTTTCAGAAGCTCGACGCGGCGATCTTTCTGTCTCGTAAGCTCGATACGGGCGGCGAACTGCTGGCTCCCCGCACGCTGAAATCAAAGCCGAAGCGCAAATAAGCGACCGGGCGGGCCATTGTCGGGGCACGCCGTAAGGGGGGACGATGTCGCGCGAGAACCTGCTGCTGGCGCTCGTCTCGTCGCTGTTCACCTTGCTGATGCTGGAAGTCGGATTGCGCGTCGTCGCGCCCGATCTGGCTGGCGAGCCGGTCACGTCGAACCAATATCTGTTCTACGAGTACGATCCCAAGCTCGGCTGGGCCAACAAGCCAGGGGTCAAAGGCACGTTCGCGCGGCAGGAGTTTTCTTACGACCTGGCCATCAACGCGCATGGCCTGCGCGGACGCGAGGTCAGTCTCGACAAGCCAGCCGGCATGCGGCGCGTCGCCGTGCTGGGTGACAGTTTCACCTGGGGGATCGGGGCGTCGGATGCCGAACTCTACACGACCCTCCTGGAAAAAGACCTCGGACAGGCCGAAGTCCTCAACTTCGGGATCTCCGGCTATGGGCCGGTGCAGTATCATTTGCTGACCGACAAGGTGCTGCGCTTCCAGCCGGACGCGGTGGTCGTCGCGTTCTGCCTCGGCAACGACTTCATCGACAGCGTGCTGTGGGAGCGCTACCGCTACTACAAGCCGTTCGCGCGGCTGGACGAGGCAGGCAAGCTGGTCATCGACGGCTATCCCATCCCCAACGTGAAGCGGTTTCCCAGCTCCTACGACGGCGGCCTGCTCGGTGCCTTGCACCAAGCGTCCTATCTGTTCCGCTTCGTGGACCGGCATGCGCTGGGTCTCGTCGGGCGCCTGGAAAACTTCGGGCAGAAGGGGCTCAAGCTGTCCGGGCGGCAGTACGAATTCTATGCCACGCCTGACGATCCCGAAGTAAAGGCGGCGCTCGCCGTCAACCGGGCTCTGTTTGCGGCGATGGCCGACGCCTACCGGGCTAAGGGCATCCGGCTCATCGTCATGGCGGTCCCGACAGGGTGCGAATTCGGTGTCTGTTTTCCCGATTTAACGACCGACACGATGGTCACTCTACGCCTCTTGAAGGCATCGCTGGCGGGTCTCGACCTGACACTGGTCGATCCGACGCCGGTATTGACGAAAGCGGATTACTGGGAGCACGACGGCCACTGGCGGCCCGTCGGCCACCGCAAGGTCAGTGATCAGTTACTGCCCGTGGTCAAGGCTGCTCTCGCCGGGCCGTAGCTCAAGCGGCCTCACCGTCGAGATCGCTTGGGGTCGTCGTCGGCATAGGCCGTGTCCACCACGTTCTCATTCAGCGTCGCGGTTCGTTGCGACGGGGCGGTCGATCTGGCCGGCCTCCCAGCCCAGAATGGCGCGCTTGCGCGTCAGGCCCCAATGATAGCCACCCAGCCCACCGTCCGCGCGCAATACGCGATGACACGGAACAACAAAAGACAACGGATTCCGCCCGACGGCCGCCCCGACCGCACGCGCGGCCCTGGACGTGCAAACGCGGCGCGCCACGTCGCCGTAGCTGACGGCGCGACCGATAGGGATGTCGAGAAGGGCTTCCCAGACGCGGATTTCGAAGTCCGTGCCGATCAGAACCAGGCGAACCGGCACGGCAGCGCGGTCGGACGGTCGGCGGAAGATGCGGGCGATGTCGTCTGCAGTGGCGGATGCGGCCTCGATCATGGTCGCCAGCGGCCAGCGGCGGGCCAGATCGGCGAGGGCGTCGGCAGGTGTCTGACCCTTGTCCTCGTCGACGAACGCCAGGCCCGCCAATCCGCGTGGCGAGGCTACCGCAACGGCACGTCCAAAGGGCGTCGCATGGACCCCCCACCGCATCTCGAGTCCGGTGCCGCGGCGGCGCACATCGCCGGGCGATATCGCTTCGTGGGTGACAAACAGGTCGTGCAGGCGGCTCGGTCCCGAGAGTCCGGTTTCGCACGCGGTGGCAAGCAGGGTTTCCGAGCCGTGCAACATGCGGCGTGCGTGGTCGAGAGTGACCGCAGCCGCGAATTCCTTCGGCGAAAGGCCGCACCAGCGCCTGAAAAGACGCTGGGTATGGAACGGCGACAGGTTCAGGTGGCTGGCAAGCTGGTCGAGCCGTGGCTGGCGTCGCCAGTCCTCGCTGAGGAGCTTCAGCGCGGCCCGGACCCGCGCATAGTCGTCACTCTGGCACGCAGCCTCGTCCTTATCGCGTGTCTGATCCGCGCCGTAGCCCGCCATCTCGACACCTCGCCCGCGGTTTCGACTGATGAGCGAGGATAGGCAGCCGGAGGCAGCGCGGCGACCCGAATCTTGCTGTCCGATTTGCGCCTTGCGACCGTCGTTCTGACGATCCCGGCTCGAAGGCCGGGAGGCCGGACGGCGGCGGTCACGGTGGGCAGGTCCTGGTTACAGGCGGGCGGCGCGCGCGAGGCCGAGGGCGTCGTTCAACGCGCCTGCGAATTCCTTGCGCTCGTCGTCGGTCAGGAACTTGCCGAACACCAATTCCTGCCCATGCGAAGCCAGCGCGATGCGGGTCCGGCCGTCGGCGCGCTCGGACAGGTGTACACGGACCCAAAACGGGTTGAAGTCGAAGGACTGGCTGCGGCCGTCGGGGTCGATGTGCGTCACCGTCAGCCGCTGTGGCGTCAAGTGCACGGTTTCATATTCTCGACCCGAACGGTAGCTGACCCGGAAGGCAAAATAGACGAGCAGCACGTCGAGAAAGAAGAATCCGAAGACAGGCCACGCACCAATCGAGAAGAAGAACGCACCAAGGCCGAAACTGACGAGGCCAATCAGCAGCATCAGGACGCGAAAGCCCGGCTTGCTCAACGACCGATAGGGCGTCAGGATCGCGTCGAGCAGCGCGGCTGTCTCCTGCGGCTGCGCCCCATCCACCTCGCTCATCGCTTGCGCCTCTTTCTTGCTCATCGTGGCCGACCCCTCATGAAAGACGACATCGAACCGCGTGCCAAGCCCCGGCGTCGGAATGGCGCGGGTGCCGTGTCGCGAGACAGCGGAACGGGCCAACCCCCGGCACCTGCGTCGCGGCGGAAGAAGCCGGCGCGAAAAGGCAAAAAAAAGGTCTCGCGGACGGCACTGACACCCGAGCAGATCACTGCGGTCTTCGCGCGGTTCCAGGACCTCGAGCCCGAACCCAAAGGTGAACTCGAGCACGTCAACCCGTTTACGCTGCTGGTTGCCGTCGTGCTGTCCGCGCAAGCGACCGACGCTGGAGTGAACAAGGCGACGCGAGGGTTGTTTCAGATCGCCGATACAGCCGAAAAAATGCTCGCCCTGGGCGAAGACAACGTACGCGAAGCGATACGGACGATCGGGCTCTTTCGGACCAAAGCCCGCAACGTCATCGCGCTGTCACGGCAACTGATCGCCGAGCACGGCGGCGAGGTGCCGGCCGATCGCGACGTGCTGGAAACCTTGCCAGGAGTGGGCCGGAAGACGGCCAACGTGGTCATGAACATGGCGTTTGGTCACGCCACCATGGCGGTCGATACCCACGTGCACCGTGTCTCGAACCGGATAGGTCTCTCGTCGGGCAAAACGCCGCTCGAGGTGGAGGAAGATCTGCTCCGCGCCATCCCCGACGCGTTCGGCCTGCATGCGCACCACTGGCTCATTCTGCATGGCCGGTACCTGTGCAAGGCGCGCAAGCCCGAATGCTGGCGGTGTCAGATCGCCGACGTCTGCCGGTTCGACGACAAGACGCCGCCACCAAAATCGAAATAGCGGGCAGTTGGACGGGTGCAAAAACGGCAACGACCGCCCCGGTCTTGGGGGCGGCCGCCATCGTCACGTCTGACCTTGGGTGCGCCCCGGATCAGCGCAGCATGCGATAAAGACCATAGCCGTAGCCCGAAGCGAGTTCGTCGCATTCGATCGTGCGGTCGCCGTCGTTGTTGGCCTTGCGGAACAGGATGATGGCACGGCGCACCCATTCGCCACGGCGCAGCTTGCCGTCCTTGTTGCGATCGGCGGCAATGAATGCGGCGGTCGAAATACGGCCGGCGGTCTCGTCCATTTCGAGTGTCCGGTCGCCGTCGTCGTTGATCGCCTTGAACACGGCCAGGGCGCGCTTGATGTTCTCGCGCATGGTCATAGAGTTGTCGCCGTCCGGATCAATCGCATTGATCCGGTGGCTGCAGCTGTGGCCAGCCTCGGCGGAGGGTGCTGCCAGGCCAATTGCGGCGATGACGCCCAGGGCGAGGGCGAGAAGCGCATTCTTCATGAGGGATCGTCTCCTGCGTGGACGGCACGACGGTGCCAGACTTCGAGTTCCGCGTGAGCCTTAGCACCGCAAATTGCTGCACTCAAAACGTTTTTGGTGCCTCGGTGAACGGGAACTTTCGGCATGAATCGAACCGGGAACGCGGGTATTGGCTTCTGGCTGTGACACTTAGGGGCGATGCCCCAGACCCGCCCCTGCCGGCGGTGTCACAGGCCGTCGAGGCGCACGGGCAGCCCGGCCGCGGCCATGTGGCGCTTGGCCTGGCCGATCGAATACGTTCCGAAATGGAAGATCGACGCGGCCAGCACGGCCGAGGCGTGGCCCTCGCGGACGCCTTCGACCAAATGGTCGAGCGTGCCGACACCGCCGGAGGCAATGACCGGCACGGCCACGGCGTCGGCGATGGCGCGGGTCATGGCGATATCGAAACCGGCCTTGGTGCCGTCCCGGTCCATGGACGTGAGCAGAAGCTCGCCAGCACCGAGCGCGACGACTTCGCGGGCGTAGTCAACCGCATTGAGGCCGGTTGGCCGGCGGCCGCCGTGCGTGAAGAGCTCCCAGCGGGGCGGTTGCGAGCCGCTGGACACGCACTTGGCGTCGATTGCGACCACGATGCACTGGGCACCAAACTTTTCCGCAGCCTCTGCCACGAACGCGCGGCGGGATACAGCGGCGGTGTTGATCGAGACCTTGTCCGCCCCGGCTTCCAGCAACCGGCGGATGTCGGCTATTTCACGCACGCCACCGCCAACGGTCAGCGGCATGAAGCAGCGCTCCGCGGTGGCCTCGACGACATGGAAAATCGTCTCGCGGTTCTCGTGGCTGGCCGTTATGTCCAGAAAACACAATTCGTCGGCACCGGCTGCGTCATAGGCGGCGGCAGCCTCGACAGGATCGCCTGCGTCGATCAGATCGACGAAGTTGACGCCCTTGACGACGCGGCCGTCCTTGACGTCGAGGCAGGGGATGATGCGGATCTTGTGGGTCATCTAGGAGCGTTAGCAGGCGGGGTCGGAGCCCTGCAAGGGGCCAGTCCCGGCGTGCGGCACTTCAATCCGGCGGTCATCCGTCCGATGCTCACTGATACAACTCGAGACGGACGTCGATCTCGCGTTCGACATATTGCCATTCGGTCGTGGCCCTCAACCGGGCGACGAGATCCTCGAAGGCGTCGGCATTCTCGGGTGCGTACTCGAACCAAGTGAGAAAATCGAACGGCTGCGCGAGGTCACGGCAATGGTAGAGCTGGCGGGCAACGGCCGGCAAATAGTTCAGGCCGAGCTTGGTGTGCTGGGACTGCTCCTCGAATATCGCCCGGCGCTCGTCCTGGGCGAGGTCCCACCAGGCCGGCGACTTCTTGATCGGGATGAGGGCCGCGCGTCTCGCCTGTTCCCGGCCGAGTGGGGCCTGGCTGGCCCTGAGCGAGGTGATTTCGGCACGCGTCGCATAGCGGACATTGCTGATCTGGCCTAGCAGCAACCAAGCGCCATCAATGATCGGGGCGTCGCGGTCGATCGGCTTGACGCTGATGAAGTCAGCGTGATCGAGCGCGGTGCCGCGTGCCGCAGACATCGACAAAACGCGCCAGTTGCCAGTGGCGCTGCCAACAAATGCGAAGAGATTGTGCATTGATTGCGTCCCTGCGAGAGCCTGATGCCAATACGTATGGATATGCAATCGGCAGGCCGATTTGGATACACGTTCGCGGCAATCCCGCATTGGTGAGGCCGAGTGTTCCGGCTCCGACACTTGGTTCCCTTGGCAGCACCCTACCGACCGAGTATCGGAGCCATTAGGAACACTGGCAACTCTGTGATTCTCGCGTTGCTCATGTCACGAACGCTTGGCAGACCAGCTTGCAGCAACCGGGGACCAATCGTTGGTGCCGCAACACTCGGGTGTGCCGCTGTGCTGCAACGGGGCAGAGCGCCCCTCGTCAGCGCCCGGCCAGCAGCGCCAGCGCTTCGCCCGGATCAATCCGTCCATCATAGAGGGCGCGGCCGGTGATCGCGCCTGCCAGCAGCGCGTAATCTGGATTGGTCAGCGCCTTGACGTCGTCCATCGAGGCCAGCCCGCCAGACGCGATGACCGGGATCGAAGTCGCCCGCGCCAATGCGACGGTCGCCGGTAGATTGAGCCCTTTCAGGATGCCGTCGCGCTCGATGTCGGTGTAGATGACGGCGGCGACGCCGGCGTCCTCGAAGCGGCGGACAAGGTCGCTCGCCGTCAACTCGCTCGTTGCAGCCCAGCCCTCGACGGCCACTTTGCCCGCCTTGGCGTCGATGCCGACCGCGATTTGCCCGGGAAATCTCCGGCACGCCTCCACGACCAGGGCCGGATCACGCACCGCGCTCGTGCCCAGGATGACGCGGGCGATCCCCTTGGCCAGCCACATCTCGATCGTTGGCAGATCGCGGATGCCGCCGCCGAGTTGGACAGGGATCGAGATGGCACCCAGGATAGCGTCGATCGCGGCGGCATTCACCGGACGACCCTCGAATGCGCCGTTCAAGTCGACGACATGAAGGTAGCGGAACCCCTGTGTCTCGAACTGCCGCGCCTGAGCGGCGGGATCGTCGCTGAATACCGTTGCCTCGCTCATCTCGCCGAGCTTCAGGCGGACGCACTGGCCGTCCTTCAGGTCGATCGCAGGGAACAGGATCATCGTCTCGTCCTATCGCCAGACCGCCCCCTCCGCCGCGGCGGATGGCGCACGGCCATGGAATTGCTGTTTTGTTCTCGTAAGCACGCGTGCGGCTTAGCAGACGCTCGTGCTTGCGAACAGCCCCCTTTTTATACCTCCGGCCGACATGACCAGCACCAAGCGCCTCGATCTGGATGCCCCGCCACGGCCCATAGCCGCGCCGCGCTCACTGACCGAGGCGGATGCCGTCGACATCTGGATCGCCCGGTGGCTGCGTGTGCGCCGCATCGACATCTTGCGTCGGTATGGCTGCGACCCGCGCCGCCTGTACGAGATATGGGAGGGAAAGCGCTTTCCCGCCGCGCGTGAGCGGGCGCTGGCCGCCTTCAGCGCGCGTTATCCCGAACTGCTGGACCGGACTGATTTTGGCGGTCATCGCTCGATCCCGCGGAGCCACAACGCCCCGGGGCAGTTGGGCCTTTTCGAGTAAGCCCGCGGGCCTCCCACAGAGTTGCACAGGGGCTCCGTCTCCATGTTTCCGCGCGCACGACATATTTTCTCCCCGATGGGGCCGGGTTGAGAACAAAAATCGAACCGATGCTTTACATGCGGCACGATTCGAGTCATGTTCCTCTTACGTTCTGATTTGTCGCTGTGCTGCGCGAGTGTTCCCGATGCGTCCCTGTGTGCTGTGTCTCCCCGTCGTTCCTTGCCTCAGAGAGCCCGCCGATGCGCACCTATCTCATCTCCTACGACCTTGCCAACCCCGCAGCCAAAAAGCATGCCCTCACCGACATCATCATGAGCCTCGGTATGCGCTGGGCGCGTCCGTTGGAGACCACCTGGTACATCACCACACCCGAGACGGGGGCCGACATCGAAGCGCAGATCGCCTGGATCCTGGGCGACGAGGATGGTTTGTTGATCCAGGCGGTCGATGACCCCGCAGTGTTGACCAACACGGCACTGCGCTGGTTCCGGCGGCGCGGTGGCGTCGCCGAGGGCGGGCCGCACACAGCAGAGGGGACCGTGGTGGCGTTCGCTTCGCGGTCGGTGGCGCAACACGCAGGTCTGGCGGCGTGATCGATGGGGGCGCTCTCAGGGTCGCGCGTATGGTCGAGCGTTTTGATTATGGGCGGCTTGTGCTCGCCCAGCACACGTCCGCTGGCCACTTGCACCCAAGCGATGGGACACGTTCGCGGAGCGTGTTGCAAATCCCGCCGGCGCTTGAACGCTCAGGCCTGAAGTCAGGGCGTCCACCTGAGAAAGTTCGCCAGCAGGCGCAGACCTAGCGTCTGGCTCTTTTCCGGGTGGAACTGGGTGCCGGCAAGGTTGTCGCGGGCAACTATTGCCGTGACGTCGCAGCCGTAGCGGGTGGTTGCAACAACGTGTTCGGGATTGTCTGGGACGAGATGGTATGAGTGGACGAAATAGGCGTGCTGTCCGTCGCCGCCGGTCGGGATGCCGGCCAACAGCGCGTGTGGCCGCAGAACGTCCAGGGTGTTCCATCCCATGTGGGGGATTTTGAGAGCTGGATCTTCCGGTGCAATGGCGCCCACCTCGCCGGGAATCCAGCCAAATCCGTCGGTGCGCCCGAATTCCAGACCGCTTGTCGCCATCAGTTGCATGCCGACACAAATGCCCAGAAACGGACGGGCGGTGCCGATCACGGCGGCGTCGATGGCCTCCAACATGCCGTCGATGTTCGCAAGACCGGATTTGCAGTCGCCGTAGGCCCCGACGCCTGGCAGGATGATGCGGTCGGCCGTGCGTACGGCGGCCGGATCGGACGTGACGTCGACGCTCACGTTCAGCCCGGCGTCACGGGCCGCCCGCTCAACTGCCTTGCCTGCCGAGTGCAGATTGCCCGAGCCATAGTCGATAATGGCAGTGCGTTGCATGTAGGCCCTATTTCTCAGGGCGCACAGACGGTGCGCGACCACGCAAGAACCGGGTCAGCAACGAGGGCTTGGGCAAAGCCGCGGCAGGCTGCTCGTGAGGCAGCGCCGCCAAGGGGGGCTCTGTTGCTCGCGCTAGCCATGCCGGCACCGCAGCGTGGGGAGTGGACGCCGCACCCGAGGGCGCAACGGCGCGCAGCATCGGCTGGCCGGGCAACCAGGTCTCGAAGAACCGTCGCTCGCATTCGGCTTTGTTGCGGCCGACGACCGCGCCGACCTGCTCGAAGCCGCGGCGCTCCAACGACCAGCGCCGGATCGAATCAGCTTCAAGGCCGATCATGAGGGACAGCGACGCATCCACGATCAGATGCCAGTAGGCTGGCGCGCCAGCAAGCGCGAGAACAATTGCCAATGCGACCGCTACAGCCAGATAAATAGCCAGGGCCGACCACATCCGATTGACGGCCAGCCAGAGCGGGCCAAAAACAGCGGCGACGATGTCGAAGCCGTCGGCGATGAACACCAGCGCCTCCGCGCGGTCGATGCGATCGGCCGGCGGGTCTGGTGGTTCATGAACAGTGAATGCGGACACGTCTTGATCCCCGAGAATTCCGTAAAGCGTGCGGATGATCATCCCTACAGTGTTCCCTTGGTCGACGGTATGCGCCCGACCTGCCGGGGGTCGAGTTCTACCGCACGACGCAAGGCGCGGGCCAAGCCCTTGTAGCACGTCTCGGCGATGTGATGGTTGTTGTCGCCATACAACGTCTCGACATGGCACGTGATGCCCGAATTCATGACGAAAGCCTGGAACCATTCGCGGAACAGTTCGGTGTCCATGTCGCCGACCTTGTCGCGGCTGAAAGCGACCTTCCAGACCAGAAACGGCCGCCCAGAGACGTCGACGGCGACGCGGGTCAGCGTTTCGTCCATGGCCAGGTGGCAATCGGCGTAGCGGGTGATGCCCGTCTTGTCGCCGAGGGCTTGCCTAAAGGCCTGGCCGAGTGCGATCCCAGTGTCCTCGGTCGTGTGGTGGAAGTCGATATGCAAGTCACCTTCCGCCTTCAACGTGATGTCGATGAGCGCATGGCGGGCAAGCTGCTCGAGCATATGGTCCAGGAAACCGACGCCGGTCGCGATATCGAATGTGCCGCTGCCGTCGAGATCGAGGTGCACCGAAATCCGGGTTTCCTTGGTGTTGCGCTCGATCGCGGCTGTTCGGTGGTTCGTCACGGTCACGGCAAGGGCCCTCCGCTCGGGTCGGATCTGTCTTTGTTTCGCGACGGGTTTAGCAGGTCGCTCCGGCAACGGCCACAGCGACGCGCGCCGAGGTGGGCTTGCCTTGAACGGCGCGTGATGCCTTATCTGTCGGATGTGATCAGGCAGGGAGGCAGCGGTGACATATCGCGCTCAAGATCAGCCCATGGCGTCCTGGCATGCGACGACGATCCTCACGGTTCGCAAAGGCGGGCGGGTCGTCGTGGCGGGTGACGGACAGGTCAGCCTCGGACAGACGATCATCAAAGCCAACGCGCGCAAAGTCCGGCGGATTGGCCGTGGCGACGTCATCGGCGGCTTCGCAGGGGCGACCGCTGATGCGTTCACGTTGTTCGAACGGCTGGAGGGCAAGCTCGACCAGTTTCCAGGCCAACTGATGCGCGCCGCCGTCGAACTCGCCAAGGACTGGCGGACGGACCGCTATCTGCGCCGTCTCGAAGCGATGATGATCGTGGCGGATGCGGAGGTCACGCTGGTGCTGACTGGCACCGGCGACGTGCTGGAACCGGCCGACCACGTCATGGGGATCGGGTCGGGTGGAAACTATGCTCTCGCGGCGGCGCGCGCGCTGCTGGACCAGCCTCTCGACGCCGAGGCAATCTGCCGGAAAGCGATGAAAATCGCCGCCGACATCTGCGTCTACACGAACGAGAACGTCGTGGTCGAAAGTCTCGAGTCACGCAAACGGTGAGAGGGCCCGCGTCCGCGGCCGCTTCGAGGTTTGGCAATGGATCCGGAATTCTGGCACCAGCGCTGGCGCAACGGCGAGATCGGGTTTCATCAGGACACCCCGCATCTGTTTCTTGCTGCCCATTGGCCGGGGCTCGGCGTCGCTCCAGGCGGTCGCGTACTCGTGCCGCTGTGTGGCAAGTCCCGCGACATGCATTGGCTCGCGAACGCTGGCCACCGGGTCATCGGCATCGAGTTGAGCGCACTGGCGGTCGAGGCGTTCTTCGCCGACGCTCGTCTCGATCCCGCCATTGCGAGCTCCGGAGCACACCACGTCTACTCCGCCGGAGCCTACGAGATCTGGTGTGGTGACATTTTCGACGTTCAATCCGAGCCACTTTCAGGGGTGGCGGCTGTCTACGACCGGGCGAGCCTTGTTGCCTTGCCGCGCGCGTTGCGCGTCCGTTACGCCCAATGGCTGTCTCGCGTGATCGCGCCGGCGACACCGATGCTGCTTGTTTCGCTGTCCTATGAGCAATCCGAAATGTCAGGGCCGCCGTTCGCGGTGACAGATGGCGAGGTGGCCAACCTGTTTGTGGACGAGTTTTCGATCGAGCGGCTGTCCGCGCGGCAGGCCATGGACGACAACCCGGGTCTGCGGAAACGCGGCTTGACCTCGCTCATCGAAACCGCCTTCCTCTTGCGGCGCAAGCCGTGATGCGGGCTCGGCGCTGTGCCGACTGTCTGCGCCTAGTCGTCGTCGGCAAACCGGCCTGCACACCTGCCCGTCACATCAGCGCAGACCCGACAGGACCGTTTCACGCATGCTACCGCTCACGCCCCGTGCCGCCCGCCCGATCCTGATGGTGGTCGCGGCAGCACTCGTCGATGCGGACAACCGCGTTCTGATCGCCAAGCGCCCAGAAGGCAAGAGCCTGGCCGGGCTGTGGGAGTTTCCGGGAGGCAAGGTCGCGCCGGGCGAGACCCCGGAGGCGGCGCTGGTCCGCGAACTCGAGGAGGAACTGGGCATCGACGTGTGCGAAGGCTGTCTGGCACCCTTCACGTTCGCCAGCCACACATACGAGTCGTTCCATCTGCTGATGCCCCTCTTCCTCTGTCGCAAGTGGGAGGGCGAAATACAGCGGCGCGAGCACGACGAGATTGCCTGGGTGCGCGCGAGCCGGCTAGGCAAATATCCCATGCCGCCCGCCGACCTGCCGCTCATTCCCATGCTGAGGGATCTGCTTGGTTGAGTGGCGGCCGCGCTGCGGTGTCCATTGCCACGCAGATCGGCCGTCGTCGGACATTAACTCAAGTTGTTTTGATTTTGGAGGCGATCTCAAAACCATGCCGTTTGCAATCAGATATCCTACAACCTTCTATTCATAGAGGACACTGCATCCTTCTCCTCGTCAAGACCAATACCGGCGGTGGGCGCCGGATTAGTTTTCGGTACGAGGAGTTTCGTTGTGAGTTTCCCGTTCAGGGCCGCCGTCATCATGGCATGCGCGGCCATGCCATCCACCAGCCGAGCGGCTGATGCCATCGTGCCATTCACGGGCCTCGTCACAGCGACCTGCATTCTGACTGTCGGAACCCCGGGCCTGCTCGGTGTGAACTCCGACCTGACGACTTTGAGTTCGTCGGCATCCGGCGGCGTGCCCGGCAACGTGGCCGTCGTCGCAACAGGCTCGTCGTTCCGGGTCAGCGCGATTGCACCCACGGGCTTTACCATTGCGCCTCCCGGAGGCGACGACAATGTCTCGTTCAGCGCCAGCTATGCAGCCAACGGCGCGACGACGCTGGGTGAAACACCGGGAAGCACCGCGTCCCAACTCAACGTCGGGCTGACCACGGTGAGTGTCAACATGTCGGCCCAAAAGGCGTCCGGTGCGATGCCGGCCGGTGCCTATGCGGCGGAGGTCATCGTGCGATGCGAGTGACCTGGTCGTTACGTGTTCCTGCCCTGCTCGCTTTCCTGTGCGCTGCAACTTCGCAGGCAAGTGCGCAGTCGATGACCCCAATGCGCGGGCAGGTGAAGAGTTTCACGGACCAATTCGTCGTCCGCGTGTTTCCAGGCAACCCCTACAAGCACCGGATCAAGGTCGATGTGAAGGTCTACGACGAAACTTTTGCGCCGATCGACGCGAAAGTAGCTCCAGCCGCGACGACGCTCGCGCCCGAAGACAATCGCGGCGTCCTCGTCGTCGTGCCGTTCGAGGGCCGCCGCGAGCGAAAAGTCAGAATCTGCACTGAAAGCATCCCCTTCAACACTCAGGCCACCAGGCTCAGGACACAGGTATGTGGACGATTCATCGCCTATCGACTTCGCTGAGCCGGCTGGCTCCGGTTGCCGCGCTCGCCGTCTGTGGCTTCACGGCCGATCAGGCAGCAGCGCAGTTCTACAACAACCCCAACTCGCCCTATTACTACAATAACCAGACGTATACGCACGGTCTCAACCTGCCGCAGGTGCCGATCCCGAACGGTCAGGACGAGGTGCGCTCGGCGGACGGAACGACGTGTCGCTCCAGCATGGCCAGCAACAGCGCCTATCTGGACGTCGGTGCGATCGGTTCGCAGGACTACGACGGGCAGTTCAGCCAAGGCACGTTCTATGGACGCGTGATCATGCCGCTCGGGGAGACTCCGCGTCGCGTCGACTGCTCGAAGCTCTACGAATTGGAAATCCAGCGGCTGCGCCACGAACTGGCGCTGATGCAGGGTGGCCTGGGCGGCGGCTTCGCGCCGACCGCTTACGACGCACCAGGCAGCATGAAGGCCACCAACTCCGGGGCAACGCTGCAAGTCGGCAGTGCCGCGACTGCGCCAGGACGCACGACCGCCGCGGCCCCGCGTTTGGCCGCATCTGGGCAGAAGTCGGCCTGGGCCGACACCGGCTGGAGCAACACCGGCTGGCAAAAACCGTCGAGACTTGGCGCGCCGACCCGGCTCAACCCGCCTCTTCCCGACCGCCGCCCGATGGAGCGCGCCGCCGACGGTCCGGAGGACGCGTTGGCCCTGCAGCGGCAAGACCACGCGGCGGCGAGAATCGGGGGACTGGCGTCGTCCTGGGTGTGGACGGCGGACTAGCCCAGCGCATCTAACGTTCGGTCCTCACTCGCAGCAAGGTATCGCACCAAACGTCAGATGCATAAGCTGCACTAGAATCAGATTGTTACTCGTGTTCTTTGTGGCTCCGACACTTGGTCGATCGGCTGCTGCGACGGGTACCAGGTGTCGGAGCCGGACCACTAGGGGCGCGGACAGACCGCAATCGCGTGCGCCTCGACGGCGCTCGGCGTCGCCAGGATCAACTGCTGGGGTGCGACTGCGCGCCACCCCTCGCGCATGTCGTCGAGAGGCTCGGAAACGACGAGCATGCCGGTTCGGTCGGTCATGGCCCGGGTGTAGAGCGTCGGCGGCTCGGGATCGCTGGCGTAGCGCACCGCATGGACCCGATCGCCGTTGGTGAAGGCCGCCGTAAAGCGCAGAGGCTCTTCAATGCTGGCCGATTGCATGAGTGCGAGGACCTGGCCGAGCGTCTGCTCGACCGCGCGCACGGGATCGGTCTCCAGGCCATTGGCCAGCATCAGCAGGAAGATCAGCTCACTGTCCGTCGTACCATGGCGATGCTCGAACAGCTCGTCGGGTATCAGATGTTCGAGCCGCCGCTTGATCCGCGTGTAGCCGCCGATCTGGCCATTGTGCATGAACAGCCACGAGCCCATCGTGAACGGATGGCAGTTCGAGCGCGTGGAGGAGGTGCCCGTCGAGGCCCTGACATGGGCGAAGAACAGCCGCGAGCGAATCTGGTGGGCGATCGAGAGAAGGTTGTCATCGCTCCAGGCTGGCCGGATATCGCGGAACAACCCCGGACGCGGGCGCTCGCCGTACCATCCCAGGCCAAAACCATCGCCGTTGACGTCGGTGCGCGATTCGCGCGCGTGATGGCTCTGCTGAACCAGTGACTGACAGGGCAGCGAAACGAATGTTTCAAGGAACACGGGCTCCCCGATATAGGCGACCCAACGGCACATGGTGCCACTCCCTCCGCGTTGTGCTGCGCCCGATGCAAACCGATTTTCAGGCCGAATTTTGTCATCCGCCTCGGCAGGATCGGGCATCGTTCAGAGCTTGCGCTCCCGCACTCCGAGGGCATCCGCCAAGCGGACCTCCGCCGAGCCGGGCTTCAGTGGCTGTGGCTGACTCGCGGCGGGGGCCCAGGCGGTCAGTGTCAGGATCTCGAAGGTTGCCGTGACACGGCCGTCAGGTCCTCCGCAAAGCTCTGCATAAACTTCGGCCGCGCGCAGCAGCAGACGGCGCGTCACGGGGACCCGGCGGCGGCCCGAAAGAGGATTTGCCCCCGCCATGGCCTGCAACTCGGCCATGAGTGACAGGGGAGACGCGTAGGTGACCTCGACGACGTCCCGGTCGACGACGGGAAGCGCCAGGCCCGCTCGCTGTGCCAAGGTGCCCAGATCGCGGACATCGACGAAGGGGGCAACGCGCGGCGAGGCACCCCCGGTGATGTCGTCCTCGGCGACGAGCCAGGCTTGCCGCAATGCGGCGAGGCTTGCCCCGCCGATCATGGCAGCCAGCACCAGTCCGTCCGGCTTCAAAGCCCGACGGATTTGTACGAGCGTGCCGGGAAGGTCGTTGACGAGGTGCAGCGAGAGACCAGACACGACGAGATCGAGGGCCTCATCGGCGAACGGCAGCCACTCCTCGTCAGCCTGGACGCGTGGGTGTTCGCAGCGGGCCAGCAATTCCAGGGCGGCCTCGGCGTCGATCAGGAGCCCGATGTTGGGGAGCTCCCGGAGGGACCGGCTCAGCAGGCCATGCGCAGCCCCAATACTGACGCCGACGGCAAAGGTCCGCTGAATGATGGCGAGCCGCTCGGCGAAATCGGCGGCGACGCGGGCCAGCAGAAAATCGTGTGCGTCGATCCGCGGGGCATGACGGGAGCGTCGGTTGCGGATCAACACTCGGTCGAAGGGCTCGTTCGTCATTGCGGTCCGATCGTTTTCGTTTTCAGCGCGCACGTGTTTGGCGATAGTCTCGTCACGTCTGTCGCTACAACGAGCCATGCCGATGTTCAAACGTGCGCCGGCAGCGCTGGCTTCGACGCCGGGTTCTGGCGGCCTGATCGCGCGGGCGCTCGACCTCCTCATGCCACCTGTCTGCCTGTCGTGTCATCTGCCGATGGGCACACCAGACAGCTTGTGTCCTGCCTGTTGGAGCCAGGTCGATTTCATCGGGCATCCGGTTTGCGACCGGCTGGGTCTGCCGATGCCCTACGCGACGGGGGAGGTGATGATCTCGGCTGCGGCGGCCGCGCAGCCGCCGATCTATGCCAGGGCACGCGCGGTCGCCGCCTACGATGGCACGATGGCGCGGCTCATCAAGGGCTTCAAATTCAGTGACCGCCTGGAGGCGCGCCGTCTGCTCGGCACGTTGCTGATGCAGGCTGGGCGTGAACTGCTGGAAGATGCAAGGGTTATCGTTCCCGTACCGCTGGCGCGGGGGCGGCTGTTCCACCGCCGATTCAATCAGTCGGCGATCCTGGCCAAGGAGGTTGCCCGGCGCAGCCAGAAGCCGTTTGCGCCGCTGGCGCTCACCCGCGTCCGTCCGACGCGCCGGCAGGTCGGTCTCTCCGCCCGGCAACGCGAGGCCAACGTGGCAAAGGCGTTCGCCGTGCCGGTTCCGCGACGGGCGATCGTCAGTGGACAGCGCGTGCTGCTGGTCGACGACGTGATCACCACTGGGGCGACCGCAAATGCCGCGGCGCGGGCCCTGCTCGAGGCCGGTGCGACTGCCGTCGATGTGCTGGCGCTCGCCCTCGTCACCGCGCCTGCCAGGATGACGACATGAACCGGCACATCGGCTCGATCAGGCCAATTTGCCGCAACCTGGTGAGCTGGCGAGGTCGCAATCGGCTGCTCAATCTGGCAAGCTGGCATTCCGGGCCATATACCCGCCGGACGGGTGGCGCGAGCAAAAGTCCATTTCTGACCTCCAGCCCCGCCGTTGGCACCCATCTCCTCGTATCCCCGAAACCCCCTACAGGACGCCATGACGAAGATCGTCGTTTATGCCACCCGCACGTGCCCGTACTGTTATCGCGCCAAACAGTTGTTGAACCGGAAGGCCATTGCGTTCGAGGAAATCGACGTGAGCCTCGACCCGGTGCGCCGCGACGAGATGCGCAAGCTTGCGGGCGGCATCAACACCGTCCCGCAGATCTTCATCAACGGCGAGCACATCGGCGGATGCGATGATCTCTACGCCATGGAGTACGATGGCGAACTCGACACGCTGCTGAACGGCAACTGACGACCCAACAGGGGAGAACCGGCCACCGATGTCCGGCACAGACGCAGCCTCCGGAGCCTGGCTTCGCATAGCACTCGTGCAGATGTGCGCGGGGCGGGACGTCGAGGCCAATGTCGCCGCGGTCGAACACCAGATCCGTGACGCCGGCCGGCAGGGCGCACGGTATGTTCTGACACCGGAAGTCACGACCCTCATGGAAACGGACCGCGAGCGGATGCTGGCCGCGGCGCAGGTCGAAGCCGAAAGCGTTGCGCTCGCGCGGTTCCGGTCGCTCGCGCGGGACCTGGGCCTTTATCTCCACATCGGCTCGATGGCGGTTCGGCTGTCGGCCGATCGTCTGGCCAACCGCTCGTTCCTGATCCGGCCAGATGGCGAAATCGCCGCGCGCTATGACAAAATCCACATGTTCGACATCACGCTCGGCAACGGCGAGGTTTACGAGGAGAGCCGCAGTTATGCGCCGGGCGGCGAGGCCGTCGTCGTGCAGATGCCCTGGGGCAGGCTCGGCCTGACCATCTGTTATGATCTGCGGTTTCCACAACTCTTCCGGGCGCTGGCCCAGGCGGGCGCTGGCATCATTGCGGTTCCAGCCGCGTTCACACGGACAACCGGCGAAGCCCACTGGCACGCGCTGCTGCGCGCGCGCGCCATCGAGGCGCAGTGCTTTATCCTGGCCGCCGCGCAAGGCGGTCACCATGAAACCGGCCGCCAGACTTTCGGGCACAGCCTCGTCGTCTCGCCGTGGGGCGAAATACTCGCGGAGGCCGGTGTCGAGCCGTCGGTCACCGTGTGCGACCTCGACTTGGCGCGGATCCAGCAGGTCCGCGATCTCGTTCCCTCGCTGCGTCACGACCGACCGTTCGAGATCACTGTGGTTGCGGGCGGAAATGCCGATGACAGGAGCGGTGTAGCCAGATGATCAAATACCGCCTGCGCTGCTCGGCGGACCACGAATTCGATACGTGGTTCGGGTCCAGCACGGCATTCGACACCCAAGTTTCGCGCGGTCTCGTCGTCTGCCCAGGGTGTGGGACGACGGATGTGGCCAAAGCGCTGATGGCTCCCAGCATTGCCACGCGGCGTGCCCCATCGTCCGGGCCGAGCGACCAAGCGCGTCACGCCTTCGCCCACGACGACGCGGGCCGCGCGGAACTGATCGAAAAATTACGCGAATTGCGACGCCATCTCGAAGGCAGCGCCGACTACGTGGGGCCGCGCTTCGCCGACGAGGCCCGAAAAATTCACTACGAGGAAGCCGACGCGCGCAACATCTGGGGCGAAGCGAGTGCCGGTGAGGTCAGTGACCTGATCGAGGAAGGCATTTCCATCCTCCCGGTTCCGCGGCTCCCCGAAGAGGGCAACTGACCGCACCCAAATCTGGGTTCGAGGGTCATCGACGGTAGCGCCCCGGCGTATTCCGGGGCCTGTGCGTCTCTCCCGCTGTCCGCGTCCAGGCCGATCACGTCACCTGAACCGCGATCTGTCCGACGCCCGCGACACCCCCCGTCATCACGTCACCCCTCACGATGGCACCGACACCGGCTGGCGTCCCGGTGAAGATCACGTCGCCGGGGGCCAGCGTGAAAAAACGCGACAGCTCGCAAATGATTTCGGGAACCGTCCAGATCATTTGCGAGAGGTCGCCGGTCTGCCTCCGGGTGCCGTTCACGTCCAGCCAGACGGCTCCGGCAGAGAGATGACCGATTTCGGCTGCCCGACGGAGCGGCGAGCAAGGGGCCGACCCTTCGAAGGCTTTGGCCGCATCCCACGGCCGGCCCATCTTCTTGGCGGCGGCCTGAAGATCGCGTCGCGTCATGTCGAGGCCGACACCGTAGCCGAAAACCATGGCGAGGGCGGCCGAGGCTGGAACATCGGTGCCACCGGCGGCCAAAGCCACCACCAACTCGATCTCGAATTGGACATCCGTGGACTGTCCTGGATAAGCGAAGGTGCCCCCTGTCATCAGGTTGTCAGGGTTCTTCTGGAAAAAGAACGGCGGCTCGCGGTCGGGGTCATGACCCATTTCCCTGGCATGGTCGGCGTAGTTGCGGCCGATGCAGTAGATGCGACGGACAGGAAACAGCTCCGAGCCGCCGGCAATGGGCAACAGGACGGGCTGGGCCGGGGCGAAAGCCGTCTGCATGGGGCGGGGGCTCCATCCGCACAGGTGAGTGCCAGTTGCGCCGGCTGCCCGTGATCTGCGGCCGGTGAATTTCTCTATCTCGGATCGTACCGCAATGCACGCAGGAGCGCCCGCACCATGACCAAGCCCACCGCCGCCCCCAGCGCGGTTGCTTTCGAGGCCGACGACGATACGCCGACCAGCCCGGCAGCCGGACGGACCTTTGGCGATGTTCTGGCCGAGCGGCTGTCACGCCGCGATCTGATGTCGGGGGTCCTGGCGTCCACGGCGATTGCGGTGGTCGTGTCGCCGGCAGCACTGCTCACGGCGTGCTCGGACGCCGGCCCGCCGTCAATGCCGAATTTCAGCTTCACGGAGGTCGCGAGCGGTTCCGACGAGCGGCATTACGTTGCCGAGGGCTATGATGCCGACGTGCTCATCCGCTGGGGTGACAAGGTGCTGGCCGACGCGCCGCCGTTCGATCCCAAGGCGCAGTCCGCCGATGGCCAGGCCCGCCAGTTCGGCTACAACAACGACTATATCGGATACCTGCCGATCGACGGCAGTTCCATGCACGGGCTGCTCGTCGTCAATCACGAGTACTCCAACGAAGAGCTCATGTTTTCCGGTCACAGCGGTCGTGGCGGCAAGCCCTTCGAGAAGATGACGCCCGAACTTGTGGCCGTCGAGATGATGGCGCATGGCGGCTCGGTCATCGAAGTGAAGCGCGAGGCCGGCGGTCCCTGGCAGGTCGTCGAAGGTTCGCGCTATGCCCGTCGGATCACCGCGGATACGCCGATGCGCCTGTCGGGGCCGGCGGCCGGCCACGAGCGCCTGAAGACCAGGACCGATCCGGAGGGGCGCTCGGTTCGCGGGATGCTGAACAACTGCTCGGGTGCTGTTACGCCTTGGGGCACGTGGCTGAGCTGCGAAGAGAATTTCAACGGCTACTTCTGGAACAAGGCGGCGGCAAAGACCGACCCCTATGCGACGTCGCTCCAGCGCTACGGCGCGCCGGGCGAGCGCTATTCCTGGGGCCGCCACCACGCGCGGTTCGACATTGGCCAGGACAGCAACGAGATCCACCGCTTCGGCTGGATCGTCGAAATCGACCCGCTGGATCCGGACTCGACGCCGATCAAGCGCACGGCGCTCGGCCGCTTCAAACACGAGGCCGCCGCCAACATCGTGAACCGCGACGGCCGCTTCGTTGTCTACATGGGAGACGACCAGCGCTTCGACTATGTCTACCGCTTCGTCACGAAAGGGAAGGTCGATCCGCAGAACCGCGCCGCCAACATGAACCTGCTCGACGAGGGGACGCTCTATGTCGCCCGCTTCGATGCCGACGGCGCAGGTGTCTGGCTGCCGCTCGAATTCGGCAAAGGCCCGCTCACGGAAGCATCGGGCTTCAGAGATCAGGGTGAAGTCATGATCGACGTGCGGCTGGCCGCCGACCTGCTCGGGGCCACCAAGATGGATCGGCCCGAGGACGTGGAGGCCAACCCCAAAACGGGCAAGGTCTACGTCATGCTGACCAACAACAAGGATCGGCCCGAGGTGGCTGTCGATGCGGCCAACCCGCGAGCGAAAAACCTGGACGGTCATATCATCGAGATGACGCCCGATGCGGGCGATCACACCGCGCCGACCTTTCGCTGGGAGATCCTCGTGCGCTGCGGTGACCCCGCCAAAGCCGAGGTCGGTGCCACGTTCAACCCGGCGACCAGCACGTCCGGCTGGTTTTCCAACCCCGACAACTGCCTCATAGATGGCGATGGACGGCTGTGGGTTGCGACCGATGGGAACTCCGCCGGTCGCACCGGCCGCACCGACGGCCTCTGGGCGGTGGAAACCGAGGGTAAGGCGCGTGCGACATCTCGGCTGTTTTTCCGCTGTCCAGTGGGAGCGGAATTGTGCGGGCCGTGCCTGACGCCCGACGGTGAAACCATGTTCGTCGCCGTTCAGCATCCCGGCCAGTCGACCGACGCTGGATTGTCGACCTACGACGACCCCTCGACGCGCTGGCCGGATTTTCGCTTCGAATTGCCGCCGAGGCCCGCCGTTGTCGCCATCACCAAGGCCGGCGGCGGCAAGATCGGGGCCTGAAGGCTCTCGTTCAGGCTCTGGCGGACCGTGGGCGCGGCTTCCTAACCCGGCGCGCTCGCCTCTTGCCTCTTTTCCCTTTTGCGGTGCATCAAGGCCAGATAGCCTTGGGCTTTACGCATCGAGAAGAGAGATCGACCGAATGGTGACTGCGACGACGAGCGTGGAGCCGCGCCGGACAGCCGGTGGCGCGCTTCGCCATGACTGGACGCGCGAACAGGCGCTCGCACTCTACACGCAGCCGTTCAACGACCTGTTGTACCAGGCCCACAGCCTGCACCGGGCGTATTTCGATCCCAACCAGGTGCAGTTGAGCAAGCTCCTGTCGATCAAGACCGGTGGTTGCGCAGAGGACTGTGGCTACTGCAGCCAGTCGGCGCATCACGGGACGGGCCTCAAAGCGTCGCGGCTGATGGCCGTCGAAGCGGTGCTGGACGGCGCGCGTGCCGCCAAGGCGTCGGGAGCCACGCGCTATTGCATGGGTGCCGCCTGGCGCGAGCCCAAGTCCCGCGACATGGACGCCATCGTCGCCATGGTCGAGGGCGTCAAGGCAATGGGCCTGGAGACATGCATGACGCTCGGCATGCTGTCGGATGCCGACATCGGCAAGCTCCGCGCCGCCGGCCTCGACTACTACAACCATAACATCGACACGTCCGAGCGGTTCTATCCCGAGATCATCTCGACCCGGACCTATGCCGACCGGCTCGATACGATCGCCCGGGTCCGTGACGCTGGAATCAACGTCTGCTGTGGCGGCATCCTCGGGCTCGGCGAGACGCGTGAGGACCGCGCCGACATGCTGGTCACGCTGGCCAACATGGAGCGTCACCCCGAAAGCGTGCCGATCAACATGCTGGTTGCCATCCCAGGGACGCCGCTGGAAGCTGCCAGCCCGATCGACCCCATCGACTTCGTCCGAACGATCGCCACGGCACGCGTGATGATGCCGGCGTCGGTTCTCAGGCTGTCGGCGGGGCGGACCGCGATGAGTGACGAACTGCAAGGGCTGGCGTTCTTTGCCGGGGCCAACTCGATCTTCGTGGGCGACACGCTTCTCACGGCCGACAATCCGGGACAGGATAAGGACGGGGCCCTGTTCTCGCGCCTGGGGCTCTCCGCGCAGGCCAGCACGGCAGCGGCTTGATCCCTGTCCGGGCTCAGTGAAGGAGATCGCTGCAATTCGTCACCGCGCAACGCTTCAGGAGGATTTGTCGGGCCGCCTCGCCGCGCTGACCCGCCGGAAGCGCCTGCGGTCGCTGGAGCCACGTGCAGGGTCGGATTTCGCATCGAACGACTATCTCGGCCTGGCAACGTCTCCCGAACTTGGACAGGCGGCTCGTGATGCCATTGCTCGCGGGGTCCCTGTTGGGGCCGGGGCATCCCGGCTGCTCCGCGGGACCCACAGCGAGCACGACTTGCTGGAGCAGGAGGCGGCCGCGTTCTTCGGCGCTGAAGCGGCCCTTTATTTCGCCGGCGGGTTCATCGCCAACGCCGCGATTTTCGCGACGCTTCCCCAACGCGGCGACCTGATCGTTCATGACGAACTGATCCACGCCAGCGCGCATGACGGCATGCGACTGTCGAAGGCCGAGGCGGTTGCGGCCCGCCACAACGATGCCCAAGCGGTCGAGGACGCCATTCGCGCGTGGCGCGCGCACGGGGGGACCGGTCGGCCTTGGATCGCCGTCGAGAGCCTCTACAGCATGGACGGCGACATCGCCCCGCTCGACGACCTGATGGTGATCGCGGATCGTCATGACGGGGTGA
This sequence comes from Hyphomicrobiaceae bacterium, assembly GCA_033765285.1. Taxonomy (GTDB): domain Bacteria; phylum Pseudomonadota; class Alphaproteobacteria; order Rhizobiales; family Hyphomicrobiaceae; genus Filomicrobium. The sequence continues at coordinate 6,434 of JANRIE010000079.1, read as the reverse complement.
TGGTCATCGACGAAGCCCATGCCACGGGGGTCTTCGGGCCGAGCGGCCGAGGGCTGGGCGCTCACCTGGAAGGACGGTCCAACGTCGTTTCCCTGCATACCTGCGGCAAGGCGCTCGGTGTCGCCGGCGGGATCGTCTGCGGCCCGAGGATCGTCCGGGACTATCTCGTCAACCGCTGCCGGCCCTTGATCTATGCCACCGCTCCCTCGCCGCTCACCGCTGCCGTAGTGCGGGCTGCGCTGACCGTTTGCGCCACCGACACGCAGCGCCGCGCCGCACTGCGGTCGCGCATCGTGCGGGCGGGAACCTTGTTTGCAGAACTGACGGGCCGGCCCGCCACCGGCACCCAGATTCTGCCGGTCGTCATCGGCCGCGACGAGGCAGCGCTGGCCGTGGCTGCGTCCCTCATGGCGAACGGTTTCGATGTGCGCGCCATCCGGCCACCGACCGTGCCCGAAGGAACCGCGCGGCTGCGCATCTGCCTCACGCTGAACGTCGACGATCACACCACAAACGCCATGTTCGCTGCGCTCCACGAGGCGCTCGGGGACGCCCTCCCATGACCACTGCACCGCGCCCAGAGGGCACCCCGTCCACCGCTGCAACCCGCGGCTTCATCATCGCGGGAACCAACACCGATATCGGCAAGACCGTGTTTGCCGCGGCCCTGGCGGAAGCCATCGACGCCGACTACTGGAAGCCGGTCCAAGCCGGGACGAATGTCGAGACGGACAGTGAGGTCGTCGCCCGGCTCGCCAATGGGCGGGCTGGGCGTGTGCATCCCGAGTGCTACCGCCTGACCACGCCCTGCTCACCGCACCGCGCGGCGATGATCGACGGGGTCAGCATCGACCTGTCGCTACTGGTCAGTCGGCCGCAGACCGTTCACCCGCTGCTCATCGAACTCGCCGGGGGGCTTCTCGTCCCGCTGACCGACGATACGTTGCAGGCCGATATCGTCGCCCGCTGGGGATTGCCCGTCGTCCTGTGTGCGACGACCGCCTTGGGCACGATCAATCATTCGCTGCTCTCGGTCGAGGCGATCGCGCGGCGCGGCCTCGTCCTGCACGGCATCGCCTTTATCGGCGAGGCCAACGACGAAACCGAAGCCATCATCTGCGCTTTCGCGAGGACTCGACGGCTGGGGCGCATGCCGCTGCTGCAGGCGCTCGATACCGCGCACCTTGCGGCCGCCTTCGCGCGCAACTTCCGGCGAGAGGATTTTGCGCCGTGACGCGGCTTCACTCCCGTCCCGCACGGTCGCCTGTCTGGCATCCGTTTACGCAGCACGCCACGGCACCTGATCCTATCGTGATCGCGCGGACCGAGGCCGCGCGGCTCATCACCGCCGACGGGCGTGGCCTGATCGACGCGATTTCCTCGTGGTGGGTCGTCACGCACGGTCACCGTCACCCGGCGATCATGGCGGCGATCCGGGAGGCCACGGAAAGCTTAGATCAGGTCATTTTCGCCGGCTTCACACATGACCCGGCCGAGGCGCTGGCCCATGACCTGATCGCCATCGCGCCGCCGGGCCTCGCTCATGTGTTCTATTCCGACTCGGGCTCGACCGCTGTCGAAGTTGCCTTGAAGATGGCCCTCGGCACCACCGCGAACCGCCGCGCGCGGCACCGCACGCGCATCCTCGCCTTAGAGCATGCCTACCATGGCGACACGGTCGGCACGATGTCGGTCGGCGCGCGCGGTGTGTTCACGAGCGCGTATGAGCCGCTGCTGTTCGAGGTCGGTCGCATCCCGTTTCCCGTACCCGGCACCGCGGCCGTGGATCAGGCGCTGGCCGCTCTGGAGGCCGAATGCCGGTCGGAGCGGGTCGCAGCGCTGATCGTCGAGCCGCTCATCCTCGGGGCTGGCGGCATGCTGATGTGGGAGGCGCATGTGTTGGCCGAAATGGCGCGCATCTGCCGATCGCATGGGGTGCTGCTCATCGCCGACGAAGTGATGACCGGTTTCGGCCGGACGGGGACGCTCTTTGCCTGTGAACAGGCCGGGATAACACCAGATATCCTGTGTCTGGCCAAAGGCTTGACGGGCGGTGCCCTGCCGCTGGCGGCGACGCTGGCCACCAGCGAGGTGTTCGCGGCCCACTATACCGAGGATCGCAGCAAGACCTTTTTCCACTCCTCGTCCTACACCGCCAATCCGATCGCCTGCGCGGCGGCGCGCGCCAACCTGCGCATCTGGCGTGAGGAGCCGGTTCGCCAGCGCATCGCCGCCCTGGCGAAAGCGCAGTCCGACCGCCTGGCTCAGGTCGCGGGCCGCGACGACCGTTTCGCAGCCCCGCGGTGCCTGGGCACGATCACGGCATTAGATCTTCCGGTGGTCGATGCCGGCTATCTGTCGGCGCTTGGGCCGGGTATCTATCGTCACGCCATCGACAATGGTGTCCTGCTGCGCCCACTTGGAAACACGCTTTACGTGCTGCCACCGTATTGTATTTCCGAGAGCGAGCTCGACCAGGTGTACCAAGTGATCGCGGGGGTACCCGAAGCGGTCGCCGCGGGGGTGCGATGATGCGCAGGCGTCGGCTGCTCGGCGTCGAGATTGCAGGGCTGGGCCACTACGCACCCGAGCGCATCGTCACGAACGACGAGATCGAAGCTCGCCTCGGGCTGGCGCGCGGCTTCATTGCGGATCGCACGGGCATTCTCGAGCGGCGCTGGGCATCGGAGGGCGAAGCGCTCTCGGATCTCGCCGTCGCGGCCGGGCGCATGGCCCTCGCGGATGCCGGACTGCCGGCTGCCGATATCGCCCTCGTCGTCCTGGCGACCTCGACACCGGATCATCTGCTGCCGCCGTCGTGCCCGCTGGTGGCGCATCGGCTCGGTCTGTCGCGCGCGGGAGCCATCGACATGGCGGGGGCCTGCGCGGGATTTCTCTACGCCCTCACGTTCGCCGAAGCATTCGTGAGGACACGGGGCAAGCCGGCGATGGTCATTGCCGCCAACGTCCTGTCGCGCCGGATCAACCCGGCCGAGCGCGCCAGCGCGATTTTGTTTGCGGATGCCGCAGGGGCGGTCGTGCTCCAGCCAAGCCGGCGTGCGGAGGCTGGTATCCAGGCCGTGGACCTGGCATCGGACGGTGCGGCTTACGGCCTCATTCACATCCCCGCCGGAGGCAGTCGTACGCCGTTTCGCGCCGGATTGGCACCAGCCGACACCCTCATGGCGATCGAGGACGGCAAGGCCGTGTTCCAGAAGGCCGTCGCCATGATGGTCCGGTCGTCCCGCGCGGTTCTCGACGAGGCGCAGTTGGATGCCGCCGGTATTGCCCACTTCGTGCCGCACCAGGCCAACATGCGGATCATCGAGGCGACCCGAAGCCGCCTGGGTTTCACGCCAGCCCAGACGCTCACCAGCGTCGCGCACTACGCAAACAGCTCGGCGGCCACCATCGCCTTCACACTGTCGCTGCAAAAGGCCGCGCGCACCTATGCGCCCGGAGATCACATGCTACTGTGTGCAGCGGGTGCGGGCTTGACGGGCGGGGCAGTCCTCTACACGTTATAGTCTCGAACGGATGAGAAGCGAGCCATGGACCAGGACACGATCATCGCCGAACTGATCGAGGCGAACGGCAAGTTCTATGCGGCGATCCGAACAGGCGACATCGCCGGAATGGAGACCCTGTGGTCCGCGCGCGCCGACGTCTCGGTCTATCACCCCAACTGGCCAGGCATCGCGGGCCGCGACGAGGTGATGAGTTCGTGGCGGACCATCCTTGTGCTGACCGAGCCGCCGTCCGTCTTCGCTGAAATCTACAACATCGTCCGCACGCCGCGCACTGCGATCGTGTTCTGTGTCGAAGACATCGGGACGGCGCGGATGACGGCCAGCAACGTCTATGTGCGCGAAGACGGCCGCTGGCTGCTGACGGCGCACCACGCCCGGCCGCTGCCGCCGCAGGCCGGCGAGTGAGCGCGCCCCTTTCTTCAGACGCGCCGTAATCTGTCGGCCGCTCAGTCGGTCTGTTACCGCTTGCGACCACCGTCACTGCGGTACTGAGCACAAATATCCATTACCCGGATATCGCCGCCGACCAAGCGACAAACCTGTTCCTTGCGGTTAGGGTCGTTGCGGATGTCGCGGGCCGCCACACGGGTTCCGTAGGTCCGGGCGACCTCGGCGAGGTAGTTGTCCTCGCAATAGGGCGTCGAGATGTAATTGCCTTGCACGATCTGGTAGGATTCGTGGCAGCGAATGGCGGCCGTCGCCGATAGTGGCAGCAGGCCCGTGCCTGCGGCCGTTGCGATTGCGAGCCAGATGTGCGCGCGCTGTACGACTGCGTTTTGGGGCACGACGGGTCTCCTTCGTTCACTCAGGTGTTTCGTCCAACACCGGGCTGTCGTCGACCGGATCGCTCTGGGCTGTGGATCGCCAGACATCCAGCGCTTTGTCCAGTCTACACGTGCGCGCGGTGAACGGATGCATGCACACGCGGTCGTGAACATTCCAGCCGATCTCGCGCGGTCTTCATCAAGCGGCATCAGACGAGCATTGGGCGATGCCGTCCAACACACAGGAGGCTCCGCGTCATGGTCCGCCTTTCTCGCGCGCGCGCCGCGTTGCAGGCCAGTTATGACGTGATCGTCGTTGGTTCGGGCTATGGCGGGGGCGTTACAGCATCGCGACTGGCCCGGGCCGGCAAGCGCGTGTGCGTGCTGGAACGGGGGCGCGAAATCTTGACCGGCGCGTTTCCGAGCCGCTTTCCCGATCTCAAGAATGAACTCCAGGTCACCGGCCGGATGATCCGCACGGGGTCGCCGACCGGCCTTCTCGATATCCGTCTCGGCGACGATGTCCATGTGCTCGTGGGCTGCGGGCTGGGTGGAGGCTCGCTGGTCAACGCCGGCGTCGCACTGGAGCCCGACCCTCGCGTGTTCGCCGATGCGGTCTGGCCCGGACAGATCCGGCAGGACGGCACGCTGGCTGCTGGGTTCGCACGGGCCCGGCAGTGGCTGAGACCAGCGACACACCCGAACGCGGCCGGCTTCGCCAAGTATGCGACGCTGAACGCTCAAGCCGACGCGCTGGGCCACCCCATGCGCGCGACACCATGCGCCATCACGCATGCCGAGGGGGTCAACGCAGCGGGCATCATGCAGGGTGCCTGTACGTCGTGCGGAGACTGCTTTGCCGGTTGCAACGTCGGGGCCAAGACGACCGTCGCACTGACCTATCTGCCGGACGCGGTTCGGCATGGGGCCGAAATTTACACGCAGGCACGGGTGCGCCGCGTCGACAAGCTGGCCGATGGCATGTGGCAGGTCGAGGTTTTCGTCGCCGATGATCCGGCCGGTAACGACAAGTCGGCATCAGGCACGGGGCTGCAGCACCTGACGGCACCGATGGTCGTACTGGCTGCGGGCTCGCTGGGATCGACCGAGATCTTGTTGCGCTCGGCCGAAGGGGGATTGGCGGTTTCCGACCATCTTGGTGGCCGTTTCTCGGCCAACGGCGACATCATTGCGTTTGGCTACGGCATCGAGCGTGAGGTCAACGCCATAGGTGTCGGCCACCCGCCGCGTGTGGAGGGATTGCAGGTTGGTGCAGCCGTGACGGGCCAGCTCGATCTCGAGGATCCCGACACCCTGGCGCACGAACTCAGCATACAGGACGGTGTGCTGCCGTCGGCCATTGCGCCGGTGCTACCCATGCTGTTCATCCCGAACGGACGAATTCTGGGAGCATTGAAGAGCCTTGTCAGCGGGGTCTACGAGGGCCCCTTCAAGCACCTGCAAACTTACTTCGCCGTCTCGCACGATGAGGCGGCGGGCCGCTTTCGCCTTGAAGAGGATCGGTTGATGCTGTCGTGGCCCGGAGCCAAGGACGCGGCGGTCTATGCGCGCCTCGATCGCGTGTTGACCGAGATGGCGGCACGATCGGGGGGGGCTTACGTCAAGAATCCGCTCGCCGGCTCGGTCATGGGGCATCAACCGGCGACGGCGCATCCGCTGGGTGGATGCCCGATGGGTCATGACGTCACGCACGGCGTTGTCGATCACCAGGGGCGCGTCTTCGATCGGTCCGCGGGCGGCACCAGCGTCCACCACGGGCTTTATGTGATCGACGGGGCCATCATCCCGCGCTCACTGGGCGTCAATCCGCTGCTGACGATTACGGCTTTGGCCGAACGGGCACTCATGCACATCGCCGATGAACATGGTTTTGCCTGCGACGCGTCTCCCGTCACAGGCGTACGACCGACGCCTGCGACAGAGCCGGGCGCTGTCCGCGCTGCTCGGGCGCCGGTGGCTGGGCCGAGGCAGTGAGCTAGTTGGTGGAGCCGAGGGGCACCGCACCGAACACAACCACCAGTCGTTTCAGTCGCTTAGATCATCTACGTCACTGAATGTGGCACAGTGATGTGGCACACTATTGTGGCGCAGGGTCCAAGGTATCCGCGCCACATTGCTC
>JANRIE010000075.1:0-48320 GCA_033765285.1 Hyphomicrobiaceae bacterium | reverse complement strand
GTGGTCGCCGCGATCCAGGATTGAGCGAGACGTTTGATGCTGGTGAGTGGCTGCGGCACCGACGAGACGTACGACGCTGAACTGCGGCAAGCCGCAGTTCAGATCGGTGCCGGCGTCGTCGCCGCGATCCAGGATTGAGTGCAGGTGCCCCCTCCATCGAGCGGGTGGGGCGCTCCGTCGAAAGGTTTACCGGCCGGTCGGTGTGCGGGAAACTCCCGCCGTGCCCGAGCTGCCATTGAAGTAGAGCGGACCGGCGATGCCCGGTCCGCAGAGCGGCCGGCATCTGCCGGACCGTCGTGAACGCAGGAGACATCCCGGGGAGCGCCCGTTCGTGCGGGCGCTTCGAACGTTGGATGATGAGGCAGGACAAATGAACGGCCAGAATATCCGCATCCGACTTAAGGCGTTCGACCATCGAATACTCGATGCCTCGACGCGTGAGATCGTGAACACCGCCAAGCGCACGGGTGCCGAGGTCCGCGGACCGATCCCGCTGCCGACGCGGTTCGAGCGCTTCACCGTCAACCGGTCGCCTCACATCGACAAGAAGAGCCGCGAGCAGTTCGAGATGCGCACCCACAAGCGCCTCCTGGACATCGTCGATCCCACGCCGCAGACCGTCGATGCTCTCATGAAGCTCGACCTTGCGGCCGGCGTCGACGTCGAGATCAAGCTGTAACGGCTCGGAATTGGCTTTCGATCCTCTACCGGCCGCAACAGGCCCGGCATGATCGGCAACTTATCTAGGGAAGGAATGCGCGGATGCGTTCCGGCGTGATCGCTCAAAAGGTGGGTATGACCCGCATCTTCACCGAGACCGGGGAGCACATCCCCGTGACGGTGCTGCGCATGGAAAATTGCCAGGTGCTGGCGCAGCGCACCGAGGACAAGCATGGCTACACCTCGCTTCAGCTCGGCGTCGGCACGCGCAAGACGTCGCGCCTGACGAAGGCGGACCGCGGCAACTTCGCGGTCGCCGAGGTGGAGCCCAAGCGCAAGATCGTCGAGTTCCGCGTCTCGCCCGAGAACCTGATCGAGGTTGGCGCACAGATCACGGCGGACCATTTCGTGCCCGGCCAGTTCGTCGACGTGACCGGCACGTCGGTCGGCAAGGGCTTCCAGGGAGCCATGAAGCGCTGGAACTTCGGCGGCCTGCGTGCCACGCACGGCGTCTCGGTTTCGCATCGCTCGCACGGCTCGACCGGCCAGCGCCAGGACCCTGGCAAGGTGTTCAAGGGCAAGAAGATGGCCGGTCACATGGGCGATGAGCGGGTCACGACCCAGAACCTGGTCGTCGTCAAGACAGACCCGTCGCGCGGTCTCGTCATGGTCCGTGGCGCAGTCCCCGGTCACAAGGGCGGCTACGTGCTCGTCCGCGACGCGGTCAAGCGCAAGCTTCACAAGGATGCTCCGAAGCCTGGTGCCTTCAAGCCGCGCGGTGCCGCTGTCGCCCAGAAGGAGAGCAACTGATGAAGGCCGACATTACGACGCTGGACGCCAGCAGCGCCGGCACGATCGAGTTGTCCGACGCCATTTTCGGTCTCGAGCCGCGCCCCGACCTGCTGCACCGGATGGTGCGCTATCAGCTGTTGAAGCGGATGGCCGGCACGCACCATGCTCAGGACCGGTCCGAAGTCTCGGTCACGGGCAAGAAGATGTACAAGCAGAAGGGCACCGGCGGCGCACGCCACGGCGACAAGTCGGTGCCGCAGTGGCGGGGCGGCGGCAAGGCCTTCGGCCCCAAGCCGCGCAGCCATGCCATCGACCTGCCGAAAAAGGTGCGGGCCCTGGCCTTGCGCCATGCCTTGTCGACCAAGGCGAAAGCCGGTGAGATCGTCATACTCGACGCGGCCGCATCGCAGGCCGGCAAGACGGCTGAACTGAAGCGTCAGTTCGCCCGGCTCGCGCTTGACAACGCACTGATCATCGACGGGTCGCAGCTCGATGTCGGGTTCGCCCGCGCCGCTCGCAACCTGCCCAACATCGACGTGCTGCCGATCCAGGGCATCAACGTCTACGACATTCTGCGCCGCAAGAAGCTCGTTCTGACGAAGGCTGCCGTCGAAGCGCTCGACCAGCGCTTCAGCGACGCCAAGGGGGCCCGGTCATGATGAAGCTCAAGGCCTACGACATCATCCTGTCGCCGGTCATCACCGAAAAATCGACGATGGTCTCGGAAGCCAACCAGATCATCTTCAATGTCGCGCGCACGGCCACAAAGCCGGCGATCAAGTCGGCCGTCGAGACGTTGTTCAACGTCAAGGTGAAGGCCGTGAACACGATCGTGCGCAAGGGCAAGAAGAAGGTCTTCAAGGGGCGTGTTGCGCTCCTGTCGGACAGCAAGAAGGCGATCATCACACTCGAGGACGGCCAGTCCATCGACGTGACGACCGGCCTGTGAGGGAGAGCGACCGATGGCTTTGAAGACATTCCGTCCGACGTCCCCGGGCTTGCGCCAGCTGGTCATCGTCGACCGCCGCGGCCTGTGGAAGGGCGCGCCCGTCAAGATGCTGACCGAGGGCAAGCTCAAGACCGGCGGGCGTAACGCGCACGGCCGCATCACCACGCGCCACATCGGCGGCGGTCACAAGCAGACCTATCGGATCATCGACTTCAAGCGCCGCAAGCATGGCGTGCCAGCGGTCGTCGAGCGGCTCGAATACGATCCGAACCGCACGGCGTTCATCGCCCTCGTCAAATACGAGGACGGTCACTTGAGCTACATCCTGGCCCCACAGCGCCTCGCGGTCGGGGACACGGTGGTCTCCGGCACCAAGGTCGACGTCAAGCCGGGCAACGCGATGCCGTTGTCGGGAATGCCTGTGGGCACCATCGTCCACAACATCGAGCTGAAGCCCGGCCGCGGCGGCCAGATGGCGCGCTCGGCAGGTGCGTTCGCGCAGCTCGTCGGTCGCGATGCAGGTTGGGCCGTGCTCAAGCTCGGCTCGGGCGAGACGCGCAAGGTGCGGGCCGATTGCATGGCCTCCATCGGTGCGGTGTCGAACGCCGACCACGCCAACATCGTCGACGGCAAGGCGGGCCGGACGCGCTGGAAGGGCACGCGCCCGACCGTGCGCGGCATCACCATGAACCCCATCGACCACCCCAACGGCGGCCGCACCAACGGCGGCAAGCACTGGGCGACGCCGTGGGGCAAGCCGACCAAGGGTTACAAGACCCGCAAGAACAAGACCACGGACAAGTACATCGTCCGCAGCCGCAGCAAGTAAGCGCTGACTGAAGAGCGCTCGAAGGAGAACAACCGGTGGCACGCTCAATCTGGAAAGGTCCGTTTCTCGACGGCTACCTTCTCAAGAAGGCGGATAAGGTGCGCTCGTCCGGGCGCAACGAGATCATCAAGATCTGGAGCCGGCGCTCGACGATCCTGCCCCAGTTCGTGGGCCTGACGTTCGGCGTCTACAACGGACACAAACACGTTCCGGTGAACGTGACCGAAGACATGATCGGCCACAAGTTCGGTGAGTTCTCGCCCACGCGGAACTTTCCGGGCCATGGCGGCGACAAGAAGGCGAAACGCTAATGGGCAAGCCCAGTCGAGAGCGCAGCCTCGCGGATACCGAGGCCAAGGCCGTGGCGCGCAACCTGCGCGTCAGCCCCCAGAAGCTGAACCTCGTGGCCGGCATGATCCGCGGTAAGCCCGTCGACCAAGCTCTCGCCGACCTGGAGTTCTCGCGCAAGCGGATCGCCAGCGACGTGCGGAAGTGTGTGATGAGCGCTGTGGCCAACGCCGAGAACAATCACGATCTGGCCATCGACCAGCTCGTCGTTGCCGAGGCTTACGTCGGCAAGAACCTGGTCATGAAGCGCTTCCATGCACGCGGCCGCGGTCGCGCGTCGAGCATCATGAAGCCGTTCTCGCAGCTCACCGTCGTGGTGCGCGAGGTCGACGAAGAAGCGCGCAAGGCCAAGAAGGCCAAGGGACGCGGTAAGTCGGCCGCACAACAGGTCGAGGAGGCCGAGTAATGGGACAGAAGGTCAATCCGATCGGTCTTCGCCTCGGCATCAACCGGACGTGGGACAGCCGCTGGTTCGCCAAGCGCGGCGAGTACGGCAAGCTGCTGCATCAGGACATGGCCATCCGCGCCCACATCCTGAAGCAGCAGCGGCAGGCCGGCATTTCGAAGGTCGTCATCGAGCGCCCGCACCGTAAGTGCAAGGTCACCGTTCACACGGCCCGCCCTGGTGTGCTGATCGGCAAGAAGGGCGCAGACATCGACAAGCTGCGCGGCCAGCTCGCACGGTTGACCGACAGCGAGGTCCACCTCAACGTCGTCGAGGTGCGCAAGTTCGACACCGACGCGACGCTGATCGCCGAGGGTATCGCCCAGCAGCTCGAGCGCCGCGTTGCGTTCCGGCGGGCCATGAAGAAGGCGGTGCAGTCGGCACTTCGGGCCGGAGCCGTGGGCATCCGGATCAACGTCGCCGGCCGCTTGGGTGGCGCTGAAATCGCCCGTACCGAATGGTATCGCGAAGGGCGGGTGCCGCTGCACACGCTGCGCGCCGACATCGACTTCGGTTACGGCAAGGCGATCACGGCCTACGGGATCATCGGCATCAAGGTGTGGGTGTTCAAGGGCGAGATCATCGAGCACGACCCGATGGCGTCCGAGCGTCGTTCGCTCGAGGCCCAGGAGGGCGGTGGCCCGTCGCGCGGCGGTCGCCGTGAGCGTGGGGATCGCGGCGATCGCGGTGACCGCGGCGGCGATCGTGGCCAGCAGGACGCCTGAGCGATCGGATAGAGAGACATAAACCATGCTGCAACCCAAGCGCACGAAGTTCCGCAAGCAGTTCAAGGGCCGCATCCACGGCGTGGCCAAGGGTGGAACGACGCTCAATTTCGGGTCCCACGGCTTGAAGGCCATGGAGCCCGAGCGCGTCACCGCGCGCCAGATCGAGGCGGCCCGGCGAGCCATCACGCGTCACATGAAGCGCGCTGGCCGCGTGTGGATCCGTATCTTCCCAGACGTTCCGGTGACGTCGAAGCCTGCCGAAGTCCGCATGGGCTCGGGCAAGGGATCACCCGAATACTGGGCCGCCCGCGTCAAGCCGGGTCGCATCATGTTCGAACTCGACGGCGTGCCCGATACCGTCGCGCGTGAAGCGCTGACGCTCGGGGCCGCCAAACTGCCAATCAAGACACGTGTCGTCACGCGCATCGCCTGATGCAGCCGACGACGCTCGCGAGAGGACTGAAGGGTCAGAAACGATGAAGACCGCCGAGATTAGGGACCTGTCACTCGACCAGCTCGAGGATCAGTTGCTGAAGCTCAAGAAGGAGCAGTTCAACCTGCGCTTCCAGAGGGCTTCCGGCCAGCTTGAGAACACGTCGCGCGTGCGCGAGGTCCGGCGTGACATCGCGCGTGTCATGACGATCGCCCGTCAGAAGCGCGGCAGCGCCGCCAAGAGCGCCTAAAGGAGACATCACATGCCTAAGCGCGTTCTTTCCGGCGTCGTCGTCAGCGACAAAAACAACAAGACCATCGTTGTCGAGGTCGAGCGGCGCTATACGCACCCGCTTCTCAAGAAGACGGTGCGGCGCACCAAGAAGTATCATGCCCACGACGAGACCAATCGCTGCAAGGTCGGCGATCTCGTCGACATCATCGAGTCGGCACCGATCTCCAAGAACAAGCGTTGGAGAGTTGTCGATGAGGACATCGCAACAGCGGCTGGCCGGAGCCCGCAGTAGGCCGCGCCGCGGCCCGGCTGATGGTCCCTCGAGGGGCCCGAGGACGGTACGCTCGCTGTAGACGGGAAGAGTTTTTCGGGGGCGGCCGCGCCAAGCCGGCGCGTCGACCCACCGAGCAGAGGAAGGACGAAGTGCGATGATCCAGGTGGAGACGAATCTCGACGTCGCCGACAATTCGGGCGCGCGTCGGGTGCAGTGCATCAAGGTGCTCGGCGGCTCCAAGCGCAGGTACGCGACCGTGGGCGACATCATCGTCGTTTCGGTCAAGGAGGCGATTCCGAAGGGCCGTGTCAAAAAGGGCCAGGTGATGAAGGCCGTCGTCGTGCGCACCGCCAAGGGTGTACGTCGCGTCGACGGCTCGCTGATCCGCTTCGACCGCAACGCCGCCGTGCTCATCAACAATCAGGGTGAGCCGATCGGCACGCGCATCTTCGGACCGGTGGTGCGCGAACTCCGCTCGAAGAACCACATGAAGATCGTGTCGCTCGCGCCGGAGGTGTTGTGAGATGGCGATGGCCAAGATCAAGAAGGGCGACCACGTGATCGTGCTCGCCGGCCGCGACAAGGGCAAGCACGGCGAGGTCATCGAGGTGCGCCCGCAGGAGAACCGCGCGCTCGTGCGCGGCGTCAACATGGTGCGCCGCCACCAGAAGCAGACCGCACAGCAGGACGGCGGCATCATCTCGAAAGAGGGGCCGATCCAGCTTTCCAACCTCGCCATGGAGGACCCGCGCGACGGCAAGCCGACGCGGGTCGGATTCAAGGTGCTCGAGGATGGCAGCAAGGTGCGCGTTGCCAAGCGCTCGGGCGAACTCATTCAAGAGAAGAAGAAATAAGTCATGGCTGAGAACCAGAAGGGCCAGAAGGGCCAGGGCAAGCCCGACGGCAAGGGGTCGGGGTCGACCCGCAAGGACCGGGCGCGCGAGAAGTCGGCTACCGGCGAGATGGCTCCGCCGTCGCCGCGTCCTGCCGGCTACAAGCCGCGCATGAAGAAGCTGTACGAGGACGTCGTCCGCCAGAAGCTGGTGGAGAAATTCGGCTACAGCAACCCGATGCAGGTGCCCAAGCTCGAGAAGATCGTGCTGAACATGGGCGTCGGCGAAGCGGTCAACGACAAGAAGAAGGTGGAGAGCGCCGCTGGCGATCTCGCCCTCATTTCTGGTCAGAAGCCGGTCACCACCATGGCCCGAAAGTCGATCGCGACGTTCAAGGTCCGCGAGGGCATGGCGCTCGGCACGAAGGTCACGCTGCGCGGCGACCGGATGTATGAATTCCTCGACCGGTTCGTGACGATCGCGATGCCGCGCATCAAGGATTTCCGCGGCCTCAACGCCAAGAGTTTCGATGGACGCGGCAACTACGCCTGCGGGCTCAAGGAGCACATCGTGTTCCCGGAGATCGAATACGACAAGGTCGATCAGGTGTGGGGTCTCGATGTCGTGATCTGCACGTCGGCCAAGAGTGACGATGAGGCACGGGAACTGCTGCGCGAGTTCAACTTCCCGTTCCGCACCTGACGACGCCTACGCTTTGAGGACCTCGGGCAGGGCCCGAAAGGCCTTTTGGAGAGAAGAATGGCCAAGACCGGCAAGATCAACCACAACGAGAAGCGGCGCAAGCTGGCGGCTCAATATGCGAGCAAGCGCAAGCGACTGAAGGAGGTTGCGTGCGACCTGTCGCTGCCGACCGAGCAGCGCTTCGCCGCGCGCCTCAAGCTCGCCGAGCTGCCGCGCAATTCCTCGCCGACCCGCATCCGCAACCGGTGCGAGATCACCGGCCGGCCGCGCGCCTACTACCGGAAGCTGAAGATGTGCCGCAACCAGCTGCGCGAGCTCGCCAGCAACGGCCTCATCCCCGGCATGACCAAGTCGAGCTGGTAAGGAGACCATCACCCCATGGCGATGAACGATCCGCTGGGCGACATGCTGACCCGTATCCGTAACGCGCAAATGCGCCGGCGTCCGAAGGTGTCGACCCCGGCATCCAATCTGCGCGGCCGCGTGCTCGACGTGCTGACCTCCGAAGGCTTCATCCGCGGCTATGCGCGGATCGAACCGAAGGACGGCCTGCCGGAGTTCGAGATCGAACTCAAGTACTTCAACGGGCAGCCGGCGATCCGCGATATTCGCCGGGTTTCCAAGCCCGGCCGCCGGGTTTACTCGCCGGTCAAGGACATCCCGATGGTCGCCAACGGCCTCGGCGTAGCGATCCTGTCGACACCCAAGGGTGTCATGTCGGATGCGCGCGCCCGTGAAGAGAACGTCGGCGGCGAGATCCTCTGCAACATCTTCTAAACTGGAAGGGGCCGGCGGTTCGCCGGCGCAAAAGGTCAAGGCCTATGTCACGCATCGGAAAGAAGGCTGTCTCCGTCCCGGCTGGCGTCACCGCCAAGCTCAACGGGCAGACGGTCACCATCAAGGGGGCCAAGGGCGAGATGTCGTTCACGGCACCCGAGGACGTCACCGTCGAGCAGACGGCCGACGGTCTGGTGGTGAAGCCGCGGTCGGACTCGCAGAAGTCACGGGCCATGTGGGGCATGTCGCGCACCCGGATTTCCAATCTCGTGGAGGGCGTGACCAAGGGGTTCACGACCACGTTGGAAATTCAGGGCGTCGGCTACCGCGCAGCCTTGAAGGGCCGTGATCTGCAACTGTCGCTGGGCTTCAGCCACGAGGTGGTGCACAAGGTGCCCGCCGGCGTGACGGTCGCAGTCGCCGGCGCGAAGCAGGAAATCGTCACTGTGTCGGGCATCGACAAGCAGGCCGTCGGGCAGGTGGCTGCCGACATCCGCGCCTATAGGCCGCCGGAGCCGTATCAGGGCAAAGGCGTGCGCTACAAAGGCGAGTACATCTTCCGCAAGGAAGGCAAGAAGAAGTAAGGGCAGAACCGATGGCTTCGCTGAAAGACAAGTTCGACAAGCGCAAGACGCGCGTCCGGCGTTCGTTGCGTTCACGCGCAAGCGGGCGGCCGCGGCTGTCCGTGCACCGCTCTTCGAAGAATATCTACGTGCAGGTGATCGACGACGTCAGCGGCCGCACTTTGGCGGCCGCCTCGACGCTGGAGAAGGACCTGCGCACCTCGCTCAAGACCGGGGCCGACAAGGCTGCGGCGGTGGCCGTCGGCAAGCTGATTGCCGAGCGGGCAAAGGCGGCCGGTATCGTCGACGTGGTCTTCGACCGCGGCGGCTTCCTCTTCCACGGGCGCGTCAAGGCGCTCGCCGATGCTGCCCGCGAGGGCGGCCTGAACTTTTGACGAAAGGATTCTGACCCGTGGCTCGTTCCCCTGAAGGTGGTGGTGGCGGAGGTCGGCGTGGCCGTGAGCGCGAAGAGCGCGACAGCGAGTTCACCGACAAGCTCGTCAATATCAACCGCGTCGCCAAAGTTGTGAAGGGTGGCAAGCGCTTCGGGTTCGCCGCGCTCGTCGTCGTCGGTGACCAGAAGGGTCGGGTCGGCTTCGGCCACGGCAAGGCGCGCGAGGTGCCGGAGGCCATCCGCAAGGCGACCGAAGCCGCCAAACGCGGCCTCGTCCGCGTGCCGCTGCGCGACGCCCGGACACTCCACCACGACAGCGAGGGCCGTCACGGTTCTGGCCGCGTGGTGCTGCGCTCGGCGCCTCCCGGCACCGGCATCATCGCCGGCGGTGCCATGCGCGCCGTGTTCGAGATGCTCGGCGTACACGATGTCGTGGCCAAGTCGCTCGGCTCGACGAACCCTTATAACGTCGTGCGTGCGACGTTCGATGCGCTGATCCATCAGGAGAACCCGCGCACGATCGCCGCCCGCCGCGGCCTCAAGGTCGCCGATATCGTGGCGCGCCGCCGTGACGGCTCGCAGGCTGCCGAGGTCGCCGCCGAGGCGTGAACATGAATGTCGCGGGCCTCGCGCCCGCTGTGAAAGCCCCGTCAGGGGAGGCCCGCAGGGCAGTGGGCCCGCTGGGCGAGAGGAATGAGGACATGGGCGAGAAAAAGACCATAACCGTTCGACAGGTCCGCAGCGCGGCCCGGCGTGAGGAGCGGCAGACGCGCACGCTGATCGGGCTTGGACTGAACAAGCTGAACCGCGTGCGCACGCTCGAGGACACGCCGTCCGTGCGCGGCATGATCACCAAGATCGGCCATCTCGTCGAGATCATCGACGAGAAGGCCTGAGCGCGGTTCCGCGCGTTCCAAATTCGACGAGGAGACTGAAGCCCCATGCGGCTCAACGAGATCAAAGACAACGCCGGCGCGAAGAAGACGCGCGTGCGCATCGGCCGCGGCATCGGCTCGGGCATGGGCAAGATGGGCGGCCGCGGCGGCAAGGGCCAGACGGCGCGTACCGGTGTCGCCATCGGCGGCTTCGAGGGCGGCCAGATGCCGCTTTATCGCCGACTGCCGAAGCGGGGCTTCAACAAGTGGCGGCGGAAGACCTTCAACGAGGTGACGCTGGCAGCGTTGCAGCGCGCCGTCGAGGAAGGCAAGCTGAAGGCGGGGCAGTCCGTCGATGTCGGCGTGCTCGTCGAGACGGGTGTTCTGCGTCGCCCCATGGACGGGCTGCGCGTGCTGGCGACGGGCGAATTGCGCACCGCTCTCAAGCTCGTCGTCGACCATGCGACGGTCGGTGCTCGTGCGGCAATCGAGAACGCGGGCGGCTCCGTCAGCGTCATCGAGAAGAAGGTGCTCGAAGCCGACGAGATGAAGCGCGCCAAGACGGCCGCCAAGAAAGAAGCCAAGAAGAAGTCGTGACGGCGTGACGGTGTGGCGTCGGGGCTCTAGGCCCTGCCGCCGTCTGATGCCTGTCGAAGCTCATGCCCTTGGCGCTCGTTCAGCCGACGCCCATGTCTGTCAAGTCGAGCCGTCGTCCAGGTCGAGCATGTCGTCCAGGTCGAGAAGGCGGTGCCCGACAAGCCCGGCTCGACGGGGTCCTCGAGACGCCACCACCGGTGGGGAGTGAACGCGCATGGTTTCCGCTGCCGAGCAGCTTGCCTCGAACATCAACCTGTCGGCGTTCGGCAAGGCTGACGAACTCAAGCGTCGCATCTTGTTCACGCTGGCCGCCCTCGTCGTTTACCGGCTCGGCACCTTCATTCCGATCCCCGGCATCAACCCGGCCGCATTCGCCGAAACGTTCAACCAGGCTGCTGGCGGCATCCTCGGCTTGTTCAACACGTTCGCGGGCGGGGCCGTGGAGCGCATGGCGATCTTTGCGCTCAACATCATGCCCTACATCTCCGCCTCGATCATCATGCAGTTGATGACGAGCGTGAACCCCAAGCTCGAGGCGCTGAAGAAAGAGGGCGAGCAGGGGCGCAAGACGATCAACCAGTACACCCGCTACCTGACGCTGGTGCTGGCTACGTTCCAGGCCTACGGCATCGCGGTGGGCCTTGAGGGAACGACGGCACCGTCGGGTGCCGTGGTCTCGGATCCGGGCTGGTTTTTCCGGGTGTCGACGGTCATCACGCTGGTCGGCGGCACGATGTTTCTGATGTGGCTTGGCGAGCAGATCACGCAGCGTGGCGTCGGCAACGGTATCTCGCTGATCATCTTTGCCGGGATCGTTGCGGGCATGCCGGCGGCCCTGGCCGGGCTCTTCGAACTGTCCCGCACCGGCTCGCTCCCCCTGATCGTGCTCTTTGCGGTCCTCGCGCTGATGGTGTTCGTCGTGATCGCCATCGTGTTCATGGAGCGGGCGCAGCGCCGGTTGCTCATCCAGTACCCGAAGCGCCAGGTCGGCAACAAGATGATGCAGGGCAATTCCTCGCACCTGCCGTTGAAGCTGAATTCCGCCGGCGTGATCCCGCCGATCTTCGCGTCGTCACTGCTGCTGCTGCCGACAACTGTCGCACAGTTCACGGCGGGGCAGGGTGGAACCGGCTCGGAGTGGCTGAACACGGCTGTCGCTTGGCTCGGTTATGGCCAACCACTGCACATGGCGGTTTACGCGGCGCTGATTCTCTTCTTCGCGTTTTTCTATACCGCGGTCGTGTTCAACCCGCAGGAAACCGCCGACAACCTGCGCAAGTATGGCGGCTACATCCCCGGCATTCGGCCAGGCCAGAAGACCGCTGAGTTCATCGACTATGTGTTGACGCGCATCACCGTCGTCGGTGCTGTATATCTCGCCGCGGTGTGCCTGCTGCCG
The DNA here is from genome assembly GCA_033765285.1 of Hyphomicrobiaceae bacterium. Classification (GTDB taxonomy): domain Bacteria; phylum Pseudomonadota; class Alphaproteobacteria; order Rhizobiales; family Hyphomicrobiaceae; genus Filomicrobium. The sequence continues at coordinate 36,488 of JANRIE010000075.1, read as the reverse complement.
GAGATCCTGATCGCCAACACCCCCGTGCCGCAGACATTCGCAGCCGTCATCGGCGGCACCTCGCTTCTGATCGCCGTCAGCGTGACGATGGACACGGTTGCCCAGATCCAGAGCCATCTGCTCGCGCACCAGTACGAGGGATTGATCAAAAAGGCGAAGCTCAAGGGGGCAACGCCCAGCACGACGCGCCGAGGAGGGGGACGCCGATGAATCTCATCCTTCTGGGGCCTCCGGGGGCGGGCAAGGGCACCCAGGCACAGAGGCTCGTCGAGACACGTGGGCTCGTACAACTCTCGACCGGTGACATGCTGCGTGCGGCCGTCAAGGCTGGTTCTGAGATTGGTCGCAAGGCCGACGCGGTGATGAAGGCGGGTGGCCTCGTCTCGGATGACATCGTGATCGGCATCATTTCCGAACGTATCGACCAGGCCGATTGTGCGAACGGATTTGTGCTGGACGGCTTTCCACGTACGCTCGCCCAGGCCGCGGCCCTCGAGAGACTACTTGCCCAGAAGGGCAAAACCCTCGATGCCGTGATCGAAATCAAGGTCGACGACAAGATTCTCGTCTCGCGGATCGAGACCCGCGCGCGCGAGACGGTTGCCGGTGGTGGCACCGTGCGTGCCGACGACAACGCGGAGGCGCTGCGGACCCGCCTCATGGCTTACTATCGCGAAACGGCACCGCTCATCGGCTACTACTTCGCCAAGGATCAGTTGATGTCGGTCGACGGAATGGCACCGATAGAGGATGTGGCGGCCCAGATCGACGCGCTGCTCAGTTGAGACCGGGGATGTCGTCCGCCGCGTCAGCCGGGAAGAGCAGTGCCGGGAAGAGCAGAGCCGGGAAGAGCAGAGATTGACGAAATCCAGTCACTTTGTTAGGTGTGCAGGAGTATTCGCAGAAGAGCATATCGCAACGCCGTCCGGACGCCCATCGGTGCCGGAGCTGGCATTGCGCTTTCTGTGTTGATGGCGTGGGCAGTCCAACCGCCGGCGGCCCGTGAACGAGAGCGACCCGAGAACGACCAACAACGTTAAAGACGCTGATAACACGAACAAACAACAAGGGGGCGGCGAGGCGAGGCGAAAGCCGGTGCAGCTTGCTAGGCCCCACATCACCAGGAGAGACGAGTGGCCCGTATCGCAGGCGTCAACATCCCGACGCAGAAGCGCGTGATCATCGCGTTGCAGTACATTCACGGCATCGGCCCGAAGTTTGCGCAGGATATCTGCAGCAAGGTCGGCATTCCTGCCGAGCGTCGCGTGAACCAGCTCACGGACGCGGAAATCCTGCAGGTCCGTGAGACCATCGACCGCGATTATCTCGTCGAGGGCGACCTGCGGCGCGACGTGGCGATGAACATCAAGCGCCTGATGGATTTGGGCTGCTATCGCGGATTGCGGCACCGCAAGGGCCTGCCGGTTCGCGGCCAGCGCACGCACACCAACGCGCGGACCCGCAAAGGCCCCGCCAAGCCCATCGCCGGCAAGAAGAAGTAACAGCCCCCCGCCACAAGCGGTCCATTCTGCTGGACCGTCATCAGGATCGTCCGCGTGGGGTAGCGTCTCCAGTGCGGCTCCAGGAGCATAAAGAGCATGGCCAAGGAACAGCAGCGCGGCAAAGTTCGCCGCCGCGAGAAAAAGAACATCGCCTCGGGCGTCGCGCACGTGAATGCGTCGTTCAACAACACGATGATCACCATCACGGACGCGCAGGGCAACACCATTTCCTGGTCGTCGTCGGGCACGATGGGGTTCAAGGGCTCGCGCAAATCGACGCCGTTCGCAGCGCAGATGGCGGCCGAAGACGCCGGCCGCAAAGCGCAGGAACACGGCATGAAGACGCTGGAAGTCGAGGTCTGCGGTCCGGGGTCGGGTCGTGAATCGGCCCTGCGCGCATTGCAGTCTGTCGGCTTCCAGATCACTTCGATCCGCGATGTGACGCCGATCCCGCACAACGGGTGCCGGCCGCGCAAGCGCCGCCGCGTCTGATGCCGGCGGGCGCTGCGGCATAGGGCGCGGCGTCGTCTCATCGGACACCTATCGGGGCAGGCGGGACCCGTCTGCCCTACTCCGTCCGGCCAACAGCGACGCGAACCGTGGCGCTGCCGGACGGGGTTCATGACCCTACGAGCTTGACGCTCACGCGCACAAAGGATGCCGATCATGCTCAATCACATCATGCAGAAGAACTGGCAGGATCTCATCAAGCCGCCGAAGTTGCAGGTCGAGGCAGGGCGCGACCGTTCGCGGGTGGCCACCGTGATCGCCGAGCCGCTCGAGCGCGGGTTCGGGATGACGCTGGGCAACGCCCTGCGCCGGATCCTGTTGTCCTCGCTCCAGGGTGGCGCGATCAAGAGCGTGCAGATCGACGGCGTGCTGCTCGAGTTCTCCTCGATCCCCGGCGTGCGTGAGGATGTGACCAACATCATCCTCAACATCAAGGATATCGCCCTGCGCGTCCACGCCGAGGGCGTGAAGCGGATGGTCCTCAAAAAGGAAGGGGCCGGACCGGCGCGCGCCGGCGACATCGAGGCTGGAGCGGATGTCGAGATCCTCAACCCCGACCACATCATCTGCCATCTCGATACCGGTGCCAACGTCCGCATGGAGTTCACCTGCGACATCGGCAAGGGCTACGTGGCAGCCGACCGCAACCGCCCCGAAGACGCGCCGATCGGCCTCATTCCGGTCGACTGTCTCTACAGCCCGGTGAAGAAGGTGTCTTATAAGGTCGAGGCGACGCGTGAAGGCCAGGACCTCGACAAGGACCGGCTGATCATGACCGTCGAGACCGACGGATCGGTGACGCCGGAGGACGCCGTGGCACTGGCCGCCCGTATCCTCCAGGATCAGTTGGCCGTCTTCATCAACTTCGAAGAGCCCAAGAAGCCGCAGGAGGAGCAGCGCCATCCGGAGCTGTCCTTCAACGCCGCGCTGCTCAAGAAGGTCGACGAGCTCGAGCTGTCCGTGCGTTCGGCGAACTGCTTGAAGAACGACAACATCGTCTACATCGGCGACCTCATCCAGAAGACCGAGGCGGAAATGCTCCGCACTCCAAACTTCGGGCGCAAGTCGCTGAACGAGATCAAGGAAGTGCTGGCCTCCATGGGTCTGCATCTCGGTATGGAAGTACCCAACTGGCCACCCGACAACATCGAGGAATTGGCCAAGCGGTTCGAGGATCAGTACTGAGAACGAGGGGATCGGGCGTAGGGGAATGGGGAGTTGGGGTCAGGAAAACCGCCCCGCTTCCGATTTCTCTACCCTCCACTCCCTCCCACTAACGAGGCGAGGCCATAGAACCTCCCCGTCAAACAACCACAGCGAAAAGGTGAAACTATATGCGACACAAGAGTTTGGGACGCCGGTTCAACCGGGATAGTGCCCATCGCCAGGCCATGTTCTCCAACATGGCCGCAAGCCTCATCAAGCACGAACAGATCATCACGACGCTGCCGAAGGCCAAAGACCTGCGCCGCGTCGTCGAGAAGTACATCACGCTCGCCAAGCGCGGCGATCTCAACTCGCGGCGACTGGCTGCATCGCGCATGGGCGATGAGGCCATGGTCAAGAAGCTGTTCGACGTGCTCGGCCCCCGCTACAAGAATCGCGCTGGCGGCTATACGCGCGTGCTCAAGGCGGGCTACCGCTATGGCGACAGCGCGCCGCGCGCCGTGATCGAATTGGTTGATCGCGACGAGAGCGTGAAAGGGGCTGACGATATTGCCCGCCACCAGAAGATGCTGGAAGAGCAGGCCGAGACGCAGGGTTGAGCTGAGGCGGGACCGCCCGCCTTGTCTGGAAATCAAAAAAGGGCCCGGTCGCGATTGCGGCCGGGCCTTCGTCGTTCATCGGTTGGTCAAGCGGCTCAGCACCTCGGTGATCGCCTGTCCGCCGTCGCCCTGCGCAAGGATGTCGGACAGCGCGGAGAGGTCCAGGTTTTCGATGAACTGGGCATCGACACCGTGCTGGGACAACAGCTCCAGGATTTGCCCCTGATCGAGCCCGGCGAGGCTCGTCGGGTCGATTCCCGCCTGCTCCAGTACCTCCAGAAGACCGGCAGGCGTGGCAGCATCTTGTAGCGCGCCCCCCAGCAATCCGCTGACCATTTCGCCGATGCGTCCAAAATCGAACATGTCTTCCTCCGTCGTGTTCAGGTGCCCTGAGCGGACTTGCCGGTGCCTGCCGGTGCGGCGGACATAATGGACTGCGCATGTCCGTTGACGGAGACGTGCCAGGCGGGCACGGCCACTGCGGATGGTGCGGGGCTTTGCGCGACCACCCTGACGCTTTGCATCCGCTGACTTCGCTGGTTTTCCAATACCGTCTCCTGTCTCTCCCGCCGGGCAGTGTGCGCCGGCTCTCTGCGATACAGATCAGATGGAGGCCGCACCGACCGATCGCCAATCGGATTGCGGCATCTCACTGATCGGAATTTCCGATCAGCCTGGAACAAAGGCGGGGGTCTACCATATCAGCGATCATCCGCCAGGCCGCTGACGATCAGCGCGCGAGTGCTGATCGGGAGGAGGCTCAGATGCCCAACTTGCGGCAACTCGAGTATTTGGTGGCGATTGCCGATACGCTGCATTTCCGGCGGGCGGCCGAGCGCTGCGTCACGACCCAGCCAACCCTGAGCGAACAGTTGAAGGCCCTGGAAGGCAAGCTCGGCGTGCAGCTTGTGGAACGCAACCGCAACCGGGTCGTCATGACACCGGTCGGGCTGCAGATCGTCGAAGTGGCCCGTCGCGTGCTCGTCGACGTGTCCGAGATTCGGGCCCTGGCCAGCAGTGGCGGGCGTGAGCTGTCAGGCCTGCTTCGCCTCGGCCTGCCGCCGACCATAGGCCCCTACCTGCTGCCCCATGTGCTGCCTGCCCTGCACAAGGCCCATCCCGATCTCAAGCTCTACATCCGCGAGAGTCCGCCAAGCGCCTTGCCCGGCGCGCTGGAGGACGGTGCGTTGGATGTGGTCATCACCATGCTGCCGGTCCAGGCGGCCGAATTCGAGAGCACATTCCTGTTTCGCGAGCCGCTGGTTCTTGCGGTGGGAGCCGATCACCCCTTCGCCAGCCTGGGCATCGTCGAGCGCGACAGCCTGGCTGGGCAGGATGTCTTGGCGCTCGGCAAGGGGCATCAGCTTCACGATGCCGTGCAGTCGCTCTGCCTCGAACTGGGGGCCCGCATTCGCTACGAGTTCGAGGGCACGAGCCTCGATACGCTGCGCGAAATGGTCGTGATGGGGCTCGGTATCACGTTCCTGCCAGGGCTCTACGCGCGCCGCGAGATCGTCAGCGATCCCAACATCAGGCTGCTGGCGATCAGGGGGCGCGCGGTTCATCGCGCTGTCGGAATGGTCTGGCGCAAGACGAGTGCCCAACAGGCCTCCTACCGCAAGCTCGCTGAATTCTTCAAATCGGCCATCACCGACCAATTCGGCGATCTCACCCTCGGGCATTGAATGCTCGTCGGCCTACCCGCACACCCTCAATCCGGAGACCCGTTTCGTGGACTTGATCATCAGTTACCTCAGTGCCACTTGGCTCGGCATGCCGGCATGGGCCTGGCTGTCCTTTCTGCTCATCGTCCTTACGATGCTCGCCATCGACCTGGGCATCTTTCACCGCGAGGCCCATACGCCGAGCATGACCGAAAGCGTCGTGATCGCCGGCGCGGCCATGTCGCTCGGGCTCTCGTTCTCCGCCGTTGTCTGGTGGCTCTACTATTCAGGCGCGGGCAGTTCTCTCGATCCCGTGATCGCGGCGGCGGCCACGCCCTCGGAACGCGCGTGGACCGCGTGGGAGCTGTACCTGACGGGCTGGATTGTCGAGCAGACGCTCGCCTTCGACAATGTGTTCGTCATCTCGATGATTTTCACCTATTTCGCGGTCCCGCCGAAGTATCAGCATCGCGTCCTGTTCTACGGCATTCTCGGCGTCATCGTGCTGCGCGCCATCATGATCGGGCTCGGGGCCGCGCTGGTCCATCAGTTCTCCTGGGTGCTTTATCTGTTCTCGGCTTTCCTGATCCTGACCGGCATCAAGATGATCATGATGGCCGATCACAAACCCGATCTGGACAACAACGCGCTGCTGGTATGGATGCGCAAGAACATGCGCGTGACCAAGGAACTGCATGGGCAGAATTTCTTCGTCAACGCACCCGACCCCAAGACCGGGCGAGTGGTTCGCCACGCGACACCGTTGTTCCTTGCGCTCGTTCTCATCGAATTCGCCGATCTGATCTTCGCCGTCGACTCGGTGCCGGCCATCTTCGCCATCACCCAGGACCCGTTCATCGTCTACACGTCGAACATCTTTGCGATCCTCGGCCTGCGCGCGCTGTATTTCGTGCTGTCGGCCATGGTTGACCGCTTCCACTACCTGAAGTACGCGCTGGCGCTCGTGCTCGTCTACGTCGGGGCCAAGATCTTCGTGCAGCAGTTCATCGGTAAGATCCCGCCGGAGGTCAGCCTCGGCGTCACCTTTGCGCTACTCGCCGGCGGCATCCTCTTCTCGCTGGTGAAAACCCGCACGCCGTCGACCGGCAAGGTGGCCGACCAGACCTGACCGGCACACGGCAGTCGTGGCGGGCGAACGGCGCGCGGCCGTTCGCCCGATGACAGGGCCTCATCCGGTGACCGGTGAGGGGGGCCTGGCGGTTCCGGTTCTTTCATTCTCAAGGGAGGCACATTTGGCGCTCGATCAGTATTGGGGATCGGTCTTGCGTTTCGTGCGCGAGAACGAGACGTTCATCGAGGTCGCGCTGTTCCTGTTCGCCTTCGCGGAGTCGATTATTTTCGCGTCTGTGTTCGTTCCCTCGACCCTCATTTTCATTGCGATCGGAGCATTGGAGGGGGCCGCCAACGGGGCACTGTTTCCGCTTGTCGTTGCTGGTGCATTGGGCGCGCTGGCCGGTGACATGGCCTCGTTCGCCATCGGCTACCGCGTGCGGGGCGACATCGGCAAGCTGTGGGGTCTGCGCGATCACCCCGGACTGCTCGAGGGGGCCCGCGCGTTCGTCGCACGCTGGGGCATCATGGCGGTTGTCGTTTCAAAGCTGGCTGGTCCGTTGCGGCCCATCGTGCCGATGTTGGCCGGGGCAACGTCGATGCCATTGCCGCTCTTCCTGGCGGCCAGCGCGGCGTCGTCGGTCCTTTGGTCGGTGCTCGTTCTGGTTCCCGCCTATTACGGTTTCAGCGCAGTGACGCAGTGACGGCTCGCCCTTGGTCTGGCCACAGGTCGCGGTCAGCGGCACAGGTGGCCATCAGGCGCGATTCCGCGAACCACCAAGCCTGTGGTAGCGCGCACCTACAAGCCGAGCAGGCTCAGCAACCCGCCGGCGGGCGGAGGGGGCGGGGCGGGAAAGGCGGTCATGGTGCCGGCGAGATCGGCGTAAAGCTGCGGCAGCCAGTGAGGGCCCCGGGCGACCGGCATCGCGCCGGGACGGCGGAAATCGGTCGGTGCAATGACGACCTTGACGTTCTTCAAGCCGACCTGGGCGGCCAGGACGAACAACTCTTCGGCCGCCGCGTCGCCGACCGCAAGACAGCCCGCTGACAGGTTTTTGCCATGGATCATGATGTCGCCGCCCAGCGTCTTGCGTCCGTCCTTGGCCGCCATTGCGCGATCGAAGGCGTTGGGATAGTCCACGCGCAGAGAGACATGATAGGCGCTGTTCGGGTTCAGGTATGAGATGCGATAGACGCCCTCCGGCACCTGTTTGTCGCCCATCACCAGCTTAGGACCGCTCGTGCCGCTGGCGGCCAGGACCTTGTACCGGTCGACGAGTTGCCAGATGCCGCCGACGGTTGCGCGTGCATAAAGCTCGATGGATTTCGCGTCCTTGATGGCGACCATCGCCACCTCGGCCGGCGGCCAGGCAGCCTTGGCGGCCTCGAACCGCGCCGTCAGGCGGGCCAACGCACCCGGTGATATCTCCGCGAGGCGCTCCTTCAGGCTGTAGCGGCGTTGCTTGGCCCCGGCACGGCGCGGACCTGTCGCCTCGCTGCGCGACGTTCGTGGTTGTGCGTCGGTCAGCGGCTGCTCCTCGACCTCGACCGACCAAGTGTCCGGATCGGTGCCGGCCTCGGCGCTGCCTTCAGGATAGGGTGGCTCGGCGCCGCCATCGGGGCCGGCTGGACCCTCTAGCAGCGAAAGATCGTCGAATGTGGGAGAGACGAACGATAGCCGCGAACCCGGATCGCCTTCGCCGAAGGCATCGACGTCTCCCTCCCCACCCGGCGCGACGGCAAACGTCGGCCGCAGGTGCGCGACGACCGCCACCTCGGCCGGCTCCCCTGGGCTGGTTTCGACCAGGGCAAGGCTGACCAGGATCAAACTCGCGCAGGCCATCGAGGACAGCGCGATGCCAACAATGGCGAAACGGTGGTTGGCGTTCATTCCATGCTCGCTCGCTGCCAGAAACAAAGATGCCGGCGGGAGCATGTCTGATTCGTATGAGGAATTGCGGCCGAGGGCCGGTTGGTCGGACGGCCTTGCCTTCGCTGTCCACGACGGCGCATCGGCATATCCGGGCGGTCGGGCGGGCGCGGGCCCCGCCTCGACCGGACTTTGCGTGGCTGTCAGCTATTGTTCCGGCTGGGGTCTATTTCTTGGTCTCGAGTTGTGCCTCGATCGCCGCGAGACCTCCTTTGAAGATGCCTTCGATGACGTCCTTGGCTTCCTTGGCCGTCTTGCCCTCCGGGTCGAACGTCGCCGACCACGAGAAGTTCACCTCGTCGGTGTCGTCATCGTCGGGCGTCAACGAGAACTGCGCCATGTAGTTCTTCACCGGCAGCGGGCTCTCGATGATCTGGTATTTGTATCCGAAGTCGGACTTCTCCAGCAAAAGCTCCTTGATCTTCGCGCCATCCTTGAGGGTCAGGATGCGGAAGGCTTTGTCACCCTCTTTGGTCTCCTCGCAGCCCGACAACGCGGGATGCCACTCGGCAATGGCGCACCAGCCTCCGAACTTGGCCCACAACGCGGCCTTTTCCTCGGTCATCTTCTTTTCGTCGACCTCGATCTCGAGCTTCTTGCCGACAACGACGGAACCGGCGTGAGCAGCGGTGATGCTGAGCATGGCTGCCGCCGTAGCGACGAGTAGCGTTGAGGTGAGTTTCATGTTGGGTCCTCCCATGTTGGCCTGCTTCTTGTCCGGCAAACCGGTCGGACCCTACCGGTACTCCATGGCGGCACAAAGCCATTTCGCCACGTGCTGCCGCCCTTGACCGACGACCCTGGAACGAGTTCCCGCCCGTGCCCGGCCCGGTCTGCGATCGTATCGCAATGCCGGATTTGCTCTCCTGGTGGGGCTCACCTATCTATCGGCCGGCGACGGCATACGCCGTGCATGAGGCGCAGTAGTGGGAGCGGACAGATGGCGAGATGGTCGGCGGGCATAGTCGGGCTGGCGGTGGTCGCTGGGTTGCTGGCCGTGGTGGGTGGCATCGGCCCGGTTCCTGCCCAGCAGGGGCCTGAGAAAGTCGTCCCGCAGTCGCGCGCGGCCGCGCAACAGTCGTTCGCGCCTATCGTGCGCAAGGCCGCTCCCGCGGTGGTCAACGTCTACGTGTCGAGCCGGGTCCGCACCTTCTCCTCGCCGTTTGCGCGCGATCCGTTTTTCCGCCGCTTCTTCGGCGACGACGACCCCTTCGGCTTTGGCGAGCCCAGCGAGCGCATGCAATCCTCGCTCGGGTCTGGCGTGATCGTCAGTGCGGATGGTGTCGTCGTCACCAATGCGCATGTCGTCAAAGCCCGTGGCGAGACCGAGATTCGCGTCGCGCTCGCCGATCAGCGCGAACTCGATGCCCGCATCGTCAGCATGGACGAGAAGACCGACATCGCGGTGCTGAAGATCGAGAACTCGGGCGAAGCGTTTCCGTTCATGGAGTTCGAGGATTCCGATTCCCTGGAAGTCGGCGACCTCGTGCTCGCGATCGGCAACCCCTTCGGCGTCGGTCAGACGGTGACCAGCGGCATCGTCTCGGCTCTCGCGCGCTCGCAGATCAAGTCGGACGCGGTCTTCATCCAGACCGACGCGGCGATCAACCCGGGCAATTCCGGCGGAGCGCTGGTCGACGTGGCCGGCCGCCTTGTCGGCATCAATACGGCGATCTTCTCGCGCTCCGGCGGCTCGCACGGCATCGGCTTTGCAATCCCCTCGAACCTCGTCCGACTGTACGTCGACAGCGCGATCTCGGGGCGGAAGGTCGAGCGGCCGTGGTTGGGGGCCCGGTTGGAAACGGTCACGCGTGAGCTTGCCGAGGCCCTCGACCTCGACCGGGTCTCTGGCGTCGTCGTCATGCGCATTTACGACAGTGGCCCTGCGGCATCGTCCGGGCTCCAGCCAGGCGACGTCATCACGCGCGTCGATGGCTTCGACGTCCTCGACGAGCGCGGCGTCAACTACCGCCTGACGACCAAGGGCGTCGGCAACACGGCCGAACTCGGCGTCGTTCGCAAGGGCCAGCCACAGACCGTCCGCGTCAAACTCAGTGGGCCTCCCGCGCCCAAGGCCACCGACTTCCGCAACCTTTCGGGCAACCACCCGCTCGATGGGGCGCGGGTCGCCAACATCCTACCGGTCATCGCCGAGCAACTCGACCTCGAGGACTATCCCGCCGGTGTCGTCGTCGTCACCGTGCAGCGTGGTTCGATCGCCGCCCGACTGGGTTTCCGGCCGGGCGACATCATCGCCAGCGTCGGTGGCACGCCGGTAGCAGCGCTCGGCGACCTCGACGCGACGCTGCGCGACCGGCAACGCATCTGGCAGATCAACGTCGTACGCGGCGGCCAGACGCTGGAATTGCGGGTTCCCGGATAGGCGGTAACATGGTCAATTCGGGCGAAACAGCGGCGGAAAAGCGTCGCAATAAGGACGGCTAAAGTATTCAAATTGTTCGGTTATCTGGCGACTAAGCGGATGACAGGACGGGCCTGAGTGTGTATCAATATGCTCGGGAGGGAGCAACCTCAGGGAAGCTCCAGATGTTTGGACGTCAAGCTGCAAACGAGCGCGCCGGTTTCCGGCCGCACCACGCTGATCAAGGTGCCGGCACTCAGCCGCCGCCGATGCCGGACCACGAACCGATCATCGCAGGCCCGCCGGCGGCCGACATGGGGCCGACCCGGTCGGAGTCGGTGATCGGCCGCGACCTCAAGATTCTCGGCGGCGGCCTGCGGCTGATTTCCGAGGGCAATCTCATCGTCGATGGCGTCGTCGAAGGCGATGTTCTCGGCGCGCATGTGTCGATCGGCCGGCACGGCCAGGTCAATGGTCTCGTCCACGGCGAAACCGTCTCCATCGAGGGTCAGGTGCGCGGCATGGTGCGCGCTGTCGACGTGACGCTCAAGAACGGAGCCGATGTCGAGGCTGACGTTCACCACAATACGCTGAGCCTGGAGATGGGGGCAAACTTCGAGGGCCGCTCGCGGCGCTACGCGGAGCGCGACGACCTCCTCCCCGATCTCGCCCGCGCGGCCAGCGAGGCCCCTCAGGAAGCGCCAGCCATGCACACCGGCGTCATGCCGCTCACGATGCGGGGCTGAAACAGGAACGTCTCGTCGCGACGCGCTGCGCCCCGGACTCCACGAGCCCGAGGCGACGGCCGGCGCAAAGTCCAGTTCGTGCGTAAAACACAGGTGTGCCGATGGATGCCGGTTTGCTCCTCGATATGGTCCCGCTGCCGGGACCGACGACGATGGTGCTCGGACCCGAAGTCGAGATCGACGGGGACGTGGTCGTGGATGGCGATGTGATGCTGATCGGCCGGATCAGCGGTTCGCTGCGCTGCAAGCGGTTCGTCCTCGACAAGGAAGGGGAACTCGAGGGTGTGCTGGTGGCCGACAAGGCGGCCATCTGGGGGCGGGTCGATGCGGAGATGTATGCCGACGTGATCGAGTTGCACGCGGGTTGCTCGGTCGCCGGTGCCGCCTATCACGAGCAGTTCATCCTCGACAGGCAGGCGCACTTCGAAGGCAAATCTCGGCGCTACGCCAATCCGCAGGCGATGGCTCCCGCGACCTGAAACCGGTTGGAAGCGGTTTCAGCATTTTGCCGTGACGATGGTAGCCGTCTGTTGCCACCGCTGCGACGGTTTGGGTGGGTCGCTTCCGTGTGCCGCTTCCCCAGGCCGCGGCACTGGGTCTATATCTGGCCGATGAGCGACCTCTTTCAAGCCGCCGGTCTGCCGGGTGACGCGCCACGCCCGCTTGCCGACCGGCTCAGACCGCAGCACTTGGCCGACGTCGTGGGCCAGCCCGAAGTGGTCGGGCCGGACGGTGCACTGACGCGCATGTTGCGCGGGGGGCGGCTGTCCAGCGTCATCCTGTGGGGACCGCCCGGCTGCGGCAAGACGACGGTCGCCCGCTTGCTCGCGACCGAGACCCGGCTCGACTTCGAGCAGGTTTCGGCGATTTTTTCCGGGGTCGCGGACCTTCGCAAGGTGTTCGACAAGGCTAAACTGCGCCGCCAGGCCGGGCGCGGCACGCTGCTTTTCGTCGACGAGATCCACCGCTTCAACAGGGCGCAGCAGGACGGGTTTCTGCCCCACATGGAGGACGGAACGATCACGCTGGTCGGCGCGACCACGGAAAACCCGTCGTTCGAGCTGAATGCGGCGCTGTTGTCGCGCGCCGTCGTCCTGGTGTTCCGACGATTGGATACACCCGCCTTGGAGGGGCTTCTGGCCCGTGCGGAAGCCGAGGAGGGGCGCACCCTCCCGCTCGATGATCAGGCGCGCTCGGCGCTTCTGGCTATGGCCGACGGCGATGGCCGCACGATCATCAATCTCGCCGAGGAGTTGTTCAACGCCGTTCCGGCTGCCTCAGCCCCCCTGTCGCGCGACGACCTCGTGAAGCTCGTTCAGCGGCGTGCTCCGCTCTACGACAAGGGACGCGATGGGCACTACAATCTGATCTCGGCGCTGCACAAGTCCGTGCGCGGCTCCGACCCCGACGCGGCGCTGTACTGGCTGTGCCGGATGCTGGATGGCGGTGAGGACCGGTTGTTCATTGCCCGCCGGCTCGTGCGGATGGCGGTCGAGGACATCGGGCTGGCCGATCCGCAGGCGCTGACCCAGGCGCTCGCGGCAAAGGACGCCTTTGACTTCCTTGGGTCTCCGGAAGGCGAACTCGCGTTGGCTCAGGCCACGATCTATCTGGCGACAGCCCCCAAATCGAATGCCAACTATGTGGCGTGGAAGGCGGCGATGCGTGCAGCCAAGGAGCACGGGTCGCTGGCCCCTCCGGCGGCGATCCTCAATGCGCCGACCAAGCTGATGGAGGAGCAGGGCTATGGAGCGGGCTATGCCTACGACCATGACGAGCCCGATGCCTTTTCAGGCCAGAACTACTTCCCCGACGACATGGGACGTCGCCCGCGCTTCTATGATCCGCCCGAGCGCGGCTTCGAGCGCGAGCTGAGGAAACGGCTGTCTTACTGGGAGGGATTGCGGGAAAAGCGTGGGAGGGGATAGGCGGCAGGCAACGACCGTCACCAGCTCAGTCCGCCGGTGGATTGGCGATACGCTCGCGCAGCAGTTGAACCTGGTACTGAACCGAGTCGCGCTGTTCCTGCATGGCCAGAAGCCCTGGCGTCGACAGCAGCAGTTCCAAAGCACCGATCGCCTTGCCGACTTCGACGGCATAGGCCACTTCGCCGATCTCTTTGCGGCGCGCGTCGGCCGAAAAAACCTGACAGGTGGCGAAGACGTGCTGGGCGTGCCAGACGGCGTTGGGCTGCCGCCGTGCCTCGTCGGCCTTGGCGGCGCATTCGGCATGGCGTCCATCGACGGCGGCGAGACGCGCCTGACTCAGCAGGTCGACGTCGGCGCGAACATGGATCGGGAAACAAGCCGGCGCGACGGCCATCGCCATCAGCGTCAGGGCACGGCGGGTGTGCTGGGTCATAAGGTGTCCTCCGCCACCACAACGACTGTCCAGCGGGAGTGGATTTCTCCGTTGCGCCGCTGGAGCATGGCGGAGCCGACCGCAGGTGCCATTTTTGCGCTGCATTGGCCGCCTAGCTGTTGCGGACTATGGTAGTGATCGCCACGGGCGTCCGCAGTACAAGAGCGCGGCCCTGAAAGACGACGTGCCGCCTCGGGCTTGGACAGCCGCGATCATTCGGCGTGGTTGGTCCTCCATGAGCCAACCCGGATCGCGATCCCGCGCGATGCTCGCCCGGAGACCGTCCGTCGGATAAAGTGGGCAACGTCCGGCGGGCCGCATATGTCGACCCGACCGGCGGAGGCAGAACGAGAAGCGATGCAGTCGGTAACTGGCACTGGCAAGAGCGTTGGATCGGGTGGGGCGCGTGCCGCGTGGGCGGCACTCGCCGGTTTGCTCGCCATGGCTGCGGCTGGTCCGTCGGTCGAAGCCCAGGGATTCAAGTGGCCTTGGGAAACCGACAACAGGCCGGTTCCACAAGCCCCGGTCTACCGCGACCGGCAGCAGCCACCGCCCGCAGAGCAGCCGCCTCCGATCGTTCGCGAGAGCGGTGATGGAGCCTGGAGCGCCCGTAGTCCCATCTGTGTCGATCTCGAGCGCCGGCTCGTGCAGGAAAGCCAGCGGGGCGGAAGCTTCCGCGACCGGCTGCCGCAATTGGAAGCCGAACTGAAGGTCGCCGATCAAGACACCCGCAAGGCCGAGCGGCAACTCGAGCGGGCGGACTGCTACGAGTACTTTCTGTTCACCAAGAACCTCAGGCGGTCGCGCCAGTGTGTCGAGCTGTCACGGGTTGCGGAAGACGCGCGACGCAGGCTGGCAAGTCTCGAGGGCGAGCGGCAGGCGCTCACCGCGCATGGCAGCCAGTCCTATCAGGACGAAATCATCCGGGAACTCGCACGCAACAACTGCGGCGGCAACTATGTGCAAGAAGCGCGCCGGCGCGATCGGGGCCCGCTGTCACCATTCTGGCAGGATGACGAAAGCGGCACTGGCCCCGGAGGGTCCGGCTTTGGCAACAACTACAAGGCGTTGCCTTTTGCGACCTACCGTACGCTGTGCGTCCGGCTGTGCGACGGCTACTACTTCCCCGTCAGCTTCTCGACCCTGCCCAACCACTTCGAGCGCGACGCCGAACTGTGCACATCGCGCTGCGCGGCCCCGGTTGATCTTTATTACCACCAGAACCCCGGCGAGGGCGTCGAGCAGATGCTGTCGGCGACCAGCAATCAGCCCTATGCGCAATTGAACACAGCCTTCCGCTACCGCAAGGAGTACATCGACGGATGTTCCTGCAAGGCGGCGGACTTCCTGCCGGCCGGAGCGGATCAACGGGGTGCCGCGCCAGGTGCTGTGCCTCCAGCCCAGACGCAAGGCCGTCGAGCCGCAGCCGACGGCTGGCAGGCCGATACCCGCGCCCCGGATCCGCTGGTGACCGCTCCGTCACCAAACTGAGACATCGCCACCCTATCCTCGAGCGCGTCGCGTGGGTGGTCCGCGCGCGGGGCAGGCCCCATGGACTGGACACGATGCCGACAGACCGACGACCGGCGCTCAGTCCGGCACGGTCGCTCCGAGGTCCAATCCCGCATCGGTGGCCGAGCCCGTGTCGAGGATGCGCGATGCCGGCCAGCGATCCTGCCAACGGGCTCTCCGGGATACTGGGGAGTTTGCGCATCGCGCCGATCCGGATCGAGGATCTGCCGGCGATCCGCTACGTGCACGTCACCGCGTTCCGGTCCCAGGCAGCCACCTGCTACGGCGAGGCGGAGGTTGCCGCCTTCGAGCAGGCGGTGCGCTCACCCGATTATGGCCAGGCGCTGCTCGATGACCGCGTGTTGGGTGGCTTCATGGGCGCCGACCTGATTGGAACGGCCGGTTGGCAGCCCGGATTGGAAGGTGCCGACACCGTCCGCATGCGCGCGATCTTCGTGAGCCCGTTTTTCATGCGGCTGGGCGTCGGCCGCCACCTCGTCGCTGCCGCCGAACGTGAGGCCGGACGGGCGGGCTACAGCGCCTTCAGCGTGCGCGCAACGCTCAACGTCGTCGGCTTCCTCCAGCGGATGGGCTACGCCGTCACGTCACAAGGTGTGCGCCAGCTCCAACCGACGGTAGGCCTGCCCGTCGCTTTCATGCGCAAGTCCGCAGTGGATCAGCCGTCCGACCCGAGGGCGTAAGGCGGGGTCAAGCCGTCCGTAGCAGGGGCGAGCACGAGACGGCGCTCACGCAGTCTGGCCGTTCAGTCGCGCCATGACGCGCGTGCGCCCGATGAGCGGCAGCAGGGACTTCAGTTCAGGGCCTGTTTCGCGGGCCGTCAAGGCCAGGCGCAGCGGATGGAACAGGGCCCGGCCCTTGGCCCCCGTAGCCGCCTTGACTGCGCCGGTCCACTGCGCCCAGGTTTCTGCCGACCAGGGTTCGGCGGGGAGTAGCTCGGCTGCGACCGCCACGAACGCCTCATCTTCGATCATCGGCGTGATGGGCCCGGCAACGACATCCCACCAGGCGCGCGCTTCCGCGAGCGTGTTCAGGTTGTCGCGAACAGCGACCCAGAAGGCATCGCCGCCGTCGACGCCAAGAGCCACCAGTCGCTCCGCGACATCTGAAAACGACAGGGTCCTGAGGTATCGGTGGTTGAGCGCCTGGAGTTCGGCTGGATCGAAACGGGCCGGCGCGGTGGAGATCTTGGACGGCGCAAACAGGCCAGCCAGCGCGTCAAGGTCGGGATGGGGTTCGATGGGGTCCGACGTGCCGATCAGTGCGGCGTGGCAGGCCACGGCCATGGGCTCCAGCCCCGCCTCTCTGAGGCTGAGGATCGACAAGGCTCCGAGGCGCTTGGACAACGCCTCTCCGTTCGCGCCAACGATAAGGCTGTGATGGCCGAACGCCGGTGGCTCCGCACCCAATGCCTCGAACAGGTCGATCTGCACACCCGTATTCGTGACGTGGTCCTCGCCACGGATGATATGGGTAATGCCCATGTCGATATCGTCGACAACGCTCGTCAGCGTGTAGAGCGCGGTGCCATCCTCGCGAATGAGCACAGGATCAGACAACGAGCCCAGATCGACGGTCTCGGCACCGCGGACAAGGTCGTTCCACGAGACGAGCGTCGGCTCCGGACGCAATGAGCCAGCCTCTGAATTGGCCAGACGGAAGCGCCAATGCGGACGACGCCCCGAGGCTTCGATCTCTGCCCGCTCTCCAGCGCTGAGTTTCAGGCTCGCGCGGTCGTAGATCGGCGGCAGACCACGAGCGAGCTGCCGGGCGCGCCGGCGCTCCAGTTCATCGGCGGCCTCGAAGCAGGGATAGAGCCGGCCGCTGGCTTTCAGTCGCGCAATGGCGGTCGCGTAAGCATCGGTGCGCTGCGACTGACGAGCTTCTTGATCCCATGACAGCCCCAGCCAGGACAGGTCGGCGCGGATCGCGTCGATGTACTCGTCCTTGGAGCGCTCGCGGTCGGTATCGTCGAATCGCAGGATGAACCGCCCGCCAGCCTTACGGGCAAACAGCCAGTTCAAGATCGCGGTGCGAATGTTGCCGACGTGAAGTCGGCCCGTGGGCGAAGGCGCAAAGCGGACAGTGGCGGTCATAGGGGGAGGTCTCGTGTGTCGATGACGGCTCGCACCCTAGTGTCTGATCGGCTGGTATGGAAGCGCCGTGGCGACTGGTGCAGCCGTGAAAGGACCACCCATTCAAAAACTTGAAGCAAACCCGCCGAAAGCACACCGCGCCCGTCTTTGGCGAACGCCCGGACACTGTGCGCTCAGCGTCCGCGTCCCAGCACCTCTTCAAGAAACGTAATGAGCTCGCCGGTTTCCTTGTGGTCGGTCGCGGTGAACGGAATCAGTCGTCCGGAGCGCGTGAACACCGTCACCCGCAGGTAGCGCACGGTTGTGACGCCAACGATCTCGATCAGGCTCGCGATGCCGAGAACCGACAGGATCCCGCATGCGATGAGCAGGCGCTCCAGCCAGCCAAAGGCAACGACGCCTGTCAGAACCAGCATGGCAACAGCCAGCGACCCGAACGCGATGAGGGCAAGCCCGGCGATATCGCGATCGACCACCTCCTCCAAACGGTAGGAGGCAATGTCGTCGACGTCGACCGCGTGTGCGCCAAGTCGGAGAATGTCGGGGTTGGCATAGTCGGCGTGCGGGTGGCCGTTCTCGACGGCCCCCTCCAGCCACCACATGGGCGGCGCGCACTCGAGGAACAGGGTTTTGCTCATGGTCGCGCAGAGTAGCGCGCGATGATTATCAGGGCGTGAAGGCGTAAGCGTTCGATCGCCGTGCGGCACCTGTGCCGGCGCTGGTCCTGGGTGCAGCCGGATCGCATCGGCGGGTGCGCTGTGCGCCGCAGGTCGCGGACATGCCGACCGCGACGATCCTGAGATGGCCGGCCGGAACCGGCAAAGCCTGCATTGAAATTTGGTAGCGGAGGAGGGACTTGAACCCCCGACACGCGGATTATGATTCCGCTGCTCTAACCACCTGAGCTACTCCGCCAAGCCCCTGCGGCTGGCCCCGTTTCGGGAGCGCGTTCTATAGGGACGTGCCGGGCGGACTGTCAAGCCGCCGCCCGCCGCGTGCTCTTGATGAACCCGCCGCCGAGCACGCGCGCCTCGGGCGATCCGTCCGAGTAGAACACGCACGCCTGACCCGCGGCGATGCCCCCGGCCGGCTGGGCCAGAACCACGCTCACCTCACCTGATTGCGACACATGGAGCAGCGCCCGCTGCGGTGTCTGCGTGGACCGCACCCGAGCAAAGATGTCGAGACCTTCGCCACCGCCGGCAATCTCCAGCGGCTGATCGCCGAGCCAGTTGACCTGCCTGAGCACGATGGTCTCGGCATCGAGACTGTCGCGCGGGCCGACCACGACACGGTTCGTGCTGGCATCGAGCTTGACGACATAGAGAGGATCGCCACCTGCAATGCCGAGCCCGCGACGCTGCCCCACCGTATAGTTGATGATGCCGTTGTGGCGGCCGAGCGTGCGTCCGTCGACGTGCACGATGTCCCCCGGCACGACGGCACCGGGCTTGAGCTTCTCGATCAGATCGGCGTAGCGGCCGCTCGGCACGAAGCAGATGTCCTGGCTGTCGGCCTTTTCGGCAACCGGCAGGTCGAGTTGGCGGGCGAGGGCGCGGACTTCGGCTTTCGGCAAGTCGCCGAGGGGAAACCACAGTCGGTCGAGTTGGGCACGTGTCGTCGAAAACAGGAAGTAGCTCTGGTCACGGTCGGCATCGGCGGCCCGCGCCAGTTCCGGGCCATTGGCTCCGTCGCGGCGCCGGATGTAGTGACCGGTCGCCAGCACGTCCGCGCCGAGTTCCTTGGTCGTCTCCAGGAGGTCCGAGAACTTGATTTCCGAGTTGCAGGACACGCAGGGGATGGGCGTTTCGCCAGCGAGATAACTCTCGGCGAAACTGTCGATGACCGAACGCGCGAACCGCTCCTCGTAGTCGAGGACGTAATGCGGGATCCCCAGTCGCTCAGCCACTTTGCGCGCGTCGTGAATATCCTGGCCTGCGCAGCACGCGCCCTTGCGCGTCGTCGCCGCCCCGTGATCATAGAGTTGGAGCGTGATGCCGATGACCTCGTGCCCTGCGGCGGCCAGCATGGCGGCAACGACCGACGAATCCACGCCGCCCGACATCGCCACGACGACCCGCCGGCGTCCGCCGCTGCCGAGCGCCGGTTCGACCGCGCGTGCGGGTCGCACGGCGGCGGCAGTCTCGATGGGTTCACATCCAGGCAAGTTGCTGATATCCTCTACGAGCTAGTCCATTTAACCATTTGTATTCACGGCATTTGAAGTGGCACGTTACGTGCAGATCACCCTCACGTGCAACCCAGCCGGTTCACTCGACCCAGGTTGAGCAATGATGGTCACCAGACACGGTTCACACCGGGACACGACTTCTGACCGGGCGATACCGAGGGCAGGTGTCCAAGGCGTCGCTGGTGCAGGCCGCCGCCATCAGCCTAGCACTGGTGACTGTGGGAGTGCACGTCCAGAAGCGCAAGGTCCGACCGGGCCTTCCGCTGCCGGCGAGGGTGAATGACGACGGTCTCGGGGCACACGTACAGCAACGAGACAATCTGAAGCAGTCAAAAAAGAAATTGGCAGATCAGTTGGTTATTCGGGACATCCCGAGACACAATCTTCACGACCCCGTTTAGGCCCACTTTAATCGCGATCGTTTATCACGTTCTCAGGCGTCAAAAAAAGAGTGTAGCGTACCATGAACGACCAATCACTGCGCGCACGCGTGCGCTATGTCATCGGGCCAGACGGCAGTCCACTGACTGTCGCCGACCTGCCCCCAAAGGACACCAAGCGCTGGGTCATTCGGCGCAAGGCCGAGGTCGTTGCCGCCGTGCGCGGCGGCCTGCTCAGCATCGAGGAAGCCTGCGAGCGCTACAAACTGACCGTGGACGAGTTCCTGTCCTGGCAGCGCTCGATCGACCGGCATGGTTTGCCGGGACTGCGCGCGACCCGGCTCCAGGAATACCGCAAATAGGCTGTCGCGGCGTTCACGGCCACCACCGGTGTCCGGCTCCCGGCCATCGGCTGCTGCTCGCTCTGGTTGTGACGTGCCTGGCTTGGTGCGGAAAGCGTGCCGCCGCGTTCGGACGACGCGACGCGCGGCGTTGCGATCAGCGCGGCTCAGTTGTCGTCGAGGCGCGGATCGGGGCAGCCTTGGCCGTCGCAGGCGCGCCGCTCTTGGGCCGGGTCACGGCCGCCTGTTCCGAGGCAGAGCCTGCCTGCGCTTCCCAGCCCGCTGTCACGCCATCTGGCAGGCAGCCCTCCTCATTCGCGGCCCACCGCTGCACATCCTGGTGCATGCCGTCGCCTTGCGCGGGCGGCAGATGCAGGTTTTGCGCTTCGACCGTCGCGCGTTCGCCGTGAGGCTCGATCGTGACGGCGTACACGCGCCGGCCCGGCTTGTTGGGAGCATCCGCGATCCGCTCGTGAAGTGCGATCTCCGACCGCCCCCCCTTGTGGGCAGGCTCGGCGTCGGCCTGAAACAGGTGCGTGCCTTTGAGCGGGCCATGGGCACCCATCCAGCACGTCAGCGCGCCTCGCGCCACCCGCGTGTAGACTTCTGTCGCCGTGCCGACGGGTTGTCTGACCCCCGCACTCAGTTGGGAGGCGGCCTTTGGAATCGCGGCGAGCGCGCCTGTCGCGCTCTCGGTCAGGTTCACAGCCGTGAGTTGGGCTCCACAACCAGACATGAGACCCGCCGCCAGCGGAACGACCGCCAGCGGAAAGACCAGCCGATGAGAGACCGAGCGCATCATTGTTGGCGTAAAGTATCGTGACGGCTGTTTCGAGGTGGCACGTCTGTCCCGTGCAGGGCCGCACAGGAGTAGCCTTTGACCCCAACACTTGTGCCGGCGCGGGACGCGCGTCAAGCACGCTTGGCCGTAGGGGGGGCAGGCGTGTCGTGAATGGCGCGTGCCGGGCGGAAAAACCTTAAGGCGAGGACTGGGGCGGACCAAAGCACCAGCAGTCGCCCCAAGAGACCAATGGCCATGGCCCGACGACGACCCGAGCCACCGCCCTGACGTGGACTGAGCCACTGGTCGGCCCGGCCAAAAGCGAGCGAGGCCGAGTGTCTTAGCGGCCCGGCCGCTCAGGAGGCGATAAGGCCGCCCGGCCTGTCGCCGCGGCGGTTCGGTCGGATGCTATCCTGCTGCTCGACGATGCCGGAGCGGGAGACCTGCTCCATGGCGTCGTCGCGTTCGCGCTGCGCAGCCTCGAGTTTCACCCGCAGTCCTTCGACAGACGACAGGAGGTTGTCGCGACGCTGTGCTGCCGATTTGGCGTACGTCGAATAGTTGAAATGAGCCGGATCGCGAACCCCGGTGCGATCCTCCTCCGCCGCGATCTGGCGGTCCAGATCACGCGCCATGATCTCGAACTCCTGGATCATGTGCTGCAGGTCGGCGACCTTGCGCGCCTTTTCGTCGGCTTCGAACCGCTTCAGCCGCATGGCTGTCTCGCGTGACTTCATGGCTTGGTACCCCACTACTCGCTCTGCCACTCGTCCCACACAGGAAACAAGATTTATGCCAATCAAGCCAAATCCTTCGGCAAGATAGGACATATTTTGTCACAACGTGCTGCGGCCGCCAACCCAAGTCAACGCGGCAACGTTGCATCAACCTGTAATGACGTAGTCGTACCATCGGCCAATTAACGTTACCCTAAAGACACGCCGCGCGCTCATGTTCAGCGCGAGGCGATCCGGTGGCTGACCAATGGCCATCCGGCGCTAGGGCGGCGGCGCGAATAATGTTAGCTGTTGATGCGTCGGGTCGGGGGATTGCCAGAGGCAGAATCCGTGAGCGGTCGCGCGAGTGGCGTGGGGCGCAGCAATCTGCTGTGAGCGGTCGTGAAGGCAGGCCAAACCGGGCGCGTTATCGCGTTGCGCGGGGCATGTGTACGTTCAAAGACGCACGTGCGCAGATCGCCGGACGCCGGCGGGTCTGCGTGCATCGGGGGCGGCTTTCGCATCGGCCGATCTCGTCGTCTTGTTTCAGCGTCGCACTCGAGTATCAGCTTGTCATCGCCAAGTGTCGGTAGCTGGGCACTGTCCCGCGTTCCAGGTTACCTCAAGACAAAATTAAGAATTGTTAAACCCTTATGGGTTAACGTCTCGATGACAGCCGGGCCGGAGACGGCAGTAGCGTTCTCTTCACCATCGGGGCAGCGATCCTGGCCAAAGGCCAGGGGAGAGAGGAATAAGGGATGCGAGTCCTACTCATTGAAGACGACAGCGCGACGGCGCAGAGCATCGAGCTGATGCTGCAATCGGAAGGTTTCAACGTCTATACGACCGACCTGGGCGAAGACGGTGCCGACCTCGGCAAGCTCTACGACTATGACATTATCCTGCTCGACCTCAATTTGCCCGATATCTCAGGCTATGAGGTCTTGAAGGCATTGCGCGTCAGCAAGGTTTCGACACCCATTCTCATTCTGTCCGGCTTGGCAGGGATCGAGGACAAGGTGCGCGGGCTTGGCTTTGGGGCCGACGACTACATGACGAAGCCGTTCCACAAGGACGAACTGGTCGCCCGCATCCACGCCATCGTTCGCCGGTCGAAGGGGCACGCCCAGTCCGTCATCGAGACCGGCGACCTCAAGGTCAATCTCGATACGAAGACGGTCGAGGTCAACAATCAGCGCGTGCATCTGACCGGCAAAGAATACCAGATGCTGGAATTGCTCTCGCTGCGTAAGGGTACGACGCTGACCAAGGAGATGTTCCTCAATCATCTCTATGGTGGCATGGACGAACCTGAACTCAAGATCATCGACGTGTTCATCTGCAAACTCAGGAAGAAGTTGCAGGCGGCGACCGGCGGTCAGCACTATATTGAAACCGTCTGGGGCCGCGGCTACGTGCTGCGCGATCCTGGCGACGCGCACGCGGCAGCCTGAACCGGGGACGGGTGCCACGACGCGCGGCCCCCACTTGCGATCTCATCAACGGCGGTGCCCCCCAGGGCGCCGCTGTTTTGCTTGGTGACCTGCTGATTTGACCGGCGGCCCCAATCGTGTGATGGACGCAGCGACACCGGAAGCCAACCGCGAGACAGCCTATGGCCGCAGACCAGTCGCAGTCGACACTTAAGGCCGCAATGATCCCCGTCACCCCTTTCCAGCAGAACTGTACGCTGCTGTGGGATGCGACGACGGGCCGAGGGGCGATCATCGACCCGGGTGGCGATCTGGACAGGATCGAGGAGGCGGTGGCCAAGGTCGGCATGACGCCGGAAAAAATTCTGATCACGCATGGCCACATCGACCACGCCGCCGGGGCCGAAGACTTGCGCGGCCGCCTAGGCTTGACGATCGAAGGCCCTCACCGCGCCGACAAGATCCTGCTCGACAACCTGGAAAAGCAGGGTCGCGACTATGGCATCCCGGCCCGCAATCTGGTGCCGGACCGCTGGCTCGACGAGGGCGACAACGTGACGGTGGGCGGGCATGCGTTCGAGATTCTGCACTGCCCTGGCCACTCACCAGGGTCTATCGTGTTCCTGAACCGGCCGAACAAGCTGCTGATCGTCGGCGATGTTCTGTTCCGTGGGTCCATCGGGCGCACGGATTTCCCGTATTGCGACCACGATGCGCTGATCAACGCCATCAAGACCAAGCTCTTGCCGCTCGGCGATGCCTACGCGTTCATCTGCGGCCACGGCCCCGGTTCGACGATTGGGCTGGAAAAGCGGACGAACCCATTCATTCAGTAGCGCGGTCTGGTCAGTACCGCCGTCCGATTTCCAGGCAGCCGAAAATGCCGCACTCGCCTTGTGGCCCGCCGTGCAGGTCGCGGCTTTCCCAGAAGTCGATGGATTCGACGCGCAGCGTCTCCGCACAACTGCGGCGGCAGTGCTCCCACGTTCCGCCCGGCAGCCGCACCTGCGGACCAACGCTCGTGTACCGCACCGGGCCGGACACAGAGCCATTCCCGAAGCGACTTTTGGCCGTCACATAGCCACTGCTCAAATCTTCGTGAAGACGGCCGATGCGGCCCGCTTCGGCTGCGCTCGCCGCCAATACGACGAGAGACGCGCACAGTGCACCAGCGCTGAACATCGCGATACCGCGCATCGGGGTCCCCTTTTGCAAGCCACGACCCAAATCGGGTCGGTTCAACGTGGGTCCTTACCATGTTCTGCCCTGGAACGGGACCATGCCCCGCACGCCAGCGCCCGATGTGGCTAAACTGCATCCCCGGACATCGGCGGTGGTGACCGCGTAGTCGCCCGCTGCACGTGTGCAGCGGGCAACCAGGGGGCGGCGCGAGGCAGCACCCTCAGGCCGTTGGCATCAGGGGCAATACCAAACCGGCCCGACTTTGAAGCACCCGCGATTGGCAGGACGACCCTGGCCGCGCCAGCGCTTGCCGCACGCAACGGGTGCATTGTTGCGTCCAACGTGGCGGTGGCGGGCGATCTGACCGCCCCAGCGGCGTACGGGGCCCCGAGCGCACGCCCGGCCATGCCCACCGTGCACGAGCTCGACGGCGCTGCTGCCGGTGGCGAGCGAAGGCATAGTCGCCGGACCGGCCGGACCGGCAGCAGCAGGCGTAAGGATCGCAGCAGCCATCAAGGCGGCGGCAGCAAGGAAAGCGTTTCTCATGATCGGTCCTCGTTGACTTTTGTGATGCAGATGACGGCGGTGCGGACAGACCCTGCGTGGTCATCGCAGCCCTGGCCCCGTCTCGAGCGAGCGGCCTTCCGACAGACCGCCCGGGCCCGACATTGCCGCCGCTGGAGCTGGAGGCACGCACCGAGCCGCCGATGGGCCCCGGGCCATGCAAACGGCTGTCGTCGCCGATGGTTCCATGTGAGGCTCGTGTGATGACCGAGAAGGCCGCTGCATACTGTTCAGCGAGGTCCAGAGGCGGACGTCTCGGTCTCAATCACACGAGAAGATCGATGTTGCGAGTGTCGTTCAGATCGCGAAATTCGTGACGCGCGCGTTGCAGAAGGAGACGAATTTCGCGATCACGACACGAGGCGGCAGTGGCGAAGCGCAACTTGGGAACGGCTTGCCAGTGCGAGATCGCCGACCGAATCAGGGCTGGCGGCCGCCATGGCGGACTACCGCTTCATCGGCACCGGCTTGACCAGCCGGATTTCCTCGGGCGTCACCGTGCAGGCAAAAGCCAGCGCCTCGACGCCCCGATCACGTGCACGCTTCAGGGCCGCGCCGTAGGCCGGGTCGATGTCGCCGGCAATCGCCAGCCGGTTCGCATCGCCCCGCTGGATCAGATAGATCATCAGCGCACGATGTCCGGCCTCGACCATATCGCCGAGTTCCTCGAGATGCTTCACTCCACGCTCGGTCACCGAGTCCGGGAATTCGGCCAGTCCGACCTTGCGCATCAGGTGGACGTTCTTGATTTCGACATAGGCGCGGCCCTTGCGAGGATCCTCCAGCAACAAATCGATCCGGCTGGACTTGCCGTACTTCTGCTCGCGCTTGAGGCTTTCGTATCCGTCGAGTTCCGCGATACGACCCTCCAGGATTGCCTCGGCGACCAGCATGTTGGGGTGGCCCGTGTTGATCCCCACGAGGGCTGTACCGCGGCCCAGGTCGGTCTCGACGAGTTCCAAGGTGTGTGGATACTTTCGCGTCGGGCTGTCGCTCTCCGACACCCAAACGGCAGAGCCGGGCGTACTCAGTCCCATCATCGAGCCGGTGTTGGGGCATGATGCCGTGATGGCGTCGCCGTCATCGAGTACGATGTCGGCGAGGAACCGCTTGTAGCGTTGGACGAGCCGGCCGCGCCGGAGGGGCTTGGGAAACCGCATACCGACAGGGTAGCGTTCTGGTACGAGCCTCACAATCGGCCTGCCGCGACCGTCCACATGAGCGCTGTCGCGGCACGGCACCGGCATCTTCCCGTCCTGAACCAAGGCCAATCGCATGTCCGATGACAACACGACCGCCGCCCCGCCGTCCCCCGACGACGTGACTGCCGCCATCCTGGTGATCGGCGATGAGATCCTGTCTGGCCGCACCAAGGACCGCAACATCGGCCACATCGCGGACGTGCTGACGGCCACCGGAATCAACGTCCGCGAATGTCGCGTCGTGCCGGACGTCGAGGCGGACATCGTTGCTGCCGTGACCGCGCTGCGGTCGCGATACACCTATCTCTTCACGACCGGCGGCATCGGTCCTACCCATGACGACATCACCGCTGACGCCATCGCTGAAGCCTTTGCGGTCGGCATCGACGTCGACGAGCGCGCGTTGGCCCTGATGCGGCCCCACTATGAGCGGCGCGGGCTGGAACTGACCCCGTCCCGCCTGCGCATGGCCCGGCTGCCTGCGGGCTGCGAGATCATCGCCAACAGGATATCGGCCGCGCCTGGGTTCATGATCGGCAATGTCATTGTCATGGCGGGGGTTCCGCAGGTCATGCAGGTGATGCTCGACGAGGTCCTGCCGCGCCTCCGGACGGGGCGCCCGATGCTCTCGCAAAGTGTGCGCGTGCGGGTGCCCGAAGGCGAGATTGCCGATCTGTTCACCGCACACCAGCAGGCGTTTCCCGATGTCGCCATGGGCAGTTACCCATCATTCACGGCGACCGGCATGCGCTGCGAACTGGTTCTGCGGTCGATCGACGCAGAACGACTGGCCATCGCCGTCGGTAGCTTGCGCGGCAAATTGGAGGCGCTGGGCTTTTTGGGTTCAGATTGAACGATTTGCCTGAACCGCCGGCCGGAACGGCGGCCGCGCGGGCCAACGCGTTTTGTTAACCACGATTGTTAACGTCCTCTTCCCCCTGACGGTTGCTTGCGCATCTTCCCGTCGGCCGACGGCGCGCCCGGCTCGCAAAGGACGGGGAACACGCTGCCCTCGACGCGCGTTGGCCATGCGATAACTGCGCAGGGAGCATCACAACCATGGTCCACATGCTTGCACGCCGAGCCGCGGCGGGCACATCGGCTTGCGCGCGCCCGCGCGTGGGGGCGCGTGACGCCTGGTGTGTCCTGGCCCTCGTGTTCGGTTACATCGTTATCGTTCCGCATCTGGCGGAGGCAAAGACCCCGGGCGCAACATATTGTTTTTACAAGAAGTGCCACCGCGTGGCTTCCATCGCCGAGACGGAGGCGCTGGTCGGCCGCGATATCGAGTTGGTGGCGTCCCACTACGACGACTGCAAACGAGATCGCTACAACCCCTGCGGCCTGACATCGTCCGGCGAGGCCTTTGCGCCCGGCAGGCCCGACAACGCGGCCAGCCCGATCTATCCGGATGGGACCATACTGCTCGTTTGGAGCGAGCAGACCAAGGCTGCGGTGGTCGTGCGCATCAACAACGCCGGTCCGTATTGGGGCAACCGAACGCTTGACGTATCGAAGGCGGCAGCAACACGGCTCGGCTTCGCCCATCGCGGCATCGCCCGCCTCCAAACCCGCATCCTGCAGGCCCCCGACCGCAGAGAAGCCGGCTACATCCGCAACCGCCGCTATCCCCCTGTCCCAGGCTACATCGGTCGCCACGAGTCGATCGCGAAAGCCGAGACCGCCGCCGCGACCGGCATCGCGTTGGCCGCTTTGACAGGGTCTCTGCTCGGACCAACCCTCACGACCACACGATCCGCATCGGAACAGACGACCGGTCCGGATGCCGCCGCTTTGGCACTGTCGGCCGAGAGCCGCGCGGTCGAGACGATGCCGGCCCGCCGCCTGGCGCTCGCCGCGGCCCCCCACACGGTGCGGGAAGTGCCCTTGTCCCGTCTGAACAGGGCCGGTGGGGCGAGCCAGCAGGCCGACACCGACAGCCACGCGTCACCGGACATCCCGCTGGTACAGGCGTCTGCCGAGGCACAGGCCGGCTTAGGCTTCGATCGTCAGGGCCGGACGGACGGAGCCGTACACCTGATACGGACGGCCGAGGTGGGGCAATCCTCGGATCGCTCCTGGCAGGAGTTGATGTCGACGCATCTGCGGTCCGACCGCCTGACCGCTGCCGCCGGTTTCGTGCCGGCCGATGCACCGGGTCCCTGGCCAAACGACCCTGCCACACCGATACCGCACGTCGGACCGGCACCGACGCCCTTCGGCCGGCTCGGCTGACAAGGCACCGGGCGAGGAATGACTGCGACAGCGGCTGGTTCAAGCCGCGTCGTTGGCGCGCTGGGCAATCAGGGGGCCCAGAGTGGACGGCGTGGTCAGCTGCGTTGCCCCACTGCCGTGTGCGGATCCCCCCGTCGCGGCCAGTTCGACGGACGGGTACAACTCGTAATGAGCCTCGAGGGCTTCCAGGAATTCCGCCACCAGGTCGAGCACGACGCCGAGCGGCACCAGCCCGCCGACCTTGAAACTGTCGCTCAACACGATCGCGCCATCTGCCGGCAGACCGGGAGCTTCATCGTCGATGAGACCGCGCGACCGCAGATAGGCGATGACGCCGTCCCCGGTATCGAACTGCTGATCATTCACCGACGGGGACAGCCGGTATCCTGACGCCAGATCGCGCGTCGTCGCCAGAAAAAGCTGGGCCAGCGGCCGGAACATCGGATCGGCCGCGGCCAGTGTGCGGATCTGCTCGGTCCCCTGCACGATGCGGGTGAGGAGCGACATCTCGTGGAAGCGAATGCGGCACAGTGCAAACCGCCGCGCGCCGGCCACTCCCGGGTCGGCGGCGTCTCCCGGCACCCAGCTTTGCCCCATTTGAACCAGGTCCTCTCCCGCCGCGAGCGCAGCGTCGAGGTGGTCGGCAACGAGGTAGACACAGGGTGGAATTTTGAGGCTGTCGAGGGTCATCGTCGCTCACTTGGTCGTGTTGTGCCGGGCCAGCGTTTGCGGCTGCTTTGGCAACCCGGTGCAAGGGATATGCACGTGGTCGCATGGTCCGGTTCTGACGTTTTCTTCTGGCTTCGGCTCGTTCGCGAACACGTCTCAGAGCCTCGCGGAACACTGGCAACTCAATGATGATGCTGTACCTTTTGCACCACACGCCTCGTCTCGACGCCAACTCTACGCAGGAGACCGATCGTCAGGTGCGCTACGCTGGTGTGATGACCGAGAACTCCGCTACATACTTTTCTGCGGGGTCGAGAGGCGGACGTCTCGGTCTGACTCACGCGGGATGATTGATGTTGCTCGTGTCGTTCAGATCGCGAAATTCGCTCGGTGCCCGCCGCCGAACGAGACGAATGTCGCGATCACGACACTCGTGCGGCGCATCTCACGTTCGGTCCCCACTCGCAGCCAGGTTCTGAACCAAACGTCAGATGCATAAGCTGCACTAGAATGAGCATGTTACGAGTGTTCCTCATGGCTCCGGCACTCGGTCGATTGGATGCTGCGAAAGGTACCAGTTGTCGGAGCCGGAACACTAGTTGCGCGGTCGCGGTAGCAAGCTGATCAGTGTGCGCAATCCATCCGCGGGGTCGGGGGAGTTGAGACCGATGTGCCGCCCGAGATTACAGCCGAAGGCGACGCTCCAGCGATCCCTGTCACTCGATCTGGCGGCGATCGCCTTCAGACTGGCAAGGATCGCGTCGTCACCGAACGCCGGATCGAGGGCAAAGGTCGAACGCACGAGCGGAACGAGTTCTGCCAGATGCAGCACGTCGAACGGATCGTCATCCTGCCGGAGCGTAACCACCACGTCGCTCTCGGTATCGCCGCGCGCATCGGTTCTGATGCCGACACGTGGCTTGGTGTCGAAAGGATCCATCCCCGACATCGCTGGCCCTCCGGTTTACCTGCAAGGCGGTACTGCTGGGTGGCGCGCGCATCAGCGACGCCGCCCCCATTGATCTCTTTTCGCGCGATTCGGGAGGCTGAATTGCGGCGGTTCTCCACGGCTTTTTCCAATCTGTGGTCGGGAGTCCGACGCACGCGTGTGCCTGCTGCGCGGCTCAGCCGGGAAACGCGATGGTGATCTTCATCTTGATGAGCCACGGAAAATAACTCTGCAGGATTTCGCCCGCTCCCCACAGCAAGGCTCCCAACACGACAAGGGCGGGGATCGCCGCCAGAACAGCCTTCAGAAAAAAGGCCATGAGCGAAAAAAACGGCACGTCGATGCGCCGCACCGTCGCCGCGACCGGTTCAGCCGCGCCGGGGCCATAGCCGCCAGCCAGATCACCGCCGCCGAAACCCTGGTCGGGCAAGGAGGTGTCGTGCGCCGTGAAGGCTGGCCCACGCTCGCGCGCATCCCGCTCCCGTGCCTCACGCTGGCGCGCTTCGTGCTCGCGCCGGAGCGTGCGCGGCAGGTCCTCCAGGCCCTCCTCGGCTTCCATCTGGAATCTCGGTTCAGCCATGATCACACCTCCTGATGGGCCGCGCACGGGTTGTCCGCTGCGCCGCCCGCGCTTGCACTGGCGTGCCGGCCCCGCTGCCGACAAGCGCCAAGTCCAGTGTCCGGTCCCCTCCCGCGGGAGGCCGAACACTGAGCGCTTCTGTCTATCCCCGCTTTGTGCATATTGCTATTTTGCGCCGCGAATTTGACGTGGAGGTAAGTGTGACCGACCTGAAGGACCTTGTGCGGACGATCCCGGATTACCCCAAGCCCGGCATCATGTTTCGCGACGTGACGACGCTCATGGGCGATGCTCAGGGCTTCAAGGCGACGATCGCGCAGATGGCCGAGCCATACCGCACGCGCCCGGTCGATGCGGTGGCCGGGATCGAGGCCCGTGGGTTCATCCTGGGCGGAGCCATCGCCGACCGTCTCGGCTGTGGTTTCGTGCCGATCCGCAAGAAGGGCAAGCTGCCTTGGAAGACGATCGGTCAGGAGTACGTTCTGGAGTATGGCGTCGACGTCATCGAGATCCATGAGGACGCGATCCGCCCCGGCGCGCGCATCCTCATCGTCGATGATCTGATCGCAACTGGCGGCACCGCAGCCGCCGCCGCCAGTCTGATCGCCCGGTCCAAGGGCGAGATCATCGGTGCGACCTTCATCGTCGACCTGCCTGAGCTCGGCGGCCGTCGCAAGCTCGAGCAACTGGGCGTCGCCTGTCATGCCTTGATGGCGTTCGAGGGGCACTGATGCCGCTGCCCTATTGGAACCGGAAACTGGCGGCACCCGACACGGTGGCGACCGCCGTTCGCACCATCCGAGCCTGGCAACAGGCCCCGGGCTCGGTCCACGATTGCCCGGTCTGCGGCGCGCCCGCCGTCCAGATCGTCGATCGTTCCGCGCGCCCCTACATGGAGTGGTATCAGTTCACCTGCACGACGTGTGGACTGGACGAAGCCGTGAACATCCCCTTGCCGTTCCACGCCCCACGCATGGGCTGACGGGGCCGCCCGACGAGGACATCTGATGAAGATCAACGGTCGCCGTTACCGCACGATCTGGCCCGCTGCCGACGGATACTCCGTCGAGATCATCGACCAGACCAAGCTGCCGCATGCGTTCGAGACGATCACACTGTCCTCGATGGAGGACGCAGCCCGCGCCATCCTGACCATGCAGGTGCGCGGTGCCCCGCTCATCGGTGCCACTGCGGCCTATGGCCTCGCCATGGCCATCGCGCGGGATGCCTCCGACGCAGCCATCGAGGCGGCCGCGACCCATCTGGCCGCGCAGCGTCCGACCGCGATCAATCTGCGCTGGGCGTTGCGTGAGATGACGGCCGCCGTGCGCGACCTGCCGCATGCAGAGCGTGCCGCCGCCGCCTACGCGCGCGCCGCCGCCATCTGTGACAGCGACGTCGAAATCTGCCGCCGGATCGGCGAGAACGGGCTGGCCCTCATCCAAGCCGTCGCCGCGCGAAAAAAGCCAGGTGAGCCCGTCAACGTGCTGACCCACTGCAACGCCGGCTGGATCGCCTGCGTCGACTGGGGCACGGCGACCGCCCCCATCTACCAGGCGCATGACCTCGGCATTCCCGTCCATGTCTGGGTCGACGAAACGCGACCGCGCAACCAGGGTGCGGCTCTGACGGCCTTCGAACTCGGCGCGCATGGCGTGCCGCACACGATCATCGTCGACAATGCCGGCGGCCATTACATGCAACACGGCAAGGTCGACCTCGTGATCGTCGGGACCGACCGCGTCACCGCCAGCGGCGATGTCGCCAACAAGATCGGGACCTACCTCAAGGCACTCGCGGCGAGAGACACGGGCGTGCCGTTCTACGTGGCGCTGCCGTATACGACCATTGACTGGGAACTGCAGGAAGGTCGCGCCATCGAGATCGAGGAACGGTCGGCCGACGAGGTCCTGAAGATGGCCGGCCGGTTGCCGGACGGCTCGGTGGTGACCGTCGAGATCGCCGCACCTGGCTCGACGGCCGCCAACCCCGGTTTCGACGTGACACCGGCCCGGCTCGTTTCCGGTTTCATCACCGAACGCGGGGTGTGTCCGGCGACACCAGAGGGCCTGTTGTCCCTCTACCCGGAACGGCGGGCCGGCTGATCTGCGCCACGCCCGCGCGCCCGTGATGCGCCGTCCGCTGACAAGGCCTGGAAATTAACTGGCGATGGAGTAAACGGGGCGCGTCGACGGCGGCCGGATTATGATCACGCCAGCAACCACCGGAACTTGAGGACATGGCGCGCAAGGCGAAAGCAAACGACGACGCGGACATCGACAAGAGCGCACGCAAGAAATCGGCGCGCCGCGCAGCCAAATCCGCAGCCGGTCGCGAGAAGAGCAGCGAGCGGCCGGACGGCCGGACCGCCGCGGTGCCGACGCCGGTGGCGTCCCCATCACTGTCACAATCCGACGCGGCCGCCGTCGAACTGGCGGCGCGGCGCGCCATCATCGAGACGGCGCGGGCGATGAGCGCAACGGGGCTGTCGCCCGGCCGCTCTGGCAACGTGTCGTGCCGCTGGGGTGCCGGGATGCTGATCACGCCATCCGGCATGGCCTACGACCTGCTGACGCCATCCGACATCGTGTTCGTCGGTGCCGGCGGCGAGGTGCCCGCCAAGTCCCGCAAACCCTCCAGCGAGTGGCGATTTCACCTTGCCGCCTACGTCGCCCGTCCCGACCGGGGCGCGGTGGTGCACACGCACTCGCTGCACGCCACGGTGCTGGCCTGCGCCCACCAGAAGATCCCCGCGTTCCATTATATGGTGGCGGTTGCGGGCGGCACCGACATCCCCCTCGTCCCGTATGCAACTTTCGGGACCGAGGAGCTGTCGAAACACGTGGCGAAGGGGCTCGCCAAGCGTGATGCCTGCCTGATGGCCAACCACGGGCAGATTGCGATCGGCAAGACGCTGTCGCAAGCCCTGGAACTGGCCGCCGAAGTCGAAGTTCTCGCCGAGCAGTACGTCAAGGTCCTGTCACTCGGTAAGCCCAAGCTCCTCGGCAAGAGCGAGATGGCCGAGGTGCTGGCGCGCTTCGCCACCTACGGCCAGAAGGCCCAGGACGCCGAGACCGCCGAGCTCGACTGATGCCCGACGATACTGGCGCAGGCCCTCGTCGCACAACGATGGTGCAGGGGCAGCGATCGACGCCGTGGCCGTTGATGACGGTCAACCTGGCAGAGCAAGGCACCGCGCGGCAGCGGCACTCACTGGGCAAGGACCTCGCCGCGCCGCTTCGCCGCCAGGATGGCCTCGGTGATCAGGTCGGTGAGGCCCGGTGTAGCCATCAGCACATCCAGGGCCGCCGCCGTCGTGCCGCCCGGCGAGGTCACGTTGCGCCGCAGTGTAGCGGCATCCTCCGCCGACGCCTCGAGCAGGGCCCCCGAGCCGGCGACCGTGGAGCGTGCCAGCCGCTGGGCCAGCCCGGCATCGAGCCCGGCCGCGACACCCGCGGCAGCCATGGCCTCGACGAGATGGAACACATAAGCCGGACCAGAACCCGACAGCGCCGTGACGGCGTTCATCTGGCTCTCGTCCGCAATGAAGGCGACCTCGCCGATCGCCGACAACAGCGTTTCGCCAAGCGCCCGCTGCGCCGGCGTCGTCGCGGCGTTCGCGCAGCACACGGTGATGCCTTTCCCGATGGCCGCCGGCGTATTGGGCATGGCGCGCATGATGGCCGCGCCGCCCGGCAGATGGGCGGCAAAGCTTGCGATGGTCCGGCCGGCGGCAATCGACAAGGTGAGTGTGTCGGGGCCGGCCAGCCGCGCAAGCGCGGGGAAGACCGCGTCCATCACCTGCGGCTTGACCGCTGCGAGGATCACGCTGGGTGGGGTGGGCAGCGCGGCCACCGTCGGCGTCGCCGCGATGCCGTGCCGTGCCAGGAATGCCGCGACGTCGGGCGGCGGCGCGGGGTCCTGCACGATGATCTGCGCGGGAGCCAGTCCGCGCGCGATCAGCCCCGCGAGCATGGCCCCGCCCATCCGGCCGGCACCCGCGACAAGCAGTGGTCCGTCGAGTTGGAGGCTCATGACGCGCGTGCTTTCGGTTGAGCCGGGGCGGGCCCGGCCGTTGGCAGCGAGCCGGGTCGAGCCAGCGTCAGGCCTGGCCCTCGGTCTCGAACATGGTCGAGACGAGCGCTTCGCGCGACGGCTTGCCGGCCCAGACGACGAACTGGAACGCCTGATAGTAGCGCTCGCAGCCTTCGAGCGCGGCCTGCAACATCGCCTCGCACTGCTGGGTGGTGGCGACCGCGTTGTTCAGCAGCAGGGCGTGCCGGTACATCACGAGCCCCTCCTGGGTCCACAGGTCGAAGTGTCCGAGCCAGAGTTGCTCGTTGATCTGGGCAACGAGGCGATACATCTCCGGCAGGCGCGCATCGGGGACCTTGAAGTCGAATGCGCAGGCCAGATGCAGGGCCTCCAGGTCATCGCGCCAGTTCAGCGAGATATGATAGTCGGTCCACTTGCCCGAGACGATCAGTGTCAGCTCGTCCGCGCCCGTGCGGTCACAGGCCCAATCGTGCGCGCTTGCCATGTCCTCGACGAGGTCGATCGGGTTGGTGACGCGCTCATAGCCAAGCTGCGATGATGCCATTCTGTGTCCTCGATGACAGGTGCCTGTCGGGCACCGTTGTGTGCAGCGGATCGCTGGGCTTTTGCCGGCCAGGACCTCACCTGACCGGCACGAAAGCACCTGAGCCCTACGAGTCGCAACAGATGCCCGGAAAGTGTCCACGACGATCGTGGCGGCGGGCGGGCAACCGCGGCCGTGACCGGACAAACTGTGGGCAACCCTGTTGAGAACGCGGGGAACGACGGGGGGTGGCCGCACCGCACTCGACAGGCCGGGGCCAATGTTCGGGGGCGATTCATCGTGTGGCATCGGCCGTATCATCACAGACATCGCGGCGGGCCAGAGCCGATCAGGCCAGATCATGAGCGGATCAGGCAGCAGTCCCCTTGAGGCGGGCGACCTCGGCTTCCAGCGCACCGAGCCGTGCGGCCAGCGTTTCGTTTTCGGCGCGGGCCTTCTCGGCCATGGCGCGGATCGCCTCGACCTCCTCGCGCGGCACGACGTCCATCTCGCGCAGCATGCGCTCGCCCTGAGCGCGCATCAGCGTCTCGATCTCGTGCTTGAAGCCCTGCGCGGCGCCGGCCGCATCCGTCATCATCTTGGCCATCTCGTCGAACAGCCGGTTGGAAGTCTGGGTCATGGCGCGGGGTCCTTGGCTTATGTCGGTTGGCCACGACTATGGGCGTGGCGCGGGGGTTGTTCAAGCGGGATGGGGGTGGTGGACGCCGGTCGCGCCTGAGGGGCGGGGCTGCTTGTGCTCAGAGTGATCGATTGTTGCGCGGAGCAGATGGGCAGCCGCTGAAATTGCCAGAGGACGACATCTTCTGCGGCGCGGACGTTCTGGACCATATCCTGTGCAAATTTGAGCGACCATTGTGTAAGCCAAATCGAGACTCAACTTGAGCGTGCCTTTGGAAGTCGTGTAGAACAATGGCACGGCGAGAGGCGCTCTGACCTCAGTCTTTTGGCTTTTTATATCGGTTGAAGAGGTGGATCAATGGAAGACTTTGACCTGCCCCTGAACTTTCATCCAGCTCTGGGTAGAGTCATTGGGATTGATACGCTGTCTGTCTGGCACTGAGCAACGGGCCGGGCTGCGGAGGCCCCACATACCGCAGCAGACCGGCCCGTTGCGGCGGTCGAGGTGG
>JANRIE010000074.1:0-116960 GCA_033765285.1 Hyphomicrobiaceae bacterium | reverse complement strand
GAAGCGGTTTACGCCTATGTCACGCATGGCGTGCTGTCGGGCGGCGCGGTGGCACGCGTCGCCGCCTCGCCGATCACCGAGATGGTGATCACCGACACCATCCAGGCGACCGAGGCGGTGAAGAGCTCGACCAACATCCGCCAGCTGCCGGTCGGGCCGCTGATGGCCGAGGCCATCCAGCGCATCTCCGACGAGCGCTCGGTCTCGAGCCTGTGGAACTGAGCCCCTGACGGCGCTCACCCTGCCGTGCGGCGATTTGAGTCGCAGGGCTTGCGCGCGCATGCCAGCCTGCGGGCATGGACAGGTCGGCGCCATCGGAAGAGCCTTCTGACGTGCCGCGCTGGCGGCGCTTCCTGCCGCTGGCGGTGATCGTCGCCGGCGTTGTCGCCTATTTCGCCCTGGGTCTGCATCACTACGTCTCGTTCGAGACCGTACGCGCGCATCGCATGGAGCTGGTCCTCTGGGTCGGCGAGCATCGCCTGCTGGCGATGGCGGTCTACTTCGTCGGCTATGTGGCGATCATCGCCTTCTCCCTCCCGATCGGCGCGCTGGGCACGCTGCTCGGCGGCTTCCTCTTCGGTATCGTGCTAGGCACCACGTTGTCGGTGACTGCGGCTACGCTCGGCGCCGCCGTCGTGTTCCTCGCCGCGCGTGGCGCCTTCGCCGATGTGCTGCGCAAGCGTGCCGGCAGCTGGTTCGCGCGCATGGAGGACGGGCTCAATCGCCATTCCTTCTCCTACATGCTGTTCCTGCGCTTCGTGCCGATCTTCCCCTTCTGGCTGCTCAACATCGTGCCGGCCTTCTTCCGCGTCTCGACGCGCACCTTCGTGGTCACGACCTTCCTCGGCATCATCCCGGGCACCGCGGTCTACGCCAGCATCGGCGCCGGGCTCGACAAGGTCTTCGACCAGGGCCATACGCCCGACCTCGGCATGCTGCGCGACCCGCATCTCTACCTGCCGCTGGTGGCCCTGGCCGTGCTGTCCCTGGTGCCGGTGGCGTGGGGCTGGTTCAGGAGCCGGCGCGGGAAGGCGTGATGGCGCACGACTACGATCTCTGCATCGTCGGCGGCGGCTCGGCCGGGCTGACGGTGGCCGCCGGCGCCGCGCAGCTCGGCGCGCGCGTGGTGCTGATCGAACGCGGCGAGATGGGCGGCGACTGCTTGAACTATGGCTGCGTGCCGTCCAAGGCATTGATCGCAGCCGGCCATGCCGCGCAGGCGATGCGCGACGCCGGCCGCTTCGGCATCGCGCCGGTCGAGC
The DNA here is from genome assembly GCA_033765285.1 of Hyphomicrobiaceae bacterium. Classification (GTDB taxonomy): domain Bacteria; phylum Pseudomonadota; class Alphaproteobacteria; order Rhizobiales; family Hyphomicrobiaceae; genus Filomicrobium. The sequence continues at coordinate 115,698 of JANRIE010000074.1, read as the reverse complement.
CCAGCGTCGATTTCGCCGCGACCATGGATCGCGTGCGCAGCGTGATCGCCGCCATCGCACCCAACGATTCGGTCGAGCGCTTCGAGAAGCTGGGCGTGCGCGTGCTGCGCACCTCCGCCCGCTTCGTGTCACCCGACACCGTCGAAGCCGGCGGCGAACGCATCCGCGCGCACCGCTGCGTCATCGCCTCCGGCTCGCGACCGGCCGCGCCGCCGATCCCCGGTCTCGATTCGGTGCCCTACCTCACCAACGAGACGGTGTTCGCCAATCGCCAGCGGCCCCAGCATCTCGTGATCATCGGCGGCGGCCCGATCGGCATGGAGCTGGCCCAAGCGCATCATCGTCTCGGCTCGAAGGTGACCGTCGTCGAAGCCGGCAAGGCTCTGTCCAAGGACGACCCCGAACTGACCGCGCTCGTTCTCGACCGCTTGCGCGAGGAGGGTATCGAAATCCGCGAAGGTGCTGCTGCCCGCCGCGTATCGGCGAGCGAAGGTCGCATCCGCGTCGAGGTCGAGGGCGCAACCGGCCCTGCGACCGTCGAGGGCAGCCACCTGCTCATCGCCGCCGGACGCAAGCCCAATGTGTCCGATCTGGGCCTCGAAGCCGCCGGCATCGCGTTCGATGCAAAGGGCATCAAGGTCGGTCCCAGCCTCGTGACCTCCAACCCCGTCGTTTACGCGATCGGTGACGTCATCGGCGGCTTGCAGTTCACGCACGTCGCCAACTATCACGCCGGCATCGTCATCCGCCGCGCCTTGTTCCGCATGCCCGCCAAGGTCGACCCTGGCATCATTCCGTGGGTCACCTTCACCGACCCCGAACTCGCCCATGTCGGCCTGACCGAGGCCGAAGCGGCAAGCAAGCACGGCAAGGTGAACGTCCTGCGCTGGCCCTATCACGAAAATGATCGCGCCCAGGCCGAACACGCGACCGCCGGGCACGTCAAGGTCGTCACTGACAAGAAGGGGCGTATCCTCGGTGCGTCGATCGTCGGCGAGCATGCCGGGGAACTGATCCAGATGTGGGCGCTGGCCCTGTCCCAGAAGATGAACATCAGGGCCATGACGGGGTTCGTCTCGCCCTATCCGACGCTGACGGAGATCAACAAGCGCGCTGCCTACAAATTCTTCGCCGGGGCTCCCGGCAGCCCCATCCTGCGCAAGGTGATCGGTTTCCTGGCGAAATTGGGGTAGCCTCAGGCCGCGGCGTGGATAGCCGCTGACCGGCTTTTCACCCCGGCGTCGCAGACCGATGTGTTGAACCGAACCAATGTGTTGTACCGAGCGGCCTGGAGCACGTCTTGCCACACGACGGACCCGACAGTCCTAAAGTCCAGGAGGCGGCCGATCACGCCACCGCGCGCCGCCGCCTGGCATCGGGCTATCGCGCATCCCGGCGCGCCTGGCTCGGGCTTGGCCTGCCTGCAAAACTGCTCTTGCTGACGGCGGCGTTCGTGATGCTGGCCGAGGTGCTGATCTTCGTGCCGTCGATCGCCAACTACCGGCTGACCTGGCTCCACGACCGACTGATGGGCTCGCACTTGGCCGCCTTGGCTGCCGAAGCGGTCCCGGGCGGCAAGATCCCGGATTCGCTGCGCATGGAACTGCTGCGCACCGCCGCCGTCAAGGCCGTAGCGACCCGCCGAGATGGCCAGCGCCGCATGGTGCTGCCGCCCGACGGCCCGATGACCATCGACGCGCATTTCGACTTGCGCCCCATGCCGTCTGACACGCCCTGGCAGGAGCTGGCCCGTCGGTTCGGCCTGATCGGCGACGCGCTGGCGGTATATTTCCGCGGCAGCGACCGGACGATCCGCATCGTCGGCCCTCTCGGGATGGAGGCGGACGACTTCATCGAGGTGGTGCTGCCGGAAGGTCCGTTGCATGCGGCCATGATCCGTCATGGGTTGAACATCCTGGGCCTGTCGATCATCATCTCCCTGATCACGGCGGCGCTGGTGTATGTGGCGCTGTCGGGCTTGCTGGTGCGGCCGATGATGCGCATCAGCCGCAACATGGTGCATTTCGCCGAGCGCCCCGAGGACCAGAGCCGCATCATCGTTCCGTCCGAGCGGACCGATGAGGTGGGCGTCGCCGAGCGCGAGTTGGCCAGCATGCAGCGCCAGTTGGCGCAGTTGCTCCTCCAGAAGAACCGCCTGGCCCAGCTTGGCCTTGCCGTCAGCAAGGTCAACCATGACCTGCGCAACATGCTGGCCAGCGCGCAGCTCATTTCCGATCGCCTGACGACGTTGCCCGACCCGACGGTCCAGCGCTTCGCACCCAAGCTGATCGCATCGCTCGACCGCGCGATCAGCTTTTGCAACGATTCCTTGCGGTTTGGCCGTGCGGAGGAGGCCCAGCCGCGCCGCGAACTCGTGTTGCTGCGCCCGCTGTTGGACGAGGTGAGCGACGGGCTGGGTTTGCCACGTGAGCCCGGCATCGGCTGGCGGCTCGATTTCGACCCGCTGCTGCGTGTCGATGCCGACCGCGAGCACCTCTACCGCGTCTTGAACAACATGTGTCGCAATGCGGTCCAGGTGCTCGAGAGCATGCCTCTGGACCGACCGGAGGGCCCGGGCGAGATCACGGTTGCTGCCTGGCGCGAGGGGCGCGAGGCGATCATCGAGGTGCGGGATGACGGCCCGGGTGTCCCGGAACGGGCGCGCGCCAATCTGTTCACGGCCTTCGCGTCGTCGCAACGCAAGGGCGGCACCGGTCTTGGCCTTGCGATCGCGGCGGAGCTGATTGCCGCGCACGGCGGCCGGATCTGTCTCGTCGACAGCGACAAGGGTGCCGTCTTCCGGATTGCATTGCCCGACCGCGTCGCCTAGTCCAGCGCATCCAACGTTTTGCACCCGCTCGCAGCCGGGCCTCGAACCAGACGCTAGATGCATAAGCTGAGCTGAGGATCATTAAGCTGCGAGTGTTCCTCGTGGGAACCGGCACGCTCGCTGCGGCGTGCCGACCGCGTAGGGTGTGAAACCAATCATCTGGTCGACCGGCGCCAACGGCGGTGCCACGCGCCGAGTGCGCAGGGCGCGGCCCTGCTCCCCGTTGCGGAACTGCTTGCGCTTCGCGCCTCCAGCGATTAGAAGATCGGCTCTCGCGGCGGCGAGGCCTGACCTCGCCACACGCCGACTGCGCCATAGTTTGCCGCGCAGGATGCACCGGTAGCTCAGCTGGATAGAGCACCAGACTACGAATCTGGGGGTCGGGAGTTCGAATCTTCCCCGGTGCGCCACTATTCCGATATGGGTGAGAGAACAACGAGCTCGCGTCTAACGCCGGGGTTGTTTAGACCTGCGCTCCTGCCGCAGGATCGAGCAGCGCGGACCGGAGTGCAGCACGACGTCAGTTAGTTTGATCGGTCTTGGCGTTTCGGGTTTTCACACGACGCGGGACCAATTCACCCCATAAGCAGTTTCGCCGACGAGACGACCGTCTAAAATTCTCGCACGCAGTCCACCCACCACCTCGAGCTTGAGAGCTTTGTGGCATCACCCAGCCTTGAACGCCTCGCGCGACGCAGCCGCCTTCTTCTGTTGGGGACGTGATCTCCCGGAAGACGTCGGCCTGTTGAGGCGACGGAGCGACGCCTGGGAGCCGGAAGAGCCCCGTCGCGTGAGGCGCACCTCGGCTGTTCGGGCTGGTCGAACGCGCAACGCTCCCATCGCTCGGAGAGCAGGTTGTCTAACCGCATATCGATCGACCGCGGCGCCAATTGGCCGGTTTGTCGTCGGAAGCTGAGATTGTCGGGCATGATGAGCTCCTGGTTCTGGCGCACTTGCGCTTTGTGGCCAGGATGCCGTCTCAAGGCGTTTTGGGGACCGAGGTATTGCGGTGCGTGCCGTGCGGTTGGGTGCACAGACGTGTAGTCGGGACTGTCTGCACCCGCGATTTTTCGCCCGGCGGCGCAATGCATCTCGCCCTCGTCCTGCCTTCCGGAGCCGTCCGTCACCGCGGCTGCGGGCGGCTCCGGGAGGCAGGGCGCGCCTGCCTTCTGGTGAGTCTGGACCTCTTCAGTGCTTCGGGCGCCGTGATTGCGCGAGCGCCCGCGATCTCACTTTCGGATTGATCGCGGTCCGGCCGAACGATCGACACCCGAAGGGCGGAGACGCCGCCACCGGGCGGGGCGGCTCCGTGGCGCGGCCAGTGCTGCCGCGCCGGAGAGCGTGACCCTCGGCCCCTATGGCCGAGGGGCGGCCCCAAGGGGCACGAAACGTCTCCGAGGTCACCGGATATGGCCAGAAAGCGACACATTCGCTCTGGGTGGAAGATGAGAACCGCAGGGGAGTCGAATACCATTAGTCCTATCAGGGCACTACAGCCGATTATTGCACGCCGCAAACCGCGAGCCCACAATATAGATGAATGATTTCAATGCCCTGAAATAGGCGATTGCGTAGTTGACAAACCCAACTGACTGACCTATATATCTCTCAGCGACGAGAGGGAATTTGGTCATGTCGATCCTCAATCAGCCCTATTTCCACGATGAGGAAGCGGCCTTTGCGAAGCTGGAAAGCATCGTTTGGCCGAATGGTCCGGTTTGTCCGCATTGCGGCAACACGCATAAGATTTACGACCTCAAGGGCGTTCGCTCGAAGCCGAGCAAGAAGAACCCGGAGGGCGTTGTTCGGCACGGCCTGAAAAAGTGCGGCGCATGCCGGAAACAATTCACGGCGCGCGTCGGGACGGTTTTCGAGGCGAGCCATGCGCCACTGCACAAGTGGTTTCAGGCCGTGCATCTTCTTTGCTCGTCCAAGAAGGGCATCAGCTCGCACCAGCTCCATTGCGTGCTCGAGGTCCAGTACAACACCGCTTGGTTCATGAGTCACCGCATCCGCGAGGGGATGCGCAGCGGCGATCTGGCGCCCATGGGCGGCGAAGGCGGCAGCGGCGTGGTCGAGGCGGACGAAACCTTCATCGGGCGCAAGAAGGGCGTTCCGGTGAAGCGTGGCACGGCCCACAAGCACGCCGTATTGTCGCTCGTAGAGCGCGGCGGCAAGGTTCGCAGCGTCCACGTATCTGACGTGACGGCGAAGACGCTTGTGCCGATCGTCAACGAGAACATCGCCAAGGAAGCTCGCGTCATGACGGATGACGCGGCGACCTACTACAAGTAGCTCAAGGGCTTCGCCGGCCACGACACCGTGAACCACGGTGCCAACGAGTACGTTCGGTACGAGGCTGGCGAGGCGATCCACACGAACACCGTCGAGGGCTACATCTCGATCTTCAAGCGCGGCATGAAGGGCGTCTATCAGCACTGCTCAGAGAAGCACCTTCACCGCTACCTTGCCGAGTTCGACTTCCGGTACAACAACCGGTCGGCGCTTGGGGTGGAGGATGCGGAGCGTGCTGAACAAGCGATCAAGGGCATCGTCGGAAAGAGACTCACATATGTCGTCGCTGACACGAGGTAAAAGGGGTGCAAGGGAAAAGTGACTCGAAAACAACGGCTTACAAACGTGTTGATTCTAGAGGACTTTTTCTTGACTATAGAGTGGTGTTCTGATAATGTTCTTTTGGTGGGGTCGCTGGAACATCTCTGGTTGCAGGAGACAGCCCTGTGACGTTGGAACGGATGCCAGACCGACAGGTGTCTGGCTACTACCGCCCAATCAAAGGAGCCAGGGCCCCACGTATTCCCCTATGTTTGCGGCATCCACCATTGCTCCTTCGGGTAACCGTAATGGCGATAAATCTGTTGTTGCGCTGGCGTCAGCTTGGCAATCCCGAACTTCGGCATCAGCTTAACTCCGAAACCATGTAGAATTCCACTCAATAAGTCAGGGTCTCTCGCCATCCTGGGTCGCAGTCGTTTTGCGCATTCCGGATCGAATTTAGAGGTTTGGTGAATGTCAGAGGCGCGGAAAAACGCGCTGGCAACGATATCGGAGAGTAACAGGCACGGTCGCGTATTTGTCGGATGTACTTCAAATAGACGTCGGTCCATAACTCCCCAAGATAGATCACCAAGCGGAAGGCTGTTGTTCCCCTGCATGTTTCGCAGGTGCAGCCAGTCGTAGTAGGCCATCAGTTGACCATAGCTGAAGCGCCCGCGTTCTCCGAATACGATGCTAAGCGGTCGTTCCTCGCCAAATTCGGAAATTGATTTCTTTCTGGCAAAGTACGTCACTCGCTCGAGCAACAGCCGGGTCAACCAGCAGTAGAACCAGTTCTTCGAGGGAATGATTGCTGCGTACGGATTTTCGTATTGCCGCATGTTTTTCTTGTTCGATGCGACCACAAAACAGCGCACCGGTAGGTGGGAAAGCATTTCGCATGCTAGCCGCCCGTTGCTTGTTGTGAGGTTCTTAAAATGAAGCCCCACTAGCTGGGGCTGATCCTTCCTCACAGCGGACAAGATAGCGTCAGCCCACCATTCTGCCTCTTCAACGCGGCGTGCGTCTATAAGAACGGCAGCCATCATGAGCCATTCGCTGGAGCCTTGAGGGTCGATTGGTCGAACTGTGTTGAGGCCGTCGTCACCGGCCTCATCAATGTATGCTATGAATGCGGGGAGAGCGGAGGTGGAAGTCATGGCAAAGGCACCTGAGAAGTCCGCCAAGACACAGCGGCAACGCTTCATCGAAGCGGCGCGGGCGGCGGGCGCTGATGGGGATGAGGAAAGCTTCGAGCAACAGCTTAGGGCTGTTGCCGGTGCTAACTCGTCCAAAGGTGCCAAGAAGCCGACGGCGCGGAAGCCTCGGCAAAAGGGAGAAAAATAGCACACTCATTGTGCGACCTTTCGCACTGGTGGCCCGGTGTGATTTGCCAAGCGCGCACGAATGTGCGACACGGAGAATGTTACTGGTTCCCACACCGGGCCAACGGTTGCTGGGAACAAGGGCCGCAGAGGTTCCCGCCTCTGCGGCCCTTTTCATTTAAGAATCAGACGTTAGCAGAGATAGTTAACGCCGTCGAGTCTTGGTTTGTCAACTACGCAAGCGCCGTTGCTGAGGATGTCGTCTTTCCGTACATCTCCATCCTCAAGTTCAGTCAACGTGCCTGTTCCGTTACTTTGAGCTGCTGACATAACTTTTACTCCCATGAAGGCAACCGCCGCCTCGGCTCTCGCTGGACTTTTTGCGACCGACTGGCTCGAACTCTAGTAGAACGCCGATGTTGTCGCTGCCGCATTTCATCTCCGCTCTCCCGCGCCGAAATGCGGGAGCGGTAAAGCGCTTGCGATGTGTCCGCCAATCAGGGTCCAACAAGATATGCGACGGTCGACACGCTGAGTATGGTCAAAACGATCAGTGCAGCCAGCATCGGGAGGAGTGTATCGCCCAAGGTGCCCTCTTCGGGACCCCTGGCCCCTCTGGCATCATCTGCAGAAATCACAATTCCTGCTTCGACTTTCGGGTCATTCATGACTTATACCTCTCGATGAATTGGATCGCGGCAGCCTCAGCCGGCAGAATTCGGGACTGGAGGAGTCATTCCGTCGTCTTGCCGTCGAAATGTTCCTCATCGGCGTCGGCGTCAGGCTTTGTCGCTTGAACCAATCCGTCACGGTGCTCGGGCGGTCCGTAGATGGTGTAAAGCCGAAGCGGTTTATCGCCGGTATTGACGATATTGTGGCGAGCGCCCGCCGGGACGATGACCCCATCGTCGCCCTCGATCTTCGAGCGGTGACCGTCGATCCAGACCTCGCCGCTGCCTCCTTCGATGCGGAAGAACTGATCCCGATCGGCATGTGTTTCCTCGCCAATCTCATCGCCCGGCTGAATGGCCATGAGCACGAGCTGAATGTTCTTTCCGGTATAGAGAACCTTTCGGAAATTCTCGTTCGCCTGGGTGAGGTCTTCTATGTCGCCAACGAACCCGTGCTGCGACGAAGTCTTGGCAAGTGTCTTTTGATTTATCTTTATGGGTATCCTGCTCATGACCTGAAACTCCAGCTCGGTTGATGGCACACCACACAAACACCTACCGAACCTACAATCAACGTGGGGAGTCTACTCACGCCCCCCCGGCGCCATCATTCGCTACTCCCAACGTCGCGGGCGTCCCGACAATCTGACCGTCGACGGCATCGATGATGCGGTCGCATCGGTGGGCGATATCCAAGTTATGGGTGACGATCAGAAACGTCGTGCCCTCCTGGCGGTTCACTCTGCGCATCATATCGAGGACGGTATCGGCCGATTTGGTATCGAGATTTCCTGTCGGCTCGTCGGCGAGAATGAGCGCGGGCTTCATCGCCAGGGATCGGGCGATGGCCACGCGTTGTTGCTATCCGCCCGACATATTCCCCGACAGATTGTCCTTCCATCTCGTCAGATCGACTTGATCGAGGAGGTCCTCAGCACGTGACCGCATCACGGTTTTCGGAAATTCGCCGGCCACCAATTGGGGTATCATCACGTTCTCCACTGCCGTGAAAGCCGATATGAGGTAGTGGGCCTGAAAAGTGAAGCCGATCTTGTGACCCCGCAACTTCGTCAACTCGGTATCATCGAGTTCGCTCGTCTCACGCGCGCCGATGAACAGTCGCCCCGACGTCGGCCGGTCGAGCATGCCGATGATGTTGAGGAGTGTACTCTTGCCCGATCCCGACGGCCCAGTGAGGGCGACGAACTCGCCGCGTTCGAGCACCAGGTCGATGCCGCGCAGCACTTCGACCTCCACCGGTATGCCGACGTTGTAGGCCTTCCTGACGCCCTCGAGACACACGACGGGTTCCGCATCAGCCGCGGATTGCCACCACGGGATCTAGCTTGGCGGCCCGCTGCGAGGGGTAGTCGCCGGCGTGGTCGAACACCATGCGCACGGCGCGCTCACGCACCTCGGGTGCGTACTTCGGGGACTTCGATGGATGTGTCATGGCTCCAGTCTCTCAAGAGTTCGGAGCCTCCGACAAACCCGGAGCGGTTCAGCGGTGTGCAGGTAGCCACGAGATGTGACGGCCTGTTTCAGTGCGCTGCTGCGCGGCGCAGTGGCCATATGTTCTGGTGAGGCCGCTCAGGCGCGGCAGGTGTCGATGCCGAACAGCGAGTATGCGGGACAGCTACCGGCCAAGCCCGTTGCCAAGGGGACGACGCCGATCCAGCCCCATGCCGACTGGTATCCGGGCACGAGGCCGAGGGCCAGGACGACAAGGGCAAGACCCGCGATGATGCGGACTGTCCGATCGAGAGTTCCTATATTCGTATCCATCACGTGATCCTCGGTTGAGCGCAGACTGTGCGTGCGAAGGTGGTGGCGGCATCAGGTCGGGGGGGGGCCTGATGCCGCCAGATCGAGGGGTGCGATCTTGGATTGCCAAGATGCCAAATACTGTCCCACGGGGGTGAAGGATCAGCGTCGCCCTGGATGATCGACCGGAGGGAAAGTCCGGTGGATCAAGGTGATACTGACGCTTTCAGCTGAAGGCCTACAGCCTCGGAAACTACCCATGCCTTTGGGCTTCAGCGACCCCGCTCAAACCGCGTGATCATGGACCACAAAGGGAGCACGGACGCCTCGAACGGAACGCTGGCACGCGGCGGGGCCACCTTGATGAGGGCAAGTGTAACAGCATGAGTATTTTCCGGGTCTGTCGCGCGAGATCGCCGAACCTTAACGTCCTTATGTCGCCGAGTTTGCCCGCAGGTCTGCGGATGGCAGCTCGGGCGACACGCCCGCTTGCCAATGGAGGCTCACATGAACTGGGATCGAATCGAAGGTGACTGGAAGCAACTGTCCGGCAAGGCCAAAGAGCAGTGGGGCAAGCTCACCGATGACGACCTCGCCGTTATCAACGGCAAGCGCGAGCAGCTCGAGGGCCGGATCCAGGAGCGTTACGGCTACAGCAAGGACCAAGTGAAAAAGGAACTTGACGATTGGTCGGCCGGTCTCTGACGAGCTTGTCGCTGACAGACGGAGCTTCGCCTTCAATAATTTTCTACCTCTTCAATCGTGGAGTTCAACTCATGACGAGACTTATGACAGCCGCAGCGCTCTGCCTGCTTCTCGCCGCACCAGCATTGGCCCAGACAACGACACCTCCGAAGACCGAGGCGGCCCCTGTGGTCACAAAACCCATGAGCCCGCCTGTCGGGATGTTCTACTCCGAGCGCGGCGAATGGCGTGCAAGCAAATTGATGGGTACGAAGGTGACGAACGCCGGCGGCGACACCATCGGCGACATCAACGAAATTCTGATCGACAAGTCCGGTAGAATTGCCGCCGTGGTCATCGGCGTCGGCGGCTTCCTCGGCATGGGTGAGCGCCATGCTGCCGTAGCTTTCAGCGCACTTCAGGTGACGCGGGACAAGGATGACAATCCTCTCATCAAAGTAAACATTACCAAGGAGCAGCTGAAGTCGGCTCCGGAGTGGGCCTGGCGGGCCGCGAGCCTGAACTGAGACCGCCCAAATCAAAAATGACGGCCGCCGAGCAACCAATGAATGGCCTCGGCGGTCGCCCGTTGCCTGATCAACTTCAGACAGCTGCGCAGTCCTCTTGAAGAGACCAGCGATGCCCGCTCAGAAAATTCCGTGAAGAGGTGCGCGAAGCCATGACACTCCAATCCAAGGCACAGCCAATCAAGGCCGACGCGAGCGCCATCTCTTACAAATTGGCTCCTGTGCAGGAGCTTCGTATCTATAGTCACTCGACGTTGCTTTACTGGTGGCCAGCGTGGGCCTTTGGATATCTTGCGGCCCTCGTCAACGCCGGACAAGAACAGTTTCTGGCGACGGCAGAAGGCGCTCGCCCCAGTTCATCTGTTGGCCTCACATTTATTGCAATCCTTCTTCTGCTGATCGTTTTCACTAACGTCAGGCTACGCGGCATCAATTCGGTCGTCGCCATTCTAGCCATTGGGTTTCTTGCGATCTTGTTGGCCTGGTTGGGTTGGTGGGACGACATCGCCGCACTCGTCCCTTATCTCTGGGTGCATATGAATACGGGCTTCTATCTGGTGTTCTCGACCGGTCTTCTCATTATTTGGCTGACGATGTTCTTCGTGTTCGACCGACTGATGTTCTGGCGCGTTCGGCCCGGTCAACTGACGGTTGAGCGACTGATTGGCGGTGGCGCAGAAAGTTTCGACACCGACGGTCTCAGGTTCGAGCGGCTCGAAGCGGACTTTTTTCGTGCGGTACTTGGTTTTGGCGCCGGAGATCTGAAAGCGACGACGACCGGCCTTGGCGGCACCACGATCGATATCCCCAACGTTATCCTGGTCAAGAGCAAGGTTCATGCGATAGAAAAGCTGATCTCGGTGCAGCCGGATCGTGCCGTATAAGTCGAGGTGACGAATTCGCATCGGCTGGTCCTCCCCAGTGTCTGAGCGCGGTTGACCCGCTCCTCCCGAAGACAGTCGCAAGTAGCCATAATGTTGTGAAGGCTCACCATGTCATTCGACCTCTCGACGTTGTTGCTCCTGATTTTCGTCAGCATAACATTGCAGCCTCTATTGACGAGGGCGCTGGTATTCGCTTCAGCGAAGTCAAGCCATTCGTGCGATAGAAAAGGCGCATCGCATGCGCGTGATCACAGTGATCCACCGCCAGGATAAGCAGGGTTTATTCGGTTCCGCGAGCTCCCGGCATATCGGCCTTGAGGATGCGCAGACCATTATTGCCGCGATCAAGCAGACGCCAGAGAGTACGCCCATCGGTCTCGTGCTGCACACGGCGGGCGGTCTCGTAATGGCCGCAATGCAGATCGCGCGTGCGGTAGAAGCTCATCCGGCCAAAGTGACCGTCTACGTTCCGATTTATGCCATGTCGGGTGGCACGCTCATCGCCCTTGCCGCCGACGAGATCGTCCTGGGAGAATTTTCTGTGCTCGGCCCTATAGATCCGCAAATCCTCGGCCTGCCGGCCGCCAGTATCGTCAAGGCTCGCGATTCAAAGCCGGTGGCGCAAGTTCTCGACCTCACGCTCGTTGTGGTAGCCGACGTAAGCGAAAAGGCGCTGGCGAAAGTCAAGCGCGGCGCCATCGAATTGCTGACACCGCAAATGGAGCAGGCAGCCGCCGAGGCACTTGCTGAAAAACTTACTGGTGGCCACTGGACACACGACTATGCGTCGACCGCCGGGGGAGGCGGGCGCCCTCGGGCTGCCGGTCAGGGTCGGGAATGCCGCTTGAAATCTTGCAACTGATGATGCTCTATCCGCAGCCGGTTCAGAAATCAGGCGTTGAGTTCCTGCCGGTCGACCTTCCGCGGCGCAAACTCATTTAACGATCCCAATCTGAGGAGAATACTGCAGGAGCGCTTCTTTGGGCGACTTATCGATCCGTCAAGGCCGACAGTCCCACTGCTGAAAGCGCCACATGCCGCTATTCGAATGTGAAACGCGTCGATCTTCGCAGCGCGAGCTCTACACACACAGTTGTGGTTCTACTTGTTCATATTGTTGTCGGTGCTTGGTTCGATCGCATCGACTTCGATTGGGTGGTTCGTTGGGCAGATAGCTCAGCTTATCACTTTTCCAATCGGCATAGTGGGTAGTCGGAGCGCCGGTACAGCTCATTGATCTGAGTTGCTTGCAATCTGACCGTTTCGGTCTCGATCGAAACTCCACGAAGATGATCCGCTCCGATGATCTCCATGGCATACTTGATAGCCTCGGCACCCGTTTCGAAGCGCTTGTAGCTCAGCTTTTGACGGGTAAGGCTCGGACCGCTCGCGGCAAATAGTTCAGCTGGGCCGTGAAAGTCGAAATGTTCCATCACTGACATATAGGCGCGGGCTAGCTAAATTCAATACAGTTGCGGTTCTCATCTGTTGGGTGAGTAATTTCCGAGCCTGTCGGGCGACCCCTTCGGCACCCACATCCACCATAAGCGCTTCGAGCATACCATCGCCTGCCCCTGCGACACAGGCGGCGAGGGTTGCGACGTCTCCAGCACGCGCGGCTCCACTTGGTCCGGCATCAGGTGGAGAGCCCAAGCGAACCGGATCGAAAGGATAGGGATCACATGGCTCTCAACTTCCCGAATATCGCGCGCAGCTACGATGAAGCCCATAAGTGCGTCCGCTTCTGGGGACACGACGGCGCGTTCGAGATTTCGTTTTTCGTCGACCTTGACGTTCTGTCCAAGCTCCAAAGTATGCCGCGATTGGACGAAGCCTCGATCTTGAGTGCCTTTGATCGTTGGCGCTCGCGCATCATCAGCGTGGCATCCGCAGGCTACCGGGGACATCGCCGCAATTCCTATCGACTTGTGGCCGCCGATTTCTGACGTGCCGGTGCGGCCTGGCGGAAGTCGCAGAACATGGTTGACCACCAGTCGAAAGGCCGCTCGAGCTTGGATCGGACAATATGATATGGACCTGAAAAAGCCAATTTTTGACAATGTCTCTATGATTCTGCATTGGACGGTCGCAGCGCTGGTATTTTCCGTCGGCCTGTCCAGCCCGTTCTTGGATAACCTGGTGCGCCCCGGTTTGTCGACGTTTCACAATGTCGGAGGGACCGTCGTCTTGCTGCTCGCCGCAGGCTGGTGCGTCTGGCAACTACGACGCCCGCCGCTTCCGTCTCTGGCGGCGATCGGCGCGACAGAACAGACCGTCATGAAGGGGACGATCGGGCTTCTCAACGTTTTGATGATCGTGGGATCGGCAAGCGGTCTGGAGCTGCTGTTTGCCTACGGCGGTTCTCTCGGGGTCGGCTCCTTTGCAGTGTCGCATGCCATCCCGGTCGACCAACTTGCGGCACAGAGACTGAGTCTGCTGCATCATGTTCTTGGCGCGCTGCTGGTCATGGTCGCTGGAGGCCATGCGCTCCACTCTCTCTGGCATCATGTCGTCCGACGCGATCGCCTCCTCGCTCGCATGTTGCCGGGGCATGAGCAATGATCCGCGCCAAGCGTCGTTGTCGACTTCGGCTTCATCGACGTCTGGTGGTCGGGGGGATGCGTCCGGACACAAGGGCGTTGGGCGCTGGCCGGAGCGACCTCGTCTGCGGGCCTTTTCCGACAGACCTGCCGCCACATGGGCGTTCAGAAGATTGCGGCGTGGGCGACTACTGGGTTACCGACTGATGATAGCGGGAATTTCGGGGGGACGGGCGCCGAAGCTGGTTTTGAAACGACTTCCGTAATCTTTGTGCGTTGGGTTTTTGGTGACGCAGGTCAGGATCGCAATGGCAGTGGCGGTATTCCGGCGCTGCGTCAGATGAAATGTGCTATTCTCGCCAGTAAAATACCAAAATATAGAATAGATCTCGCTGGAAATCTCGCTGGAAATCTCGCCCATGACCGATCACGCAGCGCCCCCAAACTTGGTGGCGGGGAGCTACTGGCGGCGCGGCATTGCACCCGCTGATGGATCGCCCGCACCGGACGACTTCCTCGTGGTGGCGATCGGTGCCTCCGCGGGGGGGCTGGAAGCCTGTCGCAAGTTCCTCACGGCCCTACCGTCCCGGTCCAGGATGGCGTTCATCATCGTGCAACACCTGGAGCCGAACCATCCCAGCATGATGGTCGACCTGCTGGCCCCCCATACGTCGATGATCGTCCAGCAGGCCGCCGAAGGGATGCGGATCGAGCCGGATCATCTCTACGTTATTCCACCCGCAGCAGAACTCTCGGTTGTCGGCGGGATGCTGCGCGTGGCGGAGCCGGCCCGTCGGCACGGCGCGCGACTGCCATTCGACGTCCTTCTGCAGTCGATAGCCACGGCCTTCGGGACACGCGCGGTCGCCGTCGTTCTCTCCGGATGGGGATCGGACGGCAGCGCGGCGCTGCAGGCGGTGAAATCGAAACTCGGTCTCGTCATTGCGCAGGATCCGAACGAGGCGGCCTCGGACGGCATGCCCCGCAGTGCCATCGACGCCGGTATCGTAGACCTCGTGCTTCCTGTGGCCAGCATCCCGCAGGCGATCCTCGATTTTGACGACCGCCGATATAGCACCGTCACGGCCGGCATGGTCGAGCCGACCTTGGGCGTCGAGGCCCGTCTGCCCGAGATCATTGCCTTGCTGCGCGAGCGGACCCCCCACGACTTCACCGGCTACAAGCCCGGCACCTTGCAGCGGCGGATCGAGCGGCGGATGGCCTTGGCGGCCACCGGGACGAGCGACGTCGATGCCTACATCGGCCTGCTGCAGAGCGAGCCGGGAGAACTCGATCTGCTTGCCAACGACATTCTTATCAACGTGACGCGGTTTTTTCGCGATCCCGAAATCTTCGATCAGTTGGCCAAGACCGTTGTTCCCGATCTCGTTGCCCGCCGCGCGCCCGATCAGACCCTGCGCATCTGGGTCGCTGGATGCAGCACCGGCGAGGAAGCCTATTCGCTCGTCATGCTCTTGCTCGAGCATATCGGCGGCCTCGGGGTCGGCATTGCTCTGCAGGTGTTCGCGTCGGATGCCGATCCGGAGGCGGTCGCCCTGGCGCGCGAGGGCTACTATCCCGAGAGCATCACAGCCGACATCTCGCCGGAACGGCTTGCGCGCTTCTTCAGCAAGGAAAGGCAGGGTTACCGCGTGTCGCCGGAGTTGCGCGCGGCGGTCATCTTTGCTTGCCAGGACGTGCTGGTCGATCCGCCATTTTCCCGGCTCGACCTCGTCTCGTGCAGGAATTTGCTGATCTATCTTGGCCCCGACGCCCAAGCACGCGTCATCGACCTGTTCCACTTCGCGCTGCGCGAGGGCGGGACCCTGTTGCTGGGGAATGCGGAGTCGATTGCAGCGAGCGACACCAGATTCGCAGCGATATCGGAGTCCGGCAGGGTCTACCGGCATGCGGTTCGTTGCCGGCCAGGGGAAGTGCGATTTGCGGTGGACCCAGGCGACGGCATACGCGGTCATCGGGCCGCACTCCAGGACAAGCCGAGGCTGCGGCCGACGGAATTGGCCGAACTCTGTCGGCGCATGGTGATCGAGAACTTCGCGCCGGCAGCCGTGTTGATCAACAGCCGCCACGAGTGCCTCTATTCAGTGGGGCCGACCGAGCGCTTTCTGCGCGTGGCGCCGGGTCATCCCACCCACGACCTGCTCGACCTGGCGCCCCAGGCCATGCGCACGCGGCTGAGACTGGTCATCGCCGAGGCCAGCGAAAGGCAAGCGCGCGCCCATGTCGGTGGTATCCGTGTCGATCCAATGGACGGTGAGTGCGACTTCGCCATCGAAGTTATGCCAGTTCCCAACGAGAGCGAACCGCTGCTACTCGTCTGCTTCACGCAAGAGGTGCAGCCCAGTCAGCGCCCCAACGCCGGTGGCGTCGACGCGCAGCCGGCGGCTGTCGACATCCCTCGCATTGCCGCCCTCGAAATCGAGATCGAGGCGACACGATCCGAGTTGCGGCACACGATGTATGATCTCGAGCGGTCTCGCGAGGATCAGAAAGCGATCAGCGAGGAAGCCTCATCGGTCGCCGAGGAATACCAATCGACGAACGAAGAACTGCTCACCTCGAAAGAAGAACTGCAATCACTCAACGAGGAACTGACGGCGCTCAACGGGCAGCTGCGTGAAACCCTGGTGCAGCAGAAAACGACGTCGGACTATCTGCAGAACATTCTCTACAGCACCGATGTCGCCACCCTGTTTCTGGACGCCGACCTGCGCATCCGCTTTTTCACTCCTGCGACCCGGCAATTGTTCAATGTCATCGCGAGCGATATCGGCCGTCCCCTCGGCGATCTCAGCTCGCTCTCCGCCGATCATGCCGCACTCGAAGATTCGCGCACGGTCCTGAAAACCCTGGCGCCCATCGAGCGTGAGATCGAGACGCAGGCCGGTGTCTGGTTCATGCGCCGCATTCTGCCCTATCGAACCAACGACAACGGGGTCGAAGGTGTTGTCATCACTTTCACCGACATCAGTGAGCGAAAGCGCACCCGCGAGGCGCTGGTTGCCGCCACGCAGGTGGCGCAAGCCGCCAATGACGCAAAATCGCGGTTCCTTGCTGTCGCCAGCCACGATCTGCGCCAACCGCTGCAGTCGCTGGTGCTGATCCAGGGGCTCCTGGCCAAGCAGATTTCAGGCGACAAACCGCGCCGGCTTCTGGAGCGTCTCGACGAGACGCTGTCTGCCATGTCGGGGATGATGAACACGATCCTCGATATCAATCAGATCGAGGTCGGCGCGGTTCAGCCCAATGCGGTCGGGCTTCCCATAAACGACCTGCTGATGCGACTGCGGGACGAGTTCTCCTATCACGCTCACGCGCGCGGCCTGTCGCTGCGCGTCGTGCCGTCGAGCCTGATCGTGACCACCGATCCGCGCCTGCTGGAGCAGATGCTGCGCAACCTCTTATCCAATGCCGTGAAATACACCGAGAAGGGAAAGATCCTCCTGGGTTGCCGGCGTCGTGCAAACGTCATCAACATAGAAGTCTGGGACACTGGGATCGGCATTCCCAAGTCGGAACTGAAGAGCATATTCGACGAGTATTTTCAGATCGGCAATCCGGCACGCCAGCGCAGTCACGGACTCGGCCTCGGGCTCTCGATCGTGCATCGATTGGCCGACCTGCTCGGGCATCGGGTCAATGTCCGCTCCCGGCCGGGCAAGGGCTCCGGATTTTCCATCGAAGTTGCCTACCACGCGGGCGAGCCCGCGGTCGGGCCAGACGTGCATCCGACCACAGAAGCACGGAGCACCGCGGTCGGCTCTGACCGGACCGGGTTGATTCTGGTCGTCGAAGACGATCCCGAAGTGCGCGATCTGCTCGAGGACTTTCTCGTCGACGAAGGACATCGAGCCCTGACGGCGGTCGACGGCATGGCGGCGATGGCGTTGCTGTCGCGCGCGGCGGTTCAACCCGATCTCATGATAACGGATCACAACCTGCCAAATGGAATGACCGGCATTGAACTCACGGGACGGGTGCGGGAACGGCTCGATCGGTCTATTCGGGTCATCGTTCTCACTGGAGATATTTCTTCCGAAACGCTGCGCACGATCAAGCTGCATGACTGCGTCCACCTCAGCAAGCCAGTTAGAATTGAAGCGCTCGCGCAAGCCATCCAGCGTCTGTTGCCGCACACATCAGCGGACACGGTACGGGAAGCGCCGCTCTCCGCCGACGCGTCCCAGCCTACCGGAGCTCCCCTCGTCTATGTCGTGGACGATGACCAGAACGTCCGTGAACAGGTCCGAACCGTGCTGGAGGCCGAGGGCTGGACGGTCGCGGATTTCGCCACCGCAGAGGCCTTCTTCACAGCCTTCCAGCCGGGTGGAGAGGCCTGTCTTTTGATCGACGTCTACCTGCCGGGATTGAGCGGCGTAGAGGCGCTTCTCAAGTTGCGCGCGGAGCGCCATCTGTTGCCCGCGATCGTCATGACGGGCTTCAGCGAGGTCGATATCGCCGTGACGGCGATGAAAGCCGGCGCGACGGACTTCATCGAGAAGCCGGTGGCGCGCGGTGATCTCCTTGCGGCGATCTCGCGCGCACTGGAGCTTTCACGCGATCGCAACAAGCTCATCGCCTGGCAATCGGCTGCGGCCGAAAAGATGTCTGGACTGACCCAGCGCCAACATCAAATCATGGATCTCGTATTGGCTGGATATCCCAGCAAGAATATTGCGGCCGATCTTGGCATCAGTCAGCGCACGGTCGAAAACCATCGGGCCGCGATCATGGCGAGAACCGGAGCCAGATCGCTACCTGAGTTGGCGCGCCTCGCCGTTGCCGCCGCATCGAACGATGCCGTTGTTGGAGCCGGCGAAAAAGAAGAAGATATCGGAGGGGATTAACATCTAGTGGTGTATTTCAATTGCGATAGTCGCACAATGGATGCTTCGCCACTATCAGAAAGGGGCGCGAGTTGGTCGCGCGCGCCCCTCTCGGCTACTTGCAGCGTTTACAGGACGCGCGGCAGTTCCTTGGCCTGCTCCGCCGTCATGCCGATCGTCACACGATCGCCAGCTAGCTTGAACTGCGCGGACATCAAGCGAACGCGGGTTTCGCCGATGCCGAGGAAGCCGCCGATATCTGCGTGCATCTCATTGACCTTGTCATCCGCGCCGCGTGCAAAGGCAGCAATCTCGCCGACCTTTTTTCCGTCGCTGCTATAGACGGGCTTGCCGACCCAGCTCTTCGCCTGTTCGGTGGTGAGCATGATCGAGACGTCTTTCGAAATTACCGAAGATTCGCCTACGGTCGGCACCTTGAGGGCGGGCTCCTGGGCGAATGCGGGAAAGGCAACAGCCATGGCAAGGGCCATTACCAGCGTCATTGGATACAACATGACTCGAACTCCTTTGGTTAGTCTCTTGAGCCACATCTACGCACCAGCCGCTGATAAATGGTAGCCTCGGACACTACCTATGCGGCACCACGCGGCCGATTGCCGTTTCGGTCGAAGGCCAATAGCGAATTTGCAGGTGATCTCGTTGCGCTGCTATGCGAGCCGCCAACTCCTCCCGATCGAGCAACCCCGTCTGAGTATCGAGATGGGAGATGACAGAGGCTGAATTGATGGCAGCAGCTGTTGCCGCTTCGCCCACTGAGGCACCGCTGAGAATAAGACCGGCAAAGGTGGCGTTGAACGCGTCGCCGGCGCCGGCTGTGCCGACAATCTCGACCGGCAAAGCCGGACAATGCGTGACGCCAGATCGGGTGCCGATGTAGGCGCCATTCCCGCCATCGGTCACAACGACCATTGGTGGGCCCACAGTTGTGAGCTTTGTGAAGAAGGCGGCCAGCGACATGGTCCACTCACCTCCAAGGATACCCCCGCCCACGAGAGCCGGCATGCCGTCCTGGTCGGTCGGGTTATGCTGTTGCGCGCCGTCGGCGACAGACAGCGTCGATAGCCAAGGGACCAGCGCGGATGCCTCGTGGCGATTGACCGAAAGAATATCGATGTGGGGAAGTGTCGCGCGAAACGCGTCCTGCCGCGTCGACAACTGGCGGATGCCTGGATTGGCGACGACAAAAGTGCCAGCCGCTTTTGCCCGCGCAACGATTTCCGGAAAGCAATCGGCGGAGGCATCTGAGAGGCTTGCCACATGCACGAGGTCGACTGCAAAAGCGAGATCGTCGAGATCGGACACATTGAGGCGGGTGTTCGCTCCGCGGAAGGTGACCACCGCCGTATTTCTGTCATGCGCCGAAACAAGGACCGATGCGCCAGTCGGGGAACATTCGTCGCGGACGACGAAGCGTGTAGAAATTCCTTCGGCTGCCAGTCGCGTGAGGATTAGGTCGGCGCGAAAGTCTCGGCCCAGCTTGACGAGCGCCGATGCCTCGTTGCCAAGCCGGGAAAATGCGACCGATGCGTTCACCGCGCCGCCACCGCAATGGACTGAGAGGTCTTCGGCTTCAGTCTTCCGGCCGACTTCGAGCAAACGATAGGCGACACCGGCATTTCGCAACATCATTCGTTCGATGTGATCGTCGGCAATCGATACGATGGTATCGATGGTTGCCCCGCCGATGGCGAGAACTTTCATTTTCGCGCCAGGATCAGGGGCAAATCTCGCACTCCATTATCGCTTCAGCTCGACGGACGGAACCTTGATCGTGATGTCGTTGCGGGTGCTCTGATAGTATAAATATCCAAGCACGCCGAGAGCTACGACCAGGAATCCAATCAGAATTGCTTTCATCTCGATGTCTCCGCGGGCAACCGTACCGCGGCCGGGTTCGAGACCCGGCCGCATGTGATGCCTGTGATGTCAGTTGGGTTTAATGCTGTCTCGAACGGCATCCTGGGTCGTGCCCATTGCGGTGCGAACCGAACCAACAACCTTGTCGAGTTCACCGCTGGCCTCGAGTCGCTCGTCGCCGGTCAAGCGGCCGACAGCCTCCTTGATACTGCCCTTCAGTTTCAGGGCAGCACCTTTGATGCGCAGAGAGTTCATAGCGAAGCCTCCCGATTTTAAAGAATGCGACCCCGTCGATGCCAAGTGAACATCACCAGCGGAGCCGCATATTCTTGCCTAGTCGAGATACGGACACCGACGGCGAATGCCATCATACCCCGTGTACATTCCCGTGCTGCGTTCGAATGACCGATACGTTGCCTCGCAGCGATCCCAGCCGCTTCCGCTATCGCGGCGGGCCGCACGGGCTGCCTCCGAGAGGATTGCACCGCCGACGATTGCTGCACCGATGCCGATACCGGCGTTGCGACCGAAATTGCCGCGCGAGCGATTGCCGCGGTAGTTTCCGTACCGACGACCGTTGCGTATTCCGACGCGACGGCTACCACGCAGCCCGGCTCGCGGACCGCCGCGCCGACCGACCTTGACCTCCTCGATCAGGCTCGAACCGCTGGTCGCGGAGCTGGAGAGGGACGTCAGGCCGCCACTCGTTGGGACGGCCACAGCGGATCCAGACAGCGAGGGCAGAACGGCGCACAGTGTCGCAAGGCAGATGGACCGGAGAAGAGTGCTCATGATCATATCCTTCTTTTTCTATTTGACCGACGCACCACCGGAGCGCCTGTTGGAGTGAGGTCCGGATGATCGTCCGTTGTGTCGAGCGATCACCAGCGGGGCCCTGACCGCTGCCCAGTTCAGGCGACGCGACGCACGAGGCTGATCAGGAGCAACAGGGCGACGGCGCCCAGGGTTGCCGAGACGATCTGGCCGACCAGGTCGGTGCCGGGGTAGAGACCGAGCCGCGGCAGCAGAGCGCCGGCCAGCACGGCACCAATGATTCCGACGACGATGTTTCCGACGATCCCGAAGCCGTAGCCTTTGACGACGACGCCAGCCAGGAATCCGGCGACTGCACCGATGAGCAGCCAGATGAGAAGTGCTTCCGCGGGCATTCTTGTTCTCCACGAATTGGACGCCGAACGCTCGGCGAGTCGGGTGGTCGCGGCTTGCGGTCTCGAAGCACTGGCTTCAGGTGTTTGCAGCGCCGCTCGATGACCGGGAGATTGAGCCTTTCGCGCGTGCCGCGCGAGAATCGGAATGTACTCAGTGCGCCGTGGCCGTTACGGCGCAGCGATGGCTGGAAAAGTTGAGTAGAGTCCGAGGCTCGCCCGTCCGTCCGGAACCCACTAGCCTCCGTGCCATGCCCTTGGGATGTCGGATAAGTCAGACAACCCAGCACGCCGGTTCGGACCGAACGGACACAGCAACCACGCTCAGAGGTGCTGATGTCCGCGAGCTGCCGTTGTAGAAATGGGGCGCTTTCAGGAGGTCTCGCGTATCATGGAACTCCACTCCCACTTCGGACCACACCACCACCGCGTCACGGCGCTGTTTGGCGATCACCAGCAGTCGTTCGATCTGTTGGCCGGCACGACATTTGCTCAGTTGGCCGAGCAGCTGGCGGGTCTCGCCCAGGACAACCAGGGCTGGCCCAAGGGCATCTCGATCGTGTTCGAGCGGTCTTCGCAGCCGCTCCCGGCTCGTCAGACCAAGCGCCGCCGGCCCGCATCCTCGCTCGTTGCCAGCCAATGAGGCATCAAGTCTTGATCGAGTTGCGTGAGGCCGTCTGGCTAATCGCAGCGCTTGCCGGCCTCTCGCTGATCAGTTTGGGGCTCGCTGGGGTCTCGGTGATCGCGGTCGAGTTCTATCGATAGCCGCCGGTCTGTGCGGGTTGAGTAGTTTCCGATGGTGCTGCGCCGGCGCAGCCATCGCTACAACCGTCCTATCAAAACAATTCAACGCTGCTGATCCTCTGGCAACCGCGCCCAGGGCAACCGCGCGCGGGAAAAAAGGTGGATCGTCATGACCATTGAACTGGCAACCCGGCGAGCCCTGCACAGGCCATGGGGCATGACCGACGTCGGCGACTGGGATAAGACGGCGACAAGCGACGAGGCGTCGAGGCCGGTCGGGGAAATCTGGTATGATCGTCCCGGTACGCCGTCATCGCCGCCCGCGCTCCTCCTCAAGGTCCTGCTCACCAGTGCCCCGCTGTCTATCCAGGTCCACCCTGACGATGAACACGCCCGTGCGATCGGCCTACCGAATGGAAAGTCCGAAGCTTGGCACGTGCTGAGCGCGACAGCAGATGCCCGCATCGCCCTTGGGCTCAAGCAACCGATGACCGCGCAGCAGTTGCGCATCGCGGCCCTGGACGGATCGATCTCCAACGCCGTCGCCTGGAAATCTGTTGCAATGAACGACACCATCATGGTGCCGGCTGGAACCATCCACGCAATTGGGGCAGGCCTCGTCATCGCCGAGATCCAGCAGCGCAGTGACACCACGTACCGCTTGTTCGACCACGGCCGCGCCCGGGAGCTGCATATCGACCGGGCTGTCAGTGCCTCGATCGCAGGCCCGGCAGAGCCTCAGCCGCAGCCCAACCGGATGAGTGCCGAGCGCACGCTGCTGGCATGCGATTGCCACTTTGTTCTCGAGCGGATGGAGTTGCCGCCCGGGTCGGCCTGGTCCCTTGAAGCCGAGAGGGAAACCTGGTTGCTCATCCTTGCCGGTTCGGCAACGGTCGGCACACTCAATATCTCCAAGGGTGACGCACTATTTGCGAAAGCCGACACGATCAGCCTCGACGTTGGCGAGGCCGGACTGGTGGCGCTGGTGGCCTATACCGGCAGCGCGCCGGTGCCTGGAATACTGGTGCGAGCCGCCGTGCCTCCGATCCGTATCGAGAGGGCACAATCGATCTCCGGCGCGATCAAGGGGACCGCCTGGCGAAATGGGGCCGCGTCGGCGAGGCCATTGACTCGTGTCGCCTTCATCGGCAATCAACTGCCGCGCCGGTGCGGCATCGCCACGTTCACGCACGATCTGCATCAGGCTGTCGCGCTGTCACGCCCCGCATTGGAAACATGCGTGGTCGCCATGAACGACGATGGCCGCAGCTACGATTATCCTGACAGCGTTGCAATCGAGATCTCGGACGAGTCGATCGAAAGCTACGTGCGCGCCGCGGCCGCATTGAACCGTGGCGGCTTCGACGTGGTTTCGCTTCAGCACGAGTTCGGTATTTTCGGTGGTGCGGCTGGGGGTTACATCGTCGAGTTGCTGAAACGTCTCACGATACCGGTCGTCACGACACTGCATACGGTGTTGGCCGAGCCATCTCCAGATCAACGCGCGGTCATGGCCGAGATCATTGCCCGGTCGGCGCGGCTCGTGGTCATGGCGCAGAAAGGGCGCGAGCTGCTGCAAACGATCTATGGCGTACCCGCACGCATGATCGACGTGATCGCGCACGGCATTCCCGACGTGGCGTTCGTGGGGACTCACGAGGCCAAGCGCAAACTTGGTCTCGCCGGCAAGACCGTCATCCTAACCTTCGGGCTGCTGTCGCCAAGCAAGGGCATCGAAACGGTGATCGAGGCGATGGAGAAAATTGTCGAAGCCTGCCCGAACGCCGTCTACGTCGTCCTTGGGGCTTCGCATCCCAACCTCGTGCGCCATCATGGAGAGACCTATCGTTCGGCCCTTCAGGCACGCGTCGCCGAACTTGGACTGGACGGCCATGTGACCTTCATCGATCAGTTCGTCGACCAGGCCACGCTGCTCGATTTCATAACGGCCTGCGACGTCTATGTGACGCCGTATCTCAACGAAGCGCAGATGACCTCTGGTACGCTTGCCTATAGTTACGGCCTGGGCAAGGCCGTCGTGTCGACGCCGTATTGGCACGCCAGCGAACTCCTGGTCGATGGCCGTGGGATTCTCGTGCCCTTCGGTGATACGCAGAGCATTGGCCGCGAAATAGCCGGTCTCCTCACCGACGAACCGCGGCGCGATGCCTTGCGCGAGCGTGCTTACGCCGACAGCCGCTCGATGACGTGGGCGCGAACGGCCGCCACGTATCTTGCCGTCTTCGAGGCCGTCGGAAGACTGAGCCAAGTGGTGCCTTACGAACCCTCGGAGCGAAACAGCGTATCATCGACCTCATGGCGCGAGCCTGAGTTTCGGACCGGCCACTTCCTGTCGATGTGCGACAGCACCGGCCTGCTGCAGCACGCCGTCCATTCCGTTCCCGATCGCGACCACGGCTATTGCGTCGATGACAACGCCCGTGCACTCCTGCTCTCCCTCATGCTCGGTGGACCGGGTGAGCCGCGTTTTTCCAATACACTGGCAACTCGTTTTGCTGCGTTCATCCAGCACGCCTGGAACCCAGACACCCGCCGCTTCCGAAATTTCATGAGCTACGATCGGCGCTGGCTGGAGCCGCAAGGCTCGCAGGACAGTCACGCGCGAACCCTGTGGGCGCTCGGCACCTGCGCGCGGGCAGATCCGGATCCATCCCGCCGAAAATGGGCGGGTGCACTGTTCGAACTGGCGCTTCCGGCCGTCGAGACCTTCACCTCGCCGCGGGCGTGGGCCTTCACGTTGCTCGGCCTCGTTGCCTACCGTGAGACCACCATCGACAATCCAGCCTGCTCGCGGATGACCGGCCTGCTTGCCGAGAAACTGCTGGCGGCCTTGAGGGCCGTTGAGACACCGGATTGGATCTGGTTCGAGGACGAGCTTGCCTATGACAATGCGAGGCTGCCACAGGCGTTGATGGCAGCGGGCATTTCGACAAACAACCAGCACCTGATCGATGGTGGACTACGCGCGTTGGGCTGGCTGATGACGATTCAGTCATCGCCAAACGGCACTTTCCGACCCGTGGGGACGGAGAGCTTCGGTATTCCGCGGCGATTGCCCATGGCGTTCGATCAGCAGCCCGTCGAGGCTGCCGCTACAATCTCGGCGTGTCTGGCTGCGTGGGCGATCACGCGCCATCCCGAATGGGCGGCCGCGGCTGGATCCGCCTTCGCATGGTTTCTCGGTCGCAACGATCTGGAAGCGCCGCTGGTGGATCCCGAAACGGGAAGCTGCCGGGATGGGCTGCATTGGGATCGCGCAAACGAAAACCGTGGCGCCGAGTCCGTGCTATCGTATCTGCTTGCCGTCGTCGAAATGCGAACATTCGCCCGCACTGTGACGGCAGACCATGACAGGTTGAGTTGGAATCTGGTGCGCGGCGACCAAAGCCGCGCGGCCATACCGGGATCGTTCCCAGGGGGTAATGTTGTCTCAATCCCGGTTCTTGAACCGACAAGCGCTGCATCTCAGGCCCGACCCTGCCCGAGTCGTGGTCAGGCCCTTCAAGCCAGCGACTGAGCCCCGCGACCTCAATCCGACCGACAAGACGCGCGCCAATCATATTGTCGAGCGGGTCATCGGGCTCGATCCGGGCGCGGCCGCGCGGCAACTGACGGAAGTTCTGGAAAATTTCCAAGGTCGCCACCGTGGCCTCCTCGAAATTTTCGAGGCGCGCGCGCTCGAAATGGAGGAAGCTCTCGCGCCCCACGCCACCCTCAACATGACTCAGAGATGCTTGATCGGCGCGTACTTCCTGCATGAATACTCGTTCGAAGCCTCCGCCCTGTTCAACCCGAGCATCGTCCGCCATCCCGATCAATCCGGCGCTCCAGCCGGCGGGTGCCGGTTTATTCTGAGCCTGCGCGCGGTCGGCGAAGGACACATCTCGTCATTGACGTTCCGGTCTGGTTCCATCGGACCAAGCGGAAGCGTGACGGTCGATCCCACAGCGCGTCTCGCCAGCGTCCCGAAGATCGGGAGTCGTACAGCGCGCGCACATGGTGACGACGTTGAAGTAACTTTCAGGGCCGGAGACGACTTGAGCGAGCGCGTCATTTTTCCCGTGACGGATGCTCAAAGCAACGGAATCGAGGACGCGCGTTTTGTGGAATTCACACATAATGATCGCACCACTTACTATGCAACCTACACCGCCTACAGCGGTCGGGCGATCCGATCCGAACTCCTCGAGACAAGCGACTTTCTGAAATTCCGCATGACGCCGCTCGCCGGCTCGGCGGCGCGAAACAAGGGCATGGCCCTGTTCCCGAAAAAATTCGATGGCCGCTATGCCATGATCGCGCGACAGGACAATGAAAACCTCTATCTCGTCTATTCCAGCGACCTCTACAGTTGGGACGGCGGCCAAGCGATCCTGCGGCCCGAATACCCTTGGGAGTTCGTCCAGATCGGGAGCTGCGGATCGCCAATCGAGCTGGACGACTGTTGGCTGCTGCTGACCCATGGCGTTGGGCCTGTGCGAAAATACGCCATTGGTGCCGTATTGCTTGACAAGAACGATCCGTCGAAAGTCCTCGGTCGGTCCCGAGAGCCTCTGGTCCGGCCTGAGCCTCACGAGCGCGAGGGGTACGTGCCGAATGTCGTCTATACCTGTGGCGCGATGCGACACGGCGATCAGATCATCCTGCCCTATGCCGTATCCGACACCTTCTCCAATTTCGCCACCATCAAAATCGACGACTTGCTGCGATCCATTTTCGACGACTAGAGTCTTTCCGACTTTGTTTGAATCGCGAGGGATTCCCAAATCAGTGGTGCCGTGATTGAAGCTGCATGCTGGAGGCGGAGGCCAGCATGCATGGCACGACCCTACTCTCTCGACTTGCGTGAGCGCGTGGTGGCGGCAGTGGCGGCGGGCCAATCCTGCCGGGCGGTCGCCGAGGTGTTCGACGTCAGCGTCGCGAGCGTCGTGAAGTGGTCGCAGCGCGCCCGATCGACCGGCAGTGCCGCCGCCCGACCCATGGGCGGACGGCGGCCCTACCTGCTGGAGGGCGAACGGAGCTGGCTGATGGCGCGGCTCGCGGCCAAGCCCGGCCTCACCCTGCACGCACTTCTGGCCGAACTCGCCGGGCGCGATGTGGTCGTGTCGTGCGACACGCTCTGGCGGTTTCTCAGACGCGAAGGCATCAGCTTAAAAAAAACCGTTTTCGCAACCGAGCAGAACCGGCCTGACATCGTGCAACGCCGCCTCTGGCGGAAGCGCCGACAGCCGGCGCTCGATGCTGCACGCCTCGTGTTCATCGACGAGACGTGGACCAAGACGAATATGACGCGAACGCACGGCTGGTGGCGGCGCGGCGTTCCACTCAAGGCGCACGCGCCGCACGGTCACTGGCGCACGATGACCTTCATCGCGGCGCTGCGCTCCGATGGCATCACCGCGCCCTGCCTGTTCGACGGGCCGATCAACGGCGAGAGCTTCCTCGCCTACGTTCACCAGGCGCTCGTGCCGACGCTACGCGCTGGCGACATCGCGGTGATGGACAACCTCGACAGCCACAAGGGACGCGCCGTGCGCGAACTGACCCGCCCCGAGATTGCCGGAGGCTCCAACTCTTGAGAGAGTGGAGCCATGACACAGCAGACCAAATCCCCGAAGTTCTCGCCGGAGGTGCGTGAGCGCGCCGTGCGCATGGTGTTCGACCACGCCGGCGACTACCCGTCGCAGTGGGCGGCGATCGCCTCGATCGCGGCCAAGATCGGTTGCTCGGCGCAGACGCTATCCAACTGGGTCAAGCAGGCCGAGCGCGACGCCGGCAAGCGCGCCGGGCTCACCACCGACGATCGCGAGCGGCTCAAGGCGCTGGAGCGCGAGAACCGCGAACTGCGTCAGGCCAACGAGATCCTGCGCAAGGCCTCCGCATATTTTGCGCAGGCGGAACTCGACCGCCGGTCGAAGACATGACGGCGTTCATCGATCAGTATCGGTCCGCGTACGGGGTCATGTCGGAGACGTGCTGACGCACTGGGCCGATCTGCAACGTCCTGCCGATCGCCCCGGCGACCTACTACGAGCAGCTCCGTCGACGGGACAAGCCAGAGACGGTGCCGCCACGCGTCAAACGCGATGCTGTCCTCAGTCGCGCGATCAAGCGCGTGTTCGATGAGAACTTCGGCGTCTACGGCGTGCGCAAGGTGTGGCGGCAGATGCTGCGCGAGGGGCACGACGTCGCCCGCTTCACGGTGGAGCGATTGATGCGGAAAATGGGCCTCGAAGGCGTCATTCGCGGCAAGCGGGTGCGCACCACCATGCCCGACAAGGCGGCACCGTGCCCGCTCGATCACGTCAACCGGCAGTTCTGGGTCGAGCGGCCGAACGTGTTGTGGGTGTCGGACTTCACTTACGTCTCCACGTGGGCCGGCTTCGTCTACGTCGCCTTCGTCATCGACGCCTTCGCGCGCAAGATCGTCGGCTGGCGGGTGTCGAGATCGGCGCACGCCGGCTTCGTGCTCGATGCGCTCGAGCAGGCGCTGCACGATCGCCGTCCCGTCGGCGGCGGTCTTGTCCACCACTCGGATCGCGGCGTGCAATACGTCTCGATCAAATACACCGAGCGGCTTGCCGAGGCCGGCCTGGTGCCGTCTGTCGGCAGCGTCGGCGACAGCTACGACAACGCGCTCGCCGAGACGATCAACGGGCTCTACAAAGCCGAGGTCATCTGGCGCAAGGGCCCGTGGCGGTCGTTCGAGGCCATCGAGTTCGCGACGCTCGAATGGGTCGACTGGTTCAACAACCGCCGGATCCTGGAGCCGATCGGCAACGTCCCACCGGCCGAAGCGGAGGCCGCCTACTCTGCAGCCCTGGAGGAGCTGAGGATCGCCGCCTGACTCAAACCAACCAGCCTCCGGAGAACCCGGGGCGGTTCAAGGCGACCGTCTGAAATTCTCGCAAGCAGTCCACCCACCACCTCGAGCTCGAGAGCTTTGTGGCATCACCCAGCCTTGAACGCCTCGCGCGACGCAGCCCACTTGAGCAGCTCGTCGAGCGCCGGACAGAGCGCCTCGCCCCAATCGGTCAGACCGTATTCCACTCTAGGCGGCACTTGGTGATGCACGATCCGGCGAACGACGCCGTCGCCCTCCAGCTGTCGAAGCTGCTGGATCAGCATCTTCTGGGAAATCGACGGGATAGCCCGCTCCAGCTCGGAGAAGCGCACCAGCTTGCCACCGAACAACTGGAAAAGGATGACGAGCTTCCAGCGCCCTTCGAGCACTTTGAGCGCCTCTTCAACGCCCTCTGCGGCCGACGCCGGCGTATGGCCACGATCCTTACTTTCAGGTAAGTACCTTACTTTTTTGTGTGTTCTTGTCATTCAGCGACCTTACGCGCATCTTCCATGTCGAACAAGGGTCGTTCACGGGAGAAAACGCTATGAGCATCGCATTGCCGGTAATCATTGATCTGTATTTCGCAACAGAGAATGCGCATCACGCATCAGCGATAGAGCAGTGCTTCGCTTCAGGGGCCGTCGTGCATGACGAGGGTAAACTCATCACAGGTGTGGAGGCCATCAAAGCGTGGCGGATCGAAACCCGCGAAAAATACCATCACACCGTCGAACCGCTCAGCGTGGCTACACGAGACGGGAAGGTGGTCGTGACAAGCAAGGTCTCCGGCAACTTTCCTGGCAGCCCGATCAATCTGGACTACAACTTCGAGATCGTTGAGGACCTGGTTGTTTCGCTGGAGATCCGGCCATGAGCGGAGACCTCCGACCCGGCGGGCTTCGCGCACTGGTGACCGGCAAGGGACGCTAACCCAAGGCTGGATGAAACTTCAGGGGCAGGTCAGGCCGATGACAAGCGAACTCGCCGACCGGATCGTCGAACACTACGAAACGCACGCGCTTGCCTGGGATCGTGATCGTCAGCGTAGTGTCAGCAGTGGCATCTGGAACGACAAGAGCTGGCACGACCGCCTCATCGGAAGGCTGGAAAGTGGGGCGTCAGTTCTGGACCTCGGCTGCGGCCCCGGCCGTCCCGTCGCCCAGCACATGGCCGAGCACGGCTTGCGCGTAACTGGCGTTGACGCGTCTCCAACGATGATTTCTTTGTGCCGCGAGCGCCTGCCCGATCACGAATGGATCGTCGCCGACATGCGGGGCCTGGCGCTCGGCCAGCGCTTCGACGGCATACTCGCGTGGGACAGCTTTTTTCACCTCGACCATGACGACCAGCGGCGAATGTTCGCCGTGTTCGCCGACCACGCCTCCTCGCGAGCGTGGCTGATGTTCAACACCGGACCGCAGCACGGCGAAGCCGTAGGCGAATACCGTGGCGATCCGTTGTATCACGCAAGCCTCTCGCCAGCTGAGTATGAAGCGCTGGCTTCTGCATCCGGTTTCGAGGTGGTCCTGCATGTCGTCAACGATGCATCCGCGGGAGGGCGGACGGCATGGCTGTTTCGACGCCGTCGGTCCAAGTGATCTCGGCTCCTGCCCCGGTAGACGCGACCATTGACAGCGAGCGCGGACGCGTATCCGAGGTTGACCCGATGGGCGTTGCGACCGCTCGGCCGCAGCGACGCCGTCCCGACCCACAGTCCGGCACGTCCCGAGAACGTCATCACGCTCCGTCAGCCTGGCGTCGTTGCTCCAGCATGGGGGTGAATGCCAGCGCGATCGCCGACCACGCAACGGCCAGACCTCCCGCCAGCAGCGCATGCAGCGATCCATGCCAGCTGTCCCCCCAGGCCGCCGCTGCCGGCACCCTCGGCAGTCCGCCGGCTGACCGTCATCGCAATCGGCACACCGCGCCGCTCGGTCTTCCTGAGGCCCATCGCACGCAACTCCCAATGCTCAGCTCATGAACACAGCCGGTGGATGTTCACCGGACCTGAAACCGCAACGCCGTCATGTCCCACGTAGCCGGGATAAATCACCAATCGGCTGGGGTCTTCCACCACCAGGATATCGACCATATCCGGTGGCTGCTTAAAATGGTCTGACCATCTCGAAAGCCCGGCGCAAAGTCGCCGCCTATTGGCCGCATTCGCCGAAACGAAATCCGACGCGGAGAGTGTGCCTTTCGCGCCGTAAACGCCGCTTCGAAAACCGCTGATGAAGCCTTGCCGCAGCGGGCAGACGTCGAATACGGTGTCGCCCTCGAAAGCGAAACGCCCACGGACACCGACGTCGTCCCGCATTCTGAGGCGCAGCGGACGATCGGCAACGACGAGCAGCGCGCTGGCCCCGATGTTGTCCACATCGAGCGACAGATCGTGGAAGCCCTGCAAAGGGCCGTCCTCACATGTTGCGGGCAGCGGCTCGGTCGTGAGCCGGACGACAACCACCAGCAGCCGATCGACGGCACCGCGCGCTTCGCCGGGCAAGGCCGACGCACGCCGCAGGCGATCATACTGGTCGGCAAGCGCGCCGACGCCGGGTCCCGAAGCGATCTGCCCCCGCTCGACATCCCGACGAGCGATCACCGTTATCAGAAGCTCGCGCTCGGTGCGCGGCTCGGCGGCGGGCCAGCGCTGCAGCGTCATGAAGGGATCATGCGCGGTTGCCAGCGCCAGGTAGACGATCGCCGTCCAGCCCAGCATCGTCGCGACGACGCCCCAGCTGATGATCCGCGCCATCACATCGAGCGACGTCCATCGCGTCATTGCTGACCAGCCCGCATCGCCTATTCCCCTCGGCGGCCGTAGCCCCAATCCCGCAATCCCGCCGCGCACTTCACGGAGGAAGCGTATCGCAATTGCGGGAAATGCGGCGCGACGGTCTGCATTGATCTTAATACGCCATCGATAGTCGACCCGAATTGGCGCGCATCGTCATATCGTCGCAACCGATTAGCCGTGCGACTGAAAATGCCTTTGCGGGTGGCTCGGACTTGGCGGGAGCCGAGATCAAAGGGACCGGCCGAGCGGCGTCGGCAGTTGGGCCCCGAGCGAGCCCTCATGGCCCTCTCGCGCGGAACAAGGTTGAATGCCACAGTCATCTGTCTGACACGTCGGCAGGGTTACCTTTGCACTGGACAGGCGCTGCGAAGGTGAAGCAGTCTCGCCGTCAAGGCGAAGGAGGCGTGAGCCAACGGAGCCCATACTTTGAGGTCAGATGTTCAGTCTTTGCATGCCCTCCTCTGAGCCGATTGCGGC
This sequence comes from Hyphomicrobiaceae bacterium, assembly GCA_033765285.1. Classification (GTDB taxonomy): domain Bacteria; phylum Pseudomonadota; class Alphaproteobacteria; order Rhizobiales; family Hyphomicrobiaceae; genus Filomicrobium. Next base: position 83,140 of record JANRIE010000074.1, on the reverse strand, counting down.
ATCTTCTCATCACAAAACTGACCACTCGCCCCATCCAGGCGAGGCGACGGTGCTGTCGAAGACGATCTTCGGCACGATTGGCGAGATCGCTGTGCTGATGGCGCGGGGACCTGCGCGCAAGCACTTCTGCCTTGCCGACATCGAGTGGATGATCCTGCCGCCGATGCTGGCGCAGTTGGCGGCCGCTGCCGCGCAGGACGCCGCCAGATGAGAACCTTACTCTACTGGTCGGTCGGCATTCTCCTGGCGCTTTTGGTCGCCTACAACTTCATCTTCCAAACCTACACGTTCCGTTATCGTATGACGGTCGAAGTCTACTCGGCGGGAAAGGTTCAGTCAGCAAGCTCGGTCATCGAAGCGAGTTACCATTTTAGCCGTCTTCCATCGTTGTCACCGTACAGCTGGAGTTCGAAAGTTCGCGGAGTCGCGCCCATCGTTCAATTGGGCGCGAACGGAACTCTGGTTGCGAGCTTGGCGGGAGGCGAGAGCGGTTATCGCGGCGGATCAGCCCGCCCCTCGACGATTACCAAAGCCGCCGATGATCTGCCGCTCGCAGTCTACAAGATCAAACCCTGGGACCTCGAGTTGGCCGACAAGCCGGTGAGACTCACTGAGTTCATGCCGCAATTGATTTGGTTGCCGCCAGGACGAAATGATCCGCGCGAATTCAAGAGGGTCTCCCCAGTCATGATTCCTGCCACCATCGGCAGCGGGACGCATCTCATTTCGATAACGATCGAGCCGGCATCTCGGGCGCCACTCATAGAGCGTATCCCGAATGCACCGGAATGGTTGTGGACGGTACGGCGATACTCGGCACCTAGGGGCACGCCTGAGCGACTGCCGAACTCCGAAGTACGTTTCCCGCAAAATGCAGTTGGCTGGTCGCTACGAGTCTTTGAAACCACACACCCGCCCACCTTCGATGATTGGAGTTCCAAAAATGAACCGTGATATTTTCTTGGCAATTCTCTCGATGGACACCTACCATCGCGGCTATAACGCGGGACTGACTTCGAATGGTCTCGGTATTGGTGCCAGTGACTGGCAGTTGATCATAGGCAACCAAGTTGGCAACGCCACGATTTCGAATGTGGCAGCAGATAGTGATGCTGAGGAGATAGGCTTCTACGCGGCTGCCTACTCGTGGAATGGCGAGACAGTCATTGCCTATCGTGGCACCGATGACGATTTCGCGATCTTGACGGCCAGTTCAGACGTCTGGAATGGCTACGGTATCGGAATTGGGCGACCAACAGGGCCGCAAGCCGAAGCCGCAATCGACTTTTACCAAAGCGTGGCGGCAAATGTCTCTCCAAGCAGTGTTACAGCGACAGGGCACTCGCTTGGCGGCGGTCTGGCCGGATTTGTAGGGGCTCTGTATGGGCTCGATACCACACTATTTGCGAATATGAACTTCGAGCTTGCGGCTCAGAACGCCTATGGGTTGTCGGTCTACGGGCAGTCTGGTTATCAAAGTCATCCACTTGATCCAATTGGGCCAGACTATTTTGATATAGAGCCGCTTCGGGAATTAATTTACGGCACTTCCACGCCATGGGCTCCTTCCTTTCAACTTATTAATTCGTATGCAGTATCGGAAGAAGCTTTAGCAGCGACAAGATCTCCAATTCCGGCCTACGAGACCCGGTTCGACCCGCACGCGACATGGTCTGACATTGATCCAATATCTCGACACTATCTTCCACCAACCATTCTTATGATGTACGCAAGTCTTGCATCCGGTGAGGGCGGGCCGGAATCATCAGAATGGCAGCGTGTAATGCCGGAAGTCTGGCGCGCTCTCGTTGATGACCAGATTGGAAGCGCCGTTGGAGCTGGCCCCGGAACCGGAGACGAGCGGTTTTCGCCAGGCCAGCAGATGCAAGTCACGATAGCATATTCCGCCCTCGATGAAGGTGAGCGCCCATTTGGAGACACTGGCATCCGCGCATTGTTTGAAGACGCAAGCAATCTTGGTGCGGCACTCGCTCTCGAGTCAAAGTCGAGCTTGCTCGTTGATTCGGCTCCTCAGCTTGCTCGCATTTTGACACAGTTTGCCGGACAGCTTTCTCTTCGCGATGTTGAACAGGCAAATGCACCTGATGCGATTTCTGGCGTGCTTTCCCTGTCGCAGGACCAGCAAACTCTTGGCGTGGACTTCGCTGATGCACTGTGGAAGCTGGGCGATGCGAGCGGACAGACGCCCGTCATCGTCGGGCGCGACGACCTCCTCTTCGAAGTACTCCAAACGTCAGGCCAGTTTGGAACTGACGGCCAGCCGACAAACGATATAGGCCTCGGCATGCTCTGGCTCTGGAACACGCCAGATTCGCGCGTGATCGACCGCATCGTTTTCCAAACCACGAACGCGCCGGTCAACACGACACTCCCGGAGCGGAATGGTCAGGCGACGATCAATCTGCCGGCCGGCCAGACCCCCGTTTCGATCTTCGCTGCCGCTGACGGCAATGACGTCGTTATCGGCGCCGCGACGACGGCAGGCAGGCGCGAGCTAAAGCGCCGCTCGGCAACAAAAATGCGGCGCGATTGAGTGGCCGGCGCACCACCTGCGCGCGCCGGCCACACGTTCGCGGACGGCCTGACTCAGGCCCCTGGGCCGCCGTCGAAGCCGACCTTGTCCATGATCTCGGACGCCTGCTTGCGCAACTTCGCGATGTCTTCGAGCGGCAGCTTGTCGGCCGTCAGCTTACCCCAGCTTGCAACGCGCTCGGAGACGTCGACGCCGGCCTTGAGCGGATACTCGTTGACGATTTCGGCGTAGATCTTCTGGCCCTCATCGGAGGCCAGGAACTCGATGAGCTTCACGGCAGCGGCCTTGTGCGGGGCATTCTTGGCCAGCACCGCGCCGGATATATTGACGTGCGTACCGCGGTCACCACCGTTGGGGAACAGCAGCTTGACCGAATCCGCCCAGGCTTTCTGCTCGTCCTTGTCGCTCGTCTGCATGGCAGCCATGTAGTACGTGTTGCCGATGGCGATATCACACTGCCCGCTGTAGATGCCCTTCACCTGATCGCGGTCGCCGCCGGCCGGCTTGGTCGCCAGATTGGCCTTCACGCCCCGCGCCCACGCCTCGGCCTTCTCTGCCCCTTCATGGGCAACGATCGAGGCAAGCAGCGCGACATTGTAGGCGTGCTGTCCCGACCGCGAGCAGATCTTGCCCTTCCACTTGGGATCGGCAAGTTCGGCGTACGTGATCGTATCCTGCTTGACCCGCTCTTTGGATGCGTAGATCACGCGAGCGCGCTGGGACAGGCCGACCCATTGGCCTTCCGGATCACGGTATGCCGCAGGGATGTTGGCTGCCACGACGTCCGACGCGACCGCCTGCGTCACACCCTTGTCCTCGGCCTGCGTCAGGTTGGCGATATCGACAGTGAGGAGAATATCGGCCGGACTGTTGGTGCCCTCCGAAGCCAGCCGCTCGATCAACCCATCCTTCGCGAACACGACGTTGGTTTTGATCCCAGTCTTGTCGGTGAACGCCTTCAGCAGCGGCGCGATGAGACCCGGCTCGCGATAGGAGTAGATGTTGACCTCATCGGCGGCCAGCGCCGGAGCTGCCGGCAATGCCAGAACAAGTGCCGAAAAAAGCGATAACCCACGCGCGCTTCGGCCGGCGTGGGCGGACAATTTGCTGATCATGTCTGTCTCCGATGAACGGGGGTCAAGGCCCCGCAAAAGGTCGATTGAAGCGGCCTATCGGTGGCGATACCCCGCTCCGGCCGCATCACACTTTGAAGGAAGACAAAAGTCAACAAACTTGCGCCCCGTCGGATCGCTGCTTGCCCGAGCCGGTGGCCATCGACGAGGCAAAATCGCCACGCAGCCGAGGTCGGCTGTCAGTGGCGCGACGAGCCCGGTAGACGGTGCCGCGCGAATCAGAAAACGCTCACCAGAAGGTTAATGGCTTCGATGTCCGCCCAGGCGGGCCAGCTTCCCGATTTTGTAAGCGTCGTTGGGTATCACTGACCATCGTTGACGCTTCGAGGTATGGGCACATGGCAATCGACGCACTCGTCAAGCCACTCTTGTCGGTCGCTATTTTTCAGGGACTTAAGCCACTCCAGATCACTGAGATCGCCCGGCGCGCCGAGCGGGTGGTGTACAAGCCGGGTGACGTGATCATCTCGGAAGACGGTGACGGGGACGCCGCAATCCTGATCGTGGCCGGAGACGCCGTCCGGGTGTCTGGTCCTGACAGTGACGGCACGCCTGAACCGGTGCAACCGGGATCGCTTGTGGGCGAGATGGCAATGCTCGTTGAAACGCAGCATTCCTCGACCATTGTCGCACGGGGCAGCGTTCGCGCTCTGCGTATCACGCGCACGGATCTTCATGCACAAATGGAAGATGATCCAGCGCTCGCCGATCATTTCGTGCAGAAGATCGCTGGACGTCTCAACCGTCTGGCCAAAGAACTGCGCACCATAGACGCGGCTTTGGGCGGTCTTGGTGGGACGGACCGGACAGCAGCGGTCCACTGATCCGCAACGGTCGAGAGGGCTCCTGGACCTTCAGTGCTCGACACTGAGAATGCGATACCGGCTGCCCCTCGATAACTCGCACCCCTCGACGCTGGTGCTGACGGCCTTTGACGAGACAGTCAGGCCCAGGTTCAGCCCCACTCAACTGGTATTGAACACGCGAAAACGCCCAGTCCCGGGGGGAGGGACTGGGCGTCGGCGCTCTCGCGCGTGATGCCGGGAGGGAAGCCGGCATCTCAGGCTTGCGTCTTCGGTTAGACGGGGGGCACTACCGAATACAGGGTGACGCGCCTGACTACGTGTGAATGTAATCGAGATGTCGCCGACTACAATAGGGGGAAACCACTTCGCTCACGAAAACGTGAACAGTTACCCACTACCTGCATCAATCTTGAACATTGCACAGAGACCGAACAGCCACACGTCTGGAATACCAGATGGCGCTGATCCAAGCCTACTGCCTGAACGGATTGCCGACCGCTTTGATCACGAACTGAGCCGCGTCGAGCTTGTCGTCAAGCTTCAGGTCCTTGACCTCGACGCGCGTGTCGAGGCCCTGGGCATCGGTCGTCACCCACTCTTTGAGTTGCAGCTTTTCACCCTTTGCCATGACCAGCTTGATGCGCCCTGGTGTGTCCGGGCTCTTGTCTTGAAGGGCGACAAGCAAGGCATCGTCGGTCTCCTGGACTTCGCTGATCTTGGCGTCGCGTGTCAGATCGACGTCGCTGCGCAGCAGAACCCGGAACGGAGTCTGGTCGAGCGCGATGCGATCCTCGTTGTTCAGGTCGAGATCCTGGATGGCGAGATTGGTGCCGTCCGAGACGATGACCTGGCGGGAGGGGCGGGCGTAATCGAAGCGGAACATGCCGGGCCGCATCATCTGGAAGGAGCCCTTCATCACTTTGCCATCGGCGGCCGTTTGCACGAACGAGCCCTGCAAGGTCTTCATGGAATTGAAATAATCACCGATCTTCTTGACCGTCTCGGCTTGGGCCGCGTCCAGGGTGATACCGGCAGTGCCGTCGGCGGCAAGTTGAGCGCTCCACCCGCTACCGGCCTGATTGGCCGTCTCGCCCTTGGCTGTCGTCTCGGCGCTTGCTGTTGCGATGCCGAACGCCAGGGCCATACCGAGCCCGATCGCTGTCGCCTTCATGATGCTGTCCATCCGCTTCAATCCCCCCGCCTGATTGCTCTCGCAACACATGCCCTGTCGTGCTGAACGTCGCGCATCGGCTGCCAGCCTGTTCTTCGGGCCGACGTTACGGCGCGGCAGCCACAGCCGACAATCCGCTCGCGGCGAAGCCTGTGCTCAACAATGAGTCGAGATCTGGGCAGCCTTCAGCCACATGGCGCTGCGGGGCTAGACTCCGATGCCCGACGGCACCCGCGGACGGCCATCCGAGATGGTCCCGTCCATGGCACGGATGAGGTCTTCGGCAAAGCCTGGGCCAGGGCAAGCACGCAGGAAATCGGTAATCGCCTCGACGTCCTCATGAGCGACGAAGGCACCATGCACGCGCGTGACCTGTCCGGCACCCGTCTGATGCAGCATGTCGCCGTGGCCGAGCAACTGCTCGGCACCTTGCTCGCCGAGGATCGCCCGGCTCTCGACCTTGGACGCCACGCGATAACTGATGCGTATGGGGAAATTGGCCGTGATCGTCCCGGTCAGAATGTCCGCCGACGGACGCTGCGTGGCGACGACGAGGTGAATGCCGGCCGCCCGCGCCTTCTGCGACAACCGGTGGATCGCCGTTTCGACCTCCGCGCCGGCCGTTTCCATGAGATCGGCCAGTTCTTCGATAACGACCACGATATAGGCCATCGTATCGAAGTCCATCTGCTCGTGTTCGTAGACCGCAAGCCCGGTGCGCCGGTCGAAACCTGTCTGCACCACCCGTGCGATCATCTCCCCGCGCTTCTTGGCGTTGCGAACCCGGTTGTTGAACACGTCGATGTTGCGCACGGACAGCTTCGCCATGCGCTTGTAGCGCTCATTCATCTCGGACACGAGCCAGCCGAGCGCCGCGACGGCCTTCCGACGATCGGTGATCACCGGTGCCAGAAGATGGGGGATGCCGTTGTAAGCGGCCAGTTTCAGCATCTGCGGGTCGATCATGATCAGTCGGCATGTCTCCGGCCCATGCCGGTACAAAAGCGACAGAATGAACGCATTGATCCCGACCGATCTGCCCGAGCCGGTCGTGCCGGCGACCAAGAGATGCGGCATGTGGGCGAGGTCGGTGACGACTGGCTCGCCCCCGATGGACCTGCCGATCGCGAGCGGTAGCACACCTTCCGAGGCGCGATAGGCTTCCGTTTCCAGGAGGTCGCGAAGCATCACCGTTTCACGACGCATATTGGGGACTTCGATGCCGAAGACGCCGCGTCCGGGAACAGCGGCGACGCGCACGGCGGTCGTGCGCATGGCCCGCGCGACGTCGTCGGCCAGTCCGACGACGCGGGACAACTTCGTGCCGCGCGCCGGCTCCAGCTCAAACAGCGTCACGACCGGACCCGGTCGAATGTCCTTGATCACCGCCTTGATACCGAACTGTGCGAGCACATCCTCCAGCAGTCGCGCGCTGCCGCGGAGCACCTGCTCGGTCAGTTCAGGCCCGGGCAAGCGCGCCGCGGCCTGCTGCAACAGATTGAGCGAGGGTCGCCGGTAGGACTGCGGATCGACCGGAAATGTCATGCCGTCGATCAGCAGCGAGCGGCCACGCGGCGATGGTGCGCCGACTGACGGCCGCTGCTGCGAACCATCCGGCGCGGGCTGTGTTTTGGCGGCCGCGCGAGATCGCGGAACCGACATCATTTGTGGCAGCGGTGGGAGGTCGGGGCCACCTGGGCGCGACAGAAGCGACGCCTGGGCGGCTTTCCCGGCTTTCGCCAGCCATGTATCGGGATCTGCGCGACCGGGGGCGAACCTGCGCGCCATCTCGATGCTGGCCGCCTCGCTGTCCGGGTCGAGCTGTTCCAGGTCGTCGTCCGCTTCGCCGGCGCCGTCCAAGTCAAGCCCTGGGTCCGCTTGCAGTCGAAAGCGATCCTGCTCGTGCGCCGAAGAGAGCGCTCCATGGCCCGCCGAGCTGTCCGAATGGGCGGCCGTCGTGACAGGCGGCTGCCAGCGCGGCGGAGGCGGGGCCTGCGCGCCGTGACGGGCAAAGGCCCCGGCGAGCCGTCCGGTATCCAACCTCGGACCTTCGTGCACTCTGGCCGGTGCGGGACCGTCTGGCATCGGACTATGTGGCATGCTCGGCGGCCCCATCCGCTCCGGACGGTCGGGATCAAAGGGGACATACGGCTCGATCGGCGACAGCACGGGGCCAGGCGCGCGCGATGCCAACAGATCCTTGAGCTCCAGGCCGATGGCGTGCGTGAGCACGCCGCAACCGGCGGCAAACAGAATGAGGCCGGCGACGAGACCTGCTTTGTCGGCGGCCACGGTGACGGCTGCTGCAAAAGCAAAACGGTAGGCCGCATCACCCAGAATCCCACCATAGCCGGGGTCGAGCGGCCAGATCGGTGCCTGCGGGAGAGCCGACAGGGCACCGGCCAGGATGAGAGCCGACACAGGTAGCAGCACCAGCTTCTGCCGGTGCCCCGGCACCCGCCCCAACAGGAGCATTTCGACCGCCCACAGCGTGGGGGCCAGCAGAACCACGACAGCGGCCAGCCCGAATGTTTGCAGCAACAGGTCCGCAACGATGGCACCAGGGTAGCCGAACAGGTTGCGCGGTGCCTCGCGCGTCACATGCGTCAGGCTGGGATCGGCGTTCGACCAACTGATCAGCGACAACCACACGGCACCGATCAGGGCCAGGATAACCAGACCTTTCAACTGCTTCAGCCACAGCGACAGCCGCTCCGCCCAGGACTGGGGAAGCAACCGTTCAGTCTCCTGATCGTGTTCGCTGTGCTCGAAGCTCATCATGCCGATGTGGGTTACGCAAAGACGGAAACGACCCGTGTCAGCGCCTCCCTGATGCTGGCCTCGGGTGCCACGAGCGCCACACGCACATAATCCGTGCCGGGGTTCGTGCCGTCGAGGCCCGTCTGCGCCAGGTAGACGCCCGGGAGAACCTTGACACCTGCCCGTTGCCATATGGTTAGCGTTGCCTCGACGCCGCCCCCGAATTGTCCCATGTCGAGCCACAGGAAGAACCCTCCGGCTGGCCGCTCGTAACCGAACCGGCCCGCGAGCAATTCGTCGCAGACGTCGAATTTCCGCGTGTAGGCCAGCCGGTTGGAAACCGCATGCTGCTCTTCCGACCAGATTGCCGCGCTGGCCGATTGTGTCGGCCCGGGCATTTGCGGCCCGATCAGGTTGCGGATGTTGGCCAGCGTATCGAGAAAATGAGCATCACCGGCGGCAAATCCCGAGCGCAGACCGGGCAGGTTAGAGCGCTTCGACAGCGAGTTGAAAACGACGATGTTGGCAAAACCCTCCGCCGTCGCCGCCGCCACTTCGAGCCCGCCCGTCGGCGGCTCGTGGGAGTAGAGCTCCGAGTAGCATTCGTCGAAGAACAGCATGAAGTCGTGGGCTCGCGCCAGGGCCAGCGCCTTGGCGATGTAGGCGCGGCTCGCCACGGCCCCTTGCGGATTGGCCGGCGAGCAGACGTAGAGCGCCGCAAGTCGTGACAGAAGCGGCGTGTCGGCGGCCAATTGATCGAGGTCGGGCAGGTGCCCCGTCTGCGCTGTGGCGTTGAGGTAGACCGGCTCGGCGTTGGTGGCGAGCGCCGCCCCGATATAGGCGGCATAGTAGGGGTTGCACATGGCGACAGCGGGTATCACACCGTCGGCCACCCGCTTGCGCCCGACCGCCGGCAGGCAGGCGAAGAACAGCCCCTCGCGCGAGCCGTTGACGGGCAGGATGTGGCGGGCCGGATCGACCTTGCCGGAGATCCCGTAGCGCCGCCCGATCCAGTCGGCGATCGAGCCGCGCAACGCGTCCGAGCCGCGGATCGGCGGATACTTGGCAAACAGCGCCTGGGCCTCGGCGATCTTGTCGACGAGAAAGCCCGGCATGGTCTCGCGCGGCTCGCCCAGTGTCAGGTCGATGACCGGCTCCATCCCCGGCGTATGCGGGGCGAGCAGGTCCTTCACCCGGCTGAACGGATACTCCAACGCGCCTGAGGCGAGGACGTTGAGGCCGGTCATGGTCGTCATGGAATCGTCGCTCCACTGTCACAGGCGGCTGTCAGAGGCGGCGATACTTATACCGTCCCGGGTCTCGACCCAACCACGATCAAGTGAAGACGGGGGCTCGCTTGTGAGCCGACACTGGGCAAGCCCGTCGCCCAGGAGCAGGGCAAACAGCCTCCGGCTGCGCGGGGTCCGGGGGCGCGAAGCCCCCGCACTTAGCTTTATACAGACCTTAAGCCGATCGACGGATCGGACCCCGATCAAACGCGCCCCATGCGGACATCGTCCTCCGGGTTGGCCGAGATCTTGTGGATCGAGAGATCAGCACCGCGCTGCTGCTCCTCGTCGCTCATCCGCAAGCCCGCGATGAGGTCGACGGCGACGTAGATGATCCCGCCGGCGACGAGCCCATAGGCCGCCCCCATCAGCGAGCCGGCGAGTTGCGCGACGAACGTGACCCCGCCCAGGCCGCCCAGCTCCACATATCCGAAGATACCGCACGCGATCCCGCCCCACAGGCCGCAGAGCCCATGCAGCGGCCAAACGCCGAGCACGTCGTCGATCTTCCAGCGGTTCTGCACGATCTGGAACATGACGACGAAGATCAGTCCTGCGACAGCCCCCGTGACCAGGGCGCCGACCGGATGCATCAAGTCTGACCCCGCGCAGACGGCGACCAGTCCGGCCAGCGCGCCGTTGTGCACGAAACCCGGATCGTTGCGCCCGGCCACCAGCGAGGCAAGGATGCCGCCCGCCATGGCCATCAGCGAGTTCATGGCGACGAGGCCCGAGACGGCACCCAGCGACTGCGCGCTCATGACATTGAAGCCGAACCAACCCACGCACAGCATCCATGATCCCATGGCCAGCCACGGGATCGACGACGGCGGTGCCGACATGCCGCTTTTGGAATAGCGCCCGAACCGCGGCCCGAGCTTCAGGACTGCTGCGAGCGCCACCCAGCCCCCGAAGGCATGCACGACGATCGAGCCGGCGAAATCATGAAAGTCGGCCCCGAGCATGCCTTTGAAAAACGTGTCCTGCAGACCAAAGTTGCGGTTCCAGACCACGCCCTCGATCAGCGGGTAAGCGAGCCCGACGAGGATGGCGGTGGCCAGGCACTGCGCCCAGAATCGCGCCCGTTCCGCAATGCCGCCCGACACGATGGCGGGGATGGCGGCCGCGAACGTGCAGAGGAAGAAGAACTTGACCAGGCTGATGCCCTGGGGCCCGAACGGTTCGGCCCCTCCCGTGAGCGCGGCAGCGCTGACCAGGAACGTGACGCCATAGGCGACCCAGTACCCGATAAAGAAGTAGGCGACCGTCGAAATCGCGAAGTCCACCAGGATCTTGACTAGCGCGTTGACCTGGTTCTTGTGGAGGACGGTCCCGACCTCCAGAAACGCGAACCCTCCGTGCATGGCGAAGACGAGGATCGCCCCCATCAGGAGAAAAAAGACGTCCGCGCCCGTTCCGAGCTGCTGCATGGCGTGATGAACTCCCCCAATCCGATGCCCAAGTTTAAGGCAATACGGCCGCCTCTTGAGCGTTATGCGCTCCAGCTAGGCAGGGAAGTCAATTTTTGTGCCACAAGAGAACAACCACTAGGCAATTGGCCGCCAGCAAGAAGCGCCAAGACAAAGCCGAACGCCATTGCACATATATTGTGCAATGGCGTTCATGCGTGCATATTTTTCAGCCGACTAGACCTCGCGAGCACTATCCGAAGGGCACCGCGCCAGGGAACGCGGGGTGCACCATGGCCTCGCAGACCCGTCAGGGCACCAGCTTGTAGCCACCCGTCTCGGTCACGAGCAGTTCGGCGTTCGATGGGTCTTTCTCGATCTTCTGGCGCAGCCGGTAGATGTGCGTCTCGAGCGTGTGGGTCGTCACGCCCGCGTTGTAGCCCCAGACCTCTTGCAGCAGCACCTCCCGCGTCACGACTTTCTCGCCCGCGCGGTAGAGGTACTTGAGGATCGACGTCTCTTTTTCCGTGAGCCGGATCTTGCCGCCCTTCTCGTCGATCAGCAGCTTCGAGGCCGGCTTGAACGAATAAGGCCCGATGGCGAAGATGGCGTCTTCGCTCTGCTCGTGCTGCCGCAGTTGCGCGCGGATCCGCGCCAAGAGCACGGCGAACTTGAACGGCTTGGTGATGTAGTCGTTGGCACCGGCGTCGAGACCGAGGATCTGGTCGGCGTCCGATGCGTTGCCGGTGAGCATGACGATCGGGCTCTTGAAGCCGCTTTTTCGCAGGATCTTGACCGCTTCCCGGCCATCCATGTCCGGCAATCCGACATCGAACAGCAGCAGATCGAAGTGTCCGGCCTTTGCCAGCTCGATCCCGCGGGAGGCCGTCTCGGCTGCGGTCACCTCGAACTCCTCGTGAAGATCGAGTTGCTCTTTGACCGAAGTACGCAAATCGTCGTCGTCGTCCACAATGAGGATGTTTCGTGCAGAACTCATCGTTGGCTGCTCCGGTGAAAGCGACAGCTATCCGATGCAGCGCATCGTCCGTCTGGTGCGCGCTCGCGACGCGGCCTCGAACGAAACGTCAGATGCTTAAGCTGCACGGGAATCATGACCTTGCTCGTGTTTCTTATGGCTCCGACACTTGGTCGTTCGTTTGCCGCGAAGCAAACCAGATCTTGGAGCCGGAGCATGAGCGTGATGACCAAGACGTCAGACGCAAGCTCGCGGGCCTGGTCGAGAAGCGGACCTCTCGGTCAGAGCCACAATAGTTGATTGATATTGCTCGTGTCATTCAGATTGCACCATTCGATCCGAGCGGGCCGCTGGCCGAGGCGAATTTCGCGATCGTCACACAGGGAAAAGTCGTAGCATCACGCGGGTCGCGCGCCAACGGCCCACATGGACGATCCTTGCCGACCGCAAGGGCTCTCGGGTCGGCCTTTCGACGGCAACGAGGGCCGCGCGCAGCGTCGAAACCCTGGACTGAAGGAGGTCAGGCGGGAATGGCTCAATTCACTCCTCCTCGTCAAATGCACGTGAGGCGATCGCCGCGCTCGCCGACGAACGGAGTTCTTGTGTTCGGCCGGCTCAGCATATGCTGCGCCTTGGGCCGGTCGGGGTGCGGGGCCCTGAAACGGGAGGGCGACGGCAAGACCCCGATCGGATCGTTTCAATTGCGCGAGGTGCTGTACCGCCCCGATCGGGTTGGACGCCCGCGCACGCGCCTTCCCGTTCGTCCCATCAAGGTTGGCGACGGCTGGTGTGATGCAACGACCGACCGCAACTACAATAGGCCCGTCAAGCATCCTTATCCGGCCAGCGCAGAGCGGCTGTGGCGCGACGACGCCTTGTACGACATCGTGCTCGTCATCGGCTTCAACGACCGACCAAGACAACGCGGCTTGGGCAGTGCGATTTTCGTGCATGTCGCGCGGCCGGGATTTCTGCCCACCGAGGGGTGCGTGGCGCTCACGCGCCACGATCTGACGCGTTTGCTGCGGTGCCTGCGGCCACGTGATCGCCTCCGCGTTCACCACATCTGATGCGGTTGCCGTCCCGCGCGAGCCCGGCAGCGGCTTGGCCATCGACAGCCCCCGCTGGCCGAACTGGCGAGAATCGGCAGAGGCGCACACGACCCAGCTCCCGCGTGTACCCGCCTGGCCCGAGAGCTCCGACCTCACAGAGCCCCAGCGTCGATGCCCAAAACTCAGAGCGCGGTATCGTCGACCTCTCCAGTCCGGACACGAACCGCATGCTCGATCGGCGAGATGAAGACCTTGCCGTCGCCGATCTGGCCCGTTTTTGCTGCGGCTTGAACTGCTTCCACTGCCTTGTTGACGAGGTCGTTCGGCAAGACCACGTCGATCTTGATCTTCGGCAGGAAGCTTACGGCGTATTCAGCGCCACGATAAATTTCCGTGTGCCCCTTCTGTCGCCCATACCCCTTGACTTCGGTAACGGTCAAACCCTGCACGCCAAGGTCGGTGAGCGCAGCCCGAACGTCCTCGAGCTTGAACGGCTTGATGATGGCGGTCAGCAGTTTCATGGCTCTTCACTCCTCTTTGGTTGCCAGCCGATTGACGACGCAATCGTCGTGCGATGCCACAGCACGCTTCGAGCCGGTACGACGTCGATGAGCGCGTCTCCGCATCCACGCGCGGCTCGAAAATTTTTGAAGCAGGCGTTTAGAAATTCAAGCGCCGATCTGCGTTGCGATCAGATCAGATAGTGGGCGACGATGGGGCTTGGAAAACGCGAGGGATCGTCACAAGTCGGTGACCAATGTCACGGCTCTCGCATTCGCTGCGCCCCTCGTCTGGGTCGAGAGCGACTGTCAGAACCGAGTGGACAACCCTACGTCCCGCGTCGCGTGCCCTTGTTCGCGATGGTCGCCATGAAGGGCCTGGGCCCCGAATGAGAGAGTGGGAGCCCGCCGAAGCGGGCTCCCGGAACCATGATGAAGCGGCGATCAGTAGCTGTAAGCGCGCTCGCCGTGGTCGACGAGGTCGAGGCCCTCGCGCTCCTGATCGGTCGAGCGGCGCAGGCCGATCGTCCAGTCGATGAGCTTGAAGAGCACCAGTGAGACGAGGCCGCACCAGACGATCGTGACGCCGACAGCCTGCGCCTGGATCATCACCTGGCCCATCGTGTCGTAGGTCTCCGAGACGTAGAGTTCGCCCGGCTTCGTGATGTAGTCCGGGATGCCGGCGCCGCCGAGTGCGGGGTTGGCGAGGATGCCGGTGCCGATGGCGCCGATGATGCCACCGATACCGTGGATGCCGAACACATCGAGGCTGTCGTCATAGCCCAGAGCGTTCTTCACGGCCGTGCTGAAGAAGAAGCAGACGACGCCAGCGACCAGGCCGAGCACCAGGGAGCCCATCACGCCGGCGAAACCAGCCGCAGGGGTGACAGCGACGAGACCGGCGACGACGCCCGACGCGAGGCCGAGCAGCGACGGCTTGCCCTTGACCATCCATTCGATCAGCATCCACGCGACACCTGCCGCAGCCGTAGCCGCGAAAGTGTTGAGCATGGCCAGGACGGCGACGACGCTGGCTTCGAGGTTGGACCCGCAGTTGAAGCCGAACCAGCCGACCCAGAGCAGGGCTGCGCCGATCATGGTCATCGTCAGCGAGTGCGGAGGCATTGCCTCGCGGCCGTAGCCGACGCGGCGTCCCACGAGGATCGCGCCGACGAGACCGGCGATGCCCGCGTTGATGTGCACGACTGTGCCGCCCGCGAAGTCGAGGGCACCCAGTCCGAACAAGTAGCCGACGTCGGCCTTGACGGCGTCGAGCGCCGCGGTCGCTTCGGCGATCTTGGCTGCGTCACCGCCAGCGGTTGCGTCCGCCAGTGCCTTTGCAGCGTTGCCGAACACATCCGGGCCGCCCCAGTACCAGACCATGTGCGCCATCGGGAAATAGACGAGCGTGACCCACAGGACGCTGAAGATCAGCAGCGCCGAGAATTTCATTCTCTCGGCGAAGGCACCGACGATGAGCGCTGGCGTGATGCACGCGAACGTCATCTGGAACGCGATGAACGAATACTCATAGATGTACACGCCGTTCGAGAACGTTGCGCCTTCGGCATCGAGTTTGATATTGCCGAGGAATGCTTTGCTCAAGCCGCCGATGAAGGCGTTGAGTTCGCCGCCGCTGCCGGTGAAGGCAAGGCTGTAGCCGTAGGTGAGCCAGACGATGGCGATGACGCAGGTGATCGCAAACACCTGCATCAGGACGGACAGCATGTTCTTGGCGCGAACGAGGCCACCGTAGAAGAGCGCCAGGCCCGGGATCGTCATCAACAGCACGAGGACGGTCGACAGGAACATGAAGCCGGTGTCGGCCTTTTCGGGCGCAGCGAGCGCGGGTGTCGCCGCGAGGCTGAGTAGACCAGCGGCAGCGAGGGTTCTCGCACGTGACGCGAGCAGATCGAATGTCATGTATGCTTTCTCCAGAGTCTGAACGACGGGATCGGTTGACGCGTTACAGCGCGGTCTCGTCGGTCTCGCCCGTACGGACGCGAACCGTGTGCTCAATGGGAGAGATAAAAATCTTCCCGTCGCCGATTTGGCCTGTTCTGGCGGCATTCTGCACCGCCTCCACCGCCTTTTGGACTTGGGCGGTCGGCACCACGACCTCGATCTTGATCTTCGGCAGGAAGCTTACCGCGTACTCGGCACCTCGGTAGATTTCGGTATGGCCCTTCTGGCGCCCGTACCCTTTCACCTCGGTCACAGTCATGCCCTGCAAGCCGAGATCGGTCAGCGCAGTGCGCACCTCCTCCAGCTTGAAGGGTTTGATAATTGCAGTCAGCAGTTTCATGGTTGTTTGACCCCCTGAGCGGTTGCCGTCGACACCTCGGACCGCGACACGGACCGATGCTGCCGGTACCGGCGGCTGGATCGACCAAGGCCGACTGGGCCCCGATCTCCGGGCACATAGAGTCAAAGACCGTGCCAGCTCGGGCAGCATGGCGTAACATGATGCATTGCCTAACAATTTCTGAAAGTGCCCTAGGCCAGTGGCCCACCGACGGCAGCATTATAGCTTAATTTTTGTGCAAACCGTGCAATTTGGGCGAAAACTGGGCAGATTGAGCAGCAAAGACCACACGCAAGCATCGAACAGGCACCAAACGTGAGAGGCGCACTGCAAACGCACGTGCTCGACCGACGTCCATGACTGGCCCGAGAGACGCCTTCCGGCAGAGTCTACCGACGCCGACGCGGGGATGCTATGTCGTCCTGACTCCCCATCCTCAGCCGAACGAGCCCCCACATGCCGGCCGTCCCCGGACACTTCGACGTCGTTGTTTCCGGTGCGAGCTTTACCGGGCTCGCCGTCGCCTGCGCGCTTGCCAAAGGCTTGGACGGGGAGCTGTCCATCGCGGTCTTGGACGCGGGCCCCGAGGCGGGCAGGGATACCGGTGACACACCGCGCGCGTTCGCGGTCTCCGCCGCCTCTCGCCATCTGTTGTCGGGCCTCGGCATCTGGGATCGTCTCGCCGCGCAAGCCGAGCCCGTTCGCCAGATCGAGATTACGGACAGCCCGCTCGAGGCCGGCATGCGCCCGGTCCTGATGACATACGACAACGCGCTCGAAGATGGCGAAGCCGCCTCTTACATCGTGCCGGACGGCACCCTCGCGTCAGCACTGCGGGCAGCGCTCGCCACCAGCGCCAATGTATCGGTTCTGCACCGCGTCGAAGCGCGGACACTCGTCGCCACGTCCCCCACCGCCGTCCAGGTCGGGTTGTCCGACGGCAGCACGTTGTCGGCACGCCTGCTGATTGCAGCCGAGGGTCGCCGCTCGCGGATTCGCGAAGCCGCCGGCATAAAGGTCATCATGTCGGACTATCGCCAGACGGGGATCTGTACGCGGATTTCGCATGAGCTGGGCCACGACAGCCGCGCCATTCAGCATTTCCTGCCGGCTGGCCCCTTCGCGATGCTGCCACTTCCCGGCCACCGCTCGTGCATCACGTGGACCGAGCAGACCTCCGAGGCCCACCGCATCATGAAACTGCCCGACGATGCGTTTCTGGTCGAAGTGGAGCGCCGCTGCGGTGGCCGGCTCGGGGCTGTGACGCTGGATGGGCCGCGCGCGTCCTGGCCTTTGTCGCTGCACATGGCCCGCGAGCTGACCGCCCCGCGCATCGCGCTGATCGGCGACACGATCCGCGGCGTACACCCGATTGCCGGGCAAGGCTTGAACCTCGGCTTTCGCGACGTGGCCGCACTGGCCGAAAGCGTTGCCGACAACGTCCGCCTCGGCCTCGATCCGGGGGCCAGCGACATCCTCGAGCGCTATGCGCGCTGGCGCCGATTCGATGGCACGATGTCGGCGCTGACTTTCGATGGCCTGAATCGGCTTTTCTCCAACGACTGGACCCTCCTGCGGTCCGTCCGCGAGGCGGCTCTCGGCCTGATGGACCGGCTGCCGATGGCAAAGTCTTTGCTGGTCAAGGAGGCCGCGGGTCTGACGGGCGACGTGCCCCGGCTGCTGCGCGGCCAGCCACTGTAGTCGAGCCGCTTTGATCGACGGCTCGGTCATGACGACCCGTCGTCGTCCTCGCTCTGCGCCACCTCGAACTTGAGCGGCCAGTCGATCCAGACGCGTCGCGCCGCGATATCGACCACAGGCACATGAGCTTTTGTGAAGGGTACGAGTTCGGTCTTGCCCGTCGCCGCCACGCGAACGTCCAAGAGATCGCCCGCGCCATAATTCTCGACGGTAACAATCTCTCCGAACGGGACCCCCTGGAGATCGACGGCCGCCAGGCCCTCCAGATCGGTGTAATAAAAGGCACCGTCCTCCGGTTCGGGAAGCATCGACCGCAGCACCCAGAGTTCGAGGCCGGCCAGAGCCTCTGCAGCGTTGCGGTCTCTCACGCCCGCCACCGACGCGATGACCCCCTTGGGCGTGACACGTCGGACCGTGAGTTCGAAGGCACGGCCACCGTCGGCGTCCGTCAACGGGCCATACGCCGCCACATCCTCTGCTGCCTCGGTGAAGGTACGAACAAGAACGTCGCCCTTGATGCCGTGCGCCCCGGAGATCCGACCGAGCAGCACCCGCTCCCCACCGCCACTCATACGGGCAGTGCGCCGAGGTAGGTGAGTTGCACATCCACGGGTGCCCCGAGGACATCCACCGTTGTACGCGCCACCGGCGCAGCGCGCTCGAACGCTCCGACGATGTCGATCACGGCCCCTTGCGGCCCGACGGCATATCCAGTGACGAGCGTGCCACACGGCGGAACCTGGAGCCGCACGTGCATACGATTGACCTCCGCGCTCTCGTCGAACTCGTAGGAGCCGGAGAAAACTCCACCCAGGCGGTCGGAGCCGAGAATCTTCCCGTTGCGCAGAACGGCAAGCGCGCTGTCACGGTCCTCGAGGCCCTGCGCGCCATAGCTGAGACTGTAAAGCCCTTCGTCGAACATCTTTTTTCTCCCTTTGATACGGGCGAGTTCGCCAGCCAGACGCTCCGTCGGCAGCAGCACGAGCACCCGCAGATAAGCAGCGACTGGACCTGGCAGCGCGGACTCTCCCGTGGCCCAAAGACTGACGGTGCGCGGGCTGACTTCGATCAGCCGCGCAAAGTCGGCCTGCTTCAGTCCAAGCCGGTCGAGTGCATCCCTGAGCCCAAAATTTTGCATAGGGGGATGATAGCACAAAACACAAATATAGCAATAATCTCTATATCCTCAGCAATCGAACGGCAGAACACCCAGGCGAGCCGCCGTACGAGCCTGGCCCTGAACCGGTTCGGCAACGGTCAGCCACACGTCCTGTACAATCGACAGCGCGGCAATCTGGATCAGACCAGTCGGCCGAAACGTTCAGAAAACGCCAGCCAAAATAGATATCAATGACCAAAGATTGCCCTCGACAACTCGAGGATGCAATTTCGCCACAATAAACGAGGCTTGCAGCACCTTCGTGGTTCAGGTCAATTATTATCCTTGGAACACACTGCGAATTCCGTGATCTTTCAGGGCAATCGACTCACCGCCTCACAGGGGAACCAAACCCATGGCCGTAAATTCAACTCGGCGCGGCCGCCCCAAAGGCTCCGGAATAGACGACCGCGCCACAGTGCTGGAAGTCGCGCAGATGATTGCGGCTGATCCCGCTCTGAAGCCGACAACAGCAATCAAGACACTTGGGATTGAAGATCCTTCGATCATTCGACGTTTGCGCGACAAATACAGCGACTACGCGAAAACCAACATCGAGTGCGACGAGTTTGTCCCGGCACATCGAACCGACCCGTCCAACGACAACGAGCAGGCACGCACGATCTGCTTGGAGCGAATGCGCGATCCTCAGCCGAAGCGGTCGGCTCATATTCCTGAGGAGCGTCCGCGTCCGCCACACGGGCACCAGGACGATGGCGGCTCAGTGCCTCGCCAGGACGCGAGCGCGAAGAGCCTTCTGGCTTCGACTCGGACAGGCACGAATAAGATCACTCGCCCCGATGTGGAGACACGCCGATCGCCCTTGATCGCCAGTCCGGTATTCGGCGAACGGCTTGCGGCGGACGCCACGCCCACCATGTCGAGCTTCGTTTCAGCCAGCGTGCAGGCCGCCGCCACGACGGTTCACGCTCAGATTTTTCTAGGTACGCAGATGTTGCATAGTCCGCCTGCCCTTGCGGCCATGAGATTTCAATTAGCATGGACGGCTTTTTTCGTTGAACTGTGCAGGCCCCAACCTGCCCGGCCCAACACCTGAAGCCGGACTGGAGTTCCCACGGTCCGTCGCAATCATGCGCCACGGACGTCGGTCTCGATACCGTTGTTCTTGCGTGTCTTCCCAACCTCGAGATGTCTTGGACCGCCACATCCTGGCGGTCCATTTTTTTTCTATCGTTCTACAATTTCCGCAGCGCCACACTTTTTACTCTGTGGTTAGCAGCCTTATGCAGGATCAAGCGCGCGCGCTGACGGGTGGGAACGATATTCTCCTCGAGATTGCGCAAGTTGATCGTGCGCCAGATGCTGCGCGCCCGCAAGTCGGCCTCGTTATCGCACAATTGCGCGTAGCGATGGAAATATGCGGCCGGATCCCGGAAAGCCGTTGTTCTGAGCCGCATGAACCGCTCGACATACCAGGTTTCGATCACACCGGGATCGGCGTCGATATAGATCGAAAAATCGAACAGGTCGGACACGAACGGAATGGCTCGCCCATCGCGCGGCAGCCTGGCCGGCTGAAGCACGTTGAGACCTTCGACGATGAGAATATCCGGCCGCTCGACGACGATCCTTTGGTCGGTGAGGATATCATAGTGGAAGTGGGAATAGACGGGCGCCTCGACCCGTTCGCGACCCGACTTGATATCGACCAGGAAACTCAACAGGCGCGCGGTGTCGAAACTCTCCGGAAACCCCTTCCGGTCCATGAGTCCGCGCTCGTGCAGCTCTGCGTTCGACATCAGAAAGCCGTCGGTGGTCACCAGGTCGACGCGCGGATGATGCGGCCAGCGGGCAAGGAGCGTCTTCAAGACGCGCGCCGTCGTGCTCTTGCCGACCGCGACCGAACCCGCAACCCCCAGAATGAACGGCACACGACGTTCGGTCTGTCCCAGAAATCGCGACGTGACGGCATGCAGTTCCTGCGCGGCCGCCACGTGCAGATTGAGCAGCCGCGACAGGGGGAGGTAGATTTCCTCCACCTCCTCCATCGACAGTTCCTCGATCATGCCGGACAGTTGACCGAGCTCTGCCGGGGCCAGGGTCATTGGCGTGTCCGCCCGCAGGCGTGCCCACTCCGTGCGCGAGAACTCGCGGTAGGGGGAAAATTCCGAGGCATTCGGTTCAAGCATCAGCTCACCTTGGCGCGGCCGGAGGCTGACCCGCGACAGAGATCACCGCGATCCCCCGCGAGCCGCCTTTTCATCGACGCCCGAACGGCCCATGCGTCCTTCGAGCACACCGATGACGTCCGACAACGAGACCTCGCGCACCTCGAGCAGAACGATCAGGTGGTAGAGAAGATCGGCGGCCTCGGCCTTCAGCGCCTCATCGCTCTCAGAAACGGCAGCCATGATGGTCTCGGCAGCTTCCTCGGCCAGCTTCTTGCCGCAGGTCTTGACCCCCCCGTCCAGAAGCTTGCGCGTATAGGACGTATCGCCAGTGGCGTTACGCCTCTGCCGGACGACGGCGGCCAGCGCGAGGAGGGTGTCTTGGCTCATGATGTAGCATCGTCCAAAGAAAACGCCGCCGACCGACGCCGGCATCTGGCGGGCCCCTATCGTGCCTCGCGAACGGGCAATCCGCTAGTATCCTGATCGCGGAATTTTTGTGCGCGCAAGGACCAGGCACGTGACCCGGCTCCGCCCCTCAGATTGCGGGCAGCCAATGGGCTCTTCGACGACGTGCTCCCCGGCTCGCCGCCTGAATGAGACGCGAGAGACGTGAGCAGCCGCGTGCGACACCGCACGATCGCCCAGGGCTCTGAAATCGGCCGCAAGCCCAAGCAGTCAAGCGGTTATCCCTGCCCGCCCAACAGTCGCAGACGGATCCAGTCGAGCTGGTCGAAATTGCCATATTTGATGACCAGATTGCCGCTCTCGCCGGACCCTCGCTTGATCTCCACCTTCAATCCGAGAAGATCGGTCAGTTCCTTTTCGAAGGCTCGCGTATCGGGATCCTTGTCCCGGGTCTTGCGCGCCACCTGTCCTGCGCCAGCGACCGTTTCAGCGCCGATCTGCACCAGGGCCTCGACCGAGCGCACGTTCATATCCTCGGCGATGATGCGCTCGGCGAGCAGTTCCGCATCACCCCGCCCAATGAGCGCACGCGCATGTCCAGCCGTGAGTTGGCCCATTTGCACAAGGGCCTGCACGGCATCCGGCAGCCGCAGCAACCGCAGTGTATTGGCGACATGGCTCCGGCTCTTGCCGATGATGTCGGAAATCTGCTCCTGGCTGTAACCGAAGCGTTCTGTCAGTTCCCGGTAGCCCAGGGCCTCTTCGATCGCATTCAAATCAGCGCGCTGGACGTTCTCGATCAGCGCCACCTCGAGAACCTCCTTGTCCGAGAGGTCGCGTATGACGACTGGAACTTGGGTGAGCTGGGCGATCTGCGCCGCCCGCCATCGCCGTTCGCCAGCGACGATCTCGTAGGTTCCCGGCCCGCCGCGCGGATCGGGGCGCACGATGATCGGCTGGATGATGCCCTTGGCGCGAATGGACTCTGCAAGGTCATTGAGATCGCTTTCAGCGAACTCCCGGCGCGGGTTGAGTTTGCCACCACGAACAGCCTCGATGGCAACGAGGCGATGCTCGCCTTCGGCACCAGCGGCGCGCGAGACGTCAGGGCGCTGCGCGGCGCTCGCGGCACTCGTATCTCCGATCAGCGATGCGAGCCCTCGTCCAAGCCTGCTCATGGTGTCGCGCCTTTTTTATATGATCGTGTCTGCTCGTCCTGGCACCCCACCCGCAGGCCGGGCGGCGGACCCGCTACGCCGCGTGTATGAGCCGCTCGCGTTCCATGATTTCCGTCGCCAAGCGGATGTAGGCTTGGCTGCCGGCACAATCGTAATCATAGAGCAGCAGGGGCTTGCCGTGAGACGGTGCTTCGGCGACTCGCGTATTGCGAGGGATCATCGTGTCGTAGACTTTTGGCCCGAAGAAGCTGCGCACGTTGTCGGCGACTTCCTTCGACAACGATGTGCGCGCGTCATGCATGGTGAGCACGACACCTTGGATTTCCAGACCTGGATTGAGCGACGCCTTGATCTGGTCGATCGTCGCCTTGAGTTGCGAGATCCCTTCCAGAGCGAAGAACTCGCACTGAACGGGCACCAGCACGGCGTGTGCCGCCGTCATGGCATTCAGCGTCAAAACATTGAGCGAGGGAGGGCAGTCGATCAGCACATAGCTGAAGCCGTCTGAACCATCGGCTCTCGCGGAGCCGTCCATCAGTTCAGTCAACGCGTTGCGCAGCCGGAACGGCCTGTTCGCCTCGCCGTGCAATTCGCTGTCGAGGCCGACCAGGTCGTTGTTGGCGGGTACGATCTGCAATCCCGGAATAGCCGTGGGCTGGCTCGCGGCCAGCAAACCACACGCCCCGATCATGACGTCGTAGGTCGTCCGCATCCGTTGCTCGAGGTCGCACCCGAGCCCCGTCGACGCGTTGCCTTGGGGGTCGAGGTCGATGACCAGAACCCGCTCGCCAGCGGCGACGAGCGCCGTCGACAGGTTTATGGCGGTGGTCGTCTTACCGACCCCGCCTTTTTGGTTCGCGATTGCAAGGACTCGTGGAGCCTTGCCCCCTATCCTGATGCTGGTCACAGGGCTTACCCTTCCTGTCTGGGGCCCAGCCTAGAGCCATCGGCCCGTGCGGCAGCGAGTCCCGATACCACGGCGATCCGCGCCTCCGTGTCCGTAAGGCTCGGCTCGAGCCGGGCAGTGAACACCCACGCACCTCGCGCTGCTTCGACCTCGGACCGCGCGTCTTGACCCTTCGGAAAGAGTCCCATCGTATCCGGACCAAAAAACGGATGGGCGAGACCGAGCAGACGCGACAACGGGGCCAACGCGCGCGCTGAAACCACTTGAACGCCCGCCAAATTACCCTGAGTCGACACTATCTCGATTCGCTTGGGAACGATGTCCACAACCGTCGCGGTCCTGCGCGCGATTTCCCCGAGGAAAGCTGCTTTTCGTGTATCGCTCTCGACCAGGGTCACCGATTTCGGCTCCGCTCCGGGCAACCCAGCGCGCAGAATGGCGATCACCATGCCCGGAAAACCCGCCCCTGACCCAAGGTCGACCCAGCGCCCCGATGTTTGCAGATTGGCCACGAGGCCAAGCAACTGCGCGGAGTCGGCAAAGTGCCGCGTCCAGATATCCTCCAACGTGGACGGCGCGACGAGATTGATCGTGCGCTGCCAGCGCTTGAGCTCGCTGGCATAGAGCTCGAGTTTCTCCGCTGATTCACGTGAAACACCGAACTGCACGCGAAAATCGTCGGGACCCGACAGCCGGATCGGACCGCTGGGCTTTGCGGCAGTCATGCGGCCGATCCATGCTTGGCCCTTTTGATCTGAGCCGCCAGCAGCATCACGGCCGCCGGCGTCATACCGTCGATCCGCGCGGCTTGCGCGAGACTGGTCGGCCGATGCCGCAACAGCGTCTGCCGTGCTTCATGAGACAGCCCGGCGATCCCAGCGATATCGAGGTCGTCCGGAATAACCGTCGCCTCGTCGCGCTTCAAAGCGGCCACGTCGTGATCCTGCCGCGCCACGTAAGCCGCATAGCGGGCATCGACGGCCAACTGTTCGGTGATCTTGCGGGGAATGTCGGTTATCTCCGGCCAGATTGCAGCCGCGAGAGCGGCATCCATCTGAGGCTGGGACAAGAGTTCGAACGCCGACCGCCGCTTGCCGTCCTTGTTCAGGGTGACACCGTGCCGCTCAGCCGCGCTCGGTGTGATCGACAGGCGGTCGAGCAGAGCGCGCGCCGCGACGAGGTCGGCGGACTTTCTGGCGAACGCCTCGCCCCTGGCGCGGCCGACGCACCCGATACTCAGTCCGAGCGGTGTCAGCCGCTGGTCGGCGTTGTCGGCACGTAACTTGAGCCTGAATTCCGCGCGCGAGGTAAACATGCGGTAGGGCTCCGAGACCCCGCGGGCAACGAGATCGTCGATCATGACGCCGAGATAGCCGTCGGCCCGCGAGATGACCAGCCCGCCTGGCCGACCACCGGCCGCCAGCGCGGCGTTGAGACCCGCCATCAGCCCCTGCGCGGCGGCCTCCTCATATCCGGTCGTGCCGTTGATCTGTCCCGCCAGATAGAGACCGGGAAGCGTTTTCACCTCCAGGGTCGGCTTCAAGCCGGTCGGATCGACGAAGTCGTATTCGATGGCATAGCCCGGCCTTTTCATCACCACCCGGTCGAGCCCAGGCATCGTTTGCAGAAAGGCCTGTTGCACCTGGGCTGGCAGCGACGTCGAAACACCATTGGGGTAGATGGTGTCGTCGTCGAGACCCTCCGGCTCCAAGAACACCTGATGTCCGGCGCGGTCCGCGAACCGCACGACCTTGTCCTCGATCGACGGACAATAACGCGGACCCACTCCCGTGATGGCACCTGAGTACACCGCCGACGAGGCGAGGTTGGCACGGATGATCTCATGGGTCGCTGGCGTCGTCGTCGTCACCCCACATTGGATTTGTGGGTTCGCGATCCGCTCGGTCAGAAAAGAGAACGGCACCGGTTCGGCGTCGCCCGGTTGCATTTCGAGGCTTGCCCAGTCGATCGACGAGGAGAGCAGCCGCGCGGGTGTTCCCGTCTTCAGGCGGCCGAGCTTGAGCCCCAACCCCTTGAGCCGCTCAGACAACAGCAGCGCTGGCGGATCGCCGTGCCGCCCGGCCGGCACACGCTCATCGCCGCGGTGAATGATACCGTTGAGGAACGTGCCCGTCGTCAACACGACTGCGCCGGCTGGGAGTTCAAGCCCGTTGCCGAGCACCACGCCGCAGACCCGGCCCTGGGTGACGATCAGGTCCTCGACCGCGCCCTCGACGACATCAAGACCGGCCGTCTGGCGGATCGCGTCCTGCATGGCGTGACGGTAGAGCGCGCGATCAGCCTGTGCCCGGGGTCCTTGGACAGCCGGCCCCTTTGATCGGTTGAGGAGGCGGAACTGGATGCCGGCGGCGTCCGCAACCCGTCCCATCAGCCCGTCGAGAGCGTCGATCTCACGGACGAGGTGTCCCTTTCCCAGGCCGCCAATGGCCGGGTTGCAACTCATCTCGCCGACGGTCGCGAAGGCATGCGTCACCAATGCGGTCCGTGCACCGATCCGCGCCGCGGCCGCAGCGGCCTCCACGCCGGCATGTCCGCCGCCAACGACGATGACATCGAAAGCTTTCATGTTCGCCATACTGGTCGCCACACTGTACGGGGCGCGCCCGCGAGCCCTTCGCTATGGCTCACCTATACCTGCTGCACCATCAAGAATGAAGCGGCCGGGACGATTGGCATGTGAGCCCGGCATTCGGCGTGATTCACGTGAAACGTCATTTACCGATACAGAACCGGCCGAATACCTGATCGAGAACGTCTTCGACGTCCAGCCGTCCTGTCATACGCGCCAGCGCCGCGGCGGCACTACGCAGGTGCTCGGCCCGCAACTCCAAGTCGGCATCGCCCGCCCCGAGGAATGCGTCGAGTTCTCGACTGGCACGGTCGATCAGGTGCCGGTGGCGCGCATGCGTCAAGACAGGCCCATCCTGCGGACCGATACGATCGGCGGCCAGAGCGGCAATCCGCGCCACCAGCACGTCGATGCCAGCACCCGTCTGTGCGGAAACCAACAAGCGGTCATCATCCATCGTGCCGGCTTCGGGCAACAGATCGCCCTTGTTCATCACGTGGAGGACAGATGGCGGGACCGCCTCGGCACGGTCGATCACAGCGTCTGCATCCCCGCCCGGCGCGTCGGGAGCAGCCACCCAGATCATGAGATCGGCATCCCCGATAGAGCGGATGGTCCGCCTGATCCCTTCGCGCTCGATCTCACTATCCGCCTCCCGCAGTCCTGCGGTATCGGTCAGCACCACAGCCATGCCGTCCAGATCGAGCCTGATCTCGATCGTGTCACGCGTCGTTCCCGGCTCGGCAGAGACGATCGCCGCATCACGCCGCGCCAACCGGTTGAGCAGGCTCGACTTGCCGGCATTTGGCGGCCCCGCCAAGACGACTTTGTAGCCCTCGCGCACGATCTCGCCCCGACGGTTGTCCTCCAAATACCGCAGGAGGTCTTCGCGGAGCAGGCGGGCCATGTTCTCCGCCTGCGCCGTGGCATCGGCGGCGACGTCGCCTTCGTCGGCGAAGTCGATGGCCGCCTCGACAAGTGCCATGGTGCCGATCAACCGCTCGCGCAGGGTGGCCATTATTCGGGACAACTCGCCGCCGGCCTGGCGCAACGCCAGTTTCCGTTGCATCTCGGTTTCGGCCTCGATGAGGTCGGCCAGCCCCTCAACCTGCGCCAGGTCGAGCCGGCCGGCCTCGAACGCCCGCCGCGCAAACTCACCCGGCTCGGCGCATCGGCAGCCTGGCAGCGACCCAAGGGCTGCGAGCATCGCCGCGGCGACCGCACGCCCGCCATGGGTATGAAATTCGGCGACATCCTCGCCGGTGAAGCTGTGTGGTGACGGCATCCACACGATGAGAGCCTCGTCGATGCAGGCTCCCGACCGCGGGTCGACGATCCGGCGCACCGTTGCCCGTCGCGGCTGCGGCAAACGCCCCGCAAGCGTCTCGACCGCCAGTTTGGCAGCCGGTCCCGACAGACGAAACACGGCCACACCGCTGCGCCCCGGCCCGCTCGCCAGCGCAAAGATGGTGTCTGCCGTTACCGCCCGCTCGCTGTCAGTCATCTCTGGTGTCGTGATCGCGAAATTCGCCTCATTCTGCGGCGGCTCTGAACGACACGAGCAACGTCGATCATCTCGTGTGATTCAGACCGAGAAGTCCGCCTCTCGACCTCGCTGAACGGTATGTAGCGGACTTCTCGGTCATCACACTAGCCAGTCCGTGTCTGCACCACTCGTCACCCGACGTGCGACCACTACCTCCCGAACGCCACCGCGTGGCCAAGCCCCCCGCCACCGCCCGCGCCGACAGCAAAACAAAAGCGCGCCCCAACCGGTCGGCTGGGGCGCGCAGATATCCACAGCATTGTCGAGTCTACGCGCAAAGTTTCACGTGAAACCGGAGTCCTTACAACTTGACAGCAGAGTCGCGAGGTTTGCTCCGGAGTCGATCGACGCGCCCGTGCGAGTCTTACGTATTCATCGACGAGAAGAAGTCGCCATTCGTCTTGGTTTGTTTCAGCTTGTCGATGAGAAATTCGATCGCATCCATCGTGCCCATGGGGTTGAGGATGCGGCGCAGCACGTAAACCTTTTTGAGCTGGTCTTTGGGGATCAGCAGGTCCTCCTTGCGGGTGCCCGAGCGCGCCACGTCGATCGCGGGGAACACGCGCTTGTCGGAGACCTTCCGGTCGAGGATGATTTCCGAGTTACCGGTCCCCTTGAACTCTTCGAAGATGACTTCGTCCATACGCGAGCCGGTGTCGATCAACGCGGTGGCGATAATGGTCAGCGATCCCCCCTCCTCGATGTTGCGAGCCGCGCCGAAGAAGCGCTTCGGCCGCTGCAACGCGTTGGAATCGACGCCGCCCGTCAGGACCTTGCCGGATGAGGGAACGACCGTGTTGTAGGCCCGGCCCAAACGGGTGATCGAGTCGAGAAGGATGATGACATCGCGCTTGTGCTCGACCAGGCGCTTGGCCTTCTCGATGACCATCTCCGATACCTGGACGTGTCGGCTCGGTGGCTCGTCGAAGGTCGAGGCAATGACTTCGCCCTTCACCGATCGCTGCATGTCGGTGACCTCTTCGGGCCGCTCGTCGATGAGCAGCACGATCAGATAGCACTCGGGATGATTGGCCGCGATGGCATGCGCGATATTCTGGAGAAGGACGGTCTTGCCCGTCCGCGGCGGTGCCACGATCAATCCGCGTTGGCCCTTGCCGAGCGGTGCGACGATGTCGATCACGCGCGCCGAGAAGTCCTTGATGGTCGGATCTTCGATTTCCATCTTGAGCCAGCGGGTCGGGTAGAGTGGCGTCAGGTTGTCGAAGTGGACCTTGTGCTTGGCTGCTTCCGGTTCCTCGAAGTTGATCCGGTTGACCTGAAGCAGCGCGAAGTAGCGCTCGCCATCTTTGGGGCTGCGGATCCGCCCGTCGACCGTATCACCTGTCCGCAGTGCGAAGCGGCGGATCTGCGAGGGCGAGACGTAGATGTCGTCAGGGCCTGGCAGGTAATTGGCCTCCGGCGAGCGCAGGAACCCAAAGCCGTCTTGCAGCACCTCTACGACACCGGTGCCGATGATGTCGATTTCCTTGGCAGCGAGCTGTTTCAGTGTCGCAAACATAAGTTCCTGCTTGCGCATGGTGCTGGCGTTCTCGACTCCGACCTCCTCGGCGAAGCTGAGCAGTTCCGTCGGCGACTTGGCCTTCAAATCCTCGAGTTTGACTTGTTCCATCAGGGGGAAAGCTCCGGGAAGGGCTGCGGCACGAGGGGCGGGAAGACGAAGAGGTGCCGAGCAGAGAGTACGTGGAGGGAGGGAGCGCGAACGTCACGGTGTGCGTGCGCGAATGCAATCCGCTGAGGCGGACTGCGTCTGCGATGGCGGGACCGCCAAAGTGCAGACATGACTTCCAGTATCAGCAGCACATATCAGAAAGCGCTGCGCCGGGGAAGCGGTTTGCACGCGTCAGAACGGCTTGACGATAACCAGGATGACGATGGCGAACATCAACAGCGTCGGCACCTCGTTCATCATCCGCCAGTAGCGCGCGGATTTTTCGTTTCGGTCATCGGCGAACCGCCGCACCGCCGCCGACAGCATCCCATGTACGCCAGAGAGCGCGATCACCGCCGCCAGCTTGGCGTAGAACCAGTGGGCCGAGAACCACCCGCCCTGCCAAGCAAGCCACAATCCCAAGACCCAGGCGACGATCATCGCCGGGGTCATGATGATCGTCAGCAGCCGGAATTCCATCAGCTTGAACAGCTCGGCTTGCGCGGAACCCTGGGGGACATCGGCGTGATAGACGAACAGCCGCGGCAGATAGAGTAGGCCCGCCATCCATGCGATGATGGCGATCACGTGCACCGCCTTCACCCAGTCGTATGCATCTCTCCCAAACAGGGCGATGACGATGGCCGTCGCGGCCACCGTAACGGCCAGTGCGATGAACGCGCGTCTGGCCGGTGAGCCTGCCTTGAATTCGGCGGCCGGCGCCATCAGGCGTGCCCCCGAATTCGGGCGACCAGTCTCGCGACGTTCTCCGGCGGCGTTTGCGGCACGATGCCGTGGCCGAGGTTGAACACGAACCGCCGGCCTTTCATGGCGGCAAGGATCTCATCGACCCGCCGGTCGAGGGCAGGTCCCCCCGAGACCAGCAGCAGCGGATCCAGATTGCCCTGAACGACGACGCCGAGTTCCGAAATCTCGCGCATGGCGCACAGCGGCATGGAACTGTCGCAGCTCACCCCGTCCACTCCCGTAGCCGTCACGAATTCCGCCGTGGCAGACCCCGCCCCGCGCGGAAAACCAATGACCGGCACGTCCGGGTGGCGAGCCTTCAACGCGCTGACTATGAGCCGAGTCGGGTCGATGACCCAACGGGCAAATTCGTCGTCGGGCAGGCTGCCGGCCCAACTGTCGAAAATCTGGAGGACTTCAGCGCCCGCCTCGACCTGCCCCGACAAATACTCGATCGACGTGGACACCAGCATGTCGATGAGCCGCTGAAACAACGCGGGATCCCGATAGGCCATCAACCGAGCCGTCGCCTGGTCTGGCGAACCGCGCCCCCCGATCATGTACGTCGCCACCGTCCAGGGCGCACCACAAAACCCGATGAGCGCTGTCTCGTCCGGCAGGCCGGCGCGGATAGCGGTCACGGCCTCGAAGACGATCGCCAGGCGTTGAGGTGCCGCCGAGGGATCGAGTTTGTCCAGGCCCTCGGCGTCCACGATCGGATCGAGTTGCGGTCCCTCCCCCTCGACGAAGCGAACGTTCTGGCCCAGCGCATCGGGCACCACGAGAATGTCGGAAAACAGGATTGCCGCGTCGAGCCCATAGCGTCGGATCGGCTGGAACGTGACTTCTGCCGCGAGTTCGGGATTGTAACACAGGTCGAGGAAGCTCCCCGCCACGCCGCGCGTCTCGCGATACTCCGGCAGGTAGCGCCCGGCTTGTCGCATCAGCCAGATCGGCGGTGGTTCGATCGCTTCGCCGAGAAACGGCTTGAGGAACCGTCGTCGCGTCGCCCGTTCGGCTAGGCTCATGCTCTCTTCACTCCCTCTTTAACTCATCAAGTTTCTTGAGTGCTTTTTTTTTGACTCTTTGGGCAGTCAATTGCGGGGATTGCCTTCCCGTCAACAGGTTGCCCCCAGCGCCGAAGCGCTGGCCTCGTCGACCCACGAGACCTGGTAGGGTCGCACGTCAAAACCGACTAGACGGTAGATCACCCTGTCCCGTCAATCTCTTGGGTGCCCCCCTGTAGAGGCAACCCGCATCCGATGCCTGTTGATAGTCCTTGGACGAGCCTGTGCCGTCGTGGCATGAAATCAAGGAAGGGTATGCGCAGGGACAGCATGCCGCTTCGCGCTCTGATGTGCGTAACGGCACGGAGAACTGGCCACTTGTCCAGACATGCCCATGCAACACCCATGAACATCGTTCAAACCACAACAGTTGTCCACACCATGGCCCCCGCCCTGCCGAGCTACTTTCATCTGCATCTCGTTTCGGACGCGACCGGCGAGACACTGACGACGATCGCCAAAGCGGCGAGCGTTCAGTACTCCCAATTCCGGCCGATCGAGCACGTGCACCCCCTTGTGCGGACGCGCCGTCAAGTCGATCGCGTGCTTCAAGAAGTCGAGCAGGCTCCAGGCATCGTGCTCTATACAGTGATCAACGATGATCTCGCGCAAGTCATCGAGGCCAGGTGCGCCGAGTTGAAACTGCCCTGCCTTGCAGTATTGCAGCCGATCATGCAGGTCTTCGAAAGCTATCTTGGGGCCCCCAAGACGCCGACAGTGGCGGGCCAGCATGTCCTCGATGCGGATTACTTCCGCCGAATTGACGCATTGAACTTTGCAATGGCTCACGATGATGGTCAGTTGCCTGACGACCTCAATCGCGCCGATGTCGTCATTCTCGGGATATCTCGCACGTCGAAAACGCCGACGAGCATCTATCTTGCCCAGCGCGGCTACAAGACCGCCAACGTGCCGATCGTGCCCGAAATCCCCCTGCCGCCGGCGCTGACGGCCCCCCACTCGGCCTTTATCGTTTGCCTGATCGCGCAAGCTGACCGCATCGCCGAGGTCCGCCGCAACCGCGCGATGGTGCTCGGCGACCGGGACTTGAAGGACTACGTCGATCGCGACCGCATCCTGGCGGAAATAGCCTTCACGCGGCGCACGTGCGCCAAAAACGGCTGGCCCGTCATCGACGTGACGCGCCGCTCGATCGAGGAAACTGCAGCCACCATCATCAAGCTGCTCCACGACCGGCGCGAGGGTCGCAGCGTGACCTCGCACGATGCCGGAGACACCGCGTCATGAGCGGGAGCGCTTTTGCAAGTCCGCCCGGCAACCGGCCGCTCGTCCTGGCGTCGGCAAGCAGGATACGCCAGGAGATCATGAAGTCTGCGGGTCTGGCGTTCACGGTCGATCCGGCCGACATCGACGAACCCGCGGTGCGCCGGCAACTGACGGTCGACGACCCCTCCATAGCCCCGGGCGAAGTTGCCGTGGCGCTCGCCCGCGCCAAAGGGCTATCGGTCAGCGCGCGCCAGCCAGGTAGCCTCGTGATTGCGGCCGACCAGATACTCGCGCTTGGCTCCGAGGTGTTCGCCAAGCCCAGTACGCTGGACGAGGCGCGCCACACGCTCATGCGCCTGCGCGGTCAAACCCATGAATTGGTGAGCGCGGTAGCTCTCGCCCAGGACGGAGACATCGTCTGGGATGCGAGCGACACGGCACGCATGACGATGCGGCGTTTTTCTGCGGCTTTCGTGTCGGAATACTTGCTGCGGGCGGGGTCAGATGTATGCTCGTCTGTGGGTGCCTACCAACTGGAAGGGCTGGGTATTCAGCTTTTTGACGAAATAGATGGCGATTACTTCACGATCCTGGGTTTGCCACTTCTACCGCTGCTTGAACAGTTGCGGACCCGCGGAGCCATGATGACATGAAGCGCGCTTGTGTGATCGGCTGGCCGGTCCAGCAGTCCAGATCGCCACTGATACATGGTCATTGGCTGGCCCGGTACGGTATCGACGGGTTGTATGGGAAGATCGCGGTCGCACCCGGCGAAGCAGCGGACTTCCTGCGTGCACTGGCAGCGAACGGCTTTGCTGGATGCAACGTCACCGTGCCGCTGAAGGAACTCGCTTTCGCGGCGGCAGATGCGCATGAACCATCGGCCGTAGCGGTCGGAGCCGCCAATACCCTGTGGCTGGAGGCGGGCAAGCTCGTCGCCGCCAATACAGACACTTACGGCTTCATGACTCATCTGGCAGAGGCCGCTCCTGGCCTCGACCTGGCCGGGGCCCGCGTCGCCGTGCTGGGTGCCGGAGGGGCTGCCCGCGCGATCGTTTTCGGGCTCCAGACGGCCGGTGCCGATGACATTGTCGTGATGAACCGCACGCACGACCGCGCGCGAGCGCTCGCCGATGCCTTCGGCCCACCCGTCCGCGCACTACCGTGGGAGCACCGGGCAGGGTGCCCGGCTTGGGCCGACCTGATCGTCAATACGACGACGATCGGCATGAAGGGTGACGGGACCCTTGGCCTGGATTTCTCCTCTCCAAAGGCCGGAACGATCGTGGCCGACATCGTTTACGTGCCGCTGCGGACCGGGCTGCTTCACGATGCCCAAGCTGCCGGACTGACCACCGTCGATGGTCTCGGCATGCTGCTGCATCAGGCTGTTCCTGGTTTCGAGCGATGGTTTGGTGTTCGTCCGGAGGTCACCGCGGAGCTTCGTCGCACAATCGTCTGCGATATCGAGGGCTCGGCATGCTGATCGTCGGTCTGACCGGGTCGATGGGGATGGGCAAGTCGACCGTTGCAGCTCGAATGCGCGACAAGGGATGCGCCACCTTCGACGCCGACGCCTGCGTCCACGAGCTCTATCGGGGCCAGGCTGCAAGCCTCGTTGAGGCTGCTTTCCCCGGAACGACCGGTCCAGACGGCGTTGATCGCGAAAAATTGACGGCCGCCCTCGCCGCCGACCCCCGTGCCTTCATGCGGCTCGAGGACATCATCCATCCTCTCGTTCGCACGGCGGAGCGCGCGTTTCTCGAACAGGCCGATGCCGAAGGCCATGCGGTTGCTGTCCTCGATATCCCGCTTCTACTTGAAACCGGAACCGACGCTCTGGTCGATGTCATCGTCGTCGTCAGCACCGATCCGCAGACCCAATTGAAACGGGTGATGCAGCGCGCTGGAATGACCCAGTCCAAGCTGGAGAAATTGCTTGCGCGTCAATTGCCTGACGCCGGCAAGCGGGCCCGCGCCGACTTCATTGTGGATACCTCCGGCACATTCGACGAAACCTTTGCCCAGGTCGATAAGCTGCTCATGGGACTACAGGGCCGCGTCGGCACGGCTTATCAGCGGCACTGGGTCTGAGGCCTAAGCTCGGTGCGGTGCCGGGATGGGCCGTCGAGATGGGAAGGCTGGAGCAATGCAGCGCGAGATCGTACTGGATACCGAAACGACGGGCATCGACCCGCGCAGCGGCGACCGCCTCATTGAAATCGGCTGCATCGAACTGGTCAATCGCATCCCAAGCGGGCGCGAGTATCACTGCTTCGTCAATCCCGAGCGCGACGTGCCGCCCGGTGCCGAAGCCGTCCACGGGCTGTCGACGGCGTTTCTCCTCGACAAGCCGTTGTTTGCATCGGTCGCGCCGGCGTTCCTCGAGTTCATCGGCGAGGACCTGCTCGTGATCCACAACGCCGATTTCGACGTCGGCTTCCTGAACATGGAGTTGAAGCGGGCGGGATTGCCGCTCATTCGGCGCGAGCGCGTCCTGGATACCTTGGCGCTGGCGCGTCGCAAACATCCTGGTGGTCCCAACAGTCTGGACGCGCTCTGCAAGCGCTACGGGATCGACAACTCGAAACGCACCAAGCACGGCGCGCTCGTCGATTCGCTCCTGTTGGCCGAAGTTTACGTGGAACTGCTGGGCGAAAGGCAAGCCACGTTGGAGCTTGCGCGCTCTGGTGCCGCCCGGTCGGCCGTAAACTCCGGGCGCAGCCGCACCGCCGCTGAACCACGCGATCGGAGTTTGCCGTCCCGGCTATCGGCCGAGGATGAAGCAGCCCACCGTGCGTTTGTGCGCTCGCTGGGCGAGGAGGCCGTTTGGCTGCGCTACCTGGACCCTGATGGGACCTGAGATCAGGCCGTTCCGGCTACGGCTGCGGCTTCCTGCTTACGACGCATGAAAAGCCCTGCGAAGTCGATCGGATCGAGAAGCAGCGGCGGAAAGCCCCCTTCTCGCGAGATATCGGCGACGATCCGGCGCAAGAACGGGAACAGCAACGTGGGGCAGTTGATCAACAAAAACGGCTCGACCGCCTCTTCTGGAAGGTTCTGCAGGCGGAACATCCCGGCGTAAACGAGTTCGAGTTCGTAGATCGTGCCGGCCTGGCTGGTCGCCTTGGCGCTGAAGTCGATGGCGCTTTCGAACAGATCAGGCCCCATGCGGCGACCATTGACGTTGACTTCAAGGCGCATGTTGGGGTTTTCGCCCGGCCCCGAGAGAAGCTTCTCGATGTTGGGGTTCTCGAAGGAGAGGTCCTTGATGTACTGCGCCACGATCTGCGCCTGAACAGGCGCTGGCTGAGGTGTCTGGCCGTTGGTGGTGTCGGTCATGGGCGTCGGTCCGTCCGCTTCGGGGCAGGCGAGGCCCTGCCGGTGAAAAGATGGAAGAGCGCAGACGGCTAACATAGCCCCTGCCAAGCCGCAATCGGGCCTGCGATGGTTTGGTGAGCGCCGCAATCGGGCGGGGCCGCCATCGGCGTCGGATCAGCGCTCCCGGTCGGATCGGGGTTTGGTGGCACGCTGGGATGTGTCATCGAGGCGCTCGAATTCGCCGTCGATCACTGGGCCCGTGTCGTCCCCGCTCTGGCCGTCGGCCTCGCTGCCCGTCGCGCCGCGTGTACGTGTGCCAAAAACCGACACGTGCACGGCACCCGAGTTCGCCAGCCAGGTCACGAGCCACCCGGCTGCGATCGCGCGAACAGGTGGAATGAGCAGGACGAGCCCCATGGTATCGGTGATGAGACCCGGCGCGACGAGAAAAACACCGGCAATCAGCACGAGAATGCCTTGGGCGATCGAATCGAGGGGCGTCTTGCCATCCTGGAGCGACTGGTTGGCCTGCATCAAAATCGCAAAGCCCTGTCGGCGCAGGACGATCGTGCCGACGACGGCGGTCAGCACAACGATTGCGACCGTCGCGAGCACCCCAATGGACCGACCGACGGCGATCAGCAGGGCAATCTCGGCGAGTGGCACCGCGATGAGGGCCAGAAACACGACTAAGCGCATAGCACAGGCTTGATCCTTGTCGGCGTCAGCGCCGTACAGCCAGCAACAATCGGGAAGACACGGGTGCCATGATCTGCCGGCGGCAACGGAGTTGGCATTGCCTAACTTGTGCCCTAAGTTAAAGGTGATACCAACCCACTTGTGCCATCGTCAGCGGGCGCGTGAGCGCGCACCCGGATGAGCATCCTGGATTATGAACCTGCGACTCCCAATATAGCGTTTCTCATCTCGACAGTAGATCCTCCCGGTTGCCGCTCCCGGCTCCGGCGTGAGCACCCTGAAAGCAGCGCGGCATGGACGGCAAGATCGACCTCATCACTCTCATCTCGCTGATTGTCGCGGTGGTCGCGATCCTCAAGTTGCGCAGTGTGCTCGGCCGTCGCACCGGCGATGAGGAGAGCCGCCTGGAACGCTATCGCGCGGAAGCCCGCGCCCAGGAGGCCGCCGCGAGCGCTGACAAGGTCGTGACGCTGCCGCGCCGCGGCCAGGAGGAACCGCTCGGTCCTCACGACGCGGAAGTGTCGACGGCTCACGCAGAAGCGAAAATCAAGCAGGCTGCACGCGCCGACAAGTCGATCGAGGAAGGTTTGTTGGCCATCCTGGCGCGCGACCCGGCATTCGACCCGGACACGTTCCTGCAGGGTGCGCGCTCGGCCTATGAAATGATCGTGACCGCCTTCGCCGAGGGCAACCGCAAGATGTTGAAGGATCTTTTGAGCCCCGACGTCTA
This sequence comes from Hyphomicrobiaceae bacterium, assembly GCA_033765285.1. Taxonomy (GTDB): domain Bacteria; phylum Pseudomonadota; class Alphaproteobacteria; order Rhizobiales; family Hyphomicrobiaceae; genus Filomicrobium. The sequence continues at coordinate 46,107 of JANRIE010000074.1, read as the reverse complement.
CGAGGGATTTCTCTCCGCGATGGCGGAGCGCGAGTCGCGAGGCTACCAGATTGATCAGAGCTTCGTCGGCATCGACAAGGCCGACATTCTCGAGGCCGAACTGAAGGGCGGCATGGCCAGCATCACCGTACGGTTCGTCTGCCAGCTCATTTCTGCAACTCGCGATCGGGCCGGTACCGTGATCGACGGTGATCCGCAGCGGATCAAGGAAGTGACGGACATCTGGACGTTCAACCGCGATGTGAGTAGCCAGCGGGCCGTGATGAACCCGAACTGGAAGCTGGTCGGCACGCAAGCTCCCAACTGAGTGTCGCGGGTAAAGGCCCCCACGAGTTGGAGCGAGCAGCGAGCCCTCGTCCGGGCGGCCAGGGCACGGTCGAGATCCTTCGAGAGTACAAGGACAGGGACGCAGAAGGTTCTGGCATGAGGCTCGAAACGCTCCAGCTTCTGCCGGTGGAATTCAGCGATGTCGAAGGTTGGGAGCGCGACGATCACGCGGCAGCTTTCGCCGCCTATCTCGGGTCGGCACGGGTCATCTCCGAAAAGGATGACGGCGATTGTGCCGTGCGAACCGCAAAGCAGGCTCTCCGCAGCGCCGCGGCCGGAACGTCTCGCGCGGACGCCCGGCGGTTCTTCGAAAGCAACTTTCGGCCCTTCCGCCTGCGCAATCAGCGCGAAGCTGGGCTGCTGACTGGCTACTACGAACCCGAGATTGCGGCTAGCAAGGCCACGTCATCCGCCTTCCCTGTGCCGATCTATGCGCGCCCGAGCGACCTGGTGAACCTGGTAGCAGAGGCCGATCGCGGGGCTCGGGCGCACGAGGGCCTGACACATGCGCGTCAAACTGCCGACGGCGGCCTGGAACCCTTTCCCACGCGCGCCGAAATTGAGCAGGGCGCGCTCGCCGGACTCGGCTTGGAGCTTTTCCACGCCGCCGATGCCGTCGATGTGTTCATGATGCAGGTGCAGGGGTCCGGTCTGCTGCGGCTGCCCGACGGTCGCGGTGTGCGCGTCACATACGATGGCAAGAATGGCCACCCCTACACGTCGATCGGTCGCTATCTGATCGACCAGGGCCAGTTCACGCCCGAGACCACGACGCTCCAGGCTCTCGTCAGTTGGCTGAAGTCCACTCCGGAACGCGCGCGTGACGTGATGCGGCAAAACAAGTCGTATGTGTTCTTCCGGATCGTCGGACCGGAAGAGACCACATCCGCGCTCGGTGTCCAGGGCGTCCCGCTGTCGGCCGGGCGCAGCCTCGCCGTCGATACCGCATTTCATGCTCTGGGCACGCCGATTTGGGTGAGCAGCCCCACGCTCAGCCACGCGCATGCCACCGGCCAACCGTTCGCGCGATTGATGGTTGCGCACGATGTCGGATCGGCGATCCGCGGTCCGCAGCGCGGCGATGTCTATTTCGGCTCTGGCGCGGCCGCCGGCCACCGTGCCGGTTTGACGAAACACCCGGCTCGCTTCACGGTTCTATTGCCACGCGGTGAAACGGATGCAGAGCGATGACGACCGACGACGGCGATACCGGCAAGCCAAAGACACGGCGCAGGTCGCGGCCAGTCTTGAGCGATGACGACGTCGCGGTGTGGCAGCACACCGCCCGCTCCCTCGAGCCATTGCGGGGGGCCAAGTCCCGCATCGTCCGTGGCCACGATGACGAGTCGCTGCTGAGCCCGCCGCGACCACAGCTTCGTCACGACTTGCGGATAGCGACAGCCCGCGACACGACATCGTCGACGCGATCGGCAGCAGCATGTGCCCCCGGCACACCTCCCACGCCCAAGGTGCCCGGCTCGAACGAAAGCAGCACACGAGCCCCTCCGCTTTCGGCGTTCGATCAGAAGTCAGCCCGACGCTTGCGCTCGGGCCGCAAGGAAATCGAGGGGCGGCTCGACCTGCATGGCTTCCGCCAGAACGAGGCGCATGCGGCGCTGCGCAGTTTCCTGTGGCGTGCGCATGATGAGGGAAAGCGCTGGGTACTGGTGATCACTGGCAAGGGCGGACCGGTGCGCGCGGGCATGCTGCGAAGCGACCCGGACACGCCCGAATGGATGGTGCCGGAGCGCGGCGTTCTGCGCCGCAGCGTGCCGCGGTGGCTCGGCGAGCCGGAATTGCGGACGATCGTCGTCAGCTATACTTCGGCGGCGATCCACCACGGCGGCGACGGGGCAATGTATATTCAGCTTCGCGCCCGCCGCGCATAGGCCCGCTGCCTCACCTCGATCATCTGGCCTCAATCACAGCGCAGGTGTCAGGGGCACTGCTGCGCAAGACCCGCCAGCGCTCCCGAGATTCCGATCAGCGAATAGCTGTCTGACGTGGTCATCCCCCGTTCGCTCGTCGCCTCGATTTTCATCACGGACCCGGCCTTCATCGCCTCCAGCAGCTTGAGTTCCTGCGTCGCGTCGGCGACGAACGCCTTGTCGTCCTTGGCGAACAATTCAAAGCTATTGTTCCCGACACTGACCGTCACGGCGCTCCCCTTCTTGACAGGGTAGCCCAGCCGGACGCTGACCTCGTTCTTCACGCCGTCCTTGGGCCATGCCGAAACGTAGAAGAATACCGAGTCGCGATTGGCGCTCGCCGGTTCGCTTGCCGTTGGCTGGGAGGCGGCAAAGCAGATCTTTTTCTGTGCCTCGTCATGCGCAAACACGCTCCAGTCGCGGTAGGTTTTGACGAGGTTGGCTGCACTCGCGGCTGTGGCGAGCAGGGTGGTCGAGAGCACCAAGATCGACGAGGCGCTGATCAGTCCCGAACGAGAGGAAAGCATAGGTCTGGCCACCATTCTAGGAATTGCAGTTTGGTCCGCGGAAAACATATAGAAACATCCGCCGTCCGATGTCACCCTTCGGGAGGTTTCCTGGCACGTTCGTGCAATTTTGCCACGCTCGTGGTCCCGGTTGGAGGCTTGGGTTCGTAGCCCGGCCGTCGATGGGGACCAACCGTGCGACGCACGCTCCTACGGCATGCGTCGCCGAGGCATTTTCGTGTCGACCGGGCCACCTTCGCGCGTGGGCCTGTCGGCGAACCGAGCCAGCGAGCGCACCCTGTCATACATGACGATCGCTCCCGCCATGGCGACGTTGACACAAAACCGCGTCGGGATCTTGACGACGTAATCGCAGCGGGCGGTCAGGGCGTCCGACAGCGACCCCTTCTCCGGACCCAGGACGTAAGCGGCTTGCAAGGGGTGCCGGAAGCTCGGCAGGTCGATTGCCTCGGCGGTCAGTTCGACTCCGACCAGCCGGCAGCCCTGCGGCAGCACGAGATCTTCCAGCGTTTGCCAGTTGTAGTGTGGCAGATGTCCACGGCTCTTGGACGTATCGGCGAACGCCTCCAGTGCGCCATAGGTCGCGCCGACCGTGAACGTGAAGCTCGCCCCGAAGCCGTGCGCCGAGCGCATGAGATTTCCAAGATTGAGCGACTTCGACATCCGCTCCGCACCAATGGCGAAGTAGCCACGGGGAAGCGGCGGCCAGTTTGCGCTGACGGGATCGGTCATGGGGTGAGGCAGGTCTCCGAGACGGACGTCTGATAGGGGTAACTTGGCTCAGACTGCGCGAGCCCGTATGTGGGAGCGTCATGCCACGCGCAGTCCACGCGAGAGGAGTGGTGAAACATGAAGGCGGTGCTTTGCAAGCGGCTCGATGGGCCACCGAGCCTCGTGGTCGAGGACATCCCGGGCCCCGCAGCCGCCCCGGGGGAGGTCGTCATCGCCGTCCACGCGGCAGCGTTGAACTTTTTCGACACGTTGATCACGCGCGGCCAATACCAGTTCAAGCCAGAACTGCCGTTTTCCCCCGCAGGCGAGGTGTCTGGCATCGTCACGGCGGTGGGCCTGGGCGTCACTGGCCTCGAACCTGGGCAGCGTGTCGCGGCCTATGTCGGTTGGGGCGGCGCGCGCGAAGCAGTCAGCGTCGATGCGGCGCGGGCGGTTGAAGTGCCAGACGGGGTAGCCGACGCGGTTGCGGCTGGAATTTCGATTACCTACGGCACGGCACTGCATGGTTTGCGCGACCGTGCTGGCCTCGCCCCTGGCGAAACCGTCGCAGTGCTCGGTGCGTCGGGTGGTGCCGGTCTGGCCGCCATCGAGATCGCCAAACTCATGGGGGCGCGTGTCATAGCTGTTGCGTCCTCGCCGGAGAAGCTTGCGATCTGCCTGCAGCATGGGGCCGATGCGACCATCGACTATGCAAATGAGGACTTGAAGCAGACGCTGCGGGATCTGACGGGAGGGGCCGGCGTCGATGTCGTCTACGATTGTGTCGGTGGTCCACACTGCGAGCCCGCCGTCCGTGCGACAGCATGGGCCGGGCGGTATCTCGTCGTCGGCTTCGCCGCAGGTGAGATACCCAGGCTTCCTCTCAATCTGTTGCTGCTGAGGGGTGCGGCGGCGATTGGAGTGTTCTGGAGCGAAGCCGTCCGCCGGGATCCGGCGGGTCACCGCGCCAACGTGACACAGTTGCTCGCATGGGTTGCCGAGGGCCGCTTGTCCCCGCGCATCGACGCCATCCGGCCATTCTCGGAGGCGGCGGCTGCTCTGGCCGATCTCGAAGGCCGACGGGTGTCGGGAAAGGTCGTGCTCGTTCCCGACGCCTGAGCGCTGTGATCGTTCACCATGCGGCATGATTGTTGCCGGTCTGAACGATAAATTACTTTCGCGAAAGGCATGTATTTTGCGATTGGGCGGAACGGATTAGAGCTGGCAGCGGTTATTTGATCTCCGGCTGGTCGAGCCGTGTGCCCAGTGCACGCGGACCAGGCGGAGCCACGGACCGCAGCGTTACCAGGCGTACGATGATCAGACATGTCACAGGTCGGGCCGATTGCGGACCGCGCGTTGAACCGCGCGTGACCACACCTGTCCGCGTGGTCGCTCTCGCTCTGGTCCTGTCGTTGGCCTGGCTGGCGTTGGCCGTGACCGTCGCGATTGTCCGGCCTGCGACGGGCGGCACTGCCGCACAGCCCGACACTGCCGATGTGCGTCGCGCACGACCGGTGGCTGCCGAGACGATGCACCAGCTATTGGTTTTATCGGACGAGGCGGCCAGGCCAAATCGCACCTCGATGCAGTACTGGCGCGATCGTCGCTCGGAGAAGCGTCCCGACGCGGCGGCGCGTCAGGCGATCGTCGACCCGTCGATGCGTACGTCCCACGTCCGGGCCCCGGAAACCGGCTTTCAAGCGTTCAGCACGCTGTGGGGCGGCGAGCCGTATCTGCCGGCTGACGGCGATGACCCATCCGTCCCAACCGACCGAGCCGAGCCCCAGTCGCGCAGTTCAGTGGCGTTCCGGACGGTATGCGTGCGGCTGTGCGACGGCTATTTCTATCCCCTCAGCCATGCCACGACGCCCGATAACTTCGCCGCCGATGCCGAGCGCTGCTCGGCGAGCTGTGCGGCACCGGTGCGCCTGTTCGTCTATCCCAATCCTGGCGGCGTACCCGAGGACATGGAGGATTTGGACGGCCGGGCCTACACGTCCCTCCCTACGGCATTCCTCTATCGCAGCAGCTATCAGCGCCGCTGCACGTGTCGCCCGCAGCCATGGACAGCGGAGGCCAACGCCCGTCATGATGCCTATGCGGCAGCCGCAGTGGTGGACCGCGCACGAGGTGGCAGGGCAGCCGCGATCGAGCAACTGGCCAGCAACGCGCCGCGGACTATCGCCCCTATTTTGTCGGCTGGTCACTTCGAAACCGATCAGGCGGCGCACGAGGCGACGGGTGCCCCCGTTGACACAGGGTCCATACCGCTGCCGGTCCGCAGCTCCAGACGGCAGGCGGTCATTGACCCACCTGAGGCTCCCGCCGAAAAAAGCGAACACACCAACCCCATCGCTTCACACAGCGGCGAGACCATAGTCGAACAGCAAAAGTTGGTCGGGACCAATAAGCGCCGCCGCAAGCGTCCGAGCCGTTATGCCGAGGTGCGTCCGATCAGTGCATCGCCATGGCCCATCGCTGAGGCCCGGATCACGACCAACGACATCCTGCGCCGCAATATCATGGGTGGCTACTAGTGCAGCGCATCTAGCGTTTGGTACCCGCTCGCAACTCCGCCTCGAACCAAACCTCAGATGCATAAGCTGCACTAGAATCATATGGTTGCGAGTGTTCCTCATGGTTCTGACATTTGCTGGGAGCCAAGCCGCACGGGCAAGCAAATGTCAGAACCGGAACACGAGCGACGCAGCAGTTCTGAAAAAGAAAAGATAATCAAAAAGTTGGCTGTTTTTCTCATCGCTCGGACGCTGGGTCCCGCCTGCACTGGAACAGCAACCAGGTATCAGTGCCCCACAAAAACACTCCCCAGGCGTGACCCGCGCGTTCAGGGAATCTTCGCCAAGTTTGCGCAATGATCCGATCTCGTTCGGGTTCGGAGTTGGAGGAGTGGCGCTGCGCATGACAGTCGCTCCAGCCGGCCGCATTGTTCGGGGTCGCGTACAGTATGAGTTCTTTCGATCCGCGCAGCCTTTGGCTGCTGGCGCTGCTTTTCGCGGCGGCTCCATGCGAGTCCGCCCGGGCGCAATCGGTGTTCGAGGGTCTGTTCGGCCTGTTCGGTGGCCAGCAGGCCCGCAACGCACCCGCCCGCGTCGGTGGCGGTTCGTCCGCGCCACACGAGACGCAGACCTGGACGTCTGAGCTCGGTCGCGCCGACCCGCGTGAGGCCGAGTGGGACAGGACACCCAACCATGACGCCGGCAGCTATCGCACCGTTTGCGTGCGGACGTGCGATGGCTATTATTTTCCCCTGCGTGGGGCCACAAGCCGAATCACGTTTCGACGCGACGCTGATGCGTGCGCGCAAGCCTGCGGCAGCGAGGCCAAACTTTACTATGGATCCCGGCATTCCAGTTCGGCCGATGATCTCGTCGATCTCGATGGCCAACCGTATTCGGACATGAAGAATGCCTTTCTCTATCGCAAGACGCTCGTCGACGGGTGTGCCTGTCGCCCGATGCCCTGGTCGGCCGCCGAGCGGGCCCGGCACTTGCGGTATGCCTACGCCGAAGAGCTGACTCGCCTCGAGGAGCGCCGCCTAGCGTCGGCCGCCGCTGCTGCCGAGAGTGCAAAAACCCGCCCCGACGCCGTGCCTGCGATCGCGGAGATGCCTGCGGCCGGACCTTTACAAGGCGGGCAAGAGCCCATTGAAAATGCAGGAGAAATCATAACGCTGGCCACCCGGCCCTCCATGATGCCGGTCGAAGCTGCCGGTCCTCCCCCCGTTGCGATTTCGACGCGGTACAGCCCCCGGCGAACCGCCGGCGGAATGGCCCGCCCAGGTCGGCGCACCGCACACGTTCAAAAGGCCAAAACCGTTGGCCCCCCTCCATTCGGCCTGTTCAATAGCGGCGGGGCACCGAAGTATCGGTGGCCGGGTGATCCGGCGCGGTGAGCCGAAACCTGTGCGGGCCGCTTATCCCAGCGAGGCTTGGTTGCCGGCTGGTGCGCCGCCCCCCGTAAGCGGAAAAGTCTCCTCCACGATGTAGGGTCCGCCGCCCGTCACGGGCTTGGAGGAGAACAGCGCGAAATTGGTCACGAGGAACGGTTCGGATCTGTACCCCGAACGCCGCGCAAGCATCCGTGCGATGGCCTGCGGCGGCGAGTTTCTCAGCCGCGCGATGGTCACATGCGCTTTGAATGCCCGCGTCTCGGGCGGTAGACCGGCCGCCCGCGCGGCCCGTTCGTTGGCCTTGGCCAGTCGGGCGAGCGCCGGCCCGGCCTCCACACCGACCCAGATCGAGCGTGGGTCCTTCGCGCCGAACGTGCCTAATCCGGCCAGTCGGGCGACGAACGCCTCCTCGTTGATCGCGTCGAGGGCCCGGACGAAATCATCGGCGGTTGGATTATCGACGTCGCCAGCAAATCGCAGTGTGACATGCAATTCGTCGGAATCGATCCACCACGCGCCCGGCAGCGGCATGCTGAGGTCGGAGAGCTGATCTCGGATGTCCTCGGGGATCTCGAGACCGGTGAACAGTCGTGGCATGGCACTATCCTCCTCGCGAGCCGGCCGGCCGCACGACACGTCGATATCAGCCGGCAGACTGGCGCGGCGGTCAGGTCTTTTCCAGGTCCCGCGCCCGCACGATGGCGATCAGTTCCTCGACCTTGGGAAGGATGCCTTCGACAATCTTGGCGATGCCGTCCGCGTTGGGATGCAATCCATCGTCCAGGTTGAGGCGGGGTTCGGTCGCCACGCCCTCCAGGAAGAAGGGATAAAGCAGAAATCCGTGCTGGCGCGCGAGGTCGGGGAAGATGGGGTCGAACGCCTTGGTGTAGGTATCGCCCCAATTGCCGATGGCTCGCATGCCTGCCACCAGGACAGGCAGCCGGCGCGCCTGGAGCCGGTCCAGGATCATGGCGAGGTTCTGGCGCACGCGGTCGGGCGGGATGCCCCGCAGTGCGTCGTTGGCACCCAGTTCGAGGATGACCGCGTCGGCGTCCGCGCCGACCGCCCAGTCGAGCCTTTCCAGCCCGCCGGCCGTCGTGTCTCCCGAAACACCGGCGTTGATGATCTCGACGTTGTGCCCGCGTGACTTCAACGCCGTGGCAAGCTGCACCGGAAATGCTGCGGATGGGGCAAGGCCATATCCAGCGGTCAGGCTATCGCCCAAGGCAACGATGCGCACCGTCCGACCCTCTGTCGCGAAAGACTGTGACATGTGAAAGCCGCAAACGATCGCAACGAGTGCCAGCCCCAGCCCAATCCATGCGTGGGTCTTGCCGAACCGCGATCGGTATCTCATCTGCCATAGTCCTATCACATCTGATTTGCGCGACGTGCGTATCACAACACTGCGCGCCCGAAATGGCCAGGAGACGACACCAGCGTGACCACCCCGATCGTGGCTCTCGAAGACGTCCGGCTCTCGCTCAAGAGCCGGGCAGGCTCCGTGGACATCCTGCGCGGCATCACGCTGCAAATAGGCGAAGGACAATCGGTTGCCATCCTGGGCCCGTCAGGGTCGGGCAAGACGTCGCTGCTGATGGTGCTGGCCGGCCTCGAACGCGCGACGTCTGGTACGGTGCGGGTGACTGGCCAGGATCTCCGCAGCTTGAATGAAGACGCCTTGGCACGCCTGCGTGGCGAGCGGATCGGAATCGTGTTCCAGTCGTTCCATCTGGTGCCGACGATGACGGCGGAGGAAAATGTCGCCCTGCCGCTGGAGTTCCAGGGCGACACGCAGGCGTTCGACCGCGCCCGCAGTCTCTTGACCGACGTCGGCCTTGCCCATCGGGTCGATCATTTTCCAGCCCAGTTGTCGGGTGGCGAACAGCAGCGCGTGGCGCTGGCCAGGGCGCTTGCGCCGCGTCCTCGCCTTCTGCTGGCCGACGAGCCGACGGGCAACTTGGATACGGCGACGGGAGCCCAGGTGATCGACCTTCTGTTCGGCCTGCACCGCCGCTCTGGCGCAACTCTGGTTCTTGTCACCCACGACGAGGCGCTGGCCAGCCGCTGCGCGCGGACGATCCGCATGTCGAGTGGCCTTGTGGTTGCCGACGATCTGGCGGTGGCGTGATGAGTACGGCCGAGACGCTTCCCACCACACAACGGCGGACCGCACCAACCTTGGCCTTGCCCGTCCGCCTGGCCGTGCGCCAATTGCGCTCGGGACTGTCTGGCTTCGTTGTGTTTCTCCTCTGCCTTGCCCTCGGCGTGATGGTGATCGCCACGGTTGGGATGCTGGCGCGATCGCTGGCGACGGGATTGGAGCGCCAGGGCCGTTACATCATCGGCGGCGATATTGCGCTCGCCCGGATGCACGCCCGCGCCACGACGGCTGAACGGGAGGCCCTGGGCCGGATTGCCACCCTCAGCGAAACGGCCACGATGCGTGCGATGGCGCGCACCAAGGGTGGCGCAGACCAAATGCTGATCGAGTTGAAGAGTGTCGATCAGTCCTATCCGCTGGTTGGCCAGGTGACGCTTGCAGAACAGGCCCGGCTCGCCCCGGCAATCGCCGGAGCCGGGGCAGCCGTCGAGCCGATCCTGCTGGAACGGCTGGGATTGAAGGTTGGCGACGACATCGAGATCGGACAGGCGACGTTCACGATCCGCGCCGTGGTGGAAAAGGAGCCGGACGGCATCGGCGACCGGTTGACCTATGGGCCGCGTGTCTTCGTGTCCCTCGAAAGCCTGGAAAAAACCGCACTGGTGGCACCCGGCGCGTTGGTTCGCTGGCGGTATGCCCTTGCATTGCCCGAACCGGCATCCGCCGACGACGCGGCCCTGCAATCTGCGCGCGATCGGCTGAAGACGGCCCTCCCGGAATCGGGCTTTACCATTGCCGATCGCAGCGATCCGTCCCCGCAGGTGCGCAAGACCCTCGAGCGTCTGCGCCAGTTCCTGACCCTGATCGGTCTGACGGCGCTGATCGTCGGCGGGGTAGGCGTGGCCAACGCGGTGGGTCATTTCGTCGATCGCCGCCGCCGCACGATCGCGGCGATGCGTGCGCTCGGCGCATCGAGCCGGCAAGTCGTGCTGACGTTTCTGACCCAGATCATGGCCATGGCCGCGCTGGGCGTCGGCATTGGTCTTGTCGGCGGCAGCCTCGTGCCGGTTCTGCTGGTTTCCGCCTTCGGAGATGCCCTTCCTATTGCCGTCGAGTCGGGTGTGTCGGCCGGCGCGCTGCTGACGGCGACGGGCTATGGGCTTTTGGTGGCCCTGTTGTTTTCACTCTGGCCACTGTCGCGCGCTGAGCGGATTTCGCCCGCGGTCCTGTTCCGCGACGAGGTCGGCGAGGTGTCTGGCTGGCCGCCGCGCTGGGCGATTGCGGCGACGTTGGGTCTGGCCCTGACCCTGGCATTGATCGCCGTGCTTTCAGCCGACGCACGCCTCATCGCTCTCTGGTTTTGCCTCGCAGTCGTCGTGGTCTTTCTGGTCTTCATCGCGCTCGGAATGGCGGTGACATGGGTTGCCCGCCGGCTGCCGCGGCCCCGCCGGCCCGAATTGGCGATCGCGATCCGCTCGATCGCGGCCCCTGGCGGACTTGCCCGCTCGGTCGTGTTGTCGCTGGGTCTTGGTTTGTCTCTGCTGGTTGCCGTCGCCTTGACCGATGTCTCCCTCGTCGCTGAATTGCAGGGCAAGCTTCCCGAGGATGCACCCGACTATTATGTGCTCGACGTCAAGAAATCCGAGATCGGGGGCCTGCGCGACGTAATCGCCAAGGCGGCTCCTGACGCTCTCGTCAAGGAGGCCCCGATGCTGCGCGGCCGCCTCGTCAGGCTGGGAGAGCGCGCGGTCGAGACCATCAAGGCCCCGCCGGAGGCCGAATGGGTACTGAACGGCGACCGCGGCATCACTTACGCGAAGGACCTGCCGGAGGGATCGAAGCTGGTCTCTGGGACGTGGTGGGCGGAGGGTTACGACGGCCCGCCGCTGGTGTCCTTCGAAGCCGATCTTGCCCGCATGCTCGACCTGAAGCTCGGCGACAAGGTGACGGTGAACATCTTGGGCCGCAATGTGGAGGCCAAGATCGCGAGCCTGCGCGAACTCGATTGGGACAGTCTCGCCATCAACTTTGTCATGGTGTTTTCTCCCAACACGCTGGCAGGCGCGCCCCACAATCTCTTGGCCACGATCAAGCTGCCGGCGGGCACGACCCTTTCGCAGGAAGCAGCCCTCGCCCGTGCCATGTCGCGGGCCTTCCCGACGGCGACGGCGATCCGGGTCCGCGACGCGATCGACGCGTTCGCGACGGTCTTTGCCAAGGTCATGACGGCGATCCGCGTTGCTGGGGGCGTCACGTTGATTGCGGGCGCCCTCGTCCTGGCCGGCGCCCTGGCTACGGCGCAGCGGCGGCGCGTCAAGGAGGCGGTCATTCTACGGACGTTGGGGGCCACTCGCGGTCGGATACTCCTGGCGCATGCGCTGGAATATGCGATCCTGGCTTTGGCCACGGCTGGCTTTGCCGTCGCACTTGGATCGCTGGCCGCGTGGCTTGCTCTGTCACAGGTCATCGACGTGCCGTTTACCTTTTCAGTCGGCGCGGTGGTGCAGACGCTGGCGCTGTCGGCCGGGCTGGTGCTGGCGTTTGGAGCGCTCGGCACGTGGCAGATCCTGCGTGCGCGTCCGGTGCCCGTTCTGCGGTCAGAATAGGGGCTCTGGTTCCTCGGCGAACGCGCATGTGGGAAAATTGCAGAGTTTGGCGGCTTTTGGGCAGGAAACCCCTTGTCGCCGCTCGGCTGCCCCCCCACCTCACACAAGCAATCTGTCGGGCGGCGCTTGAATCGGTTGCAGCGCCACGACATAGTTCCGGCCGGAAGGCCGGTGACAACCACAGGCGGTCAGAAGGATCTGATGATGGCACAGTTCGAGAACAATTACGCGACGGCGGCCGCGACCCGCACGGGGGCTGCGGTCGATGAGGGCCTGCGCGCTCACATGCTCGGCGTTTACAATTACATGTCTGTCGGCGTCGCGCTGACCGGCATCGTTGCGTACGCCACGGCGATGTTTGCAAAATCCGATCCGGCGGTGGCGCAGCTCCTGTACGGCTCGCCGCTCAAGTGGGTGATCATGCTCGCCCCGCTGGCGTTCATTTTCTTCATCGGCTTCCGCGCTCACAAGATGTCGGTCGGTGCGGCCCAGGTCGCCTTCTGGTCGTTCGCCGCGATCATGGGCCTGTCTCTGTCGTCGATCTTCCTGGTGTTCACGGGTCAGTCCATCGCGCAGGTGTTCTTCATCACGGCGGCCTCGTTCGCGGCGCTGTCGGTGTGGGGATACACGACCCAGCGTGACCTGACCGGCATGGGCTCGTTCCTGATCATGGGTCTGGTCGGCATCATCCTCGCCGCCCTGGTCAACATTTTCTTGCAGTCGTCGGCTCTTCAGTTCGCGATCTCGGCGATTGGCGTGCTCGTGTTCGCTGGTCTGACGGCCTATGACACGCAGCGCATCAAGGACGAGTATCTGGTGCTGCGCCATGACGCCACGGCGGCTGCAAAGTCGGCGATCCTCGGCGCGCTGAGCCTCTACCTCGACTTCGTGAACCTGTTCACGTCGCTGCTGCAGCTCATGGGCGACCGCGAGTAAGAATTTGACGCAAGCGACGCCTTGAACGACACGGAAGGCCCCGCAGCGAGACTGCGGGGCCTTTTTCTATCGACAGGCTCGGGTCCATGAGCAATCCAGAATGCACGATCAGAGCGGCTGAGCAGGCCGACAGCGCACGCATCGCCGAGATTTTCGCACACTATGTGACGTCAGGGCTCGCCAACTGGGAGCACCTGCCCCCCGACGCAGCCGCCATCGCCACGCGCATCGGTCAGTTGACCGCCGCTGGCTACCCCTATCTCGTGGCCCATTGCTCGAGCACGGGCACGGTTCTCGGATACGCATATGGATCGAGCTTCCATGCCCAGTCTGGCTGGCGCTACACCGTCGAAGATTCCATCTACGTGGCACCGGCAGCCCAGCGCCAGGGCATAGGACGCGCTTTACTGTCCTGCCTCATCGACGAATGCACGGCACGCGGTTTCCGCCAGATGATCGCCGGCATCAGCCAGCCAGGCGGCGAGGGCTCGATTGCATTTCACGAGGCGCTGGGATTTCGCCTCGTCGGCACATTGCCAAATGTTGGTTGGAAGCATGGAGAATGGCTGACGGCGCACTACTACCAGCGTGCCCTGGGAGACGGCGCGACGACCCCACCGCCGTGAGGCCGTGTGCTGGACGCCGCTCGCGCCGGTCGGCAATCTCAGCGAACCACGTCGACGCGCTTGTCGAGGACGGCCAGCACACGTGACAACTCCGAGCCTCGCTTCAGGATCAGGCCGGTCGCCGCGATCACGCTATAGGCTCCCTGCTTGCCGGCGAGTTTCGGGGTTTTTTCGATGCGAACCAGCGGGCATTCGCTGGCCTTGCGGAAGACCGAGAACACGGCCTTCTCGCGCCCGAAGTCGATCGCATAGTCGCGCCATTCACCAAGTGCGACCCTGCGCCCGTAGACTGAGAGAATTTCCGAGAGTTCCTGCCGTGTGAAACGGACAGCCTGGCCGTGTCGCGTCACGTCTGTGCCAGTCTGGCTGCTGTGACCGGGCAGCACCCGCCCAGATGGTCCCGCCTGCCCGGCAGCGCGCGGGCGGAATGTGAGTATCGGCTCGGGATCGCTCAAAGCGCGCGCCTCCTTGTCACTGTCCGGTCATGATTGCTGGGCTGCGGACTGAATTCAAGGAGAAACAGCCGAGTGAAGCCGCCGGAACCGTCCAGAGGGACGCGCTTTGCCGGCCGAGCGGAGGAAACATTCGGAAACAAAAATCACGAGTCGGCCACAATGCGTCCCCGGCCGCGCCGCATTGCGGGGTATAGTGGAGATCGTTGCGAAACGGCCCGGTCCATCCGCAAATCGCTTCGGAGCGATGAGCCCCCCAAGTCCCATCCGAAGCGTCTCTCCGTGGACCGGGCCACTTTCGCCGAGTTGTCTTTCTGGAATGTCCCTGACGACGAGAACGCGCGCTTCCCCCGGCGCGCGTTCTTGCGTTCCGGCTCTGCTGGTCAGAGCTTTGGCGGCTTTACCGGGGTTCACGGAAAGACCTCGACCAGACCATCGCAGCGGCGCGATTTGGTCCACTGACCGCCGCAATGCCAAACCATAGTGATCTTCAAGCCCAGCTCGGCACCCGAGACACGGCATCGGAAGCCCCCCAGCCCTGCCGATGCAACGCTCGAGACTGTTGAGCTGGACCCTCTCTGCTGAACTCTCCCTATAGTGTCCCTCGACGAAGGGCCGGTCCCCCTGCCGGCCCTTCGTTGCGTTGGGCGCTCGTGTGATGACCGAGAAGTCCGCTGCATACTTTTCAACGAGGTGGAGAGGCGGACGTCTCGGTCTGAAAAACACGAGAGTTCCGGTTCTGACATCTGCTTGCCCGGGCGATTTGGCTCGGAGCAAATGTCAGAACCACGAGGGACACGAGCAACGATATGAGTCTCGTCCAGCGTTTGAACTGCCGAACTCCCGTTCGCCGGCGTACTCGTGTAGAAGCTAGGTCGGGGCCCGAGACGGCCTCGTCCTTGCCGCCGATCGGAAGTCACGATGCCCAAAGCCGCCGCCCCACGCCGCGCCGTCACGCCCAGCCTGAACCCGCTCCTGTCGGTCTGGCGCACGCCTCATGCGATACCCCCTTTCACGCAGATCGAGCCGGCCCATTTTCAGGCGGCAATCACCTCTGTCCTGAGCCAGCATCGCGTCGCGATCAACGATATTGCGGGATCGACGGCCCGCCCCAGCTTTGCCAATACCATCCTGGCGATCGAGAAAAGCTGGCTGCCCGTCGAACGGGTCACCAACGTATTCTTCAACCTGACCAGTGCGGCGACCAGCGCTGATCTCCAGGCGATCGAGCGTGATGCCGCGCCTCGGCTGGCCGCCCACTACAACGCGATCTTCCTGGATAGCGCTCTGTTTGCGCGTATCGCCGATCTGTTCGCCCGCCGCGACGCGCTTACCTTGACCAGCGAGCAGGCCCGCGTCCTGGAGCGCCACCACACGTGGTTCGTCCGGGCCGGTGCGGCGCTGAACCAGAAATCCAAGAAGCGGGTCGCCGCGATCAACGAGCGCTTAGCCACCCTCACGACGGCTTTTTCTCAGAACATCCTGGCTGACGAGCAGGGCTGGTCGCTCGAACTGCGCGGGGAAGCCGATCTGGCGGGACTGCCGCCAACGCTTCGCGCCGCCGCCCGGCAAGCTGCCCGCGGAATGGGCCTCGACGGCGAAGACGCCTATGCCATCACCCTGGCGCGCTCGTCCATAGAGGGATTTCTCACGTTCTCCACCCGGCGCGACCTGCGCGAAACAGCGTGGCGCGTCTGGATCAATCGCGGCGCAACGGGTGGCCCGACCGACAACCATGCCATCATCGCCGAGGTGGCGGCGTTACGCGCCGAGCTGGCCCGGCTGATGGGATTTGCCAGCTTCGCCGACTATTCCTTGACCGATACCATGGCCAAGACGCCGGCCGCGGTGCGCGATCTGCTCGGAAAGGTCTGGCAGCCGGCCGTGGCGCGAGCCTCTCAGGAGCGCGAGGCCCTGGTCGCGCGAGCCAAGTCCGAAGGCCTCAATCATACCCTGGAGGCCTGGGACTGGCGCTTTCTCGCGGAGAAGGAGCGCAAGGCTCGCTTTGATATCGACGAAGCCGAGTTGCGACCCTACCTCAGCCTCGACAACATGATCCAGGCAGCCTTCGATACAGCCAACCGGCTGTTCGGCCTCACGTTCACAGAGCTCGAATCCGCGCCGCGCTATCATCCAGACGTGCGTGTCTTCGAGGTCAAGGACGCAGCCGGAGACCATCTGGCGATCTTCATGGGCGACTACTTCGCCCGCAGTAGCAAGCGCTCGGGGGCCTGGATGTCGAGCTTCCGCACCGCGCACAAGCTGAGCCGTGGCGGTGTCCGCCCGATCATCGTCAACGTCATGAGCTTTGCCAAAGGCAGCGACGGCACGCCTGCCCTGCTCTCGTTCGATGATGCGCGAACTCTGTTCCACGAATTCGGACACGCCCTGCACGGCATGCTCTCGCAGACCACGTATCCCTCGATTTCAGGGACCGCCGTCGCGCGGGATTTCGTGGAACTGCCGTCCCAATTGTTCGAGCATTGGCTCAGTGAGCCTGTCGTCCTGCAACGGTTTGCGCTTCATCACCGGACCGGCAAGCCGATGCCGAAGACGCTGATCGACCGGCTCAAGAAGGCGGCCAAGTTCAACCAGGGTTTTGCAACGGTTGAGTTTACCTCCAGCGCCCTCCTCGACATGGAATTGCATGCCGCGACACCGGAAATGGCGGCAAGCCTCGATGCGGCGGCGTTCGAGGCGGCCGAACTTGCCAAGCTCGGCATGCCGCGAGAGATCGTCATGCGCCACCGCCTGCCGCATTTCTCCCACGTGATGGGAGGCTATGCGGCCGGGTATTACAGCTACCTGTGGTCCGAAGTGATGGATACCGATGCGTTCGAGGCGTTCAAGGAGGCCGGCGACATCTACGATCCCGAGGTGGCGGACCGGTTGAAGACGTTCATTTACGCCGCCGGCAACAGTCGCGACCCGGAGGCCGCATGGCTGGCGTTCAGAGGCCGCCCGCCAACGGTCGAGGGGCTGCTGCGACGGCGGGGCCTGGCCTGATCCGGCCGCGTCACCAGCACCGTAGCGCAGCCGTTGAGTGCAGCGACAAGAGCCGGCAACGAGGGCAGTTCTGGACATGATTTCCAACTGGGTCGCAACGGTCGCAGTCGTTACCGTGCTTCTGCTCGGCTCACACCACCGCGCCGAGAGCCAGGAGCCAACCCTGACATTGACGTTGGCCACGGCGACGGCGGGTGGCGGTTTCGAGGTGTTTGGCCGGGAGGCCGCGTCCGCCATGTCCGCGGCCGATCCCGGCCTTGCGCTGAAAACGCTGGCTACGGACGGCAGCACCGACAACATCGGCCGCCTCGAGCGCGGCGAGGTCGATCTCGCTCTGGTGGCCGGCATCCCAGCCTATGAGGCCATTTATGGCGTCGGCCGGCCGAAAGCGTCCCTGTCCATCATCGCCGCGCTCTATGCGAGCCCGGGCCTGTTCGCCGTGCGCTCCGATACGCCCGCCCGCTCGTTTCGCGATATGGTCGGCAAACGGGTCGCGTGGGGGACGCGCGCCTCCGGCCTCACCGCCACCGGCATTGCAATCGCGACGGGTCTTGGCCTCGATCCCGAACGGGATTTCCAGGCGCGCTATGTGGAGAAGGCGGGCGAGGGTCCTGCCCTTGTCTTGTCGGGTGAGGTGGACGGCTTCTGGGGCGGCGGATCGGGCTGGCCCGGGTTCGTGAAGATCACCGAATCAGGCGGGCGGCTGGTTGGTCTGGCCGACGAGGAGATCGCAACCGTTGTGGCCAAGCGGCCCTTTCTCAAGCCGATGACCCTGCCGGCCGGATCATATCCGGGCCAATCCCAGCCCATCCGTTCGGTCGGTGCATGGGCCTACATCGTAAGCCGGTCGGATTTACCCGAGGCGTCGGCCTATCGCGCCGCAGCGGCCCTTGCAGCAGCACAGCCGCGCCTCGCCGAAAAATTGCCGCAGGCCGTCGAAACGACGCCCGAGAACACCGCGCGCGCGGCACCGTCTCGCGGCGACCTTCATCCTGGCGTTGAACGATTTTTGCGTGAACGCGGCCTGTGACGGTCCGCGCCTGTGAGTCTGGAAGGCAACCGAATTGAACGACGGTGAAATTCCGCACCGTCGGTGAATAAGCCGGTCAAGGCGCCTTCAACCAGGCTGCGCCGAGGATCGGACCGCCATTGCCTTGTTGCAGGATGACCGCGCAAGCTGTCGTATCTGGCATCATGACATCGCTCGCGGCGAGCTTGATTGTCACCGCCTCGCCCGACCACATGCCAACGGCTGTCATCTCACGCACGATGTTGGTGTAGGTCAGCGTCCGCCCGCTGTTCTCGCCGCGCTTGACGGGAACCACGCCCTCAGGCTGCACGAGTGCTAGCCACAGCGTGGCACCCTCGCGACCGGCACCCACCGCACCCGCACCCGCCTCGATGACGAGCGACGACCCTTCCTTGCGAATGTCGAGGGCCACATTGAGTGGGCTGGCAACACCCAGTCGCGACAACGCCTTGTCGATATCCTTGGCGCTGGAGCCGACGGCGTGCAGCCGACCGTTGACGACAGCCTGCGGCGTGTAGACCGCTCCGTCACCGCGTGTGCGCGCATAGACCCGCTGCCGTTCCGAGTTGCGGGCGCTGGCGTATGTATCCTTCCAGCCGAGATAATCCCAGTAGTCGACGGGAAGTGTCAGAGCCAGGACGCCCGGCCGGTCGACGTAAGTCTTCAGCAGCGTGTCGGCCGGTGGGCACGATGAGCAGCCCTGGCTGGTGAACAGCTCGATCACAGCCCTGACCTTGTCGGGCCCAGGCCCCGCCTGGGCAGCGGCAGTGCTGGCCATGGCGGTTGCACTTCCGCACAGTCCGATGAGGACTCCAAGGATAGGCCGGTCGATGCGGGAGGGCATGGCGGCTCCAATGTTCAGACTGCGACTGGCGCGACTATCGGCAACCGACCGTTCAACTGGAACTCACGAGTGAGTGACGCTCGAACAAAATGCCCGCCGACGCATCGGCGGGCACCGCATTCCTGAGCAGTCTGTTCGCACGGTGCGTGGGTTCAAGCCGCCGTCGCGAGGTTGCGCAAGACATAGTGAAGAATACCACCATTCTTCACATACTCGATCTCATCCAGCGTATCTATCCGGCAAATAAGCGGTACTTCACCGGTTCGCCCATCTGGGAACGTCACCTCCGCCCGGACCTCCTGGCGCGGCTTCACACCGGCAAGACCACGGATGGTGACAGCTTCGGCACCCGTGAGCCCCAGAGCCGGCCAGCTCAGGCCATCGGCGAAGACGAACGGTACGATGCCCATGCCGACGAGATTGGCGCGGTGGATGCGCTCGAAGCTCTGGGCGATGACGGCGCGCACGCCGAGCAGGTTCGTCCCCTTGGCCGCCCAGTCGCGCGAGGAGCCGTTGCCGTATTCGATACCGGCGAAGACCACGAGCGGCACGCCCTCGGCCTGGTAGCGCATGGCTGCATCGTAGATCGCCATCTCCTGGCCGGAGGGATGGTGAATGGTCAGACCGCCCTCCTTCACGTTGCCGGAGGCATCCTTGACCATGTGGTTCTTGATGCGGATGTTGGCGAACGTGCCGCGCATCATGACTTCGTGGTTGCCGCGCCGCGTGCCGTACTGGTTGAAGTCGGCCACGGGGACGCCGTTGTCGATCAGGTAGCGGCCGGCGGGGGAGGCCGCCTTGATGGAGCCGGCCGGCGAGATGTGGTCGGTTGTGATCTTGTCGCCGAAGAGCCCCAGGATGCGGGCTCCAACGATATCGGTGACGGGTTTTGGCTCGCGCGTGATCCCGGCGAAGTAGGGTGGGTTCTGCACATAAGTCGAGGTGCCGTCCCAGCCGTAGGTTTCGCCCGTGCTGGTCTGGATCGCCCGCCAGTGCGCATCACCTTTGAACACGTCGGAATATTTGGCGGTGAACAGCTCGCGCGTGATGTTCTTCGCGATGAAGTCCTGGATCTCGTGCGTCGTCGGCCAGATGTCCTTGAGCATCACTGGTTGGCCATCGCTCCCGATCCCGATCGGCTCCGTTGTCAGGTCTTTGGTCACGGTTCCAGCCAGCGCGTAAGCGACGACCAGCGGCGGCGAGGCGAGATAGTTGGCCTGCACGTCCGGCGATACGCGGCCTTCGAAGTTGCGATTGCCCGACAGCACCGCCGCCGCGACGACGCCGTTCTCGTTGATCGCTTTCGAGATCGGCTCGCGCAGCGGTCCGGAGTTCCCGATGCAGGTGGTGCAGCCAAAGCCGACGAGGTTGAACCCGATGGCATCGAGGCTGGTCTGCAAGCCGGCCTTTTCGAGGTAGGCGGCCACGACCTGGCTTCCAGGTGCCAGCGATGTCTTGACCCAGGGCTTGGAGGTGAGGCCCTTGGCAACCGCATTCCGGGCCAGCAGTCCGGCAGCGATCAGCACGCTGGGGTTGGACGTGTTCGTGCAGCTCGTGATCGCCGCGATGACGACATCGCCATGTCCAATGTCGAACGCCTCGCCCGCGACCGGCACGCGCCGTCCCAGTTCCCCGGGCTTGCGGTACTCGCCCGCCAGCGCGCTGGCAAAGCCCTGAGCGATGTCGGAGAGCGCAACCCGTCCCTCCGGCCGCTTGGGTCCGGCCATCGAGGGCACCACGTCGGCCAGATCCAGCGCCAGCGTATCGGTGAACACCGGGTCTGCCGAGCCGGCCTCGCGCCACAGCCCCTGTGCCTTGGCGTAGGTCTCGACGAGCGCGATCCGGTCCTCGGCCCGCCCGGACATGCGGAGGTATTTGAGGGTCTCGGCGTCCACCGGGAAGAACCCGCACGTCGCGCCATACTCGGGTGCCATGTTGGCGATCGTCGCGCGATCGGCCAGCGTCATGTTGTCGAGGCCGGGCCCGTAGAACTCGACGAACTTGTTCACCACGCCCTTTTTGCGCAGCATTTGCGTGACCGTCAGCACGAGGTCCGTCGCAGTGATGCCTTCCTTCAACCGGCCGGTGAGTTTGAAGCCGATCACCTCGGGCAGCAGCATGGATTGCGGCTGTCCGAGCATGGCGGCTTCAGCCTCGATGCCGCCCACGCCCCAGCCGAGCACGGCCAGACCGTTGACCATGGTCGTATGGCTGTCGGTGCCGACGAGCGTGTCGGGATACGCGAGTGTCTCTCCGCCGGGCAGGTCGCGTGTCCATACGGTCTGGGCGAGATACTCCAGATTGACCTGATGGCAGATGCCGGTACCGGGTGGCACGACGCGGAAGTTGTCGAATGCGCCCTGCCCCCATTTCAGGAAGTTGTAGCGTTCGCCGTTGCGCGCGTATTCGAGATCGACGTTCTGGGCGAGAGCCTGCGGCGAACCGAACGCATCGACGATCACCGAGTGGTCGATCACCAGGTCGACGGGCACCAGCGGGTTGATCTTCTGCGGGTCCCCGCCCAGCGCCAGCATGCCATCGCGCATCGCTGCGAGATCGACGACGGCGGGCACGCCCGTGAAGTCCTGCATGAGCACCCGCGCCGGCCGAAAACCGACCTCGGCACCAGCCGTGCCCTTGTCATCGAGCCACCGGGCGACGGCCTGAATGTCGGACTTCGACACCGACCGGCCGTCCTCGTGACGCAACAGATTTTCAAGCAGCACCTTCATCGAGAAGGGCAGCCGGGAGATGCCGGACAGACCGTTCCGCTCGGCGTCCGGGAGTGAATAGTATGTGTAGGTCTTGCCGGCGGCGGTCAGCGTCGTTCGGCAGCCGAAACTGTCGAGGGAGGGTACGGGCGTTGTCGTTGCGCTCAAGGGAGGGTCTCCATTGTCAAAATCTCAAGCAGCAACGCAAGCCGGTGCGCCGGCACCTCATGAGGCAGCTTCGCGCTGACGCAACTGTGCCCTAGGCGCAGGTGCGCCGCATCGCGAAGTGTGCTGCTTTTTGCGCTGGCATCGACAGATGCGCTCTCTTTATATAGGCGGCTCCAGCCGGCGACCACTTCAACTTCCGGTGTGGCCGTGCGACTGCCCGCGCCGTGTGCGCTTCTCCCTCGGTAGGCCAGAAATAGTGCAGTTGCTCGCTGAAAATCTGTGCGTCGAGCGTGGTGGCCGGGCCGTCTTCGCAGGGCTGGGGTTCGCGGTCGCATCGGGTGAAGCGCTTTTGCTGACGGGTCCCAACGGGGCAGGCAAGACGACGCTCTTGCGCACCATCGCCGGCTTTTTGCGGCCTCGGGATGGCGAGATCCGCCTGTCGGGTGGTCTAGAGGACCGAGAGGTCGGCGAACTCGCGCACTACATCGGCCATGCGAACGGCATCAAGGCAACGCTTTCCGTCACCGAAAACTTGGCGTTCTGGTCCGCCTTCCTCGGCGAAGGCGACCGCTCCGCCCACGCCGACCGCGTGGAAACGGCCCTCGACCGCTTCAACCTGAGCGATCTGGAGGATATCCCTGCCGCTTACCTGTCTGCCGGCCAGAAGCGCCGCCTTGGGCTGGCCCGCCTGATGGTTGCACCCCGCCCGCTCTGGCTGCTCGACGAGCCGACGGTCTCGCTGGATGCCGGGTCCACCGCATTGCTGGCCGCAATTGTCGCCGAGCATTTGGCGGCTGGTGGCCTGGCACTTGCCGCAACCCACATTCCCCTTGGGCTGGACACGGCGCGCGAGCTCCGCTTGTCGGCGGAGGGGGCCGTGGCGTGAGTAGCTTGTGGACGCTCTTGGCGCGCGATCTCCGGCTGGCGATGCGTGAAGGTGGCGCGGTCGGCACAGCCCTGGGATTTTATCTGCTCGTCGTTGCCATGTTGCCCCTCGGTCTCGGCCCGGACCTCAATCTGTTGTCGCGCATCGCACCGGGCATCCTTTGGATTGCGCTCCTGTTGGCCGCGCTGTTGTCCCTGTCGCGCATGTTCGAGATCGACCACGAGGACGGCTCGCTCGAGATCATGGCGCTGTCGGGCCAGCCGCTGGAGGCCGTCTGCGCGGTCAAGGCGCTCGCACATTGGCTGACGACCGGCATTCCGCTCGCCCTGCTGGCACCGCTCCTGGGCATTCTGTTGAACCTGGATATCGCCGCCTATGGCGTGCTGGTGGCGACCATGCTTGCGGGTACGCCCGCGATCAGCTTTCTGGGCTCGATCGGAGCGGCCCTGACGCTGCGAACTCGTCGTGGTGGCCTGTTGATTGCGCTGCTCGTTCTGCCGCTCTACGTGCCGACCCTCATCTACGGTATCGCCGCGATCTCGGCCGCGCTCATGGTGCCGACGGCGTTCTGGCCGTCGTTCATGATCCTGCTGGCGATTTCGCTGGGCTCCCTCGTGCTCGGCCCCATCGCGGCCGCGGCAGCGCTCAGGATTCAGATGCAGTGAGCCTTAAGGCGTAAGAAATCGGGACGTGAAACACGCGCAATGTTTCACGTGAATCTGCAACCGTCAGGGTGACCCATCAGGCTAGGCCTGCCGCTTTGCGCAGAGCCGTGTTGATGCGCGCCTGCCAACCGGGTCCGGTCTCGCGGAAGTGTTCCAAGACGTCGGGGTCGAGCCTGAGCGATACGAGTTTCTTTGCCGGTGCCTTCTGTCGCCCGCGCTGACCACGCAACCGCTTCATCCTCTCCTGGTGCTGCTCGTGCGGCAGGAAATTCGCGCGGGCCCATTCCTCGTCGGTGTAGGGCCTGTTGTTCAGATCTCCCTCGGCCGCTGCCTCGATCCGCGTGTCCTCTTCGGGCGTGAGGGAGTTGGCATACGCGAGAGCCTTGCGTCGCGCTTCGGCCCACTTGTCAACGTTGTCTGGCAAAGCGACTTGCCTCCTTTGAGCTCGCTGGCCGTAGGCTGATCAGTCTCACAGTCTCATCGTCGGCCTCTGCAAAGACCAGGACATAAAGCGCGACGCCGATGAAGCCGATAGCAATTTCACGAAGTTCACCGTAGTCCTCGCGGTCGTCAAACTCGAACAGTGCTTGATCCCACTCGAACCGCTCGACGGCTTCGAAACCAATTCCGTGCTTGGCCTTGTTGGCTTTGTTCTTCTCGGCGTCCCAAGTTAATCTCATCGCTTCCCCAAGCCCAGCAAAAAATGTAGCTACGATAAAATCGGCCGCAAGAGGCAACACACCGTGGCCCGCCAGCCCTTCCGACCGCCGTTGGCTCGCATCCTACACCGCCTCGGACATCGTCAACCGCGAGACGCTTGCGCCCGCCCCACCGCCCCGTTGTTCCGCCGCAATAGCCGCTCATCAGTGAACTTCACGGGTGAATTGCGTTCCTGGCCTCGAGCCCTTAAGTCTTCCAATCGAGTGTTCATGTGGCAGACCCAATGAGCAGCGGACCGCGCCTTCCGGCCGGCTGACAAACGAGGCTGTCGGAAGGCGCAAACAGAAAACGAATATCGTCCTGCCGACGGATGAATCGTCGATTCGAGGATGCGGCAGGACGGTATGAGGGCCCAATGCAGAGCCAGTCGATCACCCAACGTCTCGCCAACCCGACACGCTTCATGGCGCTGTCGGGCGTGGTCCTGCCATGGCTCGTGACCGTTGCGCTGATGACCATAGCCTACGGGCTCTACACCGGCTGGACCGCACCGCCCGACTACCAGCAGGGCCAAACGATCAAGATCATGTACATCCACGTGCCGTCGGCTTGGCTCGGCATGATGGGCTACGCGCTGATCGCAGTGTCGAGCTTCGGGCTGCTGGTCTTCCGCCATCCCCTCGCCGACGTCTCGGCCAAGGCGGCAGCCCCCATCGGCGCGGCCTTCACGTTCCTGGCCCTGGTCACCGGCTCGCTGTGGGGCAAGCCGATGTGGGGCACCTACTGGGTGTGGGATGCCCGCCTGACTTCGGTGCTGATCCTCTTTTTCCTTTATCTCGGCCTGATGGCCTTGCGCTCCTCGCTCGACGAAGACGTGCTGGCCTCCAAGCTGACCGCCGTGCTGGCGCTGGTCGGTGTCGTCATTCTCCCGTTCATCAAGATCTCCGTGGAGGGCCTGTCGATCCCGAGCCTGGGCCTGGAGATTCCAGCCTGGAACACGCTGCACCAGCCGTCGAGCGTGCTGCGCTCGGACGGCCCCAAGATCCACCCTTCCCAGCTCAATCCGCTGCTGGTGTCGGCAGCTGGGTTCACACTGCTGTTCTTCGCGCTGCACATGAAGGGCATGCGCAACGAGATCCTGCGTCGCCGCCTGAAGACGCTGCGTATGGCCGAGGTCGACACAGTGCGATCGGGCCAGGCCGCACCGGCTGCCGCAGAATAGCAATGGTCAGTCAGTCAGCCGTACCGACACAGGCTTTGCTTCGTGTCGGGCAACTTCGAGAGTGTCGATGGACCTCGGACCTCACGCTACGTTCATACTTGCGGCCTACGCGCTCGTGGCGCTGGTGCTCGCGGGCCTGGCCCTGTGGCTCTGGCTCGACGGCCGCCAGCAGGCGAATCTGATTGCCGACCTGGAACGCCGTGGCGTGCGCCGGCGCTCGCGGTCCCGCGCCGGAACCGATGGCATGGGCACGGGCACATGACGCAACCGAAGATCGACAGCCCAGGTCAGCAGGATGGGCAGCGGCGGCGCGGTCTTGGCTGGGTTGCCGCCCCCGCGATCATCTTCGCCGCGCTGACCACGATGTTCGCGCTCGCCCTGACGTCGGGCGACCCGCAGAAGCTGCCGTCGGCACTGATCGGCAAGCCGGTGCCTCAAACCACCTTTGCCCCGCTCGAAGGACATACGGTCGGCGGCCAGCCCGCTCTAGGCTTCGCTTCGGCAGATTTTCCCAAGGGCGAAGTCGCGGTAGTCAATTTCTGGGCCTCCTGGTGCGTCCCCTGCGTGACGGAGCACCCCAACCTCGTTGCGCTCGCGGAGAAGACCGGGGTGGCGATCTATGGCGTCAACTACAAGGACGACGCGACGGCCGCCCGCCGCTTCCTAAGCCGCTATGGCAATCCCTACAAAATGGTCGGGACCGACAAACTCGGTCGTGGCGCGATCGAATGGGGTGTCTACGGCATGCCCGAGACGTTCGTCGTCGATGGGCGGGGGCGCATCGCCTACAAGCACGTCGGGCCGATCACCGAGCTGAGCCTGCGCCAGGATGTGATCCCGGCGGTGGAAGCGGCACGCGCGGGATCTTCGGCGGCACGCTGATTGGAGCCCGCGCCATCCGACCTTGGTGACCGTCGGCGCGGGTGTGGGCAGGAAAGCAACGCCTCAGAGTCCGATGAACGTGCCCGTGGCATGATCGAGCACCGATAGTGACGCGGTCCCGATGTCGAAATAGGTGCCGTGCAACGCCAGTTCTCCGCGGTCCTCGAGCTGCTTGATGGCGGGGAACGTGCGCAAGTTCGCGATCGACTGCTTGATACCCGCCTCCTCGAGCTTGCGCTGCAGGACGGTGCGGTCCATCTCGCCCTGGTTGGCCGCCAGAACGCTGAGCTTGGCGTCGTCGAGCATGCTCATCCATTTTGAGATGAACCGTGCTTCGGTTTCGAGGGCAGCGCGCTGGTTGAGTGCGGCCTTGACGCCACCGCAACTCGAATGACCCATGATGACGAGGTGCTTCACCTTCAGGTTGAGCACCGCGAACTCGAGTGCCGCCGACACGCCGTGAAAGTTTCCACCCGTCTCGTAGGGGGGCACGAGGTTGGCGACGTTCCGCATCACGAACAGCTCGCCCGGCATGGCGGAGAAGATCGCCTCCGGGTCGACCCGGCTGTCGCAGCACGAGATGATCATCACCTCGGGGCTCTGCCCCTCGGCGGCCAGGCGCTCGTAGTGGTCGATGTTGGGCGCAAAATGCCGGAACTTGAAGCGCTGGAAGCGGTCGGCGAGATGAGCGGGAAAATCGGCCATGATGTTGGGTCCGTCGTGAGAGTTGCCCTATATCTGCGATAAGCGAGGCTGTGACGGCTGTCGAGGCGATTGCGTCCCCGCGTGCGAAGACCACGCCGCCCAGACGGGCCGCGTCTGAGAAACCATATCGGCCGGCCTAATCTAAGGGCGCTAACCCCAGATTTCCATCCTGAGACCGCGAGCGTCGCAGTCCGGCGCGGCCGGGAAACAGATCGCTTCGTTGCGCACGATCCGCGCGGCGGTCCACGAACAGGCGAACGCATCCAGAAGATCGTCCGGCCCGGCGACCGAGACCCGGAACGGGCAAGCATCCAGCAGAGCCCTGTCATATCCAGCCGCAGCCAGCAATGCGCGGCGCTGGGCGAGTCCGGGTTCGAAGGGCTTCGACTTGACCTTCTTCGGCGTGGTGAGTTCCCGCCGGCCGTTCAGGGCCCAGAACGCCACTTCCGGATGACATTCGACGATCCGCGTCTGGAGTTCGGGCGTCAGCAGCGCGTCGACTTCCCGGATCTTGGCAAACAGATTGAACGTCTGCTTGGAGACCTTGCGCGGCGGCTGCGAGTTTACGAGCGCAACCCGGCAGGCCTCGCCGTAGTCGACGCACATCACGGCGGCACGGGCCGGCACGGCGAAGACGGCGGACTGTCGCCCTCCGAGCCCTGCCCGAGCCGCAACGTCGCAAGGCCGACCCCCGAGGCTGCCCGCCTGCGGCAGGCCAATCGGCATGTCGACGGCGATGACCTCTGGCTCGGGCCGGATGGCCAGGACGTCGGCGAAGGTTGGAACCATCCGCACCTCCGCCCGCTCGGGAGCCGCCAGCGGCCGCAACGCGACGATCCAGCCGCCGCGACAGCCATCGACGCCGGCAACGAGGGTCATGACCTCAGATCTCGCTCAGAGGGGCTGGATCGGCGGCGACCGCGCGTCCAAGCGCCTCGGCCAGATTGAGTTCCGACGACCCCAGACTCGCCTCGATCACGATGCGCACGCCCGCGGCAGCACGCGCCATCGCCTCGGCGTTGTCGAATCCGTCGAGCAGATGGCCGAGCACGAGCGCCGAGATGAGATCGCCCGTGCCGTGCGGCACGCCGATGCGAAACGGCTGCGCGGCAAGTCCACAACCGGATTCGTCCGACAGCACGTTGGCGACGAGACCGTCGCCAGCCGGTATCGAGGTCGCCATGACTATTTCCGCGCCGGTCTCCTGGGCGGCGGCATCGGCGCTTTCGGCGTCTTCGACCTGCAGACCCGTCAGCCACGACAATTCGAACCGGTTGGGGGTCAGGATGTCGGCCAGTGGCATCAGCTTGTCGCGGACCGCCGTTGCGACCTCCTCGCGCACATAGAGTCCGTCGGGGTCGTCCCCGAGCACGGGGTCGCACAAATAGAGCGTCTCCGGCTGGTCTTCTCCGATGCGCTCGAGTTCGCGCGCGATGAAGGCGACAACCTCCGGATCGGGCATGAATCCGGTCAGCACCGCGTCGATGTCTTGCAACCAGCCGTTTTTCCGCAAGGCACCGAGCATGCCGGACAGATCGGTGGTGTCGAGTTCGAAGCCGGAGACGTGCTGGTGCCCATAGTGGCTGGACAGCATGACGGTGGGTACCGCGATGACCTCGTGCCCCATCCGCGTCAGGGTCGGCACCGCCGCCGACAGACCCACGTGGCCGTAGGCGACGAACGAGGAGATGGCAAGCACGCGGGCCATGGGTTGGCAGCTTTCACAGGGCGGATCCGCGCCCATGCGGGGCCCGGGGAGGCGGGCGATGCGGAATTTGGCCCGTCACCGCTGCAAAGTAAACGCGCGCGACTGTCCAGCACCCCTGCCAATGTCGATTTGCGTTTCGTGTCCGGTGCACTAATGTCGCGGCGCAACAAAAAAGCCATCATAACCTCCGTTCAAAGGAGAGCCCGCGATGCTTGTCCGCCCGCGCCGCAGCGTCCTCTATATGCCTGGCTCCAACGACCGGGCATTGGAGAAGGCCAAGTCGATACCGGCCGATGCTCTGATCCTCGATCTGGAGGATGCGGTCGCACCCGACGCTAAGGTCGAGGCCAGGGCGCGGGTCTGCGCGGCGGTCAGGTCCGGCGGCTACGGCAAGCGGGAAATCATCATTCGCGTCAACGCGCTCGAGACGCCGTGGGGCGCTGAGGACCTGTTCGCCGCCGCCGCCGCCGCGCCCGATGCGATCCTGGTTCCAAAGGTCGGTCGTCCCGGCGACATCATCTCGGCCGCCAAGGTCGTTACGGCGGCCGACGCCCCCGACAAGGTCAAATTGTGGGCGATGATGGAAACGCCGATGTCCATCCTCAACGTGCGCGAGATCGCCATGGCGGGCATCGAGCGCGAGCACCGCCTGACCTGCATGGTCATGGGCACCAACGACCTGCTCAAGGAAAGCCATGCCCGGGCCTATAAGGACCGGTTCGCCGTCGTGCCGTGGCTGTCCATGACGATCGTGGCAGCACGCGCCTATGGCCTCGACGTGCTGGATGGCGTCTACAACGACTTCCGTGACGACGCCGGCCTGCGCGCCGAGGCAGAGCATGGCCGGACGCTGGGCATGGACGGCAAGACCCTCATTCACCCGAGCCAGGTCCCGCTGGCCAACGAGGTGTTCTCTCCGACGCCGGCCGAGGTCGAGTGGTCGCGCAAGATTATCCTCGAGTTCCAGAAGCCCGAGCACGAGAAGCTGGGCGTCATCACGGTGGAAGGCAAAATGGTCGAGCGCCTGCACCTGGTCATGGCCGAACGGACAGTGGCCATCGCCGAGGCCATCGCCGACATGAGTTGAGCAGTGCCCCCCGCGAATTTGCGGAGATAAGGCCAGAGGGATTGGGCCAGCCGCAGTCGCAATGGCTGGATCAGGCCGCGTACCGTTACCCGGCGACACCGCGCACCGGGCAGGGCAGATGAAGCAGGGCTGAAAGATCAGATCATGACCACGACCACAAAAACCAACCCGGGCAACTATTTCGAGGATTTCAAGGTCGGTGCCACACTGGTGCACGCTACGCCGCGCACGGTGACGGCGGGGGACGCAGCACTCTATATGAGCCTCTACGGCCCACGCTTCGCGGTCCAGTCGTCCGATGCCTTCGCCAAGGCGATCGGATATCCGGCCTCGCCACTCGATGATCTCCTCGCGTTCCATGTGGTTTTCGGCAAGACCGTGCCGGATATCTCGCTCAACGCGATCGCCAACCTGGGCTACGCCGAATGCCGGTTCATCAAGCCGATCTATCCCGGCACCACGCTTGCGACCGTATCAGAGGTCATCGGCGTCAAGGAAAACTCCAATCGGCAGACGGGAACCGTCTACGTCCGTTCGACCGGACGCGACGCGTCCGGCGACAAGGTGCTCGAGTTCGTCCGCTGGGTGATGGTGCGAAAAAAGGACGAAGCCGCCCCCGCCCCCGAGGCCGTGGTGCCGCAACTGGCCGAGGTGGTGGCCCCGGGGCTGCTGGCGGCCGGCGTTCCGCCGATCAACGTGGCAGCCTATGATCGGGCGCTGGCCGGAAGCCAGCACGTCTGGAGCGACTATCACGTCGGCGAAAAGATCGACCATGTCGATGGCATGACGGTCGAGGAAGCCGAGCACCAGATGGCGACTCGGCTCTACCAGAACACGGCCAAGGTCCATTTCAACCAACACACCGAGGGTCAGGGCCGCTTTGGCCGCCGGTTGATCTACGGCGGCGTCGTTATCTCGCTGGCGCGTGCGTTGTCTTTCAATGGGCTGGCCAATGCCTTCCACATCGCCGCGATCAATGCGGGGCGTCACAGTGCGCCATTGTTCGCCGGCGACACGGTTTATGCGTGGTCGCACGTGCTGGACAAGGCCGAGATCCCCGGTCGCAGCGACGTTGGTGCGCTGCGCACCCGCCTCGTCGCCGTCAAGAACCGCGCCTGCGCTTCCCATCCGTTCAAGACGGCCGATGGCGGCTTGGAGGAGGGAGTGATCCTCGATCTCGACATGTGGCTCGTGCTGCCGAGGTGATCAGTAAGAGTGCTTGATCTAATTGCTCGCTTCCCGACGGCGGCCGAGCCTGTCCGGGCAGCGTGGACCGTCGCGTCCCGATCTCCACACTTTTTGTGCGATAGTGTGGTGTGCAGAACACCACTACACTCTGCTAACCTTACTGCCATAAAGTACAAGTGACGGACCCGCGAGGTCGCGCCGGTAAGCCGGTACGGCATCCAAGGCGCGCTAACCGCGGGGGTGAATGCGCGGCATCGGGCCGTCGGGAAGGCAATCGTGACGAGCCGCACGGCAGTGATTGGAGCAGGACTGGCCGGGCTCTCGTGTGCCCGAACGCTCCGGCTGGCTGGTCATTATGTCGAGATTTTCGAGCAGGATCGCATCATTGGCGGCCGCATGGGAACCGTCCGGGTCGGACTGGTTCCCTATGATCACGGCGCGCAATACGTCACCACGCGCTCGACCCGGTTTCGCGAATACGTCGAAGAATTGGTCGCAGGCGGCTACGCCGCGCCCTGGTCTCCCCGGCTCGCGGCAGGCCCGAATGGCGAAGTCGGCACGGTATCCAATTGGTTTGTCGGCGTGCCGGGCATGTCCTCGATGGTCCGGCCACTGGCCGAGAGCGTCCGCATCCATACCGGCTGCACGGTGCATACGATCGCCAGGGGCGAAAAAGGCTGGATGATCTGGTTCGACGATCAGACATCAGTCGGCCCGTTCCATGCGGTGGCGGTGACCGCGCCGGCACCGAAGACGCGTCTGCTGCTCGGTCCGCTCACCGACATGGCGCACCATCTCTCCAAAGTCCGCATGGGCCCGTGCTGGTCGCTGATGGTGCGTCTCGATGAGCGCACGCTACCCGACCAGGACGTCTACTCCGACATGTCGGAAGTGATCCGCTGGATCGCCCGCAACAATACGAAACCCGGCCGCAGCACGCGCGGCGAGACGGTTGTCGTGCACGCCTCCCCAGGCTGGTCGCGCGAGACCGAGGACGTCGAGCCCGAGGTCGTCGCCGAGGAATTGTGGAGCGAAGTGAGCCACGTGCTCGGGCTGCCGCCGTCGCGTCCGAGCCAGATGACGGCCCACCTGTGGCGGCACGGTCTGGTCGAGCAGCATCTGGGCGAGATGTACGTGTTTTCCCATGAGCATCGCGTCGGCGTCGCAGGCGACTGGTGCATCGGCCGCCTGGCGGAGCACGCCTACGAGAGCGGCATGGCGTTGGGCCGCGCGATTGTTCAGTCGCTGGACTAGACGGCCAGCACGGACCGGATTTGATCTTCGTATTGCTGCACCGCCTCGAGCGCGCGCTTGGTCGTGACCGGGTCGGCACCGTGCTGCTGGGTGAAGCCTTCGATGGCCGCACGCGCGTTCTGCATGATCGAGCCGGCGGCGGCCTGAGGGTTCATCTCCCGCATGCAGTTCTTCTGCAAAAGCTGCGTCAGGATCACTCCGGTGGCGAGCGCAAGCCCGGAGAGCTCGGCGTTCTGGCGCTTCAGGTCTGCGATCTCTTGGCTATGGTCCGTCATGGCCCGGCTCCTTTGCGAATTGCCCTGACAGGCTCGCTACCGCCAACCGGCACGCAGCGCAAGGCCAGGCACACCCGCGATAGGCCTGATCGTGACCCCACCCCTTGCGTTTGGCGCATTGCCGCAGCGCACAAGCCGCGTTACACCGGGTTTGTCGGCTCAAGGCTGGAGAGTTCGGATGGCGCAGGCAAAGACGGCACGCACAGGCAAGATCGAGCGGCCGTTGTCGCCTCACCTGCAAGTCTATCGTCCGCTCATCAACATGACGATGTCGATCTTCCATCGCATCACCGGGGCGGCGCTCTATTTTGGCACCCTGCTGCTGGCGTGGTGGCTGACGGCGGCGGCCGTTGGCCCGGACTATTTCGCGTTTGTCAGCGGCGTTTTCGCGTCGCCCCCCGGCATACTCGTTCTCGTCGGGTACACCTGGGCGTTGCTCCACCACATGCTGGGCGGCGTTCGCCACTTTATCTGGGATACGGGCGCGGCATTCGACATCGCGAACGTCAAACTGCTGTCCTACGGCACGATCGTCCTTTCGCTGGCCCTGACCGCCGCCATCTGGGCCGCGGTCCTCCTCGTTCGTTGACGGAGCGCCTCATGAACATGCGAACACCGCTCAAGAACGTGCGCCGGCTCGGCTCGGCCAAGGAAGGCGCGAACCATTTCTGGCTGCAGCGCGTCACCGCGATGGCCAATCTCGTGCTGGCGGTTTTCTTGATCTGGCTGATCGTGCGGCTCGCCGGAGCCGATTACGCGACGGTCCGCGCAAATTTGTCCTCGCCGCTGATCGCGCTTCCCCTGCTGCTGTTGATCCTGTCGGGCATGATCCACATGCGGCTCGGTATGCAGGTCATCATCGAAGACTACGTGAACGGCGAACTGACGAAGGTCATCCTGCTGATGCTGAACACGTTCTTTGCGATCCTTGTCGGCACCGCCAGCGTATGGGCGGTATTGAAGCTGAGCTTTGGAGGCTGACGCGATGGCAGGTTCGAACGGCAAGGCCAACGGCGTGGGCAAGCCAGCCCTGAACGGCCGGAGCTACCCCTTCATCGACCATGTGTTCGACGTCGTGGTGGTCGGGGCCGGCGGCGCGGGTCTGCGCGCGACGCTGGGTTGCGCCGAGGCCGGGCTCAGAACGGCATGCGTCACCAAGGTCTTCCCCACCCGCTCTCACACGGTGGCGGCTCAGGGCGGCGTTGCGGCTGCGCTGGGCAATATGGGCCCGGATGACTGGCGCTGGCACATGTACGACACCGTCAAGGGGTCCGACTGGCTCGGCGACCAGGACTCGATCGAGTACTTGTGCCGCAACGCGCCCGACGCGGTCTATGAGCTCGAGCATTACGGCGTGCCGTTCTCCCGCACGGAAGAAGGCCGCATCTATCAGCGACCGTTCGGCGGCATGACGACCAACTTCGGCGAGGGTCCGCCCGCGCAGCGCACCTGCGCCGCCGCCGACCGCACCGGCCATGCCATGCTGCACACGCTGTACGGGCAGTCGCTGCGCCACGCTGCGGAATTCTTCATCGAGTACTTCGCCATCGACCTGTTGATGGATCAGGAGGGGGCCTGCCGCGGCGTTGTCGCGCTGTGCCTGGATGATGGCTCGCTGCACCGGTTCCGCGCCAAGAAGACGATCCTGGCGACCGGCGGCTATGGCCGCGCCTATTTCTCCTGCACGTCGGCGCACACGTGCACGGGCGACGGCAATGCGATGGTGTTGCGCGCGGGCCTGCCGCTCCAGGACATGGAGTTCGTGCAGTTCCACCCCACGGGCATCTACGGTGCCGGTGTGCTGATCACCGAGGGGGCGCGCGGCGAGGGCGGCTATCTGACCAATGCGGCTGGCGAGCGATTCATGGAGCGCTATGCACCGTCGGCCAAGGATTTGGCGTCCCGCGACGTGGTCTCACGCTCGATGACGATCGAGATCCTCGAGGGTCGTGGCGTCGGGCCCGACAAGGATCACATCTATCTGCATCTCGACCACCTCGACCCGAAGATCCTGCACGAGCGACTGCCGGGCATTACAGAGAACGCCAAGGTCTTTGCCGGCGTCGACCTGCGCCGGCAGCCGATCCCGGTTCTTCCGACGGTCCATTACAACATGGGCGGCATTCCAACGAACTATCACGGCGAAGTGCTGACGTTGAAGAACGGCAACCCCGACCACGTAGTGCCGGGCTTGATGGCGATCGGCGAGGCCGCGTGCGTCTCGGTCCACGGCGCGAACCGTCTGGGTTCCAACTCGCTGATCGACCTCGTGGTGTTCGGCCGTGCCGCCGGCCTGCGCTGCGCCGACGTGGTGGAGCCGGGCAGCCACCCCGAGCTGGCCTCTGGTGCCTCCGAACTCGCCGTGTCGCGCCTGGATAAGTTTCGCCATGCCGCGGGCGACACGCCGACGTCCGCGCTCCGCCTCAGGATGCAGAAAGTCATGCAGACCAACTGCGCCGTCTTCCGCGACGGCCCGGTGCTTGACGAAGGGGTCGGTTTGATTGGCCAGATCTGGGCCGACAGTAGCGACATCCGCGTTTCGGATCGCTCGCTGATCTGGAACTCGGACCTGATCGAAACCTTGGAATACGACAACCTGATCGCCCAGGCGGCGGTGACCGTGACGAGTGCGGCCAACCGCAAGGAAAGCCGCGGTGCGCACGCCCGCGAGGACTTCTCCAGCCGCGACGACGAGAACTGGATGAAGCACACGCTGGCTTGGGCCGACGATGTCGGCAGGACGGTCAGCCTCGATTATCGTCCGGTGCACACCTACACGCTGACCAACGAGGTCAGCTACATCAAGCCGAAGGCCCGGGTGTACTGAGGCACATTGGCCGTCGAAAACGGCAGGCTACAGGAGCGGCCGCGCGTGGGTTAAGGCGTTGCGGTCGCGGCGCCATCGAACATCCAGTGACCCTATCCCCAGTCAAATGCGCCGGGCTTGCACCCCGCCGCTTGCCTGCCACAGGCCGCGCATAGAAGCATCCCAAAGCATAAAGCGGGCTTGAGTCGCGCTGCGCGCTCGGTCCACGGGTTTGGCTTGTGTCGGAAGCAGATCGTCCGCGGTGCGGGACGCATCTGGGCTGCGCAGTGAGCCGATGATATCGAGGGAACCAGCCGTGAAACCGACTGACGCTCCTGCTTCACAGCGCTCGCCGGCACCAGCGCAGGGCGCGCGGTCGGTGGCAGCCCCGGACGCCGACACCCGCTGCGCACCTGATCCGTTTTCGGCGGTGCTGCCCGCGCTTGCCGCCCTTGGGGCGATCGCATCCATCGCCACCATCAACTGGACGAGCGTGGAGAGGACGCCCGATCGCTCGAAATCCAAGCGCAAGGCTGGCACCGCTCTGCGCGACCTGGAAACGTGCTGCCTGGGACTGGTCGAGATTTTCCGCCGTTTCCAGAAAAATTCTCGCTTGTTCTGCGGCGAGGGTTCGCCGGCCAGTGCACCGTTGAAGTTCGGCGTGCACGGTCCGCGCATCACACATGATCAGGCTCGGCTCTACCAGCAGATCATGAACGACGTCGCGAGCATGCTGGTGCTCGCCTCGCAGAACGCGTTCGACGTCATGAGCGCGGTCGAGGACGGAGAGATTGCCGCACCCGAGGAGCTGTTTTACGGCTTCGGCGAGGCGCAGGAGAAGCTGAACGCGCTCATTGCGGGCCGGGCCACGCTGAAGGCGTCCGTCGACACCGGTCTGGAGGTCGCCGAAAAGCTGACGGCCCTCGTTCGCGACATGAAATCCCACCGGGTGGACTGATACCGCGCCATGCGGCCGGCTTCCCGAAGGGAAGTCGCATGGCGCAGCCAGAGATATACCGCGCCATGCGGCCGGCTTCCCGCAGGGAAGTCGCATGGCATGATCGCGAACCAAACCGGACAGCACCTTCCGAACGTAGCGTTGACAGCATGCGGCCGAGACCGCATCTGTCGACGATCCGATCGCAGTGCGAAAGAACCCAGCCATGGTCCAGTTGACGCTTCCCCGGAACTCGACGGTGCGTGCCGGCAAGATCTGGAACACGCCGCAAGGCAAGGGCCGCTGGAAGGAATTCCGGGTTTATCGCTGGAACCCGGACGAAGGGGCCAACCCACGGCTCGACACGTACTGGATCAACGAAGAGCAATGCGGTCCGATGGTTTTGGACGCGCTGATGAAGATCAAGAACGAGATCGACCCGACGTTGACGTTCCGGCGCTCATGTCGAGAGGGGATCTGCGGGTCCTGCGCGATGAACATCGACGGCACCAACACGCTGGCGTGCCTGAAATCGGTTGACGAGATTGGCGGCGCGGTCCGGGTTTATCCGTTGCCGCACATGCAGGTCGTCAAGGACCTGGTGCCGGATATGACGCACTTTTACGCTCAGCATCGCTCGATCGAGCCATGGCTCAAGACGGACACGCCGACGCCCCGCACGGAATGGGCCCAGTCGCGCGATGATCGCGAGAAGCTCGATGGTCTGTACGAGTGTATCTTGTGCGCGTGCTGCTCGACGTCGTGCCCGAGCTATTGGTGGAACTCCGACCGTTACCTCGGTCCAGCGATCCTGTTGCAGGCCTACCGTTGGGTCATCGACAGCCGCGACGAGGCGACCGGGGAGCGCCTCGATAATCTTGAGGACCCCTTCCGCCTGTACCGTTGCCACACCATTCTGAACTGTTCACGGGCCTGTCCGAAGGGTCTGAACCCGGCCAAGGCGATTGCCGAACTGAAAAAGCTGATGGTCGAGCGGCGGGTGTGAAGAGTGACGGCTGGTTGCCGGCTCCAGGAGTTAGGTTGCAAGTCGTCGCGCGAGCGGCAACGGTTTGCCCACCGGCAAACCAGAGCCTATCCCCACTGCCCCCTTACTGATCCTTGGTCTCCATCGGCGCGCCAGTCGCCATATTGGTCCCGAGGTAAGGCAGCTTAGCTTTTTTCCACTCCGTGAAGCCGCCGACCATATGCGTGACCGTGGGATGTCCGGCCGCCAGGCACTTCTCGGCCACCATCTTGGACCGCTTCCCCGAACCGCAGTGAAAAACGATCAGCTTGTCGGCCTGGCGCGGCAGCTTCGAGGGATCGAGGAACGCCATCGGCAGGTTCAGCGCGCCCTTGATGTGCTCGAAGGCGTACTCCATCGGGGTGCGAACATCGACCAGCATGATCTTGCCTGCGTCGTAGAGTTCGGCGACCTGTTGGGGCGTCATTTCCCCGAGGCCGGCTGAGCGCTGTCCATCCGACATGTTTGTTCTCCCGGATCGTATTCATCACGACGAATGTTCTAGCTGTACCGGCGCAGCCTACGCAACCGGACAAAAAAGCAAGACCGGTGGAGCAGCGCTGCCACCGGTCTCAAAAAAGGCGGGGGGAATAGTTACGACGCAATGTACGAGTGCGGTCGGGAGGCCGTCGATCAGTGCCGGTGCCCAACCGGCGGCTGATGTCGGGCGATCCCAGCCAGCGATGGCCTCAGGCGGCCTTGTTGGTCTTGCGGGCGACCGGCTTCTTGACTGCGGCAGCCTTTTTGGCAGGAGCCGCCTTCTTGGCAGCAACAGCCGGCTTCTTGTCGGCCGTGGCCTTCTTGGGCGCAGCCTTCTTGATGGCGGGCTTCGCATCGGACTTGGCCGCGGCGGGTGCCTTGGCGACCGGTGCCTTGCCGCGAGCAGGTGCCTTCGCACGCGCCGATGCGGACGCAGTCGTCTTGGTCGACTTGCGGGCAGTTGGGGCGGCCTTGGCCGGAGCCTTCACTGCGGCCTTCGCCTTGGCCTTTACCGGAGTCTTCTTCGACTTGGCGGAAACGGCCGTCGTCTTGATCTCTTCGTTCGACATCTTTCTCTCTCTTTCTCTCTCTCAGGGAGTAAGTTCGAATCAAATCCGAACCAAAAAAATCATGTGCAAATTCGCGGATTTTGTTGACAGGCAATCTGCATAGTCAGGAGAGAATTCTCGGCATTGACCACGAAGTGTTGCGCGAAGGACTCAAAAACTGCGCTGCGCGAACGTCATGCGACGTACAGACGAGACGCACGGTGAGGTGTGCGCGAGAACCTGATGAAGAGCAGGACGAATTCGTCTCGCGTGTTTGGCTTCGGAATGGTGGTGCGCGAGCACAGCGACACACACGTCCCGAAGCCACCAAGGACGAGCACTCTGCATCTCGCGCCGCTGCGCCGTCACGACGAAGCGGTCCGCGCGCGATGCGTTGCGAGGTTTCCGCGGGCCACGAAAAAGCGCACGCGAGCGGTCAGCTCGCATGCGCTGGATTTCTGTCGCCGTCACGCGACCGCGGCCGCGGTTTCTCAGGCGGCCTTGATCATCCTGTTCTGCAGGTCGAGTACGGCCATGAAGTAGCCGACGCGATCCTCGACGGCCTCGGTCAGCATCGAGAAATAGTTGGCGTCCTGTGGGACGATCTCTCCGATCACTTCGCCGAATTCGAACCGCAGATCGGCCTCGTGCCGTCGGGCGATCGCCTGCATCTTTGCATTCTCGGCCAGGCAGCTCATGAACAGCTGGTGGACACCGCGATTGCGCGCTGCGCGGATG
The DNA here is from genome assembly GCA_033765285.1 of Hyphomicrobiaceae bacterium. Classification (GTDB taxonomy): domain Bacteria; phylum Pseudomonadota; class Alphaproteobacteria; order Rhizobiales; family Hyphomicrobiaceae; genus Filomicrobium. Next base: position 7,153 of record JANRIE010000074.1, on the reverse strand, counting down.
ACGCGACCCATGAGTTCGGTTCCCAGGCCCTGCTGCTGGTAAGCCTGCTCGACGGAGAAGGCCGCTTCGGCCTCCGTGCTCCATGTGTCGCCGAGCTTGCGCAGTTCGGCGCAGGCGTGCACTTCGCCGTCGCGAATGTAGCCGAACACCACGGCACCCATGTCGTTCATGCGGGTGGCGTAGTCCTCGATGAAGCTGTCCGATACGCCATGGGCGAACCGCATGCGACGGCTCTGTTTGTCGAGCCTCAGGAGATGGTCGCGGAACAGATGCGTTTCCGACGGCCAAAGCTTTCTGATTGTTCCCTCCCAGATCCGGTGGTCGCTCATGACCTCACCTCCGCTCTGGATGTCTCATGATCGGTTGCCCTGCCGGAATTCCCCGGTCTCGTGGCCCCGTATCTCTGGCTGCGCACTCGATGCTGCACTGCACAACCAACATAGGCGCGAAGGGTGACACCCACAATACGTCCGTCGAGTGGCGTGGCGGGGAATGTTCTGTAGAACAAGGGCGGGGGCGCTCGATCCGCTGCGCCGGCATTCGGGGCATTGGCGCTCAAGTGCGTTACTGCGGTAGGTTCTGCCGATCGGCAGCTCGTTCGAAGGGACAGCGATGACGGCCATGCCGCATACAGCGCAACCGGGCCCGGTGTGGAACCGGTATGCCGCTCGGCTCGCGGCGGGCCAGATCGAACCGGACGGTGCGCAAGCCGAGGCCGCGCATCAGCTCGATCGGTTGGCCGCCGAACTGACCCGCTTGTATGCTGGCACGCCGCGACTGTTGTCGTTCCTCAGGGGCAAGAGCAGATCAGCAGCCCCGCGCGGCCTTTACCTGCACGGCGGAGTAGGTCGCGGCAAAACGATGCTGATGGACCTGTTCTTCGAAGCGGTTGCCATCGACAAGAAGCGCCGTCGGCACTTTCATGAGTTCATGGGTGAGGCACACGAAGCGATCGGCCGGGCCCGCCAGCGCACACCCGGCGATCCGATCCCGATTGTCGCAGCCGACATTGCCGATGAAACGCGCCTGCTGTGCTTCGACGAACTGCACGTCACCGACATCGCCGACGCCATGATCCTGGGACGCTTGTTCACGGTGCTCTTTTCTCGCGGCGTGGTGGTCGTGGCGACATCCAACGCCCGGCCCGAGGACCTCTACCGCAATGGGTTGAACCGCCAGCTCTTCCTGCCGTTCATCGACTTGATCGAGGATCATATGGACGTTCTGGAACTCGCAGCGGCGCGCGACTTCCGTCTCGAGAAGCTGTCCGGCCGGCCGCTGTACTTTGCTCCGCTGGGGCCCGAAGCATCGAGCGCCATGGATGCCGCGTGGCGGCGCTTGACCGGCCGCGAGCCCGCGCAGGCTCAGCGTGTCGTCCTCGATGTCAAAGGCCACGCCCTGACGGTCCCCATGGCGGCCGAGGGCGTCGCGCGATTTTCCTTCGAAGACTTGTGCGCGCGGCCACTGGGTGCGGCTGACTATCTGCGCATCGCGCGTGAGTTCCATACTGTCATGGTGGACGCCATACCGCTTCTCGAGCCGGCCCGCCGCAACGAGGCTCGACGCTTCGTCAATCTGATCGATTCACTCTATGACAATCGTGTGGGCTTGATCGCATCGGCCGCCGCCGAGCCCGACCAGCTCTATAACAGCGGAGATGGGGCGGACCTTTTCCAGCGGACAGTCTCGCGGCTGAGCGAAATGCGCACCGAGAGTTATCTCACCGCACGAAACGACCGGCCGCGCCATAAGCTCGAGACGCTCTGAATTGCCGCCATCTCGGCCAAGGAAAAGGCCCGGAGCAGCGCTCCGGGCCTCGCTGGTAGTCACGATTGCAAACCGTCGGCGCTTTATCGCACGAACGTGTTCTCGCTCGACTTCCACTCGCCAGCCGCCTCGAGCGACTGCTTCGTCGCCTTGGAGGTCACCAGCACGCTGTTGTTCTCGCCGCGCGCAAAGCTGAGCTCGGAGAACTTGAGCGCAACATTCTTTTCACCGATGCCGAGGAACCCGCCGACACCGACGATCACGTCCGTGACGGCACCATCCTTAGCCAGGATCAGGTCATTGATGTCGCCGACAGGCTCGTTGCCGGCACCTTTGACCGTCGCACCGATGAGCTTGCTTGCGTGCCACGATCCGCTCGTCGCGGCCTGCGTTCCCGGCGCTGTCCGCACCGACGAGTCGCCCGGCTTATAGGCGTCGCCGGCCGTGCTTGGCTTCACCGCGGGATGCGGCGACGTCGCGGCGGGTTGTTCGCCGGCGGCCGGGGCCTGACGCTGCGCTGGATCCTGTGCCAGTGCCGGAGCTGCCGCCAGAACAGTAATCATCGAAACCGTCATGAGAAGCGTCTTCATTGTATCACCTCGCGATTGCTGTCGATTGTTCTTATTTGCTGCCGTATTGGGCAACCGAAGACTAAACTCGTTCGCCGAGAGCTTGGTTCCAATACATGCAGCCAAGGCGAGAGCGTCGACCCGATGCACGAGCCTCACCGCAGGGCGCGATGCGGCGTGGCACGCCACTTTCGTTCCAGAAACAGCCGGTGCGCTTGAACGAACGGGTGTTTCGGGCTAGCACCAAACCACCGCGCCAGTGCCGCTGCTGGATGCGCGGACGGCGCTCCACTGCGGTTGCCGCGGGGCGCGACACGTCTACTGCAGTCGTGACTCTGCCGACTGGATCACGCACTCGTTCCAAAGCAACGACGTAGGAGGCCCCGCATGGCGCGGACCAAAATCGCACTGATCGGCTCGGGCATGATCGGTGGCACGCTGGCGCATCTGATCGGCCTGAAGGAACTTGGCGACGTCGTCATGTTCGACATCGCGGAAGGCCTGCCCCAAGGCAAGTCGCTCGATATCGCCCAGTCTGGATCGGTCGAGGGCTTCGACTGCGCGATGCGAGGGGCCAACGCCTACGCCGATATCGAGGGGGCCGATGTTTGCATCGTGACCGCCGGCGTGCCCCGCAAGCCCGGCATGAGCCGGGACGACTTGCTCGGCATCAACCTCAAGGTGATGGAGCAGGTTGGCGCGGGCATCAAGAAATACGCCCCCAACGCTTTTGTCATCGCCATCACCAACCCGCTCGATGCCATGGTGTGGGCGCTGCAGAAGGCCTCTGGCCTGCCGCGTCACAAAGTCATCGGCATGGCTGGCGTGCTCGATGCCGCCCGCTTCCGCCACTTCCTCGCAACCGAAATGAGCGTCTCGGTCGAAGACGTGACGGCCTTCGTGCTCGGTGGTCACGGCGACGACATGGTGCCGCTCATCCGCTATTCGACGATCGCCGGCATTCCGCTGCCCGATCTCGTCCGCATGGGGTGGATCAAGCAGGAGCGGCTCGACCAGATCGTCGAGCGTACGCGCAAGGGTGGCGGCGAGATTGTCGGCCTTCTGAAAACAGGCTCGGCCTACTATGCTCCGGCCGCGTCCGCGGTCGAGATGGCCGACAGCTACCTCAAGGACAAGAAGCGGGTGCTGCCGTGCGCCGCCTACCTCGATGGCGAGTATGGCGTTAAGGGGCTCTACGTCGGCGTGCCGGTGGTGGTCGGCGCGGGCGGCGCGGAGCGCATCGTCGAGATCGACCTCAACTCGTCCGAGCGGGCGATGTTCATGAAGTCGGTCGAAAGCGTGAAGGGCCTCGTCGACGCCTGCAACCAGATCGCGCCCCAGCTCGGCGCGTAAGGACGAAACAAAAGGCGCTTCACGGATCGAGCGCGCCTTTTCTTGCGCCGGACCCGGCGAGCCGCGCTCCTTGGGGGCGTGCGGCAGATCGCCGGCAAAATACTGCATCAAGTGCTTGATTGCTTGCTGGCATACGATATACCACGCAAGGCCGGCCTACCAGGTGACTTCGGCGGCGGACGCGCCGATCGCAGGCGCTTCCAGGCCGCAACGCTGCAGGCGCAAAAGAACCCGTCTCCAAAACAACAGTGGGACTGAGAGACCATGAACATCCATGAATACCAGGCCAAACAGGTCCTGAAGGGCTACGGCGCGCCGATCGCGGCTGGTGTTGCGATCACGTCAGCCGACGAGGCCGAGGCGGCCGTCAAGGCGCTTCCCGGTCCCGTCTACGTGGTCAAGAGCCAGATCCACGCCGGCGGCCGCGGCAAGGGCAAGTTCAAGGAACTGCCGCCCGAAGCCAAAGGCGGCGTCCGCGTGACGTTCTCGCCCGCCGATGCCATTGCCAACGCCCGCGAGATGCTGGGCAACACGCTGGTGACGAAGCAGACCGGACCCGCAGGCAAGCAGGTCAACCGCCTTTATATCGAGGACGGTGCCGATATCGCGCGCGAACTCTACCTGTCGATCCTGATCGACCGCACGGTCGGCCGCCCTGCGTTCGTCGTCTCGACCGAGGGCGGCATGGACATCGAGGCCGTCGCCCACGACAGCCCGGAGAAGATCATCACGCTCGCCATCGACCCCGCGACAGGCGTCACCGCCGACAACGCCAGCCTGCTCTGCGACGCCTTCAAGCTGGAGGGGCTAGCGCGCGAGGACGGCATGAAGCTGTTCCCGCTCCTCTATAAGGCGTTCACCGAGAAGGACATGAGCCTGCTCGAGATCAATCCGCTGATCGTCCTGAAGGACGGCCACCTGCGCGTGCTCGACGCCAAGGTCTCCTTTGACGGCAACGCGCTGTTCCGCCACCCCGACATTGTCGCCCTGCGCGATACGACGGAGGAGGACGACAAGGAAATCGAGGCCAGCAAATACGACCTCGCCTATGTGGCCCTCGACGGGAACATCGGCTGCATGGTCAACGGCGCGGGCCTGGCCATGTCGACCATGGACATCATCAAGCTCTACGGCGCGGAGCCGGCCAACTTCCTCGACGTTGGCGGCGGTGCCAGCAAGGAGAAGGTGACAGCCGCCTTCAAGATCATCACCGCCGACCCGAAAGTGAAAGGCATCCTGGTCAACATCTTCGGCGGCATCATGAAGTGTGACGTCATCGCCGAGGGCGTGCTCGCCGCGGTGAAGGAGGTCGGGCTCCAGGTTCCACTCGTCGTCCGCCTGGAAGGCACCAACGTCGAATTGGGCAAGAAGATCATCAACGAGAGCGGCTTGAACGTCATCTCAGCCAACGACCTTGACGACGCCGCCCAGAAGATCGTCGCTGCCGTGAAGGGGGTTTGAGGCCGATGTCCATCCTGATCAACAAAGATACGAAGGTTCTCGTCCAGGGGCTGACCGGCAAGACCGGCACCTTCCACACCGAGCAGGCGCTGGCCTACCACGGCACAAAGATGGTCGGCGGCATCCACCCCAAAAAGGGCGGGGAGACCTGGGAAGGCAAGGGCGGCGAGAAACTGCCGATCTTTGCGAGCGTGGCCGAAGCCAAGGACAAGACCGGTGCCAATGCCACCGTCGTCTACGTTCCCCCGGCCGGCGCGGCGGAGGCCATCATCGAAGCGATCGACGCGGAGATCCCATTGATCGTGGCGATCACCGAGGGCGTGCCGGTCATGGACATGGTCAAGGTGAAGGCCCGCCTCGACAAGTCGAACTCGCGCCTCGTCGGGCCGAACTGCCCGGGTCTCTTGACGCCGAACGAGTGCAAGATCGGCATCATGCCGGGCTCGATCTTTAAGAAGGGTTCGGTCGGCATCCTGTCGCGCTCGGGCACGCTGACCTATGAGGCCGTGTTCCAGACGACCAACGAGGGGCTGGGTCAGACGACAGCCGTCGGCATCGGCGGCGATCCGGTCAAGGGGACCGAGTTCATCGACGTGCTCGACCTGTTCCTCAGCGATCCGGAGACCGAGTCGATCATCATGATCGGCGAGATCGGCGGCTCGGCCGAGGAGGATGCGAGCGCGTGGTTGATCGAGCAAGCTAAGCTCGGCCGCAAGAAGCCGATGGCGGGCTTCATCGCCGGCCGCACGGCCCCTCCCGGCCGCACCATGGGCCATGCGGGCGCGGTCATCTCCGGCGGCAAGGGCGGCGCGGAAGACAAGATCGCCGCCATGGAATCAGCCGGCATCCGCGTGAGCCCGTCGCCCGCGCGCCTCGGCAAGACGCTGGTGGAAGTGCTGCGGGGGAATTGAGGCGTGGCAGGTGAAGTGCGGGGGCTCTGCCCGGCCAACACTCAGTAAACTGGTGTTGGATGCGCCCCCCGGCCCCCGCGCGGGGGATCACCCCGTTTGCCTGCGTCTGGGCCAACGGGCGTGCCATGAACTTCGGGAGATAGGTTGGGTTAGTGCGGCCGGTTCGCTCGATACACGATGTCGACACCCGCTCCGCGCGCAACCCAACACCCTGCATGTCACCCGCCGGCTGTTGGGTTACGGGCGCACGATCCTCGGCGAGATTTCCGCGCCGTCGTGGCCGGCCCTAACCCAACCTACAATTCTAATCACCCAGAAGGTTCCGTAGAGCAGCATCAGCTTGGTTAAAGACGCGCAGCAGCATTTTATCGTTCGTCAATACACCATCAAAAAAAGTGCCGTAAGCGGCAATAATTAAGTCCACTTTGTGGTTCACGGTCTTTCCCGATCCAATCTGTGGCGTACTGCCGTCGGCGATCCAATCGATCACATATAGTTGCATGCATAGCGCGTAGCGGAAGATGAATGTATTATGAAATTCGCACAGAGGGGGGCGGCGCTTCACCTTGCGGTGGCTGCGCAACATGAATCCGGCCAGAAGCAAAACATTTCGTTCCAGTTGTTCCAACATGCTATCCGGAACCGATTTTGTCCGACGGAGGCAGGCAATATCCTCGGCAGAGTATGTTTGCTGAATTTCACCCAAGCTCTCAAGAAATCCAAGAGCATCGCGTCGCATGCGTTCAAGATGCGCATCAGCCGCAAGTCCGCGATTTACCAAAGTGGCTTGTTCCAATTTGGCTGCCGATAGGTGCTTGCAGAACGTTGGAAAGTCACGGCTCTGGTTTGCGTCGATCATTCGGCGCTGGAGGCCTGCGGGTCGACCTCGAAGGCCACAAATTTCCTGCGTCCCCTTGAGTATGAGAACTTGTCGCGGATGCCGGCATAAAATTGACCTGCCCCTGAACTTTCATCCAGCTCTGGGTAGAGTCATTGGGATTGATACGCTGTCTGTCTGGCACTGAGCAACGGGCCGGGCTGCGGAGGCCCCACATACCGCAGCAGACCGGCCCGTTGCGGCGGTCGAGGTGG
>JANRIE010000064.1:0-1599 GCA_033765285.1 Hyphomicrobiaceae bacterium | reverse complement strand
ATGACCGCAAAGTAAGGTTCCCGCCAGTCGCGGGAGATGGGGGCGGCGCGAAGGTGCCGCCCCTTTGACTTTGCCGCGAGGCTTGCGCCGACCGTGGCCAAGACGCCAAGTGGTCTGGCGCGTGACGGTCACATGGCGCGGTCATCGCATCGCTCGGTCTTCCTGACCGGGCACGGCACGGCGCTCGCGCGTGAGTGCCGCCATAGGCATCAGATCGTGCGGCGTGTCCTCTTCGGCCTCGGATCGGACCCGGAGAGAGCCGGGCGCGACGCTGAAGGCATCGACCGTCATGTCAGCGACCGGCCGCTGACGTTCGTCGCGGCGTTCGTCGCCCGTTCGGGCGGGTGCGTCAAATCGGCAACGCCGCCCCACGATACGCCAACCTCGGCAAAAGCTGTCGCAGCAGGTCCTTCAGGGCCGCGGCCGGGTCAATTGCTCGGCGTCCACCGGCCGCTTGCGCGATCGATCTGGAACCGGTTCACAAGCGAGCCATCCTTCGTGACGATTTCTGCGGTGATCGTGCCATTGCTCTCCGATACGGTGCCGACCTTCAGATTGGGATTGGCATACATCTGGAGGTTCAGCTCGAGCATTCTCTGCACATCCTCGACCGTCACAGGACCAGCTTGTCCCGGCTGGCCCATCATCATGCCAGAACCCATCATCCCGTCGTGCATCATGCCGGGTCCCATCATCGCGCCTCCGCAGGGTCCACCACCCCAGCCGCCCCAGTTGGGGTCTTGTGCCGCTGCAGGCCCGAAGGGTCCGAGCACGGTGGCCGCAGCAAGCATTCCGATGCAAGTTCCAATGATCCGCATCAACCTAGCCCCCTTGCGCGTTGATCGTCGACACTGGACGACATCATCATCAAGCCGCTTTCTGGCGACGTCCGCATTGATGTGCGTCAAATGCGACGGTGGCTCATCGCGGCGCTGGCGCGCGAGCAGAGGATCGCAGCCTGCAAGCGCCGCGGTCTTCGGGGGCTGGTCGCCGCAGATCCTGTCCTGTCCGGCTTCCCTTGTCCGATCCGGGCACCAGGCGCGCTACTCCCTGTCGGGAAGCCCTTGCAGCAGTCTGCTCGCCGAAGCTCCACAAGCTCGTGCGACGCTGGCGGGATCGGGCGATCAGCTGTTCTCCACAGCGAAGCGGACGTCGGCGATCAGGCTTTCTGCGCTGAAGTTCTCCAGTCGCTTTCCGTTCAGGAAGAACGTCGGCGTCTGGCGGATGCCGAGTGCTTCAACGTCGGCCATGTCCTGGTTGATGGTGCCAGTGATGCCGGGGAACAGCCTGTCGGTCTCGGCTCGGTCCAGGTCGAGGCCCGCGTTTCCGGCAATCTCCCAGGCAACGTCCATCTCCGGCGAGCCGTCCACGGCCCAGCCGGGTTGCTCTTCGAACAGCGCATCCAGCACGGGTTCGAACTTGTCCTGCATCCGCGCGGCCTCAAGGATACGGGCGGCTTCGTCCGACCCTTCGTGAAACAGCGTGTATCGCAGCACGACCCGAACCTGCGTGGGGAATTGCCTCCGGATTTCCTGAACGACAGGATGGTAGGCGCGGCAGGCCTCGCAGGAGGGATCGAAAAACTCCACCAGCGTCACT
>JANRIE010000060.1:0-20705 GCA_033765285.1 Hyphomicrobiaceae bacterium | reverse complement strand
TCTCCTCCTCCAGCGTCTTCAGCCGCCTGGCCTCGGACACCTCCAGGCCGCCGTACTTCGCCTTCCAGGCGTACAGCGTCGGCTGCGAGATGCCGTGCCGGCGGCACACCTCCGCCGCCTTCATCCCCGCCTCGTGCTCCTTCAGGATCGCGATGATCTGCTGCTCGTTGAACCGGCTCTTGCGCATGACGTCCGTCTCCTCGTCTTGGGACGGACTCTACATCAGATCGAGGGCGTTTCAGGGGGCAAGGTCACGCCAGACTGCTTCCACAGCCAAGACAAGTTATTTGTTTTATATCAGCGCGTTATGCAAATTTTGACTTCGCGGTACACCAAGTAGTACACTATGTAATACACTAATAACTCTGACGATGTGTCGAGCGCTTACGGCACTAGAAAATGGGCGAGGCAGTCTCACACTCTTCAGGGTGGCCCAATAATTTTAACTGCACGACAAGATGCCCATGCAGGTCTTAATTGCGGGGACTGCGAAAGCCGCCACCGGTCGAACTGACGTGCCGGGACATCACAGCGCGATCACCAAGGCAATTGACCTTGGGGCAGCGATCGGCTTCCCTTGAACTATGAACAGGCGCAGCTTCCTAATGGCCGCTGCAAGCGGACTGGCGACAGTACCCGCCGCGACGCTCATTTTCGGCCGGAGCGACGGGTTCCAGATCCGGCCCGAAGACATCTGTTCGAGCACACCAAAGCCGAGCCGCGGACTCGATACCGCCCTGGCCGCCGAGGCCGGGCTCCGCTACGAGGGCACGCACATCCTCACTCATGGCGCGCTGCGCGACATCGCGCACGAGCACAAGGGCGCAGTGCCGTTCATCGTCAGTGGCGGCGGCTGTGACGACGGCATTACCGCCGTGCGGCGCGGCGGTGCCGAGCTTGGCGGCATGTGCTGCCCCGTCGAGGGCTCGCGCGGCGAGGGCTTCAAGTCCATTATCATTGCCCAGGACATCAAGGTTGCGGTGGTTCATCCGACGAATCCGGTGCGCGACTTGACCCGACGCGCGCTCGCAGAGGTGGCCTCCGGTCGAGCGGCCCGCTGGTCGGAGCTTGGCGGCGGCGACCGCGCGGTCGCGCTCATTGTCCGCGAGCACTGCCCGGAGTATCGCGAGCCGATACGGACGGAGCTGCTCGGCGAGGCTGCTTGGAGCCGCAAGGCCATTCTCGTCAAGACCGACAAGGAGATCGTCGAAACGGTCGCACGTTTTCCCGGCGGGCTTGGCCTCGTAAGTTGGGTCTTCGCACGGCCGTTGGTCGAAGCTGGCCAGCTTGCCCTGCTCAGCGTCGACGGCGTGGACCCGACGGCGGCGACCGTGGAATCGGGACGCTACCCGCTGCACGGTCCCTTGAGCCTGGTGTTCTCGGCGTGGCGCGACGACATGCGCCCGCTGTTCGACTTCATCTTCAGCCCGCAAGGCCGGTCGATCATCGCCCGGAGCCTCGTACCGGTCGCTCGCGCGCAGTCCGGCTACGCCTTCGGCTGAACCTCGGCATCCGCGAGCGGCAGGGTGATGGTGACCACCGTCGGTGGTCCCGGCGTCACTGCGATGTCTCCCTCGTGCGCACGAGCAATGGCGAGCGCGCTCGCGAGCCCCAAGCCCGTGCCGCCCGTCTGCGTGGTGAAGAACGGCTCGAATAGATGCACCTGCGCATCCGGCGAGAAGCCGGGGCCGTCGTCGGTGATCGCAATTCGCGCTGTGCCGTCTGACCCCGCCAACGACACGGAAACGCGTTGCGCGACGCTGCGGGCGTTGTCGAGCACGTTTTCCAGCATGCGCTCGATCTGCAACGGATCGAGCTCGGCCGTGATCGGTCCCTGTGCGGACCGGAAGTCGACCGATAAGCCTGGATGCCGCCGCGCCCAGGCTCGGACAATTTCACCCGTCGTCTCGCTGAGGTTCACTCGGCTCATCCGCAGCCGTACCGGCCGTCCGTAGTCGAGCAACGCCTCGATCGTGGCGCGCGCCCGCTCACTGTGGTGCTGGATCAACTGCATGTCGGCGGTGAGCGCAGGATCGAGATCAGGCCGCCGCGCAGTGAGATCGGCCGTTGTCGAAATTACGGTCAGAGGGTTGTTGAGGTCGTGCGCCACCCGTGCCGCCGCGCGGCCGATCGCCGAGAGCTGCTCCTGATGTTGCACCTTGCGTTCGAGATCACGGAGCCGTTGCAGCCCGTCCGTCATCTGGTTGAAGGCATCGACCAACCGCGTGACCTCGCCGCCGGTTCCGCTGCTCGTGAGCCTTCGATGGAACTCACCCCGGCCTACGGCAAGCGCCGCGTCGATGACCTCAAGCACCGGCCTGAACACCCGTCTCAAGCCGATCGCGAGCCCCGCCGTCAGCAGGATGCCGAAGGTCGCCAGCACGATGCCGAGCACACGCTTGATCCCCGCCACCGCGTCGGCGACGGTATCGGGAACCGGCACATAGAGTGCGATGCGGGGCTCGCTCGTGTCGTTGAGAACGACCGGGACTGACTTCCGCGAGGACAAGTCCGACGGCGCCCCGAACTCGGCCGCCGGTTCGATTCCGGTTCGGAGCGGTCGCCCGATTTGAAGGATGGCTAGCGGGTGATCGTTGTAGAAGAGGAGATGGGTCGCCACGATCCAGACGCCGTTCTTATGACGGTGGAAGCGGGTGTTGCTCTGATCGGCGGCATTGGTGGGCAACATCGGCCCCAGCGGCACGCCGGTCCCGGCGATCAGGCTGCCGTCCGGCGCCCAAAGCGAGACGGACTCGAACGCAAACGCCCGCGCGATGCGCTCGACAGCCGCTTGTGGATGCTCCCGCTCGCCCTCCAGGTGGCGGTGGTAATACGTGCTGTTGACGAGATCGGCGTCGCCGGCCAGCAGCGCGACCGTGCCCCGCAACTGGCCCAACTCCCGCTCGGCGGAGGTCCGCACCTGCTCGACTTGTCGCGCGACCCGCTCGTCGTGCAGCGCCCCGAACCGCTGCGTCACGAAATGGTCGATACTGAAGAACAAGGCCAGCGCCGCGAGGCTGCCTAGGGCCACCACCACGGCGACCGCCCTCATCCACAGCGTCCGGAAGGGTGCCAAGCCGCCGCGTATGCTATCAATGCCCCTGGACGAAGGCGCGACAGCATCTTCCGCGACAAAATTTTCCAGCCGAGACCATTGCATGCCGAGCCAACCCCTGGTGGCAGCCGCCACGCCCGCGACCGAGCGCGATCGGTGCCGCATCCTGATCGTAGAGGACGAGCCCGACGTCGCCAACGCGCTGAAGCGGGTGATCGAGGCCAGCGGTGACTACCGCATCCGCGTGCTGCTCGCAGCCGAGACCATCGACGCCGAGCTGTCTACTTTCCCGCCGGACCTCGTGTTTACCGACCTCATGATGCCGCGCATCGACGGGCTCGAAGTGCTGCGCCGCATCAAGCGGCGCGATGCGGATCTGCCGGTGGTCGTCGTCAGCGCCTATTCGACCATCGAGAACGCCGTCGCCGCCGTCAAGGACGGTGCGTTCGACTTTCTGCCCAAGCCGTTCAAGACGGAGGCCGTCGAGCTGGTTCTGGCGAAAGCGGCGCGCGAGCACGGGCTGTTGCATCGCGTCCGCGAGGCGCGGGCGCGCGACCCCGACTTGCTGGCGCTTCATGGTGACAGTCCGACCATGAAGCGGCTTCGGGAATGGGTGCTGAAGGTCCGGGATGTCGGCGCCAGCGTGCTGATCGAAGGCGAGAGCGGCACCGGCAAGGAACTCGTTGCGCGGGCGCTGCATGCCGGCAAGGGACCGTTCGTCGCCGTCAACATGGCGACAATCACCGACAGCCTCGCTGAATCGGAGCTGTTCGGACACCGCAAGGGCGCGTTCACTGGCGCTACGTCCGACCGCCGCGGCCTCGTCGTCGAGGCCAATGGCGGCACGCTCTTTCTTGACGAGATCAATGCCGCGAGCCCGGCGACGCAGGCAAAGCTGCTGCGCGTAATCCAGGAGCGCAAGGTGCGTCCTCTCGGCGCGTCGGCCGAAATCACGGTGGAGATCAGGCTGATCGCCGCAACCAATCAATCGTTGGAGGAACTGGTTAAGACTGCCAGCTTCCGCCGCGATCTCCTGCATCGCATCAACACGCTCCACGTCCGCGTACCGCCCTTGCGCGAGCATCGCGAGGACATTCCCGCGCTCGTCGAGCACTTCCTCGGCCGCTATAACCGCGCTCACAAACGCTCGGCACGGCGACTGAGCGCGGAAGCGATGGCCGCATATATGCGCGCCGACTGGCCCGGCAACGTGCGCGAACTCGAGAACGCCGTCGAGCAGGCGGTGATCCTCTGTCCCGAGCGCGTGTCGGAGATTCCGCTCGATGCCCTGCCGCCGTCGCTCGGCGGCCAGGGCTGGATGTTCGAGGATGTCGAAGGCGCGGGACTTGATGATGCCCGCAGCCGCACGCTGTCTGAGGTCGAGCTGCACTACATCCTCGCCGTGTTGCGCCAAGCCGGCGGCAACAAGTCTGAAGCCGCGCGCATCCTCGGCATCGGCTACAAGACGCTCCTCCGCAAACTCGCGAGTCTCGACAGCGAGTAAACGGCTGGGTCGCAACGGCCCGGGCGCGCCACTTTCCTTTGGCCATTCTGACCCAATGGCGCGGCGCACCATCCTTGCGAAGGCCCGCCGTTCCGCGCCCGCGCCATCTGGCATCCGCCATGCATGGTTAATCCATGCCGGCCGGCATCGGTCGCGCCAAAGATGCAAGTCCAGGGAGGAAGACCAATGCGTGCTCAACGCTTCGAGCGTGCCGTGATCGCGTGTCTGCTGACCGCAACGCTGCCTGTGGGGGCTCATGCACAGAAGGGCGTCGTTTGGCCCGACGTCATCGTCCAGCTGCACGGCTCCGGGCAGGCCTACATCGTCGATCCCAAGACCGACAAGGTCGTCGCCACTGTTCCAACCGGCAAGGGCGGCACGCTCGGCTCGACCACGCCCGACGGCAAGAAGCTCTATGTCTCGAACGCCGGCCCCGGTGAGACCGAGGTTGTCGTCATCGACCTCGTCAAGCGCGCAGCCGCCAGCCGCATCAAGACCGGCAATCGGCCTAAGCACGCGCTGGTCTCTCCCGATGGCAAGCTCGTCGGCGTCAATCACTGGGGCCTCGACGGCGAGAAGCTCAAGGTCAGCTTCATCGACGCCGCGACCGACAAGGTGTCCAAGGAGGTCAACCTCGACGTGAAGCTGCCGACCGTCGAGCCCGGCAAGTCGCTGGCCGACTATATCAAGGGCGTCACTTCCATGCACAACGCCTGGAGCCCGAACTCCCGCTACTTCTTCACGGTAGATCGCGTCGACGACGAGTTCGTCGTCATCGACACCAAGGACTGGACCGCGAAGTCGATCGCCGTCGATTCCAAACCCCACTACATGACCATTTCGCGCGACGGCAAGGAAGTGTGGCTGACGGTCGAAGGCAAGAACAAGGACAATCCGCCGGCCGCAATCGTCTACTCCATCGGCGACTTCAAGGAGATCGCGCGGGTGAAGATGCCGCTCGACAACCCGCGCGTGGTCGAGGGGCACCACGGCACCTTCACCCAGGACGGCAAGCACTTCATGCTGCTCAACCGTGGCCCCGGCAGCTTCCAGGCCGGAACCGAAATCGCGATCATCGATGCCGCGACCAAGAAGGTGGTCAAGGTGCTCAACACGCGCAGCGCTGGCATCGGCCACGCCTACAACACGCCCGACGGCAAGCGTGCGGTCATCACCAACTACGGCAACAACGTCATTACGGTGATCGACACGACCAAATGGGAGATCGTCAAGGACTTCATCCTCGGCTGGGGGCGCATGGGGCACATCGCGTTCACCAAGGATGGCAAGTTCGGCTACGCCTCGAATGATTTCGACGGCACTCTGCACAAGATCAATATGACGACGCTGACCGAAGCCGGCGAGATCAAGACCAACGGCAAGCCCGGCGGCGGCCAGGTGCTCAATGTCTGGACCAACGTGTTCGAGGAACTGCCTCGCTGAGGCATACCCCTCGGGGGAGCGGGGCCGGGCGCGACGCACGTCGCGTCCGGCCCGCAACGGGCCGGCCTGCTGCGGTATGCAGCGCCTCCGCAGGCCGGCCCGTTGCTCCGACCGAGGCTGTGCGGCAAACTGCCTGAACCGGCGCCCACGGCGGGACCGGATCACTGGGCGGAGTCAAACAACCGGTGGTCCGAAGAACGGCCGCAGGTCAGGATGACGCGGACCGGAAACAGATCCTGATCCAGAAGGCCGACGAGACGAAGGGCAAGCTGATCTTCGTGTCGGAGACCCTGCGCTCGCTGTTCACGAACGACCTCTTCGTCGCACTGCTTCGATCCGAGTAGCTCGACAACCTGCCCCGCAACTTGGCGAACCGCATTCGTAGCCAGGAGACCGCCGCGTCGTGACGACAAAAGATCCGACCAAGCCGGTCACAGCGGCATTTCGTCGAGAAAGCCTCCGCATTCCGATCGACGACATCCTGCCGCTTCGCGTGGTCACCCCGGCGATCAAGGCCAGTCGGAGGTACACACAGATTGCCGCGTCGATAAGCGAGGTGGGGATCGTCGAGCCGCCGATCGTGGCGCCGGATCGGACGACGAAGGGGAAGTACCTGCCGCTCGACGGCCACCTTCGGCTGGCAATCCTGCGAGACCATGGCGCGACCGACGTCGTCTGCCTCTTGTCCACCGACGACGAGGCCTTCACCTACAACAAGGGCATCAGCCGTATCGCGATCGTGCAAGAGCACAAGATGATCGTGAAGGCGATCGAGCGGGGCGTCTCGGAGCAGCGGATCGCCAAGGCGCTCGACGTCGATGTTCCGTTTCTACGAGCCAAGATTCGACTTCTGAAGGGCATCTGTCCCGAGGTTGCCGACCTCTTGAAGGACAAGCACATCTCCATGAACGCGATGTCGTTCCTCCGGCGGGTGGCGCCCCTCCGGCGGATCGAGGCCGCCGAGCTGATGGCCGCCATGAACAAGTTCACCGCCAACTACGCGCAATCCCTGCTGGCGGCGACGCCGCGGAACCAGCTGATCGAACCCGACAAGCCGAAGCGCATCAAGGGGCTCTCGGAGAAGCAGATCGGTCTGATGCAGCGCGAGTCGGCGAACCTCGATCGCCAGTTCAAGCTGATCGAGAAATCCTACGGCGCCGATCACCTCAATCTGGTGCTGGTCAACGGATATGTGGCCAAGCTGCTCGGCAACTCCAAAGTCGTCCGGTTCCTGGCCCAGCACTATGCCGAGATCCTGGTCGAGTTTCTGAAGCTGGTCGATGTGAAGTCGGCCGCGACCTGAGGCCGTCTCGGCAGTGACCTTGATGGGGACCCGGACCCAAAAGCGCGGGGACCGCGGGAGACGCCGCACGGTGGGGCGGATCAATCGCGGTGGTGGGAATGGCGGCGAACCCGTTCGGAGCCCACCCCGGCGTCGGTCAGCCTGGCGCCGTTTGCGAGATCTGGATCAGAGTACCCCAAAGACGCACACCGCAGATCAATGCATCGTGCCGGCGGCGCCACCAGAGCCGCAGCATTTCTTGAATTTCTTACCCGAGCCGCACGGGCAGGGATCGTTGCGGCCGACTTTTGCGGATCGGACCGGTTCGGCGACCGCGCCCGGCACCGCATTCGGGCGCCAGGCGGCTGCACTGCGCAGGATGGTTGCTGGCAATTCGTCGAGGATCTTGTCGCGGCGTGCGTCCGTGATGCGACTGCCGTAGACCTCGGGGCCGGCGAGCGCCAGAATTGGATCGATCAGCCGGTCGGTGCGCTTGTGCTCCTTGCCCGTTCGGCCGAGGGAGCCGTGGAACTCGAGGCCATGCAGGAACCCGTCGGCCCAGTCGCGGCCGATGTCGTCGTCGCGATAGTCGATGATAATGGGCGTGACTGGATCGCCGCGCATCAAGCCGTCTGCAATCACGTTCCAGCGGCGCATCAGCAGATCGACGAAGAACTTCGCCTGCGCCTTGGTGTCGAACCCGGGTGATGCGCCATCGCCGCCCCAGATCGCGTCGAGATAGTCGGAAGGCCGCACGACGTCCGGTCCGGCGATCAGTGCGGTCAGGAAGCCGTCGAGCATCTCGATGCTCATGCTGGTCTCTGGTACCTGCGCGCTATCGAGGAAACCCGCCAGCCATTCGAGCTCGTACTCGGCGAGACCAGCCACTTCCTCTTCGCCGGACCGCAAGGCCACACGACCTTCGAAGCCGAGCGCGTTTTGGCGCTCGAGCCATTCCACGGCTTCGACCGGATCGTCGATGACCATGATGCGGTCCTGATTGAGCTCGTGCGGATCGTTCGGATTCTCCAGCGCCGCCTCCAGCACGCGCAACGTTTCTTCACGGTCGACGTCTCGGTAGTCGGTGAACACGCTCTTCGTCGCCCACACGCGCTCCAGCACGGGCTTCATCTCGATGAGCCCGAGGTGGGCAACAGCGTCCTCCCAGCCGAGCCACGCGATCGAGCCATCGGGCAGCAGTCCCTCGCGCTCGACGCGTTCGAGCAGGCGCGCTACATCGGCGCGGTCGAGCCGGCCATCGAAAGCCAGCCGCGCCAGTGCCTGGAACAGGCCCCATCGCACCCGCCAACTCACAGCGGGATCGGCTGCGACGTTCAAGATCGCCGCGGCGTCTCCATCCCACAGGCTGACGATCAGGCGGGCGGAACCCTCGGCCGCGCCGCTGCCGATGAGACGTTCGATGTCCTCCTCGGGCAATATCAGGAGATCGCGAAGCGTAGGCCAGACCTGCGTGTCCTTGGCCGCGGCCAGAACGTGGAGACCGCGGAGCAGGAGCTGCGCGTCGTCGGGAATGAGCCACACGTCATTGACAAACTTGCGCGCCAGCTCAGCGATGCGCGGCCGCAGGCTATCAATTGCCGCCACACCGGCCCGCAACGCCTCGTTCGGTACGCCTGCCGAGGTCGCAAGCTCGTGGATGATCTCGTCGGGGGACATGTGGACCTTGCTTTGAATCGGCGAGTTGGCGCGCCATCATCTATTCGGACATGCGCGCCGCGGCAAGGATGGCACTCTTTGAGGTTCGCCACCTGCCCGATCCATCGAGGACGGTCGTACCGTTGGCTCATTCAAGCCCTCCACCGCTCCGATCCTTCAGCGCGACGCTAGTCACTGGCATCGCGAGCGCAGCCTTGATGTGCCACGCAAGGTTGGCGGCGGCCTCCGGCACGAGACCCAGCGGGCGAATGTTCGAGATGCAGTTGCGCTCAGCATCGGTGCGGCTGGGGCGCGGCGCGTAGGTGGGATAGCCCCTCAGGCTGTCGGCCGCGGAAAGTCCGGTCTGCTCGCCGAACAAAGCCGCGACGAGGGGCGCGCTGAGGAGTTCGCCGACCTCGTCACCGAACGCCACGCGCGCGCCTTGGGCAATAGTGGTCGGCCTCAACCTCAACCGAGAAGCTGCAAATGAAACAGCACAGTCTCGACCAATGCCGGAGCATCTTGGGATTGACACAACGGAGGCAGGGGGCCAGGCCCGTGATCGCGCCATCTACCGGCGGCGGCCCGATCTCGGCCGGCAGCTCGACGCCTACTTGCGCGAGCGGATCAAAGCTGCGGCGCTTGCTCCGTTTTGATGAGCGCTAACTCCGCCTCGAGTTCGGCGATGCGTGACTTGACGGCGGCGATGGTCGGCTCGATCTCGGCCAAGGTGAAACGCTCTGTGATGTGCTGCGAGCAGTTCCAATCGAACGCTTCGAGTTCGATGAGGATAGCGCGCTCCACCTTGGCGCCGTAGCTCTGGTCGATCAGCGCGGCGGCAAGGTCTGGCACCTCTGAAAGGCTCACGGTCTTCGCGCGCCCCAAGAGTTTGAGACGGGCTCGTCGCGGATAGTCTATCAGGAACAGTGCAACGCGGTTGTCCTCGGCGAGGTTCCCGACGCTGACGTACTGGCGGTTGCCGCGATAATCAGCGAACCCGATTGTGCGCTCTCCAAGCACGCGCAGGAAGCCCATTGGACCTCCGCGATGCTGGACATAGGGCCACCCGCCGGCTCCCACACTCGCCATGTAGAAACTGTCGCGCGTGGCAATGAACTACGCCTCACCTTCGGTCAAGCGATCGGCTTCGTCCGCGGCATCACGCTTTGCGTACGCGTCCCGGCTGCCGTTTTGCTGTTGCACGGCCTTTACAGCAGGCGAGAACATGAGATTGAGGTAGCGTGCCGTCATGAGACACTCCTATTGTATTCTATCGAAGGATGCTTTGGTTCGAGCCGTTTGAAGATGTCAGTCGCGGCGGAACGGGACATCCCATGATGTCACCACGTCTCGCCGAACGGCCGTGCCTCGACCTCGAAGGACCAGGCGGACCGCCGTTGCCAGACGAGCTGCATGAGCGTGTCGGCGATGTCCTCCGGCTTGACGAAGAACTCATCGGGGCGATCGGCGAGCTTCGATCGCATCAACGGCTCGTCGACGATGCCGTCGACGATCACCAGCGCGACGTGAATGCCGGATGGCCAGAGCTGACGGGCAAGCGATTGCGCGAGGCTTCGTTGCGCCGCCTTGGCTGAGGCGAATGCGGCCGTCTTGGCGCCTCCGCGCAACGACGCAGTCGCGCCGATCAGCAGAATCTGGCCGGAGCCGCGCTGCCGCATGTCGGGAATGACGCAGCGCGCGGCGACGAAGGCGCCGAGCACGTTCGTTCGCCAGGCGGTTTCGAAATCCTCGAGCGAGACCTCGTCGGCCGCGCCCCACACGCCCTTGCCGGCGTTGTAGACGAGCGCATCGACCGGCCCCATGTCTGAGGTGATCCGCGCGAAAGTGCTCTCGACGGACACTGCATCGCCGATGTCGCAAATATAAGGCCGCGCCACCGGCAGCTCGGCGGCCAGCGCGTCCATGACGCCGGACGAGCGCGCGATCATCGCCACCCGGTAGCCTTCCTCGGCGAACCGGCGCACGAAGGCCGCGCCGTTGCCGGGGCCGACGCCGACCACCACGCAAACGGGTTGCGATGGGTTCGATTGGCTCATGCCGTCCTCCAATGCGGTGGCAACGTCTTGGCGAAATTCGGGAGGGCCTCCACATGCGCGCGCCACGACCGGACGCGTTCGCCAATGACGCGAGCGAGATCGTAGCTCGGTGCCTTGGCGTCGACCCACATGAGAATGGCCGTCAGTGGATAGAGCGCATAGTCGGCGGCCGAGGGCACGTCACCGGCGAGAAAAGCGTCTGTGACGAGCCCATCGAGCCGCCCGAACTCGCCCGCGAGCGATGCGCTGCTCTCGGCAATGCCGGAAGGGTCCGGGGCTCCGTCCCGTCGCATCACGAGCTCCACCACTAACCTGCGCACCGCCGGATAGATATAGCCGTCCGCCTCGGCGGCGAGGCGGCGCGCGATGGCGCGTGCTCGTGGGTCCGAAGGCCAGACGCTTCGCCCGGTCTGACCGTGGACATCCTCCAGGTACTCGATGATCGCGGACGATTCTGGCAGCGCGAAGCCATCGTCCACAATCACCGGCACCTTGCGGCGCGGGTTGAGTCCGAGAAGCGCCGGGCTCTCGAGGTCTCCCGCATCGGCCGACAGAACGCGGAGATCATAGGGCACCGTCAGATGCTCGAGCGCCAGCCACACCTTCCAAGAAAACGGCGAGCCGGAGAGAGCGTAGAAGGTCAGCGGCATGGTGCGCACTCCTTTTCGGACTCAGAACCAGCCGAGGATGCGCGCCGCCAGAAACACCTGGCACAGAAAGCCGACGAAGAAGGCGATGGTCCGGAGCAGCTGGATGCCGAAGGTGTAGATCACCGCGTGTGCGACACGGGCGAAGAAGAAGACGGCCGCGGCCTTCGCCGTGCCCGCAGTTCCGAGCTGAAGGACATGCACCGTGATGGCCAGCGGCGCGAACACGACAAGGTTCTCGATCGCGTTGCGATGCGCGTTGGCGAGACGATAGGCCCAGTCGGCATGCGGGCGCACGTCGGGCTCGGGGTTCTTCAGCGCCTTCCATGGCCCCATCTCAGCTAGGCGGTTGACGATGATCGGCATCCAGATGAGGCCGGTGAAGAGCGCGGTCAGCGTGGTGTAGAGGAGTTCGGCCGAGATGGTCATCGTGTGTCCCTTCAGTGTCGAGGATCGGCCGCTTCCCAGGCTTCGGGGCACCGGCCGGTGTCGGATGCGCGGACAGAAGTAGACGGATAGGACAGTCGGATCCATGACACCATCGACCGTTTGCATTGCTTAGACGACTGTTTGCTGCTAACCCAGCGCCCATGCCGTTTTCCAGTCAGAGCCCCTACGACGATGCGCTGGCCGATCTTCGCGTGTCGGGCAGCGTGCTGCTGCATGAGAGCTATCGGCCGCCGTGGGCTATCGCGGTGCCGTGCGAGGCCGAGCTTCGGCCGCTGCTCGGGCTCGGTCCCGAAACGCGCGTGCTGCCGTTCCATCTGGTGCGGGAAGGGGAGTTCACGCTCAAACGAGGGAGCGGGACGCCGGAGCGGATTGCGGTCGACGAGGTGGTGATCTGCACGCAGGGTGACGAGCACGTGATGTCGGCGGGGCGCGTGTCGACGCCGACGCCATTCGCCCGGATCTATGCCGGCGAACGGCCGACCTCGACGGCGCGGGTTGAGCGAGCTGATCGAGGCGTCGACACCAGACTGCTCTGCGGTGTGTTCCTGTTGAACAGTGCCCCGCTCAATCCGCTTCTGGCATCGTTGCCGCCGCTGTTGAAGATCAGGACGGCGTCCGTACCGGAGAGCCCGATGCTGATGCGTGCGGTCGAGATGCTGGCCTTCGAGGTCGATCGCGGTGGGCGGAGCAGCTTCACGACGGCGCGGCTGATTGAGGTGTTCTGCGCCGAGGCGATCGCGACCTATCGACGAGGCGAAGGCGCAGGACGTCCCGGCTGGTTCAAGGCCCTCGACGACCAGAAGATCGGCAAGGCACTGGCGCAACTGCATCGCGATCCGGGCGCCGCGTGGACCGTCGAGCTGCTGGCCGACACGGTTGCGATGTCGCCGTCGCGGTTTGCCGCGCGCTTCCGTGAGACGACAGGGCAAAGCCTCATGTCCTATGTCGCGAGCTGGCGCATGAACGTCGCCTGCCGCCTGCTGCGGGATACCGACGGCGGGCTCGTCGAGATTTCTCAACTTGTGGGATACGGCGACGTTGCTGCCTTCAGCCGCGCCTTCAAGGCGCTGGTTGGTCAGAGCCCGTCCAAGTGGCGCGGCTTCCGTCGAGCTGCCTGACGCGGGCCAATCACAGCCTTCGATGGCAGGGCATCCACTCCGCCCGATGCATCTCGATCACACGCGGCAGTTCACGACAATTCTCCGAACTCGCGATGGAGAAATTCGATCGTTGCGGGGTGGCGGAGTCTGCACACGACGTTCTGGTTGGCAAAGGCCCCCACGAACGTCTTGGCCTCAGTCAGTGGAACAGTCTTGCGCCACTCGACCATCACGACATACTCGGCTGTTTCCGGATCGTCCTTGCCACGGCTCAGGCCTAGCTGCTCGAGTGGCTGCGACAACAATGGGGTGCCATTCACAACAGCATCGCGCGCCATCTTTGCAGGCGCAACCACACTTCCGAAGCCGACGTACCCGCGTCCACTCTGATAGACATAGACGGCTGCGCCGTTGGCGTCCCAGGGCGTGGTGTAGGAGACGGGTCGTCGACGGTGAACGACATCATTGGCGGCAAGCGGTTCGGCACCGTGCCCGAGCGCCGCATTCATGGCGCACGAAGCGTTCGGTGTTGGCGGACATTAGCCTGCCATGCTGTCGCGCCGGATGCCGATGTCGGAGTTGGAGCGCTATTTGCGCTGGACAGCCGACTACCAGCAAGCGCCTGCAGGACGACCCTGAAGCCGAGAAGCCCAGTGCGGCCCGCCCGCTGGCGAGACGTGGCCGTCGGCTCCGATCGCGCTGCCATCGCATGGGGCGGGCGGGTCACCGGCACCGCGACTTTCTCTCAAGGCTCGCATGGTTCGCCGCCAAATCTCGAAGCGGCTCGATCGACTACCGAGCGGACTGGGCCGAGCGTGATCGCGCCTTGCGCCGTCGCGGAGTTCGACTGCGGGCCAAAGGGCGGGCCCGAAGTCGATCGAGACCATCGAGAAGAAGGTCGAGCCCGAACGTGAACTCGTTGATCCCGGAATGGCGGCCGGAGATCACCTTCTCGGCGAGCCCGCGCGCGTGCGTATACGTCTCGGCGGGCAGCATCGGCAGGAACTGTCGCGCGGCCTCTGCGTACTCCGATGGCTCCAGCGGGAAATTCGCCTTCAATAGCGTGAACCCGTAGATGTGGCTGTCGAGCGCATTCATCGCGTGGTCGGCCATCGCGTACGAGAACCCGGCCTCGCGCAGACAGCCGATCGTCGCATCCGCGTAGCGCAACATGGCGGGGCCGACATTGATGCGCGAGACGATCAGCATCGACGCCCACGCGTGGCGCAGCAGCATCTCGTGCGCCGAGATCGCGCGGGCTCGCATTGCAGCCATCCAATCACTGCCAATCGTCGGCAGCTCGATCTCGGCGACGGCGGCATCGACCATGCCGTCGAGCAGATCGTCCTTGCTGGTGACGTGGTTGTAGAGCGACATGGCCTCAACGCCGACCGCCTCGGCCAGCTTGCGCATCGACAGCACGTCGAGCCCGCGCTCATCGGCAAACAAGATCGCCGCCTGCACGACGGCATCGCGCGTCAAGGATGCCCGCGCCGTCCGACGACCTGCCGTCCCTTTGCCTGTTCGTCCCGCCATCGTTCCGCCTTGACACACTTACGCTGTAAGCCTATCTCGAAGTGTATCGAGCTTACACCGTAAGTCTGAATCGGTACAGGAGACATGACATGCGGTCAGGCTCGAGCGCGACGACAGACGGAGCCACGGCGCCCCCAGTCTCACGGCACGGGACCATGTGCGCCGCAATAGTGGAGCGATATGGCGTCCCCGAGCAGGTCAGGATTGCCGCCGTACCGCGGCCCATCGCCGGCCCCGACGAGGTCCTGATCGAGGTCCGCGCCACCGCGATCTGTCGCGGCGACATCCACCTTCTCACGGGTATTCCCTACATCGTGCGGCTGGCCGGATATGGGCTCGTGCGGCCGCGATACCGGATTCCGGGCCAGAACGTGTCGGGTCGTGTCGTTACCATCGGCGCGCGTGTCACCGGCTTCTGCCACGGCGACGACGTGTTCGGCGAAATCCCACGGGGTGCGTTCGCGGAGCTTGTTTCCGCGCCGGCGCGCCTGCTGGCCGCGAAGCCCAAGACGATCGGTCACCAGGAGGCGGCCGCCGTGCCGGTCTCGGGGCTGACGGCCCTGCAGGCGCTGCGCGATGCCGGGGGGCTTCGACCCGGTCAGAGCGTGCTCGTCAACGGGGCGTCGGGCGGCGTCGGAACATTCGCCGTCCAGATCGCCAAGGCGATGGGGGCCGAGGTCACTGCCGTGTGCCACACGCGACGTGCCGAAGCCGTCCGTGCGCTCGGCGCAGATCGGATCGTCGATTATACGCTGCAGGATTTCGCAGCGATGGGACTTGTGCACGATGTGATGCTCGATCTCGCCGGCAACCGCTCCCTCGCCGACTGCAAACGGGCCTTGAAGCCCAGCGGCACGTATGTCGCCTGCGGACAGTTGGAGGGCGGCGATTGGCTCGGACCTATCCCCCAAATGCTGAGGGTCGCCCTGGTGGGGCGGCTGTCGAGCCAGGCGATGCGTCCGTTCCTGGCCCGGCCGAACAGCGAGGATCTCCTGGTCCTGGCCGGGATGATCGCCGCCGGACAGGTTCGTCCGGTCGTCGAAAGACGCTTTCCGCTCGCCAGGATCGCCGAGGCGCTCGCGCATGTGGCCGCGGGCCATGTGCAGGGCACGACGGTCGTCGAGGTTGCCCAATGCTGAGTTTGCAACGATCCGCGGCTTTTGCTACGGCGGCTTTGACCGTGAACCTGGCTCTGGCCAGTTGCGCGACGGTCGATGGTGTGACGACGTCGGTCATTGCCGAGAAGCGCGTGGAGCATGTGATCCGCGGCCAAGGCACGCCAACCGTCGTGTTCGAGAACGGACTCGGCGCGCATATCGAATGGTGGGCGAAGATCCTGCCGGAGGTGGCGCGGGAGAGCCGGATATTCGCCTACAACCGGCCCGGCACCGGGGCGAGCGCGGTCTCATCGACGCCGCGCGACGGCGGCACGATCGTGGAGGAGCTGCGGCGAACTCTGCGTGGGACCGGCATCGCGCCGCCCTACGTGCTGGTGGGACATTCGCTCGGCGGGCTCTACATGCAGCTCTTTGCGCGGGCCTACCCGCAGGAGGTTGCGGGTCTGGTCTTGGTCGACTCGACGCATCCTGAGCAGATGAAAGGTGCCGGCGCGCGCGAGCACTGGCCGACGTGGTTGAAGCTGACGCTCGACGTGACGACTTCGGCGGCCGCACAGAAGGAATTGGACGTGGTCCCCGTGACAGGAGCTCAAATGCTCGCTCTGCCGCCGTTCGCCGGCGAGCCCGTGATCGTGCTCAGCGCCAAGGGGCCGATGAGCGAGACCTCTGCGATTGCCCGCGACGCCAACGCCAAGCGCGTCGACATCGCCCGGTTGCACCCTGGGTCGAAGCAGGTGTGGGTCGACAGCGGCCACGCCAGACCGCTGGAGAAGCCGATGGCCGTTGTCGATGCCATCCGCGAGGTGCTCTCGGGCGCGCGGACAGAAGTCCACGTGAACGACAAGAAGCCATGAGCGGAGGCCGGCCTGCTTAAGGACAAGCACTTCTCCTTTAACGCGATGGCGTTCCTGCGGCGGACGGCGCCCCTGCGGCAGATCGAGGCCACCGAGCTGATGGTCGCCATGAACAGGTTCACCGCCAACTACCCGCAATTGCGGTTGGCGGCGACGCCCTGCACTCAACTGGCCGAGCCTGACAAGCAGAAGCGCAATAAGGGGCTATCGGACTAGCAGGTCGGGCTCATGCAGCGCGAATCCCCTAACCTCGATCGCCAGTTCAAGCTGATCGAGAAATCCTACGGTGCCGATCACCTCGATCTCGTCCTGGTCAACGGATATCCTCCTCGTTGGCACCGATTGGACCACCGAGCACGACGAGCAGAGCGGCTCTGTGGGTGGCAGGGGTGCGAACCGGGTATGTGCCCAATGCTTGGCTTCAGGTCGCCCTGAGCATCACCTTCTATTCCGAGCGGCGTGATGGTCCACGGGCCTGGCACGATGCGCTTGGCGATACCCTTCAGTGTCCCTTCGGTTCCGAGCGGTGCCAGCGTCCTGGTGAGTACGACTGGTATTTGCGGCGCGGGGCTGATCACAGATTTGTCCCCGGTGCGGGGCAGGCTCCAGTGGCACAAATTCCCGTTTCCTCGATCAAGAGATCGAGCTTCGGCTCTGCAAGCAGGGCTCCGAGACGCAGGCCAAGTGCCAGATCGTCATCCTGCCCGAAGCCGTGATGACGAATACGGCCATGGCGGTCGATGACGATCGTGGTCGGCGTGCCGCACATCTCGTAGCGCTGCATCGTCACAGGGATTGGCGTGCCGTCGCCGGCTTGATCGACGCCGATCGGCATCGTCAGGCGGTACTCGTGGATGAAAGCCTCGAGCGAGACGGGTGTCATGGCGGCATGGTGCTCAAACACGGTATGCAGCCCGATCACGACGACATCCTCCTTACCGCGCATCATGCGATGTAGCTTCTCGGCTTGCGGTGTGCCATGCGCGACGCAGCCGGGACAGAGCATCTGGAAGGCGTGCAGGACGACGATCTTGCCTTTGTGCGCACTGAGGGTCAGTGGTGTTGCCGTATTGAACCAGCGCGAGACGGCGAACTCCGGGGCAGGCGGCCACTCGTCCGTCATGTCGGCTCCTTGGGCAACTGATCGAGCCAGCGCGACAGGGCAGCCATGCCAGCCGCCTTGGCCCTGGGTCCTTCGGTCTTTGACGCGGCACGCAACGCAGGCACGTCGATACGCGCGCTGGCAAGCTCTGCGGCATGGCCGACGAGCCAGTGCTCGATATCGCGGCCGTCGCACTCGCCGTGGAACTGGAGGCCGAGCGCGGTCGTGCCGATGCTGTAGGCTTGGTTCGTGGTGATCGACGTCGAGGCCAGCCGTGTGGCGCCGGCCGGCAGATCGAAGGTGTCGCCATGCCAGTGCAGCACCGGAGCGCCGTCCCGATAGGGGGCGAGCGGTGAGCTTTCGCCTTCGCTCGTGAGAGTGATCGCGGACCAGCCGATTTCCTTCTGAGGACCCGGGTAGACGCGGGCACCGAGCGCCCGCGCCATCAACTGTGCGCCGAGACAGATGCCGAGAATGGGCGCGGCACGCGACATTTGAGTCTCTATCAGCCGCAACTCGTCGGCCAGAAGCGGATAGACCGCATCCTCATAGGCGCCGATCGGCCCGCCGAGCACGATCAGCAGATCGGGCGGCATGAGGGTCGCCACCGCGCCCGCGCAGGCATCCGCGATCTTCACTTCATAGCCGCGCGCACGAAGCAGCGGCTCGATCGTGCCGAGGCCTTCGAATGCGACGTGGCGGATGGCGATGGCCGTCCCCGTCATGGACTTCTCTCCTACCCGCTTAATTCGCGGCCTTCCTGATCACGCCGGGAAGCGAGAGGTTGCCCGAGGCGACCTTGTAGGTGCCGGTGACGCAGAGCAGCGGGCTCGCGCCCTGCTCGTGCACTTGCAGCTTGGCCGCCACGGCATCGAAGTTCACGTTCTCTGCACCCTGAACGGGTACGGTGATCCGGACAGTGGCACCCTTGATGATAGGGCTCATGCCGGGGCTGTCGAGCGCGATCGGCAGGCCTGGCGCGGTTGCCGGCAAGACGTCTTGACCGGGCGACACATCCCGGACCTTGAGCCCGCCTTTGCAGATCTTGTCCTCGACGAGAACGACCCAATGCGAGTGCCAATCTGCGCCGTCATTGGCCGGATCGCCGTCGCCGTTCTCGTCGAAAAGGGGCGTGTCGTCAAAATCGGGGTGAGCCGTGATGGCAAGCGCGAGAATGCCGGAACCCTTCGCGAAACCAACTGCCGACGGATCGAGTTTTGTCGGCCAGACATAGGCGTCGACCTTCGCTCCCTGGAGCTTCCCGACCTTTTCTGGCTTCTGCGTGCCGGCCTTGCCACTGACCTCCATGATGAAGGTGGTGAGCCGTCCGTCTGTTGTTGCCGTTGCCTGGACGATGTCGAACGCTGCCGGGACCTTGGGATCACCGTTCGCGTGGATGTCGTGTGCGCTTGCGGGTAGCACGGAGAGGGCGAGCGCGGCAGAGGTCGCAAGGCTCCGAGTGATGCGCATTTTTTTGGGCTCCTGACTGAGTTGTAAATCTGATAGCGACTGGCTACTATCTAACCTACACATTCGATGCGATCAACAATTAATATCGAGTCGCTATCATGACGCTTTCCGCTGCCCTCGAGGCGGCTCACCTGATCGATCGGCTCGACCGGCTCGCGCGAAACGGCGAAGGCGCGGGCGATTTGAACCCCGCGCAATGGGAAGCCCTGCGGTTCGTCGCGCGCGCCAATCGGTTCTCGCGCACACCTGCTGCGCTATCTGAGTATCTCGGCTCCACGCGTGGCACGGTCTCGCAGACGCTTATCGCGCTGGAGCAGAAGGGGCACCTCACGCGCCAGCCGAACCCGCGCGACCGGCGATCGGTCATGTTGGAGCTGACGTCAACGGGCGCACGAGCCTTGAAGCGCGATCCGATCCTTGCTCTTGTGGCTGATCTCGAGGGAGTAGCGTCGGACCAGATCGAAGCCGTCGTCGAGGTGCTTCGCAGCGCGCTACACGCGATGATCACGCGCAATGGCGGACGCGCCTTTGGAGCCTGCTACACCTGCCGGCATTTCCGCAAGGGCGGGAGCGCAGGTCGGGGCACGCCACATCATTGCTCGCTGCTGGAGGAACCGCTGTCGGAATCGGACAGCAGAGCCATCTGCGTCGAGCAGGAAGCGGTCGGCTTCTGAATAAGATCGCTGCCGTCACGATACTAATTCAATCTCCGTTGCGGCCACGAGAGATTGATGCCGCTCAACCGCGAGTACGTCGCGATCCGGCACCGCTGCGCGCGGCATAGTATTCGAGGAGGGCTAGACGGCAGCACTCTCGGCCCATTGCGCGATCGCGTTACTGTCGAGGACGCCGCTCTGGCGGCCCAGCTCGGCGCCGTGCCGGAAGAGGACCAGCGTCGGGATGGAACGGATCAGATGGCGGGCCGCAAGCTCCGGCAGTGCCTCGGTATCGACCTTCAAGAGGCGCACGCGCGGCGCGAGATTCGCAGCCGCCGAGCGGAAGTGCGGCGCCATCATCTTGCACGGGCCGCACCACGAGGCCCAGAAATCGACCAGCACCGGGATCGATGTCTTCGCAATCAGCCGGTCGAACTCGGCAGCGGTGCCGATGTCGTGCGGCTCGCCCGAGAACAGAGGCCGCCAGCAGCCGCCGCAGGTCGGCCGGGCGCCTGCCTGAAGGCGGGCGCCCGGTGCTCGGTTGACGGCACCGCATGATGTGCAGACGATCGTTTCGAGCGTGTCCATGTCGATGCCGTGTTCCATTCCTGTCAGGCGGGATGCAGGCTCAGCTCTTGCCCATGCCTTTGCCCTTGCCGCCGCCCGTCTGTTCTAGCGCCGTCTTGCACGCGGCGGACACCTTGTCCTTGTTGGCCTCGAGGCAGCTGCGAGCTTCCCGGCTCTCGTGGCTCTTGCCGGCGCAGTACTTGGCGAG
>JANRIE010000053.1:0-1587 GCA_033765285.1 Hyphomicrobiaceae bacterium | reverse complement strand
GGCCCGAACATTGGCAGGTACGGCCCGAATCCCTGTTCCGAACCTTGCCCCGTGGCCTGCGGCATAGCGCATATTCACGGCGTGCGCGAATGATTTAAGTTTCCGGCCTGGTGCGTGAAATTTGCACGACAGCCTGCCCTGCCACGGGTACGGCAGGAGCGCCCTGCCGCCGCGGCGGCCTATCACGGAGCGAGACCGCCATGACCTTCCGCCATTTGTCCGGGACCGTTTTCGCCAGCCCGCAGATTGGTGGGGACGAGATCGCCGCCGCAGCGGCGCAGGGAATCGTGCTGGTGATCAACAACCGGCCCGACGGCGAAGAGCCGAGCCAGCCAGACGGGTACGAAATCGAAGCGGCTGCGCGCGCCGCAGGGCTCGATTACATTGCGATCCCCGTCAGCAACGGCTTCGACGAGGGACAGGTGACGCAAATGGCCGCGGCGCTCGAACAGGCGCAGGGGCCGGTACTGGCGTTCTGCCGCTCGGGCACCCGCTCGACCTTTCTTTGGGCGCTGGCCAGTGCCCATCGGGGCGGTGATCCCGAGGCCATACTCGCGGCAGTCGCCGCTGCAGGCTATCCGGCAGAGACGATCCGCCCTGCGGTCGAGCGTCTGGCCGCAAACCGCGCCGGGTGACCCGCCGCCTTGACACGCCCGGCACCCCGCCACAGGAAGGTGCGGGGAGGACAGGGCGATGGGGTACAGGACGGGGAACAAGGCCGGGCCGCTCGGCCTGACAATGCTGGCGGCGGCCCTGGCCGCGGTGCCGTACCCGGCCATGGCTGCGGGCCCCGCCCGCGATGACAGCCGTTATCAATACGCTCTCACGCTCGATGCGGCGATGGACTGCGCGCTGATCCAGCAGACGCTCTCGACCATGAAGAAAGATAGCGACCCGGAGTGGTACCGGCGTCACTTTGCCATGGCCGCGACTTGGCAGGCGGTCGCCGAACAGCTCAATGGCGGCGCGCCGAGCGATGAGGCCTATGCCGCGCGTGCCAACACCCTCAACGCGCGCCATGACCCTGCGCTTGACGACCTCACCGAAATCACCGGCTGGGCGCAGCCCTGCGAAGTGATGCGCCAAATCCACGAGGAGTACTACAGCGCACTCGACGCGCTCGAACCCCAGTATCCGGACCTGTTCGCCGACAATTCCGGCAAGAAGAACCAGACCGGGACCGACGTCTATCCCGACCTCCCGCGCAAGACCCTCACCTTTGGCGACTGGGCGTTCGCTGCAAGCGGCAACCAGTGCCGGTTGACCCATACCTTTGCCGACGGCGCCGTGCTCACGCTCGGGTTCACCAATTTCTTCGATGGCGAGCTTACCTTCGCCTGGAAGAGGCTGCCCAAGCTCGATCCCGAACGCGACGATTACGCCGCACAGATCGCGCCGCACCTCAAGGGAACCGCCAGCGACGAGGAGACATTCGCGACCATTCTGGCGAACGGGGTCACTTACGAGAGCTTTCCCGGAACCGCGATCTTCGTCGATCACCGGATTGTCGGTACGATGAACCCCAACAGCGGGCGCAGCAGCGGGCAGTCCTACGCGTTCGGCGAGGCGATCCAGCACCCCTACTAC
>JANRIE010000051.1:0-59503 GCA_033765285.1 Hyphomicrobiaceae bacterium | reverse complement strand
GGATGCGGTTGATGCACCGAGCGCGTGCGCCAGTCGGCCTGCTCCGATCGTGATGTCAATCCGATCGGCCAGCAACGTCACCCGGGTCACGATGCTCCGCAACAGCTCCTTCATCTCGTCTGGTGGGATCCCGATCCAATTCCTGCTGATTCCCGCGGCGCGATCCAGCGCGCGCGAAAACGGCCGGCCACCGGCGAGACGTCCACCGGCCCCCTCGCGCTGCTTGCTGCGGACGCCCTGCCGATCGAGTTCCTCCTGAAGGAGCGTGACTGAGCCAAGCGCGGCATAGCGCCGGAAGATCATCCGCACCGTATTGGCCTCGGCCTCATTGATGACCAGCTTCCGGTCCCTGGCGTCGTAGCCGAGCGGAATGTTCCCGCCCATCCACATGCCCTTGGCCTTCGACGCCGCAATCTTGTCGCGGATGCGTTCGCCCGCAATCTCACGCTCAAACTGGGCGAACGAGAGCAGCATGTTGAGCGTGAGGCGGCCCATCGAGGTGGTCGTGTTGAACTGCTGCGTCACCGAGACGAACGAGGCGCCGTTCGCGTCCAGCACGTCGACGATCTTGGCGAAGTCGGCCAGCGACCGCGTCAGCCGGTCGACTTTGTAGACGACGACGATCTGCACCCTGCCCGACTTGATGTCGGCGAGCAGCCGCTTGAGCGCGGGACGCTCCATGGTACCGCCGGACAGCCCGCCGTCGTCATAGAGGTCGCGCACCGCGACCCACCCGGCATGCTTCTGGCTCGTGATGTAGGCCTCGCACGCCTCACGCTGCGCATCGAGCGAGTTGAACTCCTTCTCGAGCCCCTCCTCGGAGGATTTGCGGGTGTAGATGGCGCAGGCAACGCGGGTCATCCGAGCCGCCTCCGCAATCGCTGCAGTCGCGCGAGGGACGATTCCAGCAGCGCGATCAGGCGATCGCACGATTGGCGGGCTGCCGATAGGTTCGGCGAGGCCTGCCCCTCGGCCGCGACGAGTGTCGCATCCTCCAGAAACCCGGTGACATCCGCGAAAGTTTTCAGCGCCATTTTGAGCCGCGTTGCCTCAGTCATCGGCGCGAGCCCCATTGAGGCCGAAGAACCGCGGCCCAGACCAATGTGCGCCGGTGATCGCCCGCGCGACGACCGATAGCGACCGGTAGCGCTGGCCGCGCCACTCGACGCCATCGGCCAGGATGACGACCGTGTGTGTGACCCCATGCCATTCGCGCACGAGACGCGTCCCCGGCTTGAACGACGGTCGTGGTCGGCGCTTGTTGGCCGCCAAGGCACCTGTGGGAGCGGAGGTTTGCAGCTTGCGGAGAATGGCTTTCGACAAGCCGCCGAATGCGTTCTCCTGCATCTTGTAGGTGATCCCGCGCAGCAGGATGTCCCGGCTCAGTCGCTTCGGTGGCGGCGTCTGATGGAGACGCCGCCACTCATCGCGCAGACGTTCGAGCGCGAGGCTCTCGAGCCGGATGATCTCCGCCGCGATATCGAGGGATGGCTTGGCCATGTCACCGCCCCCGACGCGCCACGATCCGGTATCGGCGCACATCGCCTTCGACCTTGGACGACGTCAGTGCGAGCCCCATCTTCTTCTTCACCGTCCCGGCCAGAAAGCCGCGGACGCTGTGCTGCTGCCACTCTGTCGCCTGCATCATGTCCTCGATGCTGGCGCCTTCCGGCCGGTTCAGGAGCTGCAAGAGCTGCGCATGTTTGGTGACGGGGCCTTCGACGGGGTGCTGGACTGGAGGCGTTTCGTGCTTGCGGGGCCCGGTCGTGGTTGCGGCGGGAGCACGCGTTGATGCAACTTTGCTGCCCGCGGCCTGCCGTGCGACGGCCGACCGGTCGGACTTGGCGGGTTTGTCGATTGCCTTGGTGGTCATGATGGGGCTCCGTGGGTTTGGGACGCGCCGCCATTGGCGCTTCGCGCTGGCCCGCTTTCAGCGGTGCCACCACCCAAAGCCCCGCGTTCCGCGAGGCGAGCCCTGTGTTCCCGGTCGAGCCCTACCGGTGCCCGCCGTCACCGACAGCAATGCGTGCTTCCGCGGCGAAGTCCAGTCGGTTCTGGGGAGTTGGGGCGAGTTGCGAATGCCGGACCCCCAAGTCTTGCCACGACGCTCCGAACTCAGCGCCTCTTTCCATGGCTGGATCAGCGAAATCAGGTATTGGGTGCGTCGAGTTGTCGTCGACGAAAACCCGAGGCGGGAGAACCGCATTTCATGACGCCACGTCATCAAGCCGCGAGCAAGGACCCCTGGGGAAAATTCGACCAGGATGCCGGGACTCGTCACCACCTAGCGCATCATTGCGCGGATGTTGCGGCTTGCTTCAAGCGGCTGGCGACTTTGCCGGTCATCAGAACTAGGTTGGATCGAGCGATCCATCGTCCGATTTCGGATCGCGAGATCGACCGGCTGGCAGCACTCGTTTTCCTCCACGATGTCGGCAAGCTTCATCCCGGATTCCAGGTGCGCGGATGGCCCAGCGAGGCGTGGGGGCTGGCTCCGCGGGGCCACGTCCGCGAGGGACTTGAGCTGTTCTTGGCCACGAGCGGCGGCGAGAGCCTGCCGCCTGCGCGCCATCTCCACATCGAGGCACTCGGCTCGTGGGGCGTGAGCCCGAGCCTCCTGCGGGCGGTGATCTCGCATCATGGTCGGCCTGCGGACGCAGCGACATTCAGCTTCTCCGATGCAGGAACACGTTGGCGCCCGTGCGGCCCCTACGATCCAGACATCGCGGCGGGACAATTGGGAGCCGCGATGCGGGCATGGTTCCCGCTGGCATTCGAGACCGGTGCTCCGGCCTTTCCCCACAAGGCGCCGGCCTTCGAGCATCTCGTGTGTGGATTGACAACCCTCGCCGACTGGCTCGGCTCCGACGCGACATGGTTCGGGCACCGCGCGACTTTCGACGGGAGCTACATGCGACATGCTCTTGAGAGATCTCAAGAGGCATGCATGAGCGTCGGCCTCGATGCCGAGCGCCAGCGAAGCAAGATGCGCAAGCCCATCTCCTTTTCCGAACTCACCGGCTTCGCAGCCCCCAACTCGCAGCAGGCCCTAGCAGGCGAGATCGATCTCGACGCGCAAATCGTCATCCTCGAAGCCGAGACGGGCTCGGGCAAGACCGAAGCGGCTCTCTGGCACTACATGCGGCTGTTCGAAGCGGGGCACGTCGATGGACTCTACTTCGCTGTGCCGACCCGATCGGCCGCGGTGCAACTGCACGGCAGAGTCGTCAAGGCGGCGGACCGGGTCTTTGCGGAGGCGTCACCGCAGCCCGTGCTCGCCGTTCCTGGATACATCCGGGCAGGCGACGTCGCGGGCCGTGCATTGCCGCACTGGCGTGTCTTGTGGGATGACAATGCCACGACGCACACCGACACCCTCGCTGGTCGCTGGGCCGCCGAGCACTCGAAGCGCTATCTCGCTGCCCAGATCGCGGTCGGCACCATCGACCAGGCGATGCTCGGCGCGCTGACCGTGAAGCACGCACATCTTCGCGCTGCCAGTCTGTCTCGCAGCCTGCTGGTAATCGACGAGGTTCACGCCAGCGACGCCTACATGAACTCGGTCCAGAAGCGCCTGCTGCAAAGCCATATCGCGGTCGGCGGGTATGCAATGCTAATGTCGGCAACGCTGGGCTCCAGCGCGCGAGCGAGCTGGCTTAGCCACGTCGCGCCCAGTGTCGAAGACGCAATCGACGTGCCTTACCCCGCGATATGGACGTCGAAGGATCAATCGCCGCGTTCGCCCGGGGCTGCTCCAGGCAGGCCGAAGCAGGTGGCCATGGAGCAGGTTGCGTCCATGGCGCCGGATGCGACAGCCGAGCGCGCGCTCGCCGGCGCAAGACGGGGCGCGCGCGTGCTGGTGATCCGCAATACCGTCGACCGGGCCATCGCAACGCTGCAAGCTGTCGAGGCAGCGCTGCAGCCGGGCGAGGCGCGCCTGCTGTTCACGGTCGGCGACGTCGCGACCCTACACCACAGTCGCTTTGCACCCGCCGATCGCCGACGGCTAGACTCCGCAGTCGAGGCCGCTCTCGGCACAGGGCAGGACCGCGCGCCGGAAGGCCGCGTCGTGATCGGCACGCAGACGCTGGAGCAGAGCCTCGACATCGATGCCGATCTCCTGATCACCGATCTCTGCCCGGTCGATGTCCTCCTGCAACGCATCGGACGCCTTCATCGCCACAAGCTCAGGCGCCCCACCGGCTTCGAGGAGCCGCGCTGCATTGTGATGGTGCCGGAGCGTGGCCTCGCGCCGTTGCTCGCGCCAGCCTTCGAGAATGGCCTCGGTGCCTGGCGCTCGAGTGGCGGACTGGAGGGCGTCTACCGCGACTTGTCGATCCTGGAACTGACGCGCTGCCTCGTCGAGCGCTATCCGGTTTGGGCCATACCGGATATGAACCGGCTCCTGGTCGAGGGCGCCATTCATCCCGAGGCGATCGAGGCGCTACACCAGGAGCTCGGCCCGACGTGGTCGAAGTACCGCACCGATGTCGTCGGCAGCGAACTTGGTGACCGCCTCGCAGCAGGAGGCGTGCTCATCGACCGCACGAGACCATTCGAGTGCCTAACCTTTCCAGATGGTGCCGAAGAACATGTCCGCACGCGGCTCGGCGAGGACAGCGTGCGGATCGAGCTTGCTGAGCCGCATCCGATCGGACCGTTCGGTGAGCCCGTGTCGGAGGTCGTGCTGCCGGGACGGTGGTGCCGGCATTTGTCTGTGGACGACGCAAGCGCGGAACATTCAACGAACGATGATGCCGTGCTACTCACCATTGGAGGCAAGCGGTTCCGGTACGACAGGTTCGGGCTGGTGCACCTGGGGGAGGGAGATGGCAACGCACAATCTTCTGAAAGAACCGTTGATTAGGTTCGAGACCCGAGAAGGTCTGGAGCGCGGTCCGCTGCCCGAGGTCTTCGCAGCGCAGATGGCCGATCGCGTCGCCTGCTTTCCGGCCCTGCGCGCCCATCAAGAGCCTGCCTGGCATATGTTCCTCGCCCAGCTCGGAGCGATCGCCGCACACCGGGCCGGGCTGACCTCACCGCCGGACGATGCCGCCACCTGGCAGGACATCCTCGGCCGGCTGACTCGCGGTGCGTTCCCGCACGACGAGCCGTGGTGCCTCGTCGTCGAAGACTGGTCGAAGCCCGCGTTCCTGCAGCCGCCGGTGCCGGACACGCTCGGGCTCGAAAAGCATGCCGCGACGCCCGACGCCTTGGACATGCTGATCACGTCGCGCAATCACGACTTGAAGCAATCTATCGCCTCGGGGGCCGGGATCGACGACTGGCTCTTCTCCCTCGTGAGTTTGCAGACGATGGAGGGCTTTGGTGGTCGTGGAAACTACGGCATCGCGCGCATGAACGGTGGCTCGTCGAGCCGCGTGCTGATGGGGCTGGCCCCAATACCCGCGGCGGGCCCAGACGTTACTCTCCGCCCTGGTCCACGATTGAAGCGCGATATCACGCAGCTCCTGGCGCGTCGCGAAGGCCTGTTGCAGAGCACGCCCATCCCTTACAGTGCCGACGGCGGTCTGACACTCATGTGGACCGCGCCATGGCCCGACGGCGAGCAATTATCGCTCGACCAACTGGACCATCTGTTCATCGAGGTCTGCCGCCGGGTGCGCCTTCGCATAGACGGCGGCGTCCTGTCGGCCGCGGTCGGCAATTCCTCCACCGAGCGGCTCAAGGCCAAGGAGCTCAAGGGGGTTCTTGGCGACCCGTGGGCGCCGATCCATCGCACGGAAGCCAAGGCACTGACGATCGGCGACGAGGGCCGCTTCCACTACGCGTTGGTCGTCGACCTGCTGTTCTCAGGGAACTGGCAAGCACCCTTGTTGGCGGAACTCGGCGACGGCGAGGATCATGAGACCGAGGACTGGCTCATGGTGCTCGCGGCCATTGCGCGCGGCAACAGCAAGACCGGCGGCTTCCAATCGCGGGCGCTGCCGCTCAAGGGGCGCGAGGCGCGCGTGATTGGCGCCAGACGCAAGGAATTGCACAAGCTGGCGACGGAGCAGATCAACGAGATCAAGACGCTCGATACCATGCTCCGCAACGCTCTGGCGCTTGCCGTTGCAGGTGGTGTCAAGGAAAAGATCAACAAGGACAGCTACGCCCAAACACAACCCTTTCGTGACCGCCTCGACGCCGTCGCCGATCGGGCCTTCTTTCCAGCCCTGTGGGCGCGGTTCGAGGCCGAGCAGAAGGGCACGCCAGACGATGTCGAAGCGGCGCGACGGGGGTTCCTGCTGCCCCTGATCGAGGCGGCCCGGAACCTTCTCGAAGAAGGCCTCGCCGACATCCCGTGCGCGTCGATCCGGCGGCCGCGCGCCGAGGCCCGCGCGCGGAGTCGATTCGAGTCGCTGCTGCGCGGGGAGAAAACCGGCTTCCCGAACCTGTTCGCCAAGGCTGGCGGGGAGCCGACTGACAACGATCTGGAGATGACCAATGCAAGCTGAGCAGAAAGTCGACCGGACGCCCCTGAAGGACACGATCTTCGAGATCGGTCGCACGCTTGCGGGCCTCGATCCCGGCGCACTTGCCGACTTGAGGCGCCTGTCGCTCGACGGAGACGATACCGGTGCACCCTACTTCTGGAGGCTGGCTGCACGGCACGATTTCGGTGTCCATGAGCGACAAAAGACCTGGGCGCGCATCGTGCAGATGATGGCGATCCTCACCGACAAAGGCGCGCCCGACGGCAAGGCGTCGCCGCACGAGCCGCCGACCGAGGTGAACGGCTGGCGCGGCCTCGGCACCGCGCTGTGCGACGGCGGCGATCCGGCGTGGGGCCGCGGCGAGACCGAACCGCGACCAATGTTGTCCGAGCTGCGCCTTGCGCGCCTACTGGCCGCCCGAGGCGCAATGCGCGCCGAGTTGCTGGAGCGGGCCGCGCGCGCACTCGCCGTGAAGAAGCCCACGGGCGCCGCCGTCAATTGCACCGACCTCGCCCACTTTCTGCTTTCTTCGGATGACCCCGCACACGGTCGCAGATTGGCCCGCGACTATTACGCCCGGCTCGATCGCACACGGCGCGCCGATGATCCCACCACCGATGCCACTACGACCGGAGACATCGAATGACCGCCGCACGATTTCTGCAAATCCACACACTTCATTCCTATTCCGCTGCACTCCTGAACCGCGACGACAGCGGGCTTGCCAAGCGCGTCAAGTATGGCGGTGCGATGCGCACGCGCGTCTCCAGCCAGTGCCTCAAGCGCCATTGGCGCAAGGCCGAGGAGGACCCGCACGCGTTGCTCAAGATCCCGGGCGCCGAGGATGCCTTCCGCTCACGCGAGATCGTGACGCTGAAGGTGATCGAGCCGCTGGCCGAGAGCTTCAAGCCCGCTACGATTGCCGTCTTGAACGACCTGTTCCAGACGCAGGTCTACGGCGACAAGGGAACCGAGAAGAAGAGCCGGCAAACGCTCATCCTGGGCGCGCCGGAGGTCCGTTGGCTGGCCGAGCAGGCTCGCACGCTTGCGCCCCAGATCGAGAAGGCTCTGGGTGACCCGCCCGCTGCCGCTGAGCCGGACGCTGCAACCGACAAAGGCAAGAAGGGGAAGAAGGCGGCCAAATCGCTTCCCGATGCGGTCGAGGCGATCACGAAACCGTGGCAGGAAGGTTTCAAGAAGAACTTCGAGGCGCTGCGCGAGTCGACTGATGTCAGCGCCGGCCTCGCCTCGGCGCTGTTCGGCCGCATGGTGACCTCCGATCCCGCCGCCAACATCGACGCCCCGATCCACGTCGCGCACGCCTTCACCGTGCATGAGGAGGAGACGGAGAGCGACTACTTCACCGCAGTGGATGACCTAAAGCGCGACGAGGACGATTCAGGAGCCGACACCATTCAGGAGACCGAGCTGACTTCGGGTCTCTTCTACGGGTATGTCGTCGTCGACGTGCCGGGCCTCGTCTCGAATCTCACCGGCTGCGAGCGCAAGGATTGGCTCGACGCCGCGACCGACCGCGCCATGGCCGCCGCGGTCGTGCACAATCTGATCTACCTTATCGCCGAGGTCTCTCCGGGCGCCAAGCTCGGCTCCACCGCTCCCTACGGCCGCGCCGAATTGGTGCTCGTCGAGGCCGGCGACCGCCAGCCGCGCAGCTTGTCGGCGTCATTCAGGGAGCCGGTCGCGCCGAGTCTTCCCGCCGCCATGGCCGCCGCGAAGGCGCACCTCGAGACCATGGACCGCCTGTACGAGACGGGCGAGGCGCGGCGCAGCCTTCATCCCATGAACGAGGACGTATTTTTATCGGCACCGCGCGGGTCGCTGCGCGACATCGCCGAATGGGCAAAGGCGGCCGTCCTCGCGGGCGAGGCAAAGCGATGACCGGCGCGTCCCACCGCCACTGGCTCGTCCTGCGGCTCGAGGCTCCGCTCGTCTCGTTCGGCGCGGTTGCGATCGACAGCAACGGCGTGATCTGGGATTTCCCGGCGCTGTCCATGTTGACCGGCCTGTTCGCCAACGCGCTGGGCTATGAGAGAACCGAGCGGGAAGCGCATCAGGCGCTCCAGGATCGCCTTGTCGTCGCGTCCCGACGTGACGACGAGCCATACGACGGCGTGCTGACGGACGTGCAAAACGTCCAAATGCAAAAGTCCGACAAGGGCTGGACCACGCGCGGCGCTCCAGAGGGCCGCGATGGCGGAGCCTTCGGCGGTCCGCATCGCAGGTTCCGCGACTACCACCCGGATGCGCTAGTTGCCGTGGTCGTCACGCTGTGGCCGCCCTCAAGCGCCGAGAGTAGCAGCAGCCGCCTGCCGCCCTCGCTCGACGATCTGGCGCGCGCGCTCGATAGGCCCGACCGTCCGCTTTTCATCGGCCGCAAGCCCTGCCTGCCAGCGTTCCCGCTAAATGCCGGCACGATCACCGCCGCGACAGCCCACGCCGCGTTGTTGAAACTGCCCCCTCCGGTCGACCGCAGCAGCACACCACGGCGCGCGGCCCGACCGAGGCGGACCGTCGAGCTGCGTGCCCAGTGGCCCGCCGGGGAAGGTCCGCGAGAGGGACCGCTGGTCGATCGGCTGATCGCCCTGCCCGACCGCCGAAACTGGATCTCGGGCCTGCACGGCGGCACGCGCTCCGTGGTCGAGGGACGCGTGCGACCCGACCTACCGGTACGTGAGGCCTCGAAATGAGCGCACACCTCCACTTGTTGAGGGTTCCGATCCGGCTCTCGGCCCTCGCCCGCTATGCCGGCGATCGCGGCTGGATCGCCCGCCGGCGCCGCGACGGTCGCGAGACAGATGCCGGCTTCGATCCGGGGCGCGCGCTTCACCACGTCCTCGACGAGGCGTTCGGGCCATCGGTCCTGAAACCGTTCCGGCTGCTGGCGCCACGCGCCAGGGATTGCGGCTCCCTCTACGCCTACACTTCGAAAGCCAAAGGCGAGCTGTTGGCGACCATCGCGGAAACAGCTCCGCCGGAGCTGGCGAGCGGCCGCATCCTCGACCTCGCGCAGGTCGAGACCAAGCCGATGCCGAGCGTCTGGCCGAAAGAAAAGCGGCTCGGATTCGATCTGCGCGTGCGCCCTGTCGTCCGCATCCGCAGCGCGATGCCGGGCCCGCGACCGGGCGCCAAGCCCTATGCGCCCGGCTCCGAGGTCGATGCGTTCCTGGTCGAAGCGCAGAAGACCCATCCCGAGGGTCGCCCGCGCATCATCGACGGCGCCCCGACGCCGTCGCGCATGCTGGCGGCGGGTCGCGACAGGCCTGCCGTCTATCGGGACTGGCTGGCCGCTCGTCTGGAGGGCGCGGCGAGGCTCGACCACGAGCGAACCGAGATGGTCGCGTTCGAGCGATCGCGCGTCTCGCGGGGCGGCGCATCGCTGGAAGGACCCGACGCCACGTTCCACGGCGAGCTCGTCGTCACCGATCCCGACGCCTTCCATCGCCTCCTCGCCCGCGGCGTCGGCCGCCATCGCTCGTTCGGTTTCGGCATGCTGCTCTTGCGCCCTCCCCGACGGAGTTAGCCACCGATGCTCTCCGGCCGCCTCGGTCTCGACAAGGCCCGCGTTCCCCACGCTGACCGGCACGGGCTAATCTTCCTCGAGCGCGGCCGGCTCGAAGTCGAGGACGGCTGCCTCCGCTTCGTCTGCGCGGGCGGTGGCGCGCTCGCGGCGGGCGACTATCAGCTGCCGCACCAGTCGGCCTCGATCATCCTCCTGGGCCCCGGCTCGTCGGTCACGCACGATGCGCTGCGCATCCTCGCCGCCCACGGCTGCGCGCTCGCCGCCATCGGCGCGGGTGGCGTCCGCTTCTACACCGCGCCGCCACTCCTGCCCGACAGCTCGGCCCTTGCGCGTCGGCAGGTGATGCTGTGGGCCGAGCCGAAGGAGCGCGTGGCCGTGGCGCGGGCCATGTACGCGATCCGCTTCGGCGAGGAGGTCAAGGCGCGGACCATCGAGATGCTTCGCGGCATGGAAGGCGCCCGTCTCAAGCGGCTCTACGAGCTGACCGCCCGCCAGTTCGGCGTGCCGTGGCAAGGCCGCCGCTACGACCGCACGAACCCCAACGCTGCCGACATCCCGAACCAGGCCATCAACCACGCCTCGAGCGCCGTCGAGGCTGCCGCGGCCATCGCTGTGGCCGCCACCGCGACCATCCCGCAACTCGGTTTCGTCCACGAGGATAGCGGCCAGTCGTTCGTGCTCGACGTCGCCGATCTCGTCCGCCACGACATCACCCTGCCGATTGCCTTTGGCGCCGCCAAGCACGTCCTCAAGCATCGCGACGACAACCTCGAGCGCGTTGTGCGCACCAAGGCCGCCGAGATGCTCGGCACGAAGCAGGTCATCGCCAATCTGATCGATCACATCAAGGCGCTGATCGGCCCACCTGATTTGCTCTCGCAGCCTGTAGGCGGTGCGGCCGAGGCGGCGCCCGGCGCCGAGACCACCGACACCTCATCCGACGCGAGCCCGCCTGCGGCCGACGACCCGGACCGGAAGGAGGCCTGAGCCATGCCGCTCTGCATCGTCGTCACGCGCGATGTCGAGATGCGCTACCGCGGCTTCCTCGGTTCAGTGATGCTCGAGGTGGCGCCGGGGTTCTACATTGGCCCGCGCATCAGCAAGGGTGTGCGCGAGCGCATCTGGAACGTGATGACGGATTGGCACGCCGCACTCGGCTCTGGCAGCGTGACGATGGTTTGGCGAGACGGGTCGATGCCCGGCGGGCTCGGCGTGCTCAATCTCGGCGAGCCGCCCAAGGATCTCGTCGAGCATGAAGGTTCGCTACTTGTTCGGCGCCCG
Source organism: Hyphomicrobiaceae bacterium (assembly GCA_033765285.1). Classification (GTDB taxonomy): domain Bacteria; phylum Pseudomonadota; class Alphaproteobacteria; order Rhizobiales; family Hyphomicrobiaceae; genus Filomicrobium. Next base: position 48,241 of record JANRIE010000051.1, on the reverse strand, counting down.
CTCCGGGGCGCATAGCAAGGCGTTCTTTGACAAGTCGAATGAAATCAGCTTCTTGGATGGCAGAGGCTCCTCCGCCCACGCGGAGATCGACCCGGGCTGATGCCCGTTCAGCCGCCTAGTTCCAGGGCTCCTCCGCCCACGCGGAGATCGACCCTGGTGTCGCGACTTTCCTCGCCACACCTTCTAGGCTCCTCCGCCCACGCGGAGATCGACCCGCCGCCGACGTGGGTTACGTTAACTGCTGCGTGGCTCCTCCGCCCACGCGGAGATCGACCCCATGAAGTTAAATCTTTTGTACCACCATGCGGGGCTCCTCCGCCCACGCGGAGATCGACCCCTCAAGCCGGAACAGGCGCCAGCCGACGACGGGGCTCCTCCGCCCACGCGGAGATCGACCCGAATAGGACCACAATGCCGCGCATTCCACGACGGCTCCTCCGCCCACGCGGAGATCGACCCGCGATCGCCGCCTCATTCGCGGCGCGCGCCAGGGCTCCTCCGCCCACGCGGAGATCGACCCCCTGTCGATCCGCTTGAACCCGATCGCCTTACGGCTCCTCCGCCCACGCGGAGATCGACCCTTTGTCCTGATCGCCATCATCCGCAGCATGCAGGCTCCTCCGCCCACGCGGAGATCGACCCCGCCTTGGCGACCACCGCCACGCCGCTTACCAGGCTCCTCCGCCCACGCGGAGATCGACCCTGATTGTACACCGCGCTCGGGGTGCAGTCGAAGGCTCCTCCGCCCACGCGGAGATCGACCGTTTTCTTCCACCAGAATCGGACGCGGACTCGAGGCTCCTCCGCCCACGCGGAGATCGACCCACTGGGGGCAGAGATGAAGAATCTGGACGACGGGCTCCTCCGCCCACGCGGAGATCGACCCCACGGGCGCCACGGCGAGGGCCGAGCAGATCAGGCTCCTCCGCCCACGCGGAGATCGACCCGTAAGTCCTGCCGTCAGGGCGATGCGCCCAATGGCTCCTCCGCCCACGCGGAGATCGACCCACGGTTTTCGTTTTGCGAAGCGTTAACTTATGGGCTCCTCCGCCCACGCGGAGATCGACCCGAAGACCGAAGCATCCCGGCTGGCGGGGGCATGGCTCCTCCGCCCACGCGGAGATCGACCCTTCGCGGCAGCGCCCGGCGAAGGCACGGCGCGGGCTCCTCCGCCCACGCGGAGATCGACCCGCGCGATGTCGACAAGTCACCGCACGCAATCAGGCTCCTCCGCCCACGCGGAGATCGACCCTCGTCGATACTCTTGACGCCGTCGGCGAGACCGGCTCCTCCGCCCACGCGGAGATCGACCCTCTGATGTGGCGTGACCGTGCGCCGCCGGCGTGGCTCCTCCGCCCACGCGGAGATCGACCCCGCATGGTGCGCGGCGTTCGTCGGCGCGCATCGGCTCCTCCGCCCACGCGGAGATCGACCCCTAGCGATTATGCCGTCTGTGACCGATGACGCGGCTCCTCCGCCCACGCGGAGATCGACCCTGATCCCGACAATCCGATTCCGTCTATTATTTGGCTCCTCCGCCCACGCGGAGATCGACCCTGCTTGAAACGCTCGCAAGCGAGGCGGATTTCGGCTCCTCCGCCCACGCGGAGATCGACCCTCGAGTTCAACCTCCGGAGAAAATCAAAATGGGGCTCCTCCGCCCACGCGGAGATCGACCCGACGTTACCGGGCTAATAACCGAGCTAAGCAAGGCTCCTCCGCCCACGCGGAGATCGACCCTTGCGGGCATCGCTACCGGAGCGACCGCCAACGGCTCCTCCGCCCACGCGGAGATCGACCCTGGCCGTAATTCTGCTTGTCGGACCGCTTGTCGGCTCCTCCGCCCACGCGGAGATCGACCCCGATACCGCGAGCACCGGCGCGGCCAACGCATGGCTCCTCCGCCCACGCGGAGATCGACCCGCCGAATTGGACGCTCGAAACGCCGATACCGAGGCTCCTCCGCCCACGCGGAGATCGACCCGCTGCCGGGCTTTACAGCGCGGCCGACTTTGAGGCTCCTCCGCCCACGCGGAGATCGACCCCCCTGCTTTTGTTCGAGTTCCGGCGCCTTCGGGGCTCCTCCGCCCACGCGGAGATCGACCCTGGCCGCCGATCTGTTTATGACACTAGGCAGAGGCTCCTCCGCCCACGCGGAGATCGACCCAAAGAATGTCGGTGCTCGGGTGCGCCGCGTACGGCTCCTCCGCCCACGCGGAGATCGACCCTCATTTTCGACTCGGTCATCTGCGCCGCGGTCGGCTCCTCCGCCCACGCGGAGATCGACCCGCGAATATGACGTTTTGAAAGCTGAAATCCGAGGCTCCTCCGCCCACGCGGAGATCGACCTGGATCGTGCAAGCCGATCTCGCTTCCGGAAGCGGCTCCTCCGCCCACGCGGAGATCGACCCACACAATGTCTTTTCGCCACCTGTCTATCGCGGGCTCCTCCGCCCACGCGGAGATCGACCCGTGCCTCTTGCCAATATCGCCACGACGCCGATGGCTCCTCCGCCCACGCGGAGATCGACCTGTGACATCGTGCTATGACCGTGCAAGATGATCGGCTCCTCCGCCCACGCGGAGATCGACCCCATGCCGGACAACATCAAGTGAGCGCTCAGTGGGCTCCTCCGCCCACGCGGAGATCGACCCACTTTTGGTAATGCACTTAAGGCAAATGCACTGGCTCCTCCGCCCACGCGGAGATCGACCCACCACATCGCATTCACCGCTATGACGGATGCAGGCTCCTCCGCCCACGCGGAGATCGACCCCGGGCGCGCGAATCACTACCCAGGGAGCGCGAGGCTCCTCCGCCCACGCGGAGATCGACCCACACATATCTCCGACGCTCTCGATTGTTCTGCGGCTCCTCCGCCCACGCGGAGATCGACCTTCTGGAATTCACCGGGTACGGTTGCTCCCCACGGCTCCTCCGCCCACGCGGAGATCGACCCAATACGCGATTTGTATCAGTCGTCAGTATGCCGGCTCCTCCGCCCACGCGGAGATCGACCCGAGGCGCCGACCGACATCGCGCTCACCGCGACGGCTCCTCCGCCCACGCGGAGATCGACCGCTACCAGTTCGGTTCAAGACACCGATGCCAGAGGCTCCTCCGCCCACGCGGAGATCGACCCGACGCGAGCCCCGCGGCGCCAACCTGCGGGGCGGCTCCTCCGCCCACGCGGAGATCGACCCTGCCCCTACTCTTGCGGCACGCACTCGAGGCGGGCTCCTCCGCCCACGCGGAGATCGACCCTGTACCCCTCACCCGACCGCAGAGTTACAGCCGGCTCCTCCGCCCACGCGGAGATCGACCCGCTGGGTGCGGGTCGACTACCCGTACGGCTGCGGCTCCTCCGCCCACGCGGAGATCGACCCGTCACGTTTGAGCCCGCGACAAGCATCGCAGCGGCTCCTCCGCCCACGCGGAGATCGACCCCGGGCGGGATGAGAGGGCGGTCTGGGGTGGGCGGCTCCTCCGCCCACGCGGAGATCGACCCGGCATGCACCATTCGCGAGCGCACTCGATAAAGGCTCCTCCGCCCACGCGGCGGCGTGTCTTGCAGCGGGCGCGCATGACAGTTTCATGTCGGCGCGCCGGTCGCGTGGCTCGTTGCAGCGAGACTGCGGTTATTCGGCCACTCCGCCGATCGCATGAGGCGATTGCATTTGCCTCTCGCTCGGGGATCGGCCTAGTCTGACCACGTAGCATCGTGGTTCATTGCCTGCCGGGGGTAGCATGTCATGTTCTCGATGACCGATCCTGCCGCCAAGCCCGTGCCGCCCACGGCTGAGCCGCGCGCACAGCCGCCACGAGAGACGCCGCCGCCCGCCATGCCGCCGGAGCTGGCCGGCGCGCTGGCCTCGAAGATCATATCGGCCAGTCTGGGCGATGCGGTGATGGTGTTCGCGCGCTCGCCCGCGCACCGGCATTTTTCGTTTGCCGATATCGAATGGAAGCTGCTGCCGCCGCTGCTCTCCGCGCAGATCTACATCGCCGAGGCGCAGCACAAGGAGCGCGGGTTTCGCGTGCCGGTGGCGCTGGTCACCTGGGCGCGCGTGTCGGACGAGGTCGACGCGCGGCTGACGACCAGTGCCGGCGCGCCGGTGCGCCTGCGCCCGGACGAGTGGACCAGCGGCGAGCATATCTGGATCGTGGATCTCGTGGGCGACACGCGCGGCCTCAACCTCGCCCTCGGCACGCTGTCGCAAGGGCCGTTCAAGGACCGGACCGTGAAGGTGGTGACGCGCGACAAAGCCGGCGCGGCGCGGGTGGAGACGCTGGCGGAGTTGGCGGCAGCGGGGCAGGAGGGACGTCCGGCATTCCCTGCACAACAACGCTCACGGCCGCCGCAGGCCGCTGCGTGCGGGGGAGTCTCGCATGACTGATGCACTGGCTCCGTGCGAAAATGAGTGTTGCCGGTATCAGCCCAGTAACCGGCAACTTGGTTCGGATGGGGACGGCTTGGTGTTGCCACGAATTGATCATCTTGGAGACGCCGCAGGATGATTCCGCTTTTCGACTCCCGTATCTGGGTTACCGAGACCAAACACATCTGGCCATTGCCGGACGGGTACCGAAGCCTGCTCGATGGAATACGTCGCAGAGAGTTGAGGGAGGCAGAGCAATCGCTTCCGTGGGGCGGCGTGCAGCCTATGCGATCGTTCGACGTGTTGGTCACCGAGATGCCGCACCGGAATACCGACACGGACGGCGTCGAGTTCGCCGATGGCAGGGTCATCGTATCCGGGCGTCAGCGTCGTACTGCTCTCATGCCGCCTTGGACGATTCATGAGACGTTGCGAGCAACAGCCGATCCCGATCGCGAGCGCTCTTATACTGCAACACAGCATATACCCGCGTATATCGTCCAATTCGCGGTTTCTAGGCTTTGGAATCGTCGGGCCATCAATGTAAATAGGGACGCAATTTTTTCTCATTCGAACGTCGTCGCGGTATCCTTCGAAAAGTGGATTTCCGGCTGGCCGAGCAAATCCGCCATGCTGGCCGAACTGTTTGCCATGCCACCACACTTGGACGGTTGGTTCGATCGGCCGGATTGGCCCTTTCTTGCGGTCGTTTCCGAATGCCCATATGGATTGATTGTCCACTTCATGAAAGTGGCCATCGACGAGCAAAGCGTCAAGTTGCAGATTTTGGGCGCCAATGTCTTTCTGTTCTATGGAGCCCAGGCCGTTCTTGAAGAGTTGCTGCTAAGCGGCCAAATCACAGGAGAATATGCGAAGCAACTATCCACCCAAGTGGGAGATAGGGGGCTTGGCCGCCTAAATTCGATTTTACAGGAGCGTGTAAGGAGAGATGATATACCGCTTCATTCACGAAAATGGTACTTCCACACCCTCGCAATCTGGGCAAGCGCAATTCCACCGCCGGTCGAGCCGATCGGACTATACTCGCCGGTGTCTCTGAGCCGTGTATTCAATCCCGACTGCTGGATGAGCCACTGGCTTCGGCAAGCGCAGGCCACCGAGACAATACGAGACACGGCGCGTTCGATCATGTCGCTGGCGGCGAACCGGGTTGAATCTAATGAACCGCAAGATCCCTCCGACCCGTTCATCGCAAGCATGCGGTCGATGGATCGGGATCCGAAGAAAGATGATGATTTTCGTGGGTTTAAAGTTATTCCGATGGTGACACGAGCATTTTAACGGATTGTACGACGAACTCCAACGAGGACGAATCATGCCGCGCCCGCAAGACTTCAATACCTATTGGACCCTCGCAGTGGACAGCAGCAGACTGAGCTTGCTGGATGAGGCGAGGGTTCGGCTTGCGTTGTTGACACTCTATGAAAATCCGTTGGCTGCAGGCCTCTTTGACGAGCTTTGGAACAAATTCGAAGCGCCTCCAAGCCAACGGTTGGTGTTGCAGAGTGGTGCGGATTGGCAGGGTGTTGGGGGAACCAATACCGTTACGATCGGCGCGCGACAACCGACCTACTTTGACGACACGGGCACCGCGAAAACCGAACAGTTCGACCGAACTCTGTTGCACGAGCTGCTGCATCTGCGCGTCGATCGGGCTAGTTTTACAGGTTTTTGGGAGGATCCGCACGCCCACCGGATGCTCTCCCGCAGCGAATGGCTTGGCCTCACAAACGAAGGTCAACACACAGATATCGGTGAACTCGGTCGCGTCGAGACTGAAGTAAACCGTATCTTCGAGAACATCTACACGAAGGCAGCCTCTTACTACCTGGTGGAGGGTGGCGAGGGCTTCGGCACCAGTTCGGCAGGCAGCACTTTCAAGCTCAATGAGTCGTACACGGCGAACAAGACTATCGGTGGTGGCGTCTGGCTCGGAAGCATCGATTCGTCCTATAGGACGACGGGTGGTGGCGACGGGACTATCGATCGCTCAAAAGCCGAATGGGGAGCAACCCCATTCTTGCTAATCGGGGGCGTGAACAATGACCTCCTTCGCGGCGGCGCGGGCAACGATTTCCTCTATGGCCTCGAAGGTCGCGACACGTTCGTCGGCGGTAAAGGCATTGATTTCATAGACGGTGGCCATCATCAGCTTCCGACATCGGGAATGAGAAATGAAGTCGACACGACTGACTATCGTGGTTTGCAGGCGGGCGACAGCAATGGCCGGATCACAATAGATTTTCGCGATCCGCTCACTGCAGATCCGTCGGCAGACTTCAGGGCAAAGTTGGCAAGCTTGAAGCAGAGCGGGGATGGGCTTCTTGTTCCGGTGCTAAACGACGGAACCTCAGCAGGCACCAGAGACTATCTTTTCGATGTTGACTTTATCCGGCTTTCACACAATGGAGGAACGATTCGCCTGGATCCAGGCGGGTTGGGTCGATCGAGTACGCTTCAAGAAATCGCTTCGAAGGACTTGATGCTTGGAATCGATGCGACTCTGTGGGGTGGAGAGTCTAAGGCTGCGAACATATTTAAGCCCGGAACTATTGCCCACAATGCACGACACTCAGGTGAGATAAAGTTTATTTCATGGAGTTTACCGAACGAGGCTCTAACGGTCGACGTAGTCGAGCCGGATCTTCAACTTAATCGGGGAAAATTGGTTGTTTTCCACGGAACACAAGACGAGGAGGCCGCCGAAAACATCGTAAAGTTAGCCGAAATTGCATTGAAGCTGCTATTGCCGCTCCTAATTAAGAAAATTCCGCTCCCTTTTCCGGTGCCCAACATTGTTCCCCGAGTTGGAGTGGTGGTAGGCGGTGAAGCAACCGATGACGGCATTTCTGTTGCTGCGCTCAGTGACGAGGAATTGGCCTCGGCCGGGTCGGAATTCGTGAACAGCGTGGTCTTTGTAAGTCTTGGTGATGGAGTCGACGAACTTGTACTGGCTGACACGAATGTGCCCAGTGCGGTTGTCGACTACCAGCTTTGGACCAGCCGCGCCATTGAGGTGGGAACAGACCCGTCTTTGGGGCCCGTGCGCACGCATGCGGGCCTGCTAAGTTCGAGACACGGCAATCTGATGTTCGATCGAGTTGAGACAGTTCACCTTTCAAATCAACTCGATCGTGTCATCGTTGATGATTCTATCGAGGCCGTCGATGACCCAATACTACTGAGCGGCGGCGAAGCGCCGTCAGGGTCGGTTGCCGACGCGCTGCTTGCAGACTTGCTGGATCTTTCGACGGCTGATCAGCGAATCATCATTGGCAATGCGACCGACGGTGCAGGTGCTGAACTCTTCGAAGAGTTTGCTGCACAGCTCTCGGGTTCAGGGCGCATGGCATGGAATGTTGTTTTACATGATACGGCGGGTGAGCAGGTAATTTTTTCCGATGCAACCAACATTCGCTTCACCGATTTCGAGCATGTCATCGGGTCTGCACATGACGACGTGCTCGATCTGCGGCAGCTCAATCCCAACGGCGCGCTTTCAGCCGGCGACGCTTCGAGCTATGACGCCATCCGCTCGACGAAAATCTCGTTCGCAGGCGGGCCGAACGCCATTGCGTCGACAACCAACAGCCTCGTTACACAAGCCGGTGCAATCACCCAGAACCAGCAGGAAGTGCTGATCGAGGGCGGGGCGGGCAAGGACATCCTGGTCGGCACGTTCACGGGCGAGAACCGCATCCTGGGCGGCGCCGGCAACGACGCGCTGATCGCCGGCGGATTCACGTCCGAGCTGCGCGGCGGTGACGGCATCGACCTGTTGATCGGCGGCGGCATGCAGAGCCAGCTCTACGGCGAGGGCGGCACCGACATTTTCTCGCTCGCGCACCACACCTTCGTGATGGACGCCACCACCGAGGACCACGTGATGTGGGGCCCGTTCCAGGTGACGGGCGGGTTCCAGCAGGCCTGGCAGGAGGGTGCGTGGGCCTATTGGGCGCCGCTGTCGACGCTGCTCAGCTACGCGCCGCTGCCGTTCCTCAACTCGTTTGGCCAGGTACTGGGCACTGCCACGGTGCTGCTCGACGCGATCACCTCCTCGACCCTGCGCTTCGGCCAGACGGGCGACGGCCAGCTCATCATCCAGATGGCGCGCGGCCGCGCCGGCCAGGCCGTCATCAACAACTACAGCGTCGATATCGATACCGGCGCGGCCACCGGCAATGTGGTGGTCGGCCGGCTCGAGTATTCGGCCACCAACCGCAAGAAGTCGCTCGCCGAGCTGACGGCCGACATCAAGGTCATCCTGAAGTCGGGCTTCGGCGTCTCCTCGAACGGAACCGACCCGCTCGTGCTCGATCTCGATGGCGACGGGCTCGAGCTGATCCGCAGCGACGCGAGCCGCGCCTATTTCGACATCGACGGCGACAACTTCGCCGAGCGCACCGCGTGGGTGAAGGGCGACGACGGCCTGCTCGCGCGCGACTTGAACGCCAACGGCCGGATCGACGGCATCAGCGAGCTGTTCGGCGACGCCACCACGCCTGGTTTCACCGCACTCGCCACGCTCGACAGCAATGCCGACGGCAAGATCAGCGCGGCCGATGCCGCGTTCTCGACCCTGCGCGTCTGGCGCGACCTCGATGGCGACGGCACCACCGATGCCGGCGAGTTGAAGACGCTGGCCGAGACCGGCATCACGCAGATCTCGCTGGCGACCACGGCGCCCACCGCCGGTGTCATTCGCGGCAACACCATCCGCGCCGAGAGCACGTTCACGCGCACCGACGGCACGACCTCGAAGATCGCCGATGTCGTGCTCGACGTTGTGCAGACCGACACGGTCTACCTCGGCGACGCCACGGTGTCGGCCGCGGCCGCCGCTCTGCCTCAGCTCAAGGGATACGGCAATATCGTCGACCTCGGCGTGGCCGCGACCGGCAATCCAGGGCTGCTGTCGCTGCTGCAGTCGTTCGACGCACTGCCGGTCAACACCTCGCTCGATGCCATGAAGGCGGCAGCCGCGACCATCTTGTTCCGCTGGGCCGGCGTCGAGGGCGTGGCGCCGACCGCAATGGGTGGCGGCAGCTTCGACCAGCAGAAGCTGGCCTTCCTCGAGAAGTACGCAGGACAGCAGCTGACGCCGCGCCTGCTTGGCGGCGTTCCCTACGAGGGCAACCTGTCCGAGCTCGTGCAGACCTGGGACAACGTGCTGGCGGACGTGACCGCACGTCTGGCCTTGCAAGGACCGCTGCAGGCCGTCCTCTCCATTCCGGCCTTCGATGTCGCCAACGACCGGTTCGTGTCGCCGCTTGTGACGACCCTCGCGGAAGCTTATCGCGCCGCCATTCAGCAGCTGCCCACCGATCCGGCGCAGGCTCTCACGGAGTGGACGACGAAGTGGGGACCACTGCTCTCCGGTTTCGGTGATGCCTTGATCCGGCCCGACGGCAACGCCGTTCGCGCGGATTTCGCCGTGCAGAGCCTCGTGCGGGCAACGTCGGGCATCACGACGCCGCTGACACTCACCCAGTTCGTGGCTGGCCTGGGGCTCGACAACGTACAGATCGGTAGCAATGGCGCTGACACGCTCGGGCGCGCCGGTAGCGGCATCAACGTCTACGTCGGCGGCGCCGGCAACGACGTGCTGACGGGCGGCTTCGGCCAGGACGTCTATGTGTACGATCGCAACTTCGGCCAGGATACGATCGTCGACGTCGAAAGTGCTGCTGAGAGCGGTGACAGGATCCGGTTCGCGACGCTGACAGCCTCCGAAGTAACCATGAAGCGCGAGGGCCTGAACCTCGTGATCACGGTGAAGGCTACGGGCGACAAGATAACGGTAATCGATCAGTACGAGACGCCGGTCATCGCCTGGAACGGCATCCAGGTCAGTCCAGACAAGGGCATCGAAGAGATCCAGTTCGCCGATGGCCAGATCTTCGAGGCCGTCGATATCGCAGCCGAGGTCGGCCTCGGCACCAATGGCAACGATACGATCGACGGCGCCGGCGGGCAGGACGTCATTGAGGGCCTGCTGGGCAACGACCTGTTGCGAGGCGGCGAGAACGGCGACAGTTACTTCTACACGCGCGGCGATGGAGCCGACGTTATTCAAGACATCACGAACAATCCGCTTCTGAACGCCGGCGACACTCTGTTCCTCCTCGGCATGACCCAGAGCGACCTCAGGATCACGCGCAACGGAGCGAGCGACGATGTCCTGCTGACGTTCAGCTGGGGTGGCGGCGACAGCGTGCTGCTCGACGATCAGTTCGCTTACACGGTGCTTGGCTACCAGTCGAAGCTTTCGACCAACACGCGTGTCGAGAACATCGTGTTTGATCACGGCTCGGGTATGAACTGGCTCGATCTTCAGCAGCTGACGATCTCGAATTATACGACGGGCGGCGACGACATCACCTATGGTTTCGGAACATCCGATCAATTCACGGCGAGTGCAGGAACGGATACGCTGATCGGCTTCGACGGCGGCGACACTTATCGCTTCGGCATCGGATCGGGGCAAGACACGATCCACGACCAATCGCGGTATCCAGAGGAATTCGCATTCAGCGGTTTCATCAACTACAGCTGGGGTCAGGACGACATTGTCGAGTTCGGTGCCGGCGTTACGGCGGCCAACGTCCAGTTCTCGCGCACCGGTGCTGCTCCGGACCTGTTGATCACGATCGACGGTTACGCCGACTCCCTTACGATCAAGAACCAGTTCTATGGGCAGAAGCTCGACCTGTTCGGGTTCCTCGGCATCGCGTGGTTCGACCGTGTCGAGGCCTTCCGCTTTGCCGATGGCACGACCTTGTCGTGGGAGCAGGTGCTACTCGACATCACGACTGGCACGGATGGCAACGACGGTCTTTACGGGGCGTACTATCGAGATACGCTCGATGGGAAGGCGGGTGACGACTACCTCTCCGGTGAGAATGACAGCGATATCTACTTGTTCGGCCGGGGGTATGGCAGCGACACGATCGAAGACAACCAGACCGATCCACTGACTGCCTCGATCGATACACTCAAGTTCGGGGCCGGGATTGCCGTCAACGATATAACCTTCGAGCGCGACGGACAGACGCTCGACCTCGTGGTGAAGATCAACGGGACTACGGACCAGGTTCGACTGAAGAACCAGTATTACGTGCTGGAGACCGGCGTGTTCGGTCCGCAGCCGTTCGATCGCGTCGACATTTTCCAATGGGCTGACGGCACGGTGAAGACCTGGGCCCAGGTCTCCCAGCAAGTCATAGATGCGATGCGTACGGCCGGCGACGATTTGATATTGGGTAGCCATGAAGGCGACCGCATCGACGGTGGCGCCGGCAACGATCTGCTAAAAGGTGGCAACGGCAATGATATCTACGTCTTCAATCGCGGTTACGGCCAGGACATCGTTGAGGACGGGCGCAACGACATACTTGCTGGCGCTATTGATGCGGTTGAATTTGCAGCTGGGGTCCTCAGCACTGACGTAGATGTCCTGCGCGCTGCGGGCGACGACATCGCCCTGCGCATTCGCGATACAGGCGATACCCTCACTCTCAAGAACCAGGATGATCCATCTATCGTCCAACTCGGGACCATCGAGAGCGTGCGCTTCTCTGGTGGTACGACTTGGGATGAGGCCACGTTGCGGCAGAAGGCGATCAGCAGTCAGCAAACAGCCGGCGCGGACACCGTTCGCGGCTTCCACGTCAATGATGTCATAGACGGCGGCGCAGGCAACGATACGCTGCTTGGTGCGGAAGGTGACGATACCTATCGGTTTGGGACAGGGTTCGGCAACGACCGCGTCGAAGAGATCCTGACCGTCAGTACAAAGGGCGGCAACGACACCATCGAATTCCTTGCGGGTATCACTCCCGCCAGCGTAACGCTTTCACGTCCCGCCAACACCGACGATCTCGTTTTGACCGTTGGCACGAATTCCATAACGATCAAGAATCAGTTCGCATATACGCCGGTGTTCGGGTTCCAGAACGACATCGAGCGCATCGTCTTTGCTGACGGCACCGTGTGGACGGATGAATTCATCCGAACCACGATTGTTGCGCAGACCCAGACCAGCGGCATCGACACCGTACGCGGCTTCGCATCCGCTGACGTTATCGATGGCGGCGCAGGCAATGACCTGCTGCAAGGCGGTACCGGTGGCGACATCTATAAGTTCGGCTTCGGCTCCGGGCATGATGTCATCGACGAGACCATCGGACTTCTGCCACTCGTCGCAGGTGCTGACTCGGTAGAGTTCGGGGCAGGGATAGTGCGGTCCAACGTGGTATTCTCACGTGTGGGAGACGATCTCGTAGCTACGCTGACAGGCGGCAACGACAGCCTGACGATCAAGAGTCACTTTGCTGCCGGATATGCGATTGGTTCGCCAAAGATCGAGTTCTTCCGGTTCTCCAATAATTGGCTGGTGACTGCGGCTCAAGCGGAGGTGAACGGACTTGGCTCCGATGCCACGAACAGCCAGACGATAAATGGTACGACGGGGGCAGATACGCTCGATGGTGGCGTCGGCAGCGACACCCTAATCGGCAGTTCCGGCTCGGATACGTATGTCTTCGGCCGTGGCTATGGAGCCGACACGGTCGACGACAGAAACGCCGACTCGACCCCGATGGGTGCGTCGACCGACACTGTCGCCTTCGCCGCCGGAGTCGTTGCCGAGGATCTGATCCTTTCCTACGTCGGTAACGACTTGATCATGACCGTTGCAGGGACCGGCGACGTTCTGACAGTAAAGGGGCAATTCACGCCAACTTCGACGAGCTTCCGTCCCAACACCATCGAGCAGTTCGTCTTTGCGGATGGCACGATCTGGGATGAGGTGGAGATTCAGGCGCGAGTGCTCACTGCGCAAGAAACAGTCGGAAACGACATCGTTCGCGCATTCTATACGGATGATGTGTTGATCGCCGGCGCCGGCAACGACACATTACAGGGTCGCGACGGATCGGACGTCTATCGCTTCGGCTCGGGCTTCGGGCAAGATGTCATCATCGAGACAGTGGACAGTGTCACTGCAAATGAAGACGATGTTATCGAATTCACGATCGCAACTCCTTCCGACATTACGATTTCGCGTCCGGCTAATTCCGATGATCTGCTGATAGGCGTTGTCGGTAGCAACTCCATAAGGGTGCAAGGACAGTTCACGCCCTACAATAGCAATCCTTCGCGCACCGACATTGATCAGATAAAATTCGCGGATGGCAGCGTCTGGACCGAGTCGGACATTCGTAACCGGCTGCTTGAGCAGTCCAGTTCAGCGGGCAATGATCTAATTGTCGGCTTTTACACAGACGATACGCTGGATGGCGGCACAGGCAACGACATCTTGCGCGGCAGCGACGGCAGTGACACCTACATCTTTGGACGTGGCTATGGTCAAGACGTCGTTGAGGAAAGTCTACAATACAACGTGCTGCTTCAAACGCCCGATACGGTGCAGTTTACGGCAGACGTGGCACCCGCTGACGTAACGTTTGCTCGTGTGGGTGACGATCTCGTCGCGTCAATCTCGGGCACAGCAGACAAGATCACGATCAAGAGTCATTACCAGCAAGGTTCTAATGTCTATACTAGAATGGAGTGGTTCAAGTTCACCGATGGTACAACCGTCAGTGCCGCCGAGGCTGAGGCGCGTGCGATAGAGGCGCAGCTTACAGCCGGCAACGATTCGGTCGTGGGCTCCAATTCAGGCGACTTGATCGATGCGGCGGCTGGTGCTGATACGATTTCCGGTGGACTCGGCAGCGATACTTATATCTTCAGTCGCGGGTCCGGCGTCGACACTGTCGATGATCGCGGGGATACGGCCACTGGATTTGTCGACACCATCCAATTTGGCGTAGGCATCAGTGCGCAGGATCTCATTCTATCCAGATCGGGTGACGACGTTATCGTCGATATCGCGGGCACAACTGATCGGCTGATACTGAAAGGTCAGTCTCCTCAGTTTGCTTCTACCGGGTTCCAGCTTGGCAACCGGATAGAGCAGTTCAGCTTCTTCGATGGAACGAGCTGGTCTGCAGAAGACCTCGATCGAGAGCTAGTGCTTTCACATGGCACGGCTGGAAGCGATACAGTTTATGGTGCCTTCGGTTCTGATGTGATCGATGGTTTAGCCGGGTCAGACCTGCTTCGTGGTGGCTTGGGAGGCGATACATATATCTTCGGCCTCGGCTACGGCCTCGACACGATCGACGATGCCGATTTCACAAACAGTGATGTGGACCAGATCGTTTTCAAGGCTGGAGTTCGATCAAGTCAGATCGAGTTCTCTAGTGTCGGCGAGGATGTCACACTCAGAATTGCGGGCACATCTGACAGCCTTACCATCAAGAACCAGCTCTTGAGCGTGGCCAATTACGATCGTATCGAATTCGTCCGATTTACCGACGATCCTGCCGTTCAGTGGTCCGCTGCTGAACTTCTTACGCGACTGTTTGCCGGTTCAGCAGCAAACGATCTCATTGGTGGCACGACAGGCAGCGAGACAATCTCTGGTCAGGACGGCAATGACCAACTCACTGGGCGTGATGGGAACGATACCCTGGTTGGTGGCAATGGAGACGACATCCTCAACGGCGGCAATGGCTCCGACTCGCTCAACGGCGGTGCTGGCTTCGACACAGCCAGTTACGCAGACGCCATTACTGTCGTTGTCGATCTCGTCACCCCGACCAATTCCACCCTGGAAGCGTCTGGGGACACGTACACGAGCATCGAGCGCTTTGTGCTTTCCCGATTTAATGACAGGTTTGTCGGCTCAACTCAGAACGACACTGTCGATGCGGGAGCTGCCAACGACTCCGTTGATGGTGGATCCGGAAACGACGCCATTGAAGGCGGAGCCGGCAACGATACTCTGATCGGAGGTGTCGGTGTTGATACGGTCAGTTATTCCACCGCTACACAAGGCGTGACAGTTTCACTAGGCATCTCCATAGCCCAGAATACCATTGGTGCGGGCACTGATACACTCAGCGGCTTTGAGAGTGTGATAGGTAGCGCATTCGCAGACGCCATCAGTGGATCGGCCGGTGTTTCGAATATCCTCTCAGGGGAGGGCGGTGACGACACCTATACAATTGAAGACGCTGGCGACTTGGTGCAGGAGAATGCGAACGCTGGTGTCGATTCTGTTAGGAGTGGAATCGCCCATACGCTTGCTGCCAACGTTGAGAACTTGACAATTACTGGTTCGACAGCGGTCGCCGGTACGGGTAACACTTCGGCAAATGTACTTGATGGCTCGCAGAATACCGCCGCTAATGCATTGGCGGGATTGGCGGGAGACGACACTTATATCGTCGGTGCGGGTGACACAGTCACTGAGATTTCCAACGGTGGAACGGATACGGTGCGCAGCTCTGTGAGCTTCACTTTGGGCGCTAATATTGAAAACCTCATTCTTCTCGGATCTGCAGCAATCAATGGAACTGGCAATACTCTCAACAACACCATCGTCGCGAACAATGCAAACAACGTACTAAACGGTGGCACAGGCACCGATACGCTGAGCTTTGCTGCGGCCCTGTCCGGCGTTACGGTATCCCTGGCTGTCACCACCGCACAGGCCACCGGTGGGTCAGGGTCCGACACGATTTCTGCGTTCGAAAACTTGATCGGCAGTCTTTACAACGACAGTCTCATCGGCACGACTGGAAACAATACGCTTGATGGCGGCGGCGGAACCGATTCGCTTAGCGGCGGAACCGGTAACGATACTTACTTCACAGATGGTAGTGATACGATCATAGAGGCTGCGAGTGGTGGTACCGATCTGGTCTTGAGTTCGGTAAGTCATATACTGGCTCTGAATGTCGAAAACCTCACGTTGACGGGTAATGCAGCTATCAACGGTACCGGCAATACCCTGAACAACACGATTATCGCAAGCGATGCCAATAACGTACTCGATGGACTTGGTGGTACCGATACACTTAGCTATGCGTCTGCGGCTGCAGCCGTAACCATTTCGCTCGCGCTGACAACGGACCAGGTCACTGGCGGATCTGGTATAGACCGCATAGCGGGCTTCGAAAACTTGACCGGCAGTGTTCATTCGGATGTATTGACCGGCTCGACGGGAAACAACGTCATCGATGGTGGTCTAGGAAGCGACAGCCTCACCGGCGGAGCTGGAAACGATACGTTCTTCTTTAGCCAGGCCATCGGAGCGACCAACGTAGACACGATCCTTGACTTCTCCGTACCCAACGACACGATCCGACTGGAGAATACCGGCACAGGGCGATTTAATGCGCTGACCACGACTGGTACGCTTGCGGCGGCCGCTTTCAAAATCGGGGCTGGCGCCACCGATGCTGACGACCGAGTGATCTATAACTCCGCAACTGGCGAAATATTCTACGAC
Organism: Hyphomicrobiaceae bacterium; assembly: GCA_033765285.1. GTDB lineage: Bacteria > Pseudomonadota > Alphaproteobacteria > Rhizobiales > Hyphomicrobiaceae > Filomicrobium. Next base: position 31,476 of record JANRIE010000051.1, on the reverse strand, counting down.
GCAGATGGCAACGGAGCGTTGGTTCAGATACGCTTCGCCATTGTGTCGCCGTCGCTGGCCATGACCAATGCTGACTTCACAATCGTGTAGCTGACGGGTTGCGGGCTCCTTGTCTGTCTAAGGTCGTTCTCGTTCAAGGCTGCTTTTGAACGCAGCACGCCTGTATCTGCCACCCAGGATGGCGCGAACTCGTTGGAATTAACCAAGCCGGAGAACACAACCTTAAAGCCCGTTAGCTAAGGTCTCGCCCATGAGAGAAGCGAGGCCGTCAGACGAACATGGTGAGCGTGCGGACGGCCAGCCGTCGGTCGCGCCCCCGACGCTATTGCCGGCCGCACCGTTGGATCCTCGCCACCTTGTTCTGGCGGCTGCTGCGTGCGCAGGCGTTCTGTTCATGTCTTGGAGAGGTCCCTCGACGAGCAACCATGACCAAGCCGCCAGGAACACCGGCGCGCCGAAGATCGTCCGCGTCGAGATGCGGCAAGTTCCCGGCTTCATGCACGGCGTCGACCCAGTGACGACGCAAGGCTCGTCGAGCTGGCTCAATCTTGTGGACATGCCGGACCCTGAGAAGGACCGACTCAAACAGTCACTGAAGGATAGTCGCCTTCGCGTCGGAGCAGTCACGATCTGGGATACGGTTCACCAGGATGGCGATCGAGTCCGGATCTCGTCGGCCGGCTTCAGCCAGGACGTCACCATTCTCCACAAGCCTCGAATGTTCTTCGTGCCCTACCTCCCCGGCGCCGCGGTTCGAATAGAAGCTACGTTCGATGGTGGCGGCGGCGTGACTTTGGGCGTCCGAACTGCCATCGGCGACGTTCCGCTGCCGTACCTTTCCGTTGGACAAGTGCTGGAGCTTCCCCTGCCGTGATGCCGATGCCGCTCGTTCCGCTCATGCCGCTCATGTTCAGCGTGTTGTTCATGATCAGCGTCGCGCATTTCTCGACAAAACTGGCGGCCGCGATTGCGGTAGCCAGTGCCATGGCCGCTCTATCTCTTGTCCTCTTCAAACGCCGCACCCTGCCGAGGTTCATCATGGATGTGCTCGACCGACTAACCGATAAATCCGGCCTCGAAGCCGCATACGACGCCAAGCAGAAACGCCTCGTCACGATCGACGCGACAGAGCTCGCCAGCCGCGTCAAGGCGCGCGTGATCGGCCAGAATGCCGTCGTCGATACGGTCGCCGCGCAGCTCCGTCGCCGCCTGGCTGCACGCCGTCCCGACAAGCCGATCGCCGTCTTCTGCCTCGCGGGTCCGCCGGGTGTCGGCAAGACCTATCTCGCGAAGGTGCTCGCTGAGGAACTCTATGGCGATCGCAGCCGGTTGCATTTCTTCGACATGAGCCAATTCGGCCAGCCCCATGCTGCGTCCAGCTTGTTCGGCCAGGCCAGGGGTTATGTCGGCTCGACCAGCTATGGCTCGTTGACCGCGGCGCTGAGAGATACGCCCGATTGTGTCGTTCTGCTCGATGAGTTCGAGAAGGCCCATCCGGAAGTTCATAAGCGCTTCCTAACGGCCTGGAACGATGGTTTCGTCACTGAGGTCAGCGACGGCGCACGCATCTCGACTAACGAAGCCATTTTCATTCTGACTACGAATGCCGCGTCGCGCCGCATCGGAGAAATCGCGCGGGATTTCGCAGGCGAACCAGAGGAACGCGACCAGCTCATCAAGAAGGCGCTCTCGGATGCGCAGTTCGCTCCGGAAGTCCTTTCGCGCATCGATGCCGTCTTCGCCTTCACGCCACTGGCCGGCCTTGACATCGCCCGAGTCGTCGCGTTGGAGATCGAGCACTTGTCCAAACAGTTTGGATTGCAGATCGCAGGGGGTGGTATCGATCCCAAGATCCTGCTCAACGCTATCGGCGCGTTGCAGAAGCGCACCGACGGCGGCGTGCGGGACATTGTCCGTGCGATCGAACGAGACGTCTCGGATGGGCTGATCGAAGCCCGCTCACAAGGTGCAAATACGATCGCGCTTCGATCCGTTGGGGAACGGATCGCCGTCGACGTACGAGCGTTGCGTGAAGAGGCAAATCGCGCATGACGGCTGCCATCAGACGTCAGGTCAAGATCCGAGGCGTGATCCCTCCGGTCGATACCCGTCCGCCCTTCTTTGCCCACCTGTTCCAACTCTATCGAACCGAGCTTCTGTTCAGGAGCTTGGTCGATCTCGCAGTGATCGGCCTCGTTGTCGTGAGCTTCAAGGCTGATTGGAGTGACGCCGGAAAGGCAGTGCGCTCGGCTCTCGATAGGGCTGCCACCGCCTTCACGCAGCCACTGCAGCCGTCCGTTCGTGCCCTGCACACCCAATTGATCGGTCCGGGCTCGGCAACGATTGACGCAATCGGTGACGCGCGCGTCGACCGTGACGCCCTGACCCACTCCGGCGAAGTGCTGAGCCGTATGCTCGTCCCCGTTGCAGACGCATTGGACAGGGGCGCTGTCGAACATGCTTTGCAACTCGTGTCCGCTCTCGACGACCGCGACGCGACGGTTGCCTATGTCAAAGCGGTCGTACTGCTGCATCGCCCAGGCGCGGCAAACCTCAAGGAAGCCCGGCAGCTGCTGCGACGAGCCACCGAGCGGGCAGTCTATCCGGCCTACGTTCTTGCGGGCGAAGTCGCGTTCAAGCTGGTCATGCTGGACGAGAACGGCCGGCTTCCCGCCGCGCTCCGCTTCACCGTCGACGACGCGGGTCAAACGCATCCGGCGACGCCAGCCGAACTGTCGCAGGAAGCGGCGATGTGGTGGGAGCGGGCGGCGTCGTTCGGCAGGCCGGCGGGTGTTCGGCTCTTCGCTCTCGCCCGCGCTCGCGGACTCTCAGGCAGGCCCGACCTTGTGGCCGCCGCTGCCCTCTGGAGACAGGCATCCGATGCCGGGGACGCCATTTCGCAGCTCGAACTCGCGAACATGCGAAGCACAGGCCAGGGCATCCAACAGGATATCGGCGAGGCGATCCGCCTCTATCGCTTGGCTCAATCCATCCCAATGGCCCGGCTCAGGCTGGCGATCGCCCTGTCGTCGCGGGCCGTCGTAGGCGACGAAGCCGCCGCTCGCGAAGCAATCGAGCACCTCGAGCAGTATGTGACGAACGAGAAAAAGCCCGACCTGCGCGGCATGGGTCACTACATGCTGGGTCTCATGCTCTACCAGATTGCACCAGCCTCGATCCGCGACCTAAGGCGCGGGCTCATGGAGTTCGAAGCGGCGACCCGCCTCGGAAACGCCGAAGCAGCCTATATGGCAGGCAAGGCTCATTCCGCAGGTGTAGTCATGAAGCGCGACCCGGCGTGTGCTCATGCGTTCCTCTCGCGCTCGCGGACGGCAAAGCCGCCGGACTTGGAGCAGTTGCTGGCGACACTGGACAAGGAGCTTTCGGCATCAGACCGTGAACGCCGGGATCGAATTGCTTTGGACCTTCGAGCCCAGGTCCAGACTGCGCCAGCGCCCGACGTCATTCAATCGTGGAGTAGCTCGCGCCGCCAGAAATCATCGGGAACACCGGCGGCACCGAACTCTGTCTGTGAGCGGATCGCCTAACACTGATCTCGACACGCGTTTTTCGAGGCACTTAACGACAATCGGCAAAGGGGGTGCGGAAATGGCTGATTTCGGAAGACGAGTTCAGAGCCGCGTTTCCCTGGGAGAAACGGGAATGGTCAGGGACCGTGCGAGAAACGCAGTCGGCGCCCGGCTGCGCTTCGCCGTCATATTGGGTATTCTGCACGCCGGCATTGCGAGCGTGGCTTGGTTCCTCATTCTCGGACTTCCCCTCGAGCAGCCATTTGCGGGCCTATATGCGGCCGAGCGGCAAACAACAGGCTGGGCTCCGGCATGGGTAGCGCCAGCCGCCGCGGCCGTAGTTATAACACTGGTCGCCTGGCGATTAAGCCGTTCTTCTGAGAGTGATGATTGGGTATGGGCCGCGCGAACCGGCGCGCTTTGCGGATTCATGACGCTTGTTACGTGCAACGTCGTTCGTAACTTCGCTTATGCGATGGCACAGCCTAGCGTCGACGCGTTGGTGCTAATCGCTGTACTCCCGCAAATGATTTTTAAGCAAGCCGTATGGAGCTTGGTAGCCGTGTTTAGTGAGAACGCATGGTCTGTCCTTGCATTGGGAGCCGGTGCCGGCCTGATTGCTTCAGGGATCGCAGGCACGTCGATGCATGCGGGAATCGACGTGTCGGCCACTCGTGCAATAAGCGATGAACTTCGCATCACACAAGTCGCGCGCGCGGGTTCGGCGGTAGCAATGGCAGCCTTGACGCTCGTCGCCCTCTTGCCTGCGAAGGGGCCGAGCGCCCTTCTTGTCGCAATCATTACTGGATATGCGTGGTGGGCCAAGGGCGTGCCGGACGGCTCCGTGGAGTGGTCGGCGATGATCTCAGTCGGCATCTCGGCGCCGATTTTGTCGTACGCACTCGTGAAATTGATTCTCGAGCAGCTCTGGCTGATTCCAGCCGGATCACTTGGCGTCGGCACATTCGTGCCGATTGTCCTCGCCGCACCACTTCTAATCGGCGTGGTTCTCAGGCGTATCGCACGCTCCGCGTAGCAACGCCAACGGGTTCAGCCCCGCGTGTGCGGGCAGGGCAAGGTGGTCGATCCCGTAGCTGATGCGTTTTGGAGCGGCGCGGCGTCACTCCGCCTCGTGCCCGAGCACAGCCAGCTGGTGTATCCGAGCGGCGTGCGTGCGCGGTGGTCGGCCATTTACGGTAGACTATGAGTCACCACTGCGGTCGCAGATGCATTTCGAAGATGATTCAAGGCTTCTTCGAACTTGTTCGCGCCTCTTCGAGCAGTATGCCGGGCGCCACCTTCAACGCCTTAGCGATCTTGTCGAGGATGATCACGGTCGGGTTGCGGACGCCGCGCTCGATGCCGCTGATGTAGGTCCGGTGCAGGCCGCAATGGTCGGCAAAGCTCTCCTGCGAGAAGCCTTGCTCCTCCCGCAGTTTCTTCAGGTTCAACCCTAGCCGGCGGCGCACGTCCATCGGACAAGGGTTTCGACACCTCAGTCGATCAATCTACAGACGATGAGTCTCATTTCTCTGGACTTCACAGCCGAACGGAGCGAACCGTTGCTCCGCCGGATGACGATGAGTCTCAGGTTCGGCAGGAAATCCGGCACGGAGGCGACAGTGACGATCGGCGCGCAACTCACTTCGACGCAGAAGGGCAAGGTGACCGAGCAGATGGTCGCCAGCGCGCTCCTCATCGCATCGGAGGGGCGTCTGGCGCCTTTCGTGCCGCTCGCCGACGACCACGGCCTCGACCTCATCGTGCTCGACAAGATGACCCGTCGGAGTGTCGCGATCCAGGTCAAGTCGGCGATCGCCAACGCGAGCCGCGATACCGTGCAGTTCGACGTCCGCAAGCAGACCTTCAGCGAGGCCGAGGGGGAGTACCTGCTCATGGTCGTCTTCGACCCCGCGCGAATGGCGCTGGCTGCCTCCTGGTTGATCCCGATGGCGCTGGTTCCGACTCTCTCGACCGAGCAGCCGGAGAAATTCGCCCTCGTCCCGAGCCTCAAGGCCACGTCGAAGGATCGCTGCAGGCCCTACCGCCACGACGACGCCCACGCACTGGTGGCCGCTCTACTTGCGGCGCTCTCCGACGAGCCACGCAGCACTGCGTGACGGACCGGCGGCACGGTAGCCGACTGCCGCGCATGGCCTGCCTATTCGTCCTTGCCCTGCTTCGCCGAGACTTCGGCTCCGAACATTTGCTCCCACGACTCCGGCGTGAGGCGCCCGGGGACCACCAACAGGCCGGCGGGAGCCTTGGGCTTTTGCGGATCATAGTCGGCCTCGAGCTGCTGCATCACCTTGAACGCGCGGTTGTTGCCGCTGAACGCGAGCTGGCGCAGCGTCAGGACGACGAGTTCAATCGTCGTGCGGGTCACTCGACGATTGTTCTCGCTGACGGTGTGCTGCTCCCAGAGCACCTTGCGTGCGGCCTTGGCCTTGCCCTGCGCTCCCTTTGGCCGCCCCTTCGGATTGCCCGATTTGCCCTTCTTGAACTCGTGCTCCTTCGGCGGCACCTTGTAGCCGACGCGCGGCTCGCAAGGCGAGCCATCGTACCCATGGTCATCGATTTTCTGTTCGTCATCGCTCTGCATGTCGCTGTGTCCTCTCGTGCTGGCAGAAGGGTTCTAAGGTTCTCGTCGCGTGCCGCTAGCTGTCCGTTTCGCCGTCGGCGTTGGGCTCAGCGAACAGCGATTCCCACGACTCCTTCGTCAGTCGTCCCGGCACGACCACCACGCCGCCGTTGACGGGCGCAGGCGGCGGCGGCAGCACAAGGTCGTACTTCCGCGCTTCGCGGAGCACGTTCTCGATCGCAGGCATGCTCTTGTCCTTTAGCGCCTTCTTGACCTGAGCGCGGAGCTGCACCTCGAACTGTGACATGTACTGCTGCTTGCCGTTGTGGGCGACCTTGACCTGCTGTGTGAGGATCTCCGCGATGTCGAGCTGCGGCAAAGCCTTGCCTCCGATCCCATCCTTTTTTGCCATTACAGGGCCTCCTCGACGGCCGGCGTCGCCAGCTCGGCGGCAAGGTCTGAGAACGTGCGCCCGCTCACGGCGTGCACGGCCTCGAGTCCGGCAACGGTCGCCAGACGGCGCACAATCACATCGCAATAAAGCGGGTCGAGCTCGATGCCGTAGCTGCGACGGCCCGTGCGCTCGGCTGCGACCAGCGTCGTGCCGGAGCCGGCGAAGGCGTCGAGCACGATGCCCTTGCGGCGCGAGCAATCGAGGATGGCGTCGGCGACGAGCGCGACCGGCTTCACGGTCGGGTGCATCGCAAGGTCGCCGTCACGCGTCGCGCTGAAGGCGTTGGCACCGGCGTACTGCCAGACGTTCGTCCGGTAGCGGCCGTGACGCCCCAGCTCGACGTTGTTGATGTGCGGCGCGCGGCCGCTCTTGTAGACGAAGACCAGTTCGTGCTGCGAGCGGTAGAGCGAGCCCATGCCGCCGTTGGTCTTGGCCCAAACGCAGATGTTCTTGAGTTCCGTGTAGGTCGGCGTCGCAGCGGCGAGCACCTCGCCGACGTGGCGCCAGTCCATGCAGACGAAGTGAATGGCGCCATCGACGGCATGACCGGCGAGCTGCGCGAAGACATCCTTCAGAAAGCGCGTGAACTCGGCCCCGGACATCTCGCCGGACGCCATCGCGAACTCGCGGTGCTTGGTCGCGCCGAGGCCCGAGACGTGGCCGTCGATCTTCACGTTGTACGGCGGGTCGGTGAAAACCATCTGCGCGCGCTCGCCGGCGAGCAGACGGGCATAGGTCTCCGACAGGGTCGAGTCGCCGCAGATGAGGCGGTGCCGGCCGATCTGCCAGACGTCGCCGAGCTGCGTCACTGCGGGGCCGACTGCGAACTCCGGCACGGCGTCGGCCGGATCGGCCTGGTCCGCATCGGCGTCCGAGAGCAGGAGGTCGATCTCCGCCATCTCGAAGCCGGTCGCCGTGATGTCGAAATCGAGATCGAGGTCGGCGAGGTGCTGCAGCTCGATCGCCAGGATGTCGCGATCCCAGCCGGCCTTCTCGGCGAGCTTGTTGTCGGCGAGGATATAGGCGCGCTTCTCGGCCTCGCTGAGGTGCTCGAGCCGCACGCACGGCACCACTTCGAGGCCGAGCTTCTTCGCCGCCGCGACGCGGCCGTGCCCGGCGATGATCGTGCCGTCCTTGTCGACGAGCACGGGGTTGTTGAAGCCGAACGCCTTGATGCTGGTCGCGATCTCGGCGATCTGCTTGGCGCTGTGGGTGCGCGCATTGCCCGGGTAGGGCCTGAGCCCGGTCACGGGGAGGTTGGTGATCGATAGCTTGCTCATACAAACGACACTCTCATTGCGAGGTGCCGCGGCGCGCGCGTGATCGCGCGATGACGCGGGCGGCGGTCACCTCAGGTGGATCGGATTGTCGTTCTGAGGTTCTGGCGCCCGCGGCCCCGCCCGCTTCGGGGCAGAGCTGCAAGTCGGCTTCGCTTATACCATGCTGTGTGCGGTCTTTGGAGGGGGCACTCAGGGGGACGGGCGGGAATTCTTTATCCAGCCCGCGACTTGGTCGACGAAGAGGGCCGGTACCATCGGGGCCAATACTCGCAGAGCTCTGCCGAGCGCTCAGCGGCTAATCCGGGCATGGAGAGGGAACGCCGACGCGACACCTTCAGCAGCTTACGTCAGGCGAGTTTCTGTCCCGGGCCAATAGGGAGCATGACCGCCTTGGCGAGGGCAGGCTGAGAGTTCGTCCGCTCCTTGGGAGGTCAGCGGACTGCTTCGGCAGTCGACGTATGGTGTGACCAAACCTCCAAACGAGGTGGCTGTCGAGCAACACCCGTGTTCGGAGCCTCCGGCCGCCACCGTCGCAATGCCCATCTCGGTGACATTCGTCCGCAGGCACGGTAACTTCCGGCCTGCCGGGGGACCCATTGCCGTGCCACGCCTTTTCATTTCGCATTCGTCCAAGGATAACATTGCCGCCCTCGCCTTCCAGCGCTGGCTGATGGGGAAGGGCTGGGGCGAGGACGACGTGTTCATCGACCTGCACGACATGCAGGCCGGCGAGAAGTGGCGCGAGACGCTGGTCAAGGCCAACGTCGCCTGCGACGCGCTGCTGTTCCTCGCCTCGCCCGAGGCGCTCGACAGCGACGAATGCAGGCGGGAGGTGCGCCGGGCCGAGGACGACCGCAAGGACGTGATCGTCGCCATCCTGCGCGACGTGACACTCGACGATCCGCGCCTCAAGCCGTGGATGGACCGGCAGATCATGGACCTGTCCGCCGACCCGCTGGAGGAACGGGTCGAGGTCGAGCATCAGGCCCGCCGCCACTTCATCAGCTTCAATCGCCTCGCGCTGGAGGCAATCCACGCCAAGCTGATCGACTGGGGACACGCGCCCGACAGCTTCGCTTGGCCGCCGAAGGAGCGCCCGAACGCGCAGCCCTACCCCGGCCTCGACGCGTTCGACGAGCTGAGCGCCGGCATCTTCTTCGGCCGCGAGGCCGACATCATGAGCGGCATCCGCGACCTCAGGCAGATGCGCCATCGCGGCAGTCCGCGCCTTATGGTGATCCAGGCTGCCTCGGGCGCCGGCAAGTCGAGCTTCCTGCGCGCGGGGCTCTGGCCCAAGCTGTCGCGCACCGCCGAGTTCGTGCCACTGGCGATCGTGCGCCCGGCTAAGGGCGTGATCACGGGACCGCAGGGCCTCGGCAAGGGCTTGGAGAGCTGGTTCGAACGCAACCGCATCCGGCGCTCGGCCGGCGCGATGAATGCCGAGCTGATGGCCGGTGATGCAATGGTCGGCGCCGCTAAGCTGGCCGGCTTCATGAGCGAGGCCGCCAAGATCGTCGCTGAGACGCGCAGCCTCGCGGCCGAGGACGCCCGACCGCCAGCGCGGCCCTCGATGCTGATCGCCATCGACCAGGGCGAGGAGCTGTTCGCGGCTGAGGACGCCGCCGAGAGCGAGCGCTTCATCGCCATTCTGGGCCACCTGCTGGCGCATCCACCGGATGGCCTCGATCCCTATGCCGTGATCACGATACGCGCCGACAGCGTCAATCCGCTGCTGCAGCGCGTGCCTAAGCTCGGCATCGACACGCCACAACCGCGCCTGCTGCCGCCGCTGTCGCTCTCGGCCTATCGCGATGTCATCACCCGGCCGGCCGCAGTCTACGCGCGCCGTGTCGCCCGCCTCGACATCGAGCCCGCGCTGGTCGAGACCCTGATCGCCAAGTCTACCGGCGCCGACGCGCTGCCGCTGCTCGCCTACACGCTGCAACGCCTGTTCGACCTCCATCACAAGGATCAGCGGCTGACTGTCGCCGACTACGAGGCAATGCGCGGCATCGAGGGCGCGATTGACGGGGCGCTGGCGGAGGCGCAGAAGGCGGCGGGCGCGGCGGGCAGCCAGGACAATCTGCGCCGCCTGCTGATTCCGGCACTCGCGACCTGGGACCCGGCTGCCAATGCGGCGAAGCGACTGGTGCCCAACGAGGTCGACGTGATCGGCGGCGACCGCGCGATGCTGGCACCGCTCGCCAACGCCCTCGTCGAGAAGCGCCTGCTGACACGCGGTGCCGGCACGCTGGAAGTGGCGCACGAGGCGCTGCTGCGACGCCCGCTGATCGACGGCTGGCTGCAGGCGCAGAAGGACGCGCTCAAGCTACGTGACGACGTATTGCGCGAGGTGAAGGAATGGGTGGGCGGCGGACGTCACGCCGACGGCCTCGTTCGGCGCGGGGAGCGCTTGCAGACCGCGTCTGCGCTCGCAGCCAGCGAGGACTTCAAATCGGCGCTGGCGCCGGCATCGGACTATCTGAAGGCCTGCCGGAAGCTGGAGCGCTCGGCCCGCAGCCGCGCACGCTGGACGCAGGCGGCGATCTACACCTTGCTGCTCGGTGTCATCGGCGGCATGGCGGCCCGGATGAACGAGGACAAGCTCAAGTCTTTCTACACGTGGGCCACCGTGTTCCGCGGCCATCAACTCGCTGCCGCCGATCTCGCCGCGAAGAAGCCGGGCGATGCCTTCATTGAATGCGTCAAAACCTTCAGCGCCGACCGCACCGACGGCAAGCAGATCCCGGTGCACTGCCCGGAGATGGTCGTGGTGCCGGCGGGCTCGTACAAGATGGGCGGCAAAGACAGCAAGCGCGTCGTCACCATCGCGCAGCCCTTCGCCGTGTCACGATTCTCAATCACCTTCGACCAGTGGGACGCATGCGTGGCGGGCGGCGGCTGCGAGCACAATTCCCGGCCGAGCGATCAGACCTGGGGCCGTGGAAGCCGGCCGGCAATCAATGTCGACTGGCGGGACGCGAACACCTATGTCGCGTGGCTCAACCGCATGGCTGGCATCGACGCCTATCGCCTGCTGAGCGAGGCAGAGTGGGAGTATGCCGCGCGTGGCGTCACGAACCCCGAGGCTCCCCACCTGAACTACCCTTGGGGCGAGGACATCGGCAAGGGCAACGCCAACTGCAACGGGTGCGGCAGCCAGTGGGACAATAGACAGACAGCGCCGGTGGGCTCGTTCAAGGCCAACGCCTTCGGCCTCTATGACATGCACGGCAACGTCTGGCAGTGGGTCGAGGACTGCCACGCAGTGGAGCTGGATGGCGCCCCGACCGATGGCACCGCATCGAAAGAGGCGTGTAAGGATGACACGTCTTCCCGCGTGGTTCGCGGCGGTTCGTGGTACAATTATCCCGCCGATCTCCGCTCTTTGTTCCGCGACGGCTACAGTCCCACAAGCCGGGTTAACGACTTCGGCTTCCGTGTTGCGCGTGTTCTTTCTCCTGCCAGAACGCTCTTACCCCATTGATCCTTACAACTTTACGTCTTGAGCCTCGCCGTCGATGCCATCCACGACCTGAATCTGCTCCGCCGGAGGCGGACCGATGCCGGGGGTGCGTTGAGCGGTGTTGCAAAGCGGTCGCTCACCTGTGGCATCGATCGGTGCAGCTTACGAACGGCACTCCGTTCCGGTGACGGTCGCAATCATCGGAAGCAGACGAACAACCAAGCAGAGTCGTCAGAGGAGGTCTTATGGCGCTCCGGGTCATCGAACGAACCCGCTCACGCGGGAGGGCGCTGCGCGCGAGGTCGCGCATGCTGCATGGTACAGCGCTAACCAACTGACCAACCTGCGATGACGGGGCAGGTGTCCGGTCTTGAGGATCGAGGGGTTCCGAACCTCCAACCTCAAGACCAGGAGCCCACCGATGAGCGATCAGCCCATCAGCGATCTGCGCCGCCGCATGCTGGCCGACATGGCCGTCCGCCAGTTCAGCGACAAGACGCAGCACGACTATATCCGCCACGTCGAAGCCCTGACCAGGTTTCTCGGCCGCTCGCCCGACACGGCCACGGGCGACGACCTGCGCCGCTTCCAGCTCCACCAAGTCGAGAGCGGCGCGCAGCCGCCGAAGATGAACACACAGGCCTCGGCGCTCCGGTTCTTCTTCACCATCACGCTCGGCCGGGTCGATCTCGCCAACCAACTCGCCCGCACGCACTACCCGCGCAAGCTGCCGCGCATCCTCTCGCCCGAGGATGTCGGTCGGCTCCTGGAGGCCGCGCCCGGACCGGGCCTCAAGTACAAGGCCGCGCTCAGCATCGCCTACGGCGCCGGCTTGCGTGGCGGCGAGGTCGTGATGCTGCGGGTCCGCGACATTGACAGCAAGCGCATGCTGATCCGCGTCGAGATGGGCAAGGGCCGCAAGGACCGTCACGCGCTGCTGTCGCCGCAGCTCCTGGAGCTGCTCAGGGCGTGGTGGCTGCAGGGACGTCCGCAAGTCTGGCTGTTTCCCGGTCGCGATCCCGTGCTGCCGATGACGGCCCGCCAGCTCAATCGCGTCTGCCATATGGCGGCGGAAGGGGCGCGTCTCGGCTCGTGGGTGACGCCGCACACGCTGCGGCACAGCTTCGCAACGCATCTGCTCGAAGCCCACACCGACGTGCGCGTCATTCAGGTGCTGCTCGGTCACGCCAAGCTCGACACCACGGCGCGCTACACGCAGGTCGCCATCAACACGCTGCGCGCCGTCACCAGCCCGCTCGATCGCATCCTGGCTGCGAATCCCGACGAGGCCCGGGAGCCGCCACGGTAGCCGGCGGCGATCATGGCTCAGCCTGCCCTGAAGGTCGCGGACGTGTTCCGCGACCACGGTCCCGCTTGGCGCGACGCCAACTGGGGCCACATGAGTCTCGGCCAGCACCATTGCGGAACGTCACGGAAGAGCAGTGATCCGTGACTGGGTGTTCTGACAAACACACGTCACAACTTGAAGCCGAGCGCCTGCCCCGCGGTCTCGGTCAGGACACTCAGACCGATCGCGCAGGTCGCTATGCCAATGACAAACTGCAGGGATCGGTTCGCAAACGTAAGCGAGCGCGCAGTCAAGGTAATGGGAGCTGCAATGACGGCGCTAAGCAACCCCATGCCGAGTGTCGTACCGAAGCCGAAGGCAAGTATATAGGCAATGCCCCACGCTGGCGACTCGAGCGTCGAGGCCGTCAGCACGACTAGTGCAGCCGAGCCGGCCATGCCGTGAACCAGTCCGATCGCCAGTGTGCGCCAAGGCAGTGCTTCCGCGTGCTGGTGGTCATGCGGGCTTTCGGCGTGTGCTAAGGCCTCGCCGCGATGACTATGAGCGTGGAAGTGAATCTGCCCATTGCCATGGCGGTGGCTGTGGAAATGTAGCCTGTCCCGCCAGAGCCTGAATAGGACGTGTGCGCCAAGCGCGACCAACATGACGCCGACTGCGAATTCCAGCTGTGCCGCCAATGTATCCGGCACGTTGGTTCTCAGAACCAGGCAGGTGCCGGCCACCACGACGAGCGTCAGCGTGTGGCCGATTCCCCAGAACACTCCATGCCGCGAAATCGACCTGATGCCTTTGCGCCTGCTGGCGACACTGCACACTGCCGCCACATGATCGGGCTCGGTGGCATGGTGCATCCCGATGAGAAATCCAAGGCCGAGACTGGACAACAACATGACGCGCACTCCACTCAAGCGTTGACTTCGGCCAGCCGGCTCTCGAGCCAGCGGTACCATTCTTCCATGCCGCTGCCCGTCCGGGCCGAGACTTCGATCACCTCGACATCAGGGTTGACCTCGCGCGCATATCGCAATGCCTTGGCTACGTCGAAGTCGAGATGCGGAAGCAGGTCGATCTTGTTGAGTAGCAGGAGCCGCGCGGCGCGGAACATGTGCGGATACTTGAGTGGTTTGTCCTCGCCCTCGGTGACCGACAGAATGGCGACCTTCGCCAACTCGCCGAGATCGAACAGGGCCGGACACACGAGATTGCCGACGTTTTCGACCATGACGATCGATCCTGGTCGCGGACGCAGCTGATCAAGTCCGCGCCGGATCATGTCGGCTTCCAGATGGCAGCCGGTGCCCGTGTTCACCTGAACGGCCGGAGCACCCGCCGCGGCAATTCTCTCGCCGTCGTTCGACGTTGCTTGATCGCCCTCGATGACCGCGATCGCGTGCCGATCCGTCAAGTCGCGTATTGTACGCTCGAGCAGCGAGGTCTTGCCTGAGCCGGGCGAACTGACGAGGTTCAGCATCAGCACCTCGCGGCCGGCAAGCCAGGCGCGGTTCTGCGCGGCCAACGCATCGTTCTTGGCGAGCAGCGACTGCTCCACCGCGACAACCCCGCCGTCCGTTTCGTGATGATGGTGGTGGTGATGACCATGATCGTGGTCGTGATGATGGTCATGGCCGTGGTCATGGCCGTGCGCGTGATCGTGGCCATGGTGGCGATGGGCGTGGCCCAGCGGCGGCGGCCGCGAATGGTCGTGAATAAGTCCGCCGTCGTGAAGTTGATCGACGATCGAACGCCACAGTCCCTTCTCGGCGGCCTTGGCCGGGCCGCCCTTGGCAGATGCTCCTTCCACCTTCGTAACAGTGACCTTGGCTCCGTCCGAGCAACCGCAGTCGGTGCACATGGCCCTCGTCTCCTCAGCAGCGTTGTGCAGTTTGAAGTGTGAGCGTGTCAGAGCCACGCGGTTGGTCCGTCGCAAACTCGAACTCGCGAATCTTGAGTTCCTCGCCCGCAATCCGCTCTACATCGCGGCTGCCGCAGGCACAGGGCGTGAAGAGTTCCGGTGTCGGAAACTCGACGCCGCATGTCCGGCAGCGTCCTCTCCCGTCGATGTCGTGCAACTCGAGACGGGCTCCTTCGAGGACGGTGCCGCGTGAGACCACATCGAATGCGAAGCCGATGGCCTCGCCCATGACACCCGACAGTCGGCCCACGTCCACCGTGACGCGGGCGACGCGCCGCCCACCCGCGTGCTCGGCAACGATGGCGACGATATTGCGCGTGATGCCCAGCTCGTGCATCTCAGCAGATCCTCGGCAACTGCTCGCCGACCAGCATGTCGACGATGCGCTTGCCGCCGAAGGCGGTCTGCATCGTGACTCGGCCGGGCTCGCCGGAGCGAACCTCACCGATGATGGCGGCGCCGGACCCGAACGGATGCCCACGCATGGCCTCGACCGCCTGATCCGCCTGATCCGGCGGCACGATCGCGACGATGCGCCCCTCGTTGGCGAGATAGAGCGGATCGAGACCGAGGATCTCGCAGAAGCCGCGCACTTCCGGCCGGAGTGGCGTCCGACGCTCGTCGATTTCGATCGCCAGTTGTGCGCCTTGAGCGAACTCGTTGAGCACTGTCGCGACGCCGCCACGCGTCGCATCGCGGATGGCACGCGTACCGGGCGCCGCCTCGAGGAGAATGTCGATCAGTCCGTTTAGGGGCGCGCAGTCGCTTTCGATCGGGCAGTCGAGCGCCATGTCGCCGCGAGCGCCGAGGATGGCAGCGCCATGATCGCCGAGCACGCCATTGACCAGCACCAGATCGCCGACGCGCGCCCGGCCGACGCCCAACTGGAGGCCGGAACGGATGACGCCTATTCCGGTAGTCGTGAAAAAGACCTTGTCGCATGCGCCGCGCTGCACGACCTTGGTATCGCCGGTGACGATTTCGACACCGGCCGCCCGCGCGGTGTCGGCCATCGAGGCCGCGATGCGGCGCAACAGATCGATCTCGACGCCTTCCTCGATGATGGCGGCGCACGAGAGGTAGAGCGGCCTGGCGCCACCGACCGCGAGGTCGTTGACCGTGCCGCACACCGCCAGCTTGCCGATATCGCCGCCGGGGAAGAACAGGGGATCGACGACGAACGAATCGGTTGTGAAGGCGACCCGGTCGCCGAGCCGCGCCAGCGCGCCTATGTCGAGGCGCGCCTGATCCTCGAGCGGCGCCAGCGTGCCGTTGTCGAAGGCGGCGACGAACACGTCGTCTATGAGATCTTTCATGGCCTTGCCGCCCCCGCCGTGGGCGAGAGTGACCTTGGGCACGCTGACATGCCCGAGCGATCTGCGGCGCGGCAGCGGTATGACGTTCATGATACCGCCTCTTGCTTCTGGATGCCGCCGTACTGGTAGTAGGCGGCACAGGCGCCTTCCGAGGACACCATGAGGGCGCCGAGCGGCTGCTCCGGCGTGCACTAGGTGCCGAACACTTTGCATTGCCAGGGCTTGATGACGCCCTTCAGCACCTCGCCGCACTGGCACGATTTGGGATCGGCGATCTTGACGTTGGGCGTCGCGAACCGTGTTTCTGCGTCGTAGTGTTTAAACGCTTTGCGGATGCGGACGCCAGAATGATCGATCGAGCCGAGCCCGCGCCATTCGAAGAACTCGCGCAACTCGTAGACTTGTCCGACCGCGTTCAATGCAGCCGCATTGCCGCCATCCGGCACGATACGCGCGTACTGGTTCTCGATTTCGGCGCGGCCGTCCTTGATCTGCTTCACGACCATCCAGATCGACTGCAGGACGTCCAGCGGCTCGAAGCCGGCGACGACCATGGGCCGACGGTAGTAGTGCGCGATGAAATCGTAAGGCGACGTGCCGATCACCATCGAGACATGCCCAGGCCCGAGGAAACCGTCGAGCTGCAGGTCGGGGCTGTCGAGGATCGCCTTGATCGTCGGCACGATGGTGATGTGGTTACAGAAGACGGAGAAGTTGCGGACGCCGTCCGACTGCGCCTGAAGGATGGTCAGCGCGGTTGACGGCATCGTGGTCTCGAAGCCGATGCCGAAAAAGACCACCTCTCGGTCGGGATGCTTGACCGCGAGCGCCAAGGCATCCATCGGCGAATAGACCATCCGAACGTCGGCGCCGTCCGCCTTTGCCTGCATCAGGCTCTTGCGCGAGCCCGGTACGCGCATGGCATCGCCGAACGTCGTGAAGATCACCTCGGGCCGCTCGGCAATCGCGACGGCGTCGTCGACCCGTCCCATAGGCAGCACGCAGACCGGGCAACCCGGCCCGTGCACCAGCTCGATCTCGGGCGGAAGCATGCCTTCCAGGCCATAGCGGAAAATCGAATGCGTATGCCCGCCGCAAACTTCCATGATCGCGATCCGCTTGCCTTTTCCGAGTGCGAGCGATTTCACCAACGCGTCGATCTCGCGGATGAGGATTCGTGCCTTGTCGGCGTCGCGGTACTCCTCGACGTATTTCATGCGGCCGCTCCCTTTGTCGCTGCGGAGCCGCGGTCGTCGGCCAGCAGCGTGTGAACCAGATCCCAGAGGATGTGGTAGGCGTTGACGTGGCACTCCTGGATGCGATGGATCGACTGCGAGGGGACGATCAGGCAGTGGTCGACCACGCCAGACGACTTCATGTGCCCGCCGTCGCCGCCGGCCAACCCGATCGTCGTCAAACCCATCTCCTTGGCCTTGGCGAAGGCGGAGATGAGATTGGCGGAGTTGCCGCTGGTCGAGATGCCGATGAGCCCGTCGCCCGCGCGTCCCTGCGCAATGATCTGGCGCACGAAGACGTGCTCGAAGCCGATGTCGTTACCGACCGCCGAAATCATCGCCAGATCAGCAACGAGATTGGTGGCGGCCAGCGCCGGTCTGCCGGCCGTGACCGGGTGGACGAACTCGACCGCGACGTGAGAGGCGTCGCAGCTCGATCCCCCGTTGCCCATCGAGAACAGGCGGCCACCCTTGCGGTAGACTTCGGCGATCGCCCTTGCCGCTGCGACCAGCGTCGGCGCGCAGGCGGCGAAGAACGCCGCGTTGGTCTCGCGGCTTTCGCGCGCCTTCTCGGCGACGGAAAGCAAGAGTGCCACTTCGAGCTTGTCGGCGTCCTGCGGCTTGCCATGCAGGAACGGGTAGAGCGCGGCAAGTTCCGTTTCGTTGGTCACGGTCGCCCCCTATCGCTGGCCGGAGACGCGCATCGCCTCCAGCTCGGCCTGCGCCTCGCCGAGTTCAGTTAGTATTTTCAGTGTTTCGGCCGCTTCGGCCTCATCGATGCGGCTCATCGCGAACCCGACATGGACCAGCACCCAATCGCCCACACAAGCGCTGACCGGGTGCTCCTCGGTCACGATGCACGCGATGTTGACCTGCCGCTTGACGCCGCTGACGTCCACCGTGGCGAGCTTCTTGACGGGATCGTCGATCCTTATGATCCGTCCAGGGATGCCGAGACACATCGTGGGGTTCCTCCGGTGGTTCTTGTTTTCGTTGCGATCAACCGAGCAGATGCGACAGCGGCCTGCCCGAGCGCCAGGCCGCCGTCGCCGGCCGGAACGTGGCGGTGCGTCAAAACCCTGAAGCCTGCGGCATTGAGACGGTCCGCAACGCATTCGAGCAGGATGCGGTTGTTGAAGCAGCCGCCGGTCAAGGCGACCGTGTCGAAACGCGGCCCGATTTCGCTGTCGCGTGCGGCGAGTTTCACCGCCATGGTCGCTATGGCCCTGGCGAGTCCGCGATGGAACCGTGCGGCCATGACCCCGACCGGGGTGCCGAGAATAAGATCGCCCAGGATGGCGTTCCAGACTGCGAGAGGCTCGATGTACGGGAGTCCCGAGCCCTTGAGGCGCGGGATGGTGAAGGGGTAAGATAGGTTCTCGTCCTCGCCCGTCAGCGCAGCGCGATCGACTGCGGCTTCGAGTAAGGCGGCGGCCTCCCCTTCGTAGGCCTGCTCCTCGAAGCACAGACCCATTGCCGCTGCGGCCGCGTCGAACAGGCGCCCGCACGACGATGCAAGCGGCGCGTTCACGCGCTCGCGCAGCATCGCATCGATGACGGCCCGTGGCTTGGCTGCCAAAGCCGCATGCACCGCCAGTTCGGCAAAGTTCATGCTGAAGGCTGTCCAGCCCATTTCGGCCATCAGGTGGGCATAGAGATTGCGCCACGGCTCGCGCGAGGCCTTGTCGGCTCCGGGCAAGGCGACCGGCTTGAATGTGCCGAGCCGCTGGAACTCGCGATAGTCGGCGAGCAGGAATTCTCCGCCCCAGATTTCGCCGTGCTCTCCAAACCCGAGACCATCGAGTGCTACGCCGAGGATGCGAGGTGCATCGAGTTCGCGGCCATTTTCCGCAAGGCAACTGGCGACATGGGCATGATGATGCTGGATATCGAGCAGTTGCACGCTTCCCTGCTCCGCAATTCGTGCTGCGATCCGGCAGCTTCGATATCCGGGGTGCAGGTCGCGCGCGATTGCCGTCGGCGTGAAATCCAGCATCTGTCGATAGAGCCGCTGTATGCGCTCGAAGTCGTCCAGCGTTCCGGGCTCGTCGAGGTCGCCGATGTGCTGCGACAGAACCGCCTGCCCGTTGCGCATCATGCAGAACGCCGATTTTAGATCACCACCGGCAGCCAATACCGGCGGGGCATCCGCAAATCCGGCAGGCAGACGGACGGGGGCTGGTGCAAATCCGCGCGATCGGCGCATCACGCGCGCCTCGCCCGCGACCACGCGCACGACCGAATCGTCCACCCGGTTTACGATGTCCCGATCGTGAACCAACGCAAAGGGTGCGATTGCGACCAGTCGCTCGCGGGCTTCGCCATCGTCCGTGATTTGTGGTTCGCTCGACCGGTTGCCTGAGGTCATCACAACTGGACGGGACATGCGGCGCAGCAGCAGCACATGAAGCGGCGTCGTCGGGAGCATGAAGCCGAACGTGTCGAGGCCGGGCGCGATTGCAGCAGGCAGGCGCTGAGCGCCATTCGCCTCGAGCAGCACGATCGGTGCGGCGGGCGAAGTCAATGCTGCTTCTTCAGCCGGCGAGACGTTGCAATAGCGGCGGATGATATCCAGATCCCGCGCCATGAGGGCGAAGGGCTTGCGATCACGATGCTTGGCGGCACGCAGCCGTGCCACGGTGTCGGCACGAGTCGCGTCGCATGCCAGCTGATAGCCGCCCAATCCCTTGATGGCGACGATCTCACCCTTCTGTATCAGGCCGAGTGCGCCGTCCACGTCGTCCAGCATCGAGGTCTGATCGAACGAGACGGCGCGGCCATCGAACCGTATCAGTCGCGCACGCGGCCCGCAGGCATGACAAGCAGTCGTCTCGGCGTGGAAGCGCCGGTCAGCCGGATCGGCGTACTCTGCAGCGCAGGTGGGGCAGAGATCGAATGCAGCCATCGACGTGGTCGCGCGATCGTAAGGCACGCCACGTATGACGGACAGTCTCGGTCCGCAGTCGGTGCAGGTCGTGAAGGGATAGCGGTAGCGGCGGCTGAAGGGGTCGAGCACGTCCTCGGCACACTTGACGCAAATGACTGCGTCCGGTGCGATCTCGGTATCGCAGTTGTCGCGTTCGGAACTCGTGATCTCGAACACCGCAGGTAAGTCGCCGGCGCACGGCGTACATTCGATGCCCTCGACTGAGGCGAGAGGCGGCGGTTCGGCTCCGATGCGCGCAATCAATTCGGCGATCGATGATCCGCGACCTGCGGCGCGAATGAGCACCCCGCCGGCAACGTTGGAAACCGAGCCGCCCAAGCCGAGGTCGCGGGCGTGCCGCCAGATCATCGGGCGGAACCCCACGCCCTGCACCCGTCCGCGCACGCGGATCTCGACCGCGCCGTGCGCGAGTTCGCTCAACGGCGGCAGCGGGCGGCTCATGCGGCGGCCTCCCACAACATCACGCGGTTGTTGCCGCTGTCGGCTATGACCAGCGTGTTGCCGCAGCTCGAAACGCTGTAGGGCCAACAAAGGCTGTCGCGCCGAGGCACGCCCCACCGGTTGTCGCCCTTGTCGCCAAATCCCGGCTGGGCAGCCAAGCTGCTGGCTGGCGCATTCATTTCGATGCGGTCGAGATTGAATCCCAGCAGGCGCGAATTCGCCGTATCGGCGATGACGAGACTGCCGGCGAGGACGGTAGCGCCATAGGGCATGTTGAGCGCGCGACTGGTCGGGAAGTAGGCAGCCTGGTTGTGGTCGACACCGCCGAAGTCCGCCTGTCCGAGCACCAGGTCGCAGGGCTCGCCGTCTTGATGCGGCGCCTCCCAGCACATGACGCGGTTGTTGCCGGCATCGGCCACGAATAGCCTCTCTTGCACTGTGGCCATGCCATGCGGCCAGCGCATCCCGCAGGCATCTGGAGATCGTCCGCCATTCTCGTCGCGCGTCGTGAAAGCCGTTTGCCCCAGTACGAGATCGGCCGGTGTTCCGTTAGAGCGCGGTATGTCGTGCCATTTGAGTACCCGGCGATTGCCGGTATCGGCGACCCACAATGCGCCGCGATCCAGGGCAACTCCGTAACACCAGTTGAGCGTGGCGGCCGTCGGCGCGGGCTCGCCTCTGTTGGCGAGCCCTTGCGTGAAATCAGATTGCCCCAACACCACGTCGGCCGGCTGGTTCGACCGCGTCGGCAGCCCGAGCCACAGCAGCACGCGATGGTTCCAGGCATCGGCAACGGCCAGCACACGCCCGTCGCAGGCAATTCCGGTCGGGACGTTGAGCGTATTGGCCCCGATCGCCGCCTTCGCGTTGCGGCCTTCCCTGTCGAAGCCGGGTTGACCAATGACGAGATCGGCCGGCGCACCGTCATGGCGCGGTATCTCATGCCATAGCAGCAGCCGATGATGTCCGGTGTCGCAAACGACGAGTGGGCCGCTTGGCTTTACCAGGACGGCACCGCGCGGACCAAAGAGCGTATCGGCAGCCGGTCGGATCGGCTCAGCCAGCGCTCCCTCTGCCGAACAACTTCCCAGAATTGAACTGGCGCCACCCGGATCGAGCAACGGAGGCGCCTTGCCCTGATCAAGGCTTGTCGAATTGCTGCGATGCGGGCTCAGGGATACGCGCATGGCTATTTCTGCAGCCTCACTTCTACTCGTGTGCCCACCACGCGCACGGCGTGCGGCTGCAGCTGAACGGCCGACGCAGTGATGCATTCGCCCGACGCTAGGTCGTACTGAAAGCCATGATAGGGGCAGGTGATGATCCCGTTCTCGACCGGCCCTTCGTCGAGTGCGAGCCCAAGGTGGGCACACGCGTTCTGGAAGCAGGTTACGATGCTTCCCCGGCGAGAGAGAATGACATCCTCGCCGGCCAGGTTCTGCGAGCGCACACCGCCGTCGGGAATCTCCGACAGCTTGGCGGCATAGAGCCAGGTGCCTCCCGAGCCGTTGGCGAAGGGGCTGACAAAGCGCACCGGCTCGCCATTGGCAGGCGCTGCCGCGGAGCCCTTGACCTGGAGGATTTCAGTAATCTCAGGACAAGCATCCTCGACGGCTTTCTTGACGCCGGCATGAAACGTGAGCTGCGATGCCGGACAGCCGTCGCAGGAGCCGGTGAACCGTACCTCGATCGCTGGCGGCGTGATCGACACCAGTTCCACGTCGCCTCCGTGCGACGCGAGCATTGGACGGATGCCCTCCAGTGCCGCTTCGACCCGCTCCGTAAGGCTCGGCTTGATGATGCCGTGCCGCCTGAGGACGGCATAGACGACCTCGTCGCCGACCGCGGCGCGCATCGCCGCCATGGCCGCCGAATCGTGCTTCAAGGCTGCCACTAGCCGCCGCATGGCTTCGCCGTTGAGGCATTCGATCGCACGACCGTACGCCTTGGCGGCGCCGCGCGCCGTATCGTCCCAACCCTCGAAGATCAACTCGAGCCGCGCGATGTCGCCCGTCAGATGAGCGAGGTCGTTGCGGCTTTCGCCTGGTCTCTCGATGGCTGTCACGGGCTCACCGGTAGCGAAGGTCGCGGAACAGATAGGGCTGAACGGCGCCGCCGACGAACCCGGCCAGTGCCGCCGCACCCCAATAGGGCAATCCCGCCAGATGACGGGCTGCCAGGAAGCAGAGCAACGTCAGGACAATTCCGATGGCGAGTTGGCGGTAGGCCTTGCCGGGATCGGCGAACAGCTTGCCGCGGAAGAAGAGGGTGATCGAATTTCGGACCATATCGAGCATCGGGCGGCCTCAGCGCATAAAGATTGAAACGACAAGTCCGAGCAGCACACCCGACACGCCGGCCAACTGGCCGTAGAACGTGCCGAGATACGCGGCGAGTTCGTTGCCGAGCGCCTTGCCGCCCGTCAGCAATCCGCCGATGGCCCCTCCGGCAATCGATCCGACCATTCCAGCGACCAGCGCGAGCAGCGCCGCATCCAATGGCAAGTTCCCGATCATTTCCTGTTTGCTCCGTTCGTTGAGTGTCTCGGGCCAGCGGCAGAGGTATCCACCTGTCCGTAACTTGCAGCACTGGCTGACAATTGTTCTCGCTCGATGCTGTCGATGGCCTCGGCGACGATACGTGCTTTGTCCAGCTCGCCATGAGCGTTGAAGATTTCGCGCGCTTCGGCGTAAAGCCGCCGGGCCTCCGCACGGTTGCGCCCGGCGCGTGATTGGCAATCGGTCACGTCGTCTGGAAGGTTCCAAAGGCAGTTGGCCTTGTTGGCGATGGTGTTGGCGTATTCGAGCGGCCGAACATCGCGCGTCCGGACTTTCAAGGCTTCGTCGTAAGCCTCGAGTGCACGCAGGTTGTTCTCGATCACGTGGCTGGAGGAAGCATACTGCAGCGCATTGCCGAGATTGTTCTGCAGCATCGCGTACTCCGCCGGATGGTCGATTAGGTTGACGACGCGCAGCCCTTCCTCGAATGCCTGGACGGCGAGCGCTTCGCGCATCTTCGCGCGCTCGTCGGTGAAGGGGATCGAAAGGAACGCTGTTGCGAGGTTGTTCTGAAGGATCGCGTACTCTTGTGGATGCTTGTTGCGATCAAACGTGCGCAGCGCCCGCTGATAGGCCGCGATGGCGTCCGTGATACGAGCTTTGCCTGCGCCCGCGAGTGCCTGCAGAACGAGGCCGGAATTCAACTCGGCCTCGGCTAGTTCCTCTGGCTGGCCCTGGCTACGCAGCACCAGAACTGCAGCGCCGAGCTCCTCGCGTGCCAGCTCGAGACTGATCGTGCCGGCCTCGGGTCGAGCCTGTAGGGCCGTTGCCTTGCGCGCCCTGATGCGAGCCGCGAGAAGTTGATGTTCGGGCGGGCAGAGATCGAGGCCGCGATCGTACAGTCTGATCGCCGCGTCGAGGTCTTCGGACGATTTGGGCTTCAACTGCAGGCCGATGGCAATTTCCATCAGCATCTCTGCCAGTTCCAAAGGTGACGCTTGCTCCGCGTTCGCGGCAGCGAGGGCAGCATTCACCTGCTCGTCGACTCCGATCGCCACCTTACGCGCCTCCCATCGGCCGTCTCTGCGGACAGCTCACTTAGTTGGCGAGAAGATAAGCGCATTGGCGCCGCGTTGTCTATCAAAATAGCAAATGGCATACTAAGTTATCAGTTGAACAAGCCTGTAATGACCAGCGCGGCGCGGTTCTCCATCCAGTGCGCGACGAGCTGCAGTTCGTCCCCGTCGGCGATGCCGTTGTCTCGGAAGAAATCTGCCGCCTGCACGGCGCGATCACCCGCAATCGATCGCAGTTTGATCACATAGCCCCCGGCGGCTCGCTGCCGCACGGGCATTACCAGCAGGTCCGCGCCGTCGCGCAGCAGCACGACGTTTTCAAGCGTGGCGAAATAGCGGTCGTACACCTCGCCCGAGAACAACAGCGAGCCGCGCCGGACCGACAGGAGGCACGCGTTGCTCATGACGGCGTCCCGCCGGCCATGTGATCTCGTCGGCGCTGTGCGATACGCTCTTCAATCTGCGATGCCACGCTGACCGCTGCTTCGGCGACCGAGCGCGAGAGCCCGCAGCCCAGTTCGACACGCTCGGCCTCGATCAGGAAGCCGAGTACGTCGCGCGGAAAGGCATCACCGTAGATTCTGCGGCCGGCATAAAGTGCGTGGTCCCACCGGAAATCGTGCAGCGTAAGCGTATGCGGCGCTTCGTTGGCCAGTTCGGACCCTGGTACCTCGTACACGGCACCGGGCACTGAACCTGTCCGGCAGGCGTCGACGACGATGAGCGAAGTGCACCCCTTTGCGGCGAACATGACTGCCATGCCGTCCGTTCCAGCGTCCAAAAGCATCACATCAGCGGCGGCAGGATCAATCAAGCGGTCGCGCAACAGTCGTATGACTTCAATACCGGCGGCATCGTCGCTTCGGTTGGCATTGCCGCAGCCGATGACGGCGATCTTCATCCACAGTGCCCTTCCGTCGAGCCGAATGCCTAGATCCGCCAGAGCCGGCAGGACCAGTGCGCCTCGACCGGCAGATTTATCTCCGGCAGCTCGCAATGGCGTCGGTGCACCTGAAAATAGACGCAGGTCTCGCACGACTGGTCAATGCCCTCGCACTCGATCGGGGCCTCGTAGAAGCCGGCGATAGCCATCTTTGCGATGACGTCACTGCCCGCCGCGCGCAGACGTGCGATGATGTCATTGGCATCGTCAAGCGAACGGGCCCGCGGCTCGACCTCGGTGACCAGGCCAACTTCGAGGTACTTCGAGACGGTCGAACGTCGGGTGCTTTCCATGTCCAAAGAAGCCTCCACGGTTCATCAGCTCAATCGCTCAAATGCGCCAGAGCCGGCACGACCACTCTGGCTCTACGGGGCAGTCGAGCTCCGGCAGCTCGCAATATCGGCGATGAACGAGGTAATACATGCACGTCTCGCAGGGCTGCTCGATGCCCCCGTGTTCGATCGTGTGATCGGTGAATCCGGCGATCACCAGCTTGGATCTGAGGTCGGCTCCGGCAGCTTTGAGCTCGGCGATGATCTGCTGCACCTCGTCGTGGGTGTCGGCGCGCGGAAAGACCCTGGTCTCGAGACCCGCGCCCAGAAGCGAGCGGATCTGTTCGCGCACGACCTTGTCTGAATCTGGATCACTCGTTGCCGGCATGACGTACCTCACTTCCTCGGGAACTAGATTCGCCAAAGCCGGCACCACCAATGCGGCTCCACTGGTACGGCTAGCTCGGGCAGGTCGCACCATTTGCGATGTACGAGATAGTACATGCACTCGAGGCAGCGCTGCTGATCGGGTCCGTAGGGATGATCGACGAAGCCGCTGATGATGAGCTTCGACCTGAGATCATTGGGATCCAGCGCGCGCAACTGAGCGAGAATTGCACCGAACTCCTTCTCGGTCTCGGGAAAAGGCTCCGTCTGCGTCACAAGCCCTGCCGCCATCATCTCGGCGATGACTTTCAGTTGGGCCTCGTCCTTGCCGTTGGCACTCATCGTTCCCCACCCGTTCAAATGGCAGACGCGTAGGTTGCGCTGCCCCCGGCGCAACGTGTCGCCGGGGGTACACTTAACCGTCAGCGTATCGATCAGGCGGTTCGGAAGCGCGCCAGCTGCTCGCCGGTCTTCGCGTCGTATGCATGCACCGTGCAGACGAGGCAAGAATCGTACGAGCGGCACACGTGCCCGACCTCGACCGGGTCATGTGGATCCGCGATCGGGGTGCCGATGAGTGCTTCCTCGATCGGGCCGCGAGCACCATCGCTCGTGCGCGGGCCGACATTCCAGGTCGTAGGCGCAATGATCTGATAGTTCTTGATCTTGCCGCCCTGGATTTCGATCCAATGGCATAGCGCACCGCGAATGGCTTCGGTGGCGCCCCAGCCTCGACCATCCTTCTCGGTCGGTTTGACGTACCATTGATCCTTTAGCTTGAACTCGCGCAGGATCCTCTCGGACTCGCGATAGAGTTTTACGCCCTCGTGCATGCGCGCAAAATGCCTGAGCAGGATGCTTGCACCGCCCATGTTGTGATACATGTCGAGCACCAGCGGATCGTGGTGCTGCCAGCTCTCGCCATGCGTACCGCCGGCGATAAGCTGGCGCGCCAGCGCCCCAGCTTCCAAGCGGCCGTCCTGTGAATGCAGCACCGCAGATGCCCACGAATACTTGCCGTTGTGATCGATATTGTTCTTCTGCACCGGCTTGGTGGTGCGGTCGAAGGGATGCAAGGCCTGCGGTTCATCGTACCACGCGTGACGCAGATCCTCCCGCGTGAAACTCTGATCCATCAGTTTGTGAGTGCCGGCCGCGCCGTCGAAGACGCCGCTCTTCATGATGACCGACGCGTTGCGGCTCTCGATGGTCGGCTTGTTGTAGCGATCCTCGTGCGGGAGGTAGCCCCACGAAATGTACTTCTTGTGCCCGCGACCGTACTTGTCCAAGCCGATCTCGAGGCTCATGCGCCAGAACATTCCGAGGTCGGAGTTGGCATGCTCGGGCCGTTCGTCGATCCACGCCAGGAAATCGCTGTAGGAGCGGATTTGCTCGTAGCGCTCGAGCGAGCAGCCGAGCCATACCGGCTCGAGCCAGTTGCGCCGGAAGTGCTCCAGGATCGACCAGGCGCGCGTCACATCGGTCAACGTCGGCGCGCACATCACGCCTCCAGGTACCATGTAGCTCGAGTGCGGCCACTGCCCGCCGAGCAGCGCATAGATCTCGACCGGCCGGCCAGAGATCGTGACGCCGATCTCGTAGTTCTTGCCGGTGAACGGCGCCCACCGCTTTACGGCTTCCTCGTAGTACCGTGACTTGGAGTAGTTCTTGTTGGTGTAGTCGATCATGAACAAACCATAGTGATGCCGCGGCAGGCTCTGGAGCGACTCCACGATCTGTCCCAGGTTCCGGGCCAGTATCGCATTGCGAGGCACTTCGGCTTTCCAGGCGGTATCCAGAGCCCACGCCGCGCATGTAAGGTGCGAGGCGCCACAGATGCCGCATGCGCGCGGCGTAACGACGAGTCCGGCTTGCGGATCCTTGTCGCGAAGTATCACTTCGAAGCCGCGGAACAGCTCCGCGTTGGTCCAGGCGTTGATGACGACGCCGTTCTGAATATCGACGCGAACGTCGAGGTCGCCCTCGACGCGGCCGACGGGCGAGATGTCGAGCGTTTGTACTGCTGCGGTCATGGTGTCACTCTCATCAGAGATAAAAGGGGATGAAGGGCCGGCGGCCGCGCGACCGCCAAGGCCGCGGATCAGACGACGAAGATGTCTTCTTCGGCCCATTTCGGCGAAGCGGCCTTGGCCGCAGCGGTCAGCTTGACGTAGCCGGTCTTGTCGACGCCCGTGGGCATGTCCTTGGGGACACCCATGACGGTTTGTGTCTTGAATACGGTGCCGGGGGCAAGGTCATAGAACGGGAACTCCGGCTCGGTGCATCCCATGCAAGGCATGCCCGCGCGCGTCTTCGAGGATTGACGGTTCCAGAGGATGCGGTTGCACGGCGAGTGGGTCATCGGGCCGCGGCAGCCGAGATCATAGAAGAGGCAACCCTTGCGCTGGCCGAACTCGGTCGCGGAGACCTTGTAGGCGAAGTGCATGTTGCGCGTGCAGCCGGTCTGCGTGAAGCTCTGGAAGAAGGTCTTTGGCCGGCCGAAGTCGTCTAGGGAGAGATCCCCGCCTCGCCCGGTCGCGACCGCAACGACGATCTGTGTTATCCAGTCGGGATGAGCGGGGCATCCGGGAATATTGATAACGGGCAACCCCGCCTTGGATTTGTAGTCTTTGCCGAGGAAGCCGCCGTGGCCGCGCTTCAGGAACTGCAGCCCTACGCTTTCGGAGGGGTTGGGCGCGGTGGCGGGAATGCCGCCCCACGTGGCGCAATCGCCAACTGCGACCGTGAAGCCGGCGCGAGCCGCGAGTTCACGCACCCAATCCTGCATCGGCCGGCCCGCGAAGCGGTTCCATTCGCCGGTGCCGTTCGGCGCCCTGACGACGCTGCCCTCGAACACGAAGATGTCGAGGGGGATTTCACCGCTGACCAGTTTGCGCAGCATGCGCTGTAGGTTCTCACCCAGCTCCATCCCTAGGGAGGGATGCCACAGCACGTTGATGCCAAAATCTGTGACCAGGTCACACGCGCTTGGCTCCTCTGCATTGAGGAATGACATGGTATTTCCTGAACACGCACCGCCCTGGAGCCATAGAAGGTTGGCCATTCGCTCTCTCCCTGAGTAACTATTCGAAGTCTGATTTTCCTTCCGATAGTTAACACCAGCAAGAGTTGGGCCAACCAGAGGGCAGCGCAAAAAATTACTTATAAACAATGGCTTGATTGGTCGCGCCGGGTTCGGAGATGCGAACCCCGAGCGAAAGGATCTGCAAACTTTATTTGCGCTGCCAACCTGATTTACAAGGATCGATCGCGACCCGCGGAGAGCGTCAGCCGTGGCGATTGCCGCACGTCGGGCATGCGACTTCGAGCAGATAGCCGTACCAGATCCTGCGGCAATTGCTGCACCAGTGGCCGGTGGTCTGCTCGCGGGGCACGCCAAGCAGCTTGGCAAATGCCCCGTACTCTGGCGGCTCAGTGTTGCCCACGCTGGACACGGGCGCCACGCGCGATTGTGGGAACCTCACAACGGTGCCCGCGGGACCCTTGTCGCTGGGCTCGGAGCTCATGTGACGACCTCCTCCTTCAAACCGTAGCGCCTGATCTTGTTGGCTAACCCGACGCGTGACAAGCCGAGCTCGTCGGCTGCCTTGCTCTGGTTCCAACGATAGCGCCGCAGGGCATCCTGCACGAGATGCCGCTCGAGGCTCTCGACCTGGTCTTTCAGTGTTTTGCCCGAAGGCATGAAGCCGTTGATCTTACCAATCGATGGGCGCTGCGTCGCGGCTTGAATGACGGGCGAGAGATGTTGAGTGGTCAGAAATTCCCCAACCCCGGTCAGCACGACGAGGCGTCTGATCTCGTTCTCGAGTTCGCGGACGTTGCCCGGGAATTCGTAATGCGACAATTTCTCGATGAGGCTCGCCGAAAGGCCGAGTATCTTCCGTCCCGTGGCCTCGCTGTGCTTGGCGGCGAAGAACTCGGCCAGCGCAGCCACGTCGTCGACGCGCACGCGCAGCGGTGGCACTTCCAGCTCGAAGCCCTTCAGGCGATAGTACAGGTCGCGGCGGAACTCTCCCTTCGCGACGAGTTGGGCCAGCGGCCGGTTCGACGCCGCAATGATCCGCACGTTCGACTGCGTGGTCCGGTCGGAGCCGAGCGGCTTCACCTCTCCTTCCTGCAGAAAGCGCAAAAGGCTCACCTGGAAGGACGGGGAGACATCTGAGATCTCGTCCAGGAACACGGTGCCGCCATCGGCGGCGCGGAAGAGACCCAGTCTATCCGACACCGCGCCGGTGAACGCGCCGCGCCGGTGGCCGAAAAGCTCGGACTGCAGCAGCTCGTCGTTGATCCCGCCGCAATTCTGCACCAGTAGCGGACTGGCCTTGCGCGTCGAGTTGTAATGAATCGCGCGCGCCAGAAGCTCTTTGCCGGTGCCGGTCTCGCCCTGAATGAGGATCGGCAGCTCGGTGCGCGCCGCGGTTTTCGCCAGGTCGCACAACTCCGCCATCTGCTCGCTGGCGTAGATGAGCTT
This sequence comes from Hyphomicrobiaceae bacterium, assembly GCA_033765285.1. Classification (GTDB taxonomy): domain Bacteria; phylum Pseudomonadota; class Alphaproteobacteria; order Rhizobiales; family Hyphomicrobiaceae; genus Filomicrobium. The sequence continues at coordinate 1,337 of JANRIE010000051.1, read as the reverse complement.
CTCGAAATTCTGGCTCTGGGGCTGAAAACCGAAATGATGGGGCCCGCCTAACGACACGCCCTCGCCACTCATCTTGAACTCGCGCGAGACGAGCCGATGGCGGCGCGCCAGCTCGCGCGTCTCCAATCCGCGTTTGACGACCAGCGCGGCCTGCTCGGCATCTAGCGGTTTGCGGAGATACTGGAAAACGGACGCCTCGCGGTTGGCCTTGCTGTTGGCATCGCTGCCACGTGGTAGCAACAGAACGCGGATGACATCGGGATGCGAGACGCGCAGCCCGGTCAAGAACGCGCAGCCCTCGAAGCCCCTGCTACCGGCATCGGCGATTGCCAGATCGACATGCGCATCGTGCGCCAGTTGCTCGGCCTCGCCGATCGAACCCGCGGTCAACACGCGGTAACCGTGCCTCTCACCGAGGATATCGATGAGCTCTGGCCATTCGCCGTCGAGACTCGCGACGATCAGTACGGTGCTGGCGCGGTCCATGAAACCAAGTTTCCAAATTGACTGGTTGCTTAGCAGGTGTGGTGCTCCATGAAAAGCTCTTACTGGCCACCGCTCACACTGCTCGCCTGGGTTTGCCGCGAAGTTCGTCGAAATCGTGCTGCGTCACGACATGGTCAAGCGTTTCACCGACCGACCCCTATCACTTGTTCATGCTGCTGAAGGACGTCCGCGCCGGCCTGGGGGGCTGAAGCCGATGGAACCACGCCACGCCAGGGGGACTAGCCAGCACCGGAGCAGTTCACGCTGCAGGGGCTCCCTGTTCGGCCAAATCGGATCGCTGATCTTTCAGAAAAATTCCCTGATAAGCCCGCGGAAGTTCCCTGATATTTTCTCGACCACTTTAGCCGCAACGCACTGATTTATCGATGAAATACGCCGTTTTTGGCCGTTTTCAAGCCCCGGAAATCGCTGAAATTCCCTGTTATTTGAGACCCGTTCGCCTCAGACTGCCCGCACAGCCAATAAAATCAGATAGTTAGACGGGTGCGCCAAAGTCGTCAGTCTTGCCGTGGAGACTGGGTGGAGACAAACGGCAGTTCTCTGCGGGCTTGCAGACTGTGCTCACAGAGGCATCCACAGCGATTGTGGATAGTGTCATGCAGTCGAGCGAACGAGCGGCGGCGAAGCTGTTTACGCCCTAGAGGATTTGGGACGTGTAAACGTTTACAAATCCACATCTAGCTATGCGCCGCGCTGATGTCCCAGCACGTGGTGTAGGAGCGGAGGCGGCGGCGGTCGTCGGAGGGAGGCCGTAGGCTGACCGGAGAGGAACGCCGCGGCGAACCTTTTCCCCAGGACGTCCACAGACGTGGGCGCGGGGGAGCGGTCAT
>JANRIE010000046.1:0-2738 GCA_033765285.1 Hyphomicrobiaceae bacterium | reverse complement strand
GTGCCTGCCCCGAGCATCATGTTGGATGATGGCGAAATCGAACGCCGGGTGCGCTTGCTCCGGCCGATGGAACATCACCATGCATCGCTGGCGTCGATGGCGGAAAGCCATTGGCGGGTGGCCGATCGCGAGGTCTTCGCGGCGGCATGGCAGCGCGAACTGGGGCAGATCCCCGAGTTCACTGACAGCACGATCCATGTCGTCGCCGGGCTCCTGCTCCCGATCTGGAAGCGTCTCCCGGAGGAGTGCACGCGTGTCTATCGCCTCCAGACGGACGACGGCGAACGCATTATCGGGCGACGCGTTTCTGCAGCCTGGGCGGCCAACGCGCTCGCGATCGGAGCGCCCACGCTGACGGCTGCCGATGCCTTTGCAGCCTTGGTGGCAGGCAGCACCGTCCTCGATCTCACTGAGGGCCTCCAGCTTCATCGCGCGCGGGTAATGGGCGTCCACCGCATCGAGCTATCGGGCTTCTCCGACACGATGCGCGATCGCCTCCGCTCCTACGGCCTGTTCCACGAGATCATCTCCTGGAAGCTCAGGATGTTCGTTCCCACCGACGCGACCGGCGTGGCCGTCCTTGCCAAGGTGATGGAGCGCTATCCAGTCACGCAGATCTCTGAACGGGAGGCCGCGTGATGGCCAGCTTGGACGCATCCGATCTTGCGGCCCGCCTCGCCGGCCAGGCCGAAGCCGTGTGCCGGCACTATCTGTCCAACGGCACAAGGCAGGGAGGCTACTGGCTGGTCGGCGACGCTCGCAACACGCCGGGCCGCTCAATGTTCGTGCGGCTCAAGGGGCCGCAGACGGGTAAGGGCGCCGCCGGCAAGTGGACCGACGCCGCGACTGGCGAGCATGGCGATCTGCTCGATGTCATTCGCGAAACCTGCGGCCTTCCTGACTTCAAACAAATCGCCGAGGAGGCGCGGCGCTTCTTAAGCCTCCCGCATCCAGAGCCCGCACGAGAGTCGCGGCGGGCCAGGACGTCCGTGGCGCCAATGGGTTCGCCAGAAGCCGCGAGGCGTCTCTTCGCGATGGCACGGCCGATCAGCCGTACACTCGGCGAGACGTATCTGCGTAGACGCGGCATTACGACTTTGCACGAAACCGGATCGCTGCGCTTCCATCCCCGCTGCTTCTTCCGCCCCGACGAGCATGCGCCGACCGAAATCTGGCCGGCGATCATCGCCGCCGTCACGGATCTGAATGGCGAACTCACCGGCGCACATCGCACCTGGCTGGACCCCGACGGCTTCAACGAAGCGACCTTAGGCAAGGCGCCAATCGAGACACCGAGACGGGCGATGGGCAATCTCCTCGGTTCTGCCGTACGCTTCGGATTGCCGGGCTCGGTGATGGCGGCCGGCGAAGGCGTCGAGACCATGTTGTCGTTGCGCTGCGTCCTGCCAACCTTGCCGATGGCGGCCGCGCTGTCGGCGGCACATCTTGCCGCCATCCAGTTTCCCGACACCCTGCACCGGCTGTATGTCGCGCGTGATGACGATCCCGCCGGTGATGCAGCGGTGAGGACCCTGATGACCCGCGCGGAGGAAGCGGGCATCGAGGCGGTCGTCCTGTCTCCGACGCTTGGCGACTTCAATGAAGACCTCCGGCTGCTGGGGCTCGCAGCGTTCCGGGCTGCCATCCGGGTCCAGATCGGGCCCCAGGACGTCGCACGCTTCATGGAGCATGCAGCCTGACCGGGATGGAGGCAGGCGGCTGCCGGTCGAGCACTTCGTTCAAAACCCGCATCTGGGATGACCGTTTCGCCAGAAGACCGCGCCCCGGCCTTCCAGAGGGCGATCGGCCATCAGACGGTCCATCCAGGCAACCTTGTGGCCGACTATTTTCCGGCGGCCCGCTCCACCCCACGCGGTCAAGCCGCGTGGGGACCCCGCTCGGGCCTTTCCATCGCGAGACAAAATAGCCGGCCCCTGCGGTCCTTCGCTCAAGCTGCGGCCCCTCGCTGTCGCTCCGGGTGCCAGTCCAGCCCGTCCGACGGCTTCGTCGCCATGAAGGCCGCGGCGGTCGCGGTCTAGCGAACGGAGCTTCCCATGAGCGAGCATGACGAATTTGAGCCCGACCACAGCTCTTCTCCGACCGAACACGTTCTGACCCAGCTTCAGCTTTACGGCTTCCATCCCCGCGACGATGAACCCGATCCACGTCCAATCCCGGAAGATCGCGTGATCGCGGGCGCCGTCGCCGACATCTTCGACGCGCTGATCGCCACCATGGCCGATACCGGCCTCGACGCAGATCTCGACGACCTGCTCTGGTCAACGGTCAACACCTTCCACCGCGCCGTCGAACGGGTCGAACGCACGCTCGACGACAATGAGCAGGCGCAGAAGCAGGGGCAGCGCGAACAGGATGGCTCCGAGGTGAAGGCTGTGCAGCTCGAAGCGCTGATCGCCACCGGACAGCGGCTCATCGAGCGCCGCGACGCCCTCGAGCTCTTTCGTGACACCGGCGCCGACCTTTACCGGAAAACGACCGGCTCGAACTGGTCGCCCCGCCACGGCTCACGCGTCAACCATCGCCAGCTCACCTCTGCGATGATCGACAGCCGCGACTTCATCGCCGCCCGCAAACGTGCCGATCGCGAGGTGCTGCTGCCCGCCGGACCGAAGATCGCGCTGACTGGCGGGCTCGACTTCAACGACCATCAACTGATCTGGTCCAAGCTCGACCAGGTCCGCGCGAAGCACCCCGACATGGTGCTGATGCACGGCAAA
>JANRIE010000030.1:0-1596 GCA_033765285.1 Hyphomicrobiaceae bacterium | reverse complement strand
AGCCGGGGCCAACAAACGCGAGGAACCGCCGGAACCGGCTGGTGCCGCCGTTACCGACCGCGATGGTGCGGAAGACTTCGGACAGTGACGGTGTTTCACGCTCTTGGCGCCAGGCGTTCGTTGACATGGGGTTGATCCATTCTGTCGTCGCGGGGTCGCGCCAAATGCATGGCACATAAAGTTAGTTGACGCTAACAATCATTGGTGCGCCTTTACTTGTCAATCTTCCCTGTGCGACGGTTGACTCATGACACAGCACGACCCTGCCCCCCAGATGTCGGCCTCAACCGGTGACGATCGCTCTCCCGACATGCGGGTGGAAGCATTTCAGGGCGTGCGCGCGGCGCGCAGCCGCGAACTGGCGGAAGATTACGTCGAGCTGATCGCAGAACTGATCCACACCCAGGGCGAAGCGCGTCCCGTCGACATCGCCGCACGGATGGGCGTCACCGCGCCGACCGTGGCCAAGACGCTGGACCGTCTGGCACGCGACGGCCTCATCACCCGGGCGAAGTATCGCTCGATTTTTCTGACGGAGCAGGGCAGGGCGCTCGCGCACGAATGCCGCCACCGGCATGAGATCGTGCTGCGGTTCCTGCTCAGCCTTGGGCTTGACCCCGAGACGGCCGAGCGGGACGCGGAAGGGATCGAGCACCATGTGAGCGAGCGTACGCTCGCACTCTTAGCGGCCTTTTCTGCACAAAACTGAGCCGAAAGCCCCGGCATCGGATCGATAAGGGACCGCGATGAGCTAGACCCTCTCATTGTGGCACTCGACAGTGAATGGCGTCTTGCGGCGAAAGCCGCGCCGCGATGCCAGCAACCGCAAGCGCTCCACCAAGCTTGCATCTGGGCTGGGTTTCAAGAACCCGAAACTGTCGCACCAGCGTTGCAGATGATCGATAATTTCCAAAAGCATCCGCAAGCAGGAGATATGTCCATGAGCCGAATCGCATCCGTCATGCTGTGCCTTTCCACCGCCACCGCCGTTCAGGCCCAAGAACTGCTGCAGGCCGACAGCGTTTGGCTGCAGGATGCGCAGGCCATCCTTGACGCGCGCGTCGCGGCAACTCCGCTGACCGGCACCGCCAAGAATATCATCCTGATCGTCGGTGACGGCAACGATGTCGCCGCCACCTACGCCACGCGGCTCTACATGGGCCAGAAGGCCGGTGGCTTCGGCGATGAATTCGTGCTGCCGCAGGAGACCTTCCCGAACGTCGCACTGGTCAAGACCTATCTGCCCAACGCCCAGACCCCCGACAGCGCGCCGACCGCGACCGCCCTGAACAGCGGCGTCAAGACCGACGACGGGATCATCGGCCTGGACGAGGACGCGAATTTCGAGGATTGCGCCACCGTCACGGGCAACGAGCTGACCTCGCTGGCGGAAATCGCCACGGCGGCGGGCAAGTCGGTGGGCAACATCACCACCACCCGCATCACCCACGCGACCCCGGCGGCGGTCTATGCCCGCACCGTGGCCCGCGACTGGGAAGAAAAGGTGCCCGAAGGCTGCACCACGCAAAAGGACATCGCCTCGCAGCTGATCGACGCGATGGACAAGGGCATCATCGACGTCGCCATGGGCGGCGG
>JANRIE010000078.1:0-2530 GCA_033765285.1 Hyphomicrobiaceae bacterium | reverse complement strand
CCTCGCCGCGATTGATGCCGCGATGATCGTTGATCAACGCGCCGATCGCGGCGAGGCCGCCGCTCCCACAGGAATCTGCGCCCATCGCGTCCAGGGCGTCGCGGGACGTGCAGCAAATACTGCTCGCCGTCCGCAGAGCCGGCCGGACATGCAGGGCCTGCAGTGGATCGCCTCCCACGGAACAGCATCCATGCTTCCGCCCCGAAGCATCGCCCGTTGTGTCGACGTCCTGCGCACCCGCTTGGGTCATCGACCGTGCGTGCGCACCACGCGTGATTCATTCCCGGGGCGGCACTTCTTCGGTGCATGACGTGCAGTGCATACAAAGCCCTCTAACTATCAATTGGATAGAGTCGAAAAAGCGTCGCAAGCTACGGAAAAAAATGAAATTTACGCTGTGGACCAGTTCGTGCTCATGCTACACGTCCTTACAAAGAGGATGAGAAACAGAGTTGCCTGTAATCAACCGTTCTATCTAGGAGAGGTCCCCTGATGAAGAGAAAGATATTGGCAACTGCGATGGCGCTGGTCGGCAATGTGGCCGCATTCAACGCCCTGGCGCAAACCGCGCCGAAGCAGTTCAGTCTGATCGAGGCAACGGTGCCGCAAATCCAGGAAGCCTTCCAGTCGAGGCTTCTGTCCGCAGAGCAGCTGATCAATATGTATCTGGCCCGCGTCGCCGCGTACGACGATGCCGGTCCGAAGCTCAACTCCTACATGTATGTGAACCCGCAAGCAGCCGCCACCGCAAAGGCGATGGACGAAGCGCGCTTCGTGCCCGGGACGCCGATCGGACCGCTGTACGGCGTGCCCATCCTGCTGAAGGACATCATCGACACGGATGACATGCCGACCACCGGTGGTGCAGTCGCGCTGCGTGACTCGATCCCGCTGGACGACGCCTTCATCACCAAGAAGCTGCGCGACGCCGGCGCCATCATCATCGGCAAGGCGACGCTGACCGAATTCGCCAACTTCATTTCGAATGGCTTCGTCTCCGGCTACAGTGGTCTGGGGGGTTACGGCTACAACCCTTATGACACGCGTCCGTCGCCCACCAATCCGGATGGCCGACCGCTGCTCAATCCGAGCGGCTCCAGTTCCGGCTCCGGCATAGCGGCCGCAGCGAATCTGGTCGCGCTGACGATCGGTACCGAAACGTCAGGTTCCATCCTGAGCCCGGCCAACGCCAATGGCATCGTCGGCATCAAGCCGACCGTCGGTCTGGTCAGTCGTGACGGCATCATCCCGATCACCGCCGATCAGGATACCGCCGGTCCGATGACCCGCACGGTGACCGATGCGGCCATCGTGCTCGGCGTGATTGCCGGCTACGACCCGACCGACCCGGCGACGCTGGAATGTCTGGAGCCGGGCAACTGCTTCAACGATTACACGCCGTTCCTGAAGGCGGACGGTCTGGCCGGTGCGCGCATTGCGGTGCCGCCGTTTCCGAACAACCGGGCGGACATCATGAACGCGGCCATCGCCAAGATGCAGGCGCTGGGTGCAACCGTGGTCAGCATTCCGGCGGTGACGTTTCCAAGCACGCCTGGCGTACTGAACTACGGCCAGAAGCGCGATGTGAACCTGTACTTCGACAGCCTGCCGGATTCCTTCCCGATCCAGTCGCTTGCTGACCTGATCGCGTACAACGCGGCCAACACGGACCTGAACACGATCAAGTACGGTCAGACGACGTTCATCGCATCGAACAATCTCGACATCAGTCCGGGCAGTGCCGACACCCTGACCTATCAGACGAACTACGTCAATGGCATCACGCGCTCGCGCACTGCGATCAACAATGCGCTGAATGGTCCCGACGGTGAAGAGGGCACGGCAGACGATTTCGATGCCATCTTCTATTCGGGCAGCGGCAGTGCAGGAACCTGGGCGCGCGCCGGCTACCCGAGCATCGTCATTCCCTATGGTTCGGTCATTTCGAATGGCGTGCCGATTCCGGCCGGCGTGTCGTTTGCCGGCCGGCGCTTCGGCGAGCCCCGGCTGATCGAGCTGGCCTATGCGCTTGAGCAGGCCACGCAGGGGCGTTTCCTGCCGCCGAGCGCGCCCGCGCTGCCGACCGATGTCGTTCTGCGCGGCGACATCGACGGCGACGGCAAGGTGAACAGCAAGGACGTGACAGCCGCTTCGCGCCGGCTGAACCAGTCGGCGACCGGCCCGTACGACAAGGCCGACATCGACGGCGACGGCAAGATCACGGCACTGGACACGCGCCTGATCACCAACCTCTGCACCAAGCCGCGCTGTGCGCTGTGATCGGCTGCAGTTCGTATATTCATAAGGGACCTACATCATGAAATTCGTCAATGCACTGCTTGCCTCGGCGCTGCTGGCCACCGGAGCCGCCCAGGCCCAGGTGGTCACCGCCGTGCCGTCCTCGACCGAAGTCATGGTCGGCGACTTCTTCACCGTCGATCTGATCGTGTCGGGTCTGGGAGATGCCACGGTCGGCAGCTTCGACTTCGATTTCATCTACGACCCGTTCGTGATGACCTCGTACGGGGTC
>JANRIE010000071.1:0-3926 GCA_033765285.1 Hyphomicrobiaceae bacterium | reverse complement strand
GCTGGTGCCGGGCCTGATCGCAGGCTACCTCGCCGCGCCCTTGCTGATCCGGATGCTGTCGCCGCGGGCAATCCGGACCGCGCTCCTCGCCATCTCAGGCGCGAGCGGGCTGATGCTGCTGGTCAAGGGATAGCTCTCAGGGCAGCGCGCGGGCACAGTGCGGAGGGATTTCTGCTCGCGAGCGCGCTGCGGGAGTGATGTGCACTGGATTAGAATGGCGCCGGCGACCCAGTCCGTCATGTGACCGACATGTACCTGCCAGTGTGAACTGCACCATGCCATAGCTCGCTGACAGTCGCGTTCGGCTCGTCTAGTCTCTGTTCGGTCTTGCGGGCCGGGGGCGGAAAAGCCCGCCGCACGACAGCGTTGCCGGCACGGTGCCGCTGGGTTCAGCGCCACAGTTGCCAGCCGCGCTGTCTATTGCTTCCGTCGGCGCCTAACAAATCGGTGTAGCAGTATTGGTACCATGGTCTCCGAGCGCTGTGCCGCCGTCGTCACGACGGGTGAGCGGACGATGGTGGCTTGCCCGAAAAGGACGCTGACGCATACATTCTCGCGCGGAGCTTCAATCCAGTTTCGGTCGGAATGCGCCGGATTTGTTCGTAGAAGTCAGGGAGGCCGGTCCAACCCGATGATTGAGAGCTGCATGCTCGCGCGGCGGGCGCACTGGATTGCCGGTATGGCAATAGCATTGGCCGTTGTCGCCGGACCTGTGTGGTCGGAGGATGTCGGAGAGCAAGAACGACATGACTCCGAGGTGCGCCGACTTTATGAGGCCGGACAATTTGCCGAGGCTAGCGAACGGGGGCGGCACGTGCTCGCCCTGCGCGAAAAGGCGCTTGGGCCCGAGCACCCTGACGTCGCGACCGCGCTCATCAATTTAGCGCAGATCTATGCCGAAAGGGGGCTCTACGCAGAGGCGGAGCCACTTTGGAACCGGTCACTTTCTATCCTCGAAGCGAAACTCGGACCCAAAGCTGCCCCCGTTGGTATTGTGCTGAGCAACCTAGGGGGCCTGTATCTGGGGCAAGGGCGCTACGCAGAGGCTGAGCCTCTGTACAAGCGCGCGGCAAAGGTGCTGGAAGAAGCGCTGGGGACCGAACATCAGACTGTGGGCACGGCGCTGAACAATCTGGGCGATCTGCTCCGCGCGCAAGAGCGTCTCGCCGAGGCCGAACCCTTGCTGAAACGATCTTTGGCCATCCGCGAGCGGGCGTTTGGGCCCGACCACCCGCAAGTCGGTCAACTCTCTCGGCAACCTGGCCGAACTGATGCGCACCGCAGGCCGCTATGCCGAGGCCGAGCCCCTCTATCAACGGACTATAAGAATACTGGAGAAGGCGCTTGGGGCCAATCACCCCGACGTCGGAACTTCGCTGAATAATCTTGCCTTGCTGTTCAGGGCGCAGCATCGCGATGTTGAAGCCGAGCCTCTGCTGCAAAGAACGGCCAAAATCTACGAGGCGGCGCTAGGGACCGATCATCCTTCGTTTGCCACAGCGCTGCACAATCTCGGCCGCCTTTACCAATCGCAGATGCGCTTGTCCGATGCCGAGGTGTTGTTGCGGCGCGCCCTCGATATCCGCACGGCTGTCCTCGGGCAAGATCATTCAGAAGTCGCCGCGTCGCTGGCCGGATTGGCCTTTGTCGCGCTGGCGAGGAATGACCTTTCGGCAGCAGCCGAGCTGTGGCAGGGCGCCGGTACGATCTTGCAGCGCCGCACCGCTCGCGAGCTTGGTGGTGGCGACCGAGCAGGTGCCCAAAAGGCAAAGGGAGAAGCCCAACGAAGCGGTTGGATCTTTGAGGGGTTGATCAAGGCCAGATATCGACTGGCCGCAGGCCTCGGCCGCAACGCGGAGGCGATAGCAGCAGAGATGTTCGAAGTCGCCCAATGGGCTGTTGGCTCTGGCGCTGCGAGCGCGCTCGCGCAGATGGCAGCCCGCTCGGCAAACGGATCATCAATGCTCGCGGCACTGGTGCGCGAGCGACAGGATCTCGTGGTCCGGTGGCAGACCGGTGACCTCCAGCTGATCGCTGCGCGCAGCGAGCCATCGGCAAAGCGCGATATGGCCGGCGAGAAAGCTCTCAGCGATCATCTTGCCGCCATCGACGCACGCCTCGCCGAAATCGACGAGGGACTCCGCCGGGAATTTCCCGACCACGTGGCACTGGCGAGCCCGAAGCCTATCGCAGTGGCTGACGTGCAGGCCCTGCTGCGCGCCGACGAGGCGCTGGTCCTGATCCTGGATACGAGCGCGTTCTCGCCGTTACCGGAAGAGACATTCATCTGGGTCGTGACCAGGACTGGGGTGCGCTGGCTGCGCTCGGGACTCGGCATGCTGACGCTCGATGCCGAGGTCGCGGCGCTGCGCTGTGGTCTCGATCGCAGTGCCTGGCTCGACGACGGGGGTCGCCGCTGCGCAAGCCTCTTGAGATTGCCGCCCGGACACTCGCCGCCAGATGATGTGCCGCTTCCCTTCGATGCTTCCCGGGCACATGCGCTCTACAAGGGACTGCTCGATCAGGCTGCCGACGAGCTCAAGGGCCTGCACCTGCTGGTCGTGCCCAACGGGACACTCACCACGCTGCCCTTCCAGGTGCTGATCAGCGAACCGCCCGTGTCGAACGATCTTGCCACCGCCCGCTGGCTGATCCGCGACCATGCCATCACCGTGTTGCCCTCTGTCGCTTCGCTCAAGGCGCTACGCCGCGACGCCAAGTCTTCGCGCGGCGACCGCCCGATGGTCGGTTTCGGCAATCCACTCCTCGACGGCAATCAGAGTGATCCACGGCACGGTGCCTACTATTCACAACAGGCAGCGATTGCCCGTGCACGCACAGTCTGCGCACCATCGGCGGAGAGGCGCGCGGCCTCCCACCGCTTCGTCTCACACTCGCTCAATGCGGCTTTGCCGTTCGGTGGCCGCATTGCCGACCCTGCCAATTTACGCGCCCAGGCGCCATTGCCGGAGACTGCCGACGAGCTATGTGACGTCGTCCGGAGCATCGGTGGAAGCGTGGATGACATTCGTCTGGGCGCGCGCGACGGAGGCTGAGGTGAAGCGCCTATCCGCGACAGGCGAGTTGGCCAAGTACCGGGTGGTGCACTTCGCTACCCATGGCGCGCTGGCCGGTCAGCTTTCCGGCACTATCGAGCCGGGCCTCATCCTGACGCCGCCGAGCAGTCCCACTCCCGAAGACGACGGATATCTTTCAGGCGGCGAGATCGCTTCGCTCAAGCTTGATGCCGATTGGGTGATCCTGTCTGCGTGCAATACGGCGCGGGGTGGGGCTATCGGAGAGTCGAGCGAGGCACTCTCGGGTCTGGCGAGCGCCTTCTTTTACGCCGGCGGCCGCTCTCTGCTCGTGTCGCATTGGGAGGTCGACAGTGACGCCGCGGCCAAACTCGTCAAGACGACGTTCCGCGAGATTGCGAAAGACACGAGAGTCGGTCGCGCCGAGGCGCTCCGACGCGCCATGCTGGCGGTTATGATGGATACGACAAGACCTGGAAACTGGATCCCAGCACAGCATCCGTCGGTGTGGGCTCCTCTCGCCGTCGTCGGAGAAGGTGTCGCCTCCTCTGAATAGCGGACCGCTTCTACGGTGATGAGTCGGCAATGCGTTGATGTGGCTCAAAACTCCGGAGCTGCTAGTCGGGCGCCAAGCGGCGTTGGGTTCGCCGGGTGGCCATGCGCTCACGACCTTCACCGTAGCGTGCATACAAAGCACACGCTGGATGACCGGGTCTGCGGCGCGGGTCCGCTTGCAGAGCCCCGGCCAGAGCGGCCGCGCTCGTTGCCTCGCGGATTGCGCGCGTCCAGCGCCGTGAGCAGGCTCATCCCTTCCTGGCCAGCACGCCGCCGGTCATGGGGCGGCGGACGCCGGTGGTGCCGGGGTAGCTGATGGGCAGCTTGCGCAGCGAG
>JANRIE010000070.1:0-85579 GCA_033765285.1 Hyphomicrobiaceae bacterium | reverse complement strand
GCAGGTTTTCGGCATCGACAGCGATCTCGAAGTGCCGGGCTATTCGGAGCCGAACGAACACGTTCCGGATCTCGATCCCGACTATCTGTTCGACCGCGACACCACCCTCGCCATCCTGGCCGGTTTCGCCAAGAACCGCCGCGTGATGATCGCCGGCTACCACGGCACGGGCAAGTCGACCCATATCGAGCAGGTCGCCGCGCGCCTGAACTGGCCCTGCGTCCGCGTCAACCTCGACAGCCACATCAGCCGCATCGACCTGATCGGCAAGGACGCCATCGTCATCAAGGACGGCATGCAGGTCACGGAATTCCGCGACGGTATTCTGCCCTGGGCGCTGCAGACCAACACCGCCCTGGTCTTCGACGAATATGACGCCGGCCGCCCGGACGTGATGTTCGTCATCCAGCGCGTGCTCGAAGTCTCCGGCAAGCTGACGCTGCTCGACCAGAGCCGCGTCATCCGCGCCCATCCCTATTTCCGCCTGTTCGCGACCGCCAACACGATCGGCCTCGGCGACACGTCCGGCCTCTATCATGGCACCCAGCAGATCAACCAGGGCCAGATGGACCGCTGGTCGATCGTCGTCACGCTCAACTATCTGCCGCACGACGACGAAGTCGGCATCGTGCTCTCGAAGGTGAAGTCGTGGGCCAAGACCGACGCCCGGCGCAAGGCGGCCTCCAATATGGTTCGCGTCGCCGACCTGACCCGGCAGGCCTTCATCAACGGTGACCTGTCGACCGTGATGAGCCCGCGCACGGTGATCACCTGGGCCGAGAATGCCGATATCTTCGGCGACGTCGGCTTCGCCTTCCGCTTGACCTTCCTCAACAAGTGCGACGAGTTGGAGCGTCCCGTCGTCGCCGAGTTCTACCAGCGCGCTTTCGGCGAGGAGTTGCCGGAGAGTTCGGCCAACGTGGCGCTGAGCTGAGGGAACCGTCGCGGTCGTCATCGGCCTTTGGTCGGAGCTTGCAGTCATGGGATCGGTAGCCAAGCGATACGATAGCGGCCTGCCCACCGGGCTCGACGTCGATGCGTTCCTCGCCTGGGTCAATAACCGGCCAGGACGCTACGAACTGCACGATGGCGCGGTCTTTGCCATGGCACCGGAGCGGCTCTGGCACGCCCGTATGAAGTACAAGGTGCAACGGGCGCTGGACGAGGGTATCGAGAAGGCAGGTTTGGAGGGCCGGATGGTACCCGATGGCGTTGCCGTCCACGTGAGCACCAGTAAATGGTACGAGCCCGACGCCATGGTCTATTGCGGCCCGGAAGCGCCCTCCGATAACCTCAACATCCTCGATCCCATCATTCTGGTCGAGGTCGCGTCGCCGTCGACGGAACGGCTCGATGAAACGTTCAAGTTGACGGGCTACTTCTCTGTACCCAGCGTGCAGCACTATCTGATCATCTACCCCGAGGGACCGCTCGTGCATCATCAGCGCCAGGGGGACGGGACGCTCCTGACCCGGCTTGTTTCCTCCGGTCCAATTCGACTCGATCCTCCCGGCATCGCGTTGGACACCAGTCTTTTCATAGCGTGATCAGCCTTGGACCAGCAGGAAACAGGCCGTGCCCAGGTCGCCGTCGGACAAACCGTTGTCCGCGCCTACACGTTCACGCGCGAGAACATCGCCGACTATGCGCGGATGGCGGGCGATACGAACCCGCTTCATCTGGACCCGGAGGTTGCAATCCGCAGCCGGTTCGAGGGCATCATCGCAGCCGCCGCCCATTCGACCGGCGTGCTGGTCTCGGTGCTGGCAGATGCCTACGCGAAAGAGGGGCAGGCAGTCGGTCTCGGCTTCGCGTTCCAGCTTCGCCGTGCGGTCCCGGCAGGGGCAGTGACGCGGCTGGAATGGACGATAACTTCGCTAACGCAATCCGACCGGCCGCGCGGCAGGATTGCTGACCTGTCGGGGCAATTGACCGATGCCGATACCGGGCTCGTCTATGTCACCGCCAGCGGGCAGATGCTGTTTTTCACTCCGGCTGGCGAAGCGTCATGACCAACACCCCGACAGGCAAGCGCAGAGAAGCCCCCGTCGAACCGTTCAAGCGAGCGCTCGCCACGTGCGCGCGCGCGGTTGCCGGTGACAAAGACCTGATTGTCGGTTTTGGGCCGGGCAAGCCGAGCCTGGACCCCCATCACCTGCACCTCCCTGAGCCGTCGCGCGCGCCATCCAAACGCGAAATTGCTATCCTGCGCGGATGGGCGGACTCTCTGGCGCTGGAAGCGGCGTGCCACGACGAGAAGCTGCACCGCAAGCTTGTCCCGGCCCACGGCTCGGCACGCGAGGTCTTCGAGGCCGTCGAGCACGCCCGCGTCGAGGCCGTTGGGGCGCTGCGCATGCCGGGCATGGCGCAGAACCTGAAGGCCAAACTGGAGGACACCTACGCGCACGGGCGCTTTGCCAATGTCACCGACCGGGAGGCCGCGCCGCTGGCGGAGGCGCTCGCCCTGATGGTGCGCGAGCGGTTGACAGGCGAACGGACTCCGGCCGTTGCGCGCGGCCTCGTCGAAACGTGGCGGGGCTTCGTCGAAGGACGTGCCGACAGCGTGTTGTCGAAACTCGAAGGCGTAATCGACGATCAATCGGCCTTCGCTGGCATCGTGCGTGACCTGCTCGAGGCGCTCGACCTGGCCGATGCCCGCTCACGCGGCAGCGAAAGCGAGGAGGAAGACGCCGAAAGCGAAACGCAGTCCGAGGGCGGCCCAGAGCAATCCGAGCCGCAGGAGTCGGCCGAGGATGGCGGCGACGAGCCCGATGCCCAGGACAGCGAAAAGCAGGATGTCGGCGAGCTGGAACAGGCGGCCGAGGCCACGCGCAGTGACCGCTTCGACAGCGACGAGGAACTGCCCGAGGAACCCGCCAACCCGGAGTCCTGGCGCCCCAACGTCTCCGTGCTCGATGACCCTGAGTGGTACGGCTACAAGGTGTACACGAAGGGACACGACGAGGAGATCGCGGCCGAGGACTTGGCCAGCCCCTAGGAGCTGGAACGGCTGCGCGGCTTCCTGGACAAGGAGCTGAAGGCCTTTTCGAGCGTGGTCGCCCGGCTGGCCAACCGGCTCCAGCGGAGGCTTCTCGCACAGCAAAACCGGGCCTGGGAATTCGACCTCGAGGAAGGCGTGCTGGATGTTGCCCGTCTGACGCGTGTGATCATCGACCCCACCGCACCGCTCTCGTTCAAGACGGAGAGCGACACGCACTTCCGCGACACCATCGTCACGCTGCTGATCGACAACTCCGGCTCCATGCGCGGCCGCCCGATCCTCGTGGCGGCGGCCTGCGCCGACATTCTGGCGCGCACCCTCGAGCGCTGCGGCGTCAAGGTCGAAATCCTCGGCTTCACGACACGCGCATGGAAGGGCGGGCAGGCGCGGGAGACGTGGCTCAACGACGGCAAGCCGGCCAATCCGGGCCGGCTCAACGACCTCCGCCACATCGTGTACAAAACGGCGGACGCGCCGTGGCGGCGCACGAAGCGCTCGCTGGCCCTGATGATGCGCGAGGGCCTCTTGAAAGAGAACATCGACGGCGAAGCCCTGGCCTGGGCACACCGGCGCTTGCTTGGACGGACGGAAAACCGACGCATCCTGATGATGATCTCGGACGGTGCGCCGGTCGACGATTCCACGCTGTCGGTCAACAACGGGCAGTATCTGGAGCGCCACCTCCGGCAGGTCATCGAGGAAATCGAAACGAACAGCCCTGTTCAGTTGATTGCCATCGGCATCGGGCACGACGTGACCCGCTACTATCGGCGCGCCGTCACCATCACCGATCCGACCGAACTGGCCGGAGCCATGATGGATAAGCTCGTCGAACTGTTCGAGGAGACGGGCGGGGGACGCGAAACAGCCGCGCGCATCCTCAGGCGCGGCAGACCAAGAGGCCGGAAGGTGCTTCAATGAATATGCCGGAGGGTTCGGTCGCCCGTGGTCGACGGCTCGCGCTTGTCGTCGGGCTGAGCGTCGCAGCCGCTGGCGGCACCGCGGCGCCAGCCTGGGCGCAGCGCAAGCCGGACGTAAGCGGCCTTACGACACGTCAGGTCGATGTGACAGCGCGCCAGATCGTCCGGTTCAACAGGGCAGGCCGCAGCGGGGCGCGCCACGGCCGGCTCGACTTCATCGGTGGTCTCGTATTGAAGTCCGAAGACAAGGCATTCGGCGGCTGGTCGGGGATCGCCGTCGATCCCAATGGCAAAGGAGTCCTCGCGGTCTCCGATGCGGGTGTCTGGATGCGCGCACAGTTGATCCACGATTCCCGCGGACGCCCGACCGGACTGGAAGCGGTCAGCATCGGCCCGATCGTGGGGACCGATGGCAAGATGGCATCTCGTTCCCGTGACAGCGATGCCGAAGCCGTGGTCATCGTCTCCGGCACCTCGCAGCGCGGGGAGGCGATGATCGCCTACGAACAGAACCACCAGATCGCGACGGTGCCCATCGGTGCACGCGGCCTAGAAAGGCCGCGCAAATCGTTCAGGCCGCGGTCGGTGGGTGCGGCCATCCCGACCCGCGACGGGATCGAAGCCCTCACAGTGCTCAAGGGGGGAAGGTACAAAGGCGTGCCCATCGCGTTCGCCGAAAAGCTGCGCGACGGCAAGAAGCGGCAGACGGGTTGGTTGTTCGTAAAGGGGGCCGCGCAGGCGTTCACCCTCGAAGATATCGGCGGCTACGACATCACCGACGTCGCAGCGTCGCCCGACGGCGGGATTCTGCTGCTCGAGCGCCGCTTCCGCTGGTTCGAGGGCATCAAGATGCGCATACGGCGGATCACCGTGGACGACATCGCGCCCGGCCGTCACGTCACGGGAGAGGTCTTGCTCGAGGCAAGCTTGGTCAGCAACATCGACAACATGGAGGGCCTCGCGGTTCACCCCGGTCCTGATGGCGCGCTGATCTTGACGGTGATTTCCGACGACAACTTCGACCGCGTGCTGCAGCGAACCATGCTGTTGCAGTTCAGGCTTCCAGCCGAAAGCGCATCGAAGTCAAAGCCGCAACGTCCGTAAACCCCACCTGTCGGACCGTCGTCTTCGCCCGCCCCAGACCAGCGGCCAGTGCACAGGCGTGCACGGCCCCAGCGTCACGCGTCTGCGTGAACCGGGGCAGCCCGGGGCAGTAATGCCGTCTGCGATCCGGGCCAATCAGACCGGTGATGCTTCAGCGCTGGCCTCGGCCTTTGCCTTCTTCATGTCGCGCTTGATCTTGAGGCAGCGCACGGACAGTTCCTCGTCGCGCGCTTTCATGAGAAAAGCGTCGAGGCCGCCACGATGCTCGACAGACTTCAAGGCATGTGCGCTCACCTTGAGGCGGTAGGAGCGGCCGAGCACGTCGCTGATCAGCGTGACGTTGCACAGGTTCGGGCGGAACTTGCGCTTGGTCTTGTTCTCGGCGTGGCTGCGGATCTGGCCAGAGAGCGGCAGCTTGCCCGTCAGTTCACATTGCCTTGTCATCGTCTCGAACTCCTCGCGGCACCGGCCCAGAGCTGCAGGCGGCGCGCACTGTGATGGTTTTCATGTCGGATGCTGCCATGACGGCACGACAGAACGGCCCGCAACCGAGCCAGCAAATCGAGCTGGGTTGATAACCGAGGCACGACGGAGCGTCAAGGCGCACAACCAAATATCCGCGCCTCGCGGCCGACTACCTGGAGAGCCTCGAGCGGACGCTGGCAATTCCTCAAATCGTCCCGAACCAGAACGGGCGTAAAGCGTTCGTTTACCAAGTCCGCGCATGATGAGGTCAGTCGATTATGCGTTCGTCACCTCCGACCGCTCACACTATGAGCCGGGAGGCACCCGCGTCACCCTGGGGAAGTCGTTGTCATGTGTTTTTGCGTCGTCACGTTCCGCGGCTTGTCCGCCACCGTCCGCGGTTTCGCCGGACTTCTGATAGCAGCCAGCCTGGCGCTCACAATGGTGTCGCCGGCTCGCGCGGCTGATCCATGGCCGGCCCACGTGGCCGCACAGTACGCCATCATCTTCAATGGTTTCGACCTCGGAAGCTTCCGCTTCCGCGCCGACGTCAAGGATGGCACGTACGCGCTGAACGGCGACGCGGAAATCTCCGCACTCCTGGGCACGTTCAAGTGGCGCGGCGTCACCAAGGCAGAGGGCCGTGTCGGTGCAGGCCCCAAGCCGTCCGACTACATCTTCGCCTTCAACGCCAACTCGCGCGCGGGCTCCATCAAGCTCGATTTCGACGGCAAGGGACCAAAGTCGGTATCCATAGTGCCTCCGATGCCGGACCATGCCGATACCGTGCCTCTGAAGCCGCAGCACCTGTCCGGCGCGCTCGATCCGTTGTCGGCCGTCATGGCGTTGACCCGGCCACAGAGCGGGGAGCCGTGCGCCCAGAAGCTTGCGGTGTTCGATGGCAAGCAGCGCTTCGATTTGCAGCTCTCCAAGCGGCGGGTCGAACGGATCGGCACCGGCGAGACCGTCGTCGTCTGCGGCGTGCGCTACCTTCCGATTGGCGGCTACCGCCAGAACGCCGAAACGCAGCGTATGGCTGCGTCCGGTGACATCGAGGTGACGCTGCGGCGGGTGGCGGGAGCAAACATCAACATCCCCCACGAGATCAGCATTCCGACGATCGCTGGCACGGTGCGGCTCGTGGCCAAGGCAGTGGACGTCGCCATGACCCCGCCGGTGCAGAAGCTGGCGCTGGCCCGCTGAAAGGCGGGCGATCGACTGGCTTCCCGGCGGCGACATGCGCGGGCGGAACGTGGGAAACCACGTCCCGCCGCTTGCTTTTTTCTGGCATTGCGCCGGCCAGCGCCCACGCCTAACCGCGCCAGATCGTTGCCGCCGGCTTGCTCCCGCCATACGAAGTGCTTGATTCCCGACTTTTCTCGATGCAAAGCCAAGGCAGCGAGCCGGGACGCCGCACGATGCGGTCTTGGTGTCACCGTTCCCGCCGCCATCCGAGGGTCTTGCCATGACAAGCGAGTATGAGGGCCGCATCCGCCACGTTACGGCGGTGCTTGGCCCCACCAATACCGGCAAGACCCACCTTGCCATCGAGCGTATGCTTGGCCACGCTAGCGGCATGATCGGGTTGCCACTGCGACTGCTGGCGCGGGAAGTCTACGACAAGATTTGCGCCAGGGTCGGGGCCGAAAACGTCGCGCTCATCACCGGCGAGGAAAAGATCAAGCCGGACCGGGCCCGGTATTGGGTCTCGACCGTCGAGGCCATGCCACGCGAGATCGACGTGGACTTTCTCGCGATCGACGAGATCCAGCTCGCCGCAGACCCGGAGCGCGGACACGTTTTCACCGACCGCCTGTTGCACGCACGCGGACGCCAGGAGACGCTGCTGCTCGGCGCGCAAACCATGCGCGACGCCATTCAGGACCTCAATGCCGGGGCCAACTTCATTTCCCGGCCACGGCTGTCCAAGCTGACTTACGCCGGCCAGAAGAAAATAACGAGATTGCCGCAGCGCTCCGCCGTGGTCGCATTCTCCGCCGCTGAAGTCTATTCGATCGCCGAACTGATCCGTCGCCAGCGGGGTGGTGCCGCGGTCGTGCTGGGAGCCTTGTCGCCGAGGACGCGCAACGCGCAGGTCGCGCTGTATCAATCGGGCGATGTCGACTTTATCGTCGCCACAGACGCGATTGGTATGGGGCTCAACCTGGATGTCGACCATGTCGCCTTCTCGGCGCTGCGCAAGTTCGACGGCCAGGTCCATCGCAACTTGACACCCTCCGAACTGGCGCAGATCGCCGGCCGCGCCGGACGGCACATGAATGACGGCACGTTCGGGGTGACCGGAGCTGCCGAACCTCTCGACAACGACGTGGTCGAGCGCCTCGAGCAGCATACGTTCGAGCCGGTGCGCATGCTGCAGTGGCGCAGCCGGGACATCGACTTTGCCTCCCTCGACGGGTTGCGCGACAGCCTGCGGGCGATCCCCGAGACACCGCGCCTGACGCGGGCCCGCATGGCCGACGACGTCGAAGCCCTGGAGACGCTGGCGGCCGACCCCGAGGTGGTGGCCCTGGCGCGCTCCCGGGCAGCCGTCATGAAGCTTTGGGACATCTGCCAGGTGCCCGATTACCGGAAGATCTCGTCGTCGAGCCATGCCGAGCTCGTCGGCACGCTCTACAAATTCCTGATGACGGGCGAAGAGCGCATTCCGGAGGACTGGTTTGCGCGGCAGGTCAACTTTGCCGACCGCACTGACGGGGACATCGACACGCTCGCCAATCGGATCGCTCACATTCGGACGTGGACGTTCGTGTCGAACCGTGCCGACTGGCTCAAGGACCCGGCACACTGGCAGGCCCGCACGCGCGAGATCGAGGATCAGTTGTCCGATGCGCTGCACACCTGCCTGACCCAGCGGTTCATTGATCAGAAGACGAGCGCCCTGATGCGTGGGATGCGCGACAAGGACGAACTGTCGGCCGATATCACCGAAGACGGCGCGGTCAGCGTCGAGAACCACTACGTCGGCCGCCTCGTCGGCTTTCGCTTCTTTCCCGAGAGCCACTCCGACACGATGGAGGGCAAGGCTGCGCGCAGCGCCGCCGCTCAAGTGGTCAGCCGGGAACTCGGCATGCGGGCGCGGCGCGTTGCGGCGGCCAAGGCTGACGCCTTCAAACTGCGTCGTGACGGCATGCTGTTGTGGCGCAACGAAGAGATCGGCCGCATCGAAAGCAGCGAGGACCCGCTGAAGCCGACGGTGAGCCTGATCGCCGACGAGCACGTGTCGGGCCCCGACAAGGAGAAGGTGCAGTCGCGTCTCGACACCTGGCTCAAGGAGCACATTGCCGACAAGCTGAAGCCGCTGGTCGAACTCACCGAGGCCGAGGATGTCTCCGGGCTTGCGCGCGGGATCGCGTTCCAACTGAAGGAGAGCTTCGGCATCCTGCCGCGGCAGGCGGTGGCCGAGGAGATGAAATCTCTCGACCAGCCATCGCGGGCGCAACTCAGGAAGTACGGCGTCCGCTTCGGTGCGTTCAATATCTTCCAGCCTCTGGTGCTGAAACCAGCTCCCGCCGAGCTATCCGCGACGTTGTGGGCGTTGAAGCATGCGACAGGCTCGGGATTGGACCGCGACAAGCTGCCAGATGCGCCACGTGCCGGATTGACGTCCGTCGCCGCCGATCCGGCCATACCTGAGGCCTTCTACCGGGCCTATGGGTACCATCTCTGCGGTCCAAGAGCGGTGCGCGTCGATATCCTGGAGCGGTTGGCCGACCTCATTCGCCCACTGCTGGCCTGGCGCGCCCGGGACGGAAGCTCCGATCAGCCGCCCCGGGGCTCTACCGGCGATGGCGGCTTCACGGTCACCCCGGAAATGATGTCGATCCTCGGCTGCTCGCCGGACGAGCTGAGTAACGTGCTGAAGTCTCTGGGCTTTCGCCTCGAACGCAAGACGATGCCCGCTCCACCGAAGCCAGCGGCGACGGCGCGCCCCGGCACGTCCGATGCCATCGAGATTGCCCCGGTTGCGGCAGCCGATGACACTCCGGCCAGTGGCATGTTGACTGGACCAGAAGCGGACCCGACCGGCGCTGCCCAAGCCGTATCCAAGTCTGTTGAAGCGCAGGTGCCACCGGACGGCTCGCCCACGCCTGAGGTCGTCGCACAAGCGATCACACCAGAGAGCCCTGCGGACACCTCCGAAACCGCGACACCCCCAGATGCGGCACTGGCCGCCTCGCCATCCGGTGAAGACCCGCCGATCGCGCCCGAGATCACCGCGCAGGCTGCCCAGGACGAAGCGTCTGCACCCGCGCCCGCGGAGGCGGAACTCGTGACTATCGACATCTGGCGTCCGCGCCGGCATCGCAGCGACGATCGCAGCGAGCGGCCTCGTCGCGGCGAGCGCCGAGGTGGCGGCCGTCGCTCCGACAGCAGCAATCGCCCTGGCCAGCCAGCGGCTGCTCCCGACGCGGCCGTGGTCGCGACGGCCGAGGCTGCCACCGTCGTGGGCGAAAACGGTGAACCCGGTCCAGAGCGCGCTGAGCCACGGCGCGACACGCATCGCCGCGCCGGCGATCGCCGGCAAGACCGGGCCGGAGCCGGTCGCGGTGATGAGCGCAAAGCTGATCAGGGCCGTCCGCGCGAGACAGGAGACCGCAACCGCGATCGGGATGGCGGCCGACAGCGCCCCGGCCGCGAGGGTGGAGGTCGAGATCGACGAGACGACCGCAAGCGCGAGGAGCGTCGCCCGCTGGAAATGTCCGCGGCTCCGCGCCGGGGCAAAACGGCTGATCCGGATTCGCCTTTTGCCGCGTTGGGAGCCTTGCGGGAGGCACTTGCCAAACGCGAAGTGGAGAAAAAGAACTCATGACGGCACCGGCCGAAGCGCCGGAGGATGACGCTGGCGCAGGCACGCAGCGACTGGACAAGTGGCTGTGGTATGCGCGGCTGGCCAAGTCGCGGACCCTGGCGGCCGGTCTGGTGACGGACGGTCGTATTCGCATCAACCGGGCCAAAGTTGCCAAGCCGAGCTCTAGTGTGCGGGTCGGCGACATCATCACGGCATCGGTGACGCGCAACGTGCGCGTGCTCAAAGTCCAGGACCTCGGGACGCGGCGGGGCCCGGCGGCCGAGGCAAAAAATCTATATGAGGAATTGACACCAGTGGTGGTTGCGCCACATTCGGCCGACTCGGTGACACGCGGCAACGGTCGGGATCACGGTAACCGCGAACCAGGGGCCGGTCGGCCGACCAAGCGTGACCGCCGCCTCCTCGACAAGCTTAAGGGAGACGGCCAGTAGTCGTTCAAGTCGTCGTGACGGCCACCACCGGTACACCGGCAGCATGCCCGAATAGGTTTCGAACAACACCACCAAGTTGCCCGCGCAGCAGGACCGCATGCGACAGGGGCAGGATGAGCGGAGCACGGACAATTAAATGACGTACATCGTCAACGACAACTGCATCAAGTGCAAGTTCACCGATTGCGTAGAGGTGTGCCCGGTGGACTGCTTCTACGAAGGCGAGAACATGCTCGTCATACACCCCGATGAGTGCATCGACTGTGGTGTGTGCGAGCCCGAGTGCCCGGTCGAGGCGATCAAGCCGGATACGGAGCCGAACCTCGAGAAATGGCTCGAGGTCAACCGCGAGTATGCGGACAAATGGCCGAACATCACGTCGAAGAAGACCGCGCTGCCGGAAGCCGAAGAGTTCCGCGACGTCAAAGGCAAGTTCGAGAAGCATTTTTCTCCAGAACCTGGCAGTGGCGATTGACGGCGGTGATCTTGCCGAAAAGACAGCGCTGTTGAAGGCCTGATCTCCTGCGGGCCGAACCTGTCGCCTGCGGAAAAAAAGCGCGCATCGGTTGTCCGCGGTACTCGGCCGCAGCGCGAGTGTGCGCAGCCCGCTTCTGCGAATGCCAGTGCCGAGCCAGATTACCTAGGCGTCACATGCGCGTTGGTGCGTGGTTGCCTTGAAGCTGGTGCGAGCGCCGGTAACCCGAGGGAAGCGCGTGAATATTTCCGGCGAGCCACGTTCGAACCTAATGCCAGGACCTCGTCGGTGGAGGTCTAACTGCCCCGGCCGACAATAAAATCATGACTTTTCTCTTAACCGCCAGCAGCCCCAATTCAGGACAACTCGATAGTGGATGCTTGGCATTGAACATCGTTAACGATGTCAGGCCTTCTATTTCCGTGAAGATTGTGTTACGGTCATAATGTGGCAGAGCTGCAATCCACTTCGTATCACTGCACGGCACAGGCATGGAGCCGAAGATCGCATGTTTGCGGGATTTGGATCATGCCTCACGATCGTTCGTGCGTTGTCGAGGGGTTAGGTGACGAGCAGCACAGCTATGGTCTGCAGGGGTTGCGCCCACTCGAGTAATATCGGGTATGCGGCCCCATTTGTGCGTCCGGTATCGCGCGCTTTATCGTGTCGGGCCGGACGAGAGGTTTATTGCCCGGTCCAGGGCAGTAAAGGCGTGCTCCCGTAGGGGTGCGAGTGTCCGTGTGGCAGAAAGTGAGACGACGCAAATGGCTCAGAAGACCAAGTCTAAGGTCAAGTCCCCGGTCGCTTCGGTGAAAGCCAAAGCCCCTTCATCACAGAAGACCGGCTCCACAGCCTCCGCGTCGACATCAGTTCCCAAGAAGCCGTCCGGGACCAGAGCCGCCGCAACCTCCACCAGCTCACCCGCAAAGACATCTAAAGCGTCGGTCGCACCCGCTGCCACGCCTGTCAAGAATTTTTCCGCAGGCACACCAGCCAAGTCGGCGGTCAAGCCCGTCGCATCGGGCGTGCGCCCCGCCGGCAAGGGCCCGTCGGCAAAGCCTTCTGCCGCCAAAGCGGCGGCTTCGGCCCCATTGGCCAAAACCGGCGCACAGCGCGCCCCGGCAACTGGGACGGCCAGCCCCGTGAAGTCTACGCGCTCGGTGGCAGCCGCCATTGCAGAGAAAGCCGCTCAGAAGATCAGTGCTCCGGTGACGGCACCGCGCATGCCGAAGGAACTTGCCGAGAAGGCCGCCGCGGCGCGTGCGGCTGCCATGCAAGAGAAGACACAAGACAAAAAGTCCGTCAGCCAGCGGCATGGCTTCAAGACCAACGAGTTCGTCGTCTACCCGGCCCATGGCGTAGGCCGCATCGTCGGGATCGAGGAGCAGGAGATCGCCGGGATGGCGCTCGAACTGTTCGTCATCACCTTCGACAAGGAGAAGCTGACGCTGCGCGTTCCCACCGGCAAGCTCGAGTCGGTCGGTATGCGCAAGCTTTCGGACGAAGCCGTCGTGAAGCGGGCCATGGACATCCTCAAAGGCCGCGCCCGCGTGAAGCGGACGATGTGGAGCCGTCGTGCCCAGGAATACGTGGCGAAAATCAACTCCGGCGATCTGATCTCGATCGCTGAAGTCGTGCGCGACCTGTTCCGCTCCGAAGCACAGCCGGAACAGTCCTACTCCGAGCGCCAGCTCTACGAGGACGCACTCGACCGGATGGCTCGCGAGATTGCGGCGGTTGAAAAACTCGACGAGCGCGGTGCCGTGCAGCGGATCACCGAAGTCCTCTCGAAAAGCGCCCGCAGCAGGCGGGCGGCGACCGAGGGGGAGACGTCGACCGGCACCGATGGCGAATCGGAATCGCGCGCCGCATGATCACCATGCGCGTGGCGTGAGCGCGCCTCCAAGACCGGATATGGCAACGGCCGGGCATAACCCGGCCGTCGTCATGTTTATTGTCCATTGGAAAATAGAAAGACCACCGTCGATCCACGCGGACCGCTCAGATAAGGGTGCTCAGATCAGGGCCTCGGCAACCGCCTGGAATGCGGCGGGCTGGCCGATCAGGTTGACTTCGTCACCATCTGCCAGCCGTACGGTCTCGATCTCGAACGCCTGATCACCGTTGAGGTCCGGCGACTTGTCGTAGATGTAAAAAGTGTCGCGGTAATACATGACGCCGACATCGCCGACGACGTCGACGAAAGCCCGCACGACGCTGATCGCATCGAACTTCGAAAAGTCGAGCGCTAGCGCATTGAAGGGCAGGGGCGGAGCGATGCCGCCTCCACTGGCCGGAAGTTGACTTTGTGCGATGGTGGCAGCCACGTCTACGCCACGCCCCGGACTGGCAGCCTGGGCATCGTCACCGGTCGAGTTGGGCCGAATGCCTTGCGATGACCCTTGACCAGACGTGCCCGGGACCTGCGGATTGAGCGACGCACCGCCTTGCGATGGCACGCCGGGCTGACCGAGAGTGTCTGACCCGCGATCGCCGCCGGCGGTGAAAAGGTCTTGCATCCCATCGGCAGCGGACCCGGAACTCGACGAGGTATCCCGTGCCCCGATAACGGCCGGCGACACTACGGGCTGGGATGTTGAGGGACCCGCGTCGGCAACGAGCAGCGAGGTTGGTGCCCGCTGGTCCTGCTGTAGACCCGACAGGAACAGCTCGACATCGCTCTGCGAGGCCAAAACGATCGGCGCGGCACCAAGACCGATTGCGTCGATGAACTCATTGGTTCCGAGGCGAGGTCCGTTCGACCCTTCACCGCCAGTGGCACCACTCGGTCCGGAATTGACATCAAGACTGCCGTCGGCATGCGTGGCGGAGATGGCGGTATCCCCGCCGGCGGCAACGGTGGCGATGCCCTCTCGAGCCTCGCCGTCCACACCCTCGGTTGCATAACCTGTTTGCACCGACTTCAGCGCGATATCGCGGGTCAGGCCTTGGCCAAGTTCAGGAGTGAACGTGGTCAGGAACGCCGCCAGAGCGGCACCAAACTCATGCCCGATTTCGTTGATCTGGCGATCGTCGTGTGTCGCGAGGTCGACCAGCATGGCCCGGTCGACGCCGTCGAGGCCGAACTCATCAGTGAGCTCGGCAGTGATGTCGCCGTCCTCGACCTTTGCGTCTTTGGCGACGTAGCCAGTATGCACGGCACCCGCCTCGGTAGCGGCAGACGCTTCGCGGACGAGTTGCTGCTGGGCCGCCGCCTTCAATTCGGCAAGCAGAATGTGATCAGCGCGTTCGCCGTCCACATCAGCCGCGCTGCGCGACAGAAGCTTCGACAGGCCGGCGTGGTCGAGCAGGTCGGCAAGATCGGCGTGACGATCGTCGATTACCACGGCGGCGATGGCCAGAGCGGCAGCCAGCGCGGCGGCGCGGAAATTTTCCCCGCCCCAGGACGATGGGTCGAGGCGCGCGGCTTTGAGTTGCTCGCGCATGGCAAGCTCGGCCGGACCCTTCTCCAGGGCGTCGTCCGTGACGACCTCACTCGACTGGCCGTCGATCACGAGGCTGCCGTCATCGCTCATGCTGACGGGCCGAACCATGTCGTTGAGCATGTAGATCGTGAACACCAGCGCAGCCAGTCCGCTGGCCGGATGCATCCAGACGCGGGCGGCGGTATCGCGCGATGCGGGCGGAAGCACGATGGGGTAGGCATGCAGAAACTGGGACACGATATCAGAGAAACTGTTCGCCTCGAGCGTGCGGTCCAACAGAGCAATCTCTGCGATGTACCCGTCCTGAACCTGCGCGATATGCAGCAGAACATCGCCCGTGCGGCGATTGCAGAAGCAGTACCAGGGGTCGCCCTCGTCGGTCTGCCCTTGCTCGGTATCTATGTCGACGCCCGCGCGGCGTAGCGTCTCTGAAATCCTGTAAAGTTCCGCGAGATCTTGGTTCGTCCAGCGGCGGGAAGGCGCTCTGGAGTGTGCATGAACAAGCCGCAAAACCTTGGCCGACATCGGGAACGCCTCGGACGCAGAATTTGTGTTAATTGGCCGAAGGCTACTCCAAGAGCTTCTCCAGCACAACGCCAGACTTTCATGTTTACTGTATTCAGTCAACTGCAGTTAAGGCGCACGCTGAGCGTTTTGCACCGCCGCGTTCGTTGCACGGCTCCAGATGGTATAGGCTGGACCATCAGCCATGCCTTTAGCCGGCCCTTCGCCGCACGTTCGAGAGACCCGTCTCACCACAATGCCCACAGCACCTGATCGGATGCCTGAGCCCACCGGCGACCAGCGCCTGCCCATCGAGGAGGTGCTCGAACCGTTGCGGCGCGTGCTGGTGAGCGGCACGGCCGCCGTGCTCGTGGCCCCGCCGGGCGCAGGTAAGACGACGCGAGTGCCCCTTGCGCTTTTGGGCGAGCCCTGGCTGTCGGGCCGCCGGATCATCGTCCTCGAGCCCCGCCGACTGGCCGCGCGCGGGGCTGCCGAACGCATGGCGAAGCTGCTCGGTGAGGAGGTCGGCCAGACGATTGGGCTAAGGGCCCGGCTCGCCACCAGAATTGGCCCGCGCACGCGGGTCGAGGTCGTGACCGAGGGTGTCTTCACGCGCATGATACTCGACGATCCCGGTTTGGACGGCATCGGCGCGGTGCTGTTCGACGAGTTCCACGAGCGCTCCCTCGATGCCGACCTTGGACTTGCCCTGGCCCTCGACGCGTGCGCTGGCCTGCGGGAGGATTTGCGCCTCGTCGTCATGTCGGCAACTCTCGACACAGCCCGCGTTGCGACCCTCCTCGGCGACGCCCCGGTGATCGAGAGTGAAGGGCGCGCCTACCCGGTCGAGACGCGCTATCGCGGACGCGATCCGCATGCCCGCATCGAAGACCAGATGGCGGACGCCGTTGTGGCCGCTCTCAAATCCGAACCAGGTTCGATACTCGCGTTCTTGCCGGGACAGGGCGAAATCACGCGGACAGTTGCGCTACTGGCTGAGCGTCTGAACACGCAGGAGGGCATTCACCTCGCGCCGCTGCACGGGGCCATGGACCCGGCAGACCAGGACAGGGCCGTTGCTCCGCCCCCACCGGGCAGCCGCAAAGTGGTATTGGCGACGTCGATTGCGGAAACCTCGCTGACCATCCAGGGTGTGCGCGTTGTCATCGACAGCGGTCTGGCGCGGGTGCCGCGTTTCGAACCGGGCCTCGGCGTCACCCGACTGGAGACGGTGCGGGCATCGCGCGCGTCCGTTGACCAGCGCCGGGGGCGTGCCGGGCGCACGTCCCCAGGGGTTTGCTACCGCTTGTGGGACGAGGCGCAGGATCGCGGGCTTGCCGCCTACGCCGAACCGGAAATCCGGGCGTCCGATCTCTCCGGGGTCGTGCTGGACTGTGCCGAGTGGGGTGTGACCGACCCGCTGCGTCTGAGCTGGCTCGATCCGCCACCGCCAGCGGCACTCGAGGCCGCGCGCGAAAGCCTGGTCGCGATTGAAGCACTCGCCGCGGACGGTCGCATCACCGAGGAGGGCCGCAGGCTCCGGGCCCTGCCGTTGCCACCGCGTCTGGCCCGCATGGTGCTGGCAGCAGGCCGCCACGGCGACGCGCTACAGGCGGCAGAAATCGCGGCCATCCTCGTCGAGCGCGGCTTGGGTGGCACCGGATCGGATGTGTCGCAGCGGCTGGAACAGTTCCGCCGCGACCGAGGTCCGCGTGCCGTGGCGGTGCGACGGCTGGCCCAAACATGGGCGCGAACCGCCGAGCACCAGATCAGGACGACGACAGATCAGCGACAGGTGCCATCCGTCAACCGCACCGTGGCGGGCCATCTGGCGGTGGCCTACCCCGATCGCATCGGCAAGTCGCGCGGGGCTGACGGCCGCTATCTCCTGGCCAACGGCCGTGGTGCAAACCTCGACCGCACCGACGCGCTGGCATCAGCGCCCTACCTGGTTGTGGCTGATCTCCAGGGTGGCGCGGCATCGACGCGTATCCAGCTTGCGGCAGCCGCCAGCGAGGCCGAAATTCTCGAAATTGCTGGCGACAGGATCGAAGATGCGCACGACGTTTATTTCGATGAGGCCGCCGCAGCCGTCCGCGCGCGCAAGGTTCGCAGGCTCGGTGCGATTACCCTCTCGTCGGTCGCGATGCCGGTGGTCGCGAACGAGGCGACCGCCGGCGCACTGGCCGCCGGGCTGGCGGCCCGCGGGATCAGCCGACTGGCCTGGTCCAAGGCACAGGCAAACTTGCGGCACAGGGCCGCGTTCGTCCGTGCCGCCGGGGACACAAGCCTGCCGGACGTGTCGGATGCGGCCCTGGCGGCAACGGTTCAGAGCTGGCTTGCGCCCTTCATCGTCGGCCGAACCCGGGCGGTGGACGTGACAGCGGACGATTTGGCGTCCGCGCTGGATGCGCTGTTGCCCTGGAGCATGCGCCAGGCCCTCGAGAAAGCAGCCCCGACGCACTTCACTGCACCGACCGGCCATGCCCACGCCATCGACTACGAGGGCGAAGGGGCCCCGATCCTGTCCATTCGCGTGCAGGAACTGTTCGGCCTCACGACCCATCCCGCGATCGCCGATGGACGGCTGCCACTGACACTTCACCTGCTGTCGCCCGCCCACCGTCCGATCCAGATCACACGCGATCTGCCGGGCTTCTGGGCCGGCTCCTGGAAAGACGTGAAAGTAGACATGAAGGGGCGGTATCCCAGGCACGTGTGGCCGGATGATCCCGCCAATGCCGCGCCGACGGCCAGGGCCAAGCCGCGCGGCACCTGATCGCAGCGCACCGCGAATGGGCCGACGAGGCGAGCCACCACGGCGGGCACGTGAGACGATCGACAGCGCATCCGCTCTACCGGGGGCACGTATCGGGCGCGGGCGTCCCTCGATGTTCGTCACCTGGCGCGACCTGGCGAACCGGCACCGGAACAGGCCGGGCCGGCGTCAGAGTGCGCTCGTAGTCCCGCCAACCGTCGATGCCGTCGGCGTACCAGAAAATGCGCCGGTATCCATACGTCGCCGCACGCTGGACG
Organism: Hyphomicrobiaceae bacterium; assembly: GCA_033765285.1. Taxonomy (GTDB): domain Bacteria; phylum Pseudomonadota; class Alphaproteobacteria; order Rhizobiales; family Hyphomicrobiaceae; genus Filomicrobium. The sequence goes on along the minus strand of JANRIE010000070.1, from coordinate 67,363 downwards.
GCATTCCAACCCATCCAGCAATCCGATTGGCAATAGATCAGCAGTGGACGCCCGGTATCGCCGTTGGTCAGCTTGGCGAGTTCATGGCGGAAGTAATGGTCGAGGTCGGCCGAAATACACCCTTTGCCGACATCCGGCAGCCAGACGGAGCCGGGGATGTGCTGGTGCGATTGCGCTGCGAGCCACTGACCCGTTGTCGCATCGTAGCCCCGCCCTGTGATCGGCATCACGTCGACCAGGACAAGCCCCCCAGCGGCCATCAGCGTGTCGACCGCGTCGATGCCGACGCGCATGCCGGACGGCACGTCTGGCGGCGTTGGAGCGCGGTAGCGGGCGATCCTGTAGCCGGTAACCGGGTCGAACGGCGAGGATGATTCTGCGCGGAGCACGCGCGACCACGCGCCGAGGGCGAGCACCGACAGCAGACCCCGTCTGGACAGCAATGTCGTCGCCTCACTTGATGGGCCGGACAGCGGCACCCCAGGGATAACGTCCAACGGTAATGGACTTGATCGGCTTCAGGCTGGCGACGTCGATCACCGTCACATCGTTCGACACGCCATTCGTGGTGAACAGTTGGTCCTCCTCGGGCGTGAACGCGAGATGCCAGACGCGCTGGCCGACCAGGATGTACTTTTTCACCTCAAAAGTCGTCATGTCGACAACGGCCACGCGGTTCGCCGGTCCGAGTGCGACGAACGCCGTCTTGTCATCCCGCGTCATCTTGATGCCGACGGGCTGGATTTGGTCGAGGGTGAGACCAGCGATCGGGAAATTCAGCACCCGGTCGATCTGCCAGGTCGCCACGTCGATGACCGAGACCGTCCCGCCGATCTCAGACGAGACCCAGAGTTTTTTGCCGTCGCGGGTGAACTCGGCATGGCGCGGGCGCTGGTCGACGAGGATGTTGGCGATGACCTCGTGCGTCGAGGTGTCGATGATATGGGCCATGTTCGTCGTCTCCGACGTGGTGACCGCGAAACGATTGTCGGGGGAGACAGCCATGCCCTCGGGCTCGATCCCGACATCGACCTGCGCGATGACCTTGCGCGTCGTGAGATCGACCACGGTTGTGACGGCGTTGTCCTCGTTGGCGATGTACAGGCGCTGTCCGTCGGGTGAGACCGCAAACTGTTCCGGATCGTCTCCCGACGGCAGATCGTGCAGGTGCCGCCCCGTCGCCGCCTCGAACACCTGGACGGCGTCACTGTCGCTGGCGCAAACGTAGAAGTATTTGAAATCAGGTGAGAAGGTGATGCCGCGGGGACGGATTCCGACATCGAGGGTACGCACCACCTGCAACGAACGCGTGTCGATGATTGAGATTGTATTGTCCTTCTCGTTCGACACGTAGACCTCATGGGCCACCGCTGGCGATGCCAGCAAAAGGCCTATGGTGCATAGGCTGCGCAGTGCAATCATTCCGGTCGTTCCTCCCCATCGCCGCGCCGCACTCCGGAGGTCCAGAGGCGCGCGATCCGGCCTATGACCATGCACGCTCAGACGACGGCGGGCACGGCGGCGTTTGAGCCGAAACAGTAGGCAATCAGGCGACGATGGCGAACTGCACTATGGTACAATGTAACAAACCCTAAGACCATGCCGCACGAGACAATTTCGGGAATTTCACCCTTGCACTATTTGGCAATTCAGCATGCGCGCCCCTGCGCCATAGAGTGCGTCCCAACAATCGAACACGTTGGAACTCGGGGAGAGACGCGAATGAAGCTTTCGCACGTCGTCATGGTGTCGTGCCTTGCGGCGAGTGTTCTGGCCGGCGGCATCGCCGGTGTTAAGGCCCATGGCGATGTGCAGCCGCAGCCCGTCGACACGACCGGACTGGATAAGCTGGGCGACGAATGGCGAGCGGCCAATCCCTACCGTGACAATGCGCGGGCCATCGAGATCGGTGCCTCTGGGTACAACCAGAACTGCGCGCGCTGCCATGGGCTCGAGGTCATTTCCGGTGGCCTCGCCCCAGACCTGCGCTATCTTGAAAAGGGCGACAGTGGCGATGAATGGTTCATGGAGCGCATGCGCCGCGGTGCCACCATCAACGGCGTGACCAAGATGCCCGCGTTCGAAGGCATCATCAGTCAGGAGGCGATGTGGGCCATCCGCGCCTACATCGAAGCCAAGCACGACGACAGTTGAGCCGAGGCATGAGCGTGCGGCTCCGCCCGAAAGTGCTGTCAGTCTTCTTGGCCCGGGCCCTGGCCGCGGGATTGGTCGCAACAGTGGCCCATCCGGGCGCGCCGGCCCTTTCGAGGCCGCTCGACGACGTCATGACGACGGGCGTCCTGCGAGTCGTCGTCTACTATGACAACGCGCCATTCTCGTCAGGCGAAACCAACGAAGATGCCGTGGGCATAGATGCCGACCTTGGGCGCGCGCTGGCGAAACGACTTGGCGTCAAGCCCGATATCATTGTGCGGACCGCCGGCGAGGAAGTGGATGACGACGTCCGCTCCAACATTTGGCAGGGCCCACGCACAGGCGGCGTCAAAGGCGACGTGATGCTGCACGTGCCTCTGGATCGCGGGCTCGTCGCCCGAAACCCGCTCGCCGTATTCATCAACGGTTACCACCATGAGGAAACGGTACTGGCGCTCAACGCTGACGCCGTCGGCGCGACCGCAGGCCCGGAGGTTTTTCGCGACAAGAAGGTCGCCGTCAAGTTCTCAACGGCTGCGCACTATCATCTCGCCTTCACCGAGGAAGGGGCCTACCGCAAGAATGTCAGCCCATTCATGAAGCTCGAGGGGGCCGTCCAGAGTTTCCTGGCGCAGGAGAGCGTCGGCCTCATGGGCACCCGCTCGGAACTCGAATGGGCCCTGCGCGGGGCACCTTTCCGCGTGCGCTATGTCTCGCCGGACATCGCCCCGACGCTGAAGTCGGCCTGGACCATCGGCATGGTGGTCGCCGACGACAGCCGCGACCTCGGTCATGCGCTCGCTAAAGCACTTCGCGACGTCCGTGAGTCCGGCGAGCTCAAAGCGATCTTCACACGGCATGGCGTCAGCCTGGTTCCGCCGCCGACCTATTGAACCGCGCATGGCCTCAGACCAGCGGCGCGCGGTTCATGGCAACGCAGGTTCGATCCGCGCACGCCTCGACTGCAAGACGGAACCGTGCAAAATTTTGCGCGAACAAGGATGGGAGAACGCGACATGCGCGCAACTGCGGTGATCCTCTGGTCGGCAGCGGTGATGACCGGGATGGCGATCGGGTCCGTTCGCGCCGATCCGGCTGCCGATCCGTTACGCTCGGTGGCGTGGCCCGACATCCAGGCCCGATACTTTGCCGGCGCACCGATCGTGTTCGACGACCGCGTGAAAGTATCCGTCCCGTCGATCGTGGAGAATCAGGCGCAGGTTCCGGTGACCGTCGATGCGCGGGGGCTCGCTGGCGTCAGGCAAGTTGTCGTCATCACTGATCTCAATCCGATCCAGAAAGTCCTGACCCTTACACCGGTCGCCGCCGATGCCTTCATCGCGTTTCGAATGAAGGTGGAGCAGGGCACGCCGGTGCGCGCCGCCGCCCTCACGTCCGATGGCGTCTGGCATATCGGCGGCGTTTACCTGGATGCCGCCGGCGGCGGTTGCTCGGCACCCGCGGTGGCGCGGGGCGAAGCGAACTGGTCGGAAACAGTCGGCCGGACACAAGGGCGCGTCTGGCGCAACGCGGACGGCTCGGCGCGCGTCGGGCTGCGCATCCGGCACCCGATGGACACCGGGCTGGCGCGCGACAATACCCCCGCCTTCTTCATCGAGCGCCTCGACCTGCGCAGCCCCTCGGGAGTACCCCTGGCAGGGCTCGAGCTGTTCGAGCCGGTCTCCGAGGACCCGACGTTGACACTGGAAGTGCGGTTGCCGGTCGCCGACACGGCGCTCATTGTCACCGGCCGCGACAACAATGGCGGCGAATACCACGCGAAGCTGCCGGCCGGATGGCGCCAGAGCGCGCTTCCGTCAGCGGAGAGCGCGACGCGGTGATCGGGATGCGCGTCGGACTGCATCCCGGTGGCACACATCGGCTCGACCGCCGCCGCCTGTTGGCAGGTGCCGGCGCACTCCTCGGCGGCGTGCCCCTGTACAGTCTGCTGCCCGTATTCTTGGCCGAAGCCGCGCCCCTGACCTACCCCGTCGAACCGGTCGCCATCGGCCCCGGTGCTTGGGTCGTCTACGGCGCTCGCGAAGCGATAACGTCGGCCAATGGCGGAGCGATCGCCAATATCGGCATCCTGGACAGCGAAGCCGGGGCCATCATCATCGACACCGGACCCTCAAAGCGGTTTGGCGAAGCGTTGCGCGGCGTCGCCATGAAGCTCACCGGAAAACCCGTGGTGCGGGTCTATCTCACCCATTTCCATCCCGACCATGTGTTTGGCAACCAGGCGTTTGCGCCCGAGATCATCGCTGCCCCCGAAGCCGTCATCGACGGGTTGCGGCAACTCGGAGAGGATTTCGCCTCCGCGATGTACCACGCGGCGGGTGATTGGATGCGCGGCACCGAGGTTGCACTGCCGGGACGCGTCATCCCCTCCGGACAGGCCACGAATTGGCCCGTGGAGGACTTCGGCGGTCGCCGGCTGCGGCTGTTGCCTCTGATGGGGCACACGGCATCCGACCTGGCCGTATTCGACGAAACCAGTGGCCTCCTGTTTGCCGGCGACTTGGCTTTTCTCGATCGCGCGCCGACGACGCCACATGCCGATCTCGACAACTGGCGTGCAAGTCTCGCGTCGCTCGGCGTGGTTTCCGGTACCGTGGTGCCAGGACATGGGCCCGTCGAGGCCGGCACCCGGGCCATCGACCAGACGCGCGACTGGCTCGACATGATCGAGGGCCGGATCGGGGCGGCGTTCGAGCGTGGCCTCTCGATGACCGAAGCCATGACCGACCCGCTGCCCGAATGGACCCGGCGTATCGCGCTGGCGCGCTACGAGTTCCAGCGCTCGGTGATGCATGTCTATCCCAAGCTCGAAGCCGGGACTTGGCCGCGGGTCGATCGGTCGGTTGACTGAGGCTGTTCCGACATCACGACGTCGGAGAAGAAGGTGACCGAAGTCGGGAAACCTGGATCAGCGATGTGGGAGCTTGTCGCCGCTCCAGCGGCATCCTCCGGAAGTAGAACGCGGCCGTCTGCCCGCACGACAAATACAACGTAACAATTTGGTATAAAACAGTTTTTTTTGATAACCTCTCACGTTGCCAGTATGTACTATTTGGCAATTAGAGACCCCCAGTCGGTGCGATACCGTTACCATGGCTCTGTGCCCCGTTTCGCGCGTTCACGCGCGGAATCTGAAGAGGGTTGCAGCCCAGGAAAACAACCAAGGGGACTTTCATGAACAGCTGGAAATGGTTCGCGACAGCGAGCGCATTGGCGCTTTCTGTGGCGATGGCCGGGCCATCGTATGCCGACGTCACGGTCGACGATATCATCAATGACGCGGCGACGCCTGGCGACGTCCTCTCCAACGGCATCGGACCGCAGGGCCAGCGCTACAGCCCGCTGAAGATGATCAACACCGAGAATGTCGGCAGCATGGTTCCAGCCTGGGCGATGTCGCTCGGCGGCGAAAAGATGCGCGGTCAGGAGACCCAGCCGCTGATCAAGGACGGCGTGATGTACATCACGGGTTCCTACAGCCGCGCTTGGGCCATCGACACGAAGACCGGGCGCGAGATCTGGCAGTACGATGCCCGCCTGCCTGAGGGCATCCTGCCGTGCTGTGACGTGATCAACCGTGGCGGCGCACTGATCGGGGACATGTTTATCTTCGGCACACTGGATGCCAAGCTGGTGGCACTCAATGCCAAGACCGGCAAGGTGAAGTGGTCCAAGACCATCGACGATTTCAAGGCCGGCTATTCCTACACCGCCGCGCCGCTGATCGTTCCCTCCAAGCACGGCCCCCTGCTGGTGACCGGCGTGTCGGGTGGTGAGTTCGGCGTCGTCGGCCGCGTCGAGGCGCGCAACGCCGAGACCGGCGAGATGGTCTGGTCGCGTCCAACCATCGAGGGTCACGTCGGCACGTTGCTCGGCAAAGAGTCGACGATGACCGGCAAGAAGAACGAGAGCTGGCCCGGCGACCTTTGGAAGACGGGCGGCGCGGCGACTTGGCTCGGCGGCACCTACGACCCTGAGACCAAGCAGATTTTCATCGGGACCGGCAATCCGGCTCCGTGGAACAGCCACATGCGTCCGGGCGACAACAAGTGGTCCTGCTCGCGCATCGCCATCGACCCGGATACCGGCGAGATCAAGTGGGGCTTCCAGACCACGCCGAACGACGGCTGGGACTTTGACGGCGTCAACGAGGTCGTGTCCTTCAACCTCGGCGATCAGAAGCTGGCTGCGACCGCTGACCGCAACGGGTTTTTCTACGTCGTGAACCGCGAGAACGGCAAGTTCGTGCGTGGTGCGCCGTTCGTGGAAAAGATCACGTGGGCCAAGGGCCTCGACGAGAACGGTCGCCCGATCTACGTGGCCGACAACCGTCCTGGCGACCCGACCAAGTCGGCCGATGGCAAGAAGGGTTCGGCGGTGTTCGCGGTGCCGAGCTTCCTCGGCGGCAAGAACTGGATGCCGATGGCGTATTCGCCCGACACGCAGTTGTTCTACATCCCGGCCAACGAGTGGGGCATGGACATCTGGAACGAGCCCATCACCTACAAGAAGGGTGCCGCCTACCTCGGTGCGGGCTTCACCATCAAGCCGATCTTCGATGACCACATCGGCGTCTTGAAAGCCATGGATCCGGCAACCGGAACGGTCAAGTGGTCGGTGAAGAACAAGGCTCCGCTGTGGGGCGGGGTCATGACGACAGCCGGCGGGCTGGTGTTCTATGGAACGCCCGAAGGCGACTTCAAGGCACTCGACGACAAGACCGGCAAGGAACTCTGGTCGTTCAACACCGGCTCGGGCATCGTCGGCTCGCCGGTCACGTGGGAGGAGAACGGTGAGCAGATGATCACCATCGTCTCCGGCTGGGGTGGCGCGGTGCCGTTGTGGGGCGGCGAGGTGGCAAAGACCGTTGCCAACCTCAACCAGGGCGGCATGGTCTGGACGTTCAAGCTGCCGAAGAAGCTCGCCGCCAACTGATCGGCCGGCGGCTCGTGTTTCGGCTCTGGCATTTGGCTTCCTTCGCTCAACCCGATCGAGCCAGTGCCGGAGCCGCGAAACACGAAAGCAACGCATTGCTTCTATTGCATCATATGCATTTCACGTTTGGACCCGGGCCTGCCTGCGCGGGGGACCAGATGGTGGGTGCACTGCAAGAGCGGCTAAAATCGGCGGGGGTGAGCGTTGGTTCGCTCGCCCCCGCTTCTTGTCAGAACGTCGCAGCTCTGTGACACTGCCGATCACCAACGATGACAAGCGGGAGCACACATCCTGCGCTTCAATTCTGGGAGGCGGCGGCCATGCCACCAAGGTTCCTTCTGGTGGACGATCATCCCCTGTTTCTCGGTGCGATCCACGCAGCGATTCAGTCAGCCTATCCGGAGGCCGAGATCGTCGAGGCCGGCTCCATCGCCTCCGCGCGCGAGACGATCCTCAAACGCGAGCCTTTCGACCTCATCCTCCTCGACCTGTCCTTGCCAGGCACGCGAGGCTTCGACGGTCTGCTGGAACTGCGCACGCAGCACCCGCGGCTGCCTATCGTCATCGTGTCCGCCCACGAGGACCCTCGCATTATCCATCAGGCGATGATGCATGGCGCTGCCGGCTACATCTCGAAGTCGGTTCGCCGCGGCGAGTTGGCCGACGCCATTCGCGACGTCATGAACGGCTCCGTAGTTCTGCCCCGCGATTACACCCCGCCCGGCGCGGGTGCCGACGAGGCCGAGCAGGCCGAACTCGTTCGTCGCCTGGCCACGTTGACGCCGCAGCAGCTCCGCGTGTTGCAGATGCTGCGACAGGGCTTGCTCAACAAGCAGATTGCCTTTGCGCTGGATGTCGGGGAGACGACGGTCAAGGCGCACGTCTCCGAGATCCTGCGCAAACTCAACGTCGCCTCGCGGACGCAGGCTGTGATCGAAGTGTCCAAGATTGATTTTGACAGCATTCTCGAGAGCGGCTCGGGCGGTCACGACGGCCACTGAAGCGTTCGTCGGTCGCCAGCGAACGGCCAGTCAGTCTCAGGGCCCTCACTGCGCAGGACCTGAACCATCACTCCGCCCCCGCGGCACCTGGGAAACGCGGGGCGCAAACCAGACCAGTCGCGGCGGGCACCCGGTACTGTGTCCGCTGAGTTTCTCGACAACTTATTTGCTGCGTCGACACAACCATGGATTGAATTTTCCGACGCGAGCAAGGTAACATTCAACCCTGAATTGCATTCGACCTGCCACAACCGGGCGTCACCACAAGCCGCCCTCGGCCAGAGCATTTCCCGACCGCACCGACACCGGTTCATCCATGAAAATGCGAAAAATCGACACTCTAGAGCGCGCGCGCCAGTCCGTAGTCTCGCAAAGCACTCAGAACGAGCCACTTTGCGACAGTGTGCGTGCCACCACGCTCCGAGGGCCACTACGGCGGTTTCCGACACCTCGACCCGACTGATCTCCTCCAAGGCACTTCGTCCCGAACCTGTACCTGTCCAACGCCTGTCCTCACCACACCCAGGAGCGCCATATGGCACGCGTACGCATCGAGTGGGTCCCCATCAAGGTCTGGAACCTCGGCCTGTTCGGGTTCGACCATTTGCAGGTCGTCTACCAGCCGACCGGGTCGAGTACGGCGAACCAGGCCCAATGGTGGGTGATCGAAGGCACGCGCGACCCCGGGCCCGCCGGCCTCGGACCTGTCCTTGGCCTGATCGGTACGGATGGTCGCACGACCCTGGCGGAAGCCAACCTCGTCCTGGTCGGGGGCGAGGTGCAGGTGCCGAACGATGCGCAGCTCGTCGAGGAGATCGGCACGCCGCAACAACGCGGCAGCCGCGCCCTCCCGTTTCTCGATCCGTTCGGCGCATGGGAGACGATGGCCAGCTACGCGAGCGAGTTCGAGGCTCAGGTCTTTCCCTACCAGTCGTTCGTCGTACCCGGCACGGTGCAGAGCCTGATCAACTCGACGTCGGTCATCGCCTCGCTGCTGCACTACGCAAGCATCAGCCTGACCGGAAACATCCCCTTCGGCATGCGGATATCACCCGGCGGGACGACGCTTTTGGGGACCACAGCCGACGACAGCATGAGTATCGCCGACGGGTTCTTGTCGCTCTACGGCGGACTCGGCTCCGACACCTTCGCCGGCACCAACGATCCTGCGGGCACCGAGCGCTTTTTTGGCGGCCAGGACGACGACACCTTCAGGTATTCGAACGGTTTCAATATCTACCACGGCGGCCAGTCGATGCTCGACTACGCGACCGACGGCCATGACACGATTGTCTACGAGGGCGCCGGCGACCTTTACATCGACCGCTTTCACACGCATGTGCCGCACGTGCTGCCCAAGCACGTCGTGACCCACGGCGGCGGCATCGACTGGCTGCTGTCGATCGAGCGGATCAAATGGCTCGCGAGCACCGACCGACTGCTGTTCGGCGAAGACGTCAGCATCATCGAGGACGGCTTGAGCTTCGACCTCGGTGGCCAGGAGAGCAGTACCGGCGATCGCGGCGACGAAATCGACTTTACCTCTTTTGACAGTGGTCTGGACATCACGGCGGCGGGCGCAACTGCGCTGTTCGTAACCACCACGGACGGCAGCGCGGATGGCAAAGGTCTGTGGTTCGAAAACGTAGAGTTCGTCACCGGTTCGGCTGGCGATGATCGCATCACGCTCTCCGCCGCCCAGCGCGGTGCCGACGGCGGCGCTGGCTCCGATACCATCGACGCCCGTCGGGTCGATGGCAGCGCCGGCAGCGCAGAGGACGATTACGGCGTGGTGATCGACGGCGGCGCGGGCGACGATCAGATCATTGCCGGCCTCACCACGACACTGGCCCGCGGCGGGGAGGGGAGCGACGATTTCGTGCTGTCCACCCTGTCGAGCGGCAGCAGCGTCGTGGAGATGGTGATCGAGGACGCCGCCGCCGACGACAGACTGTTCGTGCCCTATAACTATTTCGCACCGGCTGGCGGTGATATCGCCACGTCGGTGCTGCTGCCGCTCCTGGGCGGCCTGGGTAATTTCGCCGACATGCGCGACAACGGCTGGCAACTGTTCTTCAGTTGGCAGCTCCAACAGGATCGGTTTCAAGGGACCGATCTCATCTCCGGCGTCATCGAGTTCGCGGGCTCGATCATGTACGAGCTCGACGGCAGCGATCTCGTCGTGACCGTCATGCGCGGTGAGGCTTTCGAATATGTCGAAACCCTCGACGACGCCGGCAATACCCGGATCGTCCGGGCGGCATCCCTCCTCGAGGACACGGCCACACGGGTCAGAATAACCGATTTCCAGGAAGGCGACCTCGGCATCACCTTCCACGAGCTCGGCGAGGCGACCGCCGTGGAGGTTCCTTACGGGTATGCGATCTCCTATTCCAATCATGACGCTGGCGTCCTGGCACTCACCAACGGCGGGATCCTGGCCCCGCCGCTGGAGGACCGGCCCGCGGCACCGTCGGTAAACCCCAACGAGAACGAGGGGCGCAGCGAACCCCAGATCGTATCGGGCACTGCTGATGACGACGTCATCACGGCTGCGGCGACGGGCTCCGTCATTGCGGCCGGGGCCGGCGACGATACGGTGATCGGTCAGGGGGGCGACGATACGCTCGACGGCGGAAACGGCGACGATCACCTGAGCGGCGGCGACGGCGACGACACGTTCGTGATCGACAGCGCGGGCGACATCGTGGTCGAACTGTCTGCCGACGGTCGTGACACGGTGCTGGCGACCATCGACTATACACTCGCCGACAACATCGAGGACCTGACCCTTCAGGGCACCGCCATCACCGGCACGGGCAACGGGATCGGCAACACCCTCTTGGGCAACGAGGGTGACAACATCCTCACCGGAGCGGGCGGCGACGACCGCCTCGCCGGCGGCGTTGGAACAGACACCCTGATCGGCGGCGACGGCGCGGACACCTACATCTATGCCAAAGGCGAGGGCGATGATGCGATCATCGACGTCGGCGCGGCTCTGGACGTCGATCAGCTTGTTCTGACCGGCCTTGCGGCACCCGACATCGCGCTGGAGCGGTTTGCGGCCAACGCCGACGATCTGCACCTCATCGTCGCCGGAGGTGGTCGCCTCAGCATCGGCCAGTTCTTCTCGACGCCTGGTGGTGGCATCGAGCGCGTCCTGTTCGACGACGGTACGATCTGGCAGCGAACAGACATCGAGGCACTTGTCGCGGCGCAGGGATTGACCGCGAACCCTGCCCCGCAGGCGATCGCCGATAGTGGCTTGGTCATCCGGGGGAGCAACATTCTCATCCCCGTCGCCGCTCTCCTGGACAACGACCGCAGCAGCGACGGCGATCCCATCGCGATCATCGGAGTCGCGGACGCGAGCGTCGCCACGGTGAGCCAAGAGGCCGACGGCTCCATCCGGCTGCTCTTGCCGGAGGATTACGACGGCAGCGTCACCTTCACTTACACCATTGCCGATCCGGCTGGAGCGACGAGCACAGCCACCGCAGAGTTCCTCGCGATCCCGCTCAATGCCGCGCCGGAGGCCCTGGACGACGGGGTTTACGAGATGGCCGCCGGAACGACCCTGACTGTGAGTACAGCCGAACTCCTGGCCAATGACAGCGACGCCGATGGCGACAGCCTTGTCATCTCCGCGATCGTCGCGGCCATCGGCGGCACGGCGGCACTCGCCCCCGACGGGTCCAGCGTCACCTTCTCGGCCGAGGCCGGGGCAACGGGAGCCGCGTCGTTCACCTACGAGGTTACTGACCCGGATGGCGACACAGCCTCGGCAACGGTTTCGCTATCCCTCAATCCCGTCACTGTGATCGCCGGAACCGCCGCCAACGACACCATCGTCGGCACGACGGGTTGGGACCGCATCGACGGGTTGGCTGGCAGCGACAGCATCGACGGCGGCTCCGGCGCGGACGAGATCGACGGCGGTGATGGCAATGATACGCTGATCGGCGGTGGCAACTTCGACATCTTGCGCGGCGGCAACAACGGCGACACGCTTCATGGCGATGCCGGGAACGACAGCTTGGACGGCGGCTCGGGCAACGACACTCTGTATGGGGGTACCGGCACGGACTTCCTGTTGGGCGGATCGGGCAGTGACATCCTTTGGGGCGAGGCCGGGAGTGACACCGCCCACGGCGGCGATGGCAATGACAGTATCGACGGGGGCGACGGCAAGGATGTTCTCTATGGCGAGGCCGGCAACGACACGCTTGCAGGCGGCGCATCCGACGATACGCTCGATGGCGGCGGCGGCGCAGACGGGCTCACCGGCGGTGAGGGTCACGACATACTGATCGGGGCCGGCGGCAACGACAGCCTGGAGGGTGGCGAGGGCAACGACAGCCTGGACGGCGGGACCGGGACCGACCTGTTGGCGGGTGGAGCAGGGATCGACCTCTTCATCGTGCGCCCCGGCGATGGCACGGACACCATCCTGGATTTCGAAGTCTCTGCGGCTGGCGCAAATGACCGCATCGACTTGCGCGACTTCGGCTTCCAGGGCGTCGGCGACGTGTTGGCGCTGACCACGAACAACGGTGCCGACGCTGTTCTCAGCCTCGACGCAAACACGACAGTCCGCCTCGTCGGCATCGACATGGCGGGACTGAGTGCCACTCATTTCGTCCTGGTGTAAGCTCTCGCGCGGGACTCGGGCGAGATGGCGGACATGGGCGCGAGGGGCGCAGAAAGCGGCGTGGCGTCCTGGCGAGCGGGCCATTTCGCACGACTGGCCGCAGGGCTCGCGCTCTTTGTGCACGTCGGAGCAGTGCGCCCGGTTGCGGCGCAACCGCTGCCGCCCGACTGCGCGAGCCGGATCGACGGGCCCTTCTCCGTCGTGCAGGTCGGCGGTTTCGGCGAACTCGAATTGAACGACGGACGGGTCGTGCGGTTGACGGGTGTGGAGCCCCCGGTCGCCCTCGTGGCAACGGCAAGCCTGAACGACGCCGAGCAGGCAACGACTGAAATCAACGACCTGATCAGGCAACGCGTGAGTGGCCAACCTGTGTTCCTGCATCGGCGCGGCGACGCGCGCGACCGCTATGGCCGCATACCGGCGCAGGTGCGCATCGGCGGAGCGGTCGAGGGCGAATGGCTGCAGGCCACGCTGGTGACTGCTGGTCTGGTGCAGGCGGCAGCAGAGCTGGGCGGCGTAATACGCGCGGATGCGGAGCGGGCATCCGGAGCGCCAGGGAAAAGCGCGGATGCGGAGTGGGCATCCGAAGCGCCAGGACAACGCACGGATGTGGAGCGGGCATCCGAAGCGCCAGGACAACGCGCGGATGTGGAGCGGGCATCGCAAGCGCAGTCGACCAGCGTATGCCTTCTCCGACTGGTGGAGCACGAAGCCGAAGCGCGAAGCGCCCGTCGCGGGGGCTGGGCAACAGGGGCGTTCGCGGTGCTGGCGGCGACGGACCTGGAATCCTTGGAGGCGCGCAGCGGCACGCACCAGGTCGTCGAGGGGCGGATCGCACGCGTCAGCCGGTATGGACGCAGCATCTACCTGAACTTCGGTCGCCGTTGGACGCAGGACTTCACAGTGGTCATCGCCGGCGCGGTTCTGCGGCGGAATGCGGCTTGGGCGGCGGCGCTGGTGGCCATGAAAGGGCGACGTGTCAGGGTCCGGGGCTTTCTCGTCCAGTCTGGCGGGCCTCGACTCGACATCGAAGACCCGGCCGCCCTCGAGCTGATCGAACCCGCCCGATGATCGGTCCTCGCCCGATCGTCGCCCGCTGTGAGGTGCCATCTCTTTCGTAAGCGGCCACTCGAGCCCCGCGCACCAGAATTCAACGGCCGACGAAAAAACGAAAGCCCCAGACCGGGTGCCGCGCGCGCCGACTTGGGCAGCGCGAGCGGCAGCAGATCCAGGGCGAGGTCGTTATCGTCGAGTCAAGAGAGACCGGGCGGAGTGATCCGCCCGGCCCCGGTTCTGGTTATCAGGCGACGATGTCGTCTGCCGTCACCTGGCCCGGTCCGATGCCGATCAGGATGACCGCCGTGTCGGGCTTGTTGAGTTCGGCACCTGCATCCGACTTGTCGAAGGCAAACACCGCCGTCGAGATTTCACCGGCCTCGAAGACACCATCGAAGTCGAGGTCGTCGTTGTAGCTGGCGCTCACATAAGTGGTGCCAGTCGCCACGAACGTCAGAGAGGCTGCGTTCACCGCATTCATATAGTCCGCGAACACGGTTGGAACGCTACCCGACGGGAAGAAGGCCGAAGCGTCCGTGAAGTTGCCCGGGCCGGCATCGTTGAAACCTTCGAAGTCGATCTTGTCAGCGAAGAGTTCCACCTTGAGGTGGTCGTCCTGCGTCTTCTCGGCCTTGAAGGTCACGAAGTCCTTGATCACGTCGAGAGCTTTGCGCTCGTCGCCATTCTTGTACTTGGCTGGGTGCTCATAGACGAGGATCGGGTTCTCCTCGCTGACGATGAACAGATCGGACTGGTCGATCTGGCCGTCGTGCAGTTCGTCGAACGAGATGCCCTCGCTGTTGTCGTTGACGGTGTTCTCGACTTTGGGGTCGGAGTTGTGATTGACGTCGAGATGCTTCTCGACCTCGATCGTCTGCTTCTTGCCCTTGTCGTCGATGTACTCGATGATCGCAGCCTGAGCGGCCCCGTTGTTCGGGAAGGGATCGCCGCTCTCGGGCCCAAGGATCTCGATCGAGCCCTTGCCGTCCTTGAACTCGATCCTCACCGTGGCGACGACTTCTTCACTGGCATTGCCCTTGAAGACGTACACACCGACGCCGTTATCGTCGTAGTTGCTGACCTCATCGGGATCGAAGCCGAGGCCGAGTGCGTTGACGATCTGCGCGATCACGCCCTGGTCGGCTTCGCTCGGATCGCCGTCCAGATCCTCGAGGTCGAGGCTGATGGAGAACGTCCCCAGCTTGAGGGTGATGTCCTTCGGCAGGTAATCCGCCGAAAGCTGAGCGCGCTTGTTGACGAGGTCAACATCGCCGATGCTCGTGAAGTCACCACCCTTTTTGCCAGTGATGACGACGTTCTTGCCATCGGCGACGACCGACTGGAGGAAGCCATCTGGTGCCGCATCGCTGATGGCCTGAGCCAGTCCAGCCGCAACCTCTTCCTCGTCGATCTTGTGATCGCCGTTCGTGTCGAGACCGGACGTGATTTCCAGCTTGTAGAAGCCGTTGTCAGGAACCAGACCGTCACTGATGAGATCGACCTTGATCACATCGCCGACATCGTAATGACCCTTGTGGATCGTCAGGATGGCCTGCTCGGGGTGATCCTCTTTGTAGATGTCGTCGCCGGCAGAGCCGTGGAACTCGAGATCCAGGCCATGCTTGTTGACCACCACAAGTTCCTTGTGCTCGTTGATGTAGGCTTTCACCTCATCGTCGATCCCGTAGTACTTGTGGTCCTTCTCGGCGAGGTCCTCGATCGCCTTGTTGATCTTGTAGGCGATCTCTTTCTGCAGGAACTGGAGCTTGAGGTAGTCCGACGTGTGGGAGTCCAGACCGTGGTACCACGCGCTGAACCCGGTATCCGAACCGTGCTCCTCGATGTAGCAGCCCTTCGCCCAGTCGTGGAACTTGTAGATGTCGAACGTCGTGATCGTCAGCACCTTGGCATCGTCCGGGTGCAGGCCGCCGCGGTCGATGTAGACGTGCACGCCGTAGTTGTCACCGTGGCCGATTTTGCCCTCGATGTTGATCCTCCAGACTTCGTCGGTGGACCCGCCGCCGATCATATGATCTGCGCCGTCACCGCCATCGATCCGGTCCGCGCCAGCGCCGCCGACGATGTAGTCGCTGCCGTTGCCGCCCTGCAGGTCGTCGTCGCCGCCCTTGCCGAACAGCTCGTCGTCACCGTCGTTGCCCTTGAGCAGGTCGCCTGCTTCGGTGCCACGGATGATGTCGTCGTTGGCCGTGCCGCGAACCTCGAGGCCCTCGGTCTGTGAGCCGACGCCATCGACGAACAGGCGGGTGTCACCCTCGGTGCCGGTCGCGTCGATCAGGGTCAGCTTCGGCGTCAGGAACTTGGCATCGCCGGTGATGGCGAAGTAGTCGGCCTCGCCAGTGAGATTGATCGTCGTCAGGTCCTCGTTGATTTCGACCTGCTTCTTGATCTCGTTCTCGTACGCGATGACCGGGTTCAAGTGGCTGTCGAGGACGGGGACCTCGACCTTGTTCTTGTCGAGCATCGTGACCGGGGTCGCCGTCTCCTCGACGTCCGCCTTCACGAACGTGATGTGATGGCGGCCGTTGCCGTCCTTCGTTGCGCCGTCGACGTTCAGGATCTCGGTCTCGCCAGCAACCAGGTTGATGTCGAGGTCCTGCTCGAGGACGAGGGTCAGTTCGTCGGCCGTGCCGTCACCGGCGTTGGTGTTGCCCTCGGTGTCGAGGATGCCGACATCGACGACCAGGTTGAGCGCCTTGCCCTCACGCAGTGGCGTGAAGCCGTCGCGCTGGCGGGGCTCGCCCCAGTAACGCGGCAGCGGGTGCTCGTACTCGCTGGAGCTGCTCGAGGGGGTGTACTCGTCGTCAGAGCCGCGCTTTTCGCCGTCCTTGAAGGTGAACGTGTAAGCCTTGTTCGCCTCCAGGTTGATGAGAGCGAGGTTCGACTCGGACACGAAGTCGGGACGCGAGGTGTCATAAACGTGGGGGTCGATACCGTCGGTCAGCTCGACCGGCGTCTTCCAATCGTCGCCCATGTCGTCACAGCAGAAGTGCCAGGGCTCCTTCGCCGGTTCGAAGCACTCGACCCCGCAGGAGAACTCGATGTTGTAGATCCCGGCGACGGCGCTGGCGTCAAAGATGTCCGTGTCGCCGTCCGTCGGGTCGCCCGTGAACGGAGCGGGGCCACCGACTTTCGCGTAGATCTTTGCAACCTCGAAGTTCGTGAAGGAGTTGCCCGAACCGACCGGCAGGTCGGCGAAGATGGCCTCGTCGACCCCTGCGCCACCGTTAGCCGTCAGATTGACCGCGCCGAAGCCGAGGTAGACCTTTTCGTCACCCGAGCCACCGATGAACGACAGCGGCTTGAACGACACGAGCTTGCCGTGAATGTCGTAGACGGGAACTTTCCAGAGCGGGCCGCCCTCGATGGCGTCGTAGTTGCCCTCATGGCCAGACACGGAAGCGTAGATTGTGCCACGCTCGCCGGGCCATGCGATGACGTAGGCGTTGTCGCCCGAGGTCGCCGACATGTCGACGGTCTGCAGGTAAGGGTTCGTCTCGAACAGCGGAGCTTCGAAGGAGCCGACGACGGCGTCAGCCGTGCCGCGGCCAGAAATCGTCTCGAGGCCGTCGATCACGTGGCCGTACTTGTCGAC
Organism: Hyphomicrobiaceae bacterium; assembly: GCA_033765285.1. Lineage (GTDB taxonomy): Bacteria > Pseudomonadota > Alphaproteobacteria > Rhizobiales > Hyphomicrobiaceae > Filomicrobium. The sequence continues at coordinate 49,929 of JANRIE010000070.1, read as the reverse complement.
GACGACGCCCGCCTCGATCGTGCGGATGACGCTTTCCTTGCCGTTGAACTCGAGATTCAGCCGCTGCAGGTTGGCCAGCTTGCCCTTGCCGCCATTGAGGCCCTCGGTGAAGGCCAGGTCGATACCCTTCTCGCCGGGATCGCGCTTGTCTTCCTGGTCGGGGTGCTTGGGATCGAACGGCAGTGGCTCGATGGTCTTGCCTGCACCATCGACTGCAACCGTCACCGTCTCCGTGCCGTCGATCGAGCCGTGCTTGAAGTCGAACACGTGGTCGGCCGTGGTGTGGTTGATTTCGGCGCGCAGACCGTTCGCCTCAGCGATATTGAGGAAGTAGAGGTTCTTGGCTTCGGCGCTGTTCGAGACGATGCGCGCGAGGTCCGTACCCATGCCGCCCAGGCCGAAGGCGACGTCGTTTTCACCGACTTGCGAAACTTCGAAGGTCTCGACGCTGGTGCTGGTGAAGTTTCCGACGAAGAAGGCATCACCACCGTCGACGACATCGGAACCCTTAACTTCGTCGATCTCGACCTTCGGAATGACCGCAGGGCCGGACTTGTCGGTCGACGCGACGAGGACCTTCAGCGTGTCGTCACCGCCCTGGCCGTCGATGTGGGCACCCGACAGCGTGTTGATGCCCGAGATCGAGTCGACAGCAGCCGTGAACAGATTGTCGGCGTCGTCGCCCGTCACGACCGCACCAGGAATGGTCGCGATCGGCGGCAGCACCGCCGGCACGTCGTTGACCAGGACGTTCACCGTGACCGTGGTCGACTCGCCGGCCGCGTCGGTGACCTTGATGCTGACCGGGATCGTAGCATCGGTTGGAACGTCGGCACCGCCCTTGTAGGCGAGTGCGGCACCGGCCTGCGTGATGACGACCTCGAAGAACGTGCCACCGGCCGTGATCTCGAAGGTGTGCGTGTCGCCTGCGTCGGCGTCGACAGCGACCAGCGGAGCGAGGATCGTGCCCGGGAGCGCGTTCTCGTTCACGATCAGCTGCGCCTGACCCAGGTTGATACCGGTCGGAGCATCGTTGTAGTCCACGCCGTTGAGGTTCTCACCGTACGGAGCAGCCTGGGGAGCCTCCAGGGCCTTCTCGACGAACGGTGTGGCCAGAACCTTCAGCTTGTTTGCAACCGAGGCCAGCGCGAGCACTTTGCTCAGCAGCAGGTCGGCGTCATTGGCGAATGCTTTCGAGAAATTGTTGACCAGGCTCTGCGAGGGAGGGTTGAGGCCGAGGTTCTTGAAAATGTCGAGGATGAGCTTGCGCTCGTTGAGGCTGGCGTCGTTCGCGCCATACTTCGCCTTGAACCCTGCAGTCTTGGTGACAAAGGTGATGAAACCCGCGCGACCCAAATCCTGAAACTTGGTGACGAAGGTGTCGAGCTGTCCTTCGCTGGCGGGGCTACGGCCCGTTACAGCCTGAAGAATGCCGACGGCCTGGATCGCGACTGCTTTTTGCGATGCCTTGAGTGCCATGATGAAGAGGTCCTCCGAACTGAGAAAAATTTATCGGTCCCGGCGCGAGCCTGACGCGGGGCCTAGTCGAACCGATGAAGCCGCGATCGCTCCGGAAAGAGCCATTCGCTGGTCGACAAGCCTGCGTATAGTAATGACTATACTCCCATGCGCTCGTCAAGTCTTTACTGTACGGCGCCCGATTTTTCTGACACATTCCGCTCCAGATGTTAATCCTCGAGCAAGCGTGATACGTTGGCTGACGTTGATGCAAAGGCTTGCCAAATCGGGATTAGCAGCGTGCGGGCATTGCGTTTTGTTGATTGCCTGACCGGTTCTGAGACAGCGGTGCACGGTGGAGTCTGGCTCGGCAACTGGCCCGGCAGATGCAAGCACGCTGACGGAGCTTGGTGGCCGCTGATGACCCGCTCGAGGGCACTCGGCGGCACTACGGTTGTAACGCGGCGTTGTGTGGGAGGTGGTCAATGAGCGGTAAGGGTGCAGGTGCCGGAGCTCGAGGCACTGCCACGCCGTTGCAGCAGGCCTTCGCCAATTTCAAGCCGGCGCTCGTCACGGTCATGATCTTCAGCGTGTTCTGCAACGTGCTGCTGTTCGTCGGCCCGCTGTACATGCTTCAAATCTATGATCGCGTTTTGTCCTCGCGCAACGAAGGCACGCTCATCGCGCTCACCGTCATTTCGGTCTTCCTGCTCATCGCCTATAGCGGCTTGGACATGCTGCGCTCCCGCCTGCTCGTGCGCGCCGGTTTCCGCTTCGACGAAGCGCTCAATGCCTCACTGTTTCGCACCGCACTGGCATCATCTCTCGCCAATCGCAGCGCCGCGCCGGCCTCTTCGCTGCGCGACATGGATACGGTTCGCGAGTTCTGGACCGGATCGGGCGTCATCACGATGTGCGACGCGCCCTTTGCTCCGGTCTTCGTCGCCGTCTGTTTCCTGTTCCACCCGCTGCTCGGGGTCGTGGCGCTGGCCGGTGCCGTCATCCTCTTCGCGTTTGCCGTCGCCAACGAGTATGCCACCCGGCAGAGCTTGACCGATGCCGGCAAGCGGTCGACCGAAGCCAACTATTATGCGCAGTCCTCGATGGGCAACGTCGAGGTCATTCATGCCCTCGGCATGCAGACCGCAATCCACAAGCGTTGGGCTGACCGGCACGTCGAGGCACTGGGATATCAGGCCACGGCGAGCGACTGGGCCGGCGTCATCATGGCCAGCACCAAATTCGTCCGGCAGACGTTGCAGATTGCGATCCTCGGCGCGGGTGCGTGGCTCGCCATCAGGGGCGACATCTCGCCAGGCATGATGATCGCGGCCTCGATCATGATGGGGCGCGCGCTGGCCCCGGTCGAGCAGTCGGTCGGCCAATGGAAGTCGTTCATGGCAGCCCGCAACGCCTGGTCGCGACTGACCCAGCTCTACGAGCGGGCCGGCGAGCAGCCGGCACGGACGCCGCTCCCAGCCCCCAAAGGCAACGTCGCGGTCGACGGCCTCGTCGTGACGGCGGGTCCGCAGGGCAAGCCGATCCTGCGCGGCATCACCTTCGCCGTCCAGGCCGGAGAAGTTCTGGCTGTGATCGGCCCATCGGCGGCAGGCAAATCGACGCTGATCCGCGCCTTGGTCGGCGTCTGGCAGCCGGCAGCTGGCATCGTCCGGCTCGACGGGTCCGACCTGCGCCACTGGGATCCCGAGCGCCTCGGCGCGCACATCGGCTACCTGCCACAGGATATCGAACTGTTCGCCGGCACGGTCGCCGAGAACATCGCCCGCTTCCGTGACGACCCACCCGAGCTGGTCGTCGAGGCGGGCATGCTGTCGGGAGCGCATCAACTCGTGCAGCAACTCCCGCAGGGCTACGACACGCCGATCGGCGAGCAGGGCGCGTCCCTTTCTGGAGGACAGCGCCAGCGCATCGGACTGGCTCGCGCGGTTTACGGCGGGCCGAAGCTCCTCGTGTTGGACGAGCCCAACGCCCACCTGGACCGCGTCGGCGAAGCCTCCTTGATCGCGGCCATCCAGCGCTGCAAGGAGCGTGGGACGACGGTGATTTTCGCGACTCACACGCCAGCCTTGCTGACGGCGGCGGACAAGGTGCTCGCCCTGCGCGACGGCCAGCTACACATGTTCGGCCCAACCAAACAGGTGCTGGCCGAACTCGTCAAACCGCGCGTCGTGGCCGACGAGAGCCCGCGCCCCGCCGAGCTTCCAGGCAGCGCCAATGACGAGGAGCGCGCCGGCAATCCTGCAACAGCGCAGGCCGTCGGTGGCGCGAGTTGAGACAGTGGCGCATAGGGGTCGCCGGCGGACCTGACGGCCGTCCGCTGGCACCTGAGACGTCGGGCGGGCCATGCGCGGTCCGCCACGGAATTAAACGCAGGTGAATGCGTTCTGGTCATGAACGCATGAGTGCATAAGGAGTGGTGCGATGCAGTCCAAAAGCCTCGGTGATCAGTGGTCGTACGCGATTGTCGGCTATCTGCTGATCTTCATGGTGTTCGGCGTCCTCGGCGCCTGGACCGCGTTCGCGCGTCTCGACAGTGCCGTCATCGCTGTCGGCACCGTGGCCGTGGAAAGCAACCGCAAGAAGGTGCAGCACTACGAAGGCGGCATCGTGCGGGAGATCATGGTCCGGGAAAACCAGGTGGTGAATGCCGGCGACTTGCTCGTCAGGCTGGAGCCGTTGCAAGCAACGGCGCAAGCCGACGTGCTGCGCGGCCAGCTCGACGGTGCGTTGGCGCTCGAGGCACGACTTGAAGCCGAGCAGTCCAAGGCTGATCAGCTCACCTTTCCGCCCGAGCTGATGGCGCGCCGCCATCATGCCGCCGTGCGCAAGATCGTCACCGACCAACAGACGCAGTTCCAGGAGCGCAAGGCGTCGATCGACGGCCAGGTCAACATCCTGTCGAGCCGGATCGACCAGCTCGAGCGCACGATTACCGGTCTCAAGGCCGTCGAGGTCTCGACCGAGCGCCAGATGGTGAGCCTCGAGAAGGAGCTGGAGAAGGTCAACAGCCTTGCCAAGCGCGGCTACTATCCCGTCAACCGCATCATGGCGATGGAGCGCGAACTGTACTCGTTGCAAGGCCGGCTCGGGCAGACCGTCGCCGACATCGCGCGCAACGAAAACGGGATCGGCGAGGCCAAGCTGCAGATCATCCTCACCCGGCAGAAGTTCCTGGAGGAAGTCGTCGAGGCCCTGCGCGAGGTTCGTTTGCAGATCGCCGAGTCGCACGAGCGGCTGAGGATGGCTCAGGACGTGGTCAACCGGCTGGAGATTCGCGCGCCCCTGACGGGCGTCGTGCAGAGCCTCCAGGTTCATACGCTGGGTGGCGTGGTGCGGGCTGGCGAACCGATCATGGAACTGGTGCCCGTCAATGACTCGCTGCACATCGAGGCCCGGATCAACCCCGTCGACATCAATCACGTCGCGATCAGCGGGCAGGCCGAGGTTCGCTTCCCGGGCTTCAAGAGCCGGACCATGCCACTCATCCTCGGCACGGTGCAGAGCGTGTCGGCTGACCGAATGGTCGATGAAGCCACCCAGGAGCCATACTACAAGGCGATGATCGAAGTGAAAGAAGGGGATATCCCCGAGGAGTACCGCGGCAGGCTCACAGCGGGCATGCCGTCGGATGTGGTGATCGCGGTCGGTGAGCGCACCGTCGCCGATTACCTGATCTCGCCCATCACCGACGTCGCGCGCAAGTCGATGCGCGAACTCTGAGACGACATCGCAGGACCCGGCACCGCCCGCCGCTCTGTCAGGAGCGCGCGGGCGTTTTGCTGTTTAGGGTCCGCGTCCGACCGGCGCGCAGGCTCGCAGGTCGCCGCCTGTGTCGGCATGGGGCCGGGCGGCGGCCGCGAATGCCGGCCGACCGCGCCGGTCAAGTCATCCCGTGTGGCAGCCATGTGACAATAGAGTGGCTGCCATGTGAATTTTTCGCATCTGGCCTCGGGACTGCCTGCTGCACGATCAGCGTCCGGGCCCGCTCGCAACAGGGTTGGCCGCACCAGACGCGCGCAGTGGCAACAACGCACAAATCATTGAATAGACTGGCGATAGATCATTGGTTCTGTACGACGGATCTCGCACCACAAACCCCTCGGTCTGTTGTGTTCGATCGGAACAGAGGCCGTCGCGATCAGGTTTTCTCGCGTGGACCCGAGAAAAATATCGCTTGCGGGGTGCCTATTACAGTTTATGCTTTGCTCTATAGGTCGGGTGACACATGGCGCGGGTCAAGAACGCCAGCGATCGCCGCAGACCGCAAATTCGGGGTATCCATCAGCAGTTCGCAGGCAGGCGAAACGCTGGGTTTCGGTCAGGACGAAAGAATGTGCCATGTACTCGAACCCACAGAAGCGCAGTGAGGCGCAGACGCAAGAGTTGAGGAAAGAAGCCGGGCTTTGGTTGAGGGAGCAGCGCGAGGCGCGCGGTCTGTCTCAGCGGCAGCTCGCCCAGCTTGTCGGCGTCGAATACTACACCTTCATTTCGCAGCTCGAGACGGGTCGGGGTCGCATCCCGCCCGATAAGTATCGCGCGTGGGCCGACGCCCTCGGCATGCCGGTCCGTAATTTTGTCCGTCACCTCTTGCAGTATTACGATCCGTTGACCTTCGAAATCCTTTTCGGCGAAGACCGACAGGATGAAGGCGACGAGCCCGTGAAAGTTGCCGGCTGACCCATGAAGTCAGTGGCGGGCTCGCGGCTGCGTAAATGCAGCGCCGGCCGCCGCACGAGACGCATGCTCTCGATAGTCTTGCGGGTGGTAGTCCCCATCGCAAATCCTCCCGAAAGCGTACCCGGGGCAGGGGCCACCCAATCAAGGGAGCGGCACTTTCAGGTCATCCGGCGGCGACGCTCGACCAGTTGCATGATCATTGGCGTCAGGATGAGCTGCATCACCAGGTCGAGCCGGCCACCTGGAATGACGATTGAATTCGCCCGCGACATGAAACTGCCGGCGACCATGGTCAGCAGATAGGAAAAGTCGATACCACGCGGGTTCTTGAACCTGATCACGACCATCGACTCTTCGGGCGTCGGAATCCATCGCGCGATAAACGGGTTCGAGGTGTCGACCATCGGCACCCGCTGAAAATTGATGTCCGTGACGGAAAACTGCGGACAGATGTAGGCGACATAGTCTGGCATTCTGCGCAGGATCGTCTCGGTGACATCGCCGGTCGAATAGCCGCGCACGGCCTTGTCGCGGTGAATCTTCTGTATCCACTCGAGATTGATCACCGGAACGACCCCGATCTTGAGATCGGCGTGCCGCGCGATATCGACGGTATCGGTGATCAGCGCACCGTGCAGACCCTCGTAGAACAGGATATCGGTGGCTGGTGGCAGGTCCTCCCATTCGGTGAATTGCCCGGCTGGAACACCATAAAGTGCGGCTTGTCGTGCATCGTGCACATAGTGCCGGGTCTGCCCCCGGCCCTCGGCACCATAGCTGCGAAACGTCTCTTCCAATTCGGCAAGCAGGTTGGCTTCCAGGCCGAAGTGGCTGAAATGGTCGTTGCCTCCGCGTGCTGCGTCCGCAATGGCCGCTGCCATTCCCGCGCGATCGTAGCGATGGAACGCATCCCCTTCGATACAGGCCGCACGAACCCCTTCGCGGCGGAAAATCTGCTCGAACGTCTGGCGAATGGATGTCGTGCCGGCACCCGATGACCCAGTGACCGAGATGATCGGATGACGTGCCGACATGTGATCTGTTCCTTTGCTGCGGGTGCTGTTGCTGGCGGCGGCACAATCGGCGTGGCAGCGAAGCCGCGTGCCGGGAGGTCGACTGGGCCGTCTTCAGTCCACGCCGCGATGGTCCAAGGCCGCCCCTGCATATCCTGCCACGGACTTGAGCCCCCAACGCCGACTATCACATCCACCATCATGGTCGCCGAGCGCTCGCCAGCCGTTCGCTTTTTGCCACGCCCGCAACAACCGGCACAAGCCCGCAGCCCAGGGATGTCACGGGTCCCCACCTTGACGGCCCGCTGCCGCACGAGCCCGCCTTCTGCATTCCGACCTCGTGTTCAGGCTCCGACACTTGGTACCCTTCGCAGCATCCGATCGACCAAGTGTCGGCACCACATAGAACACGAGTAACATTCTGATTTTAGTGCAGCCGATGCATCTGACGTTTGGTTCGAAGCCTTGCTGCGAGTGCGGGCCAGACGGCAGATGCGCAGCACTGGGGCTGCAACAATATCACCGCAATTTTATCCTTTGCCTTCAGGGCCTGTTAACACAAACATCGTGAGATTGCCGCATTGGCAGGCGACCGTCCGCCCTCGCGCGTCGGCGGGACGTTCCGCGAGAGCAACGGTGCCACCAGGCTCGGACAATCCAAGCGGGTATGGATCATGAACCTGAACTGGCCTTTGAGCCGCATTGCCGCGTTCGGGCTCACGCTGCTCTCGCTCGCGGTCGGGGCGTGCGCACTGGAGGTGCCGGCCCTTGCCGATGCCGCTGAGCAAAGCGGCGATTCTGCATCGGCCATCGCTCGCAAATTTTCCGTCGATCCCACCGAAGAGACGGCCGCGGCCAAGGCCCCGCACGAATCCGATCCGGACGGCACGGCGGCAGACGCCTCCGATCCAGCACGCAGCGACCTTGCCGCCGAGCGGGAGCAGGAAGCGCAGCAACTGTCGGAGCGCTTGCGTCGCGCCCGCGAGGAGCGGTTGCGCGAAGCCAGTCGCGCCAACCCACCTGAGCCTGGGACTTCAGCGCCACCAGCCGACCTCTCGATCCAGACCGCAGACACATCGGGCCGGCCCAGCACGCGCGTGACGATTCTCCTGGTCATGGATGTCAGTAACAAGGGGATGCGGCAATGGTCGAAGACCGCCGACCCTATGCTGTGCCTGCACGAGAGCTGCTATCTCTCCCGCGGCACGTCCGTTGCGGCCGAAAAGATCACGCGAAGCGAGGCGTTTGGCCCCGGCGTTGCGCTCGGCCGCCGCGGCCTGGCCTGCCGCTCGAAACCCGCCTGCATTTTCCGCGACATCGACATGGAGACGCTGGAGGCCAAGCTGCAACCCGTCGACTTGAAGATCCTTCGGCACGATCGTCGCCAGGCGCTGCCCGTTCACCCTGACGCAACCTGCTCCATCCTGGATGGCCGGCTGTTCTGCATCGACACGGTCGAGGGCCCCGACTGGCGTGCCTGGATCGTACCCGAGGCGCTGGCCGCAGCGGCGGGCCCGCAAGCCTTGGAGCGCGCCCTGACGTCCAGCCTCGGCCGGCCAAGTGTGGCGGGAAACTAACGTCCGTGCTGTTCACAGAAGGGTAAGCGCGAGAGCGCAGCGGTCGAAACGAGGCAGCGAGTCTCAGGCTGTCAGGTCCTCTATCCGCCGGATCGCCTGAAACAACAATGCGAGGTCCTGCGGTCGCGCCAACCGGTGCTCGCCGTCGGGAATCTCGATGAGCTCTGCCCATCCGCCGGTGAGGAAGCCGGCGAGGCGACGCGCGTGAGCCAGTGGCACGTCACGATCCAACGCGCCTTGCAGGATGACGACGGGACGCCCAGGGTCGAACGGCTCGGCGTTGAGCAGATGGTCACGTCCCTCCTCGATGAATTGGCGCGTAATGGGCAGCGGCTGGCCATACTCGGACGGGCGATAGATGACGCCGCGGGTCATCAGCTCGGCGCGGGTCGCCGCATCCATCTCGCCCCACATCAGTTCCTCCGTCAGGTCCCACGCAGGCGCGATCAGCACCAAACCCTTGACACGGCGAGCCTGAGCGGGGGCCTCCCGCAGCAAAGCGCGCAACAGGACGAGTGCGATGTGACCACCGGTCGACGAGCCGATCACGATTTGCGGGCCCGCGGTCAGCCGCTCGAACACGGCTTGGGTCTCCTCCAGCCAATCGCCGATGGTGGCCTGCTGGAAGTCTCCGCCAGAGCGGCCGTGGCCCGAATAGTCGAAGCGTGTCATCCCGAACCCGTTGGCAGGTGCCCAATCGGCCAACGCCGTCGCCTTCGAGGAGGCCATGTCGGATTTCAGTCCGATCAGCCAGACGAGGCCGGTTCCACCTGGCTGGGGGGCTGGCACATGGGTATAGGCGATCTGACGCGCCCGTTCGCCATCGCCTACGGTCAGGAATTGCGGTTCTGGCTCGCACACTCTAAGCAGGGTCCTTCAGTCAGGGTCGTCCCAAATGCCGCCCACCATACTGCAGATCATCCCTCAGCTCGATACCGGTGGCGCCGAGCTGTCGGCTGTCGAAATCACGGCGGCGGTGGTCGCGGCGGGCGGCCGTGCCATCGTCCTGTCCGAGGGGGGGCGGCTGGTTGCAGACATCGCAGCGGCCGGAGGCGAGCATGTCATGTTCCCAGCCGCTTCGAAGAATCCCGTGACGATGCTGGCCAATGCGCGCCGCCTCGAACGCCTGTTCGCGGCCGAGTCGATCGACATCGTGCATGCCCGCAGCCGTGCCCCCGCGTGGAGTGCGCTGCTGGCTGCGCGCCGCGCCGAGATCCCGTTCGTGACGACCTACCACGGTGCCTATAACGAGACCGGTCCGCTCAAGAAGCTCTACAACAGCGTCATGGCACGGGGCGACCTCGTGATTGCCAACTCGGCCTATACGGCCGGGCTGATCAAGAGCCGCTACGGCACACCGGATGACCGGCTGCGCATCATCCATCGCGGCGTCGATGGCGGACATTTCGATCCGGCGATCGTCGCGCCGCAGCGCGTGTCCGCCCTGCGCGCGTCCTGGGGCGTTCCGGAGCACGCGCCTGTCGTGTTGCAGGCAGCGCGACTGACGGGCTGGAAGGGACAGCGCGTCCTCATCGAGGCGGCGCGCATCCTGGCGGCCACGGGCCGACTGCACGACGCCCACATCGTTCTCGCCGGCGACGACCAGGGCCGCACGAGCTACGCGCAGACTTTGCGCGCCGACATCGCCAGGGCCGGGTTGGCGGACCGCATCCATCTCGTCGGTCACGTGGTGGACATGGCCGCCGCATTCGCCACGGCACACTTGGCCATCGTCGGATCGACAGAACCAGAGGCCTTCGGGCGCGCAGCCACGGAGGCGCAGGTCATGTCGTGTCCGGTTATTGCGACCCGCATCGGTGCCCCGCCCGAGACTGTTCTGGCCCCTCCCGATCATGATGAGACGACGAACACCGGCTGGCTGGTGCCGCCAGGCGACGCGGCGGCCCTTGCCGAGGCCATGGCCCGTGCGCTGGCGCGTTCCGGCCAGGATCGTGCGGCTTTAGGGGCCCGGGCACGCGCCCATGTCCTGGCCAAGTTTTCGCTTCACGTCATGAAATCGAAGACCCTCGCCGTCTATGACGAACTGATCGGCACGAAGCTCGTCTCGGGATTTCTGTGTGCGACAGACGGCAAACGGGCCGTGCACGAGAAAGCCGAGAACTTTTTCCAAGCTTGACATCACCGGGCTTCTTATCAATCTTCAGACGTGATGATCACATTCTCGCCGCGCTTGGCAATTGCCGCGTGGAGATTGGCGTTTCCGGCCAGCCTGCACCGTTCCGCATGGCCCTGACCGGCCCGAACATGAGCATGAACATGAGCATCAAGATGTGGCAACGATAGGAGAGTAGCCATCCGCCGTCCGCAACGAGCCGCGCCACAGCGCGAAGACACCGGCCCCAAGATCAACGACGCGATCCGGGCGCGAGAGATCCGCCTGATCGACGAGACTGGCGAAAACGTCGGCGTCGTGAGCCGCTTCGACGCCATGGAGAGAGCACAGACCGCTGGGCTCGACCTCGTTGAGATCTCGCCGGGCGCGGAGCCTCCCGTCTGCAAGATCATGGACTACGGCAAGTTCAAATTCGAGCAGCAGAAAAAGGCCGCCGAAGCGCGCAAGAAGCAGAAGATCGTCGAGATCAAAGAAATCAAGATGCGGCCGGCGATCGACGATCATGACTACATCGTCAAGATCAAGGCCATCCGCCGGTTCTTCGAAGAGGGCGACAAGGTCAAGGTGACGCTGCGCTTTCGCGGACGCGAGATGGCCCACCAGGAACTCGGTATGCAGGTTCTCCAGCGCGTCAAGGCCGAACTCGACGAAATCGCCAAGGTCGAGAGCGAGCCACGCCTCGAGGGCAAGCAGATGGTGATGGTGCTGGCTCCGCGCTCCTGAAGGGTGCCGGCGTGGTCAGGCATGACGGCCTCGGAGCGGCCCCAGGCCCTACCACCCGTGGCGCGACCCGCCCACCTCCCCGCCTGAGATGACAGGAAACCTATAGCCGGTTCCGAGCGTTAGTAGACGCGGCCATGAAAATGTCGCATCGTTCATTTTGAGTTCAGGTCATCAGATCTACCATCTGCCAACGTCGCGCGACTTCAGACCGAGTATCGAGGCCGCGCGAACACGACCGGACCCGTTGAGGAGAAGAGAGAAGATGAAGTCCCTGATGAAACTTGCCGCACTCGCGGCCATGGCTCTGTCCATGTCCTTGTCTTGCAACGGTGCTTCGGCCGCCGAAGCCAGGGTCCCTGCCGCTCCGCAGGCCTCGCTTACAGGGGCCGTATCCGTCGGCGAGCCCAAGCTGATCGCAAAGGCCCCCGTGGAAGAGAAGATCGTCGTCGCCCGCCGCGGCCGCTGGATCGGCCCAGCCATCGTCGGCGGCGTCGTGGCCGGCGCATTGATCGCCGGTGCAGCCAACGCCCACGCCCGCGAGCGTCGCCGCGACTATTACTACGACAACGGTCCGAGCCGCTGCGACCGCTGGTATCACCGCTGCAACCGCGGCAGCGACCATGCCTGCAGCAAGTTCTACCGCTATTGCGACTGACGCTCGGGGCGCTCGGCTGCCGTCCGCCGCCACCTAGCCGGGTCATATAGTATGAACAGGGTGTCCCGATGCCGGGGCACCCTGTTGTCGTTATGGGCACGTGGCAGGGTCGATCCCCAGGCCAGGATCAATTGTTCGCCATTCGTTCGACAGATTTAATGCGTACAGACATGACCGAGGCGGCAGCGGTCCAGGCCATCGCGACGTCGCGACTTGGGCCTTGAAGTACGCCTTTGCAGATGCCTTTAACGTCCCGTTAAGCCTGCCGGCCGATTGTACGGCTGGAGCCAGTGCGTCTTCCGGCGTAGCGCGTCGCCACGCCCGCCCGTCCGTAACGCGTTACCAGGGTGCCTGTCGTCAATGGGTCAGCGTCGTAAAGCCAAGCGGTCCCCCCTCACTGTAAACCGCGTTTTGCTGGGTGACTGCCTGGCGGTTTTGCGCGGGCTGCCCGAGGCAAGCGTCGATCTCGTTTTCGCCGACCCTCCTTACAACCTGCAACTCGATCGCGAGCTTCTGCGCCCCAACAACACGCGCGTCGACGGCGTCGACGATACCTGGGACAAATTCGCCAGCTTCGCCGATTACGACAGGTTCTGCCGATCGTGGCTCTCCGAGTGCCGGCGCATCCTGAAGCCGGATGGGGCGATTTGGGTGATCGGGTCCTATCACAACGTGTTCCGGCTCGGCGCGGCCCTCCAGGACCTCGACTACTGGCTGCTGAACGACGTGGTCTGGCGCAAGGTCAACCCCATGCCGAATTTCCGCGGCCGGCGCTTTACCAATGCCCACGAAACCCTGATCTGGGCGGCCCGTGACCAGAAATCCCGCTACACGTTCAATTACGAGTCGCTGAAGGCGGGCAACGACGACCTGCAAATGCGCTCGGACTGGCTGTTCCCCATCTGCGCGGGCCCCGAGCGCCTGAAGGACGACACGGGCCGCAAGGCGCATCCAACGCAAAAGCCGGAGGCACTGCTGCAACGGATTTTGTTGGCCACGACCCACCCCGGCGAGGTCGTGCTCGACCCTTTCTTCGGCACAGGGACCACGGGAGCCGTTGCCAAACGCCTCGGCCGCGCCTTCATCGGCATCGAACGCGACGCCGATTACGCGGCTGCCGCGGTCGACCGGATCGCGCGGGTCGAGCCGCTGACGGCATCGGCACTGGAAGCGCTTCCCTCCAAGCGCAATGAACCTCGCGTGCCGTTCGGCACTCTGATCGAACTCGGTATCATCAAGGCGGGCTCACCGCTGTTCTGCCCGCGACGCGCGATCCAAGCCGTCGTGCGCGCCGACGGAACATTGCGCTGGCAGACCAGCCAGGGTTCGATCCACCGGCTCGGTGCCGAAGTGCAGGGCAAGGACGCCTGCAACGGCTGGACGTTCTGGCACTTCGAGGCGGAGGGTCGGCTGCGTCCCATCGACGACCTGCGGGAATTGGCCAAGCGCCACCTGGGGCTCGAACGCGGCAACACAGACGCGGGCATGATGGCTGCCGAATAGCATCGGGGCGTTGGCGCGGGTCAGCCTGGACCCCGCGATCCACGGCTCGCCCGTTTGCGACACCGATCACGCGTTGTTTGGATTGAGCAACAACCGGCATGGCGAATGGTGCGTCCTGTCCGCGTCGGGTTGGCCCGGAACGCCGGCCTCTGATAGTGTCCCCACGCGGATGTTTGCCTCCCGTTGAATGCGCGACACGAAGGTCTGGCTGCAAGCGGACCGGAGTGGCGGTTTCGGATGACGGTGGCATGTGGCGAGAGGGATCAATGCTGCACAGCGCGACCGGCCCGGCGAACCTGCTCGACGACATTGCGAGGTTCCGCGCGACATTCGAGGCTCCCGTGACCTCGGCGAAGGAGCTCCAGGCCCGGCTCCGTCAGATTTACGATACGCTCCACGACATCGACTTCGGTCGCTATGACATCCAGAATCATCGCGCCGAAGCCCCGGCAATGATGCAGGCGATCTTTGCCGCGCAGATCGCGCTGCGCGACCGGATCAACGACTGGCACGCCGCCGGCCTGATGACCCGCCCCGTGCAAAAAGCCGTGCGCGACACCCTGCGGGCCGCGCGTTACGCGTCCGATATTCTGGGCGAGATCTGGATCGGCCACGCCCGGCTGCCCGAAGGCACCGACCCCTATCCGGCGTTCACCGGCCCGCATCACAACACGCTGCTCGCGCCGCGCTTTCAGACCGGCGACACGTCGCTGCCGTTTCGCTCCGGTGATGTCATCCTGGTTCGCGGCCGGTTGCACAATTCCGCGGCGATTGCCCGCATCGGCGATGTCGACAGCCAGTTCAGCCATGTCGCGATGGTCTATGTAGACCCGAGGGGCGAGCACTGGGCGGTCGAGGCCCTGATCGAGGACGGTTCGGTCATCGCGCCACTCCGCGACGTCCTGCGCCATGGGCTCGGCCGCGCCGTGTTGTTCCGCCACCGTGATGCGGCGCTGGCCCAGCGGGCGGCGACGATCATGCACGACCGCATCCGCCAATCGCGCTCCACCATGGGCCGACCCATCCTGTATGACTTCACGATGTTGATCGACGACAATTCCCGCAACCTGTTCTGCTCCAAGCTGGTCCGTCGGGCCTACAAGGAAGCCAGCGAGGGTCGCGTTCTGCTGCCGACGTTTCGCACGCAACTGAACATGGCGAACCGGGATTTCCCTGATCGCATCGGCGTCCGCGCAACCGAGACGTTTGCGCCCGGCGACATGGAGCTGGAGACCCAGTTCGATGTGGTCGCCGAATGGCAGGACTATCGCGTCACCTCGGATCTGAGGCTCCAGGATCTCGTGATGGACAAGCTGTTCGAATGGATGGAGACCGAGAATTACCGGTTCAAAGAGACCTTCAAGATCAAACTGATTTCGCTCTTCGGCCGGCTGTCGAGCATGCTGTCTGAGGACATCAAGGAGATCATCGAGGACGTGGTGCCCAAGGTGCCGATCAACATGAGCCGGAGTGCCATAGCCGCCATCGCGATGCTTCACGAGACCGCGCAACCTCTGCTCGAGGCGCTGCGCAAGGCCGAGACCGCGCGGATCGCCACGACGGGCCTACCGCTTCACCCGCGCGAGGTGCGAGACGAACTGGAGCGTCTGAAAGCAGAAATGGGAAGCCAGATCGGATACCTGACCAAAGCCCGCGGCTAAGCGGTTCCAGCCGCAAACCACGCCGCTCGCGTCAACGGCTGCGGCGCTTCATGCCGCCCGTTCAGCCGGCCCCAGGTGCCGTTCGCTCGAACGAGACCAGCATTTCGTATTCACCCGGCCGCGCGCCTTCCGCCACGTCGAAGGTCAGCGTCCTGACGGCGGAGAAATAGCCAATCGGATTGTCGGCCACCATCTCCACGGACACGATCATCTGATCGTTCGCCACCGGCTGGCGCTGGCTGTCGGCAACCATCACCGCCACGGGCAGCGTGATCGTACCAGGTCCACCACGCGGTCCCATCAGGACTCGCCCGGAAAATCCATACTTCACCGTGACGCGCCCTGGCTCCACCACGCACTCGCGCGCGGTCTTGGTGATCTCGCCGCGATGCATGATGGCGAGCCCATCGCCGACCCGGCCCTTCTCGTAAATCGTGATGTGATTGTCGCGTCCCTTTGCCTCGACCTTCGGGCAGCCATGCGACACACCGGCCACGAGCGGTGCGGCAGACCCCGTCACATCGGACTTGGCGGCCGACAGCAACTGTTCCTCTGTCACCGACTGAACCTGCGTGCTTTTGGATGCGCCGCCGAACAGCGAACCGCCGATACCCGACGTGAGTGAGGAGACGCCGCAGCCCCCAAGGCCCATCGCGACGACGGCTGCGGCTGCTGTAGCGCAGAGCCCGAGCCCGATTCGGTCGTTCGCGTGCATGTGTGCGTCCCTGTTGCCTCGAACGTCGCCGGCCCGACGCGCGCCCGGCTTGCATCCCTCGCGCCCGTGAGCGAACGTCTTTGGCACGAGGCCATTGGCATCTCGATCGACTATCAAACCTAGCATCCCCCCGAAGGTGCTTCTAGCACCCCAAGATCATGTTCGACTCAATCCGCAACGACCCGAAGGCGAACGACGAGATGACACAGAGCACGCAGACCGCTGGCGACGGAACCCTCGACCGAGACACAGCACCGTTGCACATCCTGCTGGCTGCGCCGCGTGGCTTCTGTGCCGGTGTCGACCGCGCGATCCGCATCGTCGAGTTGGCACTGGCGAAGTACGGCCCCCCCGTCTACGTACGCCACGAGATCGTTCATAATCGCTTCGTTGTCCAATCCCTTGGCGAGAAAGGTGCCATTTTTGTGGAGGAGCTGGACGAGATCCCCGACACGGACCAACCTGTGATCTTTTCAGCACACGGTGTGGCGAAGTCAGTGCCAGCCGCGGCGCGCCTGCGTAACATGTTCGTGCTGGATGCCACTTGCCCGCTTGTTTTCAAAGTCCATTTCGAGGCGATTCGCCAGCACGACCAGGGCTTCGAGATCCTGCTGATCGGCCACGCCGGCCACCAGGAGGTTGTGGGCACCATGGGCCAGCTACCGGACGGGGCCATCCACCTGATCGAGACGGTGGCTGATGCGCGCGCGTTCAACCCGAAGGATCCCGCCAAGCTGTCGTTCGTGACGCAGACCACCCTGTCGGTCGATGATACCGCCGAGATTGTGGACGTCCTCAAAGCGCGGTTCCCCGCGATCGTTTCGCCGCATAAGGAGGACATCTGCTACGCCACGACCAACCGTCAGGTGGCGGTCAAGGCCATTGCTCCCCGCTGTGATCTCATGCTCGTCGTGGGTGCTCCCAACAGCTCGAACTCGCTGCGCCTCGTCGAGGTTGCCGAACGCGGTGGCTGCCCCAAGGCTGCGCTCGTCCAGCGCGCCACCGATATCCCTTGGGGGGCCTTGGACGGCGTCCGCACGATCGGCGTCACCGCGGGAGCCTCGGCCCCGGAGGTGCTCGTCGACGAAGTCATCGCCGCCTTGCGGGCCCATCGTCCGGCGACGATCGAGGTCGTGGTGACCGCCGAAGAATCGGTCGCGTTCAATATTCCACGCGAACTGCGTGATGTGGCCGGCATCTGAGGCGGGTTGCGCCGGGCAAACGTGCGCGGCAAGACCCATTCGCGCAGAGAGCACACCGACCCGGGACACCCGCGATGGCCGTCTACACCGAAGTCAACGACGAAGACCTCCGCCTCCTGCTGGAGCGCTACGACGCCGGCGAATTGCTCTCCTACAAGGGCATCGCCGAGGGCGTGGAGAACACGAACTACATCGTCCATACGACCAAAAGCCCGCTGATCCTGACGCTGTATGAGAAGCGCGTCGCGGTGGCCGACCTGCCGTTCTTCCTGGGGCTCATGGAGCATCTGGCAGGCCGCGGCGTCGCCTGCCCGGTGCCGCTGCGCGACCGCGAGGGCCGCCTCATCGCCGATGTCGCCGGCCGCCGCGCCGCCCTCGTCACCTTCATCGAGGGCTTCTGGGTGAGAAAACCCAAGCCCGCGCACTGCCTGCAGGTCGGCCGCGCGCTCGCGCAACTGCACGAGGCCGGCGGCGACTTTGCGCTCACCCGCGCCAACGCGCTGGGGCTGCCGGGCTGGCGGCCGCTGTTCGACAGCTTCGCCAAGGACGCCGACGACATCGCCCCGGGTCTCGCTGAATTCGCCGCCGAGGAATTGACGCATCTCGACCGGTCCTGGCCGTCGGGGCTGCCGGCCGGCGTCATCCACGGCGACATGTTCCCCGACAACGTGTTCTTCCTCGGCGACACGCTATCCGGCGTCATCGACTTCTACTTCGCCTGCAACGACGCGCTCGCCTACGACCTCGCCATCTGCCTCAACGCGTGGTGCTTCGAGCAGGACTTCGCCTTCAACATCACCAAGGGCCGCGCGCTCTTGAAGGGCTACGAGGAGGTGCGGCCGTTGTCGGCCCCGGAGAAGGAGGCGCTGCCGCTGCTCGCCCGTGGCGCTGCCGTGCGCTTCCTGCTGACGCGCTGCTATGATTGGATCAACACGCCCGACGATGCCTTCGTCGACCCACACGATCCGATCGACTATTACCGCCGCCTGCGCTTCCACCAGCAGTGCCGCACGATCAGGGATTACGGTTACGATGGCTGACGACGAAGCGGCGGCACCCGCGACCGCGAGCGACCTGCCGGCGGTGACGATCTTCACGGACGGGGCCTGCTCGGGCAATCCCGGCCCCGGCGGCTGGGGCGCGATCCTGATTGCGGGCGCGCACCGCAAGGAGATATTCGGCGGCGAGGCGGCCACCACCAACAACCGCATGGAACTGCGCGCGGCCATCGAGGCGTTGGCCGCCCTGAAGCGCAAGAGCCGCGTCGATCTGTGGTCCGACAGCAATTACATGCGCGACGGCATTACGAAATGGATCCACGGCTGGAAGCGCAACGGTTGGAAAACGGCCGACAAGAAGCCCGTCAAGAACGCGGAGCTGTGGCAAGCCCTCGACGAGATGCGCCGCAAGCACGACGTGACCTGGCACTGGGTCAAAGGCCACGCCGGGCATCCGGAGAACGAGCGGGCGGATGCGCTGGCGCGGGAGGGGGTGAAGGGGGTGAGGGGGAGGTAGGGGGGTGGTTTGGTCGCTGCCGGAATGTTTCGCTTGGCTAGCAGGGCTGCTCGCCCTGCACCCCGGTCCGGGGACACCCCTGACAACCCCGTCGTTTCCTACCTGGAGTCAAAAAAGGAGGGGGACCGGGGGCTCCCGGCCCCCGGCAGGGTCTGGGGCCGGCCCCAGTTGCGAAGCAAGTATCCTGGCCGTCGGAGCGCAGCGAGCTCTCTTACACCCGGTCGCCCATCATCGAGCAGAGCGTCGCAGCGCTCGACTTGTCGTGCTGGGGCGGGATGTCGTCGATGTTGAGGACCTTCACCACGCCGTCCTCGACCAGCATGGCGTAGCGCTTGGAGCGGATGCCGAAGCCGCGCGCGGAGAGGTCGATGTCGAGGCCGCACGCCTTGGCGAAGTCGGCGCTGCCGTCCGACAGCATGGTGACCTTGCCTTCAGCACCCGTATCCTTGGCCCAATGGGTCAGGACGAAAATGTCGTTGACGGCGGTGCAGCAGACCGCGTCGACGCCCTTGGCCGACAGTTCGTCCATGTGCGCCAGGAAGCCCGGCATGTGCTGCGCGTGGCAGGTCGGGGTGTAAGCACCCGGCACCGCGAACAGGGCGACTGTCTTGCCGGCGAAGATGTCGGCGGTGGTCTTGCTTTCAGGGCCGTTGGCGCCCATGACCGTGAAGGTCGTCTCCGGCAGGCGGTCACCGATGCTGATCGTCATGTCTGGCTGTCTCCTCTGGCTTTCGACGCGCGAACCGCGAGCGTATGCCGTGATGGGAGAGCATGGGCCGCGCCGGCTGGCAAGCCCCGATCCGCGGTCACGGCAGCACGAGTTCGGCCTCCGCCTGACCCGCATCCGAAACCATGGTGACGCGGACGGCCTTGCCCTTCAAATCGGCCGCATCGTCGGTCTGTGTCAGGTCGATGCGGAACCGCACGCGCGAGCCGGCCGGATCGCCAAGCCGCTCGGCCATCGGGATATAGAGCCCGCGCGGGCCCTCGATGAAGATGTCGCCGGAGGCCGCTGCCGGCCCGAAGTCGACCTCGAAGCCGATGTTCGGCGACTTCCCGTCGAACGTCGCGGTATGGCCGACGACCCGCGGCACCGCCGAGGGGTCCGTCCCCGGTCCCGGAACCCGCCGTAGGGCCGCCGACACGGACGCGGGCACGGGGCCATCCGCATCAGCACCAGCCGAAAACTGAGCCTGGATGGGGACACAGATGTCGGCGCAGACGCCGATGGCCGCGTCGAGCGTCAGCACCGCGGGCGCGGACGGGTCAGCCCTTTCGATCAGTACGGGCAGCGTGACGCGGTTTTTGTAGCCGATGATCGACCCGGCCGGATCTGGATAGCGATGCGGCGCGGGATACAGCACCGTCGCAGCGGCGACGTTGGCTCCCCCGGGCCACGTGAACTCGGGCGGGACGCCCGCATCGCCCGGATGGCGCCAGTAGGTCTTCCAGCCGTCCGGCAGCTCGATCTCGATGCCGGCCATCAGCTTGCCAGGGTGGCCGGCACCTGCGCCCGTGCCACCGGCAACGAGGCGCATCCGCGTGCCGGTGTGCGCGTCGACGTGCCAATCCGAGGCCTGTTCGGCATGGGCGGGCGGTGATCCCCCCAGCGGAATGACCACGACGGCCAGCAATCCTGCTGCGGCCGCACCGAATATACGTGTCATGCATCGTCCTCCCTGCCCGCTGGTGATAGCGCGCGCCGGGCCGATCACAAGTCACGTGTTGGCGAGGGGGCCCCCTTGGGCGCTCAAGTCCGTGTCACCGCGCGCCAAATCTTTGCGCACGATCGGGCCTTCACAACCATGGGCCCGGAACGGTAGGCTCAGCCAAAAGGAACCCCGGTGATGCCGATTCGCGAGCCCAGCGCCAGTAGCCTCGAAGGTCAACTTCTCATCGCCATGCCGACGATGACGGACCAGCGGTTCGTGCGCTCCGTGATCTATATGTGCGCACACTCCGACGACGGGGCCATGGGCCTGATCATCAACCAGCGCGCCCCCAACTTGAGCTTCGTGGACCTGCTCGACCGGCTCGACATTCTTCCGTCGGCGAAAGCGCGGATCAAGGGCACGGCGACGGCGCGCAACCTGGGCGACAGGCCCGTCCACGTGGGCGGCCCGGTCGAAACCGGACGCGGCTTCGTTCTACACAGCCCGGACTATCAGGCCAAGGACGCCACGCTCGCGATCAACAAGGGCGTTTGCCTGACCGCGACAGTGGAAATCCTGAAGGCCATCGCCAGCGGTCGCGGTCCCGACCGTTCGATCCTCGCACTCGGTTACGCGGGCTGGTCGCCCGGCCAGTTGGAGAGCGAGTTGCAGGCCAACGGCTGGTTGAATTGCATGGCCGACCCGGAACTGGTTTTCGCTGCCGACCTGCAAACGAAGTACGACCGCGCGCTTGCCAAGCTGGGGATCAATCCCTCC
Organism: Hyphomicrobiaceae bacterium; assembly: GCA_033765285.1. Classification (GTDB taxonomy): domain Bacteria; phylum Pseudomonadota; class Alphaproteobacteria; order Rhizobiales; family Hyphomicrobiaceae; genus Filomicrobium. The sequence goes on along the minus strand of JANRIE010000070.1, from coordinate 28,646 downwards.
CACCTCGTCGCGGCCGCCGGTCACGCCTGATCGACCCTCTCTATGGCGGGCAGACCGATGGTCCACCGCTGCGCCGCAAGGTCGGGCTCGGCACGGCCCGCTCCTCGGTTCGGTCCGGTTCACTCCTTGTTGCCCTTGTCCGGTGTCGAAAGGGCGGGCATCGGCCTGTCCCGTGGCTCCACCATGTCGTCGGTGCCCCGCCGGCGCGGCGGCGCGTTCGGGCGCGGTACTCCCGACTTGCCGGCGAGCTTCGCGAGGCTGGAGGCAATGCCCGGCGGTAGGGTCTTGAACTCGGACGGCTGACCGAACGGATGCGCAGGCTGAACGGACCGTTGGACAGATGACGGCATGGCCCTGGAGCCGGATGCCGCCTCAGTCTGACCCGGCAAGCGCGGTGGCTCCGTCGGTGAAAACGGGTTGGGTGCCAGCCCCGGTGGCGCAGCCGGCCGTGTCGCGGCAATCGGCAGCCCAGCGCCCTGAGACGGCCCCTGTGCGACGGGCTGCACGGGCGAAGCAGCAACCGGTGTGGTGTGCGGGATAGGCGGCGGCGCAGGCGGTGTCGCGGGATGCTGGTGCCAGGGCAGCGTCGCTCCGGCAGCCAGGGTTTGCATCAACCCGTCGGGCCGCGCAGGCTCACGCGGTGGCCATTCGCCACCTGCCGGCGCGGCGTCGAATGCCGCGGCGAGAGACTGCGCAAGTGGGGCCGTCGGGGTCTGTTGCTGCCCGGTGGCTGGTGCCTCCAGGGCGGCGGCGACCAACGATGCGGCGGCAGCAAAATCGCCATGCGATCCGGCCGGGTGCTCGGCCCGACCGGGCGGTTGCCGAGCGCCCTCGAGCTGTGGGGAAATCGACGGCGGTTCCGATCTCACCGCCTGACTGGGCTGCGCCCAAAGCGGTGTCATGGCGGGTGGCGCGGGCGGAGGTGACGACTGCGGCGGGCCGGGCGGTTGTGCCGGGCCGGCACTCGGCTGACCGCCCCCGTTGAGCGGTGCTGGCCGCGGCCCCGCCCCATTCTGTGCCCCGTTGGCGAACGGTGGATGGAGCGGTGGCGGCATCGGCTGGGGCGGCGCGGTCGCGGCCGGACCTGCTGGGTCCACCGGACCGCGCGCAGTCGGTCCTGCGGGTCGCGGAGCAGCGCTCGGCACAGGCGGCACGGGCGGACGTGGCACCGGCCTGACTGTGCTCTGCGGCAGGCTTTCGCGAAGCCGGGCAAGATCAGGCCCGCCCGACGGACCCGGTCGGGCAAACTCTGCTGCCATCGCGGGCGACGGCCCATCGGCTGCTGGTGCTCCCGTATCGGCGTGCGGATCGAAATAACCATTGGCGTGCCCGTTCGCCGCGGCCTCGGCGGGAACGACGGTCGCTTTCTGCCTCTCCTTGCGTCGCTTGGCCTTTTTCCGGCTTGCAGCCTTTGGCTTCGGCTTCGGCTTCGGTTTGAAGATGCCCGGACCATCGCTGCGCCGCTCGGTCTTGGCGATCACCGCCACGAGTTCCTTGATGTCGGCGAACGGCATCGCCTCGCCGTAATAGAACCCCTGCCCGTACTCGCAGTTGATGGAGCGCAAGAAGCCGACGTCCTCGGGATACTCGATGCCCTCCGCGACGACCTTGTGACCCAACTCGTGGGAGAGCGCCACGATCGAGCGGACGATGGCCGCGCCGGAGCCCTCGCCGGCACTGGTCGACTCCATGAACGCCTTGTCCATCTTGATGGTATCGACGGGGAACCGCTGCAGGTACGCGAGCGAGGAATAGCCGGTACCAAAGTCGTCGATGGCGAGTTCAGCGCCAGCCGCCCTCAGCATCTCCAGCACTTCGACGGCTTTTTCCGGGTTTTCCATCATCACGCTCTCGGTGATCTCGAGCCGGAGGGACCCGGGTGGCAGCCCGCTCCTGTTGATGGCGTGCCGAATCTCGGGAACCAGATCTTGCTTCAGGATTTGGATGCTCGAAACATTGACCGAGACGAACAGCGGTGAATCCGTCCGCGGCAGCAGCTTCTGGCACTCGGCCAGATCCTCGGTTGCCCGTTGCAGGACCAGGCTGCCGATCCCGTTGATCAGGTCGCTGTCCTCGGCGATGGGAATGAACGTCGATGGCGGCACGTCGCCGAGCTTCGGGTGGGTCCAGCGCGCTAAGGCCTCGAAGCCTGCCAGTTCCTCCGTCGGGAGGTAGACGATCGGCTGGTAGGCGACCTTGAGATCGCCCTTTTCGACGGCTTTTCGCAGTTCGGCCTCGATGAACGCCCGGTCGTCGGGGTCGGCGCGCATCTCGGGCCGGAAAATCTCGATCCGGTCGGCCCCCCCGCGCTTGGCGCGGTACATGGCGATCTCCGCCTCCTTCAAGAGGTCCTGCGGGCTTTCCTCCTCGCCATCGTAGATCGCAATTCCAAGCGATCCCGTCAGCACGATCTCCTGACCGGCGATCTTGATCGGCGACCTCAGCGAGCGGCGGATGCGCTCGGCGAGGCTGGCAAGTTCGCGCGGATCCTGCTCGCTCATGAGCAGGATCGCGAACTGATCACCGTTGATGCGGGCCAGCGTATCCTGGGGACCAAGGTGGCGTTGCAGACGGCGCACGACAGTGAGCAACAGGCTGTCCCCGATAACCAGCCCATAGCTCGTGTTGATGGTTTTGAATTTGTCGAGGTCGATGAACATGATCGTCGGCCGCGCCCCACCGTCGAGCCGCGCGCGCTGCACGGCAACGCCGAGCCGGTCGATGAACAGCGCCCGGTTGGGCACGCCCGTCAGGCTGCAGTGCACGGCATCGTGCAAGAGCCGCTCCTGCGCCCTCTTGGTATCTGTGATGTCGCGCAGCAGCCCCACGCAGCGGACGTTGTGCCGGTCGGAGGACTCCACGCTGGAGGCTTCGAGTTCGTACCACCTGTACGAATTGTCGGAATGGCGCAGCCTGAATTCGACGCGGATGCGCCCGCCCGCGCGCTCCTGGACGCTCCACAGCATCAGCCGGAACCGCTCGCGGTCGGCTGGATGCAGATGTGTCGCGAAGTCGTCGACCTTGGCGGACAACTCGCCGCCGTTGAGGCCGAGTTGCGCTTCGATCAACGGGCTGACCTTGATTTCATCGCGCCGCCCGTTCCACTCCCAGGTCGCCGCGCCAGCACCATCGACCGCCAGCGAGCGCAGGCCCTGCTCACCGGGCGCTGCGCCATAGCCAGCCTCGACCGAACTGAAGGCGGTCTGTGTGACGGTGAACCCGATCAGCACCACAACCAGCACCAATCCCGAACTGAGGCCGGCCACCACCACATCGCCGGAGAGCCGCCCGGTCAGCGTCACGGCGGCGGCAAACACCCAGACGAGAAACATCAGCCATGTCGGGATGAGGGCCTGCGCCCGATCCTGATTCCGCAGGGCGAGATAGAGTGTGATCACGGCCCCGACGCTCCCGATCAGCGGAAACGACAGCCGCGCGAAGGTCGAGGCGAGCCTGGGATCGACGACGGCGACGGCAACGAGCGCCCATTGCGCGAGGATCCAGACCGCCAGCAGCATGCGAAACAGGCCGTGACTGAACCGCAGCCGGAGGTAGGCATACAGGAACGACACGAGCGTCGCCGCGATCGCGGCTTCTCCCGCTGCGCGATAGACCGCGTTGTCCTCCGGCCTCAGGTTGAACAGCTTGTGGAACAAATCGAAATCGACGCAGAGATATCCCAGGACCGCCCACGCGACGAGCGCCGCCATGGGGAATATCGCCCTGTGGTTGGCCGCGAAGATTGCCGTCAGAAACACAGCCAGCAGGCCAGTGAGCCCCAGCAGCGCGCCGTTGAGCAGCAGTCGCTCACGCACTTTCAGCTCGTAGGCGATCGGTTTCCACAGGAAGACCCGGGCGAAGCGCTCTGACGACAACTCCGCGACGAACGTGATGGTCTGGCCCGGCTCCAGCGTGATCCGGAAAACGTCGGCGCGGTCGCTCTTGATCCGCTCTGGCACGAAGCCGATCGACGGGGTGACGGCCTCGATGCGCCGGGCGTCGAGGTCTGGCCACACCGCACCCGAGCCGACAATGGTGTAGCGGTCGGCGGTCAGCCAGCGTTCCATGTCCTTGTCGGACTTGTTGGTCAGAGCAAAGACGAGCCAGTTCGGATTGGTCCCGGGTGTCGACGCCTTGACACTGATGCGGCCGGTCACGCCATCGAGCCCTGCCGCCGTCTCGATCTGCAACGTATCGCCGCGGTTGTCGTAAAGTTCGCCGCGGGTCGTCAACTCCGCCACGTCGGCTTCCGGCTTGATGACGATGGCCTCCAGCGCCATCGCCTGCTGGATGCCACTGCCCAGGAGCACCAGCAATGCCATCACGAGCATCGCAAGCCACGCGTGAGGCGTGGGCCGCCGCGTACGCGTGCGCGAGCCGGCATGCGCGGCGGATTGGAAGTCGATCATCTCTCGCCGGCCCCCCTGGCGAAATCGTCCTCGATGAGCGCGAAGAGGTAATGATCCTCCCACGCGCCGTTGATCTTCAGATAGCGTCGCGCCAGCCCCTCGCGCTGAAACCCGTTCCGTTCGAGTACGTTTATGGATGCGATATTGGACGGCATCGAGGCGGCCTCGACCCTGTGCAGGCGCAGGCGCTCGAATGCAAACCCGAGGCACAGCCTGACAGCCTGCGACATCAGCCCGCGCCGCGCATGGCGAGCCCCGATCCAGTAGCCCAGAACGGCGGCCTGCGTGACACCTCGTCTGACATTGGAAAGGCTGGCCCCACCCAGCAGCGTCGCCTCGTCCGGCGCGAACACGCCGAAGGCGTAGCCTTGATCCTCGTGCGCCTCCCGCTGGAAATGCCGCACCCGCCGTCGGAATGCAGTTCGTGACAGCTCGTCACCAGGCCAGATCGGTTCCCATGGACTGAGATGCGCGCGCGAGGCCTGCCGCAGTTCGGCCCACTGCCCGTGATCGGCCAAACTGAGAGGTCGCAGCACGACCTGACCACCGCGCAGAACTAGTCCTGGATCAGCGTACGGGCCCGAGATCAGGAATGACATGTTCATGGTCCCGCGGACCGCTCCCGCCAGCAAGTTCCGGATTTCCGCTGCCTACAGCACCAGCTCGAGGGCCGCGATCCTCATGGGGCGCGTCGCGCCCTGACCTCATGGCGACGCGCGTGTCAGCGCCCTCGACGGCGGCGGTGCACGTCTTGACCGGCACGAAAGGCCGACCGGAGATATCGGCCGATCTTACACCACGGGGCGCGCGGCGCGATACCGGCCACACCGGACCGCAGCAGAATTATAGGTCATCACGTTAGTGTTTCACCGGCGGCACGAACCGTGCAGCGGCCTGCTCGGCGAGTTCATGCGAGCGGTTCCCGGCCCCGACGACGGCAACGGCCGGCGGGCTCACGACCATGCCCTGGCACAGCAGTCCCACGTCCTCCGCGGTGACGGCCTCGACGCGGGCCGCGAGTTCGTCCTGGCCGACCAGCCGTCCGTAGGCGATCAGGTGGCGTGCCATCTGCTCTGCCCGGGCCGAAGAGCTTTCGAGCCCCATCATGAGCCCGACCTTGAGTTGGGCTTTGGCCCGCTGCACCTCGGCGGCTGTCGCGCCATGCTCGGCCAGCCGCACGATCTCGTCAGCGGTCACCGCAATCAGCTCGGCGAGTTGCTCCGGCGTCGTCGCCGCATGCACCGAGATCATGCCGGTATCACTGAGACCCCAGGCCGACGCATAAATCGAGTAGCACAAGCCCCGCTTCTCTCTGACCTCCTGAAACAGGCGAGAGGACATACCGCCGCCGAGCACCCCGGCCAACACCTGCATCGCCAGATAGTTGGGCTGCCCGTAGGCTGGCGCCTCAAAACCCAGAACGACATGCCCTTGCTCGAACGGCTTGGCCGAGGCGCGAATCCCTCCCTTGTAATGTGCGGAGTCATCGGCTCCGCGCGCCGTGCCGCCCAGCCCGGAGAACAAGGACTCGGCCTGCCGAACAACGGCGTCGTGATCGACCCCGCCTGCAGCCGCCAGGACGATCCGCGGACTGCCATAATGCTCACCGAGGTAGTCCGCCAGCGCCGCCCGGCTGATATCCCGAACGCTCTCGGCCGTGCCCAGGATCGTTCTGCCGACGGGTTGCTCCGGGAACGCCGCCTCCTGCACGAGGTCGTAGGCGACATCCTCGGGGCTGTCCTGGTAGGCGGCAATCTCCTGAAGGATGACCTCGCGCTCACGCTCCAGTTCGGCCGGGTCGAACACCGAGTCCTGCAGAATATCGGAGATCAGGCCGAGGGCGACCGACGCGTCACCTTTGAGGACCCGCGCATAGTAAGACGTCGTCTCCAGGCTGGTCGCGGCATTGAGATCCCCGCCGACCTCCTCGATTTCCTCGGCGATGCGCTGCGCCGAGCGCGTCGCCGTGCCCTTGAACGCCATGTGCTCCAGCAGATGCGATATGCCGTGCAGCGGCTCCGGCTCGTGCCGCGACCCGGCCGCCACCCAGACCCCGAGCGAGACAGTCTCCAGGTGGGGCATATCGTGGGTCACGACCCGCAGGCCATTGCTCAGAGTTGTGATGTTCGTCGTCATGCCCTGCCCCTCGCCTGGCCGCTACCCCGACTGCGCTCCTCCACGTAGGCCTCGACCTTTGCCAGGTCGTTGGCGACGACGTCGAACCGCTCCGGTGCCCGCATCAGTCCCGCCAGCCGCTCAGGCAGCGGTGGTCGCCGGCCCGTGATGGCCTCCATTGCGTCGGGGAACTTGGCTGGATGCGCTGTCGCCAGGACCACGGCTGGACCTGGTGTCGCCAGGCGATGGGCTGCGGCGGTCGCTGTGTGCGGATCGAGCAGATATCCGCTCTCGCGCTGGACCTGTTGGATGGTACGGGCCACGTCGGCTTCATGCGCCGTCCACGCCAGAAAGTCTTTTGTCATGGCCGCATGCACATGCCCGAGCTCGAACCGGCGCGACTGCTTCAAGGCGGCCATCATGCCGCGGATCAGCGCGGCATCCCGCCCCGAGGCCTCGAACAGGTAACGCTCGAAGTTCGACGAGATCTGGATGTCCATGGACGGCGAACGCGTCGCCACGACTTCGCGCGTCTCGTACACGCCGCTCTCGTGTGCGCGCGGCAGGATGTTGTTGTCGTTCGATGCGATCACCAATTGGCCGATCGGCAGCCCCATGCGACCAGCGACATAGGCTGCAAAGATATCGCCGAAGTTGCCGGTCGGTACGATGAAGTTGGCCTTGCGCCCCGGCGCGCCTAGTGCGCTGGCCGCGACGAAATAGTAGGTGACTTGGGCCACGATGCGCGCCCAGTTGATCGAGTTGACGCCAGACAGCCGCACCCTGTCGCGGAAGGCATGGTCGTTGAACATGGCCTTTACCAGGGCCTGGCAGTCATCGAATGTGCCATCGACGGCGACCGCATGGACATTGGTCTCGGTCGGTGTCGTCATCATGCGGCGCTGCACGTCCGAAACCCGGTCCTTGGGAAAAAGGATCACGATGTCGACGTGATCGGCCCCGCGGAACGCCTCGATGGCCGCCCCTCCGGTGTCTCCCGAGGTGGCCCCGACGATCATGGCCCGCGTTCCGCGCTCGGCCAGCACATGATCCATCATGCGCGCGAGCAACTGCATGGCGACGTCTTTGAAGGCGAGCGTAGGTCCGTGGAACAGTTCCAGCACCCAGCGGTCCGGACCGATCTGGACGAGTGGTGTCACCGCCGGGTGGCCGAACGTGGCGTAGGACTCGCGGGCCATGCGCGCCAGATCGTCCTTATGGATTGCTCCCCCGGTGTAGGGCTCGATCACACGGACGGCCACGTCGGCGAACGCGACACCCGCGAAGCCCGCGATCTGATCCGGGGTGACCTGGGGCCAGGTCTCGGGCAGGTACAGCCCGCCATCGCGCGCCAGCCCCGCGAGCAGAACCTCGGCAAAACCGAGCCGGGGAGCCTCGCCCCGTGTCGAAATGTAATGCAACCTGTGTCCCCCAAAGGTCTGCGGGCTGCCGCATCCCTTGCGACGCCGGCAAGAGACGAGGCGCAACCCTAGTGCGTGATCGCACTGGATGGAAGTGACATCCGGCCCGTCCAAGGCGTTGTTCGGTCTCCGGCAGCAGAGCTTGGATCAGTCCCGCGCGCGGATCCGTGAGACGGCAAATGCCACGTACACACCCAGCAGCGTCAGCGCGAGCCCAAACCACGTCACCGCGTATTCCAGGTGCCGATTGGGTGGCTTAGGCGATGCCGCCTCTGGCCTCGGCCAGCCGTCAGCCGGCAAGCCTGTCACCTGTCGCGCCTCGATGAAAAACGGTGCGGCCTCGACCTTGCCGTCGGGAAAAGCGCTCGCGTGCATCCCCGCCAGGTCACGCCAGTACCACTGGTTGGCGGCGACATTGTTGTCGGGATCGAACCGACCCCGTCGGCCTGGGGCCCGCAGCAAACCGACGACATCGACCGGCTGCCCCGCCTCGGCGGGCCGAGGCTCGCGCAGCCGCGCGGGAAGAAAACCACGATCAACCCAGACGACCATGTGCGGCGCGACCTGGAGGGGAGAGAACACATTGCTGCCTGGCCCGTAAACCGGGTGAGGCGCGTAGTACAACCGCTCGATCGCGCCGGCGAACGTACCCTGGACGGCAACCGGTGTGAATTCTGCGGCATCGGCTCCCCGCTGCCAAAGGTCCAGCGCCGCCTCGAGCCCGACCGGTGCTTTCGCCTCGCGCTCGGCAATCGTGGCGATCAGTTTGTCTTTCTGGGCCTTGCGCTCGATCTGCCATGTCCCCAGCGAGACGAGGATGGCCAGACCAAGGACGGCCAGAAGGCTAGGCGCGATCAGACCGGCAGCCCGGAAACGGTCAAGCATGGGCGTTCGCGATATCCTGTCATGGCGGCATGAGCCGCACAGCAAGCAGATGCAGACTACTTCGGCCCCGCCTCGTCGACGAGCCGGCCTTCCTCGGCTTTGTGCTTGAATTGCAGGGCAATCAGCACGCCCTTCAGCAACCGCAGCAGACCGATGGCCAGGATCGGCGTTACGACGCCCCACAGCACCACGTGAACCCACATCTGCGGCTCGAACGTGAATTCAACCCACAGCGCACCGCCCAGTACAAGAAAACCGAGGATGAAGATCGCAAAGATCGCGGGGCCATCCCCGGTGTCGACGAACTTGAAGTCGAGCCCGCACGAGGCGCAGCGCTCCTTCATGTTGAGGAACATCTGGAACAACGGTCCCTTGCCACAACGGGGACAGCGCCCGGTCAGGCCCGCGCCGACGATCGAGACATCCGTTTGCGGCTCGCTCATCGCTGCGTTCCTTCCGCACGGCGCGGCTCCGATAGAGCGCGGCGATAATCATGACGGGCGGCCACAGGCCGCCCGACACTGCATCCCTTCTCGGGCCAAGTCGCCCAGCACGGCGTCAGGTGAACCGGTCACCGCCCGCCGCAGCCGACGCACATGGCCATAGTGGGTCCTTAGTGAGCCGCCCCGGCGTTGGCCCCTGCGCCCCAGACGTAGATCGCCGCGAACAGGAACAGCCAGACGACGTCGACGAAGTGCCAGTACCAAGCGGCCGCCTCGAAGCCGAAATGCTTCTGGGGCGTGAAATGTCCGCGTAGGGCACGCAGCCGGCAGATGAACAGGAAGATCGTGCCGATCACGACATGCGCGCCATGGAAGCCCGTCGCCATGAAGAACGTCGCGCCGTAGATGTGGCCATGGAAGTCGAAAGCGGCATGGCCGTACTCGTAGACCTGACAGGCCGTGAAGATCATGCCGAGCAGGACCGTCAGCGCCAGACCCCAGATCAGGTGCTTGCGATTGTTCTCGAGCATCGCGTGGTGGGCCCACGTCACCGTCACGCCCGACAGCAACAAGATGAGCGTGTTGACCAGCGGCAGCCCCCAGGGATCGAAGGTACCCTTGAAATTTTCGGACGGCTGCGGCGGCCAGTGTCCTCCGGTCAACTCGTTGCGCTGCACGAGACCGATCTGCTCGGCCACGTTCTGCGGCTGGAACACACCGGCTGGAAACAAGGCCGCGTCGAAGTAGGCCCAGAACCAGGCGACGAAGAACATCACCTCGGAGGCGATGAACATGATCATACCGTAGCGCAAGTGAAGCTGCACGACCGGCGTGTGGTCCCCGTGATGGGACTCAGCCACGACATCGCGCCACCAGCGGTAGGCGAAGTAGCAAAGGCCCGCGAAGCCCGCCAGGAACGGGTACGGACCTTCGAGACCGAACAGTCCGCCCTGCGCGGTTCGCATCCATGCGATGGCTCCCACCGCCGTCACCAAGGCAGCAACGGACGCGAAAATGGGCCACGGGCTCGGATCGAGCAGATGATAATCGTGGTTCTTGGCGTGGCTGTCGGCCATGTCGGTGTCTCCCTGTCCCCTTTGGGTCGTTGCGTGCTGTCTGATGTTCGGTCTGGCCGGGGCAGGCCGCGACCCTCACGAGACGGATGCTGATCAATCAGGCTTTGGATCGTCTAAACGGCCACTACCGGCCTTTAAGCATCGCTTTCATCCGCCGCCAATGTCTGTTGCCTCTGGCTTGCGCTCGACGGAAGCAGTGTCCTTGCCGCCTTCGCTTCGCCGGCCTGGAACCTCCGGACCCGGAACTTGCTGACCCGTCCTCTGAGTCGCAGCCGCGACAGGAAAGAACGTATACGACAGCGTGATCTCGGTGATCTTTTGCGTGTTGCTGTCCGTCCCCAGGGCCGGATCGACATAGAAGCTCACCGGCATCTCGACTTGTTCACCGGGCTGCAAGGTCTGCTCGGTAAAGCAGAAGCACTCGATCTTGTTGAAGTATATCCCGGCGGCTTCAGGTGACACATTGAAGCTCGCCGTGCCGGCGACCGGCAAACCAGACGTATTCTGGGCGGTATAGCTCACCAGCTTGTTCTCGCCGAGTTTGATCTCGACCGTCCGTTCGACCGGTTTGAACTCCCAAGGCAGCCCCTGCGAGACGTTGGCATCGAACCGCACGATGATGGACCGGTCCGACATCGTTTCGGACGGGCGGGCCGCGACCTGCGTCGTTCCACCGAAGCCCGTGACCTGACAGAACAGGCGATAGAGCGGCACGGCCGCATAGGCCATCCCTGCCATAGCCACGACAACCGACGCACAGACGATCGCCACACGCCGGTGACGCCGGCTCAGATCGATTGCCGCAGTCGTTTCATGACCCATGGCCTCGAGGCCCTCTCCTGTCACTCGTTGCGAACGTCTCACATCGACCGATTGAGCACGTTTCCGCCCAGTCGCACGATGGTCGCCAGATAGAAGATGACGACCAGTGCGAAGAGCGCCAGCCCGATCGCGATCGACCGCATCTTCTGGCGCGCCTTGCGGACGTCTTCATCTGTTCCGTTTGCGCTCATCCCGGTCTCAAGCCCCCGTCACGAGAGCGATCATGCGGGGAATGGCGTGCTCGGCCAGCAGCACCGCAAAGAGCGCGAAAAGGTACAGAATAGAGAAGAGAAACAAGCGCTTGGCGACCCGGTCCCCGGCGCGGCCTTCCGTAACGCGTGTGACGTCGTAAGCCAGCCAGAGGAAGACGGCTCCCAGGCCCGCCGAGACCGCAAGATACGCCCACCCGCCAAGGCCGATGAACCACGGCGAGATCGCGGTCGGCACGAACAGCAGCGAGTAGATCATGATCTGCCGGCGCGTTTCAGGCAGACCCGCAACGACCGGCAGCATCGGCACGCCGACGCGCTCGTAGTCGCGGAACCGGTAAAGAGCGAGGGCCCAGAAGTGCGGCGGGGTCCACATGAAGATGATGAGGAACATCACGATGCTTTCAAGCGAGACGTCGCCCGTCACCGATGCCCACCCGATCATCGGCGGAAACGCTCCAGCCGCGCCGCCGATCACGATGTTCTGCGACGTACGCCGCTTCAGCCACATCGTGTAAACGAAGATGTAGAAGGCGATCGTGAGGGCCAGCAGAGCCCCCGCCGTCCAGTTGACCAGCACGCCGAGGGTCAGCACCGATGCCACCGACAGCACGACCCCGAAGCTCAGGGCCTCGTCCTCGGTCACGAGGCCGCGCGGAATGGGGCGAGCCGCCGTGCGGGCCATGTTCCGGTCGATATCCGCATCGAACCACATGTTGAGTGCACCCGACGCCCCCGCTCCCACGGCGATCGCCAGAAGCGCGATGATGGCAAGAACCGGATGCAACTGCCCCGGTGCTGCGACGAGGCCGGTCAGCGCGGTGAACACGACCAAAGACATGACACGCGGCTTCATGAGTTCCATGAAATCGCCGACAGTCGGAGCTTCGCTGGACGTCAGCACGCGCGACTCCACGTCATCGCCCGCGGCACCGACCAGTTGTGAACCCGAAGTCGCCATGTCTTTGAGCCTAGCCTGGATTTATTCTTGTCGCGGCGCGGCCCAATGTCTGGCTACGCCATTAATTGGAAGCCGCTCCGTTGATGCTGACGGACAGTCCGCAACCGGCGTGCCGACAGCACATGTAACCGCACGGTCAGGTTGGTCACCCGCGGACCGGGCGATAGAGTTCGGGCGGGCCGCCGGAAACCGATGGCCCACCCACCACTCACAGCACACCGTTCGAGCGGGATGATGCGTCCAGCGAACGCCTACCCCGCCCGAGCGGAACCTTCAGTGGTGATCCGTCGCCTTGATGCGCGGCAACGTCTCGAAGCAATGGAACGGCGGCGGCGACGTCAGCGTCCACTCCAGCGTCGTTGCCCCGACACCCCACGGATTGTTACCCACCCGCTCGGTACGGCGCAGCGCGACGATGAGCCCGATGATGAAGCAGATCGTACCGATCGCCGTGATGTAGGACCCGACGGACGACACCTTGTTCCAGAACGCAAAGCCGTCCGGATAGTCGATGTAGCGCCGCGGCATGCCGGCCAAGCCGAGGAAATGCTGCGGGAAGAACAGGATGTTGGCACCGATGAAGGTCAGCCAGAAGTGCAGCTTGCCCCAGAACTCGGAGTACATCTTGCCAGTCATCTTGGGGAACCAGTAGTACCAGCCGGCGAAGATCGAGAACACAGCGCCGAGCGACAGCACGTAGTGGAAGTGAGCAACGACGTAATAGGTGTCGTGAAGGGCCCGGTCGACGCCCGCATTGGCCAGCATGACGCCCGTCACGCCACCCACCGTGAACAGGAAGATGAACCCGAGCGCCCAGATCATCGGCAGGCGGAAGGAGATCGACCCGCCCCACATGGTGGCGATCCAGGAGAAGATCTTCACACCCGTCGGCACGGCGATGACCATCGTCGCGAACACGAAGTACGCCTGGGTCTCGACCGAGATACCGGCCGTGTACATGTGGTGAGCCCACACGACGAACCCGACGAGACCGATCGCCACCATGGCGTAAGCCATGCCGAGGTATCCGAACACGGGCTTCTTGGAGAAGGTCGAGACGATCTGGCTGATGATGCCGAAGCCCGGCAGGATCAGAATGTAGACTTCGGGATGCGCGAAGAACCAGAACAGGTGTTGATACAGCACCGGGTCACCACCGCCCGACGCGGTGAAGAACGTCGTGCCGAAGTTGCGGTCCGTCAGCATCATCGTGATGGCACCGGCGAACACCGGAAGCGACAGAAGCAGCAGGAACGCTGTCACCAGCACCGACCAGACGAACAGCGGCATCTTGTGCAGGGTCATGCCCGGCGCGCGCATGTTGAAGATGGTCGTGATGAAGTTGATGGCACCGAGAATGGACGACGCGCCCGCCACGTGCATCGAGAGGATGGCGAAATCCATCGCCGGTCCGGGCGATCCCGTAGTTGACAGGGGCGGATAGAGTGTCCAGCCACCGCCGACACCCAACCCACCGCTGTCGCCCTCGACGAACAGCGACATGATCAGCAGGATGAAGGCGACCGGCAGCAGCCAGAATGAGATGTTGTTCATCCGCGGGAAGGCCATGTCCGGCGCGCCGATCATCAGCGGCACGAACCAGTTGCCAAAGCCGCCGATCATGGCGGGCATCACCATGAAGAAGATCATGATGATGCCGTGCGACGTCACGAACACGTTGTACAAATGCGGATTGGTCGCAAAGTACTGGATGCCCGGATCCTGCAACTCCAAGCGCATGGCGACGGACAACGCACCGCCGAATAATCCCGCGCAGATCGCGAAGATCAGATAAAGCGTGCCGATGTCTTTGTGGTTGGTGGAGTAGAGCCAGCGCTTGACGAAGCTTGTCGGAGCGCCGTGGTCGTCGTGACCCGCGTATGCGGAGCTGCCCATTGTGCCTTAGCCTCTTGTTTGTCCCTGCGAAATCAGTTCTCCAGACCGCCTGCCACTGGCGCAATTCCGGAGAGGACGACTGACGTTATTGGTTGGTGGCGACCGTTTTGATGCCGGCCTGCTCGCGTGCGGCCTGCTGCAAAATCTTCTTTGCGCCAGACTTGTCCTTGGCTTTCACGGCCGCTGTCCATGCATCGTAGGTCGCCTGCTTCACGACACGGACGGTGATGGGCATGAATGCATGGTCCTTGCCGCACAATTCCGAGCACTGACCGTAGAACACGCCTTCGCGCGTCGCCTGAAACCACGTCGAGGTCAACCGGCCTGGCACCGCATCCGTCTTGCTGCCGAACCCGGGAACGGTCCAGTTGTGCAGCACGTCTTGCGCCGTCACGAGCACGTGGACCACTTTGTTGACGGGAACGACCACCTCGTTGTCCGTCGCGAGGTTGCGCGGGTAGTCGAGACCGGTCTCGGCCTTCAGTTCCGCCCGTTCTTCGTCGGTGAGCATCACGGCGTCGAACGAATGCCCGTCGAGATCGGGATACTCGTAGGACCAATACCACTGATAGCCGGTTGCCTTGATCGTCAGGTCAGGCTTTGGGTAGGAATATTGCTGGTTGAGCAGCTTGAACGACGGCACGGCGATGATGACGAGAATGATGATTGGAACCACCGTCCACACAACTTCGACGAGCGTGTTGTGCGTGAACCGCGACGGCTCCGGGTTCGCCTTCTCGTTGAAGCGGACCATGACGTAAAGCATCAGCCCAAGTACGAAGATCGTCACCAACGTGATGATCACCGTCACGTTGTCGTGGAACACCTGGATGCTCTCGGCGACGGGCGACGCCGGCAGCTGCATACCGAGTTGGCCATCGACAGGCTGTCCGTAGGTTGCCGCCATTGCCGGCAGCGCAAGCGCCGCCAGCGCCGCGGTCGCCGCAACAGTCGAAGATAGCAGCGAACCCATCGTGGCTGACTTCATCATCAGGCTCCCAGATTTTGCCCGGCTTCGGCCAGGACCTCCTCATGCGTCGGCGAGGTCATGCCACGTGCAGAACTGACTTCGCGCACGATCCGGGTATCGGCTCGCGCTGCGGCGGTCAAGCTGCGGATCGGCCCAGCGGCCGGTCTCTGACACGTCTCCCCGCAATCACTGAACACGAGCCGGCCGGATGTCTCAAGTCAATAGAAATGCGGCATAACCCCGCGTCGTTTCCTGACATAGCGTCGCCGCCAAAAGACGCACACGGAATAGTCTCGCTTGCCCGACCTGGACGCTGTCCCAATTTGGCCGTTTTGATCTCGGACACGACACCGGTCCGAGGCCAGCCGACGCGGTCTGTCGTGGACAGTCCGCGCGATCCAGACACCCTGAAAGCTGGTGCGCCGTACGCCCCGGGGAGGCATACGTGCAACACGAATTCCATACCGACGTGTCGGCGCCACGCGCCGGCCGGACCATCAGCCCGCCTGGTAGAGGGGCGGGTGGAGCGCTGGTTCTTGCTCTCTACCTGCTGCTCGCGGGCCTCGCGCATCCCGCCGGAGCGCAACAAGCCGCAGCACCCCAGGGTCAACCGGGCGATGGGCGTGTCAGGTCTCAGCACGGTGACTGGCAGATCGTCTGCAAGCCGCCGCCACCGGGTGCTGCGGCCGAAGTCTGCGCGATCGTCCAAAGCGTCTCGGCGGAGGACCGCAACAACGTCGGCTTGACGATCTACTTCCAGCGCTTCTCGAACGGTACGCAGGTCCTCCGCGTTTTCGCACCGCTCGGCGTGCTTCTGCCACCCGGTCTCGGGCTGAAGATCGACGGGGCCGACGTGGGTAACGCGCCATTTCTGCGCTGTCACACCTTTGCCTGTTACGCGCAGGTGACCGTCGAGGAAACGCTGGTCAAGCAGCTCCAGGCTGGCAAGCAGGCGATTTTCATCATTTTTCAGACCGAGGAGGCCGGCATTGGTATTCCCATCTCACTGTCTGGCTTCAACGAGGCGCTGAAGGCACTCGCCACGCCATGACGGCTCACGGCATGACCGTGCCGGTTGTTTGATGGGGTGGAGCGTGGCCCCGCCTTGATGCGGCTGGCACCGACGGTTGCGGCCGATGTGCGCGACGTCGACGACAGCGGCACCAGAACGTGAGGCTGACGACCGAACGCGCAGCAAAAGCCGGCCCGTTGAGGACCGGAGCCGGACATGAGTGCCTAGCATGAGCCATGGGTCCCTTGGGCAGATCGGATCAGCGGTCCGTTGCGTTATTTCCAGCAGTTCGGAGGTCTCGGCGGTTGTCGCGCTCGGCGAGATGGTGTCAGCAGGAAAGAGGTCCCAATGCAGTTGTGGCGAACACTAGTCCCGGCCGGGTTGGCCGTTGTCGCAATGGCTGTGGCACCTGCCTCCGCGATCTCGGAAGACGCGAAAGCTCGGGTCCCACACATCGTCGCGCCGGCGAGCGAGGAACCGCAGTTGCCGCCGATGGACCAGTTGGCATTCGGCGAGTTGCTGGTGCGACAACGCTGCGCCAACTGCCATGGCATCGAGCCGGGTGTGACGTCACTGGCAGCGCCGCTCGTCGGAGTGTTCGGGCGGAAGGCCGGCAGCGCACCGGGCTACACGTTCTCGCCCAATATCCAGAACCTGGGGATTGCCTGGACACCACAGGCGTTGGACGGCTGGCTGGCGGCGACCACATTCGACACGCCCGACATCCGTATGCGACACGTCGGCCTTCCACAACCCGACCAGCGTGCCGCAGTGATCGCCTATCTCGGGTCACTTCCCGGCAACCGCTGACGCCGTGGGCGATCGGCGTGCGACTACGCACCATTGACAGTGTCGGACTGGGCACGAACGGCGGAGGCAAGACAGACACATGACGACACGGCTTTTGTTCATCGCGGGGTCCGCCCGTGCGGCCTCGCACAACAAGCGGCTGGCGCGCCTCGGCGCGGCGATTGCCAACGCCAACGATATACCCGCGACCTTTGCCGATCTCGGCGACTATCCAATGCCACTGTACGACGGCGATCTGGAGACCGCCGAAGGCCCGCCGGACAACGCACGCAAGCTGAAAGCGCTGATGGAATTGCATGTCGGCGTGCTGATCTGCTGTCCGGAATACAACAGCTCGATCACGCCCCTGCTGAAGAACACGCTCGACTGGGTCAGTCGTGTACGCGACGAGGGCGAAGCGACCAATCACGTCTTCAAGACGCGCGTGTTTGCGCTGGCTTCGGCCTCGCCGGGCGGGATGGGCGGGCTGCGCGGGCTCGTTGCGGTTCGCACTGTGCTGGAAATCGGTCTGGGTGCCCTCGTGCTTCCCGAACAGTTTGCCCTGCCGCGCGCAGCGGACGCGTACGACGATGGCGAAACCCTCAAAGACAAGCAGGCGCAGAGTCGTTTCGAAGAACAAATTCAGAAGCTCGCAAGGGCCTCTCGCGTTCTCCACTGCGCCGAGTGAAGCACGCATCGGACCTGCGACCGTCAGGAATGCAGCGCCTAGGGCCGCATCATGACGAGCAGGATCGAGATCGTCGCGATCGAGACGAGTGTTCCCAACGCGACGGCACCCGACGCCGAGTTCGCCGCACGGCCGTTGCGTTGTGCGAAGATGTAGGCGTTCGCTCCGGTCGGCACTGCCGCGAGGATTACGACGACACCCGCGGGCACCGGAGGCAGTGCCATCACGTGGAAGGCCATCATGAAAGCAACCGCTGGCATCAGCCCAAGCTTCAGCGCTGTGATCACCGTCAACGTCGGGATTTGTCCGGCGATCTTGAAGCGGGTCAGCGACAGCCCCAATGCGATGAGAGCCGCAGGCACGCCCGCCTGAGCGAGCAGCCCGAGCACGTCGAGCACAGGCTTTGGCATCGCCAACCCGGTCAGTCTCCAGGCCCCTCCGGCCAGGATGCCGATAATGATGGGATTGGTACCCAGTTCGCGCGCCAGAAGGGCGAATCCTCCCCCCTGCTCGCCGGGATCGGCTCCCCCGACCAGCCTCGCGTGGAGCGTCGCTGTGAGCCATAGCACTGCGGCATGGATCGACAGCACCAGCGCAATGGTCGGCGTGGCGGCTTGGCCGTAGGTCATGATCGCGATCGGAATGCCCAGCATGACGCTGTTGCCGAACGCCGACGAGATGGCGATGGCCGGTGCATCGGCGGCCGGCCGGCCCAGCGGCCACTGGGTCAGCAAGGTAGCGGCAAGCCAGGTAACCGCGGCACCGGCATAAAAGCTCGCCCAGATACCGGTGACGGACAACCCGGCAAAATCGGCCGTCGCGATGGTTTTGCAGAGGAGCGCCGGGATGGCCAGCGTGAACGCGAATTCCCCGATACCCTTTTCGGCGGCATCCGACAGCCAGCCAAGACGGCCCGCGAGCGTACCGAGTGCAATCAGCGAAAAGACCGGCGAGATGAGGAGGATGATTTCGAGCATGGACCTTTGCGCCAGCACAGCAGCCCTTGACCATATCCGCTGGCGCGGCAGCTTGGAACTTCATTCGGGACACGCCGGACCTTGCTGACCATGTCTTCGGGCGCACGTCCGTATACGACGGCCGCGTCTCCAGGCGGCATGGTGCTCTGGGACGCCTTTCGGTTTCCCCGACGCCGCAGGGCTTTGCTCGCCCCGACATCAGGCAGCCGCCCGCTGTCGCAGGCTCTCGCCTCGGTATGACAACGCCTCGGCAACGTGCAGGCGCTCGATGCTCGCACGGCCGTCGAGATCAGCCAGCGTGCGTGCGACCTTCAACGTGCGATGGAAGCCGCGGGCGGACAGCTTCAGGTTCTCGGCGGCGCTTTGCAGCAGCACGAGCCCCGCCGCATCGGGCATCGCAAGCTGCTCCAGAAGTTGGCCCGATAGGTCTGCATTGGTGCGGACCGCCAGGGCGGCGGGCGATCCGGGCACACGCGGCGTACGCTGCACGCCGACGCTCTCGAGGCGCGCCTTCTGCATGGCGCGGGCCGCCATGACCCTGGCGCGCACGTCGCGGCTGCCTTCCCGTGGCGGCGCCAGCACGAGATCGGCGGCCGAAACGGCTGGGACCTCGATGTGCAGGTCGAAGCGGTCGAGCAGCGGGCCCGATATCCGCCCCTGGTAATCGGACTGGCAGCGCGGCCCCCTCTTGCAGGATTCCCCGGTGCCGCTGCCGCATTTGCATGGGTTCATGGCCGCCACGAGCTGTATCCGCGACGGGTAGGCAATGCGGTGGTTGGCGCGCGCGATCACGGTCTCCCCCGTCTCGATCGGCTGGCGCAGACTGTCGAGCACCTGCGGCGAAAACTCAGGCAACTCATCGAGGAACAGAACACCAAGGTGCGCAAGGCTCACCTCGCCTGGCATGGGCCGCGATCCGCCGCCGACGAGAGCGGCCATGCTGGCGGAGTGGTGCGGCGCGCGAAACGGCCGCTCTGTGGCGATTTTTCCGCCCATGAGCGCACCCGCCAGGCTGTGGACCATGGAGACCTCCAGCATCTCCTCGGGCTCCAGCGGCGGCAGGATCGACGGCAATCGCGCCGCTAGCATCGACTTGCCGGACCCAGGCGGTCCGACCATCAGGAGATTGTGCCCACCGGCCGCCGCCACCTCCAGCGCGCGCTTGGCACTTTCCTGCCCCTTCACGTCGATGAGGTCGGGCAACGGGCCGGTGCTGCCCGCCGCGTTGGGTTTGGGCCGTGTCAGGGTCTGCAAGCCTTTGAAGTGGTTCACGAGCGCGAGAAGGTGCGCCGGTGCGAGGATATCGAGGTCTTCTCCCGCCCATGCCGCCTCGGCACCGCAGGCCGCAGGGCAGATCAGCCCTTTGCCCAACGCATTGGCCCCCATCGCAGCCGGCAGGGCACCAGGAACCGCACGGATCGACCCGTCGAGTGCCAGTTCACCGACCGCCGCATAGTGTGACAGCGTATCCGGGGATATCGCCCCCATCGCGGCCATCAGGGCGAGCACGATCGGCAGGTCGAAGTGGCTTCCTTCCTTGGGCAGATCTGCTGGCGCAAGATTGACCGTCAAATGCCTGTAAGGCAAGCCCAGGCCGACGGCATGCAACGCGTTGCGCACCCGTTCACGGCTCTCGGCGACGGCCTTGTCCGGCAGCCCGACGATTGTGAAGGCCGTACTGCCCGGCGTGATCCGAACCTGCACTTCGACCGCGCGCGCCTCTATGCCGACAAAGGCAAGCGTCGAGATCTGCGCATACATGACGCCCCCTGACTGACGCGGGTTCAAATCGACCGCCACGCATCGCGCGTAATCTGCGCCTGCGGCAACGACCTGAACCTAGCACTCACCTGGGTCACATTCAAGAACATAAATAGAACAAGCCGCCCCGCTCCGCGCTACATCCTGTTCTTCAGATGGCATGGCCAAATGCCTCGCAGCACCAGCACGGCATCGAAACCGCGCTCGTGTGCGCGATAGCGCGGGCGGTGGCCGAGCCAGTATTCGGCGGCCAAACGCATCCGCCGCCCCTGGCTTGGGCGCAGCGCGGCCTCCGCCTCCGCGCGATCGCCCCGCGCCTTGACCTCCACGAACGCGATGCGGCTGCCTCGAACGGCAATGAGGTCGATCTCGCCGAGCGGCGTCTGCACGCGCCGTCCGATGACCCTGAAACCCTTGAGCGTCAGGAAAGCGGCCGCGATCCACTCGGCGCGGTATCCCCGGTGATACCTGCGCCGGCGGGCTGCCGAACCTGCAGGGGCCGCCTCAGTCATCGGAGTTTGCCGCATCGGCATTGACGCCGGACGGGTCGTCGAGATCGAGCGCCAGATCGTAGACCCGGCTTTTTGCCACGCCCAGCGCTTCGGCAACGCTGCGCGTGGCGTCGCGCAGCGATTGGTGCACCCGCGCCGCCCTGAGCGCATCCACCACCTGCTCGTCGGTTGCCTCGCGTGGTTCCGGCGGACCGACGACGATCACGATCTCGCCCTTGAGATCGCTCCTTGCTGCAAAGCCAGCCGCCAATTCGGTGAGGCTGCCGCGCGCGATCTCTTCGTTGAGCTTGGTCAGTTCGCGAGCAACTACGGCGGACCGCTCGCCCAAAACCTGGCCCAGATCGGCGAGCGCCTTGGCGATCCGGTTTGCCGTTTCGAACACGATGAGGGTCGCTGGAATAGCGGCCAGCTCGGCAATCCGCGTTCGCCGCGCCTGCGAGCGCGCCGGCAGGAAGCCGGCGAATGCGAACGCATCGGACGGCAGTCCAGAGGATACCAGCGCGGCCAGGGTCGCAGAAGCGCCCGGGATGGCCGTCACGCGATGCCCCGCAGCAAGACAGTCGCGCACCAGTTTGTAGCCTGGGTCGGAGACGAGCGGCGTTCCCGCGTCGGAAATGAGCGCGACGGATTTGCCCTCATCCAGCGCGGCAAGGATCGCCGGCCGTTCCTTCTCGGCATTGTGCTCGTGGTAGGGTCTGACGGTCGGGCGCAAGCCATAGTGGGCGAACAATGTCGCGCTGTGGCGCGTGTCTTCGGCATAGACGATATCGGCGGTGG
Organism: Hyphomicrobiaceae bacterium; assembly: GCA_033765285.1. Lineage (GTDB taxonomy): Bacteria > Pseudomonadota > Alphaproteobacteria > Rhizobiales > Hyphomicrobiaceae > Filomicrobium. The sequence continues at coordinate 6,923 of JANRIE010000070.1, read as the reverse complement.
CCAGCGTTGCGATGGCCCTGAGTGACATGTCGGCCAGATTTCCGATCGGTGTGGCGACGAGGCTGAGACAATGGCTTTCGGCGCGGTCCAAGGCACGCGCGAGTTCGGCCGTTACTGCGGGGGCAAGGCGGGCGAGGATCTCGGCGGACGGCCGTTGACTGGCGCTGAGGGGAACGCCCGGGTCTTTCCTCGGTAGTGTCGAACGACGTGGCGAACGCGGCACGATTAGTCCTCTGGATGCCTATCAGCACGGCTCATCCGGCTGGTGTTGCACGCAGACCCACCGCCCCGCGGCGGGTTGTGCTGGGCCATCCGAGGTATGTCGCGCAGAAAATGTCGCAACGGCCAGCGTTTTTTCCCCATCGCGCGCCATCAATTCGCTTCTCGGGACCGACAAGGGGAGTTATGCCGGGACGGATTGGCGGCGGGTCGGTTGGTCCAACCGGCAGGCCATCGCTCCGTGACGTCCAAATTCACCTTGCTGAGCCAGGGCCGATGACCGTGATCTCCCGCCCGCAATCGACTGCGTTGCCAAATTCGACCCGCACAGCGTCTCGGTGGCCGCGCCTCCCGCTGCTGTTGGCAGTGGGTCTCGTTTCTGGCTGCGCACAGAACCTGGAGCAGGCCGCGCCAGGGGGCACCGCGCGGAGCGTCGCCGGTGGCGGCGCATCCACGACCCTCGCCCAGACCGCCCCGGTCCAGAAGCGGCCGGTCAAGATCGCCATGCTGTTGCCGTTTGCCGGCATGGGCCCGACCGCGATCATCGCCAAAGGGATGAAACAGGCCGGAGAAATGGCACTTTTCGAGTTGGACCGACCCGACGTCCAGTTGATGACGAAGGATACGCGCGGCACCTCGGAAGGAGCCGCCGCGGCCGCAACAGCCGCCATCGCCGAAGGTGCCGAAATCATCGTCGGCCCGCTGTTCTCGGCTGCAGTGGCCGGAGCGGCAGGGCCCGCCCGCCAAGCCAACGTTCCCGTCGTCGCGTTCTCCAACGACCGCAAGGTCGCTGGCAATGGTGTCTACCTCATGAGCTACATGCCCGAGGCCGAGGTCGAGCGGATCGTCTCGTTCGCGATTTCCCGTGGCAAGCGCCGGTTTGTCGCGCTGATCCCCGCCGACGGCTACGGCGTCGAGGTCGAACAGGCGTTTCGCGCGGCAGTGGCGCGGGGCGGCGGCGCGGTCATCGCGCTCGAGACCTATCAGCCGGGCACCAACGCGTTGCTGGAGCCCGCGCAGCGCATTTTGGACATCATCAAGGAGACAGCGACGCTGGGTTCGCCGGTCGATGCGTTTTTCTTGCCTGCGGGCGAAGACACGCTGCCCAGCATCGGGCCGATGATCGCCTATGCCGGCATCGACACGCGGCAGGTGCAGTTGCTGGGTACGGGCGCATGGGACTTCCCCAACATCGGCCGCAACGATGTGCTGATCGGCGGCTGGTATCCGAGCGCCGACCCCGCCGGCTGGCAGGATTTCTCGGGTCGCTTCGCCAAGACGTTCGGCCAGGCCCCGCCACGTATCGCCACGCAAGCCTATGATGCCGTGTCGATGACCATCCGCATTGCCTCCACCGGGGCAGCCGGCACCGGACAGCAGGGCAGCCGCTTCACGACGCAGGCCTTGACCAATCCCGCCGGTTTTGTCGGTGTCGATGGGCCGGTCCGCCTGGACGCCAATGGGCTGTCGCATCGCGGCCTCGCCGTCCTCGAGGTCCAGCGCGCGGGCGGCATGGTGATTGACCGCGCCGAAGCCGCCGGGGCCCCGGCTGGTCGGCTCGCGGCGGGAGGATTGTCTGGCGACGGCGGTGTCGGCAGGTCCGGCGTGCCGGGTGGCGGTCGGACGGGTTATTGAGGACCTGTTTTGAGCGGCTCGTTACGGTAACGCAGGGCATGGCCGACAAACCGTGCGAGCAGGCGCGCAGGGGGCGGCTTTCAGCGCCCCCCGGCAGACCATATCCTTGAAAGTTACACCGTCGACGGCAGGCCGTGGATCATCTCGGCGGCTTGCAGCGTATTGCGCAGCAAGCAGGCGATGGTCATCGGGCCGACGCCGCCGGGCACGGGCGTGATGGCACCGGCGACCTTTGCGGCCTCTGCGTAGGCGACGTCGCCTACGAGCCTGCCTTTGCCGTCTGGGCCCTGTACGCGGTTGATGCCGACGTCGATGACGATGGCACCCGGCTTGACCCAATCACCACGCACGAACTCCGGAATTCCGACCGCAGCGACGATGAGATCGGCCCCCTTCACCACCTGATGCACGTTGCGCGTGCGCGAATGGGCAATCGTAACGGTGCAGTTCTCGCGCAGCAGGAGAGCAGCCATCGGCTTGCCGACGATGTTGGAACGCCCGACGATGACGGCGTTCATGCCCGACAGGCTCTCGCCGACCGATTTCGCGAGGATCACCGATCCCGTCGGCGTGCACGGGGCAAGCGCCCGTTCGCCGATCCATAGCCGGCCAACGTTGACGGGGTGGAAGCCGTCGACGTCCTTTTCCGGTGCGATCGTGTTCAGCACTTTTTCGGCGTTGACGTGCTTGGGCAAAGGCAACTGGACCAGGATGCCGTGCACGGAAGGATCGTTGTTCAGGCTTTGCACGATGGCGAGCAGTTCGGCCTCGCTCGTCTCCGCCGACAGCTTGTGCTCGACCGACTTCATGCCAACTTCGACGGTCTGCTGCGACTTGTTCTTGACGTAGACTTTGCTGGCCGGGTCTTCGCCGACAAGGACGACCGCCAGACCAGGCACGAAGCCATGCGCGGCCTTCATGGCGGCAACCTTGGCGGCGACATCGGCGCGGACCTCGGCAGCGACGGCCTTGCCGTCGATGATGCGTGGGCTCGACATTCTTTTTTATTCCTCCCGTCTCGACGATTTGGCAGTGGCGATGCGGACGCACCGCCACGCAGCAGACCCGACTTGATTACGACACACATCCGCTTCCAACCGGCTGCCCAGAGGGCTGACGGAAGGCACGTCAATGCACCGCCCAACTTTCGTAGAATACGAAGCTAACTCATTAGCCGATGCAGCGCGCACTGCGCTACGAGGTTTTGCCGCAGGGTCGCCAGTCGCGAATAGAGCGTCGCTGGATCGCCGGCGATGTGCAGCGCCATAGCCCAGGTGCCGCTGCCGCCATCGCGGTCAGGCCCCAAGTACAGCCGGGATCAGAACGCGCGCGATCACCCCTTGGGCAAACGTGCAGGCGAGCATGAGGACGATCGGTGAAATGTCGATGGCACCAAGGTCCGGCAACATGCGTCGGATGGGCCTGAGCAGCGGCTCTGTCAGCCGTTGCAGGGCATCGTAGATCGCCCGCACCGTGGGATTGTAGGGATTGACCACGCCGAAGCTCATCAGCCAACTCATGATCACCGTGGCGATGATGACGATGAAGTAGAGCCCGATCACGTAGTGAACGAGTTCTAGGATAAGGACGATGAGGTTCGTCATTCTGCCCCTGGTCTCTGCGTCTGCCTGTTGCGACGGTGTAGCGATGCCCGGGAGCCGGGGCAAGCACAACGCAGTTGGGCCGGCCTGGGTGACGTTGCGGCTGGCTTGACAGGCTGAACAGCCAGGCCGTAAACCGGGAAAAATGAGCATGCTCGGGGCCGTAGCTCAGATGGGAGAGCGCCTGGATCGCACCCAGGAGGTCAGGGGTTCGATTCCCCTCGGCTCCACCAACAATCCAAGGTATTTTGAACGAACGCCTGACCTCATCTGTTCGAACTGGGGCAGGCCCCAGTTCTAGGGTTCGATTCCCCTCGGCTCCACCAAATCAACTAACTCACTGTTTTTTCTATAGAAGCGTGCGCAGATTTTTAGGTTTCCCTCGGTTTGCTCCTCATCTCGCGTGCGATGACATTTAGCCGATGCGAGGCGGCCTGGCATGGGAGTTGGGGCCATGCAAACCGTTTGAGCGGTGGCTCGTTATGCGCATTAGACGGCAGTCGAAGCAACTGACTACCGCTGCGACCACCGCTTCGTCGAACCTGTGACTGCCCGACAAGTTCAGCTTTTGTTCGGTCCCCGATTCCGGTAGTCTGAGCTCTGAACACGGGATCGAATCACATGCGCATTGCTGCCCTCTTCGCGGGCATCGGCGGAATGGAGAAGGGTCTCCATGAAGCCGGCCACGAGACAATACTGACTTGTGAAATCTGGGATCCGGCGGTGGCGGTGCTCGGCGCGCAATTTCCGCTCGTGGCCAACTACCCCGATGTCTCCTCACTCAAGTCCCTTCCGGCTAAGACGGAACTGCTGACGGCGGGGTTTCCATGCCAAGACCTGTCGCAGGCTGGCATGACTGCCGGCATCGGCGGTCGTCGATCCGGGCTCGTCGACCACGTCTTCCGATTGTTGGATCAACGGAAGGTACCGGTCGTCGTGTTGGAGAACGTATCGTTCATGCTGTCGCTCGATCAGGGCGCAGCCATGGATCGGCTGACCAAGGCGTTCGAGGAGCGTGGGTATCGGTGGGCCTACCGGATCGTGAATTCGCTCGCGTTCCTGCCGCAGCGCCGCGAGCGCGTGTTCTTCGTGGCGAGCCGTTGCGACCTCGATCCCTCAACCGTACTGTTCGTCGACGAGGCATGGCCGAAACCGATCAAGACCAGCCTCGACGTTCATGCTCACGGCTTCTATTGGACCGAAGGCACGAGGGGGCTCGGCTGGGCGCCCAACGCCGTGCCAACGCTCAAGAACGGCTCGACGGTGGGCATCCCCTCGCCGCCCGCGATCCTGATGCCCGACGGCCGCGTGATAAAGCCGGACATTCGGGATGCCGAGCGACTGCAAGGCTTTCCAGCAGATTGGACGGCGAGTGCGCCGGAACGTTACAGATGGTCGCTCGTCGGAAACTCTGTCTCCGTTCCGGTCGCGGCTTGGTTGGGCAAGCGCCTGAGGAAGCCGGGCTCGTATGCGATCGAGCGCGATCGCCATTGGCCGATCAAGCAGCGCTCGTTCCCGCGCGCCGCACGGTACGACGGCACGGCACGGCATGCCGTCGAGATCAGCGATTTCCCGGCATATCGCAAGCGCGAGCCGCTGCACGAGTTCTTGCGGCACCCTGGAACGCCCCTGTCGGTGCGTGGCACCGCCGGGTTCTTGTCACGCGCCGAAGCATCCAGTCTCCGCTTCGTCCCGGGCTTCCTCGACGCAGTACGTGCCCACCTCGAGTACATGAGGGCGGCGGAAACGTCCACCTTGCGGTTCGTCAAGCCCAAGGCCCGCAAGTCGAAAGTGCCGGCGCTCATCGCGGCGGAGTGAGCGGTGGGGCATTTGCCGACCGATCCGGTTCGCAGCGCACTGATGAAGCGTGTGCGGCAGTCGGGAACGCCGGCCGAGTTGGTCGTCGCCAAGGTGTGCCACTCGCTGGGGCTGTCCTATCGACGAAACGTGTGCTCTCTACCGGGCTCGCCGGACCTCGCCAACAAAAAGGGGCGTTGGGCGATTTTCGTCAATGGCTGCTACTGGCACCATCACACAGGATGCATGCGCGCGACCGTGCCGACGCGCAACAAAGCATTCTGGACGGAGAAATTCCGCGCCAACCGGCGCCGTGACGCAGCAAAAATCCGCCAACTGCGAGCGGCGGGCTATCGTGTGGTGCTCGTGTGGGAGTGTGAGGTCGCCGACGAGGCTAGACTACGGTCGCGGTTAGCTCAAATCTGTGCGAAGCGCGTGTCGTAGAGGACTTGAAGCCGGTTGATCAGCGTCGCGTAGTGATAATTGTCCTGGGGCTGAGGGGCGGGTGCCTTGGTGTGCAGTCGCACGGGGCTGCCGTCGTTGACGCAATCGACGACCACGATACCGAGGGCATCGTAACCGGCAACTCCGGTCGCGGATCGGCGTGGAAGTTGCTTGACCTTCGCCAGCGTGATGTCGACCGATTTCGGCTGCGGATGCGTGCTCCACTGCGGTGCTGTAGCTCGGTTGGCTTTGTTGAGGTCCGAGCTGAGGAAGCGGTCGGCGATGTTGATCATGACGAGCCCGGCCGCGATGGCAGAGTCGTGCGCACCGTGAACGGTCAGGTGGCTAGAGTTCAGCTCGTCGTAGAGGCGTGGCAGAGCCCGTTGATGGGCTGTCATGCAGGCCTTGGCTTCGAGCGCCATCAGCACGTTGCCGACCGGCAAGTCTAACAACGGCGGCAAATCCGCGAGCACCTTCGTTTCGTCCCTGGTCAGGTCGATACCGTAATGAATAGCAAGGTCCACGAGCGTCCGGCCTGTCCTGATCCCGCTACCCGGTTGGCAGATGACGAGGTCGAGGTCCTTTTTCCGGTCGTGCTGGAAGTCGCGCATCTCGTGGTTGATGCCGAACCCGACCCGGGCCTCGCCGACGTGCCTGCGGAAGAGTGCCGACGCCTGCAGGAAGTCGAACACGATTCCCCAGCAGGCCACCTTCGAGTGATGGTCGCTGCGGCTGTGATAGCTCCACGCGGTGCCGTGCTTGTCCGTGACATGCGGCGTCGAGAGGGTGCGAACCAGTATGTCGGGTCCGGAGATCGGCATGATTGCTTGTACTCGAGGGCAGCCGATTCGGCCAGGATTGCTCTTGGAGTCCTTACTGACGGTGATTAGCGCGGAACTCCTCGCCGCCGCCCGGCCCATGACACCGACCGAGGTCGCGCGGCGCTTCAAGGGCGGCCGGCAGAACGTGCGCCGCGTGACGCTCGTGATCGAAGCCCTCGCCCGCCTTGGCCATGTCGACACGACCGACGGCGGGCAGTCCTACCTGCTGCGCCGCTCGGCGTGAGGGCCGGCTCAGCGCCGGAAGTGCCCGTAACGACGTCTGTTGCCGCCCCCCTCGTCGCCTGCTACCACGCATGGCGCGGCGCGACCTGACGGCCGCCCCAATCCGTGACCGCGAGGCACGATGAACCGATCCGCTTCCGGTGCGGAAGCGCGCCAGCCGCCC
>JANRIE010000063.1:0-1537 GCA_033765285.1 Hyphomicrobiaceae bacterium | reverse complement strand
CAGCTTGACGATCTGGGCCAGCGCGGTGTCGGCCCCGACCTTGGTGGCGGTGTAGCGGAAGGTGCCCGACTTGTTGATCGTGGCCCCGATCACCATGCTGCCGACGGCCTTCTGCACCGGCATCGATTCGCCGGTCAGCATGGATTCGTCGACCAGCGACGTGCCTTCGGTCACTTCGCCGTCGACGGGGATCTTGTTGCCGGGGCGGATCACCACTGTCTCGCCCTTCAGCACCTCGGCGGTCGGCACTTCGACCTCGCGGCCGTCGCGGATCACCGTGGCCATCGGCGGGGCAAGATCGAGAAGCGCGCGGATCGCCTCGGAGGCCCCGGCGCGGGCGCGCATCTCCAGCCAGTGGCCGAGAAGAATGAACACCAGAAGGACGGCGACCGCCTCGTAGAACTGCACGCCGGGGAAGAAGAAGGTTGAGCCAACGCTGAAGGCATAGCCGGTGCCGACCGACAGGACGACCAGCACCGCCATGTTCAGGATGCCGTTCCGCAGCGCCCGCACGGAGGCGACGACGAAGGGCCAGACCGGCCAGATGACGGCAATGGTTGCTAGGATGAACAGCCATTGGTCAAGCCGCAGGCCGAAGGGCGGGGCGGGGGGGGTGAACATGCCGCCCATCGGAGAATAGACAAAGATCGGGATGGTGAAGACCAGCGCCACGAGGAACCGGTTGCGCATGTCGCGCACCATCGACTGCATGTCGCCCGACCCGTGGCCCATCTCATGCGCCATCTCGTCGCGGGCCGTGGGTGATTTCGTCATTCCGGGCATCGAGGCCATGTCGTGTCCGGCATGGGCCGAAGCCGTGTCCCCGGCCGCCGGGACGGCCTTGGCCATGTCATGCCCGGCATGGGCCGAACCTGCCGCGGCCTTGTCGACGTGGTCGCCGTGTTCGGCGCAGACGTGCTTTGGCAGCACCTCGCCCGCGCAGTGGTAGCCGCAGTTTTCGATCTCCCGGCGCAGGGTTTCGAGGCTGGTCCGGCTCTTTTCATCGTAGGTGACAGTGACCGACAGCCCGGCCGGATTGGCCGTGGCCGACAGCACACCGGGCAGCGACGCAAGCTGCTTTTCGATCCCGAGATGTCCCAGCCGGTCCGCCGAGGCGCTGAAGTCGAGTGTTGCGGTGGTTGTCATTGCAGGTCGTCCCTCGCTGGCTGATATCGGCTGCGGCGCGCATGATGTCCTCGCGCGCCGCAGCGGCAATCCGTCAGGAGCAGCAGCATCCTGAGCCATGTCGCGCCTTCGGCTTGTCGGCGGGGGCGTCTGCCGCCGACACCATTGCATGTTCAATATGCTTGCTTGGTGATGCCGCTTCGGCTCGCGTGACGTCAAGATCGTCGGTGCCATGGGCTGCACAGCATCCGCCCGTAACCGGCTTCATGTCGGCGTTCAGCTTGTGTTCAGGGGTCGTCATTCCGAATCTCCGCGATAATGGGTGGATTTTGCGGCAAACCATCCGTCGTCGGGATGTGCCGAGATATGGACGCGGCACAATCGCGACCATTACAGGGGGGTCCGTCCGACA
>JANRIE010000069.1:0-156477 GCA_033765285.1 Hyphomicrobiaceae bacterium | reverse complement strand
TATTCCCCACTGCTGCCTCCCGTAGGAGTCTGGGCCGTGTCTCAGTCCCAGTGTGGCTGATCATCCTCTCAGACCAGCTACGGATCGTCGCCTTGGTGAGCCGTTACCTCACCAACTAGCTAATCCGACGCGGGCCCATCCTTCGGCGATAAATCTTTCCCCTCTCGGGCGTATACGGTATTAGCACGAGTTTCCCCGAGTTATTCCGTACCAAAGGGTAGGTTCCCACGTGTTACTCACCCGTCTGCCACTCCCCTTGCGGGGCGTTCGACTTGCATGTGTTAGGCCTGCCGCCAGCGTTCGTTCTGAGCCAGGATCAAACTCTCATGTTGAAGAAGCTTGATACTGGTTTTGGCTTGGAGGTTAATCCAAGATTTCTGCGTAACGGGCACCTTCACATCGACGCGCATCATGCGGGGCTTGCACCCCACACCCCAGGCGAACCTGGGCTGCGCATCGTGGTGATGGTTTGGAAACGCAGATTGACCAGACAGCTGGTACGACCCATTGGACCTTGCGGTCCGCAGGATCAGCCAGGATCCGCCGCCTGCGTTTCTCTTCCTTCAGATCAACTTGTCAAAGAGCGGAAGGACGACGCATCCTCCCCCGGTCCGAAAACCGGGCTACCGAAACAGCGAAGCCTGTCTGGCGGAGCCAGCCAAGCTTTCGAAGCTGATAGAGAGAGCGATGCCCTTCAAGGGCGGCGAAGCAGCCAGTGCCTCGCAACGAGATTGAAAATATACATTCCCCCGGCAGTGTCAACACCCAATCCGAAATTTCTTGAGCCCGCCGGCTGAAGCGGCAGCATGTCACTGATTCGTCATGGCTTTTATGGTGACTTTTAGTTTTCCACAGCCCCCTTCGTGGGTTGGCAGCAGGCAATACCAGGCTTTGTGCCAGTGCTGTGACGGTGCCAAACGGCGGCTCCAGCGTCCCGGGCCCACCTTTCTCTCGGCCCTGTTCGCACCGAATGGGCGCGACGGCTCTTCCTGCAGGGTCGCCGCGGTCGCCGGTCGCACAGGGACGATGAACCGATCCCCTCAGATCCCGCGCCGTTTGCCTTGAGACTGCCCGTTTCCTGACGGATCACCGCCACACGGTTGCATTCGGCTTGGTCGCGCGGAGCCGGGGCCGCATAACGAACGACGCGCGAGGCAAGGCTTTACGGGTCGAGTTGAGGGGGCGGGGGTACGTTGGTCGACAGGCGGCGCTATCCGGCAGGAACGTTCAAGCGGGCGCAGCCGCGCGCGGAGCGCCCGCGCGGCTTGCCCCAGATCTCGCGGGGACGCGCGCGCGACGGCCTGCGCAATATGTTCGATAGTGACCGGACCGACACCCGCAAGGGTGAACGGTTTCGCTGGCTGGTCAGCACCTGCCTTGCCGGCGCGGTTGGTGCCGTCGCGATTTTTGCGGTTATCGCTGGCTCGACGGACACGGAAGAGGAGGGCGAGGGGCTGATGCCGGCGATTCGTCGGCTTCAGGACGGCGCACTGGCCCCTCCCATCCTTCCGCAAATGCGGCGCTCGGACGGTTTGAACTGGTCGGTCCCCAAAACCGACAAGCTGGCGCTCTCGACCGGAGCCGTCTCGACGCGGTTCGTTATTCACGACAGTCTCCGGCAGCGGCGTAACGGTCGCGTCTATATCTATGCAAAACCCTATCTGCGTGTTGTGGCGCGGCTCGCCCCGGTGCCAGATTCCTATGCCGACGTCATTCCGCCATTCAATCCCTTCAAGCTCTACGCCGACACCGTGCCGATCGCGCAAGGCGAGCAATCGACGTCCGGGCTGCAGCAGCGCAACGACGTCCAGGTCAAAGTCGTCGAACTCCTCGGGGGCATTCTGCCGGGCGAGGACGAGCAGGAACTCGACAACCGTGAGGTTGCCGAAATCATCGAGCGCGCCCGCATCGACGCCGAAAAGCCCGCCGCCGAGGAGCAGGGATCGTCGTTCGGAACACTCGGCGAGGCTGGTTCTGATGGCGTCGATCCCGCTCAACCCGCGCCAAACACGACCGTCCTCGCCAAGACGGTGATCGAAGGCCAGGATGCGAACCCCGGCCTGGAGAACGCGCGGCGCATCGTCGTCACACCGTCGGGTCGCGAGTCGCTCGCCGCCGTGATCGTGCGCAATGGCGCGGAGACGTGGCTGGCCGAAGCCATGGTGGAGGCCGCACGCGCGCTGATGCCGAACCCGACCGTCACCGAGACCGACGAAGTCCACATCACCGTTGTGCCGTCGTTGACGCAGCCGGACCGCATGGAGCCCATCGCGGTCAGTGTCTACGGTGAGGGTCACGACCACAAAGTCACCGTGTCGCGATCCGATACGGGCGAATTCGTCGCGTCCACCACGCCACTCAAAGGTGGGCTTTCGCTGGAAACCGGCTCAGATGGCGGCAAGGCGCTGCAGATGAGCCTCTACGCTAGCGTCTACTACGCCGCCCTGCTGCAGAACATCGCGCCAGAAACGATCATGCAGATCCTCAAGGTGCACGCCTATGATCTCGACTTCGGGCGCCGCATCCGAGCAGGCGACATGATCGAGTTCTTTTTCGATTTCAACGATGAGAACGTCAACGATGGGCCCCCAGGTGAGCTGCTCTACACGCAGATCACGAGCGGGGGCGAGACGTCCCGGTTTTATCGCTTCAGGGGTGGCGACCGGGAACTCGATTTCTTCGATGACAGCGGCAACAACTCGAAGCGGTTCTTGATGCGCAAGCCCGTGCGCGGGTCGGATGTGCGGCTGGTTTCAGGCTACGGCTTGCGCTTCCACCCCTTGTTGAACCGACGCCGCATGCACACCGGCGTCGATTGGGCTGCCCCTCCGGGAACGCCCATTCTCGCGGCTGGCCGTGGTGTCATCGAAACGGCCGGTCGCAAAGGACAATACGGCAATTACATCCGCATCCGGCACGCCAACGGCTACAATACCGCTTATGCCCACTTGTCGAATTTTGCCCGCGGCGTCAAAGAGGGCGTCAAGGTGCGTCAGGGACAGGTCATCGGCTACGTGGGATCGACCGGTCTGTCGTCTGGTCCGCATTTGCATTTCGAGATTCTCGTGAACACGCGGTTCGTCGACCCGATGTCCATTCAAGTTCCCAAGGAACGCCAGCTCAATGGTCGCGAACTCAACGATTTCCAGCGCGAGAAAGCCCGGCTCGACGAGTTGATGCGACGGGCTCCTGTCATGCAGAAAAACAAATAGACGGCTTGCATCTCCAGTTCGAGAAACTGAGCCGCGCCGTCGACGGACGCGCGAACGCGTCCATCTCAGACGATCAGGCCCTCATGGCGACGGCTTCCCGACGTGCACGTCGTCATGCCGTCGCGCTGACTGGCCAATCGTTGATGGTCAGCACGCCATCGCGGACGGAAACGCGGACCGTATCGCCGTCGCGGACGCCACCCGCCAGGATCTGCTCGGCCAGTGGGTCCTGCACGTTCTTCTGGATGACCCGCTTCAAGGGGCGGGCACCGTAGGCGGGATCATAGCCGCGGTTGGCCAGCCATGTGCGGGCCTCGTCGGACAGTTCGATCGTAATCTTCCGATCGGCGAGAAGTTTGCCCAGACGGGCCATTTGGATGTCGACGATGGCTCCCATTTCATCGCGGCGCAGGCGGTGGAACAGGATGATGTCGTCCAAACGGTTCAGGAACTCGGGACGGAAGCGCATCTTGACCTCGGCCAACACGAGATCGCGCACGGCTTCCGTATCTTGACCCTCCTCCAAGGCGACAAGGTGATCGGCACCGCTGTTGGATGTCATGATGATCAGCGTGTTCTTGAAGTCCACCGTGCGGCCCTGGCCATCGGTCAGACGGCCGTCATCGAGCACCTGAAGGAGCACGTTGAACACATCGGGATGCGCCTTCTCGATCTCATCGAAGAGCACCACCTGGTAGGGCCTGCGGCGAACCGCTTCCGTCAAGACGCCACCTTCCTCGTAGCCGACGTAGCCCGGTGGAGCGCCGATAAGACGCGACACCGAGTGCTTCTCCATGAACTCCGACATGTCGATCCTGACCATCGCCTGATCATCGTCGAACAGGAAACTCGCCAAAGCTTTCGTCAACTCGGTCTTGCCGACGCCGGTCGGGCCCAGGAACATGAAGGAGCCAATGGGCCGATTGGGGTCCTGTAGGCCTGCACGCGCCCGCCGCACCGCCGTCGAGACGGCCACCACAGCCTCACGCTGCCCGATGACCCGCTTGGCGAGGGCGTCTTCCATTTTCAGGAGCCGGTCGCGCTGGCCTTCCAGCATTTTGTCGACAGGCACACCGGTCCAGCGCGATACGACGCCGGCGATATGGTCCGGCGTGACCGCTTCCTCGACCATCACGGCGGAGACGTCCTGCTCGGTGCCTTCGATGGCGCGGAGTTGCTTGTCCAGACCCGGAATGACCGAGTACTGAAGTTCGCCGGCGCGGTTGTAGTCGCCGCGGCGCTGCGCCTGTTCGAGCTCGATGCGCGCCGCTTCGAGTTCCTCTTTGATCTTCTGCGCCGAGCCGAGCTTTTGGCGCTCCGCCTCCCAGCGCTGCGTCAGTGCCTGGCTCTGCTCTTCCAGGTCGGCGATTTGCTTCTCCAAGCGGACCAGCCTGTCCTTCGAGGCCTGGTCGGTCTCCCTCTTCAGCGCCTCGCGCTCGATTTTCATCTGGATCAAGTCGCGATCCAGTCGGTCGAGTTCCTCGGGCTTGCTGTCGATTTCCATTTTCAAGCGGGAGGACGCCTCGTCGACAAGGTCGATCGCCTTGTCGGGGAGAAAGCGATCGGTGATGTAGCGGTGTGAGAGCGTGGCTGCGGCCACCAGCGCGCTGTCGGTGATGCGGACGCCGTGATGCAGCTCATACTTCTCTTTCAAACCGCGCAGAATCGAAATGGTATCCTCGACGGTCGGCTCGGCGATGAAAACCGGCTGAAAGCGGCGTGCCAGTGCGGCATCCTTCTCGATATGCTTCCTGTACTCATCGAGTGTGGTCGCGCCGACGCAGTGAAGTTCGCCGCGAGCGAGCGCGGGCTTCAGTAAGTTGCCGGCGTCCATGGCACCTTCAGCCTTGCCCGCACCGACAATCGTGTGCAACTCGTCGATGAACAGCACGATCCGGCCTTCCTCGGACTGCACCTCCTGCAAGACCGATTTCAGCCGTTCCTCGAACTCTCCGCGGTACTTCGCGCCGGCGATCAGCGAGCCCATGTCGAGTGCCAGGAGCTTCTTGTCGCGCAGGCTGTCGGGCACGTCGCCCTTGACGATGCGCAGGGCGAGGCCCTCGGCGATCGCCGTCTTTCCGACACCGGGTTCGCCGATCAGCACGGGGTTGTTCTTGGTGCGGCGCGACAAGACCTGAATCGTGCGGCGGATCTCTTCATCGCGACCGATGACAGGGTCGAGCTTGCCGGCACTCGCGGCTTCCGTCAGGTCGCGCGCGTACCGCTTCAGGGCGTCGTAACCATCTTCCGCCGAGGTCGTGTCGGCCGTTCGGCCCTTGCGCAATGTGTTCACCGCGTCGTTGATCGACTGGGGCGTCACGCCGGCCGCAGCCAGCATTTTTGCGGCTTCGGAGGATTTTTCCATGGCGAGGGCGATGAGCAGGCGCTCGGCGGTCACGAACCTGTCGCCGGCTTTGTCCGCGATCTTTTCGGCTGTGTCGAACACGCGGGCGAGATCTGCGGCCAGATACGTCTGCCCTGCGCCCCCGCCCGACACTTTGGGGCGCTTGGCGAGCGCTTGCTCCACCGATCGCAAGGCCGTGCCGGCATCGCCGCCGGCGCGGTCGATGAGACCGCTGGCGAGCCCCTCCTGATCCTCGAGCAGCACTTTCAACAGGTGCTCGGGCGTGAAATGCTGGTGTCCCTCGCGCAGCGCGAGGTTCTGCGCAGACTGGACGAAGCCTTTGGCGCGATCCGTATATCGGTCGAAATTCATCTGCCATCTCCTCAGCGCGGGGCCGCCGCCCAGACGGCACAGGGGCTCCGCCGGATGTGGTTTATCCTCATCAACATCTGGGCGGCCCGCAGTGGCACCGCTCGATGATCGACACGCCTGATATAGTGTTGTCGCCGGCGGCCAAAAAGGGCACGTTCTTCGCTCTTTCTCGAACCCGGTTCTGATCAGGTCCCCTCTCCATGACCGTCGCAATCCTCGAGGCGCTCTACCGGTATCCGGTCAAGGGCATGACTCCACAGCCGCTTCTTGGCACCAAGCTCACCCCCGGAGAGACCATTCCACTGGATCGTGCGTGGGCCATCGAGAATGGGCCGGGCCGCTTCGACCCGGCGGCCCCAAAGCACCTGCCAAAAATTGCCTTCGTGATGCTGATGCGAGATCAGAAGCTGGCGCAGTTGCAGGCTGCGTTCGACGAGGCGACGGGAGTACTGTCCATCTCTCGCGATGGCCGGCCGGTCGTACGCGGCGATCTTGCGGGCGCGACCGGACGGCAAATGATCGAGCAGTTCCTTGCCGCCTATCTCGACGGCAGCCTCAGGGGAGCACCCAGGATCGTCTCGTCACCGGGTCACAGCTTCTCGGACGTCAAGGACAAGTGCGTCCACATCGTCAGCCGAGGTTCGCTCGCCGAGCTCGAGCGCGCCGCTGGGAGGGCACTCGACCCGTTGCGGTTCCGGCCCAATCTCGTGCTGTCGGGATGGCCGCCCTGGATGGAGTTCGGCCTTGTCGGCAAATCACTGACCATTGGACCGGTCCGGCTCGACGTGTTCACGCGAACACAACGCTGCGCGGCGACCGATGTCGACCCGGCAACCGGAGCGCGTGACACTGCCATTCCGCAAATTCTACAAAGCGCGTTCGGGCATTCCGACTTCGGGGTCTACGCTCGGGTCGCAACGGCGGGCGAAATCTCTGTCGGAGACCGCGTCGAGTTGAGTTGACGGGATGCGCCAAGCATCGAGAGCCTGATGCATCGCAGTTCCCTTGCGGTTCCCGGCGTCGCCCCGACCCCGATCGCTCGATCGACTTCAGTCTTTCGGATCGTCGAACGCTGCCGGCACACCCTGATCAAGGGCGGGCGCGGCCGGCTCATCTCCGGGCGTGTCCCGGCGCGGACGACGAACGGGCCGGCGCAAGAAATCGGGCTGATCGCTGGATTCGCCGAAGCGCGGCCGCTCGCGACGACGGGGCACGTCTCCGCGCGGCTCCGGTGCGCGGTGCGGACGCTCCGGCTCGAAGGCGTGAGTGCCGCCATTCACAGGACGTTCCGGACGATCAATTCGCTCGGGACGATCCGCGCGCTCGGAACGCTCCAAGCGCTCGGGTCGCTCCGCGCGCTCAGGACGATCCTGGCGCTCCGGGCGATCGTTCCTGTCGCGCCCTTGGCGCGGTTCGTTGCCGAAACGATTGTCCTGGCGCGGCCGCTCCGGCCTCTCGTGCCTGTCCTGACGCTCGTGACGGGGACCCGGTGGCTGCTCTTGGCCATGGCGCTCGCCGTTGTCGGACGAGCGCAGCGACGGCTGCGGCTCTCCCGCCTGAACGATGGGCATGTCCGAGCCAAAATCGTCGCCCTCGTCGTCGCCGTAATCGTCGCCATAGGCATCGATAGAGCGCGGGCGGCCATTCGCCCCCACGCTTTCGCCGCCTTGGGTCTGTTCGCGAAACGACATGATGATGCGGTTGTAGTGCTCCGCGTGCTGCAGATAATTCTCTGCAAGAACCGGATCGCCAGAAGACTGCGCATCGCGCGCCAGCGATATGTACTTTTCAGCGATATGAGCCGGTGTTCCGCGGATCTTGACGTCTGGCCCATTGCTTTCGAAGCTGCGGGTCAAGGGGTTCTGCGTCTTGCGATTGTTGTTGTTGTTATTGTTGTTGCGACCGCGACCGCGACGATTCTGTTGTCCCTGCCTCATGGGCTCCCGTTCTTTCGTTCAGCTAACATACCGTTCAAACCCGAGTATCCGAAAATCTTCACTTTTTCCGCCTGCAGGACCGGTCTTGCCATCGCTCCACGCGGGGCGGCGCGCTTTCGTATTCCCGCGAGCCTGGCCTCATCCTTTTTGATGCCCACACATGCGCGGGCCGCTCGGGGAGCGCTGCGCTCTCGGGCCATCGACCGGAGCCCACGCGCGCTGGAGACAATGGCCGGCGGTGTAGCCGTCTTTGGCCCAATTCGCTCGTCTGTGCAGTGCGATCATGGTTCTGACCGCTCCGACGCTTGATGGAAAGCAACGACCGCCCCCTGCGGTGGTAAGGTCGCGGGCTGGCCCGCAACTTGGCGAAGACGCCATGCACTCTCGTGGTCCGGCCTCGACACTTGGTTCCCTTCGCAGCACTCGATCCGCAAAGTGTCGGTGCTGCAAGTAACACCAGCAACTCTATGGATTTAGTGCAGCTTGTGCATCTGACGTTTGACCCAAGGTCCGCCTGCCGGCAGATCCCTGACGTTCATTGCGCTGCACTGAACTGTCGCCATCGAACGCCCACGTAAGCTTGGCAGACGAGTTCGATTTCCCGTTTGCACCGGGCACCCCGCGACCGCCCGATGTTGGCTGCATTTCCAGAACAGGCAGGATAGCAAGAGCGCGCTGCCCCAAGCCCGATTCCAGGACATTCAAACTGATGGTGCATTCGTGCCTGCGCAACGCCCCATCACTCGCTGTTTCATCGTGACAATGGTGACTGCCTGATCGTACTGAAGAAGCGATGCCTTCGCGACACGGCCGCAAGCGAACGTCTTGGCCGGGAGCTGCTGACCCACCCGTAACGGGGTCGCGCTCTACTCGCTCTCTCGTTCGATTTGGACATGGCGCACCTGCTGGGCACCCGCCGATCGAACCTCGACATTACCATCTTCCTCCACATTAGCTGCAATGGTCCGCGAATCCAAGCGCTTTCAAGGCCGATTGGTTGATTGTGTCCGAACCGCCACACATCGTGTATGGCCGTGGAGATCCTGCCACATCCGCAGACGCCGTGTCTTGCCGCCGTCGAAAAGCCTCGCGACGTCCGCGGCCTGGCCGGCACCGACCTCGAATACCGCCCAACCGTTGGCCACCACCCGGTCGAGACCCGCAGCGATCTCACGGTAGATATCCAATCCGTCCGCTCCACCCGCCAGCGCCGCGCGCGGATCGAACCGCCGCACCTCCGGATCGAGCGCTGCGATATCACCATCCGGGATATAGGGCGGATTGGAGACCAACAGGTCGAAATGGCCAGCGATGCTGTCGAGACTGCGCGTTCGTGCAATCTCGAACCGGTCGCTGACGCCGTGCCGTTGGGCGTTGCGAGCGGCGACCTCGAGCGCCTCCTGGCTGACGTCCGTCGCGACCGCCTGGGCCTGAGGCAGGCTCTTGAGAAGGGCGATCGCAACGCATCCGGTGCCCGTACCGATCTCCAGGATCGAGACCGGGCGCTCATCCAAGCCTTCGGCTGCCAGCACTTCCAACGCCGCTTCGACAAGCGTTTCCGTGTCGGGCCGCGGGTCCAGCGTGGCTGGCGAAATTTCGAACGGTAGGCCGTAGAACTCGCGAAACCCGGCGATCCGCGACAACGGCTCTCGATCGACCCGGCGGGCGAGCATTGCCGAGAGGCGTGTCGCGCCATCCGCACCAATCGGGCGTTCGCGCGCCGAGATGATCTCGATGGCGGGCACCGACAATGCCAGGGCCACGAGACGGCGGGCTTCGCGCGGGGGGTCGGCCAGGCCGCTGGCCTGGAGGGCCCGCTGGGTCGCCGCGACGGCTCCACCGATCGTGTCTTGGGGGGCGAATTCGATTGCCGTCGGCAGCGGTTGCTCAAGTTGTGGCATTGTCGTCCATTGCGGCTAGCAGTTCGGCCTGGTGGCTCGTGATGAGCGGATCGATCAGTTCGTCGAGGGCGGTGCCGCTGATCACCTCGTCGAGCTTGTGCAGCGTCAGGTTGATGCGGTGATCGGTGACCCGGCCCTGCGGAAAGTTGTATGTTCGGATCCGCTGCGAGCGGTCGCCCGAGCCGACCTGGGCCTTTCGGGCATCGGCTCGATGGCTGGCCGTGCGCTCGCGCTCGGCCTCGAACAGGCGTGACCGCAGCACCTGCATCGCGAGCTTGCGGTTCTGGTGCTGAGACTTCTCTGCCGAGACGATGATGATGCCCGTCGGTAGATGCGTGATACGAACGGCGCTGTCGGTCTTGTTGACGTGCTGGCCGCCGGCCCCGCTGGCCCGCATGGTGTCGATCCGGATGTCTTCGGGGCGGATGTCGATGTCGACTTCCTCCGCTTCGGGCAGCACCGCGACGGTTGCAGCAGAGGTATGGATCCGCCCCTGGGCCTCGGTCGCCGGCACGCGCTGCACGCGGTGAACCCCCATCTCGAACTTCATGCGTGCAAACACGCCTGTGCCCGTGATGGACGCCACGATCTCCTTGTATCCGCCCAGATCGCTTTCGGACGCCGAAATGATCTCTGCGCGCCAGCCTTTGAGGTCGGCGTAGCGGGCATACATGCGGAACAGGTCCGCGGCAAAAAGCGCTGCCTCGTCACCGCCAGTGCCCGCGCGCACCTCGAGAATGGCACTACGATCATCGGCCGAATCCCTCGGTACGAGCAGCATTTTCAGGGCCTGTTCGAGCTGCGCGACGCGGGCCGTGGCCAGCGCCAGTTCATCGGCGGCAAGGTCGCGCATTTCGCGATCCGTCGCCGGGTCGGACAAGAGGCCGGCGAGTTCCGTGCGTTCGGTCAGGGCGGCCTGGTAGGCGCGAAATCCCTTCACCACCGGATCGAGTTCAGCGAATTCCTTCGTCAGCTTGACGAGTTGGGCGGCGGCCGGTCCCGCGTTCAACGCACCTTGAACATCCTCCCAGCGATCAACGAGGCGGGTCAATTTATCGAGGGGAATGGCAGCCATGGCCTCATCCTTCACGGCGGGTTGGGGCGGGCACTGCCATGCGTGCCCGGTCGACCTTCTGATGTGCGGGTTGGACCTAGTGCAGCGCAACTAACGGTTGGTACCCGCTCGCAACTCGGCCTCGAACCAAACGTCAGATGCATACGCTGCACTAAAGTCATACAGTTGCTAGTGTTCCTCATGGTTTCGACACTTGCCCCGAGCCAAGCCGCCTGGGGAAGCAAATGTCAGAACCGGAGCACTAAAGTTCGACGCCCTCGGCCTCGGCAAAGGACACCAGACCAGCGCGCACGCTTGATCCACTGTCCTCAAGCAACGCCTGCAACAGCGCATCGAGACGCGCCTTGTCGATCGACAGCACCATCGTCTTGACGGGACCTATGGCAGACGCCGACATCGAAAGCGAGCGGCAGCCGAGCCCGATGAGCGCCATCGCCGTGATGGGATCACCCGCCATCTCGCCGCAAACCGTCACGGGCACTCGGGCCTCGTCACACGCCGCGAACACGCGGCGTAGGGCGCGCAATGGCGCGTGCGACAGGGGGTCGAACCGCGAGGCGACCTGGGCGTTGGTGCGGTCGGCGGCAAACAGGAACTGCAGCAGGTCGTTGGACCCGATCGACAGAAAGTCGACCCGCGGCAGCAGGCGGTCGAGTTCGAACAGCAGGCTCGGCACTTCGAACATCGCCCCGATGCGCATGGGCGCGGGAACGGGGTAGCCATGACGGATCGCGTGAGCGATCTCCTTATTGATGATCGCCCGCAGCGCGTCGATCTCGCTCGAATCCGTCACCATCGGGACCATCATGTCGAGGCGGCCGCCGTCGCTCGCCCGCATCAGAGCGCGGACCTGGGTACGAAACAGTGCAGGCCGGTCGAGCGACATGCGAACGGCGCGCCACCCCATCGCCGGGTTTTCCTCGGCGGGGGCCCGGAGATACGGCAGGACCTTGTCGCCGCCGATGTCGAGCGTCCGAAAGACGACCGGTCGGCCCTGCGCTTCGGCCAGCACGGCGCGATAGGCGGCCGTCTGGCTGTCGAGACGTGGCAAGGTGTCCGACAGCATGAACTGCAACTCGGTGCGGAACAGCCCGACCCCATCGGCACCCGATGGCTCCAGGTGCGACATGTCGACGAGCAGGCCAGCGTTCATGCCCAACTCGATCCGAACGCGGTCCCTCGTCACGGCGGGCTCGGCGCGCAACTCGGCGTAGCGCTGCTGGCGTTTGGCGCGAAATCTGACCTTGTCGGCATAGGCCGAGACCACATCGGCAGGCGGCCTTATGTGCACCTCGCCCGCCTCGGCATCGACGATGACGGCATCGCCACTCGATACGCGCTCGACGATGCGGCCCGCCTGTCCGATCGCTGCAATCCCCAGCGCCTTGGCAACAATCGCAACATGGCTTTGACTGGAACCGTCCTCGACGATCAGGCCGCGCAGACGCGTGCGATCGTAGTCGAGCAGTTCGGCGGGCCCCATGGTGCGAGCAACCAGGATCGTATCGGGCGGCAGATCCTGGTGCACGCCTGCCGTCTCGCCCGCGCCGGCCAGAATGCGCAACAGGCGATCGGACAGGTCGTTGAGGTCGCGCATCCGCTCGCGCCAATAGTGGTCGGACTGGCGCAACATCCGCGAGCGCATCGTATTCTGGACGCGTTCGACGGCTGCCTCGGCTGTGAGACCGGCCTGGACAGCCTCGAACAGGCGCCGATGCCAGCCCCGATCGTGGGCGAACATCCGATACGCCTCCAGCACGTCGCGGTGCTCGCCGGCCGCCGACAGCCGCTCGTGGGCAAACATCTCGTCCACCACCGCGCGCAGCCGGTCGAGCGCCGTTTCGACGCGCGCCAGCTCGGCGGCCGGGTCCTCGGCCAGCAATGTCGTCACGACGACGCGCGGTTCGTGCAGCACCACGTGGCCCAACGCGATGCCATCCGAAATTGCCTCGCCACGCACGACGCCACCGATCTGACGGTCGAAATCAGCCGCCGCCTCGCTGCCGGCAACTGCTCCCGACACCAGCAATTCGGCGATCAGCATGGCCGTCGACTGGAGAACCTCGATGTCTTCCTCGGAATACTCTTTCTTCGTGTGGTTCTGCACGACGAGCACGCCGATCACCTGCCCGGCGCGTTGGATCGGCACGGCTAGCAGGGAATGGTATTCCTCCTCGCCCGTCTCAGGGCGGTAGGAGAAGGAGGGATGACTGGCTGCATCCGGCTCGTTGACGGTCACCGCCAGTTCGGCGCAGCGCCCAACCAAGCCCTCGCCGCGACTGAGCCGGGTCTTGTGGACCGCCTCGCGCTTCAAACCCTCGGTCGCGAACAACTCCAGCGAGCCGTCGCGGCGCCGCAGATAGATCGAGCAAACCTCGGCGACCATGACGCCGGCGATCTGCCGCACGATATCGTCCAGACGCGACTGTCCATCGCCGTTGCCAGCCATGATATCGCGCAGCCGCCGCATGATGACGCGCAGCGCCGGCTCGCTCGGCAGAAGCCTGTGGTCGTTGCCTCGTCTGGATTGCATCGGGCCATCATCAGGCGAGCGCGCGGGCCAGCGGCGCGAGCGACTGCCTCCTTCGAGAACAAAGCACATCCTACGACGAAGTGGATGGGCGCGGTAAATCCAAAACTGCGTGATGTTGCGCCGGCCCGCCAACCGGCTGCGGATACGGGAGGACGGCACCCTGCAAAGTGGGCAATATTCGGGTCACCGGCCGAAGCCGACACACTATTCAGCGTCGAGACCGTAAACCTCGTGCAGCGTGCGGACCGCCAACTCGGCATAATCGGAATTTATCAGTACGCT
Source organism: Hyphomicrobiaceae bacterium (assembly GCA_033765285.1). Classification (GTDB taxonomy): domain Bacteria; phylum Pseudomonadota; class Alphaproteobacteria; order Rhizobiales; family Hyphomicrobiaceae; genus Filomicrobium. The sequence continues at coordinate 142,821 of JANRIE010000069.1, read as the reverse complement.
AACTTTTATTTCCGACGTCGAGATCGCCAGGATGTTTATACCTTTGTCCGCCAGGGCCTTGAACATTTTGGCCGCGACGCCCGCATGCGAGCGCATGCCAATGCCGATGATGGAGATTTTGACCACATCGGCGGAACTGCGCACTTCGAAGTTGCCGACGTCCGATTTGACCTTGTCGATCACCGCGAGCGCGCGGGCGAGTTCGGACGCCTGCACCGTAAACGTCATGTCCGTGTGCGCGCCGTCCGGCGTGACGTTCTGGACGATCATGTCGACGTTGATCGACGCGTCTGCCAGCGGCCCGAAGATGCGGGCTGCGACGCCGGGCTTGTCGTCGATCCTCAGAATAGTGACTTTGGCCTCGTCCTTGGCGTAGGCGATACCGCTGACGACCTGGTTCTCCACGATCTCGTCCTCACTGCAAACGATCGTTCCGATATCCTCGAGGGCCTCGACGCTGAACGGGCGCATCGCGTCCGGCGCAACGAAACTCGACAGCACGCGAGTGCGCACGTTGTAGACCATGGCAAGCTCGACCGAGCGCGTCTGCAAGACCTTCGAGCCGAGCGAGGCCATCTCCAGCATCTCTTCATAGGAGACGCGCGGCAGGCGGCGGGCCTTGGAGACGATCCGCGGGTCGGTCGTATAGACGCCATCGACGTCCGTATAAATGTCGCAGACGTCCGCGCCGAGCGCCACGGCGATGGCGACGGCGCTGGTGTCGGAGCCGCCGCGTCCCAGGGTCGCGATGCGCTGGCGCGTCGGCTCCAGGCCCTGAAAGCCCGTCACGACGGCCACCTCGCCCGCGGCGAGGCGCTCGCGCAGGTTCGCACCGTCGATATCGGCAATGCGGGCGGCCCCATGGGCCGTGTCGGTCAGCACGGGTATCTGCCAACCCTGCCAGGATCGCGCGTTGATCCCGATCTTCTGCAGGGCAAGAGCGAGCAGGCCCGCCGTAACCTGTTCGCCGGACGCGACAACGGCGTCGTATTCGCGCGCATCGTAGAGCGGCGAAATGTCCCGCACCCAGGCCACAAGCTGGTTCGTCGCGCCGGACATCGCGGAAACGACGACGGCGACCCTGTTGCCGGCGGCAACCTCGCGCGCGACGTGGCGGGCAACGTTTTCGATACGCTCGATGGTGGCGACGGACGTGCCGCCGAACTTCATCACGACTGTGGCCATGGGATTTCCCGATCAGTGGCGATCCGCCGGGCCTCTGCCATCACCTTCGCGGGTCGTGTGCAGCCCGCTCCGGCGGTCGGGCGGCAGTCATAGCGGCAACATGCTGCCATCGCAATCGGTTGCTGGCGCTTGACTTCACCGACGCGCGTCGGCCAATGGGGCGATGAACGAAACAGCCCAGAACATCGACGCCGACGAGGTCGACCGCTTCGCGCGGCTGGCCGACGCGTGGTGGGACCCCGACGGTGACTTCCGCCCGCTGCACAAGATCGGCCCGGCTCGATTGAGCTTCATCCGCGATGCTCTCGTGCGGCATTTCGGCCTGCCCGCCGAGCGGATGCGCGCGCTGGCCGGGCTGCGGATCCTCGATGCCGGCTGCGGTGGCGGGCTCATCACCGAGCCCCTGGCCCGGCTCGGAGCGTCGATGACCGGCATCGACCCAGGCCGCGAGACGGTGGCGGCGGCGCAAGCGCACGCCAGCCGGCAGGGCCTCGCCATCGACTACCGGGCCGCGCGCGTCGAAGACGTCGTTGCAACCGGAGAAACATTCGATGCGGTCGTTTCGATGGAAGTCATCGAGCACGTGCCGGATGCCGGACGCTTCATTGCAGCCCTTGCCGCCTGCACACGTCCTGGCGGGCTCGTCCTGGTGTCGACCATCAATCGGACAGCCAAGGCCTATGTCCTGGCCATCGTCGGGGCGGAGGTCGTTCTGCGCTGGCTACCGCGCGGCACGCATCAGTGGGATCGCTTCGTGACGCCCGATGAGATGTCGGGCTATCTCGCGGCAGCTGGGCTCTTCGACGGTCGATTCGCCGGCATTACCTACGATCCTCTGCGCGACCGCTGGCAGATCGGTGCCGATACGGAGGTGAACTACATCTGCGCGGCTGCCAAGCCCGTGATTGCAACCTGACTGGCGTGAGCCGACGCGGCGTCATCCCCCAGACCGGCCACTGGTGTAACGCGACGGGCGATCCCTAACGTCACCCGTTGCCGCCGCGCGCCGACCGGTGGTGCGCGATGTGACTGGCGAGTTCGGCATACTCCGCGCAGGCTGTTCCGCAGCGGCGGGCGATCTCGGCCAATTCCGCCTCGGCTCGCACCATGTCGCCGCGGGCCAGATGAGCCTCGCCGAGGTACGACCGGGCGACGACATTGCCGGCATCCCTCGCGAGCGCGGCATGATAATCCGCAAACGCTTCGTCGAGACGGCCGAGCTTGCGCTTGGCAAAGCCCATGTATGTCAACACGCGTGTGGAGCGGCTTTCGGTCCGCTCCAAAAGCGTCAGCGCATCGGCATATGCGCCGGCGCGGGCCAGCCAATACCCCGCATAGAACAGTTCGTCGTCGGACGGACCGGCGGCGGCAGTCCCCGTCGTGTCGGCCGGGCGATCCGTCCCCACGCAGGCGTGCCATTCAGCGGAGCCCTTGGCCAGCGCATCGCACCTGGGCAGCGCCGGCTCGACATCCTTGGCCAGTGCGCCCGCGGCCGGCACGGCCGCCAGAAACACCGCTGCGATCGTCACCTGCATTGCCAGCCGTCTCATGCCGTCGCCATTCCTTTTGATCACGTAGCCGTCTCGCCATTCGGTGTGGACTTCGCGCGGGAGCGAGCCCGATCATGGACCCGCAGTGTCGCGAGGTAATGTGATTTGAGCCCGCGGACATTAGCGACAGAGAAGCGGGGCGTCCACAGCCGGGCCCTTGCCTCGACAGGAGAGCCGTCGCAGGTTGGCCATCATTGCGCAGCACGTTCGGCGTGACCGTCCGGGGGGTTGAACCAAGAGGCTATTCGACGATGTTCGGCTGGCGCAAAAAGCGCGACGGCTTCGAATGGCGCAATTATGTGCGCACCACGATCGTGCTGAGGCGAGAGCAGCGCCGGGCGCGCCTCGAGGAATTGCGCCAAGCGGCTGCGGAACGCGCGGTCGAGGCCGGCAAGCTCGGAGCGGAAGCAGGAGCCGCCGGTGTCGAAGCCGCCAAAGCCGGCCTCGACAAGGCGGGATCAGGGGCACGGCGTGCAGCGGGCCGGGCCGGCAGCTTCCTGGTGCGGGCCGGCGGGATTGCCGGGATGGCGCTGAAGAGCGCTGGTCGGCGGGGTCTGGGAGATGCCCGCGCGGCTTTCGCCACCGCAGGACGCCGGCTCGCGTCGGCTGGGCGGGAGGGACTGAGCGGACTGCAAGCGGCCGGTCTTCGACAGAGAGCGCTTCGCCTTGCGCCGCCCCAGATCGCGCTCCCCTGCTTTGTCGCCGGGCTGGCCGCGCTGATGGGTGCCGGCTTCCGACTGTTCACCATCGGGCCGGACCAAACCGCCCTGGCCGCTGGCACGATCGCCGTCGTCCTGTTGACCATCGCCGGGCTCGCCCTGATCGGAACCGACCGCGGCACGGAAGCGTGGCTGCCGACGCTGCTGGCGCGGCGCGCCACGGCCCCGGAAGACATGACCGCGCAAGGGCCGCGGACACGACACCCTGTCTGGTGGCCGCTCGCCGCCGGTCTTGGGCTCGCTGGGATCATCGTCATCATGGCGCTCAGCGGCGTCAGTGTTCCAATCATCCCGCTGCCTGCCGAATCCACGGCCACCACGACGCCCGCGGCGGACGCCACCGTGTCGCCGCAGTCGCCGCCATCCAGAGATCCGGCCAGCAGCGAGCGGTCAACGGTGAGAGGCTTTGCCGTTTCGCTGACCGGAGACAGCATGCGGATCGGCGGCACGACCGTCAGGCTTGCCGGCGTTGCCGCGCCCGATCCTGCCCAATCATGCGCTGTCGAGGGCCGGTCTCGCTGGCCGTGCGGGCTCGGCGCGCTGAATGCCCTGCGGAAGATTACCGGCCGTGCGACCATAAGCTGCGCCATCGAAGGCAGAGATTCGCGCGGCCGTCTCGTCGGCGCGTGCTCGGTCGGCGGACAGGATATCGGTGCCCAGCTCATCGCCAAGGGGCATGCCTTCGCCGACGGCGGGCTCATTTCCAACCGCTATCGTCGCGAGGAAACCGCCGCGCGTGACGCCAGGCTGGGCGTGTGGCGTGGACCGGCCCAGCGCCCGCAGGAGTTTCGTGAGAGCGCCTGGGACACCGCACGCCGCGCGCGACCGGACGGTTGCCCCATCAAGGGACGGGCTTCGGGTAAAGGCAAATACTATCTGCTGCCGTGGGCTCGGGGATACGATCGCACCGACATCCGTGAGTCGCGCGGCGACCGCTGGTTCTGCACCGAAGCCGAAGCACTCCAGGCTGGATGGCGACCGCAGGACGGCTGACGCGCGGCTGGCGGGCTTGTCACAGCGAACAAGAAAAAGCCTGCGGTTGGGGGGACAACCGCAGGCTCAGAACGTGGCGCTGGATCGGGGTTTGGTCAGGCAGCACCACATATTTTTAACGGTTCGATAACACTGGACACAACCGGAATACAACAGTTTTTTGTGCGCTGAACCGAGGCCGTCCCTTCAGATGACGGTCAACTGACCAATCGGCCGCGGACGGAGCTTACCGCCAACTCAGCTCGAGCGGCGTCAAATCGATCTGCCCGTCCTTGGGGGCTGTCCAGTTGCGGTCCGAGCCGCCATACGACACGTCGGCCACCACGCCGGACAGTTCGAGGGATGCGTCCTCACGCCAAACGATGCCCTTGCGGTCGACGACGAGTTCACCGTCGAACCACACGCGCAGGCTCCCGTTAGCGGCACCCGGCTCATTGAGCACAACTTCCTGGTCCACGCGCACCCAGCGGCCCGGCGCGAACGCAAAACCGGTCGCCGGCTGATAGATGCCGTTTGCACCCGTCGCTTTGGGGAACTGTACGAAGACCGCGCCAGCACCGTCTTTGCGCCAGGCGATCCGGGCCGCCAGTCCGCTCTTGCCATCGGACCGCTCGTTGATGGACAGAATACGACCGCCATAAAGGCCGGGGAGCAGGCCGCCCATACCGAATTCGAATCCCTCCGCCATTCGCACCGAATAGCTCAGGCAGGCTGCCGACGCGCCGGCCATGGCTTCAGGCCGCCAAGCGAAACTGACCCCACCGGGGTCCTTCTCGGATTGGTAGCTCGAACTGGTGCCGGCCTTGATGCCCACCTGGATCACCAGGGGGGAGGGTGCGCCGTCGACGGCGCTGGCACGCGCATGCTCCAGCACGCCCCGTTGCATGCCCCCGATCGAGGTCAGCAACTCGACTGGCGACATCGGCTCGCCGTAGCTGTTTTCCAACGGCAGCACGTTGGCGGGTGGATAACTCGCCGTGCACGTCGGGTTCGACGGCGTCATCAGAGCATCGGCGGCGATGTACCCGGCCGCGCCCAGGACGCACAGCCCGGCAGCGGCATTGAACAGGATCGAGTCACGCGTAAGGTTCATCGGTCTTCTGTCCTTGTGTCGGCCGCGAACGGCGCGCCTGAATGGCACGGGCTCATGTGCAGGCGGCGGTCTGGGCCGACGTCACGCTCGCGTCGTGATCGCGAAACTCGTCTCATTCTGCGGCGGGCACCGAACGAATTTCGCGATCTGAAAGACGCGAGCAACATCAATCATCTCGTGGGGTTCAGACCGAGAAGTCCGCCTCTCGACCACGCTGAGCGGTATGCAGCGAACTTCTCGGTCATCACACTAGTCGGCAGCCATTAACGTTCGGCGAACGGTTCCGTGGCGCGGAACGGGCGGGGAACCGATCCAGCAGAGGCCCCGGCACGGCGTGCCGGGCCCCCTGCTGCAACCTGTCCACGGGCTTGCTGTCGGCCCGAGCGACTCGGCTCAGACCAGCAAAGCGCCGCTGTCCACGACGTCGGCGGCCGTCAGGCCCTCGACGGTGACCACATCGACGAAAACGCCGCCCAACTTCACCGAGACCGTCGCGCCCTTGCCGGTGTCGGTCACGTTGACCACCTCGTCGAGGGACCCATACGACTGGCCCTTGACCAACTGGGTCAGGTCGATGCGATCGCCGACCTGGAGGTCGGTGATGGTGTCGACGCCCAGATGCGCGCCGGACGTTTCTGCGAGCACGTCCTTGGCAAGCCACACGAAGCGATCCTGCCCGGCCCCGCCGGTCAGGGTGTCGGCTCCGCCCATGCCGCGGATCGTATCGTCACCGTCTCCGCCGGCTATCACGTCGTCGTGCTTGCCGCCTCGCAGGTCATCGGAATGGTCCGAGCCAACGACGGCTTCCATGCCGCTGAAGGTCTTGTCTCCATAGCCCGAGGCCGTCCCCTTCGACATATCGACGTTGACGCCGATCTCAGCCTTGGAGAAGTCGAGCGTGTCAAAGCCCGAGCCGCCCGCATAGACGTCGCGGCCAAGCCCGACCACCACGCGGTCGTCGCCGGAACCGCCTTCGACCTTGTCGTCGCCAGCACCGTCGAAGATGACGTCGTCACCGGAGCCGCCAAGCAACGTGTCGTCGCCCGCGTCGCCGTACAGCGTGTCGTTGCCCGAGTTACCCTCGAGGATGTCGTTGCCGGCATCACCGCGCGCAACATCGTCGCCGGACCCGCCGCGCAGAACATCATCGCCGTTGCCGCCGAACAGCGAGTCGTCGCCGCTGTTACCCCACAGCAGGTCGTTGCCCTCGCCGCCACTGACCGCATCGTTGCCGGCCATGCCGAACAATGTGTCGGCACCGTCGCCGCCGCTGATCACATCATCGTCGCTGCGCAGAAGGCCGCCCGTCGAAACCTTCGGCAACAGCGCAGCATTGGTCTGGCCGACGTCAAAGCGGAAGACGCTGTCGTCGAAGTCCTTGTCGCCGCCTTTCCAGAGGTCCTCGAAGCCGATGGTGACGCTGCCTGTGACAACGTCGACCGAGCCGGTGGCATGCTTCAAGCCGTCGCCGTTCGTGTCGACGCCGGTCGAGTGGAAGATCGACTGTCCGTAGTTCGACTTGACGACCGTCTCTGTTCCCGTCGGGGCGACGTGGATCAGTTTCAATGATCCATCGCCGACGTTGCCGGGTCCGCCGTCGGCACCGACGAACTTGAAGCTCCCCTTCTCGTCAGCAAGCAATTTCGCCATGCCCGCCTGGGCGTAGCCGTTGGGGATCACGAAAAATCCGACACGGTCGCCCGCGCTCAAGTCGACAGAAACCGAGCTGACGCCTGCCTCCAGGTTGCCGCCCGATCCCTTCAGGGATGCGTTGGCAAACAGGACGTCGACGTCGTAGATCGTGCCGTCGGACGCGATCTTGTACATGCCGAGCGTGTTCTGGTAGCCGGCGGACTCGCCCAGGAACGTCACCGTGCCGGTCACGTCCTCATTGATGCGGAGCTTGTCCAAGTCGACGACACCGCCCCTGCTGGACGCACCGAAGATCACGTCGTTGCCGAGGTTGCCGATCAGCGTGTCGTTGCCACCGCCGCCGTGGATGCGGTCGTTGCCATCACCGCCAATGATGAGGTCGTTGCCGCCGTCGCCAAATACGACGCTGCCGACGGTGTCGACGACGTCGTTGACTTTGTCGACGACGTTATCGACGACTTTGTCCAACAGGGTTTCCACCCTGCCTTTGCCTTTCAACTTTATCATGTCACCACCCATTGCGACCGGTATTGCCCGGTCTGTTCTATGTGCGTCGATCATCACGGTCGCGGCGTTTTCTTATGCTGCCGCTGCGCGACCGTGAATGTCCATTTTGCAGAATACAGTACAGCCAAGAAGAAGACGTTCAGCCGAGCCCCCCAATTCTCGGCGAGCTTTTGTAAAATTGCGGCTGCAAAATTAATCCGGAATAAACCTTGAATGACTGGATCAACGCCGCAGGCGGCTCAATTGATTTCCGCCCGCGGCACGCCGATAACGCCTTACCAGGCGATACCCTCGTAGCCCGCCTGCTGGGGCAGCACTTTCCACACTCGGGCCAGGTCGAGAACATGCACCGTCGGTGCGCGCGCCTCCAAGGCCAGGCGGAACTCGCGCGTGGCGTGACTGACGACGACAACGTCGCTCGCCGCCAGCAGCGCTTCGGCGCTGTCGAACATCACGTCCTCCAGCGTATCCATCAGCTTCGCCTGACGCGGCACGGCATGCCGTACGTAGGCGATCTGACTTTGCAGCGAAGGGCCAAAGCTCACATTGGGATCATAGGCTCCGATCGTCTCGCCACGCGCCACCAGTTCGGCCATGAGGTCGAGTGTCGGGCTTTCACGCAGGTCGTCCGTGCCGGGCTTGAAGGTGACACCGAGGAAGCCGATGCGCTTGCCGGAGAACGGTGCAAGACGGCTCATGGCTTCCTCGACATGGCGGCGGTTCGACACCATGAGGCTGTCGATCAGAGGCACGCTGACATCGAGACCATGGGCGAGATGACCGACCGCGCGCACTTCCTTCGGCAGGCACGACCCGCCGAACGCAAAGCCTGGCCGCAGGTAATACGGCGACAGATTGAGCTTGGTGTCGCGCACGAAAATATCCATCACGTCGTGGCTGTCGATCGACAGCGCCTTGCACAGGCGGCCGACTTCGTTGCCGAACGTGACCTTGGCGGCGTGCCAGACGTTGTCGACATACTTGACCATCTCGGCCGCCTCGATCGAGGTGTAGATCACCCCGTCGTCGATCGCTTCGTAGATGGCCGAAACCGTGGCGGCCGCGCGCTCGTCACTGGCACCGACAACCGTCTTGGGCGGGTCGAAGAAGTCGGCAATTGCGACACCCTCGCGCAGAAACTCGGGATTGAAGCAGACGCCGAAATCGTGGCCAAGCCGCTTTCCAGATGCGCGTTCGATCTCCGGGGCGACGACGTCCAGCGTCGTTCCGGGCGGCACCGAGCAGCGCAGCACGACCACGTGATAGCTGTCCTTCATTGCGATCGCCTGGCCAATCGCACGCGACGCCACGCGGACGAAGGTCAGGTCACAACTGCCATCCTCGGCTGTCGGCGTGCCGACAGAGACGAGTGTCACGTCGGTCTGCAGGACAGCGGCAACGAGGTTATCGGTTGCGGAAACGAGGCCGTGGCCGTGTCCTTCGGCGAGCAGATCACCCAGCCGCTCCTCGACGATCGGAGAGCGGCCCGCGCCAATGGCGTCGACCTTTTCCGGCGATACATCGACACCGACCATGCGGAAGCCGAGGCTGGAGAAGCAGGCCATGGAGACCGCCCCGACATAGCCCAGTCCGATCACACTGATCGCCGGCTTCTCGACGTCGCGATCGCGCGCTGGCACTGCCGCGCTCGCGCCCATCGACATCAGGCTGGCTGCCGACGTCACGAATTTTTCTGCTGTCACTGTCATCACTCACGCTCCCACGCGCGTGGCGGGCTTTCGCCCGACCGCTCCACCACTCGTGGCCACCGCGCGCAGTGCACGGGGCAGCCTCACCTTTTTTCTTTTTTCCCAGGGTCCAACGCTGCCACCCAAGCAACGCGTGAAGCCCGGCAGAGCAGGAGAGTGACAGAAACGTCTCTTTGTGCACTGAATTATTGCCGCGAAATTTTATGCAATTCTCGACTCAGAAAGAAAACATCGACGTGACAAAGCCCCAGCTCGGCGTCTCGAGCAACTGTGTGTAAATCATGACGACAAGGAACAGTCCGGAAAATGAGACGATCGTCAAGTAAGCGGCCATGACTTCCCGCGCCGTCTCGGCCCAACCATTGCCGGCAAAGCCCTGTTTTTGATTTCCGCGGTTCGCCCATTTCTGCTTAGAAAGCCGCCAGAGCATGTAGACCTTGACCATCGCATTCAGCAACTGATTGGCGTAGAGGCTCCAGACGTAGCCGAGGTCGACCCGGGGCGCGTAGAGAAACAGCACAATCGACAAGAGCAAGCGCGTCACGGCAATGAAAATGATGTAGGCGATCAGGAAATCGACCCCGAGCTTGACCGTACCGGCGATCGCCAGCATCGGCGAAAACAGCATCGTCCACATCGCCAGCCGTTGATCGACACAGCACCACCAGATGAAGAACGGCATACGGGACGGCCCGAGCATGATGGCGCGCTGCCCGTTGCGCAGCATGTTGCCCGACCAGCGACGCAGGTTTTCGACCATGCGCTGGTAGCCCGAACCGTCGACGACCTCGATGGTGGTTCCCGCCGCGTCGGGCACATAGGTCATTTTCACGCCGTGCCGGAGCAGACAGTACCAGGTCGATTTATCGTCGCCGGACAAGAAGCGGAACGTGCCCCACAGCCAGTGCTCTAGAAAGTCGGCCTCCTGGAGCCGAATGAACTCCTTCGACACGATGTGCTCGGCCCGGAAGACCGAGAACCGGCCGGTGAGCGTCAGCACGCGGTTCGATAGCGCATGCGACTGCATGGCGAGCCGGCGCTGGGAAAAACGCATGTCGAGCCAGCTTTGCATCCAGCGCGGCCCCTTCACGAGCACATATTCGTCTGTGGTCAGGGCGTGCAACTGAGGATCGAGTGCAAACAGGGGAAGGCATTTTCGTAGGGCACCTGGATGCAGCACGAAGTCTCCGTCCATGAAGACGACGAGGTCGTCGCGGGAGAGCCCCGCGCGCGACATGGCACGCAGGATCAGCGCGATGGCCACCCGCTTGCCGGGCTGGTTCTGGCGGACGATGCGCAAGGTGATGTCACAGTCATCTCCCACGAGGCCCAGATGGTCGGCGATCCTGCGCTCGTCCTCGCTTTCGCTCGACCCCAGCCACAGGGTCGCCGGCACGCCCGCCTCGCGAATTTCCCGAACGAGGGCGCGGATCACGGCCTCGGAGATCTCGCGGTGCTCGCGAAAGGTCGTCATCTGGATGTGGATGTGGCGGGGGCGCCATCCCGACTGCCACAGCGCGGCCGCCCGGTCGCGCATTTTGGGATAGGTCAGCGTGCCAAAGACAATCGCGCGCATCCAGTGGTTGGCCCACCACAGATAGCGCCAGATACCCAGAATGCCGATGATGTAGACGAACTCGCGGGCTTCCGGACTCCAGATCGTGTTGGGCAGGCTGGCGATCGCAAGGACACAGACGCCGATATACAGCAGAATTTGTAGCTGGACCTCGACCGTCCATTTGGCCAGGGCCGATGGCGTTGCGAACGTGTCGGGAATTTCAAGTACGGGTGGCGCTGGTCGGCTCATGTCCTGCCCCTCAAAGGCTGGACGGGGCGGGCGCGGACCGTCCAAGTCCCTGCAGCGCCGACAGTAACGGTGTCTTGGGCCGCCGGGTAAAGGCCACGATCACGGGAAGGCCTGGACGGAAGCGGTTGGCGTCAGCGACGGCGGTGCGGCTGAGGAATGCAATCGTCACCTGAGCCGAGCGGTCGGTCGGGCCGCGCCAGGAGTAACCCGGGTTGGCGCGCATGTCCTGCTCCCGCAGGAACCCTGTCGTGCGGTCGATGCCGGTGACGCGGCCCTGCACGCTTTCGCCCAACGCGGGAACGTGGAGCAGCACCTCATCGTGCAGCCCGACATGGCCGACCTCGTCCTGCGTCAGGTAGGCGATGACCTCGCGCTCGTCGGGCTTCTCGACAATCGCGACGACATCGCCCCGACGGACACTGCCGGCATCGAGCCGCGGCAGTTGGGCGACCCGCCCCGTAAACGGAGCCCTGACGGCGCGAGCCTCGCGCAACGACACATTGGCCTCGTAGCGCTGGCGGGCAAGACCGATCTCGTGCTCGGCCAGGCGCACGTCCGCGTCCAGTTCCTCCGAGTTGCCGATGAGATCATCGCCCGAATAGAACCGCTTGCCGATGTTGTCGCCGGCGATTTCGGCGCGGGTGGTTACCTCCAGCCGGCGACGGGCGAGCGTCTTTTCGAGCGTGATCTTCTGCTGCTCGGCCTCATCGAGCCGGGCATCGGTGGCAAACCCCTTGGTATGCAACTTTTCGATGCGTTCATACTGGCGAACGGCCGCGAGCAGTTGGGCCTGCGTCTCTTCCAGGTCGAGCTTGGCCTGCTCCACGTTCTTCATCTCGAGGGCGGCAAACCCCTTGATGCGATCGAGTTCATCGGCGTGGCGGCGCTTGAGGTGGACGAGACGGGCCTTCTTCTCCCTGATCGCGATATCAGCCAGTTCGATCTCGCGCTCCAGTTCGGCATCGACCAGCTTCACGATGACCTCGCCGGCGCGGACCTCGTCGCCGGGCTTCAGGCCGGTCCAAGCCAGGCGCCCGTCCACTTGCGCCTCGACCGTCTCCACGGGTGCGGAGATGACGGCTGTCCGGACTTCCATCCGGAAGACGTTCGAATAGACCAGGACACCGGCGTAACTGAAGATAAAGAGGCCGAGCACGATATAGAACGCCGACATGGCGATCGTCTTCGATGGCCAGCGCTTTGCAGGCAGACGGGCGGGAGCGACCTGCTGGATCGCCGGCGTCGACGGTTGGCCGTCCGGGCGCAGCGATGCCGGCGTCACCGGCACGTCGATGCGCTGGATCGTATCCTCCGCGCTCGACATGGCACCGCGGATCAGTTCCTCGATGAAGTGCTGCATGAGCTCGCGCTCACGCTCGCCGATCTCGGTGAACTCGACGGCGAACATCGAGGTCTCCGGGTCGAGGCGCAGCACCTCGCCCATCACCGGGAACGACACATCGAAGCCCTGGAAGGGCAGTGTCAGATTGATTGCGATTTCTTTGCCGATGGCTGGCAATGGGCCGGGAAAGCCCTCCACCCTCAGGCCACCCAGCGACCAGTCGGCCGCGCGCACGCGGTGGCCACCCACCTCCACGAACAGAGGTGCGGTGACGCGGTGATGCCGGCGCTGGTCCGGCCTTTCCCGTCTGACTTTCACCGCCATGTGCGACGCCACCTACGCAAACTCGATCTGGAACCGGGTGTAACCCGTCCCAGCGGCGCAGTTTGGGCACAACGAGGTTAACGCGACGTTCGATGCGCGAAAACAAGGGGATAAACAGTGTGTCGCCGGGGGACATCGGCGCTGTGGACCACGAATTTGTCAGAGGTCGGACACCTTGCCGGGGTTCAAAATGCCGTCTGGGTCGAGCGCTGCTTTGAGTTGCCGCATCACTGCGACGGCATCGCCGCTCTCGGCGGCCAGGAGGTCGCGCTTGCCCTGACCGATCCCGTGCTCGCCGGTGCACGTGCCGTCCATGGCGATGGCCCGTCGCGCCAGACGCTCGGCGAAGGCCTTGGCCTCCCGGACCTCAGCGGCGCTGCCGGCATCGAACAGGACGAGGGTGTGGAAGTTGCCATCGCCCACGTGGCCGACGATCGGGGCCAAGAGGCCATGGGCGACGATATCGGCCTGAGTTGCCGCAACACATTCAGCCAGGCGCGTGAGGGGTACGCAGACATCCGTCACGAGCGTCGCACGCCCTGGCCATGTGCTTCGAATGGCCCACAGGGCGTCGTGGCGAGCGCGCCATAGACGCTTGCGTTCGCCGGCCTCGCTGGCCCAGTCGACCGAGCGCGCACCATGTTCCTGCGCGATCTGAGCAAACAAGCCGACCTGCTCGGCGGCGGCCGCGGCGGTGCCGTGAATTTCGACGAACAGCGTCGGTGTTTCCGCCAGCGCCAACCCGGCATGGCGGTTGACGGCGTGAATTTGCAAGGCATCCAAGAGCTCGATGCGCGCAAGGCCGAGGCCGGCACCCATGGCCGCCATCGTCGTGGTGCAAGCCTGTTCGAGCGTCGCGAAGGGCACGACGGCGGCGACCACGACGTCCGGCACAGGATGCAACCGGAGCGTCAGCTCCGTGATGATGCCGAGCGTGCCCTCCGAGCCCACCAGAAGATGTGTGAGGTCATAGCCTGCTGCGGACTTTTTTGCTCGCGTCGCCGTCTTGATGATGCGGCCATCGGCCATCACCGCCGTCAGAGCGATCACATTCTCACGCATCGTGCCGTACCGGACGGTGCAGGTTCCGGACGCCCGGGTCGCCGCCATACCGCCGAGCGTGGCGTCTTCCGAGCCTGGATCGACGGAGAAAAACAAGCCGGTCGCGCGCAGGTCCTCGGCCAGCCGCTTGCGGGACACGCCCGCCTCGACGGTGCAATCCATGTCGCCCACGTTGACCGCGAGGACGCGATTCATGCCGGACAGGTCGAGGCAAATGCCGCCCATGGGCGCGTTGACGTGGCCTTCGAGCGAGGTCCCCGCACCAAACGGAATGATGGGCATACGGTAAGTGCGGGCGACGTCGACGACGGCAGCAACCTCGGCCGTCGACGCGGCGAAGACGACGGCCTCGGGTGGCTCGCATGCCAGGTAGGTCAGGGTGTTGGCGTGCTGGCGGCACACCGCCTCTCCAGTCGACAGGCGGTCGCCAAAACGCTCGCGCAACACTGCGAGAGCCGCAGATCGGCTCGAAGGGTCTGCCGGCGCGCCAGGTGTAAGGGGGATCATGGTCATGTTGGTCGGTGGTGGAGCCTACACTGTGCCTTGAGTCCAAACGGCGAGCAGCCAAGCTGCCGCGACGGGCTGCCTCCAGCCTGATCTCCGTCGGGTCCGGCCGCTTTGGCCTTTCAATCGCGCCATTGCTTGTCTACCACAATGCCTGTTTCGTCCGTACCCGATCGCGTAACGACCTCTGGAGGCGATAGATGGCTGGCCGGCTCACCCCACTGCTTGCACTTGTCGGCCTGGCCTGCGTGCTCCTTGCCACGCAGATACCTTTCGCCCAAGCGGCCCCAGGGGATCGCTGGGTGCGCATCGCCGTGAAGCCGCTCGATCTCACGCGCAAGGAGGAACTGTTCGACATCGCCTCGGCTCCCGGCAGCTACCGCGCCATACGCCTGCAGACGCGGCGGGCTGTGCTGTCCCTGTCGCGGGTCGTCGTCAACTATGCTGATGGAACGTCCGAGCTGGCCACCGGCCCAATCCTGCTGAGGCGGGGCGGCCGCTCCCAGCCCATCGGCACTGGTCAGGACCATTTTCTCGATACGCTAAGCCTCGTTTACAGCAGCGAGCGGCCGCGGGGAACGGCCGAGATCGAAATCTGGGGCCTGCAAAGTGGCGAGGGCCGCGCAGCCAAGCGTCCGGAGACCGTTTCCCGCCTGGCGGGTGACGCCCCACCACTGCCGCCACGACTGGGGCAGCCGCAGGAGATCGTGGCCGGGTCCGGCGTGCTGATCGGCACCCGCTCGGTCGGCTTTTCCATCGACCGCGACGACATCGTCATCGCCGAAGGAATAGGCAAGTTCGCCCGTATCAAACTCCGCGTCCGAGAGAACGATATTTTGCTCCACTCCGTGACCGTCGCCTACACTGAAGGACCCGATACGGTCCTCGACCAACCCCAGCGACTCGACCGCGACAGCGAAAGCCGATGGCTGGACATAGACGGGTCTCGCTTTCCCAAGCTGGTGCGCCTCGTCTACGCGTCCAAGCCCGGTGCTCAGGGGCGGGCGCGGGTTGAGATCGTCGGCGAGCATGCGCCGGACTGGCTTGCCGCAGACGGTGAGGGCCAGCGTCACAACGACGGCTGGCTGCTGATCGGGGCACAGTCGGCCGGGTTCATCGGGTTCGACGACGACGCCATACCGGTCGGTCCGCACCGGCAGGGCTTCAAGGAAATTCGTGTCGCGGTCCGTGACGCTGCGATCACGCTCAACCAGATGAGCGTCGTCTACGATAACGGTGAGCGTCATATCATTCCCGTTGGTGCGCGCATCGGGGCCGGCTCTACTTATGGTCCGGTGGCGCTCAGCGACTCGAGCCGGCCGCTGCGCGAGATCCGCGTGCGCTACCGCTCACGCTTCATCGACAAGGCGGTACTGGCGACGAGCGCGGCCGTCGTCGAGGTCTGGGGCAAACGGTGAGGACACTCTGCGAGGATTGGTGCACATGACAAGCGGCGGCGACGGCATCGACGACCTGTACACCGTCCGCGACTGGCTGCGCCACGCCGTCAGCCGTTTCAATGCGGCCGGCCTCGTCTACGGGCACGGCACCGAGTGTGCGGTCGACGAGGCGGCATTTCTCATCCTGCACACGTTGTCTCTGCCGATCGATTCGTTGGAGCCCTGGCTGGACGCGCGCTTGACCGTACCGGAGCGGCGCACGATCGCGGCGATCATCGACCGACGGATCACGACCCGGCTGCCGGCACCTTACCTGACGGGTGCAGCCTGGATCGGGCCATATTCCTTCAGAGTCGACGAGCGCGTGATCGTACCGCGCTCCTTCATCGGGGAGTTGCTGACCTCCGGTGGCCTGGCGGCGGTCATCGCGGACGACGACAACATCGAGAGCGTGCTCGACTTGTGCACGGGGTCCGGCTGCCTCGCGATCCTGGCGGCGCTGACCTATCCGGCTGCCACTGTCGTGGCCGCCGATGTGGCGACGGACGCGCTCGCCGTCGCCCAGGACAACGTGGCGGCCTATGGGCTGGAGGATCGCATCACCGTCGTGCAATCCGACCTCTACCAGTCGCTCGAAGGGCGGTCCTTCGACCTTATCATCGCAAACCCGCCTTATGTCACCGACGCGGCCGTCGACGCTTTTCCACCGGAGTACGCGGCCGAACCGAGGCTGGCGCACGCCGGCGGCCGGGACGGCCTCGATCTCGTCCGGGCGATCATTGCGACATCAGCCCAGCACCTCAATCCCGGCGGCTGGCTGGTCGTCGAGATCGGCCAGGGCCGCGAGAGCCTCGAAAGCGCCTATCCCGACATCGACTTCTTCTGGCTCGACACGGAGGCAAGCTCAGGCGAGGTGTTCGCGCTCGCCGCCGATCAACTGCCGGGCGGAGGACAGAACGCATGAGTCTGGATGATCGCGCCACGACCCGTCACCGACTGGCAAGCCGCCGGGCGTTTCATCTCGCCATCCACCTCGCGCGCCGGCCGGGCTTCTGCTGCGGCTGCGTGTGTCTTGCTCCCCCGGATGCGCGTCGCGCCAAGCGCATTTTTCGCCTGACCCGCGCGGTCGTCCGCGACTGGGACCCCGGCCGACGGCAGCGCTGCCCGGTGCCATCGCGGCCGACCGCCAGCGAGATCGACTGAAGAGACAGGCCGGCCAAGGCTACCCGAACGCCCCGAAGTGATGGGAGATGCCCGTGCCGATTTCGCGGATGAACTCGTAGGATTCTTCCATTGGAGCCAGGATTTCGGTCTCCAGCCGCGCATAGTCGTCGATGCCGTGCGGCCTGTAGGTGGCGCGCTCGTCGTAAGTGTCTTTGTCGAGTTCGGCGGCCTTCCGGTAGGGGAAGGCCTCGCGCATGAAATCGAGCACGTGAGGAATATCCAGCGCCAGAGCCATCGCGAGGAGGCGCTCGTGGCTCATGTCGTTACGCGGGGCAAAGCGGGGCAACTGCGCCGAGCGGATGAACACCCGCATGATGAGTGCAAGCCGGATGGCCTGGAGAAGATCGACCTCCAGGCGGGTATCGTCCGGGATTTTGCCGCCTTCCAGGCCGATGTCCTCCAGGATGCCGTGCAAGTCGATGGCATCGAGACGCATATGGTGGACGAGGCGGTTGATCTCGCTCGTCCGCTCGTCGGGCAGCAGGACCGTCGACAGCGTACGGAAGGCCGGCTCGAGATGCGCCTCGCGGCCCCACGACGCGCGCGACGCCCAGAAGCCCGCATCGAACACGTAGGCGTTGGCCCCCATGGCGTTGAGACTCGAGAGCTGCTTGGCCCGCGCCACCATCTCGAAAATCGCGATCATGCGCGGCGAGCGGCGGGCCATCGTGATGAACCGGTCGCGATCGAAGCCGGTCGCGTTACCGAGGCCCGCGATCACGTTGGCGACGTAGCCGAACTGCTGGAGGATTGCATTGTTCGGGATCGCCCGCATGCGAGACGGGTCGCCACGATCAGCGGGCGTGGCGGCATCGGACTGGCGCTTGACCGCACGCGAGCCGGTCTTGAACAGAAGGTTCGACCCGAACGCCCCGAGCAGTGCGCGATAGCCGCTGTGGGCGAACAACTGCTGCTGGTAGGCCCGCAGCCGCAGGAAGAAATCAAGGAACGTGTTCTCGTCGTCATAGAGGGGGTCGGGTGTCTGGTCGATGCGGTAGGCATCCGCCACGATGGAGACCAAGGCACGCGCCGCCAGAGCTTTGCCGGCGAAAAACATGAAGCCGTCGCCACCCTGGAAGCTCGACTCGTGCTTCAAGGCCAGGCCCCTGGCAGCAAACCGGCGCCGGATCTCATGGGGCAGGATGTAGCCCAGACGTCGATGCAGGTCGCCGGGGTGGGCCCCCCGCCCCATCGACTCGCCGTGCGTCGAGAAGATCAGTGCCTCGACATCACCCAGGCCATGGGCCGGCATCAATTCGGCGAGCGCCAGATGCAGTCGCTCGATCGCCAGGGTCGCCGCAATCTGGCCGATAAAGCGGCCGGCGTCCGAAAAGCCCGTCTGGATCGACATGCGACCGCGACCCTTGACGTAGTCGCGATACGATTGCTCCTCGAACAGCCGCTCCATGAGGCGGGCCCCCCGCTCCAGACCCGACGGGGTCTCGAACAGCGGTGAGATATCCACGATGTCGGAGACGCCGAACAGCTTGGCGAAGAAGACCGCGATCAGGACTGTGGCCGGGCTCTCGCATTCAGCGATCAGGAAGCGGACGGGCGTATCGGCGTCAACGTGTTTGCGGATCTGGGCTATCATGGCGAACTGGCGGATGGCGGTTGCCGTTTCCAGTTCAAGGGTCCCGAAATTGACGCTCTCCGGTTCCACCTTGGCGATCATCTCGGCGAGGCGGATCAGGGCCTGCCGCTCGGACAGGTCGGACGTCCACGGCTCGTGGACGTAGGCGCGCAGGGCATTGGTCAACTGGGCCGCGTTGACGCGCACATGGATGTGCGACATCCCGAGTCCGGTGGTGTCGATCAGGCTGCGCAGGGCAGCCAGCGCGCGCTTGAACTGGTCTTCTTCGACCGCTTCGATCAGGCCGTCGAAAAGATCCAGCAGCGGGGCAACCGATGTCAGGTTGTAGCCGTCGGCACCTGAGATCGCGTTGGCCGCGCGCGCCAGTCCTTTGCCCGTATGATCAACACCGCGCAACGCCTCGATGTGGCCCTCGACGGCGGCGATGGCGAGATCGAGCTTGCCCGTGATCTGCCGTGACAGGCGCTGCACATCCGCGCTGTCCCCGAGGCGATGCTTCAGGATCAGGAAGCGGGAGCGCATGTCGATGAGGGCATCGCGCTTTTCGGAGAGGCGGATGCGGAACGAATGCAGCCAGGTGATGTCGGTGCGGCCGTCCAGGTCATAGCCGACCCACGACGCGATCGTCGCCAGCCGCGGGCGAACTGCGTACGCCGGCGGGCCGAACGTGCGTGCGGCGGTGGCGAAGTACACGTTCAGCAGGTCTTCGCTGGCGTCGCGAAGGCTGGTCAATGCCGCTTGGGCGCGGCGGTGCTCGTAGGCCAGATCGATGTCGTGATCGGGCTTGTGGGGCGCTTCAATGCCACCGGGCACCAAGCCATCACCCGTGATCGCCATCTGCACCATGCGGGCGGTCAGCGCATCCGATGATCCGAACGTGGGATGCGCCGTGAGCACGACGCCGGACCGGGGACGCCGCCAACGGTCGGCGAACGCCTGCAGATCTGGCGCACCCGAAGGCCCTGTCATGGTCTCGGCGACCAGCGCCTCGAAATCGCGGTGTGTCTCCTCGCGGGTGGAAAAGCCGATGCGCTCGCGCAGGCGTTCGGCGCGGGTGGCGCAGGCACGGTCCATCAGGCGACCGGCGAGCGCCTTGACGTCGGCCATGCTGATCTCGCCCGACTCGAGGCGTCGGGAGAGCGAGAACGCCACCGAGGTAATGGGATTGAGCCAGGGTTTGTCGGGGATCTCCCTGCGCAGTGCGCGCAACTCATCGCGCAGCCCGATCTCGTCGAGCGGCGCGCCCGCCGCCATCGTCGATGACTTCACCACCGGCTTGCCCTCCCATGGACGCGAATGATCAGGCCCTCCCCGCCGACCCGCAGGCCGGCCGGGGTGCCTTTGGTTCTGTTGCCCTGGCGCGGGTGGCTTCAGGCCACCTTCTTCATGCGCGCCAGTACGTCGGCAACCGTCGCTCCCATGTCGGCGGGAGTGGTCGCGATCGTGACGCCACAGCCACTGAGGATCTCGACTTTCTCGGCCGCCGACTCGCCGAACGAGGAGACGATGGCACCCGCGTGGCCCATGCGGCGCCCCTTCGGCGCGGACAGGCCCGCGATGTAGGCAACCACGGGCTTCTTCATGTGATCGCGCGCGAAAATCCCTGCCTCGGCTTCCTGTGGGCCGCCGATCTCGCCGATCAGCAGCACGGCGTCCGTGTCCGGGTCCTTCTCGAACTCTTCGAGGATATCCTTGAAGGACGCACCGTTGATCGGATCGCCGCCGATGCCGACAGACGTCGACACGCCGATGCCGAGATCCTTCATCTGCGCGGCAGCCTCGTAGCCGAGCGTGCCCGAGCGGCCGACGATGCCGACCCGGCCGGGCGCATAGATATGGCCGGGCATGATGCCGAGCATCGCCTTGCCGGGCGAAATGGTTCCCGCGCAGTTCGGCCCGGTCAGCCGCATCCGCTGCTCCTTCTTGTAGCGGCGCATGTAGCGCTTCACGCGGATCATGTCCTGGGCCGGAATCCCGTCCGTGATGCAAGTGCAGTACTTTATGCCGGCATCGGCTGCTTCCATGATCGCGTCGGCCGCGAAGGGGGGCGGCACGAACACGATGGAGGCTTCCGCCCCTGTTTCGGCAACGGCACCACGGACGGTGTTGAAAACCGGACGTCCCAAATGGGTGGTGCCGCCCTTGCCGGGGGTCACGCCGCCGACAACGTTGGTGCCGTAGTCGATCATTTCCTGGGCATGGAAGGTGCCGATGCGGCCGGTAAAGCCCTGAATGAGGATCGGCGTGTTCTCGTTGATGAAGATGGCCATGGGGGTTCCTCTCGCGGGCTGTCTTAGGCAGCAGGCTTTTTGGCGGCGGCGACGGCTTTCTCGGCGGCGTCGCGCAGACTGTCGGCGGCGATGAGCGTCAGGCCGCTTTCCGCGATGATGCGCTTGCCTTCCTCGTCGTTGGTCCCGGAGAGCCGCACGACGATGGGCATCGTGATACCGATCTCCTTGACCGCCTCGACGACGCCTTTGGCGACCCAGTCGCAGCGGTTGATGCCCGCGAAAACATTCACCAGGATCGCCTTCACGTTGCCGTCCTTGAGGACCGCGCGGAACGATTTCTGCACGCGCTCCGGTGAAGCGCCACCGCCGATGTCGAGGAAGTTCGCCGGTTCGCCGCCAGCAAGCTTGATCATGTCGAGCGTTGCCATGGCCAGGCCGGCACCGTTCACGATGCACCCGATGTCACCGTCGAGGCCGACATAGGACAGTCCGCGGTCGGACGCGTAGGTCTCGCGCGGGTCCTCCTGGGACTTGTCACGCAATTCCGAGATCTGCGGCCGACGGAACAGCGCGTTCTCGTCGAAGCTCATCTTGGCGTCGAGGGCCACGACGCCGCCTTCCTTGGTGATCACCAGGGGATTGATCTCGACCATCGTCGCGTCGAGGTCGCGGAAGGCACGGTAGCAGCCGAGGATCGTGCGCTCGAACTTGTTGATCAGGTTCGGCTCGATGCCGAGACCAAAGGCGACCTCGCGGGCCTGGAACCCCTGCATGCCGACCGCCGGGTCGACAACGACGCGCAGGATCGAATCGGGGTCCTTGGCGCTGATCTCCTCGATGTCCATGCCGCCCGCCGAAGAGGCCACGACGACAATGCGCTCCTGCCCGCGGTCCATGACGAAGGACAGGTAGAACTCCTGGGCGATGTTGCTGCCCTCTTCGATGTAGAGGCGCGAGACGAGCTTGCCCTGCGGGCCGGTCTGCGCCGTGACGAGGCGTTTGCCGAGAAGAGCATCAGCCGCGTCCCAGATCTCGTTGTCGGTGCGGCAGATGCGGATGCCGCCGGCCTTGCCGCGCGCACCCGAATGGATCTGCGCCTTGACCACCCAGACCGAACCGCCGATCTCGTTGGCACGATACGTGGCCTGCTCGGGTGAATATGCAAGGCCGCCGCGGGGCACCGGCACCCCGAACTTAGACAGCAATTCCTTGGCCTGATACTCGTGAATGTCCATGCGGTGTCCTCCCTGGAGGGTTTGGCGGCCGTTCTACGGCCCCTCCCCGCCCAGGGGAGGGGCGGGCCGGTTGTTCAACCGGCGGCGCGCTTGGTGGCGGCGCTCTTGATGGCGTCGTTGGTCACGAGAACGTTGCGGGCCATGCGTTCGGAGGCCGCGTCGATCATCTTGCCATCGAGGGATGCAGCACCCTTGCCCTGCGCCTCGGCTTCTTTCAGAGCCGCGACGATGCGCTCGGCCTTGCCGACTTCGGCCGCCGTCGGCGAAAACACGTCGTTGGCAAGTTCGATCTGGCTGGGGTGGATCGCCCACTTGCCTTCGTAGCCGAGAGCGGCGGCGCGGCGGGCACCCGCCTTGTAGCCTTCGGGGTCGTCGATCCCACCGAACGGGCCGTCGATGGCGCGCAGGCCGTAGGCGCGGCAGGCCACCAGCATCCGCGTCAGGGACGCATGCCACTGGTCGCCGGGATAGTCGGGGTTGAGGCCGCCGATGACGACGGTGCGCGACTTCAGGCTCGCGGCGTAGTCAGCAACGCCGAAATGCAGCGCTTCCATGCGGTTGGGGTACTGGGCGATGGCTTCGACGTTGGCCATGCCGAGCGCCGTCTCGATCAGCGCCTCCATGCCGATGCTGCCCTTCACAAGCCCCTTGGCGTCCTCGATCTGGGAGAGCATGGCGTCGACCATGTAGAGGTCGCCTGGTACGCCAGCCTTGGGGACGAGGATCGTGTCGATCTTGTCGCCGACCTCTTCGATGAGCTCGACCACGTCGCGGTACATGTAGTGCGTATCGAGGCCGTTGATGCGGATCGACACGGTTTTGCCGGCCGCCCGCCAGTCCATTTCCTTAAGGCACTGGATGATGTTGGCGCGGGCCTGCACCTTGTCGGGCGGTGCCACGGCGTCCTCGAGATCGAGGAACACGTAGTCGGCGGCGCTGGCCAGTGCCTTGGGGAACATGCCGGGGTTGGAGCCCGGGACGGCAAGCTCGCTGCGCTGCAGACGGGCTTTGCGGAGGTAATATAGAGTGTGGCTCATCGGACGTCCTCTCCTCGGGTTTCGGCAGGGCTTTCGAGCGTGCGGCCGCGGTTGCTCCCACGGAATGCGCGCACTTTCACGACGCCAGTCGTCGCGTCGACGACCCTGCTCTCGTTCTCTGGAGCCTGGCCATTACTGGCCAGGCCCGCACGGCAGTAATCAGCTTGCGATCTTGAGTTGCGGCACGGGGGCCCGGCTCGTCGCCGACTTCGGCGATGTTTCGCGGAAGTATTCGGCGGCGGCACCCGTACCCGAGCCCGGTGCCACTTTCACCCCGCAGTCACGCAGCGCCATTTCGACACCGAACAGAGCACCGCCGATCATGATCTCGTCGAGCGCGCCGAGATGGCCGATGCGGAAGACCTTGCCAGCGACCTTGTTGAGGCCGACGCCGAGCGAAAGGTTGTAGCGGTAGTAGGCGGTCTTGACGACCTCGGCGCTGTCCACGCCCTCCGGCACGAAGATCGCGCTAACCGTGTCGGACTGCCACTTCGGTGCCTTGGCGCACAGCTTCAGGCCCCAGGCGTCAACGCCACGGCGGACGGCTTCGGCCATCCGGTGATGGCGGGCGAACACGTTGTCGAGGCCCTCGGCGAACAGCATGTCCATCGACACGCGCATGCCGCGCAGAAGCTGCGTGGCGGGCGTATAGGGGAAATAGCCGAGATCGTTCGTCTTGATCATGTCTTCGAAGGAAAAATAGCAACGGTTCATGCGCCCGTTCAGCGATTTATTGGCGTCGAGCGCCTTCTGGCTCACCGCCAGAATGCCGAGGCCCGTCGGCAGCATGAAGCCCTTCTGCGAGCCGGAGACGCAGCAGTCGACGCCCCACTCACCCATGCGCATGTCGATCGAACCGACCGAGGACACGCCGTCAACCATCAGCATGGCGGGATGCTTGGCGTCGTCGAGAGCCTTGCGGACACCTGCGATATCGCTCGACACGCCGGTTGCCGTCTCGTTCTGCGTGGCGAACACGGCCTTGATTTCGTGAGCGGTATCCTTGGCCAGGATCTCGGCATACTTCTCGACGGGAACGCCGGTTCCCCACTCCTCGTCGCACAACACGACCTTGAGGCCCAACCGCTCAGCCATGTCGACCCACAGCAGCGAGAACTGGCCGAAGCGGCTCATCAGAACCTTATCGCCGACCGCCAGCGTGTTCAGGATCGCAGATTCCCAAGCACCGGTGCCCGAGGAGGGGAACAGGAAAACGCGGCCATCCTTCATCTTGAAAACCTTCTTCAGGTCTTCAAACAGCGGCAGCGTGAACTTCGGAAACTCGGGCGAGCGCATGTCCTCCATCCGGATGTCCATGGCCTGGCGTACAGCATCGGGGATGTTGGTTGGACCAGGGATAAAGAGATGCGGTTGGACGAGCATGTGCGGGTTCCCTCCAGGCGGCTTTTTCCGACGGCTTCGATGAACGTGAGCCGTCTTATGGACTTTGGTCTTAACCGCCACAACACCCCCGTGGCCAGAGTCTGCGCACCCGTTGGCGACGGCAAAACCACCTGAATGGGTGGGTTTTTGCTTGTCCGTTCGTGCAGTCGGGCTGTCTGCCACGGAGTAGTACGTGCCACAGAGAATGAATTTTAGTGCGTGCCCTCCCCGCCATCGACGACCGGCTCGTTCGACCGCCGGCGCGGGGTCTATTCGTCGGCAGGCTGGCCGTTCGACAGGTAAATGCCGACCGCCATGGCCCGATTTTTCACGCCGAGTTTGTCGTAGAGATTCTTGAGGTGGTATTTGACCGTGTTCTGCGAAATTCCGATGCGGCTGGCGATCTGCTCGTTGGTCAGGCCGTTGGCCAGCGCCCGCAACAACTCCCGCTCGCGCTGGGTCAGCGTTTCCAGCGGGTCCTCGTTCAGTGCGTTGATATCGACGTAAGGCAAACTGATGCGGCCGAACGACACCGCCAGGATCGTCTGCATCAGGATCGCGGGGTCATCGGCCTTCGAGATGAACCCCCACGCGCCGGCGCGTACGGCCTGGCGCAGGACGCTGGGCGCCGCTTCGCCCGTGTAGACGATGATCCGCGCGCGCAACTGGCGGCGCTTGACGGCGTCCAGGATATCCCCACCACTCATGTCGGCGAACGTCCAGCCGATCACCCCGATGTCGACGCGCCCCTTTTCGCAGGCCGCAATGAACCCGCCGCCATCCTTGAACGCGTCGACCACCGTAAATCGCTCGTCCTTGGCGATGTAGTCGGCCAGGCCGGCGCGCACGACGGCGTTCTTGTCGGCGATCGCCACGCGGACGGCCACCGGCCGGTTGCCCTGACGCTCGTCATCGCCGATCGGCCCGCGGGCACCCGCCGCCGCGGAGCCCGGCCCGCGCTCGGCCGATATCGCCGATCGCCCGGCCTGCGCCGACGCGCCGATGTGCGCGGCGACCCGTGGCATTCGGCCAGCTCCGGTTGGGCAAGGCGTCTGCATGTTCGACTGAGGCTCCGTCGCTACCTATGCGGGCAAGGGTGCTTTTTTGCGCCGTGGAGACGCGGACCGCTGGCGCACCTGTTCGTGCAGGTTAGTGCAACGAGGCGGCCGGCAAAAGCACAGAAGCTTTGGATCGCTGACCAAAATGGGGGGCGGGCGCACGCCGGGGCCGGGCTGGGACCGCGCTCTGCGTCACGACGGCATTCGCCCAGGCCGCTCTGTCCGGCCGGCCCTCTGTGCCATCGAGGCGGCCCGTCCGGTTCGTTCTGCCGCAACCCGGTATGGTGCGCCAGGGGCACATGCGCCCTGCGAGAGCGAGCGAGGGCCATTGTGCTGCGTCCCTCTGACAGGCGATACTCCGACCAGCCTATTGTACGCGGAGTATTGCCATGGGCGTCGACCCGAAAGTCGTCGTGCGGTCTCGCCGGCGTGTGTTCGACGGATTTTTCAAGCTCGACGAGGTGACGTTTTCGCACCGGCTATACGACGGTACGGCGAGCCCGGACAAAACATCCCTCGTCTTCGAGCGCGGCGATGCCGTCGCCGTTCTCGTCTTCAACCGTGATCGGGGACTTGTCGTTCTCGTCGAGCAGTTCAAGGTGCCGGTTCTCGACAAATCCCAGTCTGGTGGCTGGATCACCGAGGTCGCCGCCGGCATTATCAAGCCCGGCGAAACGCCGCTCGAAGCCGCCATCCGCGAAACGCGCGAGGAGACCGGCTTTCAAATCTCCGACCCCGAGCATGTCGCGACGTTCTTTTCGTCTCCCGGCGGCAGCAGCGAGCGCATCTTCCTGTTTTATGCCGTCGTCCGCGAGGCCGACCGTGTGTCTACAGGCGGCGGTGTCCGCGCCGAGGGCGAAGATATCCGCACGATCGAGATTTCGCCGTCCGAGCTGTTCGAGCAGTTGCGAACAAAGGCCATCGAGGACCCCAAGCTCATCATCGCCGCCTATCACCTGAAGGACCGGTTGAAGTTCGACCCGCCAAAGCCCCAGCCGCTGCGCCCCGGCACGATCCGCTACCGTCACAAATCACGCACTGGGCCGATCATCGGGATCAAGACCGGGCCGATCCTGGCGGTGCGCGGCGTCGACGTCTGGGTCAATTCCGAGAACACCGACATGATGATGGACCGCATCATCGGGCGGACGATCTCGGCCAGCATCCGCTATGGCGGTGCCGAGAAGGACGACAACGGCCACGTCGTGTCCGACGTGATCGCCGACGAACTGCGCAAAAAGCTCGGACGGCGCGGATTCGTGCGCATCGGCACCGTCATCGAGACCGTGCCCGGCGCGTTGCGCGAATTCGGGGTCAAGCGCGTGCTGCACGTGGCCAGTGTCGAAGGCACAGAGCCCGGCAAGGGGGTCAGCGCCGACCTCGCAACAGTGGAGACCTGCATCGGCAAGGTTCTCGACGAGGCCGAAAAACGCGCCCGCGGGTTTCGTATCCTGGCCCGCCGCGACCGCTCCATTCTGCTGCCGCTGATCGGCTGCGGTGACGGCGGCCTCAAGGTCGAGGATGTTGCCCCTGCCGTGGTTTCGGCGATCGGATCATTCCTCGCTCGCTCCCCCACACCGTCGCTGACCGAGATCTACGTCCTCGCCTTCACGCAGGTGCACGCCCAAGCCTGCGAGCGGGCCATTCTCAGTCTTCCAGACTTCACCCGACTTCCCGATTGAGCCGGTGGGCAGGCCAGTCCCGTCGGCGACAGAACGCGGGCGGCAAGCTGGACCTGCACCCCAATTGATTGCGTGAGCCCCAACCGTGCACGACTTCAGTCTCTACGATGTGGAACGGTTGATCAGCCGCCGGCTGTGGCGGCCCTTGCGG
Organism: Hyphomicrobiaceae bacterium; assembly: GCA_033765285.1. GTDB lineage: Bacteria > Pseudomonadota > Alphaproteobacteria > Rhizobiales > Hyphomicrobiaceae > Filomicrobium. The sequence continues at coordinate 115,378 of JANRIE010000069.1, read as the reverse complement.
CTGCTGGCAAGCGCGCTGCATCCGCTGCCGATCCTCAGCGGCGCGGTGCTGTTCCTCATCTTTGCGTTCACCGGCCAGTTGCGCGAGTTGTACTATGCCAACGCCGAGATCCTATTCAGCCCGGAGTGGGTGGGCCATGCGATCCTGGGAGGCGGCGCGCTGTTCCTGACCAGCGTCGCGCTCTATCTGTCCAATTACGCACTGGCCAGTCTCAAGATCGACGCCATCTATGCCAACGGCGGCAACGTCGAGACCGACATGTGGTTGCGTGGCGTCAGGGCCTCGGTCGGCATGCTCGCCGCTTACCTCCCCTGGCTCGGCGTCGCGGCGGGGTTTGTCCTGGCCGCCGAGCACACTCAAGCGACCCTCGCCGAGATCGGCACGATCAGCGACCGCCCGGCCGATTTGCCAGCCGGCTTGCAGCATGTCGTCACCACCTTCACGGAGACGCTGCCGAACCTGTGGATCGCTGCCGCCGTGGTTGCCGGTGTCGGAGCTGTTTGCGTGTGGGGCATGCATCGTCTCAGGCACAGCATCGCTTTCCGATGGTCGGCGGTGACGGCACTCTGGTTGGTGATCGCGATGCTGGCGATCGCGCCGCTGCCGCTGGAACAGCAATCGTTCATTCTGTGGCAGGTCTTGTCACCGGCGCTGCCGGATCCCGTCGTCCTGTTCCGAGCCATCGGCCCGATCGGAACCATCGCCCTCACCTTCACGGCCCTGTTCTGGATCGCGAGCGCGATCGCGCATCTGGCGAGCCGCATCAGCTTTCCGGTGTTGCCGGCGACGATCGTCATCGTGGCGGCGATGGTCGTGATGGAGTGGCCGCCTCATCTCATTGCATGGACCACGAGCGCCGCCTTCGCCATCCTGGCAGCCTTGGGGTTTTTGTCGCGTCAGGTTCAGCTTGCCATTCTGTCGGTCGCTTTCGCGCTGCTGTCGGCCAATTCCGCACAACAGCTCGCCGGCGTCGGCCGACCCGCTGGCCCCGCACCGCCTAACGCGGACGCCGCGCGCTTCTCCTCGAGCGGACCGGCGCGAGCCGATGCCGCGACCGCAGATATCGGCGATGCCTTCAGGTCCTGGCTGGACGCGCGCGTGGAGGCTCGCAAAAGCTATGAGGGACGTGGCGGCTTTCCCGTCTTCATCGTGGCGGCTCAAGGCGGGGGGATTTACGCCGCGACGGCGACCCAGGCGTTCCTGGCGGAGGCGCAGTCGCGCTGTCCGTCGTTTGCCGCCCATGTGTTCGCGATCAGTGCCGTTTCAGGCGGAGCGATCGGGGCGGCCCTGTTTCAAAGCGACCTTGTCGGCAGTGGACACGCCGGAGAAACCGATTGCGGACTGCCGTCGCAGGCCCTGGCGGCCGAACTTCCGGCCGCACGCGTCGTAGGTGCCGATCACCTGTCGCCCCTCGTCGGAACGATCCTTGCCGACCTGCTGGGCGTCGTCAGCGATCGCGCCCGCGCGCTGGAACGAAGTTTCGCGCTTTCGGCCCGCGAGCATCGGCTCGGCGGCGACGCCGGCCTTGACGGCCCGTTCACCTCGCACTGGAGCGCCGCAGGGGCCGCGCCGGCGCTGGTTCTCAATACGACCTGGAGCGAGACCGGCTACCGCGTTGCCTTCGCACCCTTCCGCCTCGAAGCGGGAACCGACGACACGCTGCTGTCGTTTCGCGATGTGCGCTTTGCCGGCACCCGCCTGCGCACCGACAGCGTGATCTCGGCCGCCGTCGCCAGCGCGCGCTTTCCCGGCATGCTGCCCGCCTACACGCTGCCACCTCTGTCCGCCGCGACCCGTAAGGACGGGGACGGCAGCAAGCGCAGCGCCGGGCGGTGGAACTTCGTCGATGGCGGCTATGCGGACAACTCCGGTGCGGCAACGGCCAGCGACCTGTATCGCGCCCTCGCGGCGGTCGCTGCATCCGATCCGCGCTACGCCGATGTGGATCTGCGGCTGATCCTGTTGACGAGCTACCGCCCGCCACTGGACTTCAAAGACATCGAGGGGACCATCGCCCGCGACAGTGCGGCACCTCTGATGACGCTGTTCAACGTGCGCGAACTGTTGTCCCAGCAGGCCGTCAAGCGTGCGCTGATTGCGATCGAAGGCAGCCGCGGAGCCACCACCAACGCGGCTCGCGACGGCCAGAGAGACGGGTGGAAGGCCGCAGTCGTCGAACTCGATCAGAACCGGTTCAACCTGCCGCTCGGCTGGCGCATCTCACAGACCACGCGTCAGCTCGTCGCCGCGTTGATGGGGGCAGGCGCGGTCTGCACGCCGGCCGGTGCGGAGCCGGTCACGACCTCGCCGACAGCCGCCGCCGATGACGGAGGGGCCGGCCGGCAGTCTGCGAAGCGGTTGCAGATCTCGGCCGACAAAATCCGCGGAAATGCCTGCGTGATCGAGGCCATCAACGCTTTGCTGCGGCGGCCGGACCCACCGACCTGAGTCTTGCCGTCCTGTCGTGCCGTCGGGACGACCTGTTGCCCGGCCAGCCAGAGCTTGGACTTGCGCTGCTATGGAACGGCTACCGGCCGGCCGCTCAGTAACGCCGCCCGCAGCACTGCGGCCAGCCGCAGTCCCGCACGGGCAAGCTGGCGATGGATGACGGGGACGATCGTGGCCTGGTAATCCGCCCCGAGCTGCAAATCCTCGGGAAGCTTGTAGGCCACATTGACCGCGAGCCGATGCGATTGGGTGGCCCACCGGGCGACATCGGCCTCTTCGCGACGGGCCGCCTCGATGCTGTGGTCTGGCAGCGCGGCCAGGGCCAGGTCCAGGTGCGCACCCCAGTCGAAGCTCACCTGGTCGAGCGCGGCGAAATCCCAGACGCGGTGAAGGTTGGTCGGCTCACCGTGGAAGGTGACCGCAAGTTGGTTGCCGCCCTGGTCCGACCGGTCGGCGCAGTGCAGCGGCTGGTGAATGTCGGCGACGAGATGGACGAGGCGCTTCAGTGCGCGTGCGCGATCGGCGTTGCTCGCCTTGCGGTCCGCCAGCACGGCGCCCTCGGCTTCGACGGCCGTGACAATGCAGCCCGGTCCTCCATCGCTGGCACAGTCGCGAGCAGGGTCATAGCCCTCCGCCGCGACCGGGATATTGACGAAATGCGTGCGGCGCAGGCGAGCGTCCAGGGCCGCTTCGGTATCAGCAAAGGCCGAGACCGACGCCAGCGAGACGCCCTTGCCCAGCAGCCGCTCGATCTCGCGCAGGGCCATGGGGCCGAGCTGGCGCTGTGCAATCTCCGCCACGACGGAATGCGCGGTGCCGCCCCAGGCCGCGGCCGGCGTGACATGCGCCACAAGTGTCATAACGACGATCGCCAGGGCGCTCGGAACGTGCGGCATTTGGGCGGTTGTCCCGGGATGTTTCGAGCAGTCGGCCTGACTACTCTTTCGCGTTCCGCGCCGTCAATCCTCTGTGGCTGTCGAACTCACTGATCGCCGCAAGGGACGTCTCCCAGCAGTCCGAAGACGTGGGTGGGGGAACGCCCGCCGGGCGCGACAGAAGCGCGGCCTCGTGCGCAGCCAGCAGGGCCTGCGCCATTTCGGTAATCTCGGCGCGCGTCTGCGGTGCCACTGCAAGCAACAGCTTTTCGATGGCGGGCGCGGGTGGTGGACCATCGCGCGGCACGGCGTTGCGACTTGCCAGGCGCTGATACAGCCCGTCCGCCTCGATCAGATACGCCAGGGCTGCCCGGGGCTGTCCGGCTCGCTCAGCCAGTTGGCCGGCCTGGCGCAAGCTGCGGTACTGATACCGGAGCATGTCGTTGTCGTCGGGATCGCGCGCGGCGAGGAGAGCGCGCCCGCGCAATGCTTCGAGAGCGGCCAGCGAAGCCCCGTCGATATCACCCAGCGCCTCGCGCATCTGTGCCACACGCTCCAGTGACCAGGTCACGTCGGCCTGGACGAGCTTGTTGGCAGGATCGTTCTCGTTCAGCCGGCGGCGCAGGCACAGTTCAGCCTCGAACATTCGCAGCCCTTCGGGCCAGCCCGACGGCGGCCCGTGGCGGCGATCCGTGCCGACCTTGCTCAGCGCCCAGCTCAGCTCGCGCTGCCAGGTCGCTTCGGTAGGGCGGCCGAGGAACCAGCCCAGCGCCAGCGTCAACGCCTCCTCGTAGGTCCGCGCGGCCTCGGCGAACCGCTTCTGCGCCCGCTGCATGTCGCCCAGTCGGACCAGAATCTTCGACAGGCCCTCGGCAAACTCTGCATTCTCCGGCTGGGCGGCGGCCAGACCGCGCCGGAGCTTGAGGGCCTCCAGGACGCTTGCCTCGGCGGCGGCGATATTGGAGGTCCGTTCGAGATCGCTGATGAACTCGTGGCTCTTCGAGACCAGCCAGAGGAACCGCAGATTGGTGGGAAAGCGCGCGGCGAGTTCCAGGCGGAGGCGCAAGGCCTCGTGCGCCAATTCCAGCGCCCGGCCGTCGTCGCGCTTCTTGTAGGTATTGGCAAAGCCGAGCGCGAGATCGGCCCGGGTCTCGTTGAACAGCGGATCGCTTCGTGCCGCCTGCTCGCCCAGATGATCGACCGACCGCTTGATTTCGTCGAAGGCCGTCTTGATGGTCTCGAGGCTGACCTCCTGCATCAGGGCCAAGCGTCCGGTGAACGTGCCGATCAACTGATCGACGGTTCCCTTCGCCGACCGATAGCTCGACACCGCCTCGCCCCGGGCCTGATCGGCTTCCCGCCACTGCAACAACGCGACGGCGGCAATGGCCGCGAAGACTATCGCAAGGCTGGCAAAGACGCTCTGGCGAACGCGGGCGCGCCGGCTCGACGCACGAATGAAGGTCAGCACCGCAGGCGGCAGGTCGTCGCGATAGGCGCGCGCGATGCGCTCGGCGTCCAGCAGTGCAAGGCCCGGCGGAATGAGCAACTGGCGGCGCTGCCGGCCAACCTGCCAGCGGCGAAACTGCTGCTCCACATCCTCGCGGATACGGAAGAAATCCTGTTGCGCCTCGATCAGGGTCCGCGCCCGCGACCAACTCTCCAGGACGCGCTGATGGGCGATGCGCAGAAGCGGACTCGATCCGTCGTCGGATTTATCGGCCAGCAAAACGCGATTGGCGACCAGGGTATCGACCAGGCGCGACAGATGCGGGCCGAACCGCGCGCGCTCGAAGGCTACGGCACGCACTGTCAGCGCCAACTGGCTGCCGCCGGTCTTGCCCGCGCCGGTAACAGGAACGGCCAGCAGTCGGAGCAGTTTGGGCAGGGTGTCGCGGGCCTCCTGCGGCAGGCTCGCGACGGCCTGCTCGCCGGCCTGCTCGATCGCGCCGTCGAGCCCGCCAAGCTCGTCGTAAGCCGCAAAAGTCAGCGTCGGTACGCCAGCCTCGTCACGACGCGCGGCGAACAGCCGGTCCAGCGTGAATTGCAGCAGAGGCAGCGTGTCCGAGCCGCCGGCATCCTCGATCAGTTGCTGGTCCAATGTGCGCCCACTGACGGCGTGGCGCTCATAGGCGATACCGGCAGCGGCTGCCGACCGCCGGACGATCTCCTCGATCTCGTCGGGGCCAGGCGGCAGAAGATCGTAGGTCGCGCCGGAATCCTTCAACACGATCCAGTGACGCTCGTTGATGAACTGCTCGTACAGATCGCCCCGCAAGGTCGCGACGACGAACACACGGCGTGTCAGCGCCAGTCTTGCCAGCAGGTCCGCGAAGGCTTCGCGCATCTGAGCGGTGACGTGGGCGGCAAACACGTCCTCGAGCTGATCGACGAGGATCAGCAAGCCTGCCTTGAGCGCGCGCTCGTAGCCTTCGCGCGCACCCTGAACGCGACCGGCTTCGTCCAAGGCCGCCAAGATGCGCTCCGTCGCGGCATCGGGGTCAGCCGCCAGCACCTCGGCGAGTGGCTGTGCGGTGGCCGATCGAAGCGCGGAGAGTTCCGGCAGAGCCGCGCCAAAGCCGGTCTCGTCGATCGGCCCGGGGTCATGCAGCAGCGCGTCGGCGAGGACGGCAAGCGGCGTCAGCCCGTCGCCGGGTCGCATGACGGCGACGCGCCAATGCTCGACGGCGGGAACGACACCAGGGGCGGTCAGGCGAGGGGCCAGCCCAGCGCGCATCAGGGATGATTTGCCCGAGCCGCTGGAGCCGACGATCAGCAGAAACGGTCGGGCCTGCCGGTCGCGCGGCCCGCTCGCCGGGGCCGACTGATCCCCCGCCTCGTAGGCGTCCTTCAACAGTTCGATCGCGCGGGCGATTTTCCGGTCGCGACCGAAAAAGACGGGTGCATAACGGGCGTCGAACGCCGCAAGTCCACGGAATGGCGAGCCTTTGACCGTGATCGGCCAGACGATGGATGCGGCCGCGGTCACGTTGGCTTTGATCCAGTCGCGCAGCAGGTCCTCGATGTGGCGCTCGAGATCATCGCTTGTGTCGAACAGATGGAACGCCCTCAGGATTTCGCCCTGAGCGGTGCGAAACCAGCGCTGGAAGAAGCGTTCGAGGTCGCCCCACTGACGCTGCGCCTCGATCAGCTTGTCGGGTTCGCCGATGGCCACGAGCGGCGGGACCGTCTTGCGGAAGACATAGACGTCAGGGCGGCCCGGCTCACCTCGCTTCTCGCGCTCGCCGCGCTCGAAGATCGACGACAGGATCTCGTAGGCCGAGCCGCTGGGATACGGCTCGACCCGACCGCCGGTCTCACTCTCTGGTAGGCTGGCGAAACTTTCCGGCAGCGCACTGCCCAATCTCGCCCAGAACAGGCCCAGGACGATATCGCAGGTCTTGGCTTCGGGAATCTTGTCCTGGAATGCGGCGTGGGCGCTGTAGTAGCGCGTCTCCCAGCGGATGAGGTCGAAGCGAACCCGCCCGGCCAATTCGCCGTTGAGCCGTTCGATGACCCGCTGCGCGCGCCGACGCTCGGTCATGACGTCGGATGGGCTGGAGAGAAAGACGCGCACGACACGCATGACTTGCCCTCTCGAGGCAATGAGCGGCACCGTGGCCGCGCCGGAATGGAATGACTGAAACGGACGGGCGATGGACCGATCGGACACAGCCGCCGTACTCTAGCAGTGCAAAGTCTCACTTCATTAACGATTTTATTCGCGACGTGCCGACTGACGCGATGGCGGTGCATCCCTGCGAAAGTCAATGGCAGCGTTGACGGGTGTCCGCGCGGTCGCCCGCGGCGGTTAACGCCGACTGACATCAACATGAACGAGACATGACAGATCTTGTCTCGGGCACTGCGGCCTGCTTCGATCCTGATTGCCCGCGGTGCGCCGCCTATTCGGCCGCGCCCGCGGGGCTTTGGGCCATCGTCTTCCATCTCCCCGCCGCTGGCCGGACCAGTGAAAGGACAAGATCGTGCAGTTTTCCGCCAAGCTCGCGGCTGCGTTCGGGCTTCTGCTGACGGTTGCCGTCGCCTCGCTCGTGCTGGCCTATTGGACGGCGCGCCAGGCCGACCAGCAGTTGGCGCGGTCGGAGCTCGGCCACCGGCTTTACTCGGCCCACCTCAGCGTCAAATCAGACGCCTATCATCTGTTCAAGGAGCTGAGCGACGCCCTGCTGATCGGCGACCGCGACGGAGGCAAGACGGAGCGCAGGCTGGAAGACAGCATCCGCGCCAATCTCAACGACATCCGCCGCATGACGGCCGAGGAGGTCGCGCTCGATCACAATGGCCGAGACGAACTGGAGAAGCTCGGGCATCTGGCCCTGATCGAGAGCAAGCTCCAGCGCATCCTCCAACAGTACGCCAGCGTCGCCCGCCAGCGGCAGACCAGTGACACCGTCGCCGCCGACAGCCTGCGCCAGCTCCTCGATGATACGGTCGACCAGTCCTTCGCCGGATTGATCGATTCAGCCGTCATTCAGGAGCAAAAGGAAGTCGCCCGCGCCGACGCTGAAGCCGAAGCCCTGTTGCGCAATCTCTCGCGCACCTCACTGACGGCGGCGATCCTTGCCGCACTGCTTGCCGTCGCCAGTGTCTACGTGCTGCAACGCGGCGTGAGGGTGCCGTTGCGGAAACTGACCATTGGTGCGGAGGCGCTGGCGTCGGGCCATCTCGACCATGTCATCAACCTGCGCTCATACGATGAATTCGGCCATCTCGCTCGTGCCTTCAACCGGATGACGGAGGAGGTCGCCGCCCGTCAGCGGGCGATCGATTCCTCGCGCCAATCCCTCGAGGTCGCCGTCAGCGAGCGCACGCAAGAGTTACAGCGCGCCAACCTGGCCCTGCAACGTGCCGACGACGACCGCCGGCGGTTCCTGGCCGATGTCAGCCACGAATTGCGCACACCCCTCACAATCATGCGCGGCGAGGCCGAGATCGCGCTGCGCGCCCGCGGGCAGGAGGTCGGTCCACTCCGGGAGGCACTCAAGCGAATCGAGGAGACGGCCAAGCACAGCGGACGCCTCGTCGACGATCTGCTGTTCGTCGCCCGCCACGATGCCGGCGAAGCGCGGCTGCGCTTCGAACGCGTCGACCTGCCCGCCCTGGTCACGAAGGTCTGTGAGGAGGCCGAGGCGCTGGCCATCAAATCCCGGACACGCATCGTCGCCCGGATCGACGCCGGGGCCGGCGTGTTCCGCGGCGACGCGACGAAACTCAGGCAACTGCTGCTCGTGCTGATCGACAACGCCATTCGCTATGGCCGGCAGGACGGCGAGGTGCGCGTGACACTGGCGAACGCGCCGGTCGGCTTCGTGATCGGCATCAGCGACGATGGGATCGGCATGACGCAGGACGAGCAGACCCGCGCCTTCGACCGCTATTTCCGGGGGGCCGGGGCGGCGGAGCGCTATATCGACGGCACCGGTCTGGGGCTGCCCGTCGCCAAGGCTATCGCCCAGGCACACGGTGGCGATATCAGCATCGTCAGCCGCCCCGGCGAAGGCACGACGATGAACGTGTTGCTGCCCTCGCGGCCAAAGCTGGAGATCGTGGCTTGAACGTGCTCATTGTCGAGGACGAGCGCCGTGTCGCCGATTTCCTGTTGCGCGGGTTTCAGGCGGAAGGCTGGTCTGCAACGGTGGCTGGCGATGGGTCGTCGGGGTTGAACCTCGCCCTCGAGGGTGACTTCGATATCATCCTTCTCGACAACAACCTGCCGGGGCTGTCGGGTCAGGAGGTGTGCAGCAGGCTGCGTGCGCAGAAGGTGCTGACCCCCATCATCATGCTGACCGCCAACGATGCGATCGACGATCGCGTCGAGGGCCTTCGTTTGGGAGCGGACGATTACATCGCCAAGCCGTTCAGCTTCGATGAGCTCGTCGCCCGCATTCGAGCCCAGGTCCGCCGGGCAGGAAACTTCTCGCGCGAAACGGACAGCGAACTGCGCGCGGGCGACCTCGTCTTGAACCGGCAGTCCCTGGCCGTCGAGCGTAACGGGGAGACCATCCAGCTCACGCTGAAGGAGCGCCAGCTTCTGGAGTTCTTCATGTCGCGGGCCGACACGGCCCTGTCACGGGAGCGCATCCTCAGCGCTGTATGGGGAGCCACCGAAGACCCGCTGACCAACGTCGTGGATGTATACGTGGCCCGGCTGCGCAAAAAGCTCGGCCCTGACGGCGCATCCGTTCTGGAGACGATCCGCGGCGCCGGCTACCGACTGAATTCGAGGCCGCAGCCGCACACCTGACACATCGGCGTCCGAGGCCCCTCGGATGCACAGTCGGCAAGCGCGCGTGACGCTCAGGGGCGCGTACCACTCAAAGCGGCGCGCGGGGGCTCGAGTGTTCGACCCCGAACCTGCACTGTCGCCGATTGCTGGGAAGTGGTACCGCCTACTGGATCCGAACCAGTGACCTCTAGATCCACAATCTAGCGCTCTAACCAACTGAGCTAAGGCGGCACGTCGCGCAGCCCACGAGGGCCGCGTCGCAAACGGCCCTCTAGAACACCGCTGCATGGCCTTGCGTCAAGACAAAATAGCTCAGCATGGTTGCACGTCCAAGACCCATCAGGCCAAAGCTGGCTTCCCAGGCCAGTGAGCCGGCTCGCTCGACAACTGGCTGCCGGTCCAGGCTATACTCCCGGTTGGTGCTACGCTGGACGTGGTGCTGCGCCTTGCGGGCACCTGCGCGAACCAGGGTGCCATAACGGCTCCGGCAGCCTGCCTCAGCGCTCGTGTTCCGGTTCTGACATTTGCTTTCCTACGCGGCCTGGTCCGGAGCAAATGTCAGAACCGTCAGGAACACGAGCAACTCTAAGGTTTCAGTGCAGCTTATGCATCTGACGTTTGGTTCGAAGCCCAGCTGCGAGTGGGGCCCAAACGTCAGATGCGCTGCGCTAGAACACTCATTCGCCGGAACCCGACCGGCTTGTCTCTTTGCGCTTTCCCGGCGCGGGCCCAACAGGACGGAGTGGAGTGCGGCGGCATGGCTGGATCGACCGACAAGCCCGCCGAGACGCCCCCAGCCATCTCCGAAGATGCCGCTGGCGATCCCGTTCTGCCGCCCGGCCCCCCGACCGAAAGCGGCGGGGACGTGCGCCCGTCGGCCAGGCGCAACACCATGCAGCGGCTTGCGCACGAGTTGAAGACCCCGATCAGTGCGATCGTCGCGGCCGCCGAGATCATGCGCGATGAACGCTTTGGTCCACTGGGCGATCAGCGCTACCGGACCTATGCCGCCGACATTCACGAAAGCGCGCGGCTGATGCTCGGCGTCATCGACCGCATGATGGAAAACAGGGCCCTCGATCCGGCACAGTGGCCGCTGGACTTCGCCGAGATCGACGTTGTTGCCTTGATTGCTGCGACAGTCTCCACGCTGTTGCCGCTCGCCGAACGCGCCGGGGTCACGGTCACGCTCGACCAAGACCCGCGGCTACCGCATCTCATTGCGGATGCGACGAGCCTCAAGCAAATCCTCGTCAATCTGCTCAGCAACGCGCTCAAGTTCACCCCGCGCGACGGGATGATCACGGTCAAGTCCCGCTACAGCGAGGACGGGCCCATGACAATCGAGATCGCCGATACCGGCTGCGGCATGTCCGAGGCGGTCATCGACGCCGCACTGCGCGGTGAAAGACCTCCTGGGAGCATGCGACCGGGCCAGGGCCTCGGGCTCGGCCTCCCGTTGGTCAAAGCTCTTGCCGGGGCGAACGGCGCGAGGATAGAAATCCGCAGCGAGCCAGGGGCTGGAACCCGCGTGCACGTGATTTTCGGCAAAGACAGGCTGCTGCCCGTCTGAACCGGAGGCACGGGACCGGTCCATCTCGACGCATCCGTCCCGACACCTGCGTGTTGTTGACGGCATCAATAGAGAATATGATCACACGGTCGCGCTGGTGAGTTACAACCACCAGACCCGGTCGGTCCGAGCCGCTGCCCGGGAACGACCACGCGCCGCACCAACCCGTCTCGCGAGGAACGCCGCCCTGTCCTGCTCCGCCCGCGCCGCGCCGCTTACCACCTCATGAGCCGGATGCCGGAGTTGCCATCGCCGCTGCTCGGGGGTGTTGCGCGCGGACTAGGCCTCGTCGCCACGCAGATCGGACGCTGGCGGGCCAAGCGCCAATCCTCGCCGATGTGGACGGCTGTCGTCGCCGTGATCGTCGCAGTGATCATGCTGCCGCTTGTTACGGTCATCGTGCTGGCGCTGGAACCTTCAGACAACATCTGGCCGCATCTGGTCGCGACCGTTTTGCCGGGCTCGCTGCTCACCACGGCGCTCTTGATGCTGGGGGCGGGCTTCGTGACACTGGTCACCGGGACGGCCACGGCTTGGCTCGTCACGATGTATCGCTTCCCAGGGCGGGCCATCGCCGACCGCCTCCTCGTGCTGCCATTGGCGATGCCGACCTACATCGTGGCCTATTGCTATGTCGACGTGTTCGACTATGCCGGCCCGGTGCAGACTGCCCTGCGCGCCATGATCGGCGCGTCCAGTGCGCGCGACTATTGGTTTCCCGAGATCCGTTCGCTCGGCGGGGCGATCTTCCTCCTTTCGATGGTGCTCTACCCTTACGTGTACCTCACCGCGCGTGCGAGCTTCGTGCAGCAGTCGGTCTGCGCCCTCGAAGTTGCCCGCACGCTCGGGCGGACACCGATGGGCGTGTTCTGGGCGGTTGCCCTGCCGCTGGCGCGACCGGCGATCGCCGCGGGCGTCTCGCTGGTGCTGATGGAGTGCCTCAACGATATCGGCGCGGTCCAGTATCTCGGTGTCAAGACGCTGACCGCGAGCGTGTACGACACCTGGCTGCAACGCTCGAACCTGGGTGGCGCGGCTCAACTCGCGTGCGTGATGCTGGCGCTGATCGCCGCGTTGTTTGCCGCCGAGCGGATCGCCCGCGGTCAGGCGCAAGCCCACCATACGACCGGCCGCTACCGATCGATTCCGTTCCAGGACCTGGACGGCCTGAGTGGATACCTGGCCACACTGGTCTGCCTGTTGCCGTTCGCGCTCGGCTTTCTGCTGCCATTCCTGATTCTGCTCGGTCATGCGATCCTCTATGGACGCGCGGCGCTGGAGGCGGGCTTTCTCGCGGCGGCGTGGAACAGCCTCACGCTCTCCGGGTTGGCGGCCGCTGTCGCCACCGCGATCGCCGTGACGCTGGGCTATGCCCGACGGGTGGCGGCCAACGGTTTCACACGACCGGCCGTGCGACTGGCGGGCCTGGGCTACGCCGTGCCCGGAACAGTCCTCGCCCTCGGGCTGATCGTCCCACTGGCGGCCTTCGACAACGGGCTCGATGCCCTTCTTCGGCAGTCGACGGGACTGTCGAGCGGACTGCTCCTCTCGGGATCGCTGTTCGCGCTCGCGCTGGCCTACACGATCCGATTCCTGGCCGTTGGCCTCGGGTCGGTGGACGCTGGCCTCGAACGTATCTCGCCGAACCTGGACGCGGCATCCCGCGCACTCGGCGAGACGGCGCTCACCACCTTGATGCGCGTGCATCTGCCTTTGCTGCTGCCGGCACTGGCTTCGGCCGGGCTGCTGGTTTTCGTCGATGCCATGAAAGAGTTGCCGGCAACGCTGCTGCTGCGCCCCTTCAACTTCGATACGCTGGCGACGCACGTCTACACCTTCGCCGCGCTCGAGCAGTTCGAAGAGGCCGCACTCGGTGCCTTGATGATCGTACTCGTGGGGCTGATACCGGTCCTGCTCTTGCATCGGGCCGTCGCAGGCGGCCGGCCGCGCTCTTGAGCGGCCAAAGTGGCCCCCGCGCCACCGGCCTTTCAGAGAATTTCGTCCTCATCGAGCAGCGGCTCGGCAGACGGCACTGCCTTCGCAGCCGGCACCCGCGACGCATCCGACCACGCGATATGAAACAGGGCATCGCCCATATTGACCACCGGAAGCGTCGTCTGCCCGATGATCACACCGGCATGCGGGGCGACAATCCCGATATCGGAGGTCTCGAACGGGCTGGAAATCGTGCCGATCACCTCGCCGGCGTGAATCTCTTGCCCCAGCTTGTGCTGGGTGTGGACGATGCCGGCATCCGGCGCACGCACCCAGCGCGAGGCGGTGGCAAAAAAGACGGATTTGGAGGTCGGGACCGGCTCTCGCGTAGAGATCGTCGCGCCTGCGGCCTCGGCAGGGGCCAGCATGCCGATCCGGCGCATGACCGCCAAGACGCCGCCGACACCGGTTGCAATCGCCGGTTCGTCGAAGCGCAAGCCCTCGCCGCCCTCGTAGACCAGGACATCCACGCCGACCTCGCGGGCTGTCTTGCGCAACGAGCCGGGTCGCTCGGGGCTGTCGAGGACGACGCCGGCACCGAACGCGATCGCGAGTTCGCGCAGCCGAGCGGACGCTCCAAGCGCGCAGCGCACCTGCGGATAGTTGTCCCGGTGAATCGCGGCCGTGTGGAGGTCGACACCCACCTCACAACGCGCAACGACCTCGGTCATGAAAATATGGGCCAAGCGCGCGGCGAGCGATCCAGACTGCGTCCCGGGGAAGGAGCGGTTCAGGTCGCGGCGATCGGGCAGATAGCGAGAGCGGGCGATGAAGCCGAAGGCGTTGACGACCGGGACGCAATAGAGCGTGCCGACGAGCGTGTCCGGCTCAATCGCCTCCAGCAACCGGCGCGCGATTTCGATGCCGTTCAGCTCATCGCCGTGGATCGCGGCGGAAACGAACATCGCCGGCCCATCGGATCGGCCGTTCAAAACGTGGACCGGCAGCGCGATTTCAGTGTGGATCGACAGCTTGGAGACCGGGATGCGCACCAGCCGACGTTCGCCCGGCGCGACGGTCTCCCCGCCAATGAACAGCGTCCGACCCATACTTCACTCCCAGGCACGGCAACACCCAACCCTGCCTCGACTTTATCGCGATTGCGAAGGAACGCCAGCAGGTCGAAACAGTCTCACGTGACCGTTGCCATGTCGTCGGACGCGCCATAGCCCAGCCAGCCGGACAGACGGAGGGTGCCGCCTAACCCGCGCCATTCAAGGACTCCCGAGGCGCGCGGTGTCGCTGGTCGCCGACATCTGTCCAGCACGTCATCCGCCACGAGGAAAGAGTGTTCATGAGACCGCCGGTGCCGCGTTGTGCACTTGCGTGTGGCGAACGGGCCTCCTAAACAGAGAGTGTCGATCTTCAACCGGCGGGCAGCGTGCGTGCTGCACTCCTGGACGTCGGGTCGATTACGAGAGATGGGCCCGTTTGTTATCGCACGGGCCGCACGGGTCCCACGTCACGTCCGTCCACGCAGCGACAGAGGCAGGGAATGCGCGCACTGCTCGTCACGCTCACGGTACTTCTCCTGGCGCTCCTCGGCTTGGCATCGCCAGTGCTCATCACGACGGACCATGCCGATCTGGCGCTGCGCGGCGCGCGCCTCATGGCCGCCGATCAGAGCGAGTTCCTCATCACTTCGCCACTCGCGGTTGCCGGTCACGAAGACGTGGTGATCGAGAGCGGGACGGTGTCACTTGCGAAGGCGGACGTCGCAGCCGGCGGCGGCGCCCAGGCCGTTCTGGCAGCACTTGCGGGGGGCGACAGCCGGCTGGTCCTCAGTGACGCTGTGATCGCCGTGCGTTCGGACAGCGACATGAAAGCCACCCGGGGTGCGGCGGGAGCTCCATTCGCCGACGTCCTCAGCCGGCTGAATTTCAAGAGTATCACCCTCAACGACGCGACCCTGCGGATCGACGCGTCTGATGGGTCGTCCAACACGCTGACCGACATCGACGCCGTTGTCGGTCTCGTCGGCGTCAAACGGTTCAGCGCTGCCGGCACGTTCTCGTTCCGCGGGCAGAGCTTGAACTTCAGCGTCACGCTCGATGCCAGCAAGCGGGGCCAAGCCGAGCACCAGCTCCCCTTCCGGGGCAGCCTCAAGGGCGAACTCATCGAAGCCGCATTCGACGGTCAGTTGATGCCCGGCAATGGGGGGCGACTGCTGGCACCCCAGGCCAATATCAGGGTCGCCGATCTGCCGCGCGTGGCTCGATGGTTGGGGCTGGACTGGCCGGCAAACTCCCCGCAAAAAATGTTCAGCGCGAGCGGCGGACTCGATTGGTACGGCCAAGTCATCGCCTTTCAGGATGCCGACCTGCGCTTCGACACGAACAAGGCGACAGGAACGTTCTCGATCAACTATCGCAGTTCGCGGCCCCAGATCGACGGGACACTGGCGTTCGGTACACTCGACTTGTCGAAGTATACCGTCGTACCCGGAAAATCCGATCTCGGTCTCGTGGCCAATACGGTCCTGCAATCCGCGCCGTGGCTGCCCGAGGGCCTCGGCCAGGCGATGGGGGGGCCCGCATTTCCCCTCTTGCAGCAACTCGACGCGGATGTCCGGCTGTCGGCCGAGCACATCATCATCGCCGATCACGGCGTCGGACGCGGCGCGGCGACCTTGTCGGTGCGTAACGGCCTGCTGATTGCCGATGTGCCTGAACTCGAATTGGTGGCGGGCGGCCGTGGCAGCCTGCAGATCAGCGCAGACGCAACGGGCGTCCAACCCAAGTACGGCGTGCGCGGCAAGCTCGAGGCGATCGACATCGGCCCACTCATCCGCTCGCTGACCGGGACAGCGGTCCTGGCGGGTCGCGGCGACGTCAGCCTCGATCTGACCGCCGCCGGCTTCGACCGTGACACACTCTTGCAGAGCCTTGCAGGCAAGTTCGGGATCGAAGCTGCCGAGCAGCTCAGGGTAGGTGCTGACATCGAAGCGCTGTCGTCGCCGCAAACTCCCGAAGCGGCGGCGGCCGGTTGGGGCAGGGCCGCCGGTGCGGTCTCCTTGGCCCATGGTGTGCACATCAATGGGACACTCAGCGCGGGGATTGCGCAGATCGAAAGCTGTCGCGCCCAAACTGGCCGGCGCCAGCTCATCGCAACGGGCTCGGCGGACCTGCCGCGCAACGAAATCGACCTGCAATTGTGGCTCGAGGACGCACCCGCCGACACGGCGGGCCTGGGGATGCAGAAGGGTACGCACGTGCAGATCAACGGGCCGTGGGCCACCCCGACGATCTCGACCGCGACTTATCCTAGCCGCGCCGCCAGTCCGATGCCGGCAGACCGCAGCGACGCGCCGTTGCCGCGGCACGGCGCACCGGGCCGCGGGTGAGCCGCGTGTGCAACCGTTATGGCGTCAAATCCCCAAGCGTTGGGCGCTCGCATTCAGGGACGCGCGCGTCCGCAGCACAGCCTCGATCCACAAAATCGACGGTGTTTCCATAGCCTCCGGAGTAAACCGATGGTTGCAAAAGGCTCTGCCGCTGTACTCGGTACCCTGATCGCGGTCACTGCCGTTCTGGCGGCACCGCCAGCGCGCGCGCAGCACGCTGCGACTGCGCCGTCACCGTCGCCGACGGCCGCTACTCAGCCCACGCCGGATACGCCAACGACGGGGACCGCAGCTCCGGCCCTCGCGGCCACGCCAACCACCAGCTCGCCACCGGTTCAGCCCCCCCGGCCCACGTCGATCACCATTGCGACATGGGACGGCGCTTACGGGGCTGCTCAGCAGGCTGCCGTTCTCGGCCCGTTCGCGCAAGAGCACGCAATCGAAGTCAAAAGTGTTCCGGCGCTGCGCAATCGGCTGCCAGACCGCGCCGATGTCGTCGAGATCGACGCTGCGACGCTCGAAGCCGCTTGTGCCAGCGGGCAACTGGTTCCGATCGAACCCTCGGCGCTGCATCCCGGCAGTGGGGGGACCGATGCGCGGGAGGACTTCCTGCCAGGAATGCTCACGCGGTGCGGGGTCGGCAACGTCGCCTGGTCTGCCGTGATCGCTGTCAACCGCCAGGCGTTCGCAACCCGCGCTCCTAAGACGCTCGCCGATGCCTTCGACACGAAGCGCTTTTCGGGCAAGCGGGCCTTCGTGCGCGAGCCACGGCATCTGCTGGAGGCAACGCTGCTGGCAGACGGGGTCGATGGAACCGAGGTGTACCGTTTGCTCGAAACCGATGCAGGCCTCGATCGCGCGCTCGGCAGGCTGGACCGGATTTTCCGTGACATCCTATGGGTCGACGACGCCAAAGGCGCGATGGAAGCGGTCGAAAAAGGCAACGCCGCCGTCGGGCAGGTCTTCAGCGGCCGCGCTTTCCTGTCGGCGGCCAGAGGCTCTGGGATTGAACTGGTCTGGGACGGGCAGCTCTATTCGGTCAATTTTCTCGCGATCTCAGCGGGTTCTGAGGCCAAAGACGTTGCACTCGACCTCGTGTCCTTCGCGACGTCGCCGGAGCGCCTCGCCGCATTCGCGCAGCAACTCCCGTACGGCCCCGTTCGCCTGTCGGCGCTGGCGCTGACCCGATCGCATGCGGTGGCCGATGTTCCGCTGGAGCCGTTTCTGCCGACAAGCCCCGCGAACCTGACGCGCGCCGTCGCATTCGACCCTGTCTGGTGGGCGCGGCACGGCGAAAAGATCGCCGTGCGGTTCAGGGTTTGGCTGGCCGAGGGCGAGAACGCAGCTAAGGCGCACCAGAGTGGCGAGAGCCCACCGCCCTTGCCGCAGCCCAAGCCGCGATAGCGCCGGGCCAAGTCCCGCTCACACCGTTCGGACCATCGGCTCACCCAGCGCGAGGGCTGATCCGCCTGGTGACCGCTCTACCGTGTAGGATGCTTTGTCGCGGCCCCGCGTAAATTCGGGCGAAGGGCCGCGACGATGTTTGTTCATGGCGCAGGCAGTCACCACCGACGCGATGGGCCGGTGTCGATGTGGAAGAGACCGCCGCCGTAGTGCTTGAAGCCACCGCCGCGGCTCCTCAGGAATGCCGCTGCCGCACCGGCGTTGGCATGCACCCGGAAGTCGACCGCATTGCCGGTCAGGTGATGCGAGCCCTTGGCTCCGCCGACGCGGCGGTTGTGCGATTTGCCACGGCAGGTGGAGGATACCGTAACCGGGCCATAGTTGGCGGCCACCTGATAGATCACCGCCTTCAGCGAGCCGTTCAAGCAGCCGGCGTTGGCCGCCCAGCGCACGCCGCCGCCCGACAGGCTTTTTTGTACGGGGGCCACGTCGTAGAAGCGCGGCAAGGCCGCGACCTGACGATAGGCCTTTTTCCGCCGGGTTTGCCTGTAGATCTTGGATTTCGTCCCGCGCTTAGCAGAGCGCTTGTACCCCTTCGACTTGCGCGACGTCGTTGTGATGGACCCGCGATGGCTGATCCCGCGGCCGCCGTAAGCCTCGGTGCTTCGCGCACTCGCCGACCAAGCCGCCTCGGCGTCCGAGACGCCGGCCACGAGGTGCAGTGCAACGAGGGTCAAGACAAGCGCCGTCGATTTCACTGCGCAAGCGACAAGAGACCTCATCCCCCGGCCGGCTGGCCGGTAGGCTCCAGTAAACAACTCCATTTTACGCCCTTTCCCCGTCGATCGAATTATCAGACTTTTTTCTGTACATTTCCGACCGCAAAACTCCCCAAACTTTGCGGCTTCGCGCAGCGCGGTGAGTTAGTTGGTATCAAAGATAAAATCCTTAATATGTTTGAAACATGGTTAATAAATAATTGTTCTAAATAAAATGTCGTGGTTAATTTGTATAAAATGTCGCACTTGGGTGTTTTTTTGGGTTTTTTGCCGGTCGGTCACAATTCAGGATAAGGCCTCGGACGCATTCCCCGAGTAACCGCACACAAAATAACGACACCGCGATGCCATTTCGGAACTCATGGACAAGCCGCAATCAGTCTAAACTCAATCCTGTACAAGTAAAACAAGACTAATACTGCCATGCTTTCCAAGTTCTCGTTCAAACACATGACCTGGCCGGGTTGACGTATGCATCGACGTCGCATCGGGGAGCTTGCGCGAGCCTGCGGCTATACGCGCTCAACATTGCTTTCAAGGGGCGTCACTCTCTCCCGTGTCGCCGCCCAACCATGCCCCGAGTACCGCCAGCAGCCCGCCGACAAGCAGGCCAAGCACGGTGCCGGGCAGGCCGGCCGCGCGCGTATCCAGCCCCAGCCAGTTGGCACTCGCGGCTGCAATCGACGGCAATGCGGCGCACGCGGCTGGGTCGCCGGTCGCACACGAGGTCCGCAACTCGGCAAGCTGCTCCAACCGCCACTCCGGCGCATTCGACAGGTTGGACCACGTGTCGATGAAGGCCACCGGAAACCACGTTACGCCGACAATGTAGTACAGGGTTATCGCAAAGCCCGAGATCGCGGCCGCGGCCAGCGCTAGAGGGCCGGCACGCGGTGCAAGGGCCGCGATGAGAACGGGGGGCATCAGCGTGGCTGCCACCAGCGACAACGCCCAGGCTATCCGGGTCAGCAGACTGGCCTCGATCAACAGAGCGGCGAGGGCACCCAGGCCGGCCACAAGCGCCGCCAACACCACGCCCAGCCGGTCGCTGCGGCCGAGCGAAGCGGCCGAGATCACATGTGCGCCGGTCAGTAGAGCTGCCAGAGCCCATCCGATGGCGACAGCGGCCACCGCAATCGCCGGAAGTCCTCCCAACATGGCCATCACCGGCACCAGCGCATCGGCTGTCAACTGGACGTCTTCAAGGCGGTAGGCCCCGTCGATTTTCAAACAGGTCGCGTTGTCGGTCGCCCCGTCCATCGGCCTGCGGCAGATGCTGGACCGTCCTGCGTCCATCATGGCGTCGACCCAGGTCGGGAGCGTCGTGCCGGTGGCATCGCCCATGGCGATCTTATGGTATAGATCGCGCTTTGCGAACGCAGCCAGCGCGGGCAATGTGACCAAGCCGATCGCCACAACGAGAGATGACCAGGCCAGCGTTTGCGGCGATGGGGCCCTTTCGGAGGCGGACCCGGGCTGGCCGTCACGCGGAACCGCCGCGAACAGGACGATGCACAGCGCGGCTGAACCCAGCATCACCGTCGAGGCAAGGGCGGCCACGTTCTCAAGCGACAGTGCCGTGTAGGGCCGGGCAAAGGGCTTCAGATCGACGGGATCGGCACGTTCGGCCAACACCAGCGCGCGTTCGAGGTCCCCGATGTCGCGGATCGCCTCGCCGTAAGAGATCTGCGGCACGACGCCAACCGGTCCTCCCACCTCGCGGCCAATCATGACGGCCAAGCTGACGAGACCGAGCAGGACCAGACCGGCACAGATCGACTGCGCGCGAACCGTAGCGCTCCGTCCCGCCAAGACAGCGATCATGAGCATTGCGCACACCGCCGCGGCAAGAACCAGCACGGAAAACTCAGGCGGAAACGCAACGTATGCGGAGAGAAGACGGATCGCCTCGATTTCGGCGGAAACGAGCAGCGAAAGGCTGAGCAACACCCCGGGAACCATCGCCGGCGATCGTACAAGTCCAAGACCTGCCGTTGCGCCGGCGGACCGTCGTGATGGGGCCAGCAGTGTCGCAAGCAGAAACCCGGCCGCGAGCCCGACCGGCAGTGCGAGCGCGTCGAAGCCGAGGCCGTACAGCGTCGCGAGGATCGCCATGGAGCCGGCACCGCCGAGCCATGGCGCGGCAACGGCCAGGCCGCCCGTCAAGTCGGCACGCACTTTCGTGCCGTCCGACGCGCGCCATGGCCCGGCGGCCCAAACGGCGGCGAGCGACAGGCCAACGGGAATTGCCATGGCCGCACTCGCGTAGGCGAGGGTAAAGCCGCCGACCGACAGCGCATTCAGAATTGGAGCGACCGCCCAGAACGCCACAGCCAGAACGAGCAGCGTCAGAATGGGGAGGATCGTCCGCCAGCGCCCACCCGGCCGCACACCGGATTGCGGAGCAGACGCCACATCAGCCGTCCTGGCCTGTTCAACCTGCATGGCAAACCCTCCCGCCGACGCCGCCTCTGGGCTTTCGTTTAGCCGAACACGCAGCCGCCGGAAATGCGCGCGAGCGGGTCTGGGCGGGACTGCTTGCAGCGGAGGGCGGCGGCACGCGGTCGAGCAGAGGCTCAACCACGCGCAGCGGCTGCCTGGGCGCGGGCCGCATCCGCCAATAGGCGCGCGTCGTTCTGCAAGGTGCAGATATCGAAGCCCTCGGCAAAGCGCTGGCGGGCCGTTTCGGGCCCGTCGGTGTGGACTGCCACGATCCGGCCCGCGGCCTTGGCCTGGACCCGGATCGTCGCCATCGCGGCCAGAACGGTGGCGTCGCGCGGGGCCATCGACGCCGCAGCTCCCAGCGCCAGCGACAGATCGCCTGGGCCCACGTAGACGCCATCCAGGCCGTCGACCTGAAGAATTGCGCCGAGGTTGTCCAAGCCGGCCTTAGTTTCGATCATCGCAAACAGGGCGATCTCGTCCTGAGCGCGGGCGGCATAGTCGGTGCTGCTGGCCGCCCCCGAAGCCAGAACCGCCCGATTGGGGCCGAACGAGCGCGAGCCGCGCGGTGGATAGCGGCACGCGCGGACGAAGGTCTCGGCATCGGCTGGCGTGTCGACCATAGGGCAGATGAGACCCATGGCACCGGCGTCCAGCATACGCATCATCAGGCCCGGATCATGCCACGGGACGCGCACCAGGGGCGTAGCGCGGCCATTGCCGATCGCCTGCAGCATGGCAAAGGCGGTGTCATAGCCCATCGCCCCATGCTGCATGTCGATGGTGAGCGTGTCGTAGCCTTGGTGAGACAGGATCTCTGCGGCATAGGCGCACGGCAACGAGCACCACCCATTGATCAGGCGGCCGGCGCTGGAGAGAAGCGTTCGGAGCGGGACGCTCGGCATTTCGTCGCTTTCGCGCTGCGGTCGAGAGACCGCCGGACACTGTGGCCCATGCCACAAGGTGTCAAGGCTCCGGCATTTGCGTGGCTTTGATGAAAGACTTCTTCGACATCGCCCGCCGCAACTATCATTCGGCTGACATACTTCTCTGAGTTGCTGAAAAAAGGGGCGGCGCACGATCGTTTAGTGCGCAGTCAAACTAAACTTCGAACGTGAATTGGATTTGACTTTTGTTTGCGTCGCAGCAAGTATTATGTTGCGCTGCAACGGAACTTGCAGCGCTTCGGGACGCGACAGGTCGCCGTATGGGTTTGCGCTCCACACCGTGCTCCGCTGCGATCAGGGAGCAAGACCCGACGGGTGCGCCGGCGACAGCGGCGCAACCACTGGCGTCGCGCAGTGCCCCCACCGACTCAGCGGAAAGGACGCCGAGCTGTCATGCCAAAGACCAATGGTGTCACCAGAGATCAGACTGCCGAGCCACGCCGCGGTGCCGGTCGGGACGAGGAAGCCTACCTGCGCCTCGTCGGCGAGCGCGTGCGGCTGTTGAGACTTCAGCTCGGAATGTCGCGCAAGGCTCTGTCGCTCGCGTCCGGGGTGTCGGAGCGTTATCTCGCTGAGCTGGAGCGTGGGTCGGGCAACGCCTCATTGCTGGTGTTGCGCGGGATCGCGCAGGCTCTGCGCACCCGTGTCGAAGACCTCGCCAGTGAAAGCGAAGGGCGGTCGATCGAAAAATCGCTGGTCCTGCAGCAGATCGACCAACTCGGGCCGGCCGAAGCCGCCGAGGCCAGGAAGCTGCTCAGCGAACGATTTGGGCGGCGTGTCACGCCCGACATCGGCCGTATCGCGTTCGTCGGCCTGCGCGGAGCCGGCAAATCAGCCCTCGCCAAGGCTGTTGCCGTCGAGATCGGATTGCCGTGCGTCGATCTCGATCGCGAGATCGAACAGGCCAGTGGCATGGAGGTCGCGGAAGTTCTCGCTGTCCATGGCGAGCCGGTTTACCGCCGGCTCGAACGCGAAAGCCTGACCGAGGTCATGAATTGCCTGCCACGCGCCGTCATCAAGACGGGCGGCGGGTTGGTGCTCGCGCCGGAGACATACGACCTGTTGCGGGCGGGCTGCTTCGTCATCTGGGTCAAGGCATCGCCCGAAGACCTGTTCGAACGCTCCAAGAACCAGGTGCTTCTGCGAGCCGATGGTCGAAACAGCCGCGCCAAAGCCGAGCTCGAGGCGGCGCTGCGGGATCGCGAACCGCTCTACGCGCTCGCCGACGCCGTTGTCGATACGACAGGTCGCAGCTTGGAGGCGGTGCTCGACGATGTGCTGGGTCTCATTGCAGCCCGGCAGGAGGCAAAAACCCAAGTGCCCCCCGTCGCCGGGCGGCAGGAAGCAGCAGAATAGGGTCCTTGCCTGCACGGGTTCGGGTCGGCCTATCGCAGCACGGATTTGAGCAGTCCGGCTGCCTATTGGGCGGGACCGGCGTGTGCGATCGCCTCTGTGCCCGGATCGTGGCTCAAGAGGTCAGCTTGCGGCATTCTTCGTCCGCGGGCAGTGGATCGCACGTCGTTTGCCGGACGCAGGTCTCGAAGGCACCGCGCAGCTTCTCCGACATGATGCCGTCGAGAAACCCATCGAACAGGCCATTGGCCTGCAGCCCACACTGATACAATCGGACGATCCGCGTGCCGCCCAGCCGCATGGCCATATCGTAGTCGGCCAGCGCGCCGTCCACGTCGCCTTCGGCCTGCCGGATGTGGGCACGCGTATCGAGTGCGTGGGGGCTCGCCGGATTGAGTTCGAGGGCGCGGGTGATGTCGGGCCAGCCTTCGGACGGGCGGCCTGCCTTGTAGTAGGCCCAAGCCCGGTTATTCAATGCGACGGCAAAGTCCGGCGAAATGGCCAGCGCGGCGTCGTAATCAGGGATTGCCCGCTCGTAGTCTCCGAGCAGCGAATAGGCCAGCGCGCGCATGGCATAGGCGAAGCTTCGCTCGCCGGGCGTCAGAGGCGTGTCGAGCAGTTCCGTGCAGGCGGGAATGCGGCGCGCGTTGTCTTCGCCGAAACAGTCCTGCGAGAGATCGCCACGCAAGGTGTCGGACCGCAGTTCCATGGCCGAGCCGAGCAGTGCCCCGACGGCCATCGCGGCGACGGCCATCGCCGTGCGCCCCTGAAGTGTGTCTCGACGCGAGCGTTGCATGTCGCTCTCCTCACCCGATATCGCGAACGGTACCGATCCAAACGTTTCGATAACTCGGCCATCAACGCAGCGCAATTGAGGCGGCGCACGCTTAACGAATGGCTCTGGGCGTCGTGCTAAGCTTGGCGTCCGCCATGATCGCGTACTCCGCCTCGCACCCTGGCCGGCACGCGCGAGGCAGGTGTCCCGATCACCACACGAGACCAGGTTGGAAGGCCCAAGCCGTTGCGTGACGCCCGTATCCTTCTCATTATCGGTGGCGGCATTGCTGCCTACAAGTGCCTTGACCTGATCCGCCGGCTGCGCGATCGCGGGGCGCGTGTGCGTGTCGTCCTGACGAAGGCCGCCCACCAGTTCGTCACGCCCTTGTCGGTTTCTGCCCTCACCAACGAGCGTGTCTTTACCGACCTGTTCGACCTCGACGACGAGCGGGAAATCGGGCACATCCGCCTGACGCGGGAGGCTGATCTCGTCGTCGTTGCGCCGGCCACCGCCGATCTCATGGCCAAAATGGCCAACGGTCTGGCCGACGACCTGGCGACCGCCACATTGCTGGCTTCCAGCGCTCCCGTCATCGCGGCACCCGCCATGAACCCGCGGATGTGGCTCAATCCGGCGACCCAGCGCAATGTGCGCCAACTCGATACCGACGGTGTCGGCATCATTCCGCCCGCTGTCGGCGAGATGGCGGAAGCCGGCGAGGCTGGACCGGGACGGCTTCCGGAAGTGCCCGTTCTCATTGCGGCCATCGAGGCGCGCCTCGCGCGTTCATCGGGCCTGCTCGCCGGCCGGCACGTGCTGGTGACCAGCGGACCGACGCACGAGGCGATCGACCCTGTCCGCTACATCGCCAACCGCTCGTCGGGCAAGCAGGGGCACGCCATTGCCGCGGCGGCCGCTGTCCTGGGCGCACGTGTGACGCTCGTGTCCGGGCCTGTCGCGATCCCCGATCCGCCCGGAGTCACGACGATCCGCGTCGAGAGCGCCCGCGAGATGCTGGCCGCCGTCGAGGGGGCGCTCCCTGCCGACATCGCTGTTTTCTGCGCCGCGGTGGCCGATTGGCGCGTGGAACGGGCCGCCGGGCGCAAACTCAAAAAGACCAAGGACAGCGGCCCGCCGATGCTGGCACTGGTCGAGAACCCCGACATCCTGAAAACCATCGCACGCTTGAAGTCCGGCCGTCCTGCAGTCGTCATCGGCTTTGCCGCCGAAACCCACGATGTCATCGCCTTTGGCCGCGCGAAGCTCGCCGCCAAGGGTGCCGACATGATCGTGGCCAACGACGTTTCGCTGTCGGGCGAGGTCGCGGGCGGCGTCATGGGCGGCAACCGCAACCGCGCCCATCTCATCACAGCCGACGCCGTCGACAGCCTTCCGGAGATGGGTAAGGACGCCGTTGCTCGCGAGGTCGTGGATCGGGCCGCCAGGATGCTGGTGGGGGGCGACAAGCCTGACCGCGCCCGCCCACGGCGCAAGGGGAGGACAGCCGATGCCTGAGGCAAACGTCGCCGCCAGAGGCCCCGTCGTGGTGCGCGTGCTCCGCTTGCCCCATGGCCACGGCCTGCCGCTGCCGGACTACCAGTCCGAGCTTGCCGCAGGGATGGACCTCGTGGCCGCGCTGCCGGACGGTCGGC
Source organism: Hyphomicrobiaceae bacterium (assembly GCA_033765285.1). Lineage (GTDB taxonomy): Bacteria > Pseudomonadota > Alphaproteobacteria > Rhizobiales > Hyphomicrobiaceae > Filomicrobium. The sequence goes on along the minus strand of JANRIE010000069.1, from coordinate 89,542 downwards.
CTTTGCGGCTCGAGCCTGGGGCCCGGGCGCTCGTTCCGACGGGACTCGTCTTCGAGATTCCAGCGGGCTTCGAGGCCCAGGTGCGGCCACGCTCGGGCCTTGCGTTCAAGCACGGTGTGACCGTTCTCAACAGCCCCGGAACCATCGACGCCGACTATCGCGGTGAAGTGCAGGTGCTGCTGGTCAACTTGGGTAAAGCTGCCGTCGACATCGCGCGGGGCGAGCGCGTCGCACAACTGGTCATCGCTCCGGTGACGCTGGCCACCCTCGTCGAAGTGACCCAGGTCGACGCGACCCAGCGTGGTGCCGGCGGGTTCGGATCGACGGGGCGGGGCGCGAAAGCGGCCAAGGTCCCGAAAAGCCGCGCCAAGGCCGCTGCCACCCGAACGTCTCCTGCCCAAACCGTCAAGCCTCCGCGCAAACCTTCTGGCCGCCGCTGAAGGCTGCCAATCGCTTTTGCTGGAGCGCATGGTCGCGATAAGGTGTCTCGAACCCGGCACCGGCAATCGAGAGGCACCCGGCATGGACACGACCACCCCCGACATCAAGACGCTGGCGGCCACCACGAGTTGGGGACGCGGCCGCATCTACGGCGACATAACCGAAACGATCGGACACACGCCCCTCGTTCGCCTTGCCCGCGTGATGTCCGCCGCCGGCTCACCCGGCGACATTCTCATGAAACTCGAGTTCTTCAATCCGCTGTCCTCGGTCAAGGACCGCATCGGTGTCGCCATGATCGACGTGCTGGAAGCGCAGGGTCGCATCACGCCGGGCCGCTCGGTTCTTGTCGAGCCGACCTCGGGGAACACCGGTATCGGGCTCGCCTTCGTGGCGGCCGCCCGCGGCTATCGGCTGATCCTGGTCATGCCGGAGTCGATGTCGGTCGAGCGGCGGAAAATCCTCGCCCACCTCGGTGCCGAGCTGGAGTTGACGGCGGCGGCCGGCGGTATGGGGGCCGCCATCGCCCGCGCCAACGAGATCGCCGCCAGCACGCCGGATGCCGTCATTCCCGCCCAGTTCGACAATCCGGCCAATCCTCTCGTGCACGAGAAGACCACGGCCGAGGAGATCTGGACAGACACGGGAGGCCGCATCGACTGCCTCGTCGTCGGTGTCGGTACGGGCGGCACGCTGTCGGGCTGCGGGCGCGTGTTGAAGGCGCGCAACCCGGCGCTGCACATCGTCGCCGTCGAGCCGACCGCCAGCCCGATGCTGTCGAAGGGCGAGAAGGGCCCCCACAAAATCCAGGGGATCGGGGCCGGCTTCGTGCCCGCGATCCTGGAACGCGGCCTCATCGACGAGGTCATCACCGTGCCCAACGACATGGCCTTCGAAACCTCGCGCATGCTCGCCCGCCTTGAAGGCATCCCCGGCGGGATCTCGACGGGCGCGAACCTGGCGGCCGCCTTGACGGTCGCCGCGCGCCCGGAGATGGCGGGCCGGACCGTCGTCACGTTCGCGCCGTCGTCGGCCGAGCGGTACTACACCAGCGACCTGTTCCTGCCGGCGTGACGGGCGCGCTCAGCGTCGCGCATCGCTGCCGATCCAACACCTACTGACTGGGTGGCGGCCGGACACCGCCCGCCACTCAGGATGCCGTGCGCCGCAAAACGGTCCAAGCCTCCGCTGCTTACCCCTTCACAGAGCCGTCACGCGGCTGTGGAACTCTCCGCCCGCCCAGACATCACCAGCCCGAGGGGACCGCGCCCGTGACCGACGCCATCCTGAAGCACTACGACGATCTCATCACATCGCTCGAGCTTCCCGAGATGACGGGCGAGATCGAGGCGGCGCGCCCGCTGCCCCCCGGCACCGAGGTGACGCCCGAGATCCAGCGCGAGTACTTCCGCGATGGCTACTACCCCTATGTCGACCGCATCCCTGCGCGCGACTACTACCGCCAGAAGATCCCGATGCAGATCGAGCTGGTCAAATTGCAGAACTGGGTGAAGGAGACGCGCCAGAAAGTCGTCATCGTATTCGAGGGGCGTGACGCCGCCGGCAAGGGCTCGACCATCAAGCGCTTCACCGAGAACCTCAATCCGCGCGGCTGCCGGGTCGTGGCGCTGAACAAGCCGTCGGAGGCCGAGCGCGAGCAGTGGTACTTCCAGCGCTATGTGCAGCACCTGCCGACGGCCGGCGAGATCGTGATGTTCGACCGCTCCTGGTACAACCGCGCCGGCGTCGAGCGCGTCATGGGCTTCTGCACCGAGGCCGAATACTGGGAGTTCATCAAGCAGGCGCCCGAGTTCGAGCACATGCTGGTCCGCTCCGGCATCAAGCTCGTGAAGTTCTACCTGTCGGTGACCAAGGAGGAGCAGGCCCGCCGCTTCGCCGAGCGCCGGTCGAGCCCGCTGAAGCACTGGAAGCTCTCGCCGATCGACCAGGAGGCGCAGGCGCGCTGGGACGACTACACCGACGCCAAGAACGCCACCTTCGAGCTGACCGACGGCCCCGACACGCCCTGGACCATCGTCAAGTCGGAAGACAAGGAGCGCGGCCGTCTCGAAGCCATCCGCCACGTATTGAACGTGATCGACTACGCCGACAAGGACGTCTCCGTGGCGCATGCCCCCGACCCCCTGATCGTCGCCCCGGCGCGGGTGTTGTGGGGGTAGGGGTGGGCTGTTGGGGGCGGCGGCCGCGGTCTGCGGCGGCTGGCCGAACGCAGCCAGCGGCCGGCGGAGCCGGTCGCTGCGCGGGCAGCGCCAGCCCTCGCGCTCTCGGCGAAGGTCAGGGGTAACGGAGCGGCTGGAGGAAGCAAGCGGTCCATCCCACAATTGCTCTCCTCCAATTCAACCATCCGCTTAAGACGCTTGACCGAAAACGGCTTGGCACTTGCTCTGGGTGCAACCCTCGAGGTTGAAAAGTGCCCGTGTGGTGAGCAGCTAGACTTAACCATCCCTCTTCCTTAAGAGTTGATTCGTAGACATGAGGCCTCGGCGGATGCCGTCGGCGGCTGGCGACTACCGGGCACCGGAGAGGCGATGTCGACCAAATTCAAGTTCCCCCCGATCAATGAACTTGCGATCGGTGTCTACCTCAACAAGCCGCTGCTCAACTTGCGCGCCGAGCATGTAGGGCTGTTTTGGCACGATATTCGCCACGATTTCCCGACTGTGACGCAGGTGGGACCCATCGTGCGGGACGAACCCAGCGTAGCAAACCCAGCGGCCATGGCGATTGCGGCAGACGAAGTGTACCCCCTGCCGCGTTTCTGGTTTCACAGTGGCGACGGAACCATGTTGCTGCAGATGCAACGCAACGCATTCCTGCTTAATTGGCGCAAAGGCGCGAACAACTACCCGCATTTTGAGGCGGTCAAGGCTGAGTTCGACCGTCGTTATGGCGCATTCGCCGAATTCGCGCGCGGAACGCTGGGAGAGCAGTTTGAGATCGAGGCGGCCGAACTCACTTACATCAATTTGGCCGAGGCTGGCGGCTATTGGTCTGGGGTGAACGACATAGCGCGCGTAATTCCTAGCTTTCGGCCACTCGATGTCGGGCTGCCGTATGGAAGCTTGACCACCACTTCGCACACAAATGCGTGGACAGTGGCGAAAGACATGAACCTGCACGCCAAACTGCAGACGGCCATGCTGGTGGCGGACCGGCGGCCAGCCTTGGTTTTCGAACTGAGCGCCAAGGGACGGCTCGGTGCGGCAACAAAGGCCGAGGCCGACGCTTGGTTCGAGAGGGCCCATGTGCTGACGGGCGAAGCCTTCCGCGGAATGACGAGCCCTGAGATTCAACAGCGGGTATGGCAGCCGGTTGGGGAGAGCGGCTGATGGGCGCTGGAGCTACTGACAGTAGGGCGTTTACGCAGCCAGAACGGCGCCTGACGGCGCCACCCGCTTGGCCCCGTCACGTTGGGTGGAATCAGGCTACCGATCCCAAATGGGGGGGCTTCATCGAGGCGGAAGTGGGAGGGGGAGAGGTTCCGACATGGGTTGCCCGTGGACAAACCGCGATCGACGAGGTTTTGATTGAGCAGGCACGCCGCTGGTTGATCGAGCGCACGCTCATCGAGCGGCTGTTTGCTTGGTGCGCCGAGCTAAAGCGGCGTGGGGCCGAGGAAGGGTTGCCCTGGTCGAGTGTATCCGAAGAGGATTTCTGGGCTTTCGTTGTATCGCGTCCCGGCCTGCGAGAACCGGGCGTAGTCCTGACCGACCAGGGCAATCTCCGCGCCATTTGGCATAACGCGGCCGGCGAACAGGTCGCTTTGGAATTTCGCGGGTTTGGAGACGTGTTGTTTGTTCTATTCGCGCGTAGACCTTCAGCAAGTCGGATGGCGCGTGCGGTGGGGACAGGCGAGTTATCGCGTATTGCCGGTAAGATCGCTGCCGATGGCCTGACGGAGTTGGTCTATGGCTGAGGGGGACCTCATCCCTGACGATCAGCATGTGCTGCGGCACGTGCCCGGATCGAAGATTGCCCAGGATGGTCGAATCGACGGTAGTGCGTTCGTCCGCCGACTAGACGAGGCCGGGCTATCGGTTGAATGGCGCGAGAGCGCAGGGGACCCGGCTGTCGCCGACCAAGTGGCACGTATCCGACGGACCATGCGGCGGGATATGCGGACGAGCCACCGACTAGCAGAGTTGCCCGTGGGGCCGACCAAATCCAAGGTTCACGAAGGGGCGGCGGAACTTGGTCTCGCGATGGACCTGACATTCGAGCATGCGCCTCTTGAGCCTGATGGTGGCTGGCCTGCGGACCCATATCACAGTGAGATTTTTGGAACGCCAGAATACGACGATGTGCTGGCAAGAGCCATCGGAGATATCTTAGCTAGCTGTGTGAGCGAACGATACTCGGCGGTTGAGTGAGCCACGCCCCCCACCGCGCCTGCCGGTGGCAGCCGCTACGGCCCCGCCGCCGGGGCGGCGGTGACGGCGGCGGTGTCCGCCGGCCCCAGCAGCCGCCACGCCCCCGCCGTCAGGTCGCCTGGCAACGTCAGCCCCCCTACCCGATCCCGGTGCAGCGCCGTCACGTGGTTGCCCAGGGCTGCGAACATGCGGCGGACCTGATGATAGCGACCCTCGGTCAGGGTCACGAGCACGGTCGGGGTCGCGGGCGGGGTGTCGTCGGCCAATTCCATGGCGACGGGCAGCAGCGGCTTGTCCTCGCCCTCCAGCATCAGCGTGCCGGACGCCAGGATCGCCGCCTCGTCGCCTCGCAGCGGACGGGCGAGCGTGGCGCGGTAGCGCTTCGTCACGTTGCTCTTGGGCGCGATCACCCGATGCAGGTAGCCGCCGTCGTCGGTCAGCAGCAGCAGGCCCGAGGTGTCCTTGTCGAGGCGACCGATGGTGGAAATCGCGGGCTTCCTCAGCCGCCAGCGCGCCGGCAGCAGGTCGTAGACCAGCGGGCCCGCTTCCTTGTGACTGCAGGTCACGCCGACGGGCTTGTGCAGCATCAGGATCAGGCCGGGGGGCGGGTCGAGCGGTTGGCCCAGGATCGTGAGCCGCGCCGACAGCTCGGGCGCGACGGGGACGTGGGCGTCGGCGTCCTTCACCGCCGCGCCGTCGAGGTGGATGCGCCCGGCCTTGACCAGCGCGGCGATGTCCTTCCGCGAGCCGTATCCCATGTTGGCCAGAAGCCGGTCGAGGCGCATGCGCTGGGGCATCGGCGGCGCGGTCATGTGCGGTTCCGCGATGTGGGGCGCGCCCGCGCGCTTTTGGGTCGGGTGCGCGTCAACTCAGGGTGGTCCTGCACGGCGGCGTCGTTGCGGTCTGTCCGCGCGGCGCTGCGGTCCAAGCGTGGCGCGCGCGCGGCCTTCTCGGCGCAAACGATCTTGTAGCCGCCGCCATCGGCAACGGGGGTCACCGAAGCAAAATGCGTCTTCAGCGTTGCTTCGTAGGGCAGGTGGCGGTTGGCCGTCAGCCACAGCACCCCGCCCGGCCGCAGCATCCCCGCCGCCTTGGCGATGAACACCTGGCCGAGGGCCCGGTCCTCTGCGCCGCCATCGTGAAACGGCGGGTTCATGACCACGAAATCAAGCAGCGTCGGCAGGTTGCGGGCGGTGCGCACGTCGGCCCACAGCGTCGTGACGCCGGTGCCGGGCACGTTGCGGAGGGCCATGTCGAGCGCGCGGGCGTCGATGTCGATCAGGGTGATGGACGCCACCTCGGGGGAGCGCTGCCGGACGGCGCGGGCGAGAACGCCGATGCCGCAACCCAGATCGGCACCGCGACCAGACAGGGTGGGCAGGTGTGTGGCCAGCAGTGCGCTGCCGGGATCGAGGCGATCCCAACTGAACAGGCCCGGCTGCGTCCACAGGTCCATCTCCGACAGAAGCCGTGGCAAGCCGGAGGCCAGCGCGTCGTCGAGGCGGGACGGGTGTTCGGGACGCTGCGTGTCGATGATCCGGTGCTTGCGCCGGTGGCTGGCCGCGATGGCGCAGCCGAACGCCGCCACCTCGTCGGCGAGGCGATTGCCGCCCTTTGAATTGGCGGCAACCACGGTCAGCGCCGCCCCCGGAGCCAGCGCGCGCAGTGCCAGGGCGATCTCGTGGCGGCGCTCGATCGTGCTGGGCGGGGCGTACATCACCAGGCGGGCGAGACTGCCAGGGGCCATGTCCGACAACAGGCGCGCGCCCGGGACGCGCGGCGCGCACTGCACCGCTGAGGGAGGCACCTCGACAAGTTCGTCCGGTATCGAGCCGTAAACGGCTTCGATCAACGGAGCGGGTGACGGCGGTTTGGCGTTCGACTTTGGCATGTGCTGACCGGCACCCTTCAGCTTCCGAGCCGGCTTTTCATCTCGTCGGGCGCGCCAAAATGCTCGAAGTAGCGCGGGTCGATCTTCTCGACCGGCAGGATGATGAGCACGTCCGTCGTTCCGAACTGGTGGTCGATGACCGCGCCGTCGCCGACGAATGCGCCCAGCCGCAGATAGCCCTTGATCAGCGGCGGCATGGCCTTCAGCGCGGCCTTCATGTCGACGGCGTCCTTGGAGAGGATGTCCATGGGCACATGCAGATGCGGCAGCGCCCGGCAGCGCCACTCCGGCGGTGCGAGCGCATGGTGGTGGAGGAACGACAACGCCGTGTCATGGGCCCCGGGATCGACCCCGGGAAAGCTCGCACAGCCGATCATCACGTCGACTTTGTGCTCGCGGACATAGGTCCAAAGCCCGTGCCACAGCAGTTCCACGGTCCGCTTGTTGCGATAGGGCTTGAGGACGCAGGAGCGGCCGAGTTCCATGAACCGGTGCGTGCGGCGGCGCGCGGCGATCAGGGGGGCGATGTCGTATTCGCCCTGCGTGTAGAACCCGAGGGTACGCTCCGCCTTGTCCTGGCGCAGAACGCGATAGGTGCCGACCACGGCGGGACGTCGGCCAGCACCCGGCTTGGCGACCCCGCGCACCGCCGTATCGACGACCAGCAAGTGATCACACACGCCGTCGTAAGCGTCTTCGTCGCGCCGGCGCATGCGGGCAATCAGGCTCGGTGTTGCCGACATTTCCTCGTAGAACACCTGGTAGCGCAGTGCCTGCGCCATCTGGATCTCAGCCCGCGTCCGGGCCAGACGCACCTCGAGCGTGCCGATTTTTCCGTAGGTGCGCGGCGGGCAACTCTCGTGGCGCGTCGCGCGGGTGCGCCGCAGCCGCGCCAACCATGTCGATCCGGCATCACCCTCCGCCGCACGCTCGATCCAGCGCCGCAGACGACCGCGCTTGAACCGCTTTCCAGCCGACGTGGCGCCGGCGGACAGGGCCTCGGTCATGGACAACCCCGTTCGGCTCCGATGACCGGCGCTCGCTGCATCTTCACCCCTCCGTCATACACCGGCGCGCTCGGGACGATCCGCCGTCCTCTGTCATAGACGCGCTCGATTTGAGGTACGGGCAGCCGTGCTGTCAAATGTTCATGTCGGTCGGGGGCACTCATGCGGGCGCGACCGGGGCGACCGGCGACAGGCCGGTGATGCCGGACATGTCCGGACTGGGCCGGTCTGGGCCGGGCTCAGGCAGCGGAGCGGTCGTTGGAGCCGGAGCCGGCGAGTTTATCGACGACCCGCAAGAGGTCGGCGGGCTCAAAAGGCTTGGCCAGGTAGTCGTCGAGTCCGGCTGCGAGATAGCGGGCGCGATCTTCCGCGAAGGCATGCGCGGTCAGCGCGACGATGGGCGGGCAGGCGAGGCCGCGTGGTCCGCCTTCGCTTTCAAACAGACGATGGATCGCCGCCGTCGCCTCGACGCCATCCAGGCCCGGCATGCAGATGTCCATCAAGATCAGCGCGGGCAGCCGCGCGGCACCAGCGATCGCCTGTCGCATATGCTCGACGGCCGCCTCGCCGGAGCGAACCGCGCGGCAGGCAAAGCCAGCACTCGTCACCACCTTGACGGCCAGCAACTCGTTGATGGGATTATCCTCGACGACCAGGATCAGCCGGCTGCGCAGGTCAACGTCCGACTTGTCGTCCACGGGTGTGGCATCCGCGACCGGCAGCCCCGGCGCGCGGTACGCGTCCGGTCCAGGCGCCGCGGCGGAGACCGCGAGTTCGCGCACCAGCGTCGCCGGGCGGACCGGCCGCAAGAGATAGCTGCCAAAGCCCACCGCGCGATAGGCGGCGAGGCCGGCGCGGGCCTGCGGCTCGACAAGAACGATGCCTGCGACATCGTCGCCCCTGCTGGCTGCGCGGGCGGCCGCGAGCAGACGTCCCGCAGTGGTGGCGTCCAGTGTCGATTCTACGATCAGGCGGTTGATCGGCCGACCTGCGGCCCGGGCCGCAGCCAGCGCTTCGGCGGCGGTGGCCAGTGGCGTCGCCATGGCGGGGATCCCCGCATCGGCGAGATGCGCGACCATGATGCGCCGCTCGAACGGTCGGTCGGCAGCAATCAAGACCTGAGCATCCGTCGGCGCAGTTGGTGGCTTGCCGACCCCCTCGGCGTCGGTCGTCGCACAGGCCAGGGTGAGGCGAACCTCGAACGTGGAGCCGAGACCCAGTTCACTGTGAACCGCAATCTCCCCACCCATGGCGCGCACAACGCGCCGCGAGATGGCGAGCCCGAGCCCCGTGCCGCCGTACTCCCGGCGGGCCGACCCGTCGATCTGCTCGAACTCCGTGAAAATCGACTGCTGTGCCTGCGGGCCAAGCCCAATGCCCGTATCGCGCACACGGATCAGCAAAGCCACGCCCTCGCCGGTCGTTGCGTTCGGACCGGCTTTTTCGACAGTGACTTCGACGCCGCCAACATCTGTAAACTTGATGGCGTTGGACAGGAGGTTCAGCAGCACCTGGCGCAGGCGGGCACTGTCCCCGACCATCATGCCAGGTAGCGCGGGGGCAACCCGCCAGGCGATCTCCAAGCCCTTGTCGTGCGCACGCCGCGCCACCAGCTCCACGGCCGACTGCACGCACTCCGACAGGCTGAACGGCGCACACTCGAGAGTGAGCTTTCCAGCCTCGATCTTGGAAAAATCCAGAATCTCGTCGATCAGGGCCAGCAGCGTCCGGGCCGAATGCTCGATCGCGTCGGCGTAGGTCGCCTGCTCCGGCGTCTGCTGTGTACCACGCAACAGGCTCGACATGCCCAGGATGCCGTTCATCGGCGTTCTGATCTCGTGGCTCATGGACGCCAGAAAACGCGACTTTGCGCGATTTGCCGCCTCCGCGTCGGCGCGCGCGCGCGACAAGTCGGCTGCCGCCTCACGCTCGTCGGTCACGTCGCGCCCGACCCACTCGGTTTCGACTGCGCCATCTTCGCTGGCCGGCAGACTGTACGCGCGCCAAGAGACCCAGCGCACGCCCTGCGACGTCTGTATGCGCTCGAGACGATCGCCGGGCGGATGGCCTGGATCGTCCTGGGCATCAACGGGGACGCGCTCGACAACTTCAAAGGCCGGCGGATGGCCCAATACGTCGGCCGGGGTGACCGAGAACGCGGTACAGAAGGCCGTGTTGACAAACGTCAGGCGGCCCAGCCCGTCGATCTTGAGGATGATGTCGCCCTGGGCGTCGAGCAACTCGCGGTAGCGCGCCTCGTTCTCCGAAATTTCCCAGCGGACGTCCTCGAGGGCCTCGATTCGATCTTCCAGACGGTCTGCCAAACGGTCCAGACGGCCGACGTCGAGCTTGGGGGAGGCTTCGTCTGCCGTTTCGCGTCCGCCGGCTGCGCCGAAAGCTGCGACCGGAGGCAGGCTCATGCCGGCCAGAACGAAAAGGCTGCCCGCAACACAAAGGACATGGGCAAGACCAAATGGCTCCGGCAATGCGGCCAAGCCGAGCAGAAGCGTCGCCGCCCCAATACAACCGAGCGCAGCCGCCCTACTGGGCGTGCGCATCCACACGGCCGCAATTGCACCGAGGCGCTGGCCTTGCGGGCCGCGCTCGTCTTGTTCGTACCACCCACTCATTTTGGCCGCCGGAGGTCTTGTCGTTCCACCGGAATGACCAGAGCACGGCCGACTTCAATAAAACCTGAAGGGAAACGGTTAACGCGTGACAGGGTTAAGCCGGCAGACGCGGCGCGTGGTCTTCCGCACGTCAGGTGCCGGAAAGTTGCCGGGCCGCTTCCACCGTCATCAGGGGAACGCCATCGCGGATCGGATAGGCCAGGCCGGCCGCGCGACTGACGAGTTCCTGCCGTTCCGCATCAAAGAGGAGCCGCGTCTTGGTCACCGGACAGACGAGGATCTCCAGCAATCGCGGATCGACTGGGATATGCGCCGGACGCACGGAGGACACCTCACCCGTGTTTGGTTTTTCGTCATCGGATGGCGAGGTCATCCAGGCCTCCACGCCTATTGCAGGGTGCCGCCGCCTGCGTCACCGCTCGAGGCAAGTTCCATTTCGGCCAGTGCCACCAGCACATCGGCCCGCGTCTTGAGGTCCATCGCTTCGAGGAGCGCCTGCTTTTCCTCCGGACCATACGGGCTCATCACCGAAAGGGCATTGATCAGCACCTCACTGGAGGCCCGGAGGATCGAGCTCCAGTCGGCCCGCAGACTGTTGGCCTCGAGGTATTTCTTCAGAACCGACAGCAGAGCATCGCGATCGACCGCCGTTTCGCCGCGGCCTGCCTCAAAATCCTGGCCGAAACGATCGTAGCTGACGCGCATGCGGCGGTACGGTTTCTGGCTGGCGATCTCATCGGTAATCTGGAAACGGGCGATGCCGGTCAGTGTGATGACGAAGCGGCCATCGTCGAGCTCCTGATATGACGTGATGCGCCCGACGCAGCCGACTGAGCGCAAGTCGAAGTGCTTGCCGAACGGACTTTCCTCGTCCTCGGGGCCACCGGCCGGCTGGATGATGCCGATCACGCGCGATCCCGACATGGCGTCATCGACCATCTGCAGGTAGCGAGGCTCGAAGATATTGAGCGGAAGCGATGCACGCGGCAGGAGGATCGCACCGCGCAGCGGAAAGACAGGGATCTCCGGCGGCAGATCGCTCGGGCGGCGGTAGTGGTCCGTCGTTGGCACGTGCCTCATCCTCCGCTTTGCCCGGCTTACTGTTCGGCCCGTCTCGCGTTGCTGCCTCGACCGCTGGGTGCGTGGCGGCTTTGCATCATTGCCCCACGACCGCGCGGGTCGGTCCGCCCTCCCACCGCCATACGGCGGCCAGGGCAAGCTAGTCCGCCACCGTCTGTCCCGCCAGCATGGGCCTGCATCACGAGAACAGGAGCGACGATAGGCGCCGCCGACCGTCGAGGGTCGCGGGATCTTTCGGACCCCACGCGTTGAACAGTTCGACCAACTGGCGGCGAGCCGCCTCTTCGTTCCACATGCGCTGCCGCCTCACGATTTCGAGCAAGTGATCGACCGCGCCTTGTTTGTCGCCAGCAGCCGCCAAAGCAACCGCCAGGTCGTAACGCGCCTGGTGATCGGTCGGATCGGCGGCAACTTTCGCCTCCAACTCGGCCGATGGTCCCGCGCCGACGGCCTTCTTGGCGAGAGCCAGGGCAGCAATCACGGCCTGCACGGCTGCCAGCGATTTTCCGTCGGGCGGCACGAGGCCAATGGTCTGCTCGGCGCGCGCCGTGTCACCGCTCTTCAGGTAGCATTGGGCCAGACCGGCCAGGGCGGCCGCATTGAGTTGGTCCTCGCGCAGGATGCTGGCATACACCTCGGCGGCACCCTGGAGGTCGCCGGCCTCGAGTGCCGCCTCGGCAGCGGCCAGGATCTCGGCGAGGTCGGCTGCCGCATCCGCGCCCAGCATGCCGTCAATGAACTTCTTCAGCATGCTCTCGGGTTGTGCACCCATGAAGCCATCGAGCGGACGGCCGTCCTTGAAGGCGTAGACGGTCGGCAGGGACTGGATCTGCAGTTGAGCGGCAAGCGCCTGGTTTTCGTCCGTGTTGATCTTCACGAGCTTGACCTTGCCGCCGTAGCTCTTGACCACCTTCTCCAGCAGCGGTGTCAATTGCCGGCAGGGACCGCACCAGGGGGCCCAGAAATCGACCACGACCAGCGCGTCCCGCGAGGCGTCGATGACGTCGGCCTTGAATGATGCCGTCGTGGCATCCTTGATGGTGCTGGCGGCATCGGCGGCCTTGTCCGTGCCTGGCGTCTTGCGTGAACCAAACAGCATTAAGTGCTCTCTCTCGTTGATCGGGCGCAACGGCAATCGGCCAGCGCTCGACGTCATGTCAGCGCGTGGGCAGACCGGACCCGGTGCGGCGAACCCGGTGGCTGTCGCCCTTGCGATACCACGACTTCCAATCCAAGCCCAACTGGATTGGGCTGTGCGCGCGTCAGCCGGCCGCATCGCACTGATAGGTCATCTCGGAGATCGCCGCCCATGTTGCAAGGGCTCGGCTGTTGGTGCGCCGTTCACTTCGCCGCACGTCTCGGCCACTCGGCAGGCCAGAAGAGGGGGCCAGAACGGAGACAATGCGCTGGAGAAAAGGCACCTGCTCAGCTCAGGTCGAGGACAACCGGATCGTGGCCAGACGCGCGCAGGAATTCGAGGAGATCATCGCGGGCGATTGTGGTCGTCGCGGTGTTCTCGAGCGGATGGCAGTTGATTTCGTCGAAGGAGATCAGAGCTTTGTCGATGACTACAGTGACTTGCCGGTCGCGATCATTCATCGCCGCAAAGGCCGTGACGGACCCCGGCGTCACACCTAGAACGGTCATCATGGCGTCGGGATTTCCGAAACTCAGGCGGGCCGAGCCAAGACGGGCGGGCAAGCGCTTCAGGTCGATTGCCGTCCCGGTCCAGGCGACGATCAGGTAGAGGCGACCCTTGGCGTCCTTCAAAAACAGGTTCTTGGTATGGCCACCTGGAATCTCGCGGTACAGCGCTTCGCTCTCGGCAACAGTCCCCACCGGGGCATGATCTCGCGTCGTCGTCGCCATGCCCAAGGCATCGAGACGCGCAAACAGATCGGCTCGGGTGGCCTTGTTGTCGTTCGTCGGCACGTCGGGGCCTCCTCGATCACGGTCTACGCTACGCGCCGCTCGCGCTCAGCCGCAAGCGCCCGCGCGCCGTGCCAGCCCGTTGCGTGCATCTGACCATCGAACCGCTTCGCCACAGCATCCCCGCTACTTGCAATCGGCATGACTTTGCGCCATAAGACGGCTCCCCGATCGAAATCACCTGCTCCGGTCGGGCCTGCGGATGTAGCTCAGGGGTAGAGCACGACCTTGCCAAGGTCGGGGTCGCGCGTTCGAATCGCGTCATCCGCTCCAACAAATTCAAACACTTGCGTCAGATTTTGGCCACCCGATAACTTGCTTGCGCAAGGAATTGTCGGGGCGGGGCCGCTCGCGAATTCGCGTTGTCCGGACGCTTCCCTCCTACGCGGGCTTCGCGTCGGTAGCAGCGGCCAACGCGCTCGTCGGGCGGGGGGGCGCGGGGCGGCGTTCAGCCTCGCCGATGCGCTGCAGCAGCTCGTTGGCCAATGCGCGAATAGTGTGGCCGACCTGGCCCGGGTACTTCGCCCCATAGGAGCGAAACTGCGGATGGAAGCGGGCCGCATCCTGCAACGCGTTGACGCGCGGGATCATGGCATCGAACGTGCGGTTGTCCGGGTTGGCCCGCAGCCATTTCACGTATTCTTCGTCGGTCGGCGATGCGGCGTCGCGCATATTCACCAGAACACCGAGGTTCTCGGCGAAACCCATCTCGGGGTTCAACGCCTTGAAACGGCGGAACACTTCAAGCCCACAGACCGACACGTAATCGGCCTTTGTCGGCGAGATGTGGAAGTCGGCCTCGCGCAACCAGCATTCGGTCAGGATCGACAGGCCGGGCGGGCAGTCGATCAGCACGACATCGAACACACCGCGCACTTTGTCGAGCGTCGCGGCGATCGTCTTGCGCAAATTGGAATGCAGCGCGACCTTTGAGACTTCGCGCTCGAACAAGGTCAACTGCATGTCGCTCGGCACAAGGTAGACCGACCGCGCATCATCGACATCGGAGACGTTGCGAACGACGAAGTCAGACCATTCGGCGGGGGTCTCGCGGAGGATCGTCGCGACCAGGAAGTCGACCAGTGTCAACCCTTCGTTCTGGAGACGGAACAGATCGTTGACCGTCATCAGCATGCTCGACACGGTCGCTTGGGCGTCGCTGTCGATGACGAGCACGTTCTTGCCGTGCTCGGCCGACAGCGTCTCGGCCAGCGCGAGCACGATCGTCGACTTACCGACGCCGCCCTTCGTGTTCATGATTGCGACTGAATTGCGCATTGCGCGACGCCCCCAAACTTTCCGCCGCGACGGCAGATCCCATGCCTGCTTGGCAACAGAATATGGCAGCGTGTGGGAGAATTTAGAAGCATGCCCAGCGCCCGGCGCACAGCCTGCAATGGACCGGAGCCCTTAAGACACACACCCCCTCGCCCGTTCCTCGATGCGGCACGTTGCGCGGCACGGGGCCGTGGACTGTGCGGGGTCGCATGGATGGCGCCCCCGCACGACCGGCAACCACGGGGCCGCGTTCAGTGGTGCACACGCCGCCAGGAAGCATGCCCGTGACGGACAAGCACGTGTTCGCGCTTTGTGGCGACGACCGCCGGGGTCACAACGACATGGCTCATCGCAGGGCGCACGACGACGCGACGAACCAGGGTCCGGTGAACCGCCGGAGTCACGATCCGGTGCGCCAAGGCAGGACGCACGACCACGGTCTTCGCGACCGAGCCATAAACGGCGGGAACGACATGGCGCGACCGGCGGCCTGGCTCGACCATGACCTGGCGCGCCACCAACCGCGTGACGGCCGGAACGCTGACTTTGCACAGGCGCTCGCCGCGCCCGAAGCGACCGGGACGTCGCTCCCACCGGGTGGTCGCGGGGCGGAAGACAACGCGGTCGTAGACCGTGCGGTAGACGGGGCCCGTCGTCGTGTAAGCTACGTGCGCAGGCCGGATCACGACCGGTTCGTGGACGGTGCGATGGACCGCCGGCAGCATCACGGTGTGTACCCGCGCCGGCCGCACTTCCACGCGCTCGGCGCGGTCGGCGTACACGGCGGGGGCGTGCACCACCGCATGGCGCGCGGGGCGCACGACGACTTGCCGTTCGACCGTGCGATAAACGTCCGGCGTGCGGACCTTTTCATAACACTCCCGGTGGTCACAAGCCGATGCTGGTGCCGAGAAAAGCGCAACGGAAAAGGCCACTGCGGCCGAACAAGTCGTCAACTTCATCATTAAGCGTGCCTCTCATCTGCTGTGACAACAGTCTATCTGTCCCATGGCTCACGGGATCAAATAGATACCCACATTTTTACTTGGTTTTACATTCCAATGGCGGGCTATTATGCCACCATATCCGACTAATAAACGATGCTGTTGCTCAATTATGAGGAACGTAATCTTGCCATCTCAGTTAATCTACTTCTGCGGGTTGCCCCGGTCTGGGCTGCAACGCCGGACACAAGGTCCTGCGCGTACGAAATAACATAACGCTGCTTATGGAATAACGTTACGGCTATCAGGGAGCCTTATTGCTGGTTGTGCGAAATACGATTGGGAACCGTGCGCGGGGATCAGTATATCTCATGTCGGGATAGCCATGGCGGCCCAACGAAATATCAACCGGAGGATCACATCATGAAGATCTGGAACAAGCCACAGGTTCGCGAGCAGAACGTCGGCCTCGAAGTGACGTCCTACCTGCCGGCCGAGATCGACATCATCTAAGCGGTGTCGCGAGGCTGCCCTGGGCGAAGACCCGGCGGCGTTTTGACTAGGCGGTGACTGCGCAAGCAGTCTCCGCCTTTTATTTTGGGAGCTTGCCGCTCAAGGCCGGGGGCGGATCATCAACCAGCACGGCCCGAGCAGCGGATCGTTCCAGACCTCGACCCAGCGAAAGCCCGCGCGTTCATAGGCGCGAACAGCGGCCTCGGTCCGCAAGGGCACGAACACACTGAGAGCCAGCGCGAACGTCGTTTGGAAGACCTCGCGCGCTATCTCTTCCAGAGCCTGCGCCCCCACCCCGCGACTGCGAAACTCGGGCTCTGCGATGACCACGTCGACATCCCACGTCCCAGGCGGCATTCCATCGGGCAGCGAGGGACCCCAGAAGGTCGCGTCGATGGCATGGGCATAGCCAGCCGGACGGCCGTCCGCCTCGATGATCCGCGCAATGGCGCTCTGCGTCTCGAAAACGATCCGGATCTCGGCTTCCGCCGCGCCTCGGCTGCCCCACCAGCGCTCGACGTCCGGGCGAACCAGCCATGTCTGCAACAATGGCCAGTCGGCTGGCGTGGCGGCCCGCAGGCGGACGGCGGGACCTGTGAGACGACTGTCCAACGAGCGTCCTCGCTCAGTGCCGGAAATGGCGGATGCCGGTGAAAACCATCGCCAGCCCGCGCGCGTCGGCCGCGGCGATGACCTCGTCGTCGCGCATCGCCCCGCCCGGCTGGATGATCGCAGTGGCACCCGCCTCAGCGGCTGCGATCAGTCCATCGGCGAAGGGAAAGAAGGCGTCCGATGCGACGACTGCACCCTGGGTCAGCGAATGGGTCAGTCCGGCGGCCTTCTGCGCCTCGGCCGCTTTCCAGGCCGCGATGCGGGTCGAATCGATGCGGCTCATCTGGCCTGCGCCGATGCCGACCGTGGCACCCTCCTTCACATAGACGATGGCATTCGACTTGACGTGCTTTGCCACCTTGAAGGCGAACCGCAGATCGTCCAACTCCGCACGGGTGGGTGCGCGCTTCGTCACGACCTTCAGGTCCAGGTCCTCCACGACGGCGTTGTCGCGGGTCTGCACGAGGAGGCCGCCGGCCAGAGATCGGACCATCAATCCGGGTGTGCGCGGGTCGGGCAGCCCGCCGGTTGTCAGCAAGCGCAGGTTCTTCTTGGCTGCAAAGATCGCTCTGGCCTCGCTGCTCGCCGCCGGGGCAATCACCACCTCCGTGAAGATGCGCGTCAACTCTTCGGCCGTTTGCGCATCAATCTCGCGGTTGAGGGCGATGATCCCGCCAAATGCGCTGACGGGATCACAGCGCAGTGCCAGGCGGTAGGCCGCCAGCGGCGTGTCCGCGCACGCCACGCCGCAGGGATTGGCATGCTTGATGATGGCGACGGCGGCCGCCGTTGTCGGGTCGAACTCGGCAACCAGTTCGAAGGCGGCATCGGTATCGTTGAAGTTGTTGTAGGACAGTTCCTTGCCCTGATGCTGGACCGCCGTGGCGACGCCGTCGCGGCCGCCCCCCGACACGTAGAACGCTGCCTGTTGGTGCGGATTCTCGCCATAGCGCAGTTCCTGCCCGAGCCTGCCTGCAAAGCTGCGCCAAGCCGGAGACGGCTCGTCGATCTGAGCGGCCATCCAGGTGGCGATTGCCGCATCGTAAGCTGCTGTGCGCGCATAAGCCTTGGCGGCCAGGGCCCGGCGCATCTCCGCCGTCGTCGCGCCGGCATGCGCGCGCATTTCTGCCAGCACACGCGCATAGTCCGTAGCGTCGACGACGACCGCCACACCGTCGTGGTTCTTGGCGGCAGCCCTGATCATGGCAGGCCCGCCGATGTCGATGTTCTCGATACACTGGTCAAAGTCAGCGCCTCGGGCGACCGTCTCCTCGAACGGATAGAGGCTGACCACCAGGAGGTCGATGGCCGCGATGCCGTGTTCACGGGCGGCCGCCTGATGGACAGGATCGTCGCGGATGGCCAGCAGTCCGCCATGGACCTTGGGGTGCAGCGTCTTGACGCGCCCGTCCATCATCTCGGGATATCCGGTCAGATCGGCGACATCGCGGACGGGAAGGCCGGCGGCCTTCAGGGTGGCCGAGGTCCCTCCCGTCGACACGAGTTCGACGCCCATCGCCGACAGTGCGCCGGCGAACTCGACGAGGCCGGTCTTGTCGGAAACCGAAATCAGCGCGCGCGTAATCGTGCGAAGGATGCCGGGCATTGCGTTCTCAGTCCTCATGCTGGTCTATCGGGCGACTCGATCAGGCGGCCGGCGTTACAGGTCGACTGCTTCCAGCCGCCAATGAACGTTCGTCTCACCGAAGGTGGCACCGCGGATGACGAACTGTAGCGACTGGCGGGCTCCCGCCGAGTCGGCAAAATGAATGCTTTCCTCGAGCGTTACGCTGGCATCGCCCGTCGAAAACCGCCAGACCGAACCGTCGCGCAACTCCAGGTAGAAGGCGGGGGATGCTTCGCCGTCCGGCACTGCCTCGGACACATCGACGTCGGGGTGGATGTGGAAGTGTATCGAGTAGGGCAGGTCCTTCTTGAGGCGGACCGGGCGGCCGAGGCCGCTGATCGTATCGGTGCCGGCCAGCGCCCGGCCGTCCGCAGAAAGCTCCAGCCTGCGGGCGTGCTCGAGGCCGAAACGGTGCGCATAGCCATCGTGGCGAGCCGACAGCCCGGCACCTTTCTGGCCCGCTTCCAGGACCGGCTTCACGGTGTTGGGGAAGCGAATCGGCGCGGCCCCCGCGATTTCCTCCAGGAACGGGTGCCGGACCATCTTGGAGGACGATTTCTCGCCGATACAAAGCGTGTTGTGGCTCACCGTCGCCCGCGCGCGCGTGCCCCACGTGTGCTCGGACGGTGGCGGTGCCCCGCCGTTGACCAGTACCAGTTGGCGGCCGACGCTGAGTTCGAACGACAGGCAGCCGGCGTGGGCCCGGCCCGCGAACTC
Organism: Hyphomicrobiaceae bacterium; assembly: GCA_033765285.1. GTDB lineage: Bacteria > Pseudomonadota > Alphaproteobacteria > Rhizobiales > Hyphomicrobiaceae > Filomicrobium. The sequence continues at coordinate 70,482 of JANRIE010000069.1, read as the reverse complement.
CAGTGGTGGAACCGCTCCGGCATCGACGATCACCGTCGTTGAGCCCCGCACCAGACGGGCGTATCCACCGCGGAGCGACTGCGACGGCTGGGCCTGGCTCGATGCATCGTCATAGGCCAGCACAGTTGCCAAGTGGGCCGGTGCGGTGATGCCGACGCCGTTGAACCGGGCCAGCGACCCATCGCCCATGCGCATGTGGCGCAACATCATGAACATGCGCGCAATCGCCGCCGACATCGCCTTGGGCACGGGCCGGTCGCGGGCGGTGAAACACTGGCTCAACGGCAGCAGATCGAGCAACAAGTCGACCAGTACGGACGGGTCCCGGCTCAAATGGCCGCCATCGGCCAGGATCTGGCGGGTGAGTTCCTCGCTCAAGGCGCGCTCGGCGTCGACGAGTTGGCGCTCGTGACCGGCGATGCAGAGGTCGCCGAGCAGGACCGCCATCAGTGCGACAAGACGCGGCTGCCCAGCCTGCGAAGTGCGCCAGGTCGCGGCAAGACGCACCAACTGGTGGCCCAGGCTGCCGGTCAGAATATCGTAGGTTCTGGGGTCGGTCCCCTCGAGCAGCAGTCCGGCGTGGGTCATCCAGGACATCAGCCGGCGACCCATGACGGCGGGCTCCCACGGAACGCCCGCCCCGCCACGATGACGCGAGACCCACTCGACGGCGAGCGCCCTGGCCCGCTCGGAGGCGTTCGGATCGTCGGCGGCAGCCAGATGGCGCAACCAGCCGAACCCGTGTAGAGCGCGCTGCCAGGCCTGACTCGGCGGACGCGCTTCGAACGGCGACTGGTCGTAAAGAAGGGCCAGCGACCCGGCCAGGCCGAATTGCCCCACCTCGACTTCTTTCCAGAAGCTCGGGTCACAGGTGCGCAATTCCTGCGGAACAATCAGCAATTGGTCGGCGGAGGCCGAGCCATATCGCCAACGCAGGAGAGGCGAGCTGAGTGCGCGCGACAGCGCACGCCGCCGCGACCGTGCCGCAACCAGTGCGGTAACGCGCACTCTCTCGTTGATGCTCAACCGCGCCATAGCTCTCGACCCCCGCGCGGCTCGCCGCATGCCGGTCTGCTGGCTCTATCCCTCGGTCGGGGCAGTGGCAAGGCGGCAGAACGGCTTGCACACCATCGTGCGGGCTGGGGGCGCGCGGGCTGGGGGCGCGCGGGCTGGGGGCGCGCGGGCTGGCGAACAGGTGGCTTACCCTTTGCGGCGCAGGCGGGCGGCGAAGAAGCCGTCCAGTCCATCGCGCAGCGGGAGCGTGCCGTCGCCTTCACGGTGGAAGGTTTGCGCAATGGCAGGCCTGTGCATGGGCAACGTGCGGAGCATGCCGGATGGCGTGATCCACTCGGCCGCGATTCCAGCCTCGCCCGGGATGATGGGCACTGGCTCGACCGTATCGGTTGCCGCCAGCAGGCGGCTGATCTGCTGTTCGCCCTCTTCGGGCTCGAGCGAGCACGTGCAGTAGACGATCGAGCCGCCTGGCCTGACCATCGTGACGGCGTGAGCCAGAAGCTGGGCTTGCACATCGACGAGCGCGGCCAGGTCGGTGTCGCGCTTCAAATGCAGAATGTCGGGGTGCCGGCGGATGGTCCCCGTTGCGGTGCAGGGCGCATCCAGGAGGACGGCATCGACGGGGGCAGACGGCCGCCAGACACCTGCATCGGCCGTGACCAGTGACGCGTTGAGGCCGAGCCTGTCGAGGTTCTGGCGGACGCGCGCCAGGCGGTCAGGCGAAATGTCGACAGCGGTCACATCCGCTCCGGCGGCCGCCAGTTCCGCCGTCTTGCCGCCTGGCGCGGCGCACAGATCGACGACATTGAGGCCATCGACAGGACCCAGCAGGCGGACAGGCAGCGCGGCGGCTGCGTCCTGGACCCACCACGCCCCTTCGGCAAAGCCCGCGACATCCTCGATGCGACCCGAAGGAGCGAGCCGGATGCTGCCGGTTGCGAGCAGGGCCCCCGACAGGCGCTCGGCCCACGTTGCGGCCTCTGACGGGGTCTTCAGGCTGAGGTCGAGCGCGGCCTCCTCCAGGCACGCCGCGGCCAACGCGCGCGCGCGTTCTGGGCCGTAGGCGGACTGCCAGCGCGACCATAGCCAGTCCGGCAGGGCCGCAACAGCGGGATCGCTGGCGTCGAAGGCGGAGCGGCCTTCGCGAGCGATGCGGCGCAGGACCGCATTCGTCAGCTTGTCGAGCCGGGTTCCGCCCGGGGCGCGGCGGGTCTGATCAACGGCAAGACTGATGGCGGCATGCGGCGGGGTGTCGAGCAGCAGGAGCTGCGTGGCGGCCACCAGCAGGATGTAGCCGACGCGGCGACTTTTCTCCGACAGCGGCTTTTCCAGGCAGCCAGCCACGACACGTTCCAACGGCCGGGCGTAACGCAGGGTCGTGGCGGCCAAATGCCGGGCGAAACCACGGTCCCGCGGATCGAGATCGGCTGCGGGCGATCGGGCAAATGCGACGGCCAGCGCATCGTCGAGGGAGCGGTGCCGCTCCAGCACGGCCACCACCAGTTCTACGGCCACCTCGCGCGCGGCCAAGCCCGGCGCCAGCGGCAAGGCCGCTGGCGTCTGGGGCATTTGGGGCGACCGGCTTTGGCGATGGTTCGAGGAGGGGCGCTTCCTGTCGTTGTCCACGCTCCGTCAGCCCCACGGCCCGCCACGGCGACCGCCGCGACGTGGCGCTGCACCGGACCACGGACCACCTGGGCTATCCGGGCCCGTCCCTGGCCTGCCGTCCTCGTCGAAGCTGGCCCGCGGTGACGCGCCCCCGGCGACCCCCCACTCCTGCGCCATGGCCTCCAACTCCTGGATGCGATTTTCCATGCTCGGGTGCGTCGAGAACCAGTTGTCGAAGCCGCGACCGGTCAGCGGGTTGGCGATGAACAGGTGGGCGGCGGCCGGCACAGCCTCGGCCTCCTCGTAGACGATCCCTTTGGCCCGCCGCCCGATCTTGTCGAGCGCGGAGGCCAGCCACAGCGGGTTGCCGACGATCATCGCGCCGAGCCGGTCGGCCTGATACTCACGCGAACGGCTGATGGCCATCTGGACCAGCATGGCCGCAAACGGCGCAATAATCGCTGCTGCGATGACGCCGATGAACCCAAACGGGCTGCGGTTGTCGTCGCGCCCCCCGAACAGCATCGAGAATTGCAGCCACTGGGCCATCATTGAGATCGCGCCGCCGATCGTCGCGGCGATCGTCATGGTCAGCGTGTCGCGGTTCTTGATGTGAGCGAGTTCGTGCGCGATCACGCCCGCCAGTTCCTCACGGCTCAGGATATCGAGCAGCCCCGTCGAGGCCGCAACGGCGGAATGGCTGGGATCCCGGCCGGTCGCAAACGCGTTCGGCTGCGGCGACGGCAGCACGTAAACTCGCGGCATCGGCAGTTCGGCGCGGCGGGACAACTCAGCAACCAGCGCGTAATACTCCGGCGCGGTCTGCGCGTCGACTTCCTCGGCCCGGAACATGCGTAACACGACGGAATCGGAATTCCAGAAACTGAACAGGTTCATCGCCAGCGCGACCACGAACGCGATCACCATGCCGGCCTGACCGGCGATCGCGTAGCCCATGATGACGAAGATCGCCATGAGGGCGGCCAGCAGAAGGGCCGTTTTTGTGTAGTTCATCGGCATCGGATGCGTCTCCAGACCGGGCGGGGTGTGAACCGCTCCGCTTACTCGAGCTTACATATGGGATGGGGACCGGCCTCGAGCCAAGACCCTTCGCACGCCACGAGGTCGGATTGCCGCCAGTTCGTTCCGAGGACACCCATGCACGACGACGATGACCCGCAGGAGCCCGCGCCCACAAGCGAGGGGCCGGTTGGCGAATTAGACGCTCGGCCGCCCTTGTCGGATGCCGCAAAACGGGCGCTGGCCGAGGCGGAGGAGCGCCGGCGTATGGCGCAGGCCGAGCGTGCCGGTCAGCCGGTCGAGATCGGCGGGCGCGGCGGGCCCGAACCGGTCCGCTACGGCGACTGGGAGAAGGGTGGCATCGCCTGGGACTTCTGAACGCGCCGCAAATCGCCGAGGCACCTGAGCCAGCTAGCCCGTCCGACGCGGCGAACCCGTCGTCGCCACCGATCACAGGTTTCCCGAACTGTCTCACGCCGATACATTGGCTTGAACCGGCACATCGGCCTCGTCTTAATCCGCGCTCCCAATCTGAGACAGTGGTTCCTCAAGTCGCACCAAAGTGGGCCTCGGCGACGCGCATGCAGCAGACAAACCGCTTTGAGCTGTCATTATATCTATCAATGACTTAAGTCGTCGGGCGTTGCGATCCGAACGTCATCTTCATGTATTCTCAATCACATCTGGACCGTTCGAGCCCCATTTCGGCGGCCCTCCCACAGCAGGGCATTGCCCTTGCACCTTTCCCGGCAGATCACGCAACCCTGCCCTGGGAGAGACTCCAATGGTTTCCCGCTTCGCCCTTTCGACCGCCACCCGCTTCGCGCAGAACCGCGAGGGCAGCGTCGCCATCATGTTCGGCCTCATGGTCGTTCCGCTGCTCGTCATGATGGGGGTCGCCGTCGACTACGGCCGCGTCGTCCACATGAAGAGCCAGATCACGATCGCCGCCGATGCTGCGTCGCTGGCTGGTGGCCGCGCGCTCCTCGACAACCGGCTGTCGGACGCCGAGGTCGTCGCTCTGGCGCAGACCTACTTCCGCGACAACCTGACTGCTGCGGACGCCAGCTACGGCACTGTCGGCACACCCGACATCACGGTGAACCGCGAGACCGGCGAAGTGAGCGTCGATGTGTCCGCCATTGTGCCCATGACACTGATGAAGCTCGCCGGCTTCACCGAAGTGAACCTTCCGATCACGTCGGCCACCAAATTCGACCAGCAGGACGTGGAATTGTCGATGGCACTCGATGTGACGGGCTCGATGGGCGGGCAGAAAATCAAGGATCTCAAAGCCGCCGCGACGGACCTCGTCGACATCCTCCTGTCGGATACGAACAGCGACAACAAAGTGCGCATCGCGCTGGCACCTTACGCCTCTTCAATCAACGTGGGCGGATATGCTGCAAGCGTGCACCAGTCGCCATCGGCCTCCAACACCTGCGCCGTCGAGCGCGGTGGCGCGGCAGCCTTCACCGATGCTGCCCCCGTCACGGCCGGAACGAAGCTCGGCAAGCCGTCGTCGGCCAACTGCCCCAGCGCGCGGATCATGCCGCTGACCGACGACGCCGACGCTCTCAAATCTCGCATCGCGGGCTTCAAGGCGGACGGGTGGACCGCGGGCCATCTCGGTGTCGCCTGGGCCTGGTACATGGTCTCGCCCGAATGGAGCAGCATCTTCACAGGCGCTGCCAAACCGGCTGCCTACTCTGATGAAAAAACGAAGAAATACGTGATCCTGATGACGGACGGTGAATTCAACACGCAGTATGTCAGCGGCAACGGCAGCTCCTCGAACCAGGCGCGCAACCTCTGCGGTGAAATCAAGGACTCGGACGTCACCGTCTATTCCATCGCCTTCCAGGCTCCGGCGTCGGCCGAGGACCTGTTGAGGGACTGCGCATCGTCGCCAGAGAAGTACTTCTCCGCCGAGAGCGGCGAGGACCTGCGCGCGGCGTTCTCGCATATCGCCAATCAGATCAACAATCTCCGCCTGACGAACTGAGCCGGCAGACGGGTGTTGGATACGCGAACGGCGCGTCCCCGGCGAGGGGCGCGCCGTCTTATTGTTTGCGCGTTCCGACTCTGCTTCGCAGAGCCGGCCGGAACGCGCGGCAGGCTTTAAACTGCGCGTTCCGACTCTGCTCCGCAGAGCCGGCCGGAACGCGCCAAATAGAGACAGCCTCAACCGCGCTTGTTCTCGCGGTTGTTGATGAGGTCGTCGACGACCGCGGGGTCGGCCAGCGTGGAGGTGTCGCCCAGGCTGCCGAAATCGTCCTCGGCGATCTTGCGCAGGATGCGGCGCATGATCTTGCCCGATCGGGTCTTCGGCAGCCCTGGCGCGAACTGGATCAAGTCTGGCGAGGCGATGGGGCCGATCTCGGTGCGCACGTGGGCGACGAGTTCTTTCTTCAGCGCGTCGGTTGGCTCGACGCCGGAGTTCAACGTCACGTAGCAGTAGATGCCCTGACCCTTGATGTCGTGGGGATAGCCAACGACGGCGGCCTCGGCGACATGCTTGTGGGCAACGAGCGCGCTTTCGACCTCTGCGGTGCCCATCCGGTGGCCGGAGACGTTGATCACGTCGTCGACGCGGCCCGTGATCCAGTAGAACCCGTCCTCGTCGCGGCGGCAGCCGTCGCCTGTGAAATACGTGCCCTTGTAGGTCGAGAAGTACGTCTGCACGAAGCGCTCGTGGTCGCGATAGACCGTGCGCATCTGGCCCGGCCAGCTATCGGTGATGACGAGATTGCCGTTGGTTGCCCCGGCCAGGACGTTGCCCTTTTCATCGACGAGGGCCGGCTTGATGCCGAAGAACGGGCGCGTGGCGGAGCCGGGCTTCAGCGGCGTCGCCCCAGGCAGCGGGGTGATCATGATGCCGCCGGTCTCGGTCTGCCAGAACGTATCCACGATCGGGCAGCGGCTGTCGCCGACGACGCGGTAATACCACTCCCACGCTTCCGGATTGATCGGCTCGCCGACCGAACCGAGCAGGCGCAACGACGAGCGATCGGTGCGCTTGACGAAATCTTCGCCGTTGCCCATCAGCGCACGGATGGCCGTGGGCGCGGTGTAGAAGATATTGACCTGCCACTTATCCACCACGTGCCAGAAACGCGACGGCGTCGGATAGTTCGGCACACCCTCGAACATCAGCGTCGTCGCGCCGTTCGCCAGCGGCCCGTAGACGATGTAGCTGTGACCGGTGACCCAACCGACGTCTGCGGTGCACCAGTAGATGTCGCCGTCATGGTAGTCGAACACGTACTGGTGGGTCATGGAGGCATAAACGAGATACCCCCCGGTCGTGTGCACGACGCCTTTCGGCTTCCCGGTCGAGCCTGACGTGTAGAGAATGAAGAGAGGGTCTTCCGCGCTCATTTCTTCGGGCGGGCAGTCGGCGGTGACCTTGACCAATTCCTCGTGCAGCCAGAAATCGCGGCCCGGCGTCATGGGCACCGCGCCGCCGGTATGGCGCACGACGAGCACCTTCACGCCCTCCATGCCCTTGCCGCCCTTGAGCCCGAGTGCGGCGTCGGCGTTCTTCTTCAGGGGCACCGACTTGCCGCCCCTGAGCCCCTCGTCGGCGACGATGACGAACTTGGAATCGGCATCCTCGATCCGGTTGTACAAGCTGTCGGGCGAAAACCCGGCAAAGACGATCGAGTGCACGGCACCGATGCGTGTGCAGGCCAGCATCGCGTAGGCGGCCTCGGGGATCATCGGCAGATAAATCGTAACGCGGTCGCCCTTCTTGACGCCGTGGGCCTTCATGACGTTGGCGAACTTGCAGACGCGCTCGTGCAACTGGCGGTAGGTGATCTGCTCGTCGCGCGTCGGATCATCACCCTCCCAGATGATGGCGACCTGATCACCGCGCGTGGCCAGATGGCGGTCGATGCAATTGGCGCTCACGTTGAGCGTGCCGTCCTCATACCAGCGGATGTAGACGTTGGAGGGATCGTAGGATGTGTTCTTGACCTTCGTGTAGGGCCTCATCCAGTCGATGCGCTTGCCCATGTCGCCCCAGAAGCCGTGCGGGTCCTCGACCGAGCGCTTGTAGAGGTCCTCGTACTTGGCCGCGTTGATCCAGGCCTTCGCCGCCCAATCTGCGGGTACGGGATACACGTTGTCTGCCATTGCGGGCTCCTCCCAGACTTTTCGTCTCAGACTTATCGGTTGATTTGCGGCGCATTATTATCAGGCGACCGATGGCTCACAACCCTAGCCAAGGTCGTACTATATGGCATAGGCGAGAGGTTGGGCGCGGCGTGGTGCTGCCGTCGACCAGGACACGAAGAGCCTGCTCAGTATGGTGCCGCGAACGTCACGTGCGCAATCCGCACACAGCACATCCGGCACCCGCCCGCTGGCGCATCAGCTGCACGAGACCCATGCCGATGCCGCACGGCCGTCGCGAGCCCATCTTCCGCTCTCGATCATACCGGCTTCCAAACCGCCGCGCGCTTCAATTCAGCGTCCTCCAGCTCACGGGTGACGGGCACGTCGTACTCGGCGATCATGACGAAGCGGTCGCGCGGGAAATAGCTGCGGCGGGGATCGCCGACGAGGATCAGCGTTCCGCGTGGCACCAGCCGTTCGATGAGCGCGAGAACTCGGATGGCCAGCGGTTTCTCGTAGAACAAATCGCCGACCAGGAGAGCACCGCACTCCGGGACCGTATCGAGCAGGTCCCGCGTCGTGGTGGAGATTTCCACGGCATTGGCCCGCGCATTGAGCCGTGCCGCGGCACCGGCCATGGCGTCGATATCGGCGGCGGTGGCGGTGGCGGCACCCGCCTTCACCGCGGCGATGGCCTCCAGACCCGAACCGGATCCGACGCACAGGACGTGACGGCCTGCCAACAGGCCTGGATGATCCAGGATGTAGCGCGCCAGCGCCTGACCGCCGGCCCAGGCGAACGCCCAGAATGGCGGTGGCACGTTCATCTCGCCCAGCTCCTCCTCGGTCTTCTGCCAGATGGGGATCGATTCCTCGGCAAGATGCAGGCGGATTTCGGGGACCAACGGGGGCTCGAGCAGGCGCGTATTGGCGGCAATGAAGCGATGAGCAGACGCGGGGTCGGCAGGATCGAGGAGGGGAGGGGGGCGATGGCTCACCGGACCGTCCGTCACGGGCTCGTCTTTCGCTGCCGTCTGGGCTGGCTGGCGACACGAACCTTCGCTGGATCGAGCCCGCCCATGCGACAGACCTCGGCCCATTCCTCCGCCGTCACGGGCTGAACGGAGAGGCGCATCGACGTGACGAGGCTCATCTGGGCCAGCTTTTCGTTCTCCTTGACCGCCTTCAACGCAACGGGCCTGGGCAAGGGGCAAATAGCGCGCACGTCGACGCACTCCCAGCGTGGATCGTCGACGGCGGAGCTGTCAGGGTGGGCCAGCGTTGCGATCTCGCATATCCCGACAATCTCGAGTCCGATGTTGGAGTGGTAGAAGAAGCCAAGGTCACCGAGACGCATCGCGCGCATGTTGTTGCGCGCCAGGTAATTGCGCACGCCCGTCCATTCCTCGCCGGACGGCCCCTTTGCCTCGAGGTCCGACCACGAGAACACGTCGGGCTCGGATTTCAGGAGCCAGTAGCCGGTCGACACGATGGGAGCAGCGGTCGTCGTGCGAGGCCCTGATGCTTGCGCAGACCTTTTTCGGACAGCGTTTGTCCCTGTTTCCGGCCGCGCTCCCGCCTTCGCCATGCTGTCACCTCCGCCCGCGAAGACGGTGGCAGATCCTCATCGCCGATCGCAAGTGGAATTGCGGCCGATCCTGCGGTTGTCGCTTGGTTGCGCGGCCTCGATGGTTCGCCTGCCCTACTTATGCGGCCCGGATCGGCCGAGGGCTTGCGAAGGTTCAGGTCAAACATGTCGCGAAATGCGAGATGCGCCGCCATGATCTTTGCGCGGGGCGTTTCGCGCGCCGGTCTGGATGAACGCCGGCACTGGTGCGGACGGACAGTGCGGTTGCCCGGGGAACCTGTGCGCTACGGCGCGTCGCTGAGGTACCCACCGGGCACGTGAAAGCTGAAGCGGCCTCACGCAACTTCTTTGTTGGTGCCGCTTGCGTGACTCGAACACGCGACCCCATCATTACGAATGATGTGCTCTACCGGCTGAGCTAAAGCGGCTTACCCCGCGGGCCCGCCATCGTGCGGCGGGCAGCCCGTTCCGGAGTGGAGCAGGACATAGCGCCCAAACGCCGCCGTGGCAAGTACCGCGGCCGACAACGCCAGGTAGTGCCGAATTGATGCGCCCCGGGCCTGCTCACGTCGTCATCCGATAGGGGTTGCGGCGCGCGGTGCGCCCCTCGTCGACCTCGGCGTCCGGGCCCGGGTCGTCGGGCGACGGCGGTGCCAGCACGATCCGGCTGTCACCGAGGTCCGGCCGGCCCTGGGGGCGGCGGTCGTCGAGCGCTGCGATCGTGGCGGCCGGCACAGGTCGGGTTGCGACCTGGTCGCCGACCTCGACTACAGACGTTGCAGACGGCTGCTGCGCGGGTGCCTGCGCGGGTGCCGCAGCAGGCGCCGTTGCCGGCTTAGCCGGCTCCACAGCAGGACCGGGTTCGCCGTCGGTGGCGCTGGCTACGGCGACGCCGATGGGCTTGGGACCCTGCCGAGGATTGGTTTCGGCCAATATCTCCCCGACGAGCTTGACCGGCTTTCGCACCGGCTGGTCCATGGTCTGCGCTGGTTGCGCCGCGGCCGGTGCGACCTCGGACCGCTGCGGGACGGACTGAGCGGCAGCTTGGGCGACCTGGACCACTTCGGGAACAGCATGGCCACGACCGGCGGGTGGGGAGGGTGCGTCGGGGGGCGGCTGGGCGACGCCGGCTACGGCGGCTGGCTGCGGCGCGGTCGCGAGCGGCGGCCTATCGCTCACGATCTCGGCCGTCGCCACGTCGTCGCGTCGTGTGACCGGAGCTCTTTGCGCACTGGCCGCCGCCGACGAAGACCCGGCCTCCTCGACCATGCCCGAGGGCGCGCCGACGGGAGCGCCGAGCGCCACCAACTCCTCCAGCTTTCTGGCAATCAGATCGCCATCGCGGCTGTCGATGCTCTCGACCGGGACACGCCAGCGGAACGCGTCGAGTTGTCCCGTCACGGGCGACACAGGGCCCCAGTGCTCGGCGACCACGCCATCGGCCGTCCAGACCGGATCACGCGGTGCGTTCACGGCCCGCGCAAGCCACTCGCGCACCCGGCCCTTGTCACCATGCTGCTCGCCCTCGATGCGGGCCATCAGAGTGCACACCCGCTGTGTGAGCCGGCCCTCCAGCAAGGGATCCAGCGCATAGCGGGCGGCGTCGAAGTCCTTGGCCTCGATGGCCGCAGTGGCCACCGCTATGGGGCTTTCCAACGCATACGGGTTGAGCTGCGCCAACTTGCGAACGCGGTCGAGCCGGTCCTTCGGGCTGTCGCCCAGGCGGGCATATGCATAGGCGGTGGCGAGATCGGGATGGGGCTGCTTCTGCCATGCGCGCTGGATGATTTTCGTCGCCTTGGGCGTGTTGCCGCGCGACGCGAGCATGCGGCCCGCCAGCGCTGCGGCCGGAACCAGGTCGGGTGCCAGTCCGTGCGCCTCGAGAGCCAGGTTGAGCGCGCGCTCGGGATCGTTGTCCTCGAGTGCCTGGGCCTGCGCCGTCAGCAGGACCGCCCGCCGCCGTTCCCCGCTCGCCTTCTCGATATGTCCATTGCGCTTGCCGATCATGAGCGTCTCGAGCGCGCCGGACCAGTCACTGTCCCTGCACTGGAGCTCAAACAGGGCCTCGAACGGCCAAGATAGCTTCGGGTTGAGTTTGATCGCCCGCTCGGCAAAGTTTTTCGCGGCCTCCCGCTCTCCGACTTTCTCGGCCTCGAGGAACAAGCCCCGCAGTCCGAGCTGTTCGGTCTCGGGTGCGGACAGCATCGCCTCGAAGATGCGGCGCGAAGTGGTTTTGTCGCCGGAGAGCTGGGCGGCCTGGGCACGCAAGAGATGCGTCAGCGGCTCATTGGGCAAAGACTTCCGCGCCTGGATCGCGTACCGGGTCGCCGCCGATCGGTCACCCGCACCGATGGCGATCATGCCCGCCGACAACGCTTCCAGGCCCCGCTTGTTGCGGCGACGGTTGATGAGATCACCGATCACCGCCGGGCTCTCCCACACCTGGCGCAGGATCGACCATACGAACAGCACAAATCCCAGCACCACCGCCAGTATGACGACGGCGCGGAAGACACTGGTCTCGACGATGTAGCCCTCCCAATTCACCACGAGGTTGCCCGGCCGGTCGGCCAGCCAGGCGAGCCCGCTGGCGATCGCCACGATGACGGCAAGAAATGCGATGAGCCGCAACATGCTGGAAGCCTTTCGGACGAGTTATCGGACGACGCTCGGGGCTGTGCCGCTCAGGGAGGCTTTGAGCTGCTGTTCGACCGCATCGAGCGCGCTTTCGACGGCATGGCGCGCGGAGACTTTTTCGAGCCAGTCCTTGGCGGCGGCCCGGGCGGGGGCTGGCAGCTTTTCTGCCTCGGCCAGAACGTCGCCAAGCCTGCCATCCGACAGCGCCTTGTCCATGCGCCCCGCGCTGGCCTCGGCGCTGGTGTCGTCGGCCTCATGGTTCACTTTGCGGACACGGACCACCGAGCGGGCTCCAGCCAGTAGCTGGTCGATGACACCGCTCCCCTCCTGCGGGGCCTGCGCACCGTCGATGATCCTGTGGGCTACCGGCCGGAAACTCTGCTGGAGGTCTGGCAGGCTGACCACTCCCGTACTTCCGTGGCGCTCAAGGGTCGCAAGGTCGATAAGGCCCGCGGACGTCCGCTTCACTTCGGCGAGTTCGCGCTCGTAGCTGCCGCCGCGCTCGATTGCCCGCTTGAGGTTTGCCAGCTCGAGAGACAGCACGATCCGCTGCGCGTTGACCTTCCGGTCGGCCTCGGCGGATACCACGTCCTCGATCTTCTTGGCCAACCCTGCCACCTGCTCCTCGAGCGGAGCGACCGCCTCGGTGATGTCGGAAGGCTTGGCGAGCTTCACAAGCCGGCTCTCGACGTCGCCTTTCAGCCCGTCGAGCGCGCTGCGGACGGTTCCCGTCTCTTCCTGAACGGCGCGCAGTGTCTGAGCGAAACGGTCGCCATCGGCCTTCAGCGCTTCGAGCCGCTGGCCGATCCTGGCGGTGTCGGTCGTCACGCCGGCCAGTTGTTTGTCGACACGCTGGGTGCCCGAGCGGGCCGCCTCGCTGGATTCCGCAATCGCGGCGATACGTGTCTCGATATCGCGCCCGACGGATGCACGCAGCGCGTCGAGCTGGTTGGTCACTGTCGTCTCGACATCGGCGAGACGGCCGGTGATGGCGGCAAGCTGTGGCACCGTGCCCGCGTCCTTGTTGCCGGCGGCGGCCGCCAGCGTCGCCAGTTGCTGTTCGAGCTTTTCGAGACGCGCTGCGGGCAGGTCGGCTTGTGCCGCCTCGGACATTTTTGTCTCGAGGGCTGCGGCTTTGTCCGCGATGCCGGCCTGTGACGTCACGACGCCGGCCACAATCTCGCTCAGGCGCTGGACTTCGGCGGCCTGCGCCTTCGTGTCGGCGAGCACCTTTGCGAGTTCGCCTCCGGGCTGGCCGGTTTCACGCGCCTTGACGATGCCCTCGAGGTCCGCGAGCCTCTTGCCCAGCAGCTCGGCTGCCGGGTCGCCCGGAATGAAGGTCTGCGGGAGACCGATCTGCGGGCCGATCTCGCGCACTTTCTGCGTCAGGGTGTCAGCACCCAAAAGCGCGAGGAAGCCGCCGACAAGTCCAGCCGACAGGTGCGAGAAAAAGCTGCCGATGCCCGAGCCCGACCGGCGCGGCGATTCGGCTGCCGGTTTTGCCGACGTCGGCGCACCGCTGCCTGTCACAGCAGCCTTCGGCTTGCCATCGCTGCCGGACGCGGAACCGGCTGGCGCTGCCGGCTTTGCCGGCTCAACCTTGGCCTTTTCTGCGGGCTTCGAGGTGGTATCGGTCTTGGATGGGCCAGCGGGCGCGGCGGCCGCTTTGGCATCTGCCGGCTTCTGCGCCTCGCCAGCTTTACCGGTGGCGACCCTGGCTTCCTCGGCCTTGACCTCGGTGGCTTTCAAGTCGATCGTCGCATAGGGCTTCTTGGGGCCTGCGGGATCGACGGGTCGCGGGGCATCCTTGCCCGGAGGATCGGTCTTGTCTGTCATGGCGCGAAACTCTCCAACGCGTAACAATCGGCGCGAGCCAAGGCGTACGAGCCGCCAGCAGCCCTCTCGCACGCGCCTGTTCGTCGGCCGCTGGTCTCGTCATTCGGCGGCTTGCACTCTACGAGGCTTCACCGCTCATGGCCGCGATAGTGCCGCCATCCGGTTAACGAGGGCAAGTATTTCCTCCAAGTTTGGCGCGGTCGAGACGATGGTTTCGAACGGCCCGCCCTGGGGCAGCGCTTCGGCCGTGGCGGTCGAGATCGCGACGCAAAGCAGTGGTGCATGCGCTGCGGCAACCAGACCGCCGGCAAGTTCCCCGAACCGGCGGGCGGTCGCCGGCGACATCAAGATGACAGCGTCGATGTGGCCCGCGGCGATCGCCTGTTGCGCCTCCGCCGTCAACGCCGCCGCCCGATGTGTGCGGTAAGCCAAGATCGTCTCCACCCGGAAACCCCGCGTCTCCAGGGCGCTCTGCAGGTCGAATGCCATCGTCTCGCCTGCGAAATGAACGAGCCGGCCAGCCTCCGGCGCGGCGTTCGCGGCTACGACGCCGGCCAGGCCGCTGGCGGTGCCCGGCCCCTCGACGACACCATGAAAGCCGAGTGCGTGCAGGGCGTCGGCAGTTGCCTGTCCAACGGCAAATGCGGGCAGGTGGGCAAGGGACGCGACCACGGGGCTGACCGCGAGCGCGCGGGCGGCGTTCCGGCTCGTTGCGATGACCGCCTGGACGATGCCGCCGGGCGCGACGTCGGCAATCGGAAGCAGTTCGACCGTCAGAAGCGGACTGACGATCGCTTCATGGCCGAGTGCCTCCAATCGCCGGGCGGTCTCCTGGGCGTCGGGCTCGGGCCGCGTGACGAGGATGCGCATCGCCGTCCTCCATGGGTCGACCCGAATTCAGCCCGTTGCCGCCTGCTTGAAGAAATCGGGGCCGGCCCGGGCCAGCAGTTCGAGGCCCGCCGCGTCCCCCAGCGCGATCGCCTGCTGGGTCGGGGCGCTATGCTCCGTCGAATGGTGCTGTGCGCCGTCGGGGGTCAGGATCTGGCCCCGAAGCCGCAGGCGGCCGCTGCTTTCAAGTTCGGCAAGCCCACCGATCGGTGTGCGGCACGACCCCTCGAGCCGCGCCAGAAAGGCCCGCTCGGCCGCAACGCAGATCGCGGTCCGCTCGCAGTTGAGCGGCCCGACCAGCGTGCTGGTTTCGTGGTCGTCACTGCGGATCTCGATGCCGACGGCCCCCTGCGCCACGGCCGGCAGCATGTGCTTGGTTTCGATGCGCTCTGTGATGCGGTCGGTCATACCGAGCCGGTTGAGGCCCGCACAGGCCAGAAATGTCGCGTCGGCAACGCCGTCGGCCAGCTTCTTCAGCCGCGTTTGCACGTTGCCGCGAAAGCCCACGACCTCGAGATCGGGCCGCAGCGCCTTGACCTGCGCCTGCCGCCTCAGCGAGGACGTGCCGATGATCGCACCCGCCGGCATCTCGCCCAGCGAGCCGTATTTGAGGCTGATGAAGGCATCGCGCACGTCTTCGCGCGGCAGGATCGCTCCGATCGTCAGGCCGGACGGCAAGTCGGTCGCCATGTCTTTCATCGAGTGGACGGCCAGGTCGATCGCGCCCGACAGTAACGCTTCCTCGATTTCCTTGGTGAACAGCCCCTTGCCGCCGACTTCGGCGAGCGGCCGGTCGAGGATCATGTCGCCAGAGGTCTTGATGACGACAATCTCCAAGCGGGCTACCGGCAGTCCGTGATGGGCCGCAAGGCGAGATTTCACGTCGTTGGCCTGCACGAGGGCCAGCGGCGAGCCGCGCGTCCCGATTCTGATCGTCCTGTCTTGCACGCGAGCGTTCCCTGGTGTTAGGCGGTGAGGCTGGCTGTCACGCCGAGTTTGCGCCCATTAATGCCGACTGCCCTTCCTGAACGCAAATGCCGCACGCGCGAGGCAGTTCAAGCCTGGCCGTCAGAAGCTGGAGATCAGTGAGTCCACGGTGCGCCAAACCCTGATCCTCGGCATCGAGACGAGTTGCGATGAAACCGCGGCCGCGCTCGTCGCGCGCCAGTCCGATGGCAGCGGCCGCATCCTGGCATCGCTCGTTCGATCACAATGGGAGCGCCATGCCGCCTTCGGTGGCGTCGTGCCGGAAATCGCCTCCCGGGCCCACGTCTCCTGCCTCGACGTGTTGATCGCCGAAGCCGTCGCTGCGGGCGGCGTGGCCCTGGCCGAAATCGACGCGGTCGCCGTCGCGGCCGGCCCCGGACTGATCGGCGGCCTCATTGTCGGACTCGTGAGCGGCAAGGCCATCGCGGCCGCCCGCGGGCTGCCGTTTCTCGCCATCAATCATCTCGAAGCCCACGCCCTGACGGTTGGGCTCACCGATGGCTTGAAGCCGCCCTATCTGGTGCTGCTCGTCTCCGGCGGACACACGCAGTTGCTCGTCGTGCACGGCGTGGGCTCGTACGCGAGGCTCGGCACGACGATCGACGACGCGCTCGGTGAAGCTTTCGACAAAACCGCGAAGCTGTTGGGCTTGCCCCAGCCCGGCGGGCCTGCCGTCGAGCGCGCGGCCATCGGCGGCGATGCCACACGTTTCGACCTGCCGCGCCCCATGTTCGGCCGTCCCGAGCCACACTTTTCTTTCGCCGGGCTCAAAACCGCCGTGCGCCAGCGCGCCGTCGCGCTCGCCCCACTCACCGACCGCGACGTGGCCGACCTGTGCGCCAGCTTCCAAGCAGCCGTCGTCGAGGCGGTTTGCGACCGAGTCCGCCGGGCCATGGAACTGACGGATGCACCGATCAGCGATCTCGTCGTTGCCGGCGGCGTGGCCGCCAACACCGCCTTGCGGACCGCGCTGGCCGAAACCGCCGGAGGCCAGGGCTGGCGCTTTCACGTGCCGCCTGTCGCATTGTGCGGCGACAATGCCGCGATGATTGCCTGGGCGGGCGCAGAGCGGCTGGCGCTCGGGCTGGTTGATCCCCTCAGCGCTTCCGCCCGGCCGCGCTGGCCACTCGATGCGGCGGCGTCCGCCGTCCTGGGTACCGGCGCAAAGGGGGCAAAGGCGTGATCGGCCGGTGCCGTTTCAACCGGCCGTTTGCCTCCCCCTCGACGGATCGACAGCTTCCGCAGTACGACAGCGCATCGGATGGCGGAGGGCCCATGCAGGACAGTCGGATCGGCGTGGTCGGAGGCGGAGCCTGGGGCACCGCGCTGGCACAGACACTGGCGCTATCGGGCCGCGAGGTCGTGATCTGGGCACATGAGCCCGAGACGATCGCCGACATCAACGGGCGCCACACCAACAACCTGTTTCTTCCCGGCATCGGCCTCGAGCCGCGATTGCACGCAACGGGCGACCTCGTCGACATCGCGTCGCAGGACATCGTGTTGCTGGTGCCGCCCGCGCAACATCTGCGCGCCATCGCCGAAAGGTTGGCCAGCCATCTCGCGCCCGGCAAACCGGTCGTCGTCTGCGCGAAGGGCATCGAACAGGCGACCGGCAAGCTGATGACCCACGTGCTGGCCGAGGCGATACCGCAAGCCCGCGTCGCGATCCTGTCCGGGCCGAGTTTTGCCGCCGACGTCGCGCGCGGGCTGCCAGCCGCGCTGACACTGGCGTGCGCCGACGAGGACACCGGAAGCGCGCTGGCGACCGCGCTGGGATACCGGGCACTGCGGCTCTACTGGTCGTCCGACCTCATTGGCGTGGAACTGGGCGGCGCGGTCAAGAACGTGCTGGCCATTGCCGCCGGCATCGTCGACGGCCGCGACCTGGGTGCGAGCGCGCATGCCGCCCTCGTCACCCGCGGGTTCGCCGAACTCAAGCGCCTGGGTGAAGCCTTGGGGGCACGTCCGGAGACTCTGATGGGGCTGTCGGGGCTGGGCGATCTCATCCTCACCTGCGGCAGTCCGAAATCGCGCAACATGTCGCTTGGCCGCGCCTTGGGTCAGGGCCGCGCATTCGCCGACGTGATGGCCGAGCGCCGCGCCGTGACGGAAGGGGTGTTCACCGCCGAAGCCGTCGTCCGGCTGTCGCGCGACCATGGCGTCGACATGCCGATCTGCGCGGCCGTGCATGCGATCGTCACCGGTGGGCTCACGGTCGATGCGGCCATCGAGGCCCTTCTGTCGCGACCGCAGCGGGCGGAGGTTTAGTCCGGGTTGTCGGCAACGCGGCCTCGCCGACGGCAGCCCGCGCTGTCGTGCTGCGCAGGGAGGCAGACGTCGGAACCGGAACGCGCGTTCATCCAGATCTTGTTAACGATTTGACCGCACACTTTGATTCTTCGTCGGTCGCGGCAGCCCACCGCACACTGACGTGCCAGCCGTCGCATCCGTTGATTGCGTAGGCTCCCGACAGCGCAAAGTCCTGCCACCGCCGCGGACCGGGCGGCCGGGCTCCTGTTGTTCTTGTCGTGCCCTTGCGTCTGTTTCACCCGCGTTCGGCCCCGGCGTTTGCTTTCCGGTTTTGGTGCCAGGCAACGATCCCAGAAGTCCCGGCGGCGCGCGCCGACAATCCACAAAAGGCAATCCATGCGGCGTCTTCGGGCCGGGCCTTTTACGCCCTTGATCGTGTTTGCTGGCCTGTTTGCGGCTGGCGCACCGGCCAACGGCAACAGCCTCGACCGTATCGACGACGCGGCCGTCCAGAGCCGCGAAGACGCGGCGGAGACCGGTGATGCGGCACGGCCGAAGGGGCAACTCGATACGGCGTCGGAGGTCTATCTGGGCCTCGGTTTCGACAGCAACCGCAACGGCCAATCGCCTGCAGAGCCGTCCCGCTTTCAGAGATTGGAAGCCAATCACGAAATCAGCTTCGATACCGATGACACCGCAACCGAATTCAGCGTCAATCTGAACGGGCTGAAGTATAATGATCTCGAGATAGCCCGAAACCGCTTCGACCTAGAAACCCGGTTGGAATCGACCTGGGATCTCAGCCCAAACGATGAATTGCGCTTCTTTTCGTCATATGTGCGCGACTGGCTTTCCTTTAATCGCGCCGATATCTACGAGAGCCAGATTTACGTCCGACATGCCAGCGACCAGCAGCGTGCCTGGCTCAAGCTCAATTCCTACACTCAGCTCGACAAAGGCAGCGAGGAGGACCCGCTCGAATTGGCCGAGGAGGCCGAGGGTGGCGACGAGGACGACGTCTTCGATCTCGATCGGCGCGAACCGCCCGACTATTCCAAGTTGGCGTTGCAGGCCGGCTTCATACCGAGACCGCGGGCCCCGGTCACCGTGTTTCTGATCGGCGGGCTGGCACGCGTCGCTTTCTTCAATCAGGGTGAGGACCCCGACTTCGACCGTCGCGCCAACGACGCCTACGCCATTGGCGGCGTACGCTTCAACCTCGCGCAGGATTTCAGGATCGAAGCTGGCTGGCGTGCCAACGTGCGCGATTTCGCCGATCGGGTCGTGACGAGCGACAGCACCGATGGGCTCGATGTGCGGGTCGACTGGACCCCGCTCAAGGGCGTGACGGTGAGCGCCAAGGTTCAGCGCGCCTTCGAGGAGACGACGTCGGTCTTTGCGATCGTCGATGATGTGGAATCCCACTCGATCAAGACCGAATGGGTCGCCACCGACAAGCTCACGCTGTCTGTCGAAGCCGGCCACGAGATCGAGCGGCCGGTCGCCGATATCGTGCGCTACGAGGAATACGAACTGGAGGCGATCGCGACCTACGCCGTCTCATCGAACGTCGAAGTCTATGCCGAGGGACTTGCCGAATTCGTTTCGGAAGCGACGTTCGATGAACGCTACGAGCGCTATCGGATCGAGGGTGGCGTGCGCATGAAATATTAGGGCGTGTTCGCGACGCGGTCCCTCGCGGCAATCGCTCGCCCGGGCCGAGACCCCGCCGGCGGTGCTGGCCGGCTGGGTCGCACTTTGGACGGCGGGCGAGGGCGGGGCTTGGCGGCGTCGGTGACCGGTGTGAACCCCGCCGGCCACATCGGCGGGCCGCCGCGGATATGGGCATGCAGCGCCGTCATCAGGTGAGGTAGCGTCGGCCGGTCGCGAGGGTCCTTGGCGAGGCAGGCGTCGACGAGGGTCTCGACCGCCTTCGGAACGCCAGGGCGGAACTCGCGGACGCGCTTGGCGTCCACCTCGAGTTGCGGAAACTCGCGTCGGGCCGTGCCGTCGGGGAACGGGGCTTTTCCGGTCAGCATCTCGAACAGCGTCACGCCCAGCGCGAACACATCGGTGGCCGGCGACACCGGCTCCCGCCGGCACTGCTCGGGGGCCATGTAAGGGTCGGTCCCCTGCAATCGCGGCTTGGTCCAGTCGGGCCGCGGCCGCGCGATGCCGAAGTCGAACAGGACCGGACGGCCGTGCACCACCACGACATTGCGCGGCTTGACATCGAGATGCAAAAACCCGTGGGCATGAACGTAGTCGAGCGCAGCCGCCAGATGGATCGCCGTCCGCAAGGCATCCGAAAGCCGCAGCCGCCCGCCCTTTTCCTCGTGAATCAGCCGGCGGATGGTCGGACCGGCGAGAAACTCCATCAGCACGCAGGTCCGTTCGGCGATGCCGTAGCACCGCACGATGTTGGGATGGGCGAGCCGCATCAGCATGTCGGCTTCCTTGCGCGCGCGCGCCTCAGAGCGCATCCGCTTGACCGCCATGGGGCAGCGCGCGGCGATGTGCCAGACGACGTAGACGGGATCTGGCCCCTTGTCGTCGACGACGCTCAACACCGTAAAGCTGCCGCCGATGGTCTGGCCGACCTTCCAGCGCCGCGGTTTTTTGGTCGTCATGCGACGGCTCCGAGCGGTGCTATCTGCTGCGCAAAAAGGTCCCGGTAGCGGCTTGTCGCCGACAGGAGAAATGCTGGCGGGCCACTCTCGACGACGCGCCCCTCGTCGATGACGATCACGCGCTCGGCTCGCCGCAGGGAGGACAGGCGGTGCGCCACGATCAGAAGGGTCTGTTCGCGCGGAACGTGCGCGATGGCCGCGTGAATGAGCTCCTCGGTCTCGCTGTCGACGGCGGCCGTCGCCTCGTCGAGCACCAACACCGGAGTTCGCCGCAGCATCGCTCGCGCCAGGGACAACCGCTGACGCTGTCCGCCCGACATCAAGCTGCCGCGCGCACCCACCGCGGTGCCATAGCCGAGGTCCAAGTCATCGACGAACGTATCGAGCTGCGCCTGGCGCGCGACATCGCGCAGTTCGTCGGGCCGCGCGTCAGGACGTCCGTAGGCCAAGTTCTCCGCCAGGGTGCCACGCAGGATGTGCGGGTCCTGAAATGCCACGGCCAGCGCGCCACGCAAAGACGCGAGCGTCAGGTCGCGCACATCGTGACCGTCGATCAGCACGGCCCCCTCGCAGGGGTCATGCAAACGCAGGAGCAGCGACATCAATGTCGACTTGCCCGACCCGCTCGGCCCGGCGATCGCCACACGCTCACCAGGTTCCACCGTGAATGACACATCATGAAGCACGCGCTCGCGGCCAGGGTAAGCAAACGAGACGTTGCGAAACTCGATCCGACCGCGCGGCTCGACAAGTCGCAGGGCACCGGGACGCTCGACGACGCGGCTCTCGATCGCCATCAATTCGGCGACGCGCTGTGCGCCGGCTGCGGCCCGCTGGAATCGTGTCGCCGTCCGCGCCAGGCTACGGATCGGGCCGTACAGCGCGCCGATGGCCCCCATGAACGCCACAAGCGCGCCGACCGTCAACGCACCGGCGGCGATCTGCATCGCCCCGAAGCCGAGCACGGCGAGGCCGCCGAGCGCAGTGAA
This sequence comes from Hyphomicrobiaceae bacterium, assembly GCA_033765285.1. GTDB lineage: Bacteria > Pseudomonadota > Alphaproteobacteria > Rhizobiales > Hyphomicrobiaceae > Filomicrobium. Next base: position 48,910 of record JANRIE010000069.1, on the reverse strand, counting down.
CACTTCGACGAGAGAACCGTACCAGGCGTCGATCTTGACACTGCGCAGTTCCGCCCGGCGTGCCGAACTGCTGCTGGTGGCGAAGCGGTCGGCCTCGCGGCCACTGGCGTGGAACGCCTGGATCAGATGCAGAGCCGCCAGGCGCTCCTCCATGAGGTCGTACCACCGCGACGTCGCTTCGCGGGACATCCGCTCGGAGCGGCGGATGCGCGGGGCGTAGTAGCGGCTGAGCATGAAGAACGGCGGCACGACGATCAGCGCAATGAGCGTCAACTGCCAATCCAGCATGAAGAGAAACGTCCCAAACACCAGCACGGCGATCACGTCGCTGATCAGGGTCATCGGTGCGGTGAAAATCAGCGCCTGGACATGCTCGGTGTCATCGGCGATGCGCGTCATCTGATCGCCCGAACCGCGATCGCCGATCGACCCCGGCGACAGCGACACGAGATGACCAAACAGCGTGACGCGCAGGTCGGTCACGATCCCTTCGCTGACGAACGCCTCCAGCCGGGTTTCGACATGTGCGAGTGCCACCTTGATCAGAATGGCCCCGAGATAGAGCCCCGCAACCAGCGGCAACAGCGCCATCTGGCCGCCGATCAGCACATCGTCGAACAGACGCTGGACGAGATGGAGAACACCACTGGCGAGCAGCGGCGATATCAGCGTGAACACTGCGACGAGCCCGATCAGCATGCGGTAGGGGCCGAGATGCCGCACAAAGCGGCGGAACAGCTCGACCACCGTTGCTTCGTGTCTCGACGACCGCGTCATGCATCACCTCGTCAACGGCTCAGACCGCCAGCAGTTTCAACGACTTCGGCGCAGCGACCGGCGAAAAGATCGCCGGGCGCTGCGCCGGTTGGGTCACGTCAGACGCGCAGTTCAGGTGCGCGAACGGCTGCGGACCACACGACGACGCGGGCGACGGACCACGCGGCGCTTCGGCTTGCGGCGGCGGCGCGGACGGCTCGACCGGCTGTTGCCGACTTCGATCAGGTTGCTTTCGGCCATGATCGGCGGGAAACCAGAGATTTTCATATACTCTCTCCTTTTTATTGGACTGCACCGGCCGGTAGATGTCGGCCGTGTGACAAAGAACGCTGTTCGAGGACTTTTATTCCCTTCCTCTCGGGGTGCCGACTGAAGCCAGGTCCGTGGCCGTCAACACTCCGACATGCCGAGAAGGAAACACGACATCCCCTTGATATCGGTACGTGACCTGAACGTGTCCCGAATGGCTAATGAACCGCAAGTGATTGCGATATGAACACTTGATGACAGCAGATGTTCCAGCGAAAAGTCGGAGAAGATTTTATCGTTAATTCGGGAAATCTGGGCAATACGGCAGGAACAAACGGCAGCTGCGCCGATGGCGCGCCGTTGTCCCTCACGGTGCGTTCGGGCTACAAAATCTGCTGGCAGTGAGTGCGATTGCGAGCGGGCGGGGTGATGTCGAAACGGGTGTTCATCAGCTATCGGCGCGACGACAGCAGATATCAGGCGCGCATGATCCACGGGGCCTTCTGCCATGTGGTGGACCGCGGCAACGTCTTCATGGACGTCGACTCGATCCCGCTCGGGGTCAATTTCCGCAAGATTCTCAAAGGATGGGTGGACGATTGCGATGTCTTGCTTGCGCTGATCGGTCCCGGCTGGGTCGATGCGACGGACCCTGCAACGGGTGGACGGCGTCTCGATAACCCGAGCGACTTCGTGCGGATCGAAATCGGCGAAGCACTCGCCCGCGACATTCCTGTCGTACCGGTGCTGCTGGACGGCACGAGGTTGCCCCATCCCGACCAGTTGCCGGCTGATCTCAAGGACCTGTGCGACCGGCAGGCTGAGTTTGTGGAGTACCGGACATTCGATGCCGACGTGGATCGCCTGATCCGGAAACTGGGTTTGGCGAAGGATGGCCCTTCGCAGCCGCAGGCCCCATCAGCACCGCGCCCTTCGACGCCTGTGGCTCCAACGCCGCCCGACCGCTCAGCAGAAGGCCGCGTCAAGGTCGACGCGGCGATTGTCCACGGCGCGGCCGATGGCTGGTTCAAGCCGGGCGCGGGCAAGTCCGAATGGTTCCAGGACATTCCCGGCGCCCCCGAGATGGTGGTCGTGCCGGCGGGCAGCTTCCTGATGGGATCGCCGGAGAACGAGCCTGGGCGCTTCGGTCACGAAGGCCCCCAGCATTCAGTCAAAATAGCCAAGCCCTTCGCCATCGGGCGACACGCCATCACACGCGGGCAGTTTGCCGCATTCGTCAACGACACGGGCCACAAGACTGATGAGGGTTCAACATGGCGTGCGCCCGGCTTCCAGCAGGACGACAGCCATCCCGTCGTCTGCGTCAACTGGGATGACGCGACGGCCTACACTGAATGGTTGTCGAAGAAGGCCGGCAAAACGTATCGGCTGTTGAGCGAAGCCGAGTGGGAGTATGCGGCGAGGGCGGGCACCACCACACCGTTCTGGTGGGGGGCAACGATCACGCCAAGCCAAGCGAACTACGACGGCAACTTCGTCTACGAGGGCGGTGGCTCGAAGGGAGAGTATCGCAAGGCAACGGTTCCCGTCGGCAACTTCGCTGCGAACCCCTGGGGGCTGTTCAACGTGCACGGCAACAGTTGGGAATGGTGCGAGGATGTCTGGCATGACACCTACAACGGCGCGCCGTCGAATGGCTCGGCATGGCTTCAAGGCGGAGAGCAGGGTCGCCGTGTTGTCCGCGGCGGTTGCTGGGACGGCAGTCCGCGGAGCCTCCGCTCTGCCAACCGCGGCAGGGGCAACGCCGATAACCGGGCCATCTACCTGGGTTTCCGGCTCGGGAGGACGCTTACCCCTTGACTGTCCACCACTTCGAGGCCGGGAGGCCGTTACTTCCGCCCCTTTTCCTGCGCCTGGCGCAGCGCGTCGGCGAACGCGGACTCGCCATGGCTGCCGGCGGTCTTTTCCGCCGGTTTCGAAGCGCGGGGCGGCGGGCTGGATTGACTGCGCACGGGCTGGCTGGTCGGCTGCGCGCCCGCGCCTCGGCCGTCGCCGCCAGCGTTTCGCTCGATCGGGCCTGAACGCATGGTCAGCGCGATCCGCTTGCGGGCGACATCGACCTCCTTCACGCGGACCTTGACCACGTCACCCGCTTTCACAACCTCGCGCGGGTCCTTGACGAAGCGGTCGGCCAACTCCGACACGTGGACGAGCCCATCCTGATGCACGCCCACGTCTACGAAGGCCCCGAACGCCGTCACGTTGGTGACGACACCTTCCAGCGTCATGCCCGGCTCGAGATCGGAAATTTTCTCCACGCCGTCGGCAAAACGCGCGGTCTTGAACTCCGGCCGCGGGTCCCGGCCGGGCTTTTCAAGCTCGGCAATGATGTCGCTGACGGTCGGCACGCCGAAGCGCGCATCCGCGAACTCGGCCGGCCGCAAGGTGCGGAGGAACGCTGTGTCGCCGATCATCGCCTTGAGCGGGCGCTTCGTCTTCTCGGCGATCTTTTCGACCACCTCATAGGCCTCCGGATGGACGGCGGAGGCATCGAGGGGGTTCGTCCCGTTCATGATGCGCAGGAAGCCGGCCGCTTGCTCGAACGCTTTGGGACCGAGGCGGGCGACCTTCTTGATCTCGCTCCTTTTCTTGAACGCGCCGTTGTCGTTGCGGTACGCCACGATGTTGCCGGCGATCGTCGCGTTGAGACCCGCCACCCGGGCCAGCAGCGGGGCAGACGCCATGTTCACGTCGACGCCGACGGCGTTCACGCAGTCCTCGACCGCGGCATCGAGCGAGCGGGCGAGCGCGGTCTGGTCGACGTCGTGCTGATACTGGCCGACCCCGATGGCCTTCGGCTCGATCTTGACCAGCTCCGCCAGCGGATCCTGCAAACGCCGCGCAATCGAAACGGCCCCGCGCAGTGACACGTCGAGATCGGGAAACTCGTTGGCCGCCAGCTCGGACGCCGAGTAGACGGACGCGCCGGCCTCCGAGACCATGACTTTCGTCATCCTGAGATCTGGGAGCTTCTGCACCAACTCGGCGGCGAGCTTGTCTGTCTCGCGGCTCGCCGTGCCGTTGCCGATGGCGACCAACTCCACTTTGTGGCGCAGGCAAAGCGCGGCCAGCGTCGCCAACGCGCCTTGCCAGTCGTTGCGGGGCTCGTGCGGGTAGACAGTCGCGGTATCGAGCACCTTGCCGGTGCGGTCCACGACGGCGACCTTGACGCCTGTCCGTATCCCTGGATCCAGACCCATGGTGATCCGCGCGCCGGCCGGAGCCGCCAGCAAGAGGTCCTTCAGATTGGCCTTGAAGACGTCGATGGCGCCCGCGTCGGCCCTTTCCTTCAGCCGCGCCAGAAGATCGACGACGAGTGAGATCGACAGCTTTGCTTTCCAGGCCACCTTGGCGGTGTCGGTGAGCCACTTGTCGGCCGGCCGCCCGCGTTCGGCGATGTTGAACGCGGTCATGATTTTCAGCTCCGCCGGGTGCGGCTGGCCCGGTGCGACGGGCACATCCAGCGCCAGGTCGAGGATATCCTCGTTGCGACCGCGCAGCAGGGCCAATGCCCTATGCGAGGGCAAATCGCGAACCGGTTGTCCGAAGTCGAAGTAATCGGAGAACTTGGCGCCGGCGGTTTCCTTGCCCTTGGCGACCTTCGAAGACAGGATGCCATGGCTCCACAGCCACTCGCGCAGGTCGCCGACGAGCCTGGCGTTCTCGCCGATACGTTCGATCAGGATCGAGCGGGCACCATCGAGGGCGGCCTTGGCGTCGGTCACGCCATCGTCCGGGCGAAGAAACCGTGTCGCCTCCGTCTCGGGATCTTTGCCTGGATTGGCCAGCAGCAGGTCGGCCAGAGGCTCGAGGCCGGCCTCGCGAGCGATCATCGCCTTGGTGCGACGCTTCGGCTTATAGGGCGCGTAGAGGTCCTCGAGCTCCACCTTGGTCGCCGCCCCGGCGATGGTGCGCTCCAGGTCGGGTGTCAGCTTGTCCTGATCGGCGATCGACTTCAGGACGGTCGCCCGGCGGGCCTCCAACTCGGTCAGATAGCCAAGCCGCTCCTCCAGCTTGCGCAACTGCGTATCGTCGAGACCGCCGGTCTTCTCTTTGCGATAGCGGGCGATGAACGGCACCGTCGCGCCCTCGCCGAGAAGCTCCACCGCGGCGGCGACCTGGGCGACGGCAACGCCGAGCTCGGCGGCGATGGTGGCTGTGATTTTCATGTGCTGGGCCCTCCCATGGAGCCGCAGTCCTACACGAAGATTCGCGGTTGGCCATCGGACGCGGACGCGGTTGCCGAACTTGGCACGCACACCTTCACGGCAAAGTGTCGTGCCATGCCCCTCGAAGCCGGTATTCCTCCGTGAGCCTTTCGTGAGTGTTGCTCTTGTCACTGACGCTTGGTACCCGCTCGCAGCCAGGTCTCAGACCAAACGTCAGATGCATAAGCTGCACGAATGTTCCGGTTCCGAGATTTGCCTCCCTTCGCAGCACGGTCGAGAGCAAATGTCGGAACCAAAAGGAACACGAGCGAGCCAAGCTCATGGATGTGTTGAGCGATATTTTTGATACGATGCGCTTTCGGGCAACAGGCTATTTTCGCACCGAATGCTCGCCGCCATGGGCCTTCGCCCTTGAAACCGATGCGCGAACCGCCCGCTTTCACCTCGTTGTCCAGGGCCGCTGCCATGTCGGGCTCGGCGCGGGCCAGACGGTCGCCGCCAGCGCCGGCGATCTGGTTGTCGTTCAACGCGGGCTCGCTCACACGCTGGCCGACTGCGCCGGCCGCTGTGCGACACCGCTCGCCCCCCTGATCGAACGGTCGGGCCACGACGGGCGCAATGTCGTCGTGCTGGGCGAGGGCACGTCACATGTGGCAGCCCAGTTGGTGTGCGGACGGTTCAGCTTTGCCGCGGGCGCCGACCATCCTGTGCTGCGCGCGCTCCCGTCGTCCATCGTCATCGGCGCTGCCGACCGCTTGCGCCATCCGCTCCTCGACGATGCCTTGCGTCTCGTCGGGCATCGGGCCGCCACGGGAGGGCTCGGCGCGTGCGCGGCGATGTCGCGGCTGTCTGAGGTCGTGTACCTGGAGACAGTGCGGGCCAGCATCGAGCGCAGCCCCGACCTCGCCCGGATCATCGGCGCGATGCGCGATGGAAGCATCGGCCGCGCCTTGGAAATGCTGCACGAGACCCCAGGCAAGCCGTGGTCTGTGGAGACTCTGGCCCACGCGGCCGGCATGTCGCGCAGTCGCTTCGCGGAGCGGTTCAGCGCGCTGATGGGCCAGCCGCCCATGGGCTATCTGGCCGAGTGGCGTTTGCAGAAGGCGCTCTATCTCCTCGCCCAGCAGCGGTTCAGCGTGCAGGACATCGCGCGGCAGGTCGGTTACCGGTCGACGGCGGCATTCTCGCGCGCGTTCGCGCAGGAATTCGGGATACCGCCATCAGGATACAAGCAGCCTTCTGACGACTGACGGCCGTGATCACACGGCGGGCTGGCCAATGACTTTCGGTCCGCGATGCTCCGTGCGCGGCTCGCCGCAATGGAGACAAAATCAAGTTGAACGGAGCATAAATAGCCCACTGCTCCGCTCTTCTTCTTGACACATTGATGAACAAGTAGATCGTTAACGCTTGTACTGTCTCAAAAACGTCATTTTTTACGGGATGTTAACCAAGCTGATCTATTCCTAGCACAGCATCAGAGCGCTGACCGGCGCTGGTCCCGAACACCCCCCAAGATCCCCTTACAACATGCACATCAAAGACATATTCGATCGAAGCGCGCCGCCGCCACATCCGGGCGAGGTGTTGAGAGAAGATATACTTCCCAAGCTTCGGTTGAGCCGCGCTGAAGTCGCCCGACATCTCAAGGTCAGCGCGCGCAGCCTTGGGGATCTTCTGAGGGAGCGGCGCGGGATCACCCTCGATCTGGCCATGCGGCTCGGAACAGCTTTTGGCCAGGGGGCTCACTTCTGGCTGGCGCTGCAAATGCAGCACGACCTCTGGCTCGCGGCGCAGGGCGAACCGCCACAGGTCCGCCGGCTCGACGCGCGGGACTACCGTGCTCAGCCGAAATCATCACACAGCCGCAGCGCCGTCGCGACCCTGAGCCTCTGAGTCGACTGCGTCAAAGTCTGGGGCCGGGCGTGACGTCGAAACGGTCGGTGCGGGCCAGGGCCCAAGCGCGCGAAAATCGCGGATCCTGCGTGCCGGTCAGCAGTTCGCCATGCCCGAGCGAAGGGTAGAGTTCGCCAAACGTCATGAACTCCCGGTGCGAGATCCGTCGATAGAACAGTTCCGGCACCAGATCGCGGCAGTGGTCGAGACCGGCGGCGGCGACGAGTTCGGCGAGCGCCTTGACGGTCGCGCCATGGAAGCGAGCCACGCGCGTCGCCTTATCGGGCACATTGATCGCCCGCCAGCGGGCCGGGTCCTGCGACGTCACGCCGACCGGACATTTGTCGGTGTGGCAGGCCTGGGCCTGGATGCAGCCCACGGCAAACATGAAGCCGCGCGCCGCATTGCACCAGTCGGCTCCGATGGCCATGGCGCGGGCCATGTCGAATGCCGAGATGATTTTGCCAGATGCCGCAATACGGATCCGGTCGCGCAGGGCGGCACCGACGAGGGCGTTATGCACCAGCGAAAGGCCGTCGCGCAGTGGCATGCCGATATGGTCAACGAATTCCAATGGGGCCGCTCCCGTGCCCCCCTCCTTGCCGTCGACCGTGATGAAATCCGGCGTTATGCCGGTCTCGAGCATCGCCTTGACCAGAGCCAGAAACTCCCAAGGGTGACCGACGCAGAGCTTGATCCCGACGGGCTTGCCGCCCGATAGCTGGCGCAACGTGCCGATGAACTGCATCATCTCGAGTGGAGTAGCGAAGGCAGAATGCCGGGCGGGCGACACGCAGTCTTGTCCCATCGGCACACCGCGGGCGCGCGAGATCTCACGGTTGACCTTGGCCGCCGGCAGCACCCCGCCATGACCCGGCTTGGCCCCCTGGCTCAGCTTGAGTTCAATCATGCGAACCTGGTCGAGCGCCGCGGTCGCAGCGAACGCCTCTGGCGAGAACGAACCATCGCGATTGCGACAGCCGAAGTACCCCGAGGCCACCTGCCAAATCAGGTCGCCGCCATTTTCTACGTGGTAGCGGCTGACCGAACCCTCTCCGGTCGTGTGGGCAAAGCCGCCGAGCCTGGCCCCTTTGTTCAGAGCGCGGATCGCATTGGGTGACAGGGCCCCATAGCTCATGCCCGAGATGTTCAGCACCGAGGCCGAGTAGGGCTTCGAGCAATCTGGCCCGCCGACCATGATGCGGAACGGCTCGCTGGCTGCGGCCGTTGGGGCCATCGAGTGTGACAGCCACTCGAAACTGTCCTCATAGACGTCGTACTGCGTGCCGAACGGCCGCTTGTCGAGTTCGCTCTTGGCGCGCTGGTACACGATCGCCCGCTTGTCGCGGCTGAAGGGCCGGCCGTCCTTCTCGCCTTCGAAGAAATACTGGCGGATCTCTGGTCTGATCGATTCGAACAGAAAGCGCAGGTGCGCGACGATCGGGTAAGTGCGAAGTATCGTGTGCCGCGACTGGAAGACGTCGCGCAGGCCGACGAGGGACAGGATCGCAAAAAGGGCCAGGGGACCGGCGATGACGGCAGCATAGCCCGGTACCAACCAAAGGAGCCCAGCCAGTCCTGCGGTGGCGCAGAAACTTATCGTCAGAGCCGCGTTGCGCGTCTGGAAGGGCAGGGACAACAGCCACATCGCTCGATGACCTTCTGGTGGAACAACACGGCGCCGCTGGTCTGGTCACACTCCCCGTGCGCCACGCCATCGGCTATGGCTCGATGCGTCGAACCAGCATGACGAACCCGCAGGACATGAAGCGCATGAACGCGACACCGACGTGACACCTGTAGGGCTCTTCGAGCGGTGGCTTGCGCGACGCGCCAGACCCGACGCCGCAGCCATCGCCGCCACGAGCGGCCTGAACCCGGCGGTCGTGGTGATCGGCGGCTCGGCGGGAATCGGGCTGGCCATTGCCCAGCGATTTGCGAGCGCCGGGCATGTCGTCGCGATCGTCGGCCGCGACCCAGACAAGCTCGCGGCCGCCGTCGCCACACTTGCCGCAGCGCCAGGCCGCCCGATCCATTCCATAGCGCTCGACGTGACGGACCTGTCCGCGACGCGGGCGCTAGACGAGGCGCTCGGCGCGGCCTCACTCTACGCCGACATCGTCGTGCTCAGCGCGGGAACCGGTTTGTCCGGGCCATTTCTTGCCGAGGAACCCGAAACGATCGACGCGCTGCTCCGGCTGAACGTGGCGGCGACGAGCCGCCTGTTGCGGCATTACTCGGCGCAGTTGGTGGCGCGCGGACGCGGCGGGATCATCACCATCGCTTCACTCGGCGGGTTCGTCCCGGGGCCTTACCAGGCAGCCTACTACGCCAGCAAGGCCTTCCAGGTTTCGCTCAGCCTGGCACTGGCGGAGGAACTGTCCGGACAGGGGGTCCGCGTCGCGGTCGTCGCACCGGGGCCCGTCGACACCAGCTTTCATGCCGCAATGGAAGCAGATGGTGCCCTGTATCGCCGGCTGCTGCCGTCGATGAGCCCAGAGGCCGTGGCCGCCTCGGTCTATCGCGGCTACCGGTTCGGCAACCGGCTCATCGTGCCCGGGCTGCTCAACTGGGCGGTTGCCCGCATGAGTGGACTGATCCCGCATCGGCTCATGGTGATGCTCGTTGCCAAGCTTTTGTGGCCGGGGTAGCGGGTGGGCAAACGGCCGCAAGCCTGACCCGGTCCGACGCGCACTGAAGCCACGCCCATTACGAATCCGGCAACTCTTTGGCGCTAACGTCCAAGGGGCGTCGCGGTCCTTGTCGTGCGTACCGGCGCTCACGGCATGGTGGCTCTAGGCTTCCTAGTCAAGGGTATGGCCTGAGCCGCCATGCTGACGCTTTCAGTCTGATTGTCCGCTATGGTCACAGCCCGATATTGGCCGGGCAGATCGCCAGCGCGCGACGCTCGCGCCCGTCGACTGACAATCGGGGCTGGCGCTTCGCACTTGGCGGTGAGCCGGGTGTACCAACCAGGCCGAATGCCTGCCCAACCGAACTCTTGTCGGCGGACGTTGCCAGAACAGCTGTGGGCGACTAATCGGTTGTGGTCGTGTGACCTCAACGAGCAATCAGGTGGACCGCATTGCGTTCCCAGTCCAGTCCCGCAGGAGACCCTCGGTCCGCGCGCTTGTGGCGTCGTGCGGCGGCCGCCTTGCTCGTGGGCCTCGCACTCGCCTTGCCGCCGGTTTCGACCTCAGCACAAGAGGCGAAGATAGACGCGGCGACATCCGCCGCTGGGACGATCGCTGTCGAACTCAACCGGCTGGAGCCGCTAGAGACAGGCTGTCGCCTCTATGTCGTCGTCGACAATCGCACGCGCACGCCGTTCTCAACGCTGCAGCTCGACCTTGTCCTGTTTCGGACCGACGGCGTCGTCGACCAGCGCTTCTTCGTCGACCTTGCGCCGCTGCGCAAAGACAAGCGGATCGTCAAACTGTTCGAGATCGACAACGTGAAATGCAGTGACCTCGGCTCCCTGCTCGTCAACGATGTGAACGAGTGTCGCAGCGACAAGGAAGCCGTGGCCGACTGCCTGTCGCTTTTGACGGTTTCGTCGCTGGCGCCCGCCAAGCTCCTGAAGTGACGCGCACAGCCGCGCAGAGCGAGCGCTCCGCGCGGCCATTGCCAGTTCCGGCCTCACCCGCGATGCGCCTGGCGGACCAGGCGCGCGTGCCGGGTCGTGGCCTGACGCAGGCGCAGGCGCTCGTAGATCGTCACGCGGCCGTCCGCGTGAACCTGCCGGCGCAAGGCCGCCAGACGGGCTGCGCTGCGGCGGATCGCGGCGCGTTCGAAGCCATTCACGCCCTTGCTGTAGCCGTGCTGGCCGCGAGAGCCGTCGAACTTGTGGCGCGGAGCGGCCTCTGCAGCACCGATGCCCGTGGCGAGAAGCAGGGCGGCAACTGCGACTGTGGTGAACTTCGTCATCTCGTGGTCTCCATCGACTGTTGTCGGCACCCTCGCCACCAGTGGCGATCTGATTTTCGGGCGCACTGACAGTTCAACGAGCGTCGAGACGCAAACCCGTCGAAGATTTTTCAGAAATAATGTTCAACTTCAATGCTTTGATGAATATTCATTCATCAAGGGCTCAGAGGAGTTGGTACTTCCCGACCATGGCCCGGGCAATCTCCTGCGAACTCTGCACAACGGCAGTCGCCCCGCATTTCGTCAGATGGTCGGCCTCCGCGTTCGAGTGGGCCCGGGCGATGATGGCCAGACCTGGATTGGCGGCGCGCGCCTGCTGAACAATCTGCCCGGCCTCGAAGACGTCGGGGATCGCGACGAACAGCGTCTTGGATTTGGCAATGTCGGCGGCAGCCAGCGCGCCGGGCGCAGCAGCGATGATTCCGCGCAGACCCTTGGCGCGCGCGCTCTCGACGACCTCGTTGCGTTCGTCGATCACGACGATGGTGGCACCGTAGCGCGCGAGCTGCTCGGCGATCAGGCTGCCGACCCGGCCATAGCCGATCAGGGTCACATGGCCGTCCGCTTCGGGTGCTACCTGGGACTCTTCGGCGGGCCACGCTTCCGGCTTGCCGCCTGCCGGGGTCGGCGCACGGGCCTCGAGCCAGGGGCCAATCCGGTCGAGGGCGAGGAACAGGAGCGGGTTCACGAGAATGGACAGGAGCGCGCCGGCCAGAATGAGGTCGCGGCCACTGTCGGTGAGCAGACCCAGTGAGATGCCCAATCCGGCCAGGATGAAAGAGAATTCGCCGATCTGCGCCAGGCTCGCCGCAATCAGCAGCGCGGTTGGCAGCGAGTGGCGAAACGCCAGGACGATGACCAGCGCCGCGACCGATTTGCCCAGCACAATGATCGCCAGCGTCGCTACGGTCGGCCACGCCTGAGCGACGAGGATCGCCGGGTTGAACAGCATTCCCACCGAGACGAAGAACAGAACGGCGAACGCATCGCGCAGGGGCAGCGACTCTTCGGCCGCGCGCTGGCTCAATTCCGACTCGCTCAGAATCATGCCGGCAAAAAACGCCCCGAGCGCGAACGAAACCCCGAACAACTTGGCTGCGAAATAGGCAACGCCCAACGCGATGGCCAGAACACCGAGGCGGAACAGCTCGCGCGAGCCGGTATGGGCGATGTAATGCAGAACCGCTGGAATCAGACGACGGCCGACCAGAAGCATCAGCACGACGAAAGCAGCCACCTGGCCGATCGTGATGGCCACCGTGCCGAGCACGTCCCACAATTCGTCTCCGGACAAAGTGCTGCCGTTCAACAGCGGGGTCAACGCCGGCAGCAGCACCAGCGCCAGCACCATCACGATATCCTCGACGATCAACCAGCCGACCGTGATGCGGCCCCGCTCGCTGTTCAACAGCCGGCGTTCCTGAAGGGCACGCAACAGAACGACCGTGCTCGCCACCGACAGCGCCAGCCCGAAAACGATGCCATTGCCGAACGGCCAGCCCATGATGGCAGCCAGCCCCACGCCCAGTAGCGTGGCGACACTGATCTGTGCGATGGCACCAGGGATTGCGATCGCCCGGACGGACATCAGATCGGCGAACGAGAAATGCAGGCCGACGCCGAACATGAGCAGGATTACGCCGATCTCGGCCAGTTCCAGCGCCAGTGCCTGATCGGCCACGAACCCCGGTGTGTAGGGACCAACGGCGATGCCGGCTAGGAGGTAGCCGGCAATAGGAGATATCCTCAAGCGCTGCGCGATCGTTCCGAAAATGAACGCGAGCGTCAGCCCCACGACGATCGTGGCGATGAGTGGTGTGTGGTGCGGCATGTATCTCTGCGCTGGAGCGGAAACGGGTTGCCCACCTTAGCGGGCTGAGACGCCACCACAAGCAAGATTCAGACCTGTGGAGCCCCGTTTAATCGCCGTCCCGTCAACCCCGGCCCTCGAATGGCATGGAGGTGGCCTTGATGGTCATGAACAGCACGTTCGCGTCCAGTGGCAGGCTGGCCATGTAGACCACCGCGCTGCCGACGTGGGCGACGTCCATCTGCGGCTCTTTGCGAATCTGGCCATCGGGCTGCAAGATACCCGCCTTCATCGGCGCGGCCATCTCGGTATCGGCGTTGCCGATGTCAATTTGTGAGCAGACGATGTTGTGCGGGCGCCCGTCCAGCGCGATCGCCTTGGTCAGGCCCGTGACGGCATGTTTGGTGGCCGTGTAGGGCGCGGAAAACGGGCGCGGCGTGTGGGCGGAGATCGAGCCGTTGTTGATGATCCGCCCGCCCTTCGGGGTCTGCGCCTTCATCATGCGAACCGCTTCCTGACAGCAGTAGAAGAGGCCCGTCAGATTGCAATCGACGACCTTTTTCCACTCCTCGGGCGTAAGGTCCTCGAGTGGCTTGGGCGGCGCGCCCACTCCGGCGTTGTTGAACAGCAGGTCGATCCGGCCAAACGTGTGTCCCGTCTCGTGGAACAGCGCCTTGACGTCGAGCCGATCGGTGACGTCGGCTGGCGCGACGAGCATGTCGCCACCACCAGCCGTCGCCATGGCCTTGGTTTGCTCCAGGGGCTCGCGACGCCGGCCGGCCAGCACCACATTCCAGCCGTCAGCCTGCAGAGCCAGCGCCACGGCGCGGCCGATGCCGGTCCCCGCTCCTGTGACCACGGCGGTGCGGCCCGTTCCGGTCGCCATGAGATTGTATCCTTCAATTCAAAAGCAGATTGCGCCCGCCCGACGCGCCGACGGGTCGGGGCTCGTCCCTCGCCAGGACCGAGGGCAGCAGGAGGCCGGAGGCCCTTACCTGGTCGGCACGGGGGTCTCGCCGCGGTAATCGTAGAAGCCGCGCTTGGTCTTGCGTCCGAGCCAGCCGGCCTCGACGTATTTCACGAGAAGCGGACATGGCCGATATTTCGAATCCGCCAGCCCCTCGTATAGCACCTGCATGACGCTGAGACAGGTATCAAGACCGATGAAGTCCGCGAGTTGAAGCGGCCCCATGGGATGGTTGGCACCGAGCTTGAGAGCCTTGTCGATCGATTCGACCGTGCCGACGCCCTCGTACAGCGTGTAGACCGCCTCGTTGATCATCGGCAGCAGGATGCGGTTGACGATGAATGCGGGAAAGTCCTCCGAAACGGCGATGGTTTTGCCCAGCGTCCGCACAAACGAGCGGGAGATGTTGAAGGTATCGTCTTCGGTTGCAATGCCGCGGATCAGCTCGACCAGCTCCATGACCGGCACAGGGTTCATGAAGTGCATCCCGATGAAGCGCTCGGGACGGTCGGTGGTGGCGGCCAGTCGCGTGATCGAGATCGAGGAGGTGTTGGTGGCGATGATCGCATCGGGGCGCAGAGAGGCGCACAGGCCCGCGAAAATCTTGCGCTTGATGGCCTCGTCTTCTGTCGCCGCCTCGATCACGATGTCGCGATCCGCGAAGGCGGCCGGCGTCTCGGCAAAGCCGATCCGGGCGATAGCGGGCTCCACCTCGTCGGCCTCGATGAGACCCTTGCCGGCCTGGCGCTCGAGATTGCGTCGGATCACCGAAACCGCCCGCTCGAAGGCTTCGCGGCGAAGATCGTTGACGAGGACATCATAGCCGGCCAGAGCCGCGACGTGCGCGATCCCGTTGCCCATCTGGCCGGCACCGATGATGCCGACCTTGCGGATCTCCGTGCTCCCGGCTGCTTCGACGCTGCCGGTGGAGTTTCTGTGATTTCGCGGTGTCACTACCCGATTCCTGCCTCAGCCCTCAACTCAATCGCAGCACCGCGCGTCGGCGTCGCTTCAGCCCTTCGCTTTGCGCAGTTCACTCTCCAACTCGGGGAGTGCCTTGAACAGATCGGCGACCAGCCCGTAGTCGGCAACCTGGAAGATGGGTGCTTCGCCGTCCTTGTTGATGGCGACGATCACCTTGGAGTCTTTCATGCCCGCCAGATGCTGGATCGCACCCGAAATGCCGACGGCGATGTACAGCTCCGGGGCAACGACCTTCCCGGTCTGGCCGACCTGCATGTCATTGGGCACAAAGCCTGCATCGACGGCCGCACGGCTCGCTCCGACCGCTGCACCGAGCGCATCGGCGACCGGCTCGATCAACTTGCCGAAGTTCTCGCCGGCCTGCATGCCGCGACCGCCGGACACGATGACCCGGGCGGACGCCAGCTCCGGACGGTCGGACTTCGTCAGCTCGGCCGATACGAACTCGGAGAGGTCAAGCGCAGCCGGCACCGAAACGACGTCGATGGCGGCGGCTGCCTGCTCGCCCGCGGCGGCAAACGAGGCGGCGCGCACGGTCACGACTTTCTTCGGCCCCGGCGCGCGAACAGTTTGGACGGCATTGCCGGCGTAAATCGGCCGCTCGAACGTGTCGGGGGCGATGACCTTCGTGATTTCGGAGACCTGCATCACGTCGATCATGGCGGCCACGCGCGGGAGCACGTTCTTGCCGACTGCCGTGGCCGGCGCGACGAGGGCATCGAAGCCGGTCATCATGGGAGCGACAAGCGCCGCCAGTTCCTCGGCCAGGAAATTCTCGAGGTGGGGCGCATCGGCCAGCAGGACCTTGGTGGCCCCTTCCACGCGGGCGGCGGCCTCGGCAACCGGACCGCAGCCCGAACCGGCGACCAGGACATGGACCTCTCCACCGAGCGCGCGGGCGGCGGTCATGGCTTTGGCGGTGGCCGCGTTGAGCGCCACGTTATCGTGCTCGGCAAGCAGGAGAACCCGCATCAGATCACTCCCGCTTCGTTCTTGAGCTTACCCACAAGCTCCGCGACGCTGCCGACCATGACGCCAGACTTTCGGGTCGGTGGCTCGGTCGTCTTCAGGATTTCAAGCCGCGAGACGATTGCGACACCGAGTTCGGCAGGCTTCTTGACGTCGAGAGGTTTCTTCTTGGATTTCATGATGTTGGGCAGCGTCGGATAGCGTGGCTCGTTCAGGCGCAAGTCGGTTGTGACGACGGCCGGCAACTTGAGCTTCACAGTCTCGAGACCGCCGTCGATCTCGCGGGTCACGCGCACTGTGCCCGCGTCCGGCTCGATCCGGGAGGCGAAAGTTCCCTGCGGCCAGCCCAGCAGGGCAGCGAGCATCTGGCCCGTCTGGTTGCAGTCGTCGTCGATGGCCTGCTTGCCCATGATCACAAGATCGGGCTTTTCGGCATCCGCCACGGCCTTGAGCAGCTTGGCGACGGCCAATGGCTCCAGCGGCTCGTCGGTCTCGACCAGCACCGCGCGATCTGCGCCGATGGCCAGCGCGGTGCGCAGCACGTCCTGCGCCTTGGCCGAACCGATGGAAACGGCCACGACATCCGTCGCAGTGCCCTTTTCCTTCAAGCGTACCGCTTCTTCGACGGCAATCTCGTCAAAGGGGTTCATCGACATTTTTACGTTTGCAAGCTCGACGCCCGAGCCGTCCGCCTTGACCCTGATCTTGACGTTGTAGTCGACAACGCGCTTGACCGGCACGAGTATTCTCATGCGCCCGTGGTGCTCCCTGTTGCACTCGGCCCTGTCCGCTGACTGGGCCGAGCCGTCGATGACCTGTCACCGGTGCGGCGGCGACACTTTTCGTCTTCTCTTATCTTCGCCCACATCGCGGTGTTGCATGCCTGGGCGCGACACCGTCATTGCAGGTCGAGACCCAGAAAAACCGCGATGGTCGTCCGACCGTTCGCGAGATCCGGTCGCCGCTCCTTTGCACAGGGCCACCACGACTGCCGTGGCACTTGCGATGGAGCCCTGGCACCGCGCCGATCTGGGCCAATTTCGCAACTGCGAAAGACGAGCCTATTAGCAGGCCGGCCGCTCGTCAATCTGGCCCTGAGGCGAGCGGGCCACGGGTGTGACAGCTCACGCGCGGCCCAGACCGCCATCAAACAGCGGGACGTCCGACCGCTTCATGAGCACGATCAGGGCCGCACCGGCGACGAGACCGCCGATGTGCGCCCACCAAGCCACCGGTCCCACATCGGGCATGACGACCATGACGACTTGCGTCGCGACCCATATCCCCAGAACGAAGGCCGCCGAAATCTGCAAGGGGATGACCTTAAGGGCGAGCACCCAGACGCGCACGCGCGGATGCAGCATGAGATAGGCCGCGATCACACCAGCCACGGCTCCACTGGCTCCGATCAACGGATAGCCGGCCATCTCGCTGCCCGCGACGACCCAGGCATGGGTCAAGGCCGCAATGATGCCGCAAGCGAGGTAGAACACGAGAAACTTCACGTGCCCCATGGCGTCCTCGATGTTGTCGCCGAACACCCAGAGGAACACCATGTTGCCGGCAAGGTGGAAGATGTCGCCGTGGAAGAACTGGTAGGAAAGAAGCGTCAGGCCCTCGGGGATCGGAACGGCGTCGGGCATGGCTCCCGCGAATCCGAGAACGGAGGCCTGGAACAGTTCCGTTGGCACGACGGCGAAACTTTTCAGGGTCGGCTCGTCGATACCGCTCTGACTGAGGAAAAAGACAGCGACGTTCGCGAGGATCAGCGCAATCGTCATGTACTGAAGTGGAATTTTCTCCAGCGGGTTGTCGTCCTGGATCGGAATGAACACGGCGATCGAACTCCTTGTGCCCGCAGTCACCGATGTGCGCGGCGTTGCCATGGCGCGCCGCGGGGACGTCGGGGGGCCAGCTTCAACGGTTCCCGCCCGGCACCCAGAGAATGTCGGCGGCACCCTGATCGTTAACATAACGGCCGGCCACGAAAAGAAAATCCGAAAGCCTGTTGACGTATTTCAGCGCTGGCTGACTGACCGGCTCACCGGGACTGGCGGCAAGCCGAACCATCAGCCGCTCGGCGCGACGGGAAACCGTCCGGGCCAGGTGGAGGTAAGCGGAGGCCGGGCTGCCGCCGGGCAGGATGAAAGACGTGAGCGGGGACAGCGCGGCATTCAACTCGTCGATCTCGCGCTCCAAGCGATCGACTTGCGCGTCGACAATGCGCAGCGGCTCGTAGGACAGCTTTTCGCCGCGGTCGGGAACGCACAGGTCGGCCCCCAGGTCGAACAGGTCGTTCTGTATGCGCGCAAGCATGACGTCGACTGTTCGAGACGACGCATCCGCGCCAGGTGCCCCCGTATGGAGGCGTGCCAGTCCGAGGGCCGCATTCGTTTCGTCGATCGTACCGTAGGCGGCGATGCGCACATCGTCCTTGCGGACGCGCTCGCCGGTCCCCAGCCCGGTCGTTCCCGCATCACCGGTGCGGGTATAGATTTTGTTCAGCTTCACCATGGTGCTTCACCCTCCCCGACATTGCCTGGAATTCACGAGCGCCCGATCAGAACGAAGCCTATGATGATCAGGATCGCGAGGAATTGCAGGCCGATGCGCCACCGCATCAACCGCTGCGACAGGTTCGGACTGCCTTGGCGCAGAATAGTCGCCAAGCCGAGCACGAGCACCGCAAGCACGGCAAGGGAAGCAATGGTCGTCAGGTGGTAGAGTGCAGTCTGCATGGGACGTACTTTCCTCGGTGCAAGTCGGGACTGCCAAACAGTCGGTGGGAAGCGGATGCCGGCGGCGACCGGGACTACGGAGACGATACCCCCTGGCACATCAGTTCACCACGCGCGATGCGCCACAATTGACGCATTTGTCGATGCCAAACATCATCTATGAGCATCGGCACCGGGCGGCACGGCTCGAGGTCGCTTGCGCGCAGCACCTTCGACACTACGGCCAGGCCGAGCAAGGCGACATGCTGACAGCGGCGCAGACAGCAAACATCGACGGCCCCCCAGTCTGGGACGCGGATCGCGATACCAGCGAGAGGTCGGCGTCGATCGCGAGGACAAGCAAGCTGCTGGCCGCGACGATTGCCGGCTTGGCGCTCGTGGCGACGCCGGTCGCGTCGCAAACTCGCGATGAGGCTGCTGGAAAGCTCGACGAGAAGCGCTCGACCCTGAACAGAACGGTCGACCGCGCCACATCCCTGGCAACCGATGTCGCCGCCATCAACAAGGCGCGCGAGCGGATCAATGCGCGCCTGCTCGAAACCGCCGCGCTGATCCAAAAGAGCGAAGGTCGTCTGACCGAGATCGAGGCGCGGCTGTCCGAACTCGAGGCGCAGGAGAAGATCGTTCGCGGCTCTCTGATGCAGCGTTATGGTGAGATCTCGAAGCTGCTGGGCGTCTTGCAGCGAATGGGGCGCAACCCGCCGCCCGTCATGATCACCCGGCGCGAGGACGCACTGGCGATGGTCCGCAGTGCCATGCTGCTGGCCGCCGCTTTTCCGGGGATGCGGACCAAGGCCCTGGAACTGGCCGGCAAGCTGGAAGACCTTGTCCGCGTTCTGACCGAAAAGCGGGACGAGAGCGAGCGGCTCAGGGCAGAAGCGCAACGTCTCAACGACGCCCAGGTGCGGCTGGCTGGCCTGATGAGCGAGAAAAAGCGCTCGTTGGCAGATCGCCAATCAGAACTTGCCAAAGTGCGGGAGGAGGTCGCGGAAATCTCCCGCGACGTCAAGGATCTGAACGAACTGATCGACAAGATCGACCGGAACGACAAGCGCTCCGAGGATCAACGGCGACACAACGAGAAGGCCGCCGAGGAGATTCGCCTAGCTGAAGCCCGCGCAGCGGCGGCCAAAACGGCTGAGGCCGCCAATGGAACCGGCGTTGGACCGGTGACCGGCACGGCAGCGCTCGACGCAACCCGGGTGCCCGGCGCCTCGGACCCGGCGTCGGGTGATGCAGCACGGCGGACGCTTCCCGCGGAGGGGGAAACACAGGTTGCGGTGCTGGCCCCCGTCGAAGGGGCGTTCGCTCGACCGAACGCGGGACGCATAGAGCCGGCTGTTCCATTCCATCTGGCCAAGGGACGGCTGCCCTATCCGACACCAGGCAAACGTGTCATGGCCTTCGCGCAGGCGACGAGCTACGGTCCGCCGTCTAAAGGCGTGGTCTTCGAAACGCGCCACGCCGCGCAGATCACCTCCCCATGTGATGGCTGGATCGTTTACGCTGGGGAATTCAGAAGCTACGGCCAACTCTTGATCATCAACGCCGGCGGTGGCTATCATGTGCTGCTTGCTGGATTGAATCGCATCGACGTGCAGCCGGGGCAGTTCGTCCTGGCCGCGGAGCCGGTCGGCACGATGTCGGACGCCGCTGCAACGCTCGGGCGTGGACCGGCGCAAGGCCAGCCGGTTCTGTATGTGGAATTCAGGAAGGACGGGCGACCCGTCAACCCAGACCCATGGTGGGCGACGGGTGCTCAGAAGGTGCAAGGATGATGCGCAAGACAGATCTGGCGTTCTGGACGTTCATCTTCATGACGGCGTTGGCGGGCGCCACGACCGTGCTGAATGTGACGCGCACGTACTCGGCGACATCGCCCAATTCCGATCTCTATCGCCAACTTGATCTGTTCGGAGACGTGTTGGAGCGTGTCCGCTCGGACTACGTGGAAAAGCCCGACGATACCCAGCTCATCGAGTCGGCCATCAACGGCATGCTGTCGGCGCTCGATCCGCACTCCGCCTACTTGTCGCCGAAGAGCTTCCGGGACATGCAGGTGCAGACGCGCGGCGAGTTCGGCGGACTGGGCATCGAGGTCACGATGGAAAACCAGGTCGTCAAGGTGGTCGCGCCCATCGACGACACCCCCGCCTCGAAGGCCGGGCTGCAAGCCAATGACCTCATCACTCATCTCGACAACGAGCAGATCGTCGGGCTGACCCTCGAACAGGCCGTCGAGAAAATGCGCGGACTGGTGAATACCCCGATCACGCTGACGATCGTGCGCAAGGGCCGCGAGGAACCGTTCGACGTGGTCATCAAGCGCGATGTCATCCGTATCAACGCGGTGAAGGCGCGGGCCGAGGACGACGTGGCTTACGTCAAGGTATCGACGTTCAACGAGCAGACGCATGCCAACCTCGTGAAGTCGATCGAGAAGCTGAAGGCCGAGATCGGGCCCAAGCTGAAGGGCTACGTCATCGACCTTCGCAATAATCCAGGCGGCTTGCTCGATCAGGCGATCGCCGTCTCGGATGATTTCCTGGAGCGTGGCGCGATCGTCATCACCAAGGGCCGCAACAATGAAGAGACGCAGCGCAGCCAGGCCCGGCCGGGCGACTTGACCGACGGCAAGCAGGTGGTCGTGCTGATCAACGGCGGCTCGGCCTCGGCGTCGGAAATCGTGGCAGGCGCGTTGCAGGACCACGAGCGTGCCAAGGTGATCGGTACTCGCTCGTTCGGTAAGGGATCGGTGCAGACGATCATCCCACTCGGGGCGAACGGGGCGATCCGCCTGACCACGGCGCGCTATTACACGCCACGCAACCGCTCGATCCAAGCGAAGGGCATCGACCCCGACCTGATCGTCGAGCAGGAAAACCTGCCGGAAGACGTGATCGACAAGATTCGCGCCAAGCCGCGCGGCGAGGCTAGCCTGCGCGGGCACCTCAAGAATGGCGAGCAGGAAGACGAAGCCTCTGGATCGTCGGCTTACGTGCCGCGCGAACCCGAGAAGGACACGCAGTTGCAGTTCGCCTTGAACTTCGTGCGCGGCAAAGTCACGGAGGCTCCGGTCAAAGTGGATGCCGTAGCAGCCGAAGACAAAAAGGCGTCGATCACACCGGCAGAACCCAAGCCGGCCGACGCGGCGAAGTAATCGGGCAACGCACCGGCGAGGTGGGCTTAGCCTCTCGTGGCTGGTGACTGCACCTCAATCGACGACAAGCATGGGCGCCCCGTGGCGCCCATTTCTTTTGCGGGCGGGTCTTTTGCAGGCGGGGCCGACACGACATGAATTTGCCAGGGTTCGAGACCAAGCGCGTTCATGCCTCCGGCGCGGACATTCACCTGGCGCACGGCGGGGACGGTCCGCCACTCCTTCTGCTGCATGGATACCCGCAAACGCATGTCATGTGGCACCGGGTGGCACCGCGCCTCGCCAAGACCCGCCATGTCATCTGCGCTGATCTGCGCGGATATGGAGGCAGCGCCAAGCCGGTGGGCGGTCCCAGACACGAGGCCTACGCCAAGCGCGAGATGGCCCGCGACATGGTCGAGGTCATGGCCGCGCTTGGCCATGACACCTTCGACGTGGCCGGCCACGACCGGGGGGCGCGCGTGACCCACCGGCTGGCGCTGGACCATCCCGAGAGAGTGCGCCGCGCGTGCGTCATGGACATCGCGCCGACACTCGCCATGCTGGAATCGACCGACCAGCAATTCGCTACGGGCTACTATCACTGGTTTTTCCTCATCCAGCCCGACGGCCTGCCCGAACACATGATCGGGGCTGATCCGGAATGGTTTCTGCGTGAGAAGCTGAGGCGGTGGGCGGCACCGGGTGCGGTGTTCGATCCGGCCGCCGTCGCGACCTACCTGGCCGCCTTCCGCAAGCCCGAAACGATCCATGCTACCTGCGAAGACTACCGGGCCAGCGCCGGCATCGACCTCGTTCACGACCGGGCCGACCGGGCGGCGGGACGGAAAGTCACCTGCCCCTTGCTCGTGCTATGGGGTGGGCGCGGGTTCATCGCGCGGCGCTATGATCTCCTCGAGGTCTGGAGGGACTATGCCACGGACGTCCAGGGGCAATCTATCGACTGCGGGCACTTCCTCCCCGAGGAGCAGCCGGACACGCTGGCCGCCGTGATGGAGACGTTTTTCGGCGGGTAGGATGTCCAGGGGGGGCCTAACGTTCCCGTCCCACGTTCGCTGGCTGCCGCCGGCAACTGCCCAGGAACGGCTGCCCAAAATCCAGCCATTCAACTGCACGCAATGCGACACGGTGGAACCGTTGATCGCATCAGGAGGCCGCATCATGGCGAATGATCCTTCACGTCTCGGCTACCGCCCCTGCGTCGGCGTGATGGTCGTCAATTCCGCCGGCCTGGTGTGGATCGGTCGGCGCGCGGGCGCGCGGACGGCCAATGATCCCGAGGGCGAGGGCTCGTGGTGGCAGATGCCGCAGGGGGGAATCGACGAAGGCGAGGACCCGCGCGCGGCGGCGTTGCGGGAACTCGAGGAGGAGACCGGCATCAAGGCCCGGGACGTCACGATCATCGGCGAAAGCCGCGACTGGCTGACCTACGACCTGCCGCCGCATCTGATCGGCCAAGTGTGGAAGGGCCGCTACCGCGGCCAAAAGCAGAAGTGGTTCGCCATGCGCTTCCAGGGCCCAGACAGTGCGGTCAATATCACACCCGAAAACCCTGACCACATCGAGTTCGACGCCTGGCGGTGGGCCAGCGTCGACGAACTCGTCGGCGTCATCGTGCCGTTCAAACGGGAGGTGTACCGCGCCGTGGTGGCGGAGCTGGGAGGATTGGCGAAAGCGGAGTGAGCCAGGGCTGAACGGGCGCAACATCTCCAGCTCATTTCAGCCAAGTCCGACTGGATAGGAGATGGTTTACCACCTCGCGCTATCGTCTACCCTCGATCGAAGTCAGTCTCGGGGGCGAGCAACAATGAACATCGGCAGTTTTCTCGTCGCCAAAGGACTGGTCTCGGCCACCGACATCGACCGCGCGATCGCTCATCAGAAATCGACGGGTGGACGCATAGGCGACAGCCTTGTCGCCCTCGGCATCCTCACTCAAGATCAGATCGACGAAGTGCTCGCCGATGCGCCGCAGGTGCCGACGACCGTGGCCGGCACAGGCATAGACTCCGTGATGCTGCTCGAGCTGGCCTTGAAAGGCATGTATTCGGAAAACATCGAGACAGCGTCCCAACTGTCTCGCGTGATGAAGCTGTCCAATACGGTTGTCGATCAGCTTTTGAAGGCTGCCAACGATCGTAAGCTCGTCGAGACGCTGGCCTCGGCCTCGGGGATCAATGCCCGCAGCGAAATTCGTCTGACGCTGACCAGGGCTGGGCGCGAATGGGCTGCTGATGCGCTGAACCGCGGCCAGTATTTCGGACCGGCCCCCGTTTCGCTCAAGGACTATCAGGAGCGTATCCAACGGCAGCGCATCACCAACGAGGTCATTTCGCGCGCCAAGTTAGAGGCTGCGTTTTCTGGTCTCGTCATGCCCGAACGGTTCCTCAAGCGCTTGGGCCCCGCGGTCAATTCCGGCAATGCCATTCTGATTTATGGACCTGCGGGCAACGGCAAGACGACGATTGCCGAAATCGTCGGCAAGGTGTTCGAGAACATCGTCTACATACCCTACTGCGTCGAGATCAACGGCGAGATCATGAAGGTCTTCGATCCAACGGTGCATCGGATCGTGGAGGAAGCCCCAGCCAGCACCGGTGCCGCCAACCTGCGCCGCAGCCGCCTGGACCCGCGCTGGGTGGCCTGCTACCGGCCGATGGTGGTCACGGGCGGTGAACTGACGGTCGAGATGCTGGACCTCAAGTTCAATCCCGTCGCCAAGTTCTACGAGGCACCGCTGCACATCAAGGCGCTGAATGGGACGTTTCTCATCGACGATTTCGGCCGCCAGCGCGCAAAGCCCGAGGATATCCTCAATCGCTGGATCGTGCCGCTGAACAGCCGCGTCGACTATCTGACCCTGCATACGGGCAAGACGGCAATGATCCCTTTCGACGAGATCGTGATCTTCTCGACGAACCTGCATCCCAACGACCTGATGGATCCGGCCTTCCAGCGCCGCATCAGCTACAAGCTCGAGACTGTGGAGCCGCCCGAGGACCTCTTCCACAAGGTGTTTTTGGGAATGTGCAAGAAGCACAACCTCACTTTGTCGGACGATATCTTCAGGCGGGTTTTGAAGGGCATGCGGGACAACAATGCCCCGCTCGCCTACTTCCAGCCGAAATTCATCATCGAGCAGGTGCTGGCCTCGTGTAAATTCGAAGGCATTTCTCCGCAATTCACCACCGACAACATCGACGACGCTCTCGCCAACCTGTTCGTTAAATCGACGGACGGCACCATGTTCGGGGTCAAGAGAAGTTAACGCATCGAATTGTTTACCATGTCCGATCCGGACCAGCAGTGACCCTCTCGCCTGCCGAAAACAATAGCGCCGCTGCACGGCGAGCAGCGGCGGTCGAGACCGAGAAAAGCAGCGGTTGGTCGGTCCCCGCCCCAGCGCACTCGACGTGGGTCAGGCCGCCTTGCCGGCCTGGAGCGCCTTCAGTTGTTCGATGGCGCGGCCGACGTGCATACGGGCTTCGTCGGTGTCAGCGTCGGCCAAGGCCTTCTGCGCGAGGTCCAACTCGCGGTCGAGGGTTCGCGGGTCGGCCTCCTCGACGATGAAGGCGCGCTCGGCCAGGACCGTCAGCGTGTCGGGTGTGACATCGGCAAAGCCCGAGCGCACGAACACGCCCTTCCTGCCGTTCGTGAGCTTCACGTGCAGCACGCCAGGCGCGAGCTGGCTGATAACGGGGGCGTGGCCAGGCAGTACCGTGAATTCGCCTTCTGAGCCCGGCACCGTGACCTCTTCGGCGTCAACCGACATGAGGATGCGCTCGGGGCTCACCAGCTCGAACTTGAACGTGCCTGCCATGGCTCAAAAACCTTCAACGTGTGCGTATCAGGACACCGCCGCCGGTCTCTAGCCTTCCGATGGAGAGGGCTTGGACATAGCGGCGGCGCTCTACAGGTGACCGACGTGACGACACGCGCCCGGCGCTTAAGCCGTGGCCTCGTCGTCCTCACCGTCGCCGGCCTTCTCCTGCACTTCCTCCGGCGTCTGCAGCTTGGTGCCGCAGAACGGGCAGAAAAACAGCGGATGGTCGACCATGCCCGGCTCTTCGTCCTCGAAGTCGACGAGGCCGACCGAGAGATACAGCACGCTGTCGCCGCCAACGGTGATCAGCGGCTCGAACTCCTCGCCGCTCATCGCCTCCTTCAACTCTTCGCAGCACGTGCCGAAATTATGATCGTCGTTGCTACCCTGGATGTCAGACGGCATGTGCGTACCTCCCGTTCAATTGTGCCCCATGAGGAGCGCGGGCCGGATCAAGCCGCCTCGGCGAGCTTCTCGGCCTTTTGCATGGCTTCCTCGATCGAGCCTACCATGTAGAAGGCTTGTTCGGGGAGGTGGTCATAATCGCCTTCGCACAGGCCTTTAAAGCCCTTGATGGTGTCGGCGAGATCGACGAGCTTGCCGGGCGAGCCGGTGAACACCTCGGCAACCGTGAACGGCTGCGACATGAAGCGCTCGATCTTGCGGGCGCGGGCAACCGTCATCTTGTCCTCTTCCGACAGCTCGTCCATGCCAAGGATGGCGATGATGTCCTGGAGCGCCTTGTAGCGCTGCAGGATCGACTGAACGCGACGGGCTGTGTTGTAGTGCTCATCACCAACGATGCGCGGGTCGAGCATGCGCGAGGTCGAGTCGAGCGGGTCGACGGCCGGGTAGATGCCCTTCTCGGCGATGGCGCGCGACAGAACGGTGGTCGCGTCCAAGTGGGCGAAGGTGGAAGCCGGGGCCGGGTCGGTCAAGTCGTCGGCCGGCACGTACACGGCCTGCACCGACGTGATGGAACCCTTCTGGGTGGTGGTGATGCGCTCCTGCATGGCACCCATGTCGGTACCCAGCGTCGGCTGATAGCCCACGGCCGAGGGGATGCGGCCGAGAAGTGCGGACACCTCGGAACCCGCCTGGGTGAAGCGGAAGATGTTGTCGACGAAGAACAGCACGTCCTGGCCCTGGTCACGGAAGTACTCGGCCACCGTGAGACCGGTGAGCGCGACGCGGGCGCGGGCTCCGGGCGGCTCGTTCATCTGGCCATAAACCAGGGCGGCCTTGGAGCCGACGGCTGAGCCGCCGTTGTGCTTGGGGTCGACGTTGACCTTCGATTCGATCATCTCGTGGTAGAGGTCGTTGCCTTCACGCGTGCGCTCACCGACGCCGGCGAACACGGAGTAACCACCGTGCGCCTTGGCGATGTTGTTGATGAGTTCCATGATGAGAACGGTTTTGCCGACGCCGGCACCGCCGAACAGGCCGATCTTGCCGCCCTTGGCGTAGGGAGCCAGCAGGTCGACCACCTTGATGCCGGTGACGAGGATTTCTGCCTCGGTCGACTGCTCGACGAAGGCGGGCGCGGTGGCGTGGATCGGACGCATCTCGACGCCCTGGATGGGGCCGGCTTCATCGACGGGCTCGCCGATGACGTTCATGATGCGGCCCAGCGTCGCCTCGCCGACCGGGATGGCGATCGGGCGGCCCGTGTTGGTCACCGGCTGGCCACGCACCAAGCCCTCGGTGGAGTCCATCGCGATGGTGCGAACCGTGTTCTCACCAAGGTGCTGGGCGACTTCGAGCACCAGGCGGTTGCCCTGGTTCATCGTCTCCAGGCCGTTCAGGATTGCCGGCAAGTTATCGTCGAACTGCACGTCGACGACGGCACCCGTCACCTGCCTGATGCGACCAACATTGTTCTCAGCCATGACCCGTTCCTCGTCTTTTCAATGCTGTCAGAGCGCTTCGGCGCCCGAGATGATCTCGATGAGTTCTTTGGTGATGTTCGCCTGGCGCTGACGGTTGTAGGTGATTGTCAGCTTGTTGATCATGTCGCCAGCGTTGCGCGTTGCACTGTCCATCGCCGACATTCGGGCACCCTGCTCGGACGCCGCGTTCTCGAGCAGGCCGCGGAAGAGCTGGGTGCCGATGTTGCGCTTCAAGAGGTAGTCGAGGATGACATCCTCCTCCGGCTCATACTCGTATGCGGCTCCGTCCTTACGCGTCGCGCCCTCGGCACCGGCTTCGGGAAGACGGGCGGGAATGAGCTGCAGGCCGACCGGCTTCTGGGCGATGACCGACTTGAACTCGGAGAAGTAGATCGTCGCCACGTCGAATTCGCCGTTGGCGTACATGGTCAGCATCTTGTCGGAGAGGTTGGCGGCCGTGTCATAGCCGATTTGCTTCAGACCCTTGAGATCGACCAGTTCGATGATGTTCTTGGCGAGGTCGCGCTTGAGGTTGTCGGCACCCTTGCGGCCGACGGCGATGATCTTGACTGTCTTGCCGGCGGCCAGCAGGCGACGGGCGTCGGCGCGAACGAGCTTGGCGATGTTCGAGTTGAAGCCGCCACAGAGGCCCCGGCTCGCCGTCATCATGACCAGCAGGTGGACGTCGTCTTTGCCGGTTCCAACCAGCAGCGGCGAGGCACCTTCCGGATTGGCGATACGCGAGGCAAGATTGGCCAACACCCGGTCCATGCGCTCGGCATAGGGACGTGCGGCCTCGGCGGCCTCCTGAGCGCGACGCAGCTTTGCCGCGGCGACCATCTGCATCGCCTTGGTGATCTTGCGGGTCGCCTTGACGGAGGCGATCCGGTTCCTCAGCTCTTTCAAGCTCGCCATTCGAGCGTTCCTATCCGGTATGCCTGCCGCAAAACAGCGACTGGGTCCTGACCCGGCGGAGCCGAGCCCCGCATTTCAGTGAGAGACCCAGGCCGAATTGGGCCCGGGCAGATCGAGGCCGGATCAGGCGGCGAAGCTCTTGGCCATGCCGTCCAGCACGGCAACCAACTGCTTCTCCGTCGCTGGGTCGAGAGTCTTCGACGCGCGGATGGATTCCAGGATGCTGGCGTGCTGCCCACGGAGCGAGGAGAGCAGGGCCTGCTCGTAGCGGCCGACGGCGGCGACGGGGATGGCGTCGAGATAGCCGCGGGTGCCGGCGAAGATCACGCAGACCTGCTCCTCCATTTTGAGGGGCGAGAACTGCGGCTGCTTCAACAGCTCGGTCAGGCGCGCACCGCGTGCCAGCAGCTTCTGGGTCGCGGCGTCAAGATCGGATCCGAACTGGGCGAACGCTGCCATTTCGCGATACTGGGCAAGCTCACCCTTGATCTTGCCGGCAACCTGCTTCATCGCCTTGGTCTGCGCCGAGGAGCCGACACGCGACACCGACAGACCGACGTTCACGGCCGGGCGCACGCCCTGATAGAAGAGATCGGTCTCGAGGAAGATCTGCCCGTCCGTGATCGAGATCACGTTCGTCGGAATGTAGGCCGACACGTCGTTGGCCTGGGTCTCGATCACCGGAAGTGCCGTCAATGAGCCCGCCCCGTGATCGTCGCCCATCTTGGCTGCGCGCTCGAGAAGGCGGGAATGGAGATAGAACACGTCACCGGGATAGGCTTCGCGGCCGGGCGGCCGGCGCAGCAACAGTGACATCTGACGGTAGGCGACGGCCTGCTTCGAGAGGTCGTCATAGGCGATCACGGCGTGCATCTTGTTGTCGCGGAAATACTCGCCCATCGTGCAGCCGGCAAAGGGTGCCAGATACTGCATCGGAGCCGGGTCGGACGCCGTCGCCGCGACAACGATCGAATACTCGAGCGCGCCGCGCTCTTCCAGGACCTTCACAAACTGGGCGACCGTCGAGCGCTTCTGGCCGACTGCAACATAGACGCAGTACAGCTTGGCTTGCTCGTCGGTGCCTTCGTTGATCGGCTTCTGGTTGAGGAAGGTGTCGAGGATGATGGCGGTCTTGCCGGTCTGGCGGTCGCCGATGATCAGCTCGCGCTGGCCGCGGCCGATCGGGATCAACGCATCGACTGCCTTGAGACCCGTCGCCATGGGCTCGTGCACGGACTTGCGCGGCAGAATGCCGGGAGCTTTGACGTCGACCCGCTTGCGCTCGGCACCGACGATCGGCCCTTTTCCGTCGATGGGATTGCCCAACGCATCGACGACGCGGCCGAGCAGGCCGCGACCGACGGGCACCTCAACGATCGACTTGGTGCGCTTGACGGTTTGGCCTTCCTTGATCGACCGGTCGTCGCCGAAGATCACGACGCCGACGTTGTCGGCTTCGAGGTTCAGCGCCATACCTTTGGTGCCGTCCTGGAATTCGACCATCTCGCCGGCCTGCACCTGATCGAGGCCGTACACGCGCGCGATGCCGTCGCCGACAGACAGAACCTGACCAATTTCCGATACTTCGGCCTCCTTGCCGAAGCTCTTGATCTGTTCCTTCAAGATCGACGAGATCTCTGCGGCCCGGATTTCCATCACTTGACCCCTTCATTCAGGCGTTTGGTTCAGCACCCAGCAGGAGGTGCGATGATGTCTTCGGCTCAGTCTCGAAATCCGCTGCCCTGATCGGCGGGAGCAGCGGCCAAAAGGTCGTGTCGGCGCGTCAGGCGGTGGCCTTCAGGCGCGCGCGCAGGGAGGCAAGCTTGGTGCGCAACGAGTTGTCGATCATGCGGCTGCCAACTTTGACGATCAGGCCGCCGAGCAGTGACGGGTCGACGCGCTGGTCGAGCGTCACATCCTTGCCGACTGCGGCTTTCAGCTCACTGCGGATTGCCATGACCTGGGCATCCGACAGTGGCTCGGCGCTCGTGACTTCGGCTGTCACCTCGCCACGGGCCGCCGCGGCGAGCGCTGCAAACGCGCGGATCATCTCCGGGGCAGCGAACAACCGGCGGTTGCGCGACACGACCTGGAGGAAGTTCGCCGTCATGCCACCGACACCAGAGGCTTGCAGAACTGCCGCCAGAGCGCGGGTCTGATCCTCGGCGGAGAAAACTGGGCTTTTGACCAGCCGGCGCAGGTCCTCACTCATATCGAGCAGCGACTGAAAGCGCGCCAAGTCCGATTCGACTGCTGCGACCTGACCTTGCTCGGTCGCCAAATCGAACAACGCGCTGGCGTAACGGCCAGGCATGCTCGCCATATTCGGTTCGTCTGTTGCCACGTCAGACCGCTCTCATGCGCCCGGGGAGGGCGCTCTGGGGCTGGATCAGCAGGTCAAGTCCGCGATCAGCAGCCCAATTTTAGGGATTTCAGCACCAACCATCCGGTCGAGGCAGCCAGCGCGAGCCGACCCGCCCCCTCCGCAGCGCCGAGGGGTGTCTAACATGGGCTTCGCAGTGCATCAACGGGGCTCGGATGGTCGATTGACGCACCTCGTGAGCCGCTGGCCTCTTCGACTGTGTCGAGGAGGGCGGGGGCACACCGCGTCGAGTGGCCGCGGTCGAGTGATTACGTCTCAGCCCTCGGCCCGGCTCACCGTGGTGTGGACAGCGGCTTGTTGTTCGAGTGTCCGGTGGACCGGGCACTTGCCAGCGATCTCGACGAGCTTTGCTTCCAATTCGGGCGAGATATCGGCGTCGATGCGAATGACGCGTTCGAAGCGGTCGATCCGGCCCGGCTTGTCGCGAAGGGCGTCCGTACAGTCCTCGCAATGGGCGGCAGCGACCTTGGCATGGCTCACGTCGACGCTGATCCGCGGCAGAGCGATGCCCTTTTTCTCCGCGTACATCCTCAACGTCATGGACGTGCAGGCCCCCAGTGCGATCGACAGGAAATCATAGGGGTTTGGGCCGGAGTCCAGGCCGCCGGCGGAGGTCGGCTCGTCGGCCAGCAGACGGTGGCGGCCGACCAGCGCAGCGTTCTGGTACTTGCCGGCACCGGTCTCCTCGACACGCACGCCGGTCACGGCGGTGGCGGGCGGCTCGGCCACGTCCGGCAGGAATCGGGCAGCCCAAGCGGCGATGACACGGGCTGCGTAGGCGGCATCGCGCGGGTTGGTCACGAGGTGATCGGCGTGGTCCAGGGAGACGAAGCTCTTGGGGTGCTTGGCCGCCGCGAAGATCGCGGTCGCGTTGTCGATGCCAACCGTCGCGTCCAATGGTGCATGCAGAACGAGCAGGGCCTTGCGCATGTCGCGGATACGGTCGGCGAGCTGGTGCCCGGACGCGTCCTCGACGAACTGGCGCAGAATCGTGAACGGACGGCCGCCAAGTCTGACCTCGGCCTGGCCTTCGCTGGCCACCTTCTCCAGCGACGAGCCGAACTGGTGTAGCACGTGGGCGACATCGGCCGGTGCCCCGATGGTGGCGACTGCCTTCACCTCGGGGATGTCGCCGGCCGCCGCCAGGACAGCGGCTCCGCCCAGCGAATGCCCGATCAGGATCGTCGGGGCCGCGAAGTCCCGGCGCATGGCCTCGGCGACGGCCACGAGGTCCTGGACGTTCGATGAGAAATTCGTGTTGGCAAACTCGCCGCCGGAGTGGCCGAGGCCCGTGAAATCGAAGCGAACAACGGCGATGCCCTCGGCCGCCAGGCCCTGCGCGATGCCGCGAGCAGCGGCCAGATCCTTCGAGCAAGTGAAGCAGTGGGCAAACAGCGCGTAGGCGCGGGGCGTGCCGGGCGGACGGTCGATGCGGGCGGCGAGCGGATGGCCCAAGGCACCAGGGAAGGAGAGGCGAGAGGTGTTGGCAGTCGGCGGGGTGGGCGCGGTCGACATGGGGGGCTCCGTCTGGTCAGCCGAGGGGGAGGGTCAAGGCATTGATCTTCAACGTCGGACTTTCCTCACCAGCATGATTGCTGCCGCAGGGTGCGTTTAGGCAACCGGCGACTGGCAGGGCGCGACAAGAGTTGATCACCCGTTATCCGGACATCTGCCCTGCCGCCCGCACACACCTTCGCCACAGCCGAACAGACGCCGACGCCTTGTCTGGCCATGGCGTGGCTCAGCCCAGCGGTTGGCTGGCGGACGGCTGCTCGATGCGTCGTGGAGCGGATGTGACGTCGAGCGATCGTAAATCGGGTCGGTTCGCAACCGGAACGTCTTCACAAAAAACTGTAAGGGTCGATGTCGACTGAAAGCCGCAGGTCGCCGCCGAGCTGGGGCAGGCGGGAGAGCCACTCTCGGAGATAACCCTGGACGTCGATCTCGCGCGGGGCCTTGAGCAACAGCCGCCAGCGGTAGCGACCCCGGATCAGAGTGATCGGGGCCTCGGCGGGGCCCAGAACAGCAATGCGCTCGGAGACCGGCGCGCAGTTGGCGATACGGCGGGCGACCGCCTCGGCCTCCACCTTGTCGCGCGCGGAGACGACGAGGGCGACGAGCCGGCCATAGGGGGGCAGCATGCCGGCCTGCCGCTCGCGGATCTCGCGCTCGATGAAGGCGTCGCGGTCGCTGGTCAGGATGGCCTGCATCACCGGATGGTCCGGCATATAGGTCTGCACTAAGCCCCGCCCGCGGATCAGGGCGCGGCCGGCGCGCCCCGTGACCTGATGCAGAAGCTGAAAGGTGCGCTCGCCGGCGCGGGGGTCGGCACCTTGGGACAGGCCCAGATCGCCGTCGACGATGCCGACGAGGTTGAGATTGGGGAAGTGGTGGCCCTTCGCAACAAGCTGAGTGCCGATAATGATGTCGGCCTCGCCCGCCTCGATGCGGGCGATCACCTCGCGCATCTCGACGAGCCCGGGAATGAGGTCGGAGGACAGCAGGGCGATGCGGGCGTCGGGGAACCGCTCGGCGACCTCCTCGGCCACACGCTCGACGCCAGGGCCGCAGGCCGTCAGGGAGTCCGGGGCGTGGCAGCTCGGGCAGGACTTCGGGATCGCGAGCGAAAAGCCGCAGTGATGGCAGTTGAGCTGCTTTCTGAACCGATGTTCGACCAGCCAGGCCGAGCATTGCGGACATTCGATGCGGTGGCCGCAGCTCCGGCACAGGGTCAAAGGCGCATACCCGCGACGGTTCAGAAACAGCAGCGACTGCTGCTTGGCCTCCATCGTCTCGATCATGGCGGTGACGAGGCGGGGGGAGAGCCAGCGGCCGCGATCGGGTGGCTCGCGTCTCAGGTCGATCGCACTGATCTCGGGCAGGTCCGTGCCCGAGAAGCGACCGGGCAGGACAATGTGGCGATAGCGACCGGTCCGCGCGTTGACGTGGCTCTCGATCGACGGCGTGGCCGAGGCCAGCACGACGGAAAATCCGCCCAGATGGGCGCGGACGACGGCCATGTCGCGGGCCTGATAGTGCACGCGGTCGTCCTGCTTGAAACCGGCGTCATGCTCTTCGTCGACGACGATCAGGCCGAGGTTTGCGAAGGGCAGAAACAGGCCGGACCGGGCACCTATGACGACGCGCGCTTCTCCGGTGGCGACCGCCCGCCACACGCGCCCCCGCTCGGGACCAGACAGCGCCGAATGCCACTCGACAGGTGCACAGCCGAAGCGACCGGCGAACCGGCCGAGAAACTGGCTGGTCAGGGCAATCTCGGGCAGCATGACGAGGACTTGCCGGCCCTGTTCGAGCGCGCGGGCAACCGCTTCGTAGTAGACCTCGGTCTTGCCCGAGCCCGTGACACCGTCGAGCAGGGCGACGTTGAAGGTCAAGGCATCGACGCCGGCACGCAAGGCTGCGACCGCCTGAGTCTGAGCCTCTGAGAAGGCCAGCTTCCGGTGCAGCGGATCGGGGCGCGGGAAGCGTTTCTCGGGAATGGCCGCTTCAACGAGGCAGCCCGCCGTCACCAGGCCGTCGATGACCCCGGTCGTGCAACCGGCGGCGGTGGCCAGCGCGCTTTTGGCCCGGATCAATCCGTCCGATGCAATCTCCAAGGCCTTGGCACGGGCCGGTGTCAGGCGCGGCGGCGGGCCGGCACCAGGCACCGTGGTGACGCCGAACCGCGGCTTCTGGGGTTCGAAGACCTCCCTGGCACTCATCATCATGCGCGCGACCATACCGAGCGGTGCCAGCGTATAGCGCGCAACCCATTCGGCAAACCGCAGTGAAATCAACGGCAGGGGTGGCGCGTCGAGTACCTCGGTGATGGTCTTGAGGCGGCGGGGATCGACCTTGCGCGTCGGTTTGCCCGGTTCACCGACGGCCGTGTCCCAAACAATCCCGATCCGGGTCGTCGTCCCGAAAGGCACCACGACGAACGAGCCCGGGGTCACCGACCCCGATCGAGGCGCGCGATAATCGTAGGTCTGGTCCAGCGCCACGGGCAACAGGACCGGCACCAGCGCCGTGGTGTCGGCGGGTGCCTCGTCGCCCAAATCGAGCAGGCTATTCAAACCTGTTGCCATAACCGTATAGAAGCACCAGAACCTCTGCCGAATCGAACCAACAGCCTATGCCGCAGGATGCGGCGCGCGAAGGGCAAGGACCGCCGCCATGAAATTCTTCGTCGATACCGCCGATGTGGCCGAGATCCGGGAGATCGCCGCGACAGGACTCCTCGACGGCGTGACGACCAATCCCTCACTCATCGCCAAGAGTGGCCGCGACTTCAAGGAAACCATCGCCGAGATCTGCGAAATCGTGTCGGGACCGGTGTCGGCCGAGGTTGCCGCGCTGGATACCGAGGGCATGTTGGCGGAGGGCCGCGAACTCGCGAAAATCGCCAAGAACGTGACGATCAAGGTGCCGCTGACGATGGAGGGGCTGAGGGCCTGCAAGGCCCTTACGTCGGAAGGCACGCTGGTCAACGTGACCCTGTGCTTTTCCGCCACCCAAGCCCTGCTGGCGGCCAAAGCGGGGGCAACCTTCGTCTCGCCGTTCATCGGCCGTCTCGACGACGTGGGCCTCGATGGCATGGAACTCATTTCCGAGATCCGCCAGATTTACGATAATTATCCTGCCCTTTCCACCGACATCCTCGCGGCGTCGATCCGCACGGTCAATCACGTCAAGGACGCCGCGCTCGTCGGGGCGGACGTTGCGACGATCCCGCCGTCGATACTCAAGGCCCTCGTCAAGCATCCGCTGACCGACAAGGGTCTCGAACAGTTCCTCGCTGACTGGAAGAAGACGGGCCAGAAGATCATCGGCTGAATACACTGCGGTGCCGGACATCGTTGGACCCGACCGCTGCCTGGCGCAGACGGCACGAACGGCGCGTTAAGACATCGTTAACCGTTTCGCCGCCATGGTTTTCGCCTCGCCTACAGGGCCGATGGATTGGGACGATGTCGCACTCAACAGAGCCGGGCCAGACGGATCCGCTTGTGATCGACCAACAAGACGGGCTGCAGGAGATCACCGAAGCCTGGCTGACCCACCTCCGCAGCGAGCGGGACGCCTCTGAACACACGATCGCCGCCTACAGGCGGGACGTCGCGCAGCTTGTTTCGTTTCTCGCCTCGCAGCTTGGCCATCCACCGACGCAGAGCGATCTCGAACGCCTCGATGCGCGCAGCATCAGGGGCTTCATGGCAAGCCGCCGCCGAGCGGGCGTGGCCTCACGTTCCCTCTCGCGCTCGATCTCCGCGCTGCGCTCGTTCTTTCGCTGGCTGGAGGCTGATGGCCGCCTGAAAAACCGTGCCGTCATGCGCGTTGCCCTGCCGAAACTCCCGCACGGCGTGCCCAAACCGCTGACGGTCGAGAAGGCCCGCGCCGTCGTCGCTCCCGGACTCGAGGCGGAACTGGACTGGGTGGCGGCGCGTGACACGGCCGTGCTGCTGCTGCTCTATGGTTGCGGGCTGCGCATTTCGGAGGCCCTGGGCATCACGCTGCGCGATGCCCCAGTCCGTGGCCGCGACGCGCTGGTCATTGCCGGCAAGGGGAACAAAGAGCGGATGGTGCCGGTTCTCGGCGTTGTGGCGAACGCGACCGAGCGCTACCTGTCGCTGGTGCCCTACACGATTGCCCCCGACGAGCCGATGTTCCGCGGTGCCAAGGGCGGTCCGCTGTCGCCACGTATCATTCAGTTGGCGATGGCCAAGTCGCGCGAGGCGATGGGGTTGCCAGAGACGGCGACGCCGCATGCGTTACGGCACTCCTTTGCCACCCATCTGCTGTCAGCGGGTGCCGACTTGCGCCAGATCCAGGACCTTCTGGGCCATGCGTCGCTTTCGACCACGCAGCTTTACACCGAGGTCGATCGCGAGAGGCTGCTCGAGGTCTACGACGCCGCTCACCCGCGCGCTTAAGCCCGCCGGACGAGGTACCGCCTGACAGTGCCGCCAGCCTTGTGCTGTTTGCCTTAGATCACATCAATTCTGGTTGTGCTGGCCCTCTGTAACCATACCTCTGGGGGGCCCGGTGTCGTGATCGCGAAGTTCGCCTCTCGACCTCGCTGAAACGTATGCAGCGGACTTCCCGGTCATCACACGAGTCACGCCTCCGATCGGCGACAGGACCCTTCCATCGCGGACGGTCAGCCTCTAAGGCAGAACCGGCCGTCTCCATTCTCAGACTCTGCCGAGGCATTGATGCCGAACACCACATCAAGCGGGCGTCCACGGGCTTTATGGGCGCTGCTGTTGAGCGCGGCCATCGCACATGTGGCGTTTGAGGGAGCCGTAGCGGCCCGCAAGGCCAAGCAACCGCCTGCCGTCTGCCGGGGGGAGGATATGCTCGCCGGGCTGTCGGTGACCGATCCTGCCGCCCACGGCCGCATTCTCGAGTCTGGGCGCCCCATCGCCAACCAGCAGGCCCTGCTGTGGCGCGTCGAGCGCGCGGGGCTTGCCCCATCGCACCTGTTTGGAACCATCCACGTCACGGACGGGCGGGTCAGCACGCTCAGCCCGGCCGTGGTGGCAGCCCTCGATCAGGCCCGGGCTGTCGCGGTCGAGGTGACGGACGTGTCCCCAGACGCCGCAGGCAAGGCCATGGCCGAGGCCAGCGCGCTGGTCACCTTCACCGACCATCAGCGGCTCGACCGGTTGATCACACCCGAGGCCTTCCAAAAAGCGCAGACCGCGCTCGGCAGAGCGCGCGTGCCCACCACCTCGCTGCGGCAGCTCAAGCCGTGGGTGGTGACCCTCATTCTCGCGGTCGGGCCTTGCGAGCGAACGGCCCTGGATCGGGGCGCGAAGGTGCTCGACCAGGTCATCGTCGACCGCGCGAGGGCTCGCAAAATTCCCGTAGTGGGCTTGGAGACGCTCGGCGAGCAGTTGCAGGCCGCCGCGGCCATTCCGCTGGCCGATCAGGTCGAACTGCTGAAGACGGCGATCGCGTTCTCCGACCGGACCGACGACCTGTCGGAGGCGCTCCTACAGCTCTATCTTGCGCGGCGCATCGGTGCTGCTCTGCCGTTCCAGTCGCATCTGATGGAGCAGGCAGGTGCGCGCCCCGAAGCCATCACAGCCTTCCGTCGCGAGATGATCGAAAAGCGCAACCGCACTATGCGCACGCGGGCGCTGCCTTTGCTGGCAAAAGGCGGTGTCTTCATCGCGGTTGGCGCCTTGCATTTGCCTGACGCCGACGGACTGGTCGCTCTGCTGCGCGATGCCGGCTACACGGTCACGTCCGTCGACTAACGCGCGCTATGATCGAAGACTACGGAAACAGCCAATCGGCAACGACCACCGCCACACAGGAGACGAGTGCCGTCGCCACCGTACCCCAGGCCATGTCGACGAACGCGACGCTTGCGGGGAAGCCGCGCATCACGGCCAGATTGGTCAAGTCATACGTCGCATAGGCGACGAGCCCGAACAGCGCTCCCATCATCATCGCGCGGGTCCAGCCGCCCGACTCCAGGGCCGGGGCCACGACGAATATCAGAACACCGATAGTGTACAGGATGTAGAACCCTACGGCCGCCGGCAAGTTGATGCTGGTTGCCATCAGCGGACCCAGCTCGGAGCGGTAGAAGCCACTGGCTACGACGCCCAGCCAGAGGAGGTCGAGCACGAGGAATGTTCCAGCGATGGCCAGGTAAGCAACGACGAGTTTCACAACTTGAGGCCTCCCGAGCCGACGTGCGTGGTGTCCTGGTGTCAGAACGGGAGCTAGAGCGGTTTGGGCCAGTGGGGCGGGAAAAATGTCAACAGCGGGTCGATGAGACGCGAGAGACCACGTCGTTGTCGATCCCAGTTTCCAAGGACGCGCAATTAGAACTTTACATGAACACGCGAATCGCAGACCTTCCGGCCTGCGGCTGTCGCGTATTCCTGCCTAGGACTTGCACCCACTGCCCCAATCCCAAGGGTCGCACGGTGTGACCCTGGGCCCGTGGCCCCTGCCACGGAGAAAGGAGCTACAAACATGGTGCTCGTTCGCGAGTATACTCGCATTCGTCACGGCCGCGTTGAGCATGTCTGCGGACACGTTCGACGCTGGCCTCTCTCCTAACCTATCACGGGCTGAGCCACAGCAAGTGAATTAGCGGGAAAGGAGGTCATTCAACGCGATAGCCGCACTTCTTGTGACTCAGAATCAGTTACGATGTAGTTGATATCATCGCGGAACTGATTTGCGAATCCTTTTTTCCACAGTCCTGATCACATATGGATGGCGCGCTTGTCGACGGCGAGTGCGGCTTCCTTGACCGCCTCGGCCAGCGTTGGGTGGGCGTGGCAGGTGCGGGCCAAGTCCTCCGCGGAGCCGCCGAACTCCATGATGACGGCAGCCTCGGCAATCAGTTCGCCTGCGTTGGTCCCGATGATGTGCACGCCCAGGACCCGGTCCGTTGCCGCGTCGGCCAGTACCTTAACAAAGCCATCCGTCGTGCGGTTCACCTTGGCGCGGCCGTTGGCCAGAAACGGGAACTTGCCGACGTTGTAGGCGATGCCGGCGGCCTTCAACTCCTCCTCGGTGCGGCCCACCGAGGCGACCTCGGGGGCGGTGTAGACCACCCCGGGGATGACATCGTAGTTCACATGGCCATGCTGGCCGGCAAGGTGCTCGGCGAGTGCCATGCCTTCATCCTCGGCCTTGTGGGCCAGCATCGGCCCGGCAATCACATCGCCGATCGCATAGATGCCCGGTACGTTGGTCTGATACTGCGCGTCGACGATGACACGGCGGCGATTGTCGATGCCGACGCCCACGTCCTCCAGGCCGAGGCCCTCGGTGAACGGCACGCGGCCGATCGCCACCAGCACGACATCGGCCGCGACCTCGTGTGCCGCACCACCCGCGGCCGGTTCCACCGTCACCGTGCAGCCCGACGCGTCCTTGCGCAGGCCCGTCACCTTCGAGGACAGCTCGAACGTGAAGCCTTGCTTGACGAGAATCTTCTGGAACGACTTGGCCACATCAAGGTCCATGCCGGGCAGGATGCGGTCCAGGTATTCGACGACGTGGACTTCGGAGCCCAGGCGACGCCAGACCGACCCCAGCTCGAGACCGATGACGCCAGCGCCCACGATCAGCAGCTTGGCGGGCACCTTTTCCAGGTCGAGGGCACCTGTGGAGGAGACGACCTGCCGCTCGTCGATGTCGATACCGGGCAGCCGCGCGACGTCCGAGCCGGTCGCAATGACGATCGCCTTGGTCGCCAGCGTCACCGGCTCGCCGCTTGCCGGCGTGACGACGACGGTGCCGGGTCCGGTGATGCGGCCGACGCCGTGAACCTCGTCGATCTTGTTCTTTTTCATCAGGAACTTGATGCCGTCGACGTTGCCGCGGACGCCCTCGGCCTTATAGGCCAGCATCCGGGCGAGATCGAGTTTCGGGTCGACCTGAATGCCCATCGCGGCAAAGCCGTGGCCCGCCTCGGCGAAGGCCTCCGAGGCGTGGAGCAGGGCCTTCGACGGAATGCAGCCCACATTCAGGCAAGTGCCGCCGTGGGTCGCGCGCTTCTCGACGACGGCGACCCGCAGTCCGAGTTGGGACGCTCTGATGGCGCAGACGTAGCCGCCCGGGCCGGTGCCGATGACGACGAGATCATACTGTCCTGCCATGATGATCGTTCTCTCGAGTTTGCTGAATGATGCCGATGGCGGATGGCGCGATCGCTGGATCAGAAATTACAAATCCAGCACGAACCGAGCCGGGTCCTCGAGGCACTCCTTGACGCGCACGAGGAATGTCACCGCTTCCTTGCCGTCGACAATTCTGTGGTCGTAGGACAGGGCCAGATACATCATCGGACGGGCCGCGATCGAGCCATCCTTCAGGACGACCGGGCGCTGCTCGATCCGGTGCATGCCAAGAATGCCCGACTGCGGCGCATTGAGGATCGGCGTCGACAACAGCGAGCCATAAACGCCGCCGTTGGAAATCGTGAACGTGCCGCCCTGCATGTCCTCGATGGTCAGTTGCCCATTGCGGGCGCGCTTGCCGTACTCGGCGATCGCAGCCTCGATGCCCGAGATCGACAAGCGGTCGGCATCGCGGATCACCGGGACGACCAGCCCCTTCTCGGTGCCGACCGCAACGCCAATGTGGTAATAATTCTTGTAGACGAGGTCATCGCCGTCGACCTCGGCATTGACGGCGGGAATTTCCTTCAAGGCCTGGATGCAGGCCTTTGCGAAAAAGCCCATGAAGCCCAGTTTGACACCGTGGCGCTTCTCGAACAGGTCCTTGTACTGATTCCGCATCTCCATAACGGCCGACATGTCGACGTCATTGAAGGTTGTCAGCATCGCGGCGGTGTTCTGCGCGTCTTTCAGGCGACGGGCGATCGTCTGACGCAAACGCGTCATTTTCATCCGCTCTTCGCGCGTCGAGTCGGCCGGGGCGGACGGCACACGCAGCTTCTGGACCGGGACCGGCATATTGGCGGGAACGTAGGTTGCGGTGGCCGGGGCCGACGCTTTCGACTGCGTCACAGCCGCCGACACATCCTCCTTGAGGACCTGCCCGCGCTTTCCCGAACCGGCAACGTCGGCCTCGGACAGGCCGGCCTCGGCCATCGCCTTCCGGGCGGCAGGCGAGGGCGGCATCGCGGCCGCGGGCGCGGCGGCCGGGGCCGCGACAGGTGCCGGGGCTGGGGTTGGGGTTGCGGCCGGCGCAACGGCAGCGACAGGTGGTGCGGCGGCTGCGCCATTGCCTTCGCGCAATGCCGCAATGACGGTGCCGACAGCGACCGTCTCGCCGGTCTTGAACAGGATGTCGGACAGGAACCCCGCAGCGGGTGCCGGCACCTCCACGGACACCTTGTCGGTTTCAAGTTCGACGACTGGCTCGTCGGCCTTGACGGCATCGCCTGGGTTCTTGAACCAGCGACCGACTGTTGCCTCGGTCACCGATTCGCCGAGCGTGGGAACTTTGATCTCGATCGCCATGTCGTGTCGCCTTTCTCAGGTCCGCAATCGGCCGGGGATGGTCGTCCTGCCGAAGGTTCTACGCGTCAAGTTTGACTGTCAGTTGGGTGCCGTCCGAAGGCGTCGAACTCAGGTGGTGAGGACCGGTCAAGTCGACAGCGCCTCGGCGACGAGCGTCTTCTGCTCGGTGAGGTGGCGGGAGAGCTGACCGGTCGCCGTCGAGGCAGAGGCTGGGCGGCCGGCGTAGACCGGACGCTTCACCTTGGCTCCCAGGTGATCGAGCACCCATTCCAGATTGGGCTCGATGAAGGTCCACGCTCCCATGTTCTTGGGCTCTTCCTGGCACCATACGATCTCGCTGACATTCGCGAACCGGCCGATCTCGGTGATCAGTGTGCGGGCCGGAAACGGATAGAGCTGTTCGACGCGCAGCAGATAGATGTCGGTCAGACCGGCGGCCTCGCGGGCTTCCAGCAGATCGTAGTAGACCTTGCCGGTGCACAGGACGATTTTCCGGATCCCGGCATCAGGCTCCACCTGGAAGCCCTGGAGGCCAGGGCGCTTGGCGGCATCGCAATCGTCCCACAGGACCCGGTGGAAGCTGGTGCCGCTCGTCATCTCGTCCAGTCGCGAAACGACCCGCTTGTGGCGCAGCAGCGACTTCGGCGTCATCAGGATCAAGGGCTTGCGGAACTTGCGGTGAAGCTGGCGGCGGAGAATGTGGAAATAGTTCGCCGGCGTCGTGCAGTTGGCAACCTGCCAGTTGTCCTCGGCGGACAGTTGCAGGAAGCGTTCCAGACGGGCGGAGGAGTGCTCGGGGCCTTGCCCCTCGTAGCCATGCGGCAGCAGACAGACGAGGCCGGACATGCGCAGCCACTTGCGCTCGCCTGACGACAGGAACTGGTCGAAGATGACTTGCGCTCCGTTGGCGAAATCACCGAACTGGCCTTCCCAGCACACCAGCGAATTCGGCTCCGCCAGCGAATAGCCGTACTCGAAGCCGAGCACAGCCTCCTCCGACAGCATCGAATTGATGACCTCGAATCGGGCCTGGTCCGGCGAGATGTGGCGCAATGGCGTGAAGCGCCGCTCCGTCTCCTGCTCGATGACCACGGAGTGCCGCTGGGAGAATGTGCCGCGCTCGCAGTCCTGGCCGGACAGGCGGACCGGATAGCCCTCCTTGACGAGCGTACCGAAGGCCAGATGCTCGGCGAGAGCCCAATCAATACCCTCACCGGTCTCGATCATTTCGCGGCGGCGCTCGATCAGGCGCTGCACGGTTTTGTGCGGCTGGAAATCGCCAGGGATTCGCGTGATGCGGCGGCCAACCTCCAGGATCAGGTCCAGATCGACGCCGGTGTCGCCGCGGCGGGCCTCGTCGTCGGCAAAGCCGATCGACGACCAGCGGCCGTCCAGCCAGTCCGCCTTGTTGGGTTTGTAGCTGTCCGCGGCCTCGAACTCACCATCCAGATGGGACCGGAAGGTCGCCCGCATGCTGTCGACGCCCTCCTGGCTCAACACGCCTTCGTTGACCAGCCGCTCGGCATAGGTCGTGGCGACGGGCGTGTGGGCCTTGATCTTGCGGTACATGCGCGGCTGGGTGAACATCGGCTCGTCACTCTCGTTGTGACCGAACCGGCGATAGCACACCATGTCGATGACGACCGGCTTCTGGAACTTCTGGCGGAATTCGGTGGCGATCTTGGCGACATGGACAACGGCCTCGGGATCGTCGCCGTTGACGTGGAAGATCGGTGCCTCGACCATCTTGGCCACGTCGGTGCAGTAGGGCGAGGAGCGCGAATAGCGCGGGTTCGTCGTGAAGCCGATCTGGTTATTGATGATGAAGTGGATCGAGCCGCCGGTGCGGTGACCCTTCAGGCCGGACAGGCCCAGGCACTCGGCCACCACACCCTGGCCAGCGAACGCGGCGTCGCCATGGATGAGCAACGGCAGGACCGCCCGGCGATCATCGGGATCGCACCCGTGCTGGTCCTGCTTGGCCCGCACCTTACCCAGCACCACCGGGTCGACGATCTCCAGATGCGAGGGGTTGGCGGTCAGGGACAAGTGGACGTTGTTGCCGTCGAAGACGCGATCTGACGAGGCACCGAGATGGTACTTGACGTCGCCTGATCCCTCGACGTCGTCGGGCTTGAAGCTGCCACCTTTGAACTCGTTGAAGATCGCCCTGTGCGGCTTCGACAGGACGTTGGCCAGCACGTTCAGGCGGCCCCGGTGGGCCATGCCGAAGACGATCTCCTTCACGCCGAGCTGGCCGCCGCGCTTGATGATCTGCTCCAGCGCGGGCACCATAGACTCGCCGCCGTCGAGGCCGAAGCGCTTGGTGCCGGTATATTTCACGTCGGAGAACTTTTCGAACAGCTCCGCTTCTATCAGCTTGTTCAGGATGGCGATCTTGCCCTCCTTGGTGAACCGGATATCCTTTTCGGTGCCCTCGATGCGCTCCTGGATCCAGGATTTCTGGGTCGGATTCGAGATATGCATGAACTCGACACCGATGTGCCGGCAGTAGGTACGCTGGAGCAGCGCAACGATCTCGCGGATGGTTGCGGTCTCGAGACCCAGAACCCGGTCGATGAAGATCGGGCGATCGAGATCGGCGTCGGTGAAGCCATAGGTCTCAGGCTTCAACTCGCGGTGGACCTTGCGGTCCGACAGATCGAGCGGGTCGAGGTCGGCGGCGAGGTGGCCCATGACGCGGAAGGCACGGATCAGCATCAGCGCGCGGATCGAGTCCTGCGTGGCGCGGAGTGAA
Source organism: Hyphomicrobiaceae bacterium (assembly GCA_033765285.1). Lineage (GTDB taxonomy): Bacteria > Pseudomonadota > Alphaproteobacteria > Rhizobiales > Hyphomicrobiaceae > Filomicrobium. The sequence goes on along the minus strand of JANRIE010000069.1, from coordinate 4,511 downwards.
GCGGCTGGCGACATCTCGTAGCCGTGGACTTGAGCGCGTGACGCCAGGCGATCTCGCACGTCGCTTTCGAGCTGCTCATAGTCGCCGGTCAGCGCCGCGACGAGGTCACCGTTGGTCGCCAGCTTCTCCAGCGGAACCGCCCAGGAGGGGTTGGTCACGGCGACGCCCGCATCGCCCTGGCCTTCGTTCAGGCTCGCAAAAAAGTGGCGCCATGCATCGGGAACCGAGCCGGGGTTGCGGGCATACTGGGCCTGCATCTCCTCGATGTAGCCGGCGTTGGCACCATCGAGGAACGAGGTCTGCAGGAAAGACTGATTGAGAGCCTGGCGGGACATTCGGGATTCCTGTCCGGATATGAAGCACTTGGCCGTGAGATGGCGGGCTTCGGCTACGGCGTGACCGGTGCGGAACGGGCTTGCTGCACCCGCGAACACCCTGCGCTTACTTAGTACACTTCATCTCAGGGTTTAAGACCGCCGAAAGTGGCGGGGATCACGAGGGCGTGTGGGGGAGCACCCATCTATCTCCACCGTTGCCGCGGTCGGTTCCTTGACCTTTTCGTCCGGCTCCACGTGAATGACAACGTCGCTACCGGGGATATGGGCCTCGATTGCAGCTTCCAGGCGGTCGCAGATCGCGTGCGCATCGGCCACTCTCATCTCGCCGGGAACGACGAGATGGAACTCGATGAACGTCACGCGCGGCGTCGAGCGGGTGCGGATGTCGTGGGCTTGCAGCGCCCCCTCGCCGGCCCGCGCGATCGCCGCCCGGATATCGGCCTGCATGCCCGCCGGGGCTGCTTCGTCTATCAACCCCGAAAGCGAACCGGTCACGATCCGGTATCCGGCAAACAGGATGTTGGCTGCGACTATGAGGGCGATCACCGGGTCGAGGATGGCCCAGCCCGTCGCCACCGCCAGCAGGATGCCGCCAATGACGCCCACCGAAGTCCACACGTCGGTCATCAGATGCCAGCCGTCCGCGGTCAACGCAGGTGAGCCGAGCGCCTTTCCTCGGCTGATCAGCAGGACCGCCCACCCGCCGTTGATGGCCGTGGCCACTCCGTTGATGATCAGGCCCGTGAGTGGTTCAGACAAGGTCCGCGGATGTGCGATGGCCAAGACCGCCTCGCGGACGATGAGGAGCGCCGCAATCGAAATCAGCACGCCTTCGAGCACGGCGGAAAACAGCTCCGCCTTGTGATGGCCGAAGGGGTGCTCGTCGTCGGCGGGCTTCTGCGCGATCCAAATGGCCGCCATCGCCGCGCACGCCGCCAAGACATTGACGATGCTTTCGAGCGCATCAGAATAGAGCGCGACCGAACCCGTCGTGACATAAGCGACATACTTTATGCCCATCACCGCCAGACCCACCGCGATGCTCGCGGCGGCGATCCGCAGTGTCGGATTGCCGACAGCGGTTGGACTTACGTCCGGTGACTCACGTGAAACGGGTGGGTTCACAAGAACCGGCCCGAGCGCTCCAGCACCTCGATCTTGTAGCCGTCGGGGTCGGCGATGAAGAAGAAGCGGCCGAATTTCATCCCGTCGCGGTCGAACTGCTTGATGTCGCCCGGTGTCAGGCCCGCTGCCTTCAGGCGCGCATGCTCGGCGTCGAGGTCGGCGACCGAAAATGCGATATGGCCGTAGCCGTTGCCGAGGTCGTAGGGCTGGTCACGGGCGTGGTTGATGGTCAATTCCACCTCGAACGGGCTCTCGGGGCCGGACATATAGACCAGCGTGAAGCCGTCGAAGTCGTAGCGGCCAGCGATGTCCAGGCCGAACGCGGTGCGGTAGAAGGCGACCGCACGAGCCTCCTCGAGAACGCGGATCATCATGTGGATCGGCTTCGTCATCTGGCATCCTCCGTCGGTGTGCAAGCGCGGGCCAGCCCTCGCGCTCCCGCTGGGAGGCGGAGCCTCCCAGCCCCCCCACCTTTTGTCATTTCGGAGGCGGGTTGGCCAGCAGCACGCGTCGGCAAACGGCCGACGCTCTGAACTCCCCGGAACCCATGACCGGTGCTGAGGTGACCATTTAAGGCGAGCGGTCATCTGCCGCATCATCACGTATTCCCGTCAGCGGCAATATCGCTCCGTTCGCAGATTCTTCGACAGGTCCTATTTCGAAAGGTCCCCAACACATGCAAAGGACATCAGCGACCGGCGCAGCCGGCTTCCTCTTCGCATTCCTATCGGCCTCGGCAACAGCCGAGGAGACGTGCAAGCATTTCGGGCCGCAAGCGCCGCGGGACATCTCTGTGCGCGACGGCACGAACCCGAGAAAGTTCGCCCTGGCCGGCCCGGTCTCGGAAATGAACCTCTGCAACATTCATTTTCACGTCAATGCCGAGCACAAGGGACCGGGCTTCGCACTGCCTGCCGGACCGGGCGAGCATGGCGGCTTCAAGTGTAACGACAGCGAGAGGCTTACCCCGGCCGAGTTGGCTGCCCCGGCCCAGTCCGGATGTCACGGTCTCGAGCCGGGCGATACGGTCGAGGTGCATTGGGTCTACTCCTCCTGCGACGTGAAGCCGGGCAAGGGTCTCGGCGCGTGCAGCTCACCGTCGTGTGCGAATCCCTCGCTGCGCGTGGAGGCGCAGGTCTTCCTGGTGGTCAACGACGGCAACGCCCTCGATTTCGCCCGTTTCGACGCGGCCCCTGGAGCCACGCAGCCTGCGTCCCTGCCGCGCGGGACCGGGCGGCCGCGGATCTACCGTGGCTCGACGACGGGACCGAGCTACACGCAAAGCACCTGCTCGCCCCTACAGGTCACGTGGAGCGTCCGGCCCCGCTGCGCGCGGCTCGACATCAACTCGCTCGGCAAATGGTGCGCCTACAACGCCTTCGAAGAGAACCACGGACACGGCGTCCGCCAACTCGTGACGAGCACGGATCTTCTCGACCGCGTGGTCGGGGGACGCTGAACTCAAGGGCGAATAGCGAGGCGGGGGGGCGTTCGCCCGCCTCGTGCTCTATTCGGGTTCAAGGACGACGACGCCGTCGCCGCCCCGCCGTTCGAGGTGCATACGTTCGGGTTGGGCGTGTTGTGGGTGGGGTGGGATTGCTGCCGCTCCGGCTCCCCGGAAGCCGCGCCAGCGAGGCCGAATTGTCGAACGGCCCCCTCGTCCGACTCCCCGGAAGCCGCGCAGCGGCTATCCGGGGCCTTGCCGGATGCAGGTTTCGGAGGCACGTTGGTGTTGCATGACGCGCCATAGACATTCTGGGTCTACATTACCGCGAGCGGCCCTCGTGGAGTGATCTACGTTGGCATGACCAGCGACCTGCCGCGCCGAGCATGGCAGCATCGCGAGCGTGTCTTGGCAGGTTTCACCAAGCGATACTGGGTCGATAGACTGGTCTATTGCGAGGACCACGCCGACAGTTTCGCTGCAGCAAAACGGGAGTGCGACCTGAAGCGTTGGCGCAGAGATTGGAAGATCGCGCTTGTCGAAAAGAACAATCCAACGTGGCGCGACTTGTTCGGTGACATCGTGCGGGATCGGGGTTTCGAGTGGTAGGTTGCGTGCGCCTTATGACACGGCAAGATCCCGGATAGCCGCGCTTGGGCGCGGCTTCCGGGAAGGCGAGTGGGGGGTGCTCGGCTATCCTGCTGAAAAGGACGGAGACCATGTCACAAACGAAGCCTAAGCCTGCCACTTATGCCGACATCGAGGCGCTGCCGCCCCATGTCGTCGGCGAAATCCTGTTCGGCGTGCTGCACACCCATCCGCGGCCAGCGCCGCGGCATGCGCGGGCATCTTCGCGCCTCGGGGTCGAGCTGGGCGGGCCGTTCGACCGCGGCCGAGGCGGACCGGGTGGCTGGGTCATTCTCGACGAACCCGAATTGCACCTCGGCTCGCAAATCGTCGTACCAGATCTCGCGGGGTGGCGGCGCGAACGGATGCCCATACTGCCCGATACGCCTTGGCTCGAGATCGCGCCCGACTGGGTCGCCGAGGTCCTGTCGCCCTCGACGCAGCGCTATGACCGCACCGACAAGCTCGCCATCTACGCCGCGTTCGGCGTCGCGCACGCCTGGTACGTGGACCCGATCGCGCAGACGCTGGAGGTGTTTGCGCAGGAGGGCGGCAAATGGCTTCTTGCCGCGACGTTCAAGGACGACGACGCCGTCACCGCCCCACCGTTCGAGGTGCACACGTTCGGGCTGGGCGTGTTGTGGGAGGGTTGAGGGCTGAGTAACTTCAGTCTCTATGTGAACATGCAAAAAGTTGTCGACAGCAATTTTCTACAAGATCCCGCACTGGAGTCCTATTTGCGAAGCACTGCAAACACTATTGTGCTGCCGGATTATGTGGCCATGGAAGCCTTCAAGAGGAACACACTAAAAAGTCTCCCAAAATCATTGGAGATTTTGACCTGCCCCTGCAGAACTCCTCCAATCTGAAGTAGAGTCTGAGCCCAGCGAGGGGACGGACGATGAGGAAGAGCAGGTTCACGGAAGAGCAGATCATTTCGATCCTGCGGGAGCAGGAGGCGGGTGCGCGGACGGCGG
>JANRIE010000061.1:0-48545 GCA_033765285.1 Hyphomicrobiaceae bacterium | reverse complement strand
AAGGCGAAGCGCGAGGTGCGGCGCCGCTGGCGTAACGCAATCTTCTTTGTCTGGCACGGCGGCTTTCGGACGTGGCTGCGCTGGAAAATCGTCTTCCGCGCCGAGCGGATGATCGCCCGCCGTCTCGGCTATCAGTACCGCAGCGAGGGAAAGAGCTATCGCTGGGTCCGCCCAGCCCAGCGCACGGAGGCCGCGCCGTGACCGATCACGTAAAGCTGAAATCTCGCCCCATCCCTACGCTCTGCGAGATGCTCGGAGACGGCGCCCGAGCCGATGGGTTCGAGGATTGGGTGCGCGAATGTCACGACATCGAGCTGTCCATCGACGATCCGCTGCAGCGGGCCATGATCAGAATGCAGAGGCTGCTGTCCGTGGCAATGGTGGAGGCGCTTAATCGCGAGGCGGCGGCTGGCGATGTAGACCCAGCCACGGCGATCAATCTTATGGCTAGGCTGATGGGCGTGAGCCTCATGGCAGCGGTTCTGTCGGACAGAACCGATGACGCCGTAGCGTCTATGCCGGTGGCTCGTTTCGCACGGATGATCGGAGACGATGTCGCGTTCGGCGCGCGGTCGATGGCCCTAGCTACCAAGCGTCAGCCCCAGCGCAAGGAGGCCGCGCCGTGACCACCCGCGCCGACCGCCTCGCCGCCCTACCGCCAAGCCTTGCGCCGCGCGGGCTATCGCGCGTCGAGGCGGCGGCCTATGTCGGCGTCAGCCCGACAAAATTTGACGAGATGGTCGGAGACGGCCGTATGCCGCCGGCCAAGCGGGCCGACGCCCGCCGCATCTGGGATCGCCTCGCTCTTGACGCCGCCTTCGCCGCGCTGCCTGATGAGGGCGCCGACGGCAAAACAGCCACGGCCGGCGGCCAGTCCGACCGCTGGAGCGCCACCGTTTGACCGGGACCGACGCCATGCGCGCCCCCATCCGCTATCGCCACGTCTACGAGGACGTGAGCCGCCACGGCACCGTGCGCGTGTACTTCTGGCGCGGGCGCGGGCACCGGAAGATCAGGATGACCGAGCCCGTCGGCTCCGCCGCGTTCCTGGCCGCCTACGAGCGGCTTCTGGCAGCCTCCGAGGCCGGCGAGACGATCCAGCCAGAGACGCCGCGTCACGGCACGCTGCGCAGCTTGTGCGTCGCGTATTTTGGCAGCCCGCCCTATCGCCGCCTGGCCCAGCGCACGCAGCGCGTCCGCCGTCTCGTGATCGAGGCCGCGTGCCGGGAGCCGGTCAAGACAGTCGCGCCAGACGGCGACCGCATCGGCGACATTCCGATCGAGCACGTCACGACCCGCACCATCAAGGCGTTGCGCGACCGCTGCGCGACGAGCGCACCAGAGACAGGTAACGCGCGCGTCAAGGCGCTGCGATCCGTCTACGCGTGGGCTCTCGACGACGAGCGGCCGGGCGTGACCGTCAATCCAGCCCGCGATGTCGCCTACATCCGCACCGGTTCGGGCGGATTCCACACGTGGTCGCCGGAGGAGGTCCGCCAATTCGAGGCGCGACACCCGGAAGGCAGCCCTGCGCGCCTCGCCCTGACGCTGATGCTGCTGACGGGCGTGCGCCGCTCCGACGCGATCCGCCTCGGACGCCAGCACGTCCGGGAGACGCAGGACGGCCCGTGCCTCATGTTCCGCCCCGTGAAGGGCGGCAGCCGAGCGATGACGCTGACTCTGCCGATCCTGCCCGAGCTGGCCGCCGCGATCGTGCGCGGGCCGTGCGGGGATCTGACGTATCTGGTAAGCGGGCGCGGCCAGCCGTGGGCGTCCGGAGATTCGTTCGGCAACTGGTTCCGGGACCGCTGCCGCGAGGCCGGCCTGCCGCAGTGCTCGGCGCACGGCCTGCGCAAGGCCGGCGCTGTGCGGGCGGCAGAGGCGGGCGCCTCGACACAGCAGCTCATGGCCATCTTCGGCTGGCAGTCACTCCGCCACGCCGAGCGCTACACCCAAGCGGCAAACCGAGATCGTCTGGCCGCAGACGGCATGCGCCATCTTTCCCACCCCGGCGGCGCTGCCGTTTCCCACCAGAAGAATTCCCTTGTTTTTGCTCGCAAAAAAAAGGCAGTGGTGCCCAGGGCCGGAATCGAACCAGCGACACCGTGATTTTCAGTCACGTGCTCTACCAACTGAGCTACCTGGGCGGAAAGTCGGCGTATCTGCCGATCGGCAGAGACGGGCCTTATAGATAACACCCAACTGAAGTGCAAGACGTATCGCGTAGCGGCGTCCCGCCTGTTGGTGCCGCTGGGGCACCTGCAACGGACCGGGCCGGTGACGCTTATGTGCTCACCGACCGCACTTCAGTCGCGTCCGTCGTCGGTCGCGGTGCCCGACCGGCCTGCTGCGGCGGCCTCAGCATCTCCAGAAGCGGTGCCGTCCTCGTCTGAGTCGACATCGCCAGGGATGGCGTACACCCCCGACAACCACTTCGAAAGGTCGACGTCGGCGCATCGTTTAGAGCAGAACGGCCGGAAAGCGGTCTCCGTCGGGCGGTGGCACATCGGGCAGGTGGCACCCCCCTTGCCGTCGCCATCTGCCTTGCTGCCGTGTCGTCCGTTAGACCTCACGTCTCGTCGTCTCCTGAAGGGGTCGCGATCAGTCGTCCTCCGATCCGGCGGCCCGGATCCAATTGTAATGCACGGGTATACCCTCGCCAGCCAGCATGCCGACGATCTCGGTCAGCGGCAGACCGACGACATTGGTGTAAGAGCCGACGATTTTCTGCACGAACGATCCGGCCAGTCCCTGAATGGCATAGCCACCCGCCTTGCCCCGCCACTCGCGGGAGGCGATGTAGGCCTCGATCTCGGCGCGCGAGAGGTGCTTGAAGCGAACCCGGGTCTCGATCACCTTGATCCGCGTACGGTCGTCGGGGGTCACGAGGCAGACGCCGGTCATGACGTGATGTGTGCGGCCGGACAAAAGTTGCAGAGACTGCACGGCTTCCTCGAGAAACTGCGGCTTCATGAGGATGCGGCGGCCGACCGCGACGATGGTATCGGCGGCCAGCACGAAGGCGTCGGCGATATCCTTGTCGTTGGCGATCTGGTCACGGGCCACCTCGGCCTTCTGGCGGGCCAGCCGCTGCACGAGGCCACGCGGCATCTCGCCCCGACGCGGCGTTTCGTCGATCGACGCCGGGCGGAGTGCATCGGGCGTGATGCCGACCTGGGCCAGCAGGGTCAGCCGGCGCGGGCTGCCGCTGGCCAGGACCAGCTTCGGGCGCTGCGCCTCGCGTGGCTCAGCCGGCCGATGCCGTGCCAGTTCCCGCCGGAGCGTATCCCGGCGCGGCCCATCGGTCCGGCTCAGCACGGACAGTATGCCTGTTCTCGGCGAATTCATGCGCTCGAACCTCGTGCGGGGAAACGTCGTGGCCTGCCGCTGCGGGAGAATGCAAACCATAACCCGAGATGGCAAGCGCTCGTCCGGACCGATGCCCGTCATCTCGCGACAAATCCATTGCCACGGCGCTGCGAAGTCTCGATAAATTCGAACACGGCGTGCGGCAAGCACGAAAACTATGGCGAGGACAGGCATGAGCGCCAAAGTCGATCTTCCCCGTCTCCTGGCGGAGACCAAGGTGTTCGCAGATGTCGACGATGCCGGCTGTCGGGCGATCGCACAGGAGATGCGCGAAGTCACGTTCGACGCAGGACAGGTGATTTTCGGCCGGGGCGACGAGGGCCGGGACGTCTACCTCGTCGCCGATGGTCGCGTGCGGCTTTCGGTTCTGACGGCGGAGGGTCGTGAATTGTCATTCGCGCACGCAGAACGCGGCTCGCTGTTCGGAGAAATCGCCATGATCGACGGTGGGGCACGCTCGGCCGACGCGACGGCGGTCACCAAGACAACCGCTTACACCCTGTCGCGCGGTGCGTTCCAGAGGCTGCTGGAAAAAGACGCCGGGATCACGCGGGCGATGATGAACTTCCTCTGCGCGCGCATCCGAGAGGCCGACCAGCAGCTCGAGTCGATCGCGCTCTGCCCCATCGAGGTTCGGCTGGCCCGGTTTTTTCTCGCCGCTGCCCGGGCCAAGGATCCCGAGGCCGACGAGGGCGAGGTCGAAGTGTCCTTCACGATGTCCCAAAGCGAGTTGGCTCTGTTGATCGGCGCCAGCCGGCCGAAGGTGAACACGGCTCTGTCGCTCCTGGAGGCGAGCGGGGCAATCCGGCGCGGTACCCAGTCGATCATCTGCGCCATCGAGGAGTTGGAGGAGGCCGCCGCCATCTAGTGTCGTGATCATGAAATTCGTTTTGTTCCGCAGCGCGCTCGGAACGAATTTCGCGATGGGCCGCCTCACGTCGGCCATGGCGCTCGGTAGACTTGTCGACCATTGTTTTCGGCATCGACCCGATAACCCTCAGCATCGCTCGCCCGGTCATGACCAACACCGAGAGCCGCCTCGACGCCCGCCTCTCCGCCGAACGGCCGGGGCCAGCCGACTCAGACCGCGGCAGGCACGGGCACCGCCACCGCTCGCGTGGTCCGGCCATCGGCCGCCTGATGCGGAAGCTGGCGCGCGCCGGCACCGCGGGCTATCGGCCTGACGTCCGCCGCCGTCTCGTCGTCATGAACCTGATCGCCTACCTGATCGCGGCCTCCACCCTCGGCTATGCGATCCAGCACACGTTCATGGATTTTGCGACCTATGCGCCGGTCATCTACCTCAACTCGGCGCTCGTCCTGATGGCGGTCGCCGTGCCGTTCTCGCACCGGTATGGCGAGTTGGCGGGGGCCTCCATCATCATCCTCGCCGAGTTCATCGCGCTGCTCCTGTTCACGCGCTACCTCGGCCGGGATGCCGGCATCCACCTCCAATACTTCATCGCTGCGGCCGCTCTGTTCGTGGTGTTCGGCGTCGAGCGCTGGCGGATCATCGTGCCCCTCGTCCTCGTCGCCATCGGGTTGCAAACCATCGCCTGGTTCGCCTTCCCCCCGGAGCACGCCATCATCAAGGCTCCACGTGACGTCATCGACAGCATCTATATGCAGGCGGCCGTGACCACTGGCGCGCTGATCGCGGCGACGGTGTACTATGCCTTCTCGCTGGCCGAGGCGGCCAAAGCAGAGACGGACGCGCTGCTGCGCAACATCCTGCCCGACAACGTCGTGGAGAGGCTGAAGGAGCGACCCGGTGAACCCATCGCCGATACGGTTCCCGAAGCCTCGATCCTGTTCGCCGATGTTTCTGGCTTCGTCTCCCTTTCGCGCGAACTGGGTGCTGTCCGTATCGTGGCTCTGCTCAACCGATTGGTGTCGGACTTCGATGCCCTGGCCGCCCACCACGGCGTCGAGAAAATCAAGACGATCGGCGATGCCTATATGGCGGCAGCCGGCGTGCCAGAGCCCGTAGGCGATCATGCCGAGCGGCTTGCACGGATGGGGTTGGCGATGCTCGAGGCGGTGGAGCGCGTGCAGGCGGAGACCGGCCACGACATCCGCATGCGTGTTGGACTGGCGAGCGGGCCGGTCATGGCCGGCATCATCGGCACGCGCAAGTTCTCTTACGACATCTGGGGAGATGCGGTGAACCTTGCCGCCCGGCTGGAGAACAAGTCGCAGCCCGGGCGCATTCTCGTCTGCCCCGCGTGCCGCCAGCGCCTGGCTGGCGTGTTCACCCTGGAGCGCCACGGCCAGATCGACATCAAGGGCGTAGGCCTCCAGGAAACCTGGTTCATCGTGGGCCTGCACCCGCCAGCCAGCTCATAGGCCACCCCGGCGACGTTCAGACGCTGACGCCGCCGTCGAACCCGAACCGCTGCTTGATCCGGCGGAAAAGGTGGTCGCGGACGACACGGTAATTCGCCAGGATTTGCTCCTCGCTCGCCTCACCACGCAGGATCGTGGCGTCGAGCGTCGGCCAGTACTCGACGCGCACGGGCAGTGTGCGCGTCAATTCCAGGGCCTGATGGTGGGCTTCCGGGGACAGCGTCACGACGAGGTCGAAGTCGGGATCGTCCAGGTCGCGGATGGCGCACGGCTTGTGGCGGGACACATCGACGCCGATTTCGCGCATGACGCGGGCAGCCAGGGGATCGGGCAGTCCGGCGCGCACGCCAGCCGATGCCACGCGGATCCTGCCATGCGCCAGATGGCCCAGGATACCGGCGGCCATTGGAGAACGGACGGCATTGAGGCTGCAGGCGAACAAGACCGCCTGGGGCTTGTCGCCCCGGTCCGCATCCACGGCTCAGCCTTTCCAGTGAAGGGCGCAGATGAGTGTGAATAGTCGCCGTGCCGTGTCGAAATCCACGCTGACCTTGCCGTCCAGCCGTTCGGCCAGCAGCTTACTGCCCTCGTCGTGCAGGCTCCGGCGGCTCATGTCGATGGCTTGGATACGCGAGGGGGGAGCCGAGCGGATCGCCTCGTAGTAGCTGTCGCAGATCAGGAAATAGTCCTTGATGATCCGCTTGAAGGGCGTCAGCGCGAACTGCATGACGGCAATGGCGTCCTGGGTCTCGTTACCGACGGTCATGACTAGGCGGTCGTCGGCCAAGCCGAGCGCAAGGCTGTAGGGCCCGCTGTCGTGACCGGTCAGTTTGAACTCGTTGGATTCCAGGATGTCGAAGATCGCGACCTCGCGCTCGTGCTCGATCGTGTTGTTGGACCGGGCAATCGACGTCTCGTCCAGCCGCACGGCGTAAAGCCGCGAGCGCAATGTCGGCGACGGGGCGAACTCGGACATCGGATCACTCCATCGCGCGCCGTGGACCAGAAAGTCGAACCTCGACCGACCGGCGGTGGCCTTCCAGCCCTTCGGCGCGGGCCAGCGTCATGGCTGCCGGGCCCAACCGTTCAAGGGCGCTCGGATCGAGCTTCAGCAGCGACGTCCGCTTCATGAAGTCGAGGACGCCCAGTCCCGATGAAAACCGCGCCGAGCGGGCCGTCGGCAGGACGTGATTGGAGCCGGCGACGTAATCGCCGATCACTTCTGGCGTATGGGCCCCGATGAAGATCGCGCCGGCGTTGCGAATGCGCTGGGCCAGCCCTTCTGCATCGCCGGTGGCGATTTGCAGATGCTCGGCGGCGAGGCGGTCGGCGAGGGGGGGCGCGTCTTGCAGGGTGCGCAAGATGATGATGGCACCGAAAACGTCCCAGCTTTCGCTGGCGATCGTGCCGCGCGGAAGGCTGGCCAGTTGACGCCCGACGGCGGCCTCGACCTTGTCGGCAAAGGCCGCATCGTCCGTCATCAAAATGGACTGGGCGGCGGTATCGTGTTCGGCCTGAGCGATCAGATCGGCGGCGATCCATTCGGGGTCGTTGTTCCTGTCGGCGATGACGAGAACCTCCGAAGGGCCAGCGATCGAATCAATCCCGACCGTACCGAAGACCTGCCGCTTGGCTGCCGCGACATAGGCGTTGCCAGGCCCGACGATCTTGGCCACGGGAGCGATCGTCTGCGTCCCATAGGCGAGCGCGGCCACGGCCTGGGCCCCGCCGACGCGATAAATTTCGCTGACCCCAGCGAGGCGGGCGGCCGCCAGAACCAGCGGGTTCAAGACGCCGCCGGGCGTCGGCACCACCATCACGATGCGTTCGACACCGGCGACCTTGGCAGGTGCTGCATTCATCAGGACCGAACTCGGGTAGGAGGCAAGCCCGCCCGGGACGTAGAGCCCGGCCGACTCCACGGCCGTCCACCGGTCGCCCAGCTCGACGCCCAGATCGTCGGTGTAGCGGCGGCTTTCTGGAAGCTGGCGACGATGATGGGCGATGATCCGCTCATGGGCGAGACGCAACGCCGCCAGGGTCTCGCCGCTGCAGCTCGCGACCGCAGTATCGACCTCGGCAGCTGTGACGGCTATTCCGGTCTGCCGCAAATCGACTGCGTCGAAGCGCTCCGAGAACTCGATCAGAGCGGCATCGCCGCGCCCGCGCACGTCCGCGACAATACCTGCCACCACGCTGTCGACGCCGGCGGAAACCTCACGCTTTTCGCCGAGCAGCCGGGAGAAAGCGACTTCGAAATCACCCGAAGCCTGAACGAGCCGTTTTGCCATGCGCTAGCACTTCCCGCGTCGGCGGGCTCCCTCGTGTCTCGGCCCTGGGGCCGCTGTGTCCTGCCGTCAGCCGCCCTTGCCGTCGGGATGGCGCGGCTTGGCGACCGTCTGCCATGCCGCTCCGAGGTCGCGCAGCTCGCCCTCGATGCATTCGACGTCGAGTTCGATCATCGGACCGCCGGAGAAGTGAAGCGTAATGCGGCCCGATGGCGGCTCCGCTGGGGTGAAGCTCACCGCGAGAAGCGCCAAGACGCGGGTCGAATCCGCTCGATCAATGCCGACGCTGCGAACCTTGGATACGCGCTCGAACCTCAGTCCGGACCGGCGGCGGGCATAGCGGCCGGGCAACCGCTTGCCGTGCGCCTCCACCCAGTCGAAGCGATTGAGCAACATGGCGAAGCGGCGGTTCGGCGTCTCATATACGACATCGCCCAAGCGCACGACCGCATCCTGAAGATGCGCAGAAAGAACGCCGAGGTCATCGGCATCGAGCGCGATCAGTTTCAGATCCGGCATGCCGTCGCTTCAACCCATGAAACACCAGCGGTTCGAGCCGTCAGGCCAGTCCGCACGAGCGCAGAGTGATAGCGGCAGGCCGCAGCAATGGCAACTGCGGCCCCGCATGGACCCTAGTGTCGTGATCGCGAGATTCGTCTCATTCTGCGGCGGGCACTGAACGACTTTCGCGACCTGAACGACACGGGCTGACGGGACAGGGTCTGGTGCGGTGGGTGGTTCAGGCGGCCGACAACCGTTCGATGTCGGCCCCGCAGCGGGAAAGCTTCTCCTCCAGACGCTCGAAGCCGCGATCGAGATGGTAAACGCGGTTGATGACCGTCTCGCCCTCGGCCATCAGTCCGGCAATGACGAGGGAGACCGAAGCGCGCAGGTCGGTCGCCATGACCGGGGCTCCGCGCAGAACGGATACGCCCTTGACGGTCGCCGTATCGCCGTGAAGCTGGATATCGGCCCCGAGCCTCGCGAGTTCCTGCACGTGCATGAAGCGGTTCTCGAAGATCGTCTCGCGGATCACGCTCGTGCCATGGGCGCGCGTCATCAGGGCCATCATCTGCGCCTGGAGGTCGGTCGGGAAGCCGGGGAAGGGCTGGGTCTCCACAGTTACCGGCTCGATGGCGGTGCCGTTGCGGTGCACGCGAATGCCCGTGGCGGTGGCGTCGACCCGGGTTCCGGTTTGCGCCAGGATGTCGAGTGCGTTCTGGAGGTCGCTGGCGCGCGCTCCTTCCAGCATGACGTCGCCGCCCGTCGCCGCCACGGCAAATGCGAACGTCCCCGTCTCGATCCGGTCGGGCAGGACGGTGTGGACAGCCCCCTCGAGCCGGTCGCGGCCCTGGATGCGCAACGTCGATGAGCCGATCCCCTCGATGGCGACCCCCATTTTCACCAGACACTGGGCGACGTCGCCGACCTCGGGCTCGCGTGCGGCATTCTCGATCACGGTCTCACCCCGAGCCATGACAGCCGCCAGCAGCACGTTGTGCGTCGCCCCGACCGAGACCTTGGGAAAGCTCACGCGGTTGCCGATCAAGCCGCCCTTGGGGGCCTTGGCCACGACATAGCCGCGGTCGATGTCGATTTCGGCCCCGAGGGCCTTCAGACCCGACAGATGCAGATCGACGGGCCGTGTCCCGATGGCGCAACCGCCGGGCAGGGAGACGCGCGCCTGGTGCATGCGTGCCAGGATCGGGCCCAGCACCCAAAAGCTCGCCCGCATGCGCGAGACCATTTCATAGGGGGCCGTGGTATCGACGATATCGCGGGCCGTGAGGTGGAACGTATCGCCCAGGTGCATCATCGGGCCGGCCCGCTTGCCGTCGACGGCAAGGTCGACGCCATGGTTGCGCAGGATGCGCACCAACAGATTGACGTCGGCCAGGTTGGGAACGTTCTTCAAAGTGAGGCGGTCGGCCGTCAGCAGGCTCGCGATCAGCAGCGGCAGGGCGGCGTTCTTGGCACCCGAGATCGGGATGATGCCCTCGAGCTTGCGCCCGCCGATGATCTTGATGCGATCCATGGTGCCTCTCGTAAGGGTTGGCTGCGGGACAGTTCCGGCTGCCGGACAGCCGCGCGAGGACGTTTCTACACGCAACGGCCGGCGATTCGCGCGCCCCAGTTAGCGACCGCCGGTTGCGCCTGCAAGGCCTGTCGCGTGACGACATGGCAGGGGGAAGCGGTCAGTCCGCAGCTCGCCTGCCCGCCTCTCCCGGTCCCTCATCGCCTTGGGCCGTGGACGGGCTCACATCGGGCGAGTCACCCGCTCCCTGATCGCGTGCCCCAGTCTCGCGCTCGCGCGACAGTGCCTTGCGCTTCTTGAGGTTATCGCGCAATGCCTGCTCCAGCCGGTGCAGGCGAGCGGTTTCCCGCGTGCCGCGCGCCTCATTCGCCGTCATGACAAGCCTCCGGTCTCCCAGGTCACCAATCGCGGCCTCGCGCAACGGGCCGGCGACAGCGCCGCCCGATGTGCTACAACCCCGCCCCGCTGCCCGGCTCGACCGAGCGCTGCAACCGCCGCCTTCCGCAGAGCGATATAGCATGGCACCCATCATCTCCGTCAAAGGCCTGTCGAAGGCCTATGCCTCGGGCTTCCAGGCCCTGAAGAGCGTCGACCTGGACATCGAGAAGGGCGAAATCTTTGCTTTGCTCGGACCCAATGGTGCCGGCAAGACGACCCTCATCGGCACCATCTGCGGCATTCTCAACCCTACGTCTGGCTCAGTGACCGTCGCTGGCTTGGACCACGTCCGCGACTTTCGCACCGTCCGGGCCATGATCGGCCTCGTTCCCCAGGAACTTGCCACCGACATGTTCGAGACGGTGTGGGCGACCGTATCGTTCAGCCGTGGCTTGTTCGGCAAGCCTCGCGACCCCGCGTTGATCGAGCGCCTGCTGCGGCAACTGTCGCTGTGGGACAAGAAGGACGCCCGCATCATGACGCTGTCGGGCGGGATGAAGCGGCGGGTATTGATCGCGAAAGCCCTGGCGCACGAGCCGACGATCCTGTTCCTCGACGAGCCGTCCGCCGGCGTCGACGTGGCCTTGCGCCGCGACATGTGGGCCGTCATCCGCGCCATGCGTGACAACGGCGTCACCATCATCCTGACGACCCACTACATCGAGGAGGCGGAGGAGATGGCCGACCGGGTCGGCGTCATCAACAGGGGCGAAATAATCCTCATCGAGAGCACGGCCGAGCTGATGCGGAAGCTCGGCAAAAAGCAACTCGTGCTGCAGCTTGCCGAGCCCCTCGCCGCCATCCCGTCGGCGCTGTCGCGGCATCGGCTCGAATTGGGCGATGGCGGGCGCTCGCTCATCTTCACTTACGACACGCGCGCCGAACGGACGGGCATCACGACCCTGCTGGCGGAACTGCGCGATGCCGGTATCCAATTCCTCGATCTGGCGACCACGCAAAGTTCGCTCGAGGACATCTTCGTCGATCTGGTGAGGCAGACAGCATGAACCTACGCGCCATCGGAGCGATCTACCAGTTCGAGATGTCGCGCTGGGGCCGCACGCTGCTCCAGTCGATCCTGTCGCCGGTGCTGTCGACCTCGCTCTATTTCATCGTTTTCGGGGCCGCCATCGGCTCGCGCATCCCAACCATCGACGGCGTCAGCTACGGAGCCTTCATCGTGCCGGGGCTCATCATGCTCCTGTTACTCACGGAGAGCACGGCGAATGCCTCATTCGGCATCTATTTTCCGAAGTTCACCGGAACGATCTACGAGATCCTGTCGGCCCCCGTTTCACCCGTCGAGATCGTCATCGGCTATGTCGGTGCGGCGGCGACAAAATCGGTGATCCTGGGCCTGATCATCCTGGCGACCGCCAGTCTGTTCGTCGACGTTCGCGTTGCGCATCCGCTGCTGATGCTGCTCTTTCTGATCCTGACGGCGCTCTCTTTCAGCCTGCTGGGTTTCATCATCGGCGTGTGGGCCGATGGGTTTGAAAAGCTACAAGTGGTCCCCCTCCTGGTCCTCACGCCACTGACGTTCCTGGGGGGCACCTTCTATTCGATCAGCATGCTGCCGCCCGCCTGGCAGACGGTCAGCCTGTTCAATCCGATCGTCTACCTGATCAGCGGATTCCGGTGGAGCTTCTATGAAATTTCCGACGTCAACGTGTGGGTCAGCCTGGGAATGACGCTGGCGTTCATGGGGGCCTGCCTGTGCGTCATCTGGTGGATTTTCCGCACGGGCTATCGCCTCAAGGCATAAGTCGCCCCTGTTCAGTTGCCGATCATGTTCAGCCCGATGATCAACGCGACAGCGCCCGCATAGAGTGTGACAGCCGCCGCGGCCGACATTCGCCGCCGCGCTGTGCTCGCGGTCGCCGCGCCGTGGTCGCCGGCGAGAGCCTGATTGTCGGTGCTTGCGACGATGATCCCGATGACGATCAGGATGAACGCATACGAGGCGATGTAGATCTGGTCGAGCATGAGCAGATAGCCAACCTCGGGCAGGATGCCGGAAGCAGCGAATTGCAGGGCTACGAGCGTCAACAAAGCAGTGATGGAGAGGCCGATGCGGGCTTCCACATGTTGGGGTTCCAGCAGGAGCGCGGCGGCCGCGCACATGATGATGAGAAACACCGGCAACAGCGTCTTGACGGCACCCGAGAGCCACGGCCGTGCGATGGGGATCGTGATCATGGCCCGTGAATAGGCCGACACGTCGCTTTCTGCCAGATCACCGAACGCCGTCGCGTATGGGGTGTCGCGCACCTCCAGCTTGGGTTCGCCGACTACGTATCCCGGCAGGCTGATCGCCGGATTGATGGTGAGGCTGTCCACCACGTAGCGCAACTCGTCCGAGCCCATGTCGGCATCCTCGATGGCGACCTGCAGCACCTGACTGTCGAAGGGATAGCGCCCGACCGGAAACTTGGTCGAGAACGCTCCCTGGTGACGGTAGAGCAGATACTTCGACCCATCGGGCTGGGCGACCGGTTCGTCGTAGATACGCGTGCGGGTGTGATCGTTGGGGTTGAACATATTCATGAATTCGAAGGTCTTGCCGGGATCGAGGTCCGTCTTCGTCCAGCGGAACCAGACATAGAGGTCGATGACATAGGAATGGCTTCTCAGGTCGATGGCCTGGATGTCGTTCACATAAGCACCGATGGTGATGCGAGTCGGTGCCGCCGGGTCGCTCACGGTCGCCGCTCGAGACGCTGGCCCCGGAGACTGGGCCAGTGCCGCGGGCGTCCACGACAGGGTGGCGAGCAGCAGGGCGAGCAGAACACGCAGCCGCAAGGCCGATCGCCACATGAGGGTGGGGTCATGCATCACAGGATCACCGCCTCGCCAGCGCGCGGCACGATCACCTTCTGTGCACCCATCAACGCGATGAAGCGGTCGGCCGTCGCATCTAGGAGCGGGAATGTCCCATAGTGGCAGGGGAAAATGGCATCGAACGCGAAAAACCGCTGGCACGCCATGGCGGCTGTCCGCGCGCCCATCGTGAAGCGATCGCCGATGGGGACAAAGCCGATGTTCGGCGCATGGATTTCGTTGATCAGCGCCATGTCCGAAAAGATGTCGGTATCGCCCATGTGAAGCAGGGTCGGACCGGTTTCGGGCGTGACGACCACGCCATTGGCGGAACCGAGCGGGAAGCCGACGTCCATCTCGACGAGGCCGGCGGAATGATCGGCGCGCACGAGGCTGACCTTGAAGTCGCTCTGGTCCGTGGTGCCGCCGGTGTTCATGGGATCGAAATTCGTCACGCCCTGCCTGACGAGCCACATCAGCAGATCATAATTCGTCACGACCCGGGCCCCCGTCGCCTGCGCGATGGCAACCGTATCGCCGACATGGTCGCCATGGCCGTGGGTCACGAGGACGTGCGTCACGCCTTCCCACGCGGCTTGCCTGGCCAGCCCCAGGGCTTCGAATGTCGGGTTCCCCGTCAGGAACGGGTCCATCAAAATTACGCTGCGGCCCGTCTCCACGCGAAAACAGGAGTGGCCATACCAAATGATCTTCATGGGAGACTGCCTCGTGATCGGTTGGTCGAATTGACGCGCTCGCCGTGCCGCAGCGGAGTATACGCAGACATGAACTGCCAACAACCCGAAGAGCCCGCCCGATGACCGAACCCAACGAGAGCGTCGCGGCAGCCGGCGTGACGCTGGACGACGTCGTGGTCTTCATTCCGCTCATCCCGCCGGGTGCGCGGCTGATCGGCGTCGATCCGGGCACCAAGACGCTGGGCCTGGCCCTGTCCGACGTCACCTTGACCATCGCCTCGCCGCTCGAAACGATCCGCAAGACCAAGTTCACGGCCGACGCGGCTCGGCTGCTGGAGCGCGCCCACACGCTGGGCGTGGGGGGGCTGGTCATCGGCTTGCCGGTCAATCTGGACGGGAGTTCCGGTCCCCGGGCGCAATCGGCCCGCGCACTCGCCCGCAATCTCAACCGCCTGTCGCCGCTGCCGATCCTGCTGTGGGACGAGCGGCTGACGACGGCGGCGGCGGAACGGATGCTGATCGACGCCGACCAGTCGCGCCGACGGCGGGCGGAAGTCATCGACAAGGTCGCCGCTACGATCATCCTGCAAGGGGCGCTCGATCGCATGCGCTTCTTGTGACAGGCGACCGACGCCATCTCACAGGCTTGGTCAGCGCGCGGCTACTCGTGCGCTGCCAGGTGTCCCGATACGCCAATCTCGACGGCGCACGAGCGTCGGGCCTGAGTTTGCCCTGCGCCGGTCGAACCTACGCCCCATTGCTCGGCGATAGAGATGCTCGGCTCAATGCGCGGCCGGCACATGCTGTCTGAGCACCTGTGATGGGAGTGGCGTCGATGACCGTGCGCACCTCGAACCTCAAACAGACGGAGCCGAAGCGCACATCGCGGCGGCTGCCGAAAGTGGACAGCCTCGACGAGGCCCAGATCGGTCGGTTCGACTCGCGCGTGCGCCGCGAACTCCGGCGGCTGGTGCGGCTATCGCCCCGCTTCGCCGACCTCGCCCAGACCTTTCCCGCCGTGGTCCACGTGATCGCGGCGCGACAGCGCCCGCCGGCGCAACACGAAGCCGCCTTGGAACTTGTCCTGGCCGGAGCGCAACTCAAGGCAGTCGCCCGCGCGCTCGACGTTCCATGGTGGCTGCGCCGCCTGCCGCCGGAACTGTTCGAAGGACCGCTGCCGGACCTGCCGGCAGGCGAGACCTTTGCGCGCCGGATCGCGAGCCGCATCCCGGAGGCGGGGGCGCATGGCGCTTTCTGGCTGGAAGCCGTGGCCTTCGGGGCGCATGCGGCCCATGACGAATTCGCCATATGGCTGGCGCAGCAGCGCCTGCACGCGGAGCACGGGGAGGCGGAGCGGCTGTTTGCGCTGCTCGCCGCCTACGCATGGCATTCGGGCGCGGCGGAGACGGAGGCCGCCTCCCTGATCGCAGTGCCGTGGCGGCCGGAACTCTCGTTCGATACCGCGCTCTGCGCGGCCAAGAGCTGGTTCAACCGGCTGCGCCTGGTCATCCAGCTCGAGTCGGGCATCCTGCCCGACCCATGGCTGGAGCCCGGCGAAGTCATGGGCTTGAGCTTCGTGCCGTTGACGGAGTATTCCGCGATCCTGGACGAGGCCCGCGCAATGCAGAACTGCGCGGACCAATACGCCGACCGGCTCTCCCGGGACCGCTGCCGGCTGTTCTCGGTGCGGCGCGGTACGACGCGCGTCGCGACGCTCGAGATCGGCCCGCACCCGCGCGAGGCCGGCGTGCTGTCGATCACGCAGCTCAAGGCCCGCCACAACATGCCGGCCTCCCTGGAAGTCTGGCAGGCCGCGCACGCCTGGCTGGGCCAGCAGCAGGGTCTGAAGCGCCTGCCGCCGATGCTGGCCCCGGAGCGGGCGCTCAACACTGCACGCTGGCGGCACCTGCTGGCCGCCTATCGGTCCGCCAAGGGCGGGGCGAAGTGGCTGCCCGAGACGATCACCCATCGCGCGCTGGCCCGCCTGGAGCTCGACATGAGCGATTTGGCCCGCCGCGCCGACGTGACATCGTGGCTGTTTACCTGAGCCGGCAGGCAGGCAGAGCGCGCGTCGGCATCCGAACACGGGCTTGACAAGGTGGCTGCCCGCAGGCTCGCTCGGGCGAAACCACGCGGAGGCTCGAGGCTGACCATGGCGATCCAGGACTATCTTGTCGACATCCTCGCCATGATCTGGTTCGTCTTCGTCGTGCGCGGTTACGATCTCGTGCTGCGGCTGCCGCACATTCGCGAGCGCAGCATCAACACGGCCGTGCAGATCAAGCGCGAAATGTGGATGCGCGAGATGGCCAACCGCGAGGTTCGCATTTTCGATGCGCAGCTCATCGGCTGGCTCAGCAACGCCAACGTCTTCTTCGCCTCGACGAGCGCCCTCACGATCGGCGGGCTGGCCGCCCTGCTCGGCTCCGGGGAGACCGCCCGCCAGATCGTCGCAAGCCTGCCCTATGCGGCCGCCACGCCGCCTGTGCTGTGGGAGCTGAAGGTTCTGTTCCTCATGGCGGTGATGGTCTACGCCTTTTTCAAGTTCGCCTGGGCCTTCCGGCTGTCGCACTATGTGCTGATCATGGTCGGCGCGACGCCGCCTTACGATTCGCCCGACGCGGCCAAGCGCGAAGCCCACGCCTTAGCCACCGCACGGCTTCTCGGCATCGTAGGCGAGCATGCCAATCACGGGCTGCGCGCGTTCTACTATGCCATCGCCGGGCTGGCCTGGTTCTATCACCCCCTCGCCTTCATCGCCGTCGCCGCTGGCGTGCTCGTCATGACGATAAGGCGGGATCATTTCTCGCGGGCCCGCGCGGTCATCAGCGGCGACGGACCCTTGCCGCCATTGCGGGTATGAAGCGGCGTATGCGGCCGTTGGCTCCGCAGGGGCGGTTCTGCGGGCAAACGCGAGCGAGCATGGCCTTGCCCCGGGCCCGGTGAGCGATGTTTCCACTCGTGACGTGATCCGCCGCACGCCCAGGCAGCGTTGGCGTCATCACGAAACCTATACGTTCGGGCATCACGACGGAGGCCAACGCCTTGAGTACGTCACCCACCAGGGCAGCACATGCGCCGCACTCTCGTGAAACGCCGTCGCTGATGCACCTGCTGCATCGCGCCGGACAGTGCGCCGATGAGCATTTCACTGCGCACTTGGACGGCATCGAGCTGACCCCGCGACAGTTCGAGGTGCTCAAGACAGTCGCGCTCAACAAGGACCCCAGTCAGACGACGCTGGTCGACCAGACCGGCATCGACCGGTCGACGCTCGCCGATATCGTGCGTCGGCTCACGGATCGTGGCCTTCTGGCGCGACGCCGGACGCGCCAGGACGCCCGGATGTATGCGATCCAGTTGACCGCCGAGGGCGAGCGCGCGCTGAAGAAGGCGCGCCCGATAGTCGATGCCACAAATGCCCGGCTGCTCGAAGCTCTTCCAAAGCGTGAGCGCGAGGTTTTGATCGCCGCACTCCAGTCGCTCATTGCGTCGTTCCGCACTGCGGACGCGGGCGAAACACATGCCAAGTCCAAAGGCTGAGGCTGGCAAGGCAAAGCGCGGCGCATGCCCGCTGTGAGCGCGTGGCACCCACGGCACGTGTCGGCACCCGCTCAGCGGTTGGGTGTCGCGCGGGCCAAGATGGCATCGCGGTCGGCCCAGTCGATGGCCTGTCCGTATGCCTGCCGCGGTTGGCTGCCGAGCCGCGTTGCGATGTAGGCGTCGGCGATCGCGGGCGGGGCATGGGCCCTGAGGAGCGTGCCTGCCGCCAGGACCGCCAGCGAAGCGGCGAGATCGCGACCGCGCCGGTCGAGCAGTCGCGGCTCGCACAGGATGCGCTCCAGCCGGGCGTGGGCGGCCAAAAGGTATGGGTCCTCCCCGCACGCCAGTTGCAAATCCTCCATCACGGTCGCAACGGCCTCCGGTGCGCGTTGCAGCGTCGAGAGAACCTCGACGGCCAGGATGTTGCCCGGCCCATGGGCGAGGCCGGGTGCCTGGACGTCCCGCACATACCGCGCGAGCGGCAGTTCATCGCCATAGGCATCGCTGCCGTGACATTCCAGGCATTCCGCCAGGACGCTGGGCGCAAGACGCCCGACGAGAAAAGCACTCGCCGGCGTCATCACCCGCCGCCAGGCCTCCGCGCGTGGGTCGTCGGTGTGGTCGAACGCGCGCGCGAGACGGAAGATCAAAGCAACAGCCGCCTCCACGTCGAGGGCGAGATCGCACAGTACCTCCCCCATCACCGGCTGGTCGATCAGTCGCCGACCCCGGCTCGAGCGGTGTTCGGCGAAATGCAGCGCGTGGGCGAGGCCTGAACGCATCAGGCCGGTGGCACCCAGCGACGCATCGAGCCGCAGGTGGAGCAGCATGGCCTCGACCAGGGCCTCACCCTCGCCCTGCGCACCAACGAGGCTGCCCAGCGCGCGATCGAAGCGCACCTCGGCGGCCGCCTCGGAGCGGACGCCCGCCATGCGCTTCAGCCGCGTGATCTCCAATCCGTTGCCGCCGCCATCGGGATCGAACCGCTGAACCACAAACAGGGAGGGACCGGCGGGGGCCTGCGCCAGCACGAGACACCCATCGGCGGAGGGAGCCGTGACATACCACTTTTGTCCGCTGATCAGGAAGGCGCGGTCGTCGGGGGCATCGGGTTGCGAGGCTGCTTGGGTAGCCACCGCGCGCAGGTCGGTTCCGGCGTGGCGTTCCCCAATCGCCAGGGCCAGCCGGATGTGGTGCTTGTCGACAACCGGCAGAGGGCGGGGGTCATAGCTGCGGGAGGTTGCCAGCGCCGGCCAATCGTCCGGCAGGCCAGCGACACCGTCGAGCGCCGCCAGCGCCGCCGCGGTCGTCGACAAGCTGGCCAGGTGGCCCAGGTCCATCTGCGCTGCGAGATAGACGGTTGCGGCGCGGGCAACCTGACGGCCCGGATTGGCCGTGCGCGTGGCGGGTGCCATGCGGTCGATCTGCTCGCCCACGATCCCCTCGGTCACGCTGGTCTGCATCAGGTCGTGGAAGGCCGGGTGGTAGTCGATCCGGTCGATCCGCCGACCGTAACGGTCGTGGCTGGTCAGACAAGGTGGATGAGCGTCGGCGAGGCGGGCACGCGTCATGGCCTCCGAACTGCCGCAGACGATGCCGAACGCGTTGAGCCGGCGTGCGGCATATGCGCCGCCCTCGCGCGTGACGGCCTCCTGCAAGGCGGTATCGCTGGCGTAGAGATTGACGTCCTCATACGGAGGCGGCGCATTTTGGAGTGCCCCGCGCGGGCTCGTCATGGGGTGAGGCTCCGGGTCCAGAGGAATCGACGAACCGCTGGCTCGTGATGACCGCTTATCGGCGATGGAGCTACAAAGAAAAAGTGGGATCACCGCGGCGGGCCATTGCCGAACGCGACGAGCGGCCCTATTAGACCAATTTTGATGAGCAAATCTGCTGCCGCGCCCAAATCGCCATTCCGCCGTCGCCACCTCCTATCTTGCGAGGGGCTGACAGCGCAGGAAATCGTTTTCCTGCTCGATCTCGCCGACAAGGCCGCCGACCAGAACCGCCAGCGGGACAAAAAGTGCGACCTGCTGCGTGGGCGCACGCTCATCAACCTGTTCTTCGAGGCTTCGACGCGGACCCAGGCGTCCTTCGAGCTTGCCGCCAAGCGGCTTGGCGCGGACGTGATGAACATGAACGTGGCCGCTTCGTCGATCTCCAAGGGTGAGACGCTCATCGACACGGCGGTCACGCTGAATGCCATGCGACCCGATATCATCGTCGTGCGTCACCATGCGGCCGGTGCCGTCGAGCTGTTGTCGCAAAAGGTCGATTGCTCGGTCGTCAATGCGGGCGACGGGGCCCATCAGCATCCAACGCAAGCCCTTCTCGACGCGCTGACCATACGCCGGGCGAAGGGGCGCGTCGAAGGGCTGACGGTCGCCATTTGCGGCGATATCCTGCATTCGCGCGTCGCACGATCGAACATCAATGTGCTGAATGCCCTAGGGGCCCGCGTGCGCATCATCGCGCCGTCGACGCTGCTCCCCTCGCAGCCCGAGAGGCTGGGTGCCGAGGTCTTCACCGACATGTGGGCGGGCATTACGGACGCCGACGTCGTCATGATGCTGCGGTTGCAGCTCGAACGGTTCGAGGGCTCGTACGTGCCTTCGCAGCGGGAATTTTATCACTTCTTCGGCCTCGATCACGAAAAGCTCGCCCGCGCCAAGCCCGACGCCATCGTCATGCACCCCGGCCCCATGAACCGCGGGATCGAAATCGCCTCGACGATCGCCGACTGCCCGAGAAGCGTCATCCGGGAACAGGTCGAGATGGGCGTTGCGGTACGCATGGCGGTGCTCGAGGCCGTGGCGCTCACGTTGCCGGGAGCCGCCTCATGAGTCGCGAGACCAAGAGCCCGCCGCCTGATCGCCGCCGCCCGCCGCGCGCGCCGCAGGCCTTCATCAACGCGCGCCTGCTCGATCCGGACAGTGGGCGCGACGAGATGGGTGGGCTCGTCGTCGAGGATGGACTGATCGCCGACCTGGGGGTGCACCTGCGGCGCAATGCACCGAACGGGGCCGCGGTGGTCGACTGCCAGGGACGCGTGTTGTGCCCCGGCCTTGTCGACGCGCAGGTTTTCGTCGGTGAACCGGGCGCTGAGCACCGGGAGACCCTGAAGACGGCCAGCGTCGCGGCTGCGGCCGGCGGCGTCACGACGATCGTGGTGATGCCCGATACCAACCCGGTCATCGACCAGGTCGCGCTCGTCGATTTCGTGCAGCGGCGCGCCCGCGACAACGCCAAGGTGCATATTCACGCCATGGCGGCGATCACCAAGGGGCTGGAAGGCCGCGACATGACCGAGATCGGCCTGCTCAAGCGGGCTGGTGCCATTGCATTCTCGAACGGCAAAGCGAGCATTGCCAACACGGCGCTGATGAAAAACGTGCTCGCCTACGCGCGCGACTTCGGGGCGCTGATCGTGCATCACTGCGAAGACCCCTACATGTCGGGCAAGTCGGCCATGAACTCAGGCGAAGTGGCCACGCGCCTGGGGCTGCCGGGCGTGTCGACGGTCGCCGAAACCATCATCGTGGAACGCGACGTCCGGCTCGTCGGCCTGACGCGCGGGCGTTATCACGCTGCGACGATCTCCTGTGCCGACAGCCTTGAGGTCATCCGCAAGGCCAAATCCGACGGGCTTCCCGTCACCTGCGGCGTCTCCATCAATCATCTGACGCTCAACGAAAACGATATCGGGCCCTATCGCACGTTCTTCAAGGTTCGCCCGCCCCTGCGCCGGGAAGAGGACCGGCGGGCGATGGTCGAGGGGATCGCGAACGGCGACATCGACATCATCGTGTCGAGCCACGATCCGCAGGATGCCGACGTCAAGCGGCGGCCGTTCGCGGAAGCCGCCGACGGGGCGGTCGGGCTCGAGACGCTGCTGCCGGCGGGGCTGCGTCTCGTTCATTCCGGCGAACTGGACCTGGTCGCGCTGCTGCGCGCCGTCACCATCAATCCGGCACGCCTCCTGGGCCTCGAGTGCGGACGCCTGCAGAAGGGTGCCATGGCCGATATCATCCTGGTCGACCTCGATGAGCCGTGGGTCCTGAACAAGGATCAGCTCTCCTCGCGCTCCAAGAACTCGCCGTTCGACGAGGCACGCCTCCAGGGCCGCGTGCTGATGACGCTCGTCGCCGGGGAGACGGTCTATCAGTTCGGCGGCGGGGGTCGCGGGTGAGCGTGCACCGGCCGTTGCCGTTTTCGTCCATCCCACACGACCGGATGCCCGCATGACCCTCGATTTCGTCCTGCCGCTTCTCCTGTGCATGGGCCTTGGCTACCTGTTGGGGTCCGTGCCGTTTGGCCTGTTGCTGACACAGGCGGCAGGCCTTGGTGATATCCGCGCGATCGGCTCGGGCAACATCGGGGCCACCAACGTCCTCAGGACGGGTCACAAAGGCTTGGCGGCAGCAACACTCGTACTCGACGCCCTCAAGGGCACGGCCGCGGTCTGGGTCGGCGATTGGGTCGGGGCGCAGGTTGGTTTGGCGATCGCCGGCTCGCTCGCGGCTGGGGTGGGCGCGTTTCTCGGGCACCTGTTCCCGATCTGGCTCGGGTTCAAGGGCGGCAAGGGCGTCGCCACCTACATCGGCATCCTGATCGGTCTGTACTGGCCGCTGGCCGTCGTTTTCTGTGGCCTCTGGCTATTGGTGGCGGGCGCGGCACGGTACTCGTCGCTGTCGGCGCTGGTGGCTGCGGCCGGAACGCCGGTGGCGGCGGTGGCTCTGCATTCGCCGGGGCTCGGTCTCGTGACCGGGCTCCTCAGTCTCCTGCTGATCTTCAAGCATCACGCCAATATCGGTCGCCTGTTGGCTGGAACGGAGCCCCGGATTGGCGCGAAAAGCTGACGCGAAACCGAGACAGAGTGACGGCCAGCGGGCATCCCTGTTCACCGCAGCACCTCTGCCCGTCGCGCCACTCGATGACGACGGCCGGCTGGCTTGTCTGCGCCTCATTCGCTCCGAGAACGTCGGTCCGGTCAGTTTCCGGGAGTTGATCAATCGCCACGGCGGCGCCCATGCGGCGCTCGATGCCCTGCCGGAGCACGCGGCGCGCGCGGGCCGTCGTCATCTGCGCCTGTGTCCACCCGAACAGGCCGAGCAGGAACTGGAGGTCGCGCGCCTTGCTGGTGCGGTGCCGCTCTTCACCATAGAGCCGGGCTATCCGGCGCGGCTGGCTGCGATCGAAGCGCCGCCGCCGCTGATCTACGTCAAGGGGCGGCCCGAGCTGTTGTCGGAGCCCTCTGTCGCGATGGTCGGCGCGCGCGAAGCATCGGCGGCCGGCATGAAGCTCGCGCGGATTTTCGCCCGCGGGCTCGCCGACGCCGGGCTCGTCATCGTCTCGGGACTGGCGCGCGGGATCGACGCCGCTGCACACGAGCAGGCGCTCCATTCCGGTACGGTGGCGGTGCTCGCCGGTGGTCTGGATATCGTCTATCCACCCGAGCATGCCCAATTGCACGCGCGTATCGGCACGCAGGGCTGTCTCGTCAGCGAACTTCCCTGCGGCTTCAGTCCGCGCGGGCGAGACTTCCCGCGGCGCAACCGCCTGATCTCGGCCATCGCGCTCGGCGTGCTCGTCGTGGAGGCGGCCCGGCGCTCGGGCAGCCTGACGACCGCCCGGCACGCCGTCGAGCAGAACCGGGACGTCTTCGCCATTCCCGGCAACCCCCTCGACCCCCGCGCCGAGGGTACCAACCACCTGTTGAAGTCCGGCGCGATCCTCGTCACGGACCCGGCGGACGTGCTCGAGCATCTGCGCCGCATCGGAGGCCATGGTCCCGGGGCCTTCCGGGAGGTCGTCGGCGTTCATCCCGATCCAGCCGATCCAGCCGATCGAGACCTAGCTGCGGAGCGTGCGCTGCCGTCGCCCGAGGAGCCGCGGGACGACGAGCAGGCCCGGGTGCTCACGGCACTCGGTGCAGCCCCCATCGACATCGACGAGATCGCACGGACGACGGGCGTGCCGATCAGGACGGTGCGCATGATCCTGCTGGACCTCGACCTTGCCGGCCGCATCGAGCGGCATGGCGCTCACCTGGTGTCGTTGCGGATGTAGAGCGCGCGGCGAAGCGCATCGCCCTACTCCGGCACGTGTCGTGGTTTGCGCTGATCGGTCGACATCAGGATTGTTCGCCGTGAGCGAGCTCGTAGGCAGCCAGCAATCGTTCGGCGAGCTTCTTACGGCCTGTGCGTACGGCCATCTCATGCAGCTCCAGGATCAGGTCAGCCATGTACTCCGTGTAGTCGTCCCGGGTCGCGGGCTCACCCGGAGCGATCTGCGCCGGCTGGCCGGCTGGTGCGGCGTCTGCTGGTGGCATCAGGTTCAGTCCCTTGCAGGCTCTGGAATACCCTCAATGGTTGCAATTAACGATATAAGCACAACCGCGCAAGATCAAGGCCCGCGGACGCCCGTGTCGATCCTGAGCCGACAGGGCCGTTTGACAGCCGCTCGGCGATCCACCATCTTCCCGCCGCCCTATTGATGGCTGCATGCGCTTTCGCGTTGCGACCGCCGGTCCGGTCGAGCGCGCGGCCGAGCCCTTGAACATCAGTACGTAAGAGCCTGTCCGGCTCGCCCGTGCGCAGCCGCAAACGAGCCCAAATGAACGTTGTCATCGTCGAATCCGCCGCCAAGGCGAAAACCATCAACAAGTATCTCGGGTCGAGCTACAAAGTCATCGCATCCTTCGGCCACGTGCGCGACCTGCCGGCCAAGGACGGATCGGTGAAGCCCGACGACGATTTCGCCATGGCCTGGGACGTCGAGCCCAAGTCGGCCAAGATCATGTCGGAGATCGCCAAGGCCGTTAAGGGTGCCGACAAGCTGATCCTGGCGACCGACCCTGATCGCGAAGGCGAGGCGATCTCCTGGCATATCCTCGACATCCTGACGCAAAAGAAGGTGCTGAAGGGCGTCCACGTCGAGCGCGTCGCCTTCAACGCCATCACCAAGCAGGCCATCACCGAAGCCCTCAAGCACCCGCGCCAGATCGACGAACCGCTCGTCGACGCCTATCTCGCCCGCCGCGCACTCGACTATCTGGTCGGTTTCACGCTCTCCCCCGTGCTCTGGCGCAAGCTGCCGGGAGCCCGCTCGGCCGGCCGCGTCCAGTCGGTCGCCTTGCGCCTCGTTTGCGACCGCGAGGACGAGATCGAGCGCTTCAAGACCGACGAATACTGGACCATCGACGCGACGATGAAGACGGCGCGGGGCGAGGCCTTTTCCGCCCGACTCGCGGCGATTGCCGGGACACAACTCAAAAAGCTCGACCTCAAGGACGAGGCGACCGCCAAGGCCATCAAGGCGGCCATCGAGAAGGGCAAGTTCCAGGTCACGCGGCTGGAGAAGAAGGCGGTCAAGCGCAACCCGTTCCCGCCATTTGCCACCTCGACGCTCCAGATGGATGCCTCGCGCAAGCTCGGCTACTCGGCCAAGCAGACGATGCAGCTCGCCCAGCGACTCTATGAAGGCGTCGACATCGGCGGCGAGACGGTGGGCCTGATCACCTACATGCGTACCGACGGCGTGCAGATCGTACCGGAAGCCGTCAGCGCCATTCGCGGCCTCATCGCGCGCGAGTACACCCAGCGCTACGTCGCCCCCTTTGTTCGCGAGTACAAGACCAAAGCGAAGAACGCCCAGGAGGCGCACGAAGCCATCCGGCCGACCGACGCATCTCGGCGGCCTCAGGACGTGGCCAAGTACCTCGATAAGGACCAGGCCCGCCTCTACGAACTGATCTGGAAGCGCTCGGTGGCCAGCCAGATGGCATCCGCCGAGATGGAGCAGACGAGCGCCGATATCGAGGTCAAGGGCCGCGACGGTAAACTCTACATGCTGCGCGCGACGGGCTCGGTGGTCGTCTTCGACGGTTTCCTCAAGGTCTACGAGGAAGGACGCGACGACCGCGTGCGGGTCATCGACAAGGGCAAGGAGGATTCGGCCGAGGACGACGCCGACACCCGCCGCCTGCCACAACTTGCCGAGGGCGAGACCGTCACGGACGACGGCATCGCCGCCGAGCAGCACTTCACCCAGCCGCCACCACGCTATTCCGAGGCGACACTGGTCAAGCGCATGGAAGAACTGGGCATTGGCCGGCCGTCGACCTACGCCTCCACACTGGCCGTGCTGCAAGAGCGCGAGTACGTCAGAATTGAGAAAAAGCGGCTCATCCCCGAGGACAAGGGTCGACTCGTCACGGCCTTCCTCACGGGCTTCTTCCGCCGCTACGTGGAGTATGACTTCACCGCGGATTTGGAGGAGAAACTCGACCTCATCTCCGACGACAAGCTGGAATGGAAGGCCGTCTTGCGCGATTTCTGGGCCGACTTCATGGGGGCGGTCGACGGGACCAAGGACCTGACCATTACCCAGGTGCTCGATGCCCTCAACGACATGCTGGGCCCGCACATCTTCCCGACGAAGGAGGACGGCGGCGATCCACGGGCATGCCCGTCATGCGGCACGGGCCAGCTCAGCCTCAAGATGTCCCGGCAGAACGGCGCGTTCATCGGGTGCAGCAACTACAACAGCGAAACCACGCCCTGCCGTTATACCCGCCAGCTTTCGCAGTCCGGCGGTGGCGACGGGGCTCAGTTGCTCGACGGGAAGGCACTCGGCGTCGACGAACAGACCGGCCTGACCGTGACCATCCGCAGCGGCCGGTTCGGCACCTACCTGCAATTGGGCGAGGCGTCCGACTACGAAGGTGGCGAGAAGCCGCGCCGGTCGTCGATCCCCAAGGGTATCGACGCCGCCACCATTGATCTGGCCACCGCGATGAAGCTGTTGAACCTGCCGCGTGAGGTCGGTCCCCATCCCGAGGGCGGCACCATTCTCGCCGGGCTGGGTCGCTACGGCCCGTTCATCGTGCACGAGAACGGCAAGGACAAAACCTATGTCAATCTCGACAGCATGCAGGACGTGTTCGAGATCCGCGACAACCGCGCGATCGCGCTCATCGCCGAAAAGAAGTCCGGGGGCGGCAAGAGCCGCTTCCAGCGTGGCCCGCAGGTTCTCAAGGACCTGGGCGAACATCCCGAGCTGGCGGGGGCCGTGCAGATTCTGGCCGGACGTTACGGGCCCTACATCGCGCACAACAAGGTCTATGCCAACGTGCCCAAGGGAAAGGAGCCCGACGCGGTGACAATCGCCGAAGCCGTTCACCTTCTGGCGGAGAGGGCGGCGACGGCGGGGACCAAGCCGGCCAAGAAGAAGGCGGCTGCCAAATCCGGGCAGCCCGCCGCCAAAAAGCCAGCGGCCAAGAAGCCGGCCGCCAAGGGCAAAGCCAAGGCCAAGGCCAAGCCCAAAGCAGCGGAGTAAACGAGGACGACAGGGGCCACCTCGGGCTCCGCCCTTGGAAGCGTGCTGGAGGTGGGTGTCGGCGCGTGCACGCGCTCCGAGAACCGCAGAGGGGGCCCGGACGTCTCCTTGCTTGTTGCCCACAGGGGCAAGCTCGTCACCCCGGCCGTCCTGGCGTAAGAAGGAAGCGAGCGGGCGCGTTCGTGTTGCCCATCCGACAGGAGCAGACGCGCCCATGCCCCGCCGAGACCGGCCCGCCAAGCCCGCCACCGACCGCAAAACGCGCCGCGACGGGCGTCCGCCGAAGATCGAGCGCGCGCCTGGCGAGCTACCGACCCGGGAAGAGATCCTGCGCTTCATCGCCGAGGCACCGCAGAAGGTCGGCAAACGCGAGATCGCGCGAGCCTTCGGCATCAAGGGCAGCGCCCGCGTCGCCTTCAAGACCCTACTTGCCGACATGACGGACGAAGGCACACTGGCGGGCGACAGGAAAGAGTTGCATGAGCCTGGCAGTCTGCCGCCCGTCACAGTCCTCGAAATCACCGGCCGCGACGATGCCGGCGACCTGATCGCGCAGCCGGCCGTCTGGAACGATGCGGAGGGTGAGAAGCCGGAGGTTCTCGTCCTGACGCACGTTCCGGAGTCGGGCGAGCAAGGGGCCGCGCTCGGGATTGGTGACCGGGTCCTGGCCCGCATCACGCGCCTGGAGCAGCCCGACGTCGAGGGGTTCCGCTTCGAGGCCGTGCCGATCCGCAAGCTGGCCCGCGAGAAGCGGCGGCTGTTGGGCATCCTGCGCCTCAACTCACGCGGCGGCGGCTCCATCGAACCCATCGACAAGAAGGCCCTTCGCGCCTGGCCGGTGCAGAAATCCGACCTGGGCGGTGCCAAGGACGGCGATCTGGTGCGCTTCGACCTCGCCCGCACCGGCCGGTTCAC
This sequence comes from Hyphomicrobiaceae bacterium, assembly GCA_033765285.1. Taxonomy (GTDB): domain Bacteria; phylum Pseudomonadota; class Alphaproteobacteria; order Rhizobiales; family Hyphomicrobiaceae; genus Filomicrobium. Next base: position 20,754 of record JANRIE010000061.1, on the reverse strand, counting down.
AACCCCTCAGGCGAAGGTGCTCGAGAGCCTGGGCAACCCCGACGACCAGCGGCAGGTGAGCCTGATCGCCATCCATACCCATGGCATCCCCGACGATTTCCCCGAGAGCGTGATCGCCGAGAGCGAGCGGCTGGGAGCAGCCACCGTCGACGGCCGGGTCGACCTGACCGGCGTGCCACTGGTCACGATCGACCCGATGGACGCGCGCGACCACGACGACGCGGTGCATGCCGAACCCGATTCCGATGCGCGCAATCCGGGCGGCTTCATCGTCACCGTCGCCATCGCCGACGTCGCGCACTTCGTCAGGCCGGGCACGCGGCTCGACCGGGAAGCGCAGACGCGCGGCAACTCGGTCTATTTCCCCGACCGTGTCGTTCCCATGCTGCCCGAGCGCATCTCCAACGACCTGTGCTCGCTGCGCGAAGGGGAGGTGCGGGCGTGCCTCGCGGTGCGGATGATCTTCGACAAGGATGGCGCAAAGCGCGGCCACACGTTCATGCGCGCCCTGATGCGCTCGGCCGCCAAGCTCGCCTACCAGGAGGCGCAGGCCGCCATCGATGGCCATCCGTCCGACAAAGCCGCGCCGCTCCTGGAACCCATCCTGAAGCCGCTGTGGGCAGCGTATGCGGCCCTCGCCAAGGCGCGCGATCAGCGTGGCCCCCTCGACCTCGACCTGCCGGAACGCAAGATCCTGCTCGACGCGCAGGGCCGCGTGGACCGTGTGGTGGTTCCCGAGCGGCTGACCGCGCACCGGCTGATCGAGGAAATGATGATCCAGGCCAACGTGGCGGCCGCCGAGGAACTCGAGCGCCGTCGATCGGGGGTCATCGTCTATCGCTGCCATGAACCGCCGTCGAAGGAGAAGCTGAAGAGCCTGCGCGACTTCCTCGAAAGCCTCGATCTCTCCCTGCCACCCGCCGGCCAACTGCGCCCTCAGGCCTTCAACACGGTTCTGGCGGCCGCCAAGTCTCTCCCCGTGCCCGAACTCGTCAATGAGGTGGTTCTGCGCTCTCAAAGCCAGGCGGCCTACGTGCCCGAGAATGTCGGCCATTTCGGCCTCAACCTGGCGCGCTATGCGCACTTCACCTCGCCCATCCGCCGCTACGCCGACCTTATCGTCCACCGCGCGCTGATTACCGCTCTGAAGCTCGGCGAGGGCGGGCTCATGCAGGATGCCGACGCCCCCCTGAAGCTCGGTGCCATCTGTGAGCAGATCTCGGGGGCGGAGCGCCGCGCCATGGCCGCGGAACGCGAGACCATCGACCGGCTGATCGCGACGCACCTGGCCGACCGAATCGGGGCCACATTCAACGCGCGTGTGTCGGGCGTCACCGCTACGGGTCTTTTCGTTCGACTGGCCGAAACGGGTGCGGACGGCTTCGTCCCGGCGTCCAGCCTGATGGGCGAGTACTACCACCATGTCGAGGAGGCCCATGCCCTCGTCGGCAGTCGCAGCGGGCGGGGGTTCAGTCTCGGCGATACTGTCGAAGTGCGCCTGATCGAGGCGATACCGACAGCCGGCGCACTCCGCTTCGAGATGCTGTCAGAGGGCAAGCCGTCGGCGGGCCGGGCCGGTGCACGGCTCAAGGGCAAAGGCCACCGGCACCTGCGATTGAAGCCCAAGCGGCCCGGGCCGCCGGGGCGGCGGTAAGGTCGCAACCGCTCGCGCGCCGCACGGTGGACTGATCACACCCCGACCTTTGGCCAAGACAAATTGCGCGTTGACGGGGGAGGTGGTCCGGGTGTCGAATACGGCATGGCTATAGAGATCAGACACGCCGCCCATCCGGCACCAGAACCCGGCTCGGCTTCTCCCTCGGACCGTTCCTGGCCCGGTGCGATGGTGCGCGGTGCCGCACTTCGCTGCCCGGCCTGCGGCGAGGGTCACATATACTCCGGTTTCCTGAAGGTCGCCGACGCGTGCCCCGCCTGCGGCGAAGAGTTGCATCACCAGCGCGCCGATGACGCACCGCCCTATTTCACGATGATGATCGTCGGGCACGTCATCGTGGCCGGCGTCCTGCTGCTGGAGGATCTCTACGCCCCTGAGAGCTGGGTGCATGCGGTCATCTGGGGACCTTTGATCGTGCTGATGAGCCTCTGGCTGCTGCCGCGCGTCAAGGGAGCACTGGTCGGTTTGCAGTGGGCCCTGCGGATGCACGGCTTTTCTGGCAACGGTGACGACGCGCCCGAGGCAGAGCCCGCTGCCGGGGCCGACAGGGGCTGAACCCACACGCGGGGCAAGGGGCCTGTCATGGCGTCCGATACGCCGCATCCCACGCAATCTAAGCCGGCGGACGCGGCGACCTTCGTCATCGTGGACGACCAGTACAGTGACCCGCGCATTCTCATGGGGCGTCGGCGTTCGACCGAGGTGTTTCTTCCCGACAAGTTCGTCTTTCCAGGGGGGCGTGTCGATCCTGATGATCACTTTGCACCGTTCGCGAGCGACCTAGACGCCAGCGAACTCCGCAAACTCCTGGTCGACATGAAGGGCGGTCCAAGCCCGGCGCGCGCGCGCGCCATCGCGCTGGCAGCCGTTCGCGAGACGTTCGAGGAAGCAGGACTGTTGCTTGGGGTCGCGAGCCGATCTGCACCGGAGCCAGCGGGTCTCGACAGTCTGGGCGACCCTTGGCGGGCCTTTCTGCGCCATGAGGTGATGCCGGACCTCAAGAGCCTCCGCCTGCTGGCCAGGGCGATCACACCCCCCGGGCGACCGCGGCGCTACGACACGCGGTTCTTCATCGGGTCGGCGCGCCTAATCGCCAGGCGGACTGCTGCCCGTGACGACGAACTCTCCGATCTCGACTGGTTTACCATCCCGCAACTGCGACGTCTCGATTTGCCCAACATCACGCGGGCCGTTGTCGAGGACCTGGCTCAATTTCTGGCGCTCCCGCCCGAAACCCAGCATGGATGGAAGGCTCCGTACTACTGCCTCGGCAGTTCGTCATTGGAACGCACACTGATTACGTGCAGCGGACTGGTTGGTGTCGACACCAATCCTTGACACCAGAGCCCCCATGCGTATGGTGCGCGCTTCATTCCGCCCATCGCGCCGGGACGCTCGCGTATAGCCTGCGGTGTCACGACAGGCGCGCCCAACCAGGTCACCACGATCATGGCAAAGCCAATCGTTCAAAAAATCAAGCTGCTGTCCACGGCAGGGACGGGGTTCTTTTATGTGACGAAGAAGAACCCACGGACCTCGACCGAGAAGCTGGTTTTCAAGAAGTATGACCCCGTCGTGCGTAAGCACGTCGAGTTCAAGGAGACGAAGATCAAGTGAGATTGGGTAGTCCTGGTGGTTGATCAGGGCATTCGGGCGCACTGGAAATCAGCAGACTGCACGTCAGCAGGACATGCGCCACCTTGACCCTGCCCGCGGGCCCCTGGCCAATGCCGGCGGTCCCTGGCCATGGCCGACGGTCCTGTGATGGTGCACCGGTCAGGTCCGCGATCCAGACACAGACAGCGGGGCTGTGCAGACGGGTAAACGAACTTGCCCAGCGGTTTGTGCGGGCTTGCACCATCAGAAATAAGGTTCTGTCGAGTTCGCCGCACTATCGCGCGCCTTGACGACGCGGAAACACCAGGGCGTTCGCCGAATTCAAGCCTCGCGTTCAGTGCAGCGTTCTATTCGTGCACGGTGCACGTCGTGCAATGGCCAGGATCCGCGACAACTCGGCAGCGGGGTACGTTTCCGAGATACCAACGGATCCTGGCACTTGCACCAGACCAGGAGCCAAAGAGGGCGTAGGCTCCGGCCTGGGTCCGCAATCACTCCGGCTGGCCGTAAGAGGAGGCCACTTCAGCCATCGGGTGATTGCAGCGCTCCGACTAATCCGGGAGATGCGGCGGCCCCGGATCGGCCAGAGTTCGAAGATCGGCAACAGGTCAAGCGCTTGGCGTTGTGCGCGTCCCGCTCGCTACCGATGTAATACTGTTTCACCTCCGCTTTGCCGGTAATCTGGCAGAACATGGTTCGTTTGGCAAGTTGGCCATTGACTATAGTGATCCTGCAACATGTCGAGTGTGCCACGACCATAGGGGCCGCAGTTTGCTCTGAACATGGTCAAATCAAGTGCGACGCGCGTGGCGCGCCTCAAGCCGCAGTCGAGACGACGCGATTTCGGCCTCGGCGCTTGGCCGCGTAGAGTGCGAGGTCGGCTCGCTTGATGACAGCGTCTGGAGTGTCGTCAAGGCCTTCTATCGTGGCCAGCCCGACGCTCGAAGTGACCCTGATCAGATGACCGCCGCCAACTTGGAATGGCTCGGCAGCGATGCGCGCTCGCAGCCTCTCGCCGATCTGATAAGCGCGGGGCAGCGTCGTTTCTGGCATGATGATCAGAAATTCCTCACCGCCCAGGCGGCAGGCCAGATCGGCCCCGCGGGTGTTGCGACGCAGACGCGCGGCGAATTCCCTCAACACCATGTCGCCCACGTCATGGCCATAGGTGTCGTTGACGTGCTTGAAGTGGTCGATGTCGGCCAACAGAACCGACAGCGCGCCGCTGGTCTCGCGCGCACGACGGGCCAGCGTCGCGAGGTGCGTTTCCATATAGCGCCGATTGTGCAGGCCGGTCAGCGAGTCGGTAACGGCGGCCTCGATCGTTTCGTCCAACCGGTTGCGCAGGTAGTCGGTGTGGCGCTTGCGTTTGATCTGCGTGCGAATGCGGGCCAGCACTTCGTGCTTTTCGACCGGGCGAACGACATAATCGTTGACGCCGAGATCGAGACCGCGCAGCAGCCTGGCGTCGCCGCCGTGCTCGACCAACATGATGATCGGCAGGTTGCGCGTACGGTCTAGCGAGCGCAACTGCGAGCACAGCCGGAGGCCGTCGCTGTCCTTCAGACTGAGACTGACGAGAACTGTATCGAATTCCTCGACCGACAGCCGTTCGATGGCTTGGGCCGGATCGCGGCAGACCTCGACGCTATGAATCTTGCCGATGGCGGCGATCATTCGGTCGGCCGACCGGGTGTGATCCTCGACGAGGAGGATGCGCCCGCGCTGCCCGGAGAGCGCCAACTCCAACGCGGCATTATCCGACAGCCCCATGCGCCGGCCGGTGGTCGCGCGCATCAAAAGCTCGTCGTTGAGGGTCTTCAATCGGGCGAGGTTCTTCACCCGTGTAATGAGTGCGATGTCGTCGACCGGCTTGGTCAGAAAATCGTCAGCACCGCTTTCCAGACCCTGCACGCGGTCCGATGGCTGATCGAGCGCCGTGACCATGACGACGGGGACATGATGGGTGCGCGGATTGTTCTTCAGCCGCCGGCACACATCGAAGCCATCAATACCCGGCATCATGACGTCGAGGAGAACCACGTCGACGCGCTCGCGCTCGCAGATATCCAGCGCTTCCTGCCCGCCGAAGGCACTGCGGACCTCGAAGTATTCGGCCTGAAGCCGCGCTTCCAGAAGCTTGACGTTGGCGGGAATGTCGTCGACCACCAAAACTCGCGCCGTCATCGTACTCAATACCCTCGAACGCAGGACGCAACACGATCCGCCATCCAAGGCCGGCGGTCTTCACTGATTTTCTCGCACTTCGCTGGATTCAGGCGGGGCCGGCGAACCGGCGCACCGTCTCCAGAAAGCTCATCACCGAGATCGGTTTGGAGATGTAAGCCTCGCACCCTCCCGAACGGATGCGTTCCTCGTCCCCCTTCATGGCGAACGCGGTCACGGCAATGACAGGTATCTCCCTGAGTTCGTCGTCGTCCTTGAGCCAGCGGGTCACTTCGAGGCCGGAGACTTCCGGGAGCTGGATGTCCATCAAAACGAGATCGGGCCGATGCTCGCGGGCGAGCGCGAGAGCGTCGAGGCCGTTGCGAGTTTGCACGGTCTCGTAGCCGTGGGCGTCGAGAAGGTCATGAAACAGCTTCATGTTGAGTTCGTTGTCTTCGACGATGAGCACCTTCTTCGCCACGGGAACGGCCCCCCGCCTGTCGCTCTCGACGGCTGCTATGATGTGCTGATAGGTCATGTGCGACCGCCTGCTGCTCGAACTGGCTCCCGTCTTGCACCGATTCTGGCTCTCCGGGTCTGGCGCAGAGTGCTCCTTCAGCAGTAACCAACAGTTTAAGACCTTGGAAAAGTTACCCACCCGTCACCTCGAAGGGTAAGCAAACGATGACCAGTCGCAGGCGGCCACTCGATCTGGACCAGGCCGAAACCCTCGCGCTCGGCGCGCTCAGGTTCCTGGCTGGCGACATGGCGCGGCTCAGTCGCTTCCTGGCGATCACCGGGATCGGGCCAGCCGACCTGAGGTCCGGAGCGGGCGATCACGCCGTGCTGACGGCGGTGCTCGACTTCCTGCTGCAAGACCAGTCGCTTCTTCTCGTGTACGCCGCTGAAAACTCACTGGAGCCAGCGACCGTCGAAGACGCGCGGCGGGTGCTCGGCGGTCGGCCCGACCTCGACTGACCTCGGGAGGTGATCATCATGGCAGCCGAGAGCGGCGCTGGTGGCATCCGGATCGGCATCGATCTGGGCGGCACCAAAATCGAGGGGCTGGCGCTGGCACCGGATGGCGCACAGATCGCCCGCAAGCGCATCCCGGCACCGCGCGGCGACTACGTGGCGACGCTGACCGAGGTTGCGGCCCTTGCGACGTGGCTGGCGACCCAAGGTTCGCCGGGACTCGCCCCGGGACGCGCGAGCCTGGGGTTGGCGATGCCGGGTTCCGTGTCGCCGCGCAGCGGTCTGGTCCAGAACGCCAATTCAACCTGGCTCAACGGTCGGGCCATCGCGCGCGACCTGGCAGCCCTTGTGCCGATGCCGTTGCGGATCGCCAACGACGCCAATTGTTTCGCGCTGTCGGAAGCCGTCGACGGGGCAGGGGCGGGCAAGCGGACGGTCTTCGGGGTCATTCTCGGAACCGGAGTCGGCGGCGGCATCGTGCGCGACGGGGTTCTCGTCGATGGTCCCCGCGGCACGGGTGGGGAATGGGGACACAACCCGATCGCAGGTCTCGGTGACGAGCCGTCCATGCCGAACTGCTGGTGTGGTCGGCAGGGTTGCGCGGAAACTTGGCTGTCGGGACCGGCGCTGTCGGCCGACCACGCGCGGGTCGCGCGCGAGACCCTCACCGCCGAGGAGATCGCCGAGCGGGCGCGCCATGGCGACGCTGCCTGTCTGGCCTCCCTGGAGCGCTACACGCTCCGGCTCGGGCGGGGCCTCGCGCAGGTCTGCAACATCCTCGACCCTGATGTCGTCGTGCTCGGCGGCGGACTATCGAACCTGCACCACCTCTATGAGCATCTGCCACGGCACATCGAGCCGTTCCTGTTCACCGACAGCCCGGCCATCGACATCCGCCCTCCGCGCTGGGGCGATGCCAGTGGCGTGAGGGGGGCCGCTTGGCTCTGGAACGACCACGGCAGCGGCGTGCAATCCAACTGAGGTTCACCGCTTGTCAGTCTTGGTGTCGCATGGCGTTAGGGGCAGCATGTCCAGCTCGGCGATCTGGCCGCGAATGGCGAAATCGCCGTAGTCGATCACCAGCGCCGACGTCACGCCGTTATCGTGGAACCGAAACGACAACTCGTAGCTCGGGATGGCGTCCTGCTGGCCGTCCTGGGCATCGAAATAGCTCATCGACACGGGCCAGGCCGGCAGGGCGGCAAGGGCATCACGCCCTTTGACCGATGCGGGAAGGTTGGTCGCGACCGCGTCCGTGCTCAGCCGCGCCCCGATGAACGCCGTCGTGTCGTAGATGCGGGCACCCTGCTCGGAGCCGTCGTAGAGCTTGGCCATGAACGAGCGCTCGCCGGCGCGGGCGCGGTCGAGCATGCTCATCGAGTGCTGCATGGGAAACAACACGTCGCCTTGCAACGCGAGTGCGCCGGTTTTGGGCTTTGCAAGGCGCACGTCGATCCCCCCCTTGGACCGGCGGGCCTCGCCCTCCGTGGCCTCGGCCAGTTCCTTGTTGCGGAACTGGCGGATATCGAAGTCGAGCTTGCCACCGGCGGGCGCCTCGAAGCTGGCCGTCCGCAAGTCGTTGACCTGGGCACTGCCTTCCCGATCAATGATGCGGGTCACAAGACGCATGTTCTGGGAATAGCCCGCGCACGCCGAGCCGGTCAGCTCGTAGACCATGCGGCCGGCCAGTTCACCAATCCCCGAGGACGTCGAGGCGCGCTCCAGCGTCATGTCGTAGACGGCCCGATGCGGCGCGAGTTCGGCGGCCGATGCCGACCCGGCGAACGGGACGGCGCACCCCAGCGCTGCGATCACTGCGCGCGCTACCCGCAGCCGTATGGCCCATGCCTTGCTGTCCGCACCGTGGCTCTTCGTCGTCCCTGTCACGGTCCCTCCTGAGGCGTCGTATGTTTGCCGTGACCCTACGACCCCAGCTTGTGATATGCAAAGCATCACGCGCGCGCCACCCGGGTCGTGGCGACCGCGAACGGCGTGGCGCGACAGGAACAGGCACAGACCCGACAGGAAGCAGACGATGAGCGACCCCATTATCGAGCGCATCAACAGCCTCGGCATTACCCTTCCTCCGGCTCCTGCCGCGGTCGCCAACTATGTGCCGTTCGTGATCGCCGGCGACCTCCTCTATGTGTCGGGGCAGGTGTCGCGCGACGCCAGTGGTGCCATCATTGCCGGACGCCTGGGTGCGGATCTGACCGTCGATCAAGGCAAGCATGCGGCGCGCCAGTGCGCGCTGGCCATCCTCGCGCAGGCCAATGCCGCGCTGGGCGGGCTCAGCCGCATCGCCGGCCTCGTCCGGCTCAACGGCTTCGTCAACGCGACGGCCGAGTTCGCCGATCATCCGATGGTGGTCAACGGTGCCTCCGACCTCATGGTCGATGTGTTGGGCGAGGCTGGCCGGCATACCCGGATCGCGGTCGGCGTGGCGAGCCTGCCGGCCGGCTGCGCGGTCGAGATCGACGCGGTGATCCGAATCAAGACGGCGTGAGGTCTCGCGAACGTCGGGGGGGGGCCTCGCGCTGTGCGGTAATGCTCGACGCGCCGCTGGCCGGGTCCTGCCAAGGGAGACACATGCTCGACCCTGCGAGGTTCTTGCGGCCGATCGCGCACCGCGGGTTGCATGACCCGCGTGCCGGCCTCGTCGAGAATACGCTGCCGGCGTTCGCCGCTGCCGTCGCGCAGGGGTATGGCATCGAATGCGACCTCCAGCCGGCCGCTGAGGGACTGCCGATCGTCTTCCACGACGCGACGACCGATCGGCTGCTCGATCGGCCGGGGCGGACGCGCGATCTGGGATATCGCGATATCCTCGGCCTGCGGCATCGCCACGGCGTCGGACATTTGCCCACGTTCGCGCAGATGCTGGAGGCCGTCGGCGGGCGGGTTCCGGTGCTGGCCGAGATCAAAAGTGACTGGGGCGCACCAGACTTCGGCTTCCTGCGCCAGATTTGCCAGGCCGCCAAGGGGCATGAGCCGGGCCTTGCCGTCATGTCGTTCGATCCGGCCGTCGTCGAGGTGATGGCCGACCTCGCCCCCGACCTGCCCCGCGGTCTCGTTTCGGGCGCGCTTTCGCTGCATGCTCCGACCGTTGCTGCGATCGGCAGGGAACGGGCTATTCGCATCGAAGGACTGGAGGATGCGGGGCGGCTCGCGGCGGACTTCGTCGCGTTCGATGTGCGGGCGTTGCCGTCGCCGCGCGTGCTTGAGGTGCGGGCCGCTGGTCTGCTCGCATTCGCCTGGACGGTCACCACAGACGCGGAACTGGCTTGCGCGGAGCGCTGGGCCGACGCGCCGATCTTCGAGGGCCTTCGGCCGAAGGTGGAAAGCCGAACCGGATCAGTCTGACGTGGCACACCGGCCCTGGATCCAACGGAGCTTCTGGACGTCTGGCTCTTATCCTAACTGCATGAGGGACGTTGCTGGGCGGCGCGCGCCGCGGGTCAATAGAACAGCAGCCCCATGCGCGCGCGGTTGCGGCGGATCGCGTTGGCAATGACCCGGTTCCGATGGGCCTGAAATTGCCGATACGTTCCGGGCGGACGATAGACCGGGGTCTTGCGACACCCTGCTGCCGTGCAAACGTGGACGATGCCGACGGGACGTCGGCGGCTGGCGACACGGGGTGGAGACTTCGGCACTGGGCGGCGCGCCTGCCGAGGCGAAGAACGAGCCGGCTTGGGACGGGCGGCCGTGACCGTCTTGGCGGGAGGGGCCGCTGTCGTCTCGAACCGTGCCGCGTGGCGAGTGGGCCGGCCAGGTGCGGCTGGAGAACGGCGCGCCGAACGGTCGTCTGCCTCGGGCACTTCCGCGGTTTCGGACGCGGTGGTCCACGCGGCGCGGGGCGTCGGATAACCGGGCTCGTGCGCGGCCGTCGTCACTGGGCGTGGCGGTGCGAGAGCAGAATCGGCGGCGGACATGCGCTGAAGCTTTCCGGGCGCGCGGACCGGTAGCGGCATGGTCGGCTGCGGACCGGTTGCCAGGGCAAGGTAGCCTGCCACCCTCACCGCAGGTGAGGTTTCTGGGTCCGCCTTGCGGGCCAAGCGGAGTGGCGACTGGGCTGGCAGAGGGACACCAGACGGGGACCGCAGGGCCGTCTTGGCGAGCGTCGTTCGAGTGAGTGTCGCGGGGGCCGGGAGACTGGAACCGGGTGCACCGTCTTCGGACCCGGACTGTGACGCGGCGGCCGCGTCAGTCCTCAGATCGGCGAACATCGGACGGGTCGCGTCGCCTGCCCCACGGCTGCCCGTCAGATCCGACCCGAACAGTCCTGAGTAAACGGCCGTACTACTCGCCATCAGGGCCAAGGCGATGACGGTGTTGGCTGCACGCATGGCGGTCGTCCCTCGGGAATGCGCAAATTCGCTGCGGCGGATTGGGGCTGGTGTATCGTCTCAGGGCGGTCGCGATGACGCAATCGCGCTGGGCGGCACGAGTGTTATTTTTTGTTCGAACCAAGCCCTGGAGAGGCGCTTCACCGCATGATCGACGAAGACAAGGATGTCGGGCCGGCACCGGGACACCCCACTCCCGAAGGTGAGACAGCCTGCAAAGTTGCCGTGCACGACGCGATCGGCTCGATCGCCGCCGAAGCTTGGGACAAACTCGCCAATCCGCGGCCGGAGACGGCCAATCCATTCATCTCACACGCGTTCCTGGCGAGCCTTGAGGAAGCCGGCACAGTGGGGGGGCGTACCGGATGGCTGCCGCGCCATCTGGCACTCATCGACGCGCACGGCACTATGATCGGGGCAATGCCGGCCTACCTGAAACTGCACAGCCGGGGTGAGTACGTCTTCGACCAGGGCTGGGCGGATGCTTATCACCGCGCCGGCGGGTCCTATTACCCCAAGCTGTTGTGTGCCGTGCCGTTCACCCCGGTGCCAGGGCCGCGCATCTTGCTGGGCGATGCGGCACCCGACGAGGCGCGGGAGCGCGAACTGCTGCTGGCCAGCGCCGCCGTCGAACTGGCCGAGCGCATGGAACTGTCGTCTGTCCACTTGACGTTTCCAGACGAAGGGATGTGGCATCGGCTGGGCGCGGCGGGATTTCTGCAGCGGACCGATCAGCAGTTTCATTTCACCAACGCCGGCTATCGCTCGTTCGACGACTTCCTGGCCTCGCTCGCCTCGCGCAAGCGCAAAGCCATTCGCAGGGAACGAGAGGAAGCGGTCGCGGCGGGCCTCGAGATTCGTTGGTTGAGCGGTGCCGATCTGCGCGAAGACCATTGGGACGCGTTCTTTGCCTTTTACATGGATACCGGCAGCCGCAAGTGGGGGACGCCCTATCTCAACCGCGCCTTCTTTTCGCTGATCGGCGAACGCATGGCGGACCGCTGCCTGCTGATCATGGCGTTTCGTGACGGGACGCCCATTGCGGGCGCGCTCAATCTGATCGGCGGGGACTGCCTGTATGGCCGCTACTGGGGCGCAAACGAGCACCATCCCTGCCTGCACTTCGAACTTTGCTATTATCAGGCCATCGAGTTTGCCATCGCAAAGGGGTTGGCGCGGGTCGAGGCCGGTGCACAAGGTGACCACAAGATCGCACGCGGCTACATGCCCACGACGACCTATTCGCTGCACTGGTTCGCCGATCCGGGTCTTGGCCGGGCCGTTGCACGCTATCTCGCGGACGAGCGCCGCCATGTGGCCCACACTCAGGCGGTATTGTCCGAGCTTGCGCCATTCCGTCGCGAAGCAACGGCCTCGCCAGCGGCCAGCGAGCCGCCAGATCACGATTGACGCCGGACCGCGAAACCGCATTACCTCGGCGCACACCGTTCGTGGAGCCTGGGAGCCTGCTGTCATGACGAGCTACGACCCGAGCAACATCTTCGCCAAGATCCTGCGTGGCGAGATCCCGTCCCACAAGGTCTATGAGGACGAGCATGTCGTGGCCATACTCGACATCATGCCCCAGCAGCCAGGACACACGCTGGTGGTGCCGAAGTTGGCCTCCAGGAACCTCCTGGACGCCGATCCGGCGGTGCTGGGCGCGGCCATCGTCGCCGTTCAGAGGCTCGCGCGCGCGGTGAAGGCAGCGTTCGCAGCCGACGGGGTGATCATCAACCAGTTCAACGAGTCCGCAGCCGGGCAAACTGTCTTCCACCTGCATTTTCACGTGATCCCGCGCCATGACGACATCCCGATGAAGCATCACGCGCGCGGCTTTGCACCTGCCGAAGACCTGGCAGCGGCGGCTGCGAAGATTCGTGCGGCCCTGGCAGCGACCTGAGCGTTTGAACGGCGGTGTCGGCCGTCCGCCACGGCGGTCGCATCCACCGCACTGGCCCGCCCGTATGAGGGACTGATCGAAGTCTGACATTTACTCGGTTGGTCAAGCGTGCCCTCACCGACCAGTCGCCAGACGGTTCCAGCGAGGATGGCCGACATGAAGCTGCTGATCATGGGTGCCAGTCGCGGCATCGGCCTGGAGGCCGTCAAAGCGAGCCTGGAAGCAGGCCACAGCGTGCGCGCCTTCGCCCGCTCGGCACCGGCCATGCCGCTCAACCATGAGCGGCTCGACAAGATCGCAGGCGATGCCCTCTCGCGCGCAGACGTGGCGTCCGCCGTTGCCGGGGTCGACGCCGTGATCCAGGTGCTGGGTGCGTCCGTCGGTCCGGCCACCGTCGTCAACGGGACGACGCTGTTCTCGGAGGCGACGCGCGTTCTGGTCGATGCCATGCAGGCCAACGGCGTGCGCCGGCTCATTTGCGTGACGGGGCTCGGTGCCGGTGACAGCCGTGATCACCTGGGGCCCCTCTACCGGCTGGCGTTCACCTTCACCCTGCGGAAAATCTATGACGACAAGGACATCCAGGAACAGATCGTGCGCCGCTCGGGTCTGGACTGGACGATCGCGCGGCCGGGTCTGTTGCGCGATGGGCGTGCAACCGGCCTCTACCGGGCGCTCGACGATCCGAAAGACTGGAAGATCGGCCCGGTCAGGCGGGCAGACGTGGCGCTGTTCCTGGTCGACGAGGCCGAGCAAGGGCTCTTCATCGGCAAGACGCCAGCCGTCCTCCAATAGGGCGGCACGCGCGCGCCCAGCAGCGCACTCATTTGCCCAGCAACGCCCCGGCAACGAGAACGGCGGCACCTCCGACCACTCCGACGCTCATTTGGCGGCCGCTCGCATAGTAGAGGCCGATGCCACTGGCGAAGGCCACCAGGCGAAGTGCCAGCGGCACGGCGGCCAGTTCGCCGGCAGGAAACAGCAAGAGCCGCATGACGAGTGCCGCGACGATGGCGTTGGACACCGCCTTCACCCACGTGAAGATCGCGCTATCGGCCGAGAGATTGCGACCGAGATAGAGGCCGAGCCAGCGGAACGGCTCGTGCATGAAGAGCGCCACGGCCAGGATAATGAGCGTTCCCTCGAAAGTGGACAGCACACTCGTCACGGGTCGTCGTCCTCCCGCCACATGCCAGACCAGCGACGGCCGGCGACATGGCCGAGAGTACCGGCGATGAGCCCCGTCAGGAGAAGGTCCAGCCCCGGCGTCAGCACATAGAACACGGGCCCGATCAGGGCTCCCGCCATGACGGCGACCCGGTCGCCTGCCTCGCGCGAGGTCGCCAGGAGCGACAGAAAGAAATAAATCGGCGTCAGAAACAGCAGGACGGCCGAAACGATCTTCGGCACCGTTCCGGCCAGCACGTACCCCGCAGCGGTGCCGATCAATGCCGCCAGGACAAGGCCCGTCCCGATGCCGAGGAAGTGGCGCAGCCGTTGCTCTTCGGGCAAGGGCGGCAGCCGCCGCATCCCCTCGATCCAGGCGGTGACGGCCACGGCGTGCACCGCCAGGACCTGCCGCCAGGGGATACGGCGCTCATCCCGGATCAACGGCATCAGAGCGACCACCATGGGCAGCAACCGCACCCCGGTCAGCATCACGGCCAGCGCGCCTCCCAGCACAGAGCCGCCGCGCGCGATCTGGTCCATCATCACGACCTGGGCCGGCAGGGCGAAGAAGATGCCCATCATGAATACGGCGTTGCCCAGTGACATGCCGGCGTCTAGCGCAAGCGCGCCAAAGCCCGCCGAACTGAACGCCAGGATCAGGCCCGGCACGGTCAGCGACACCAGGAGGCCGTGACGGAACCCTCGGCGCGGGCCATCCATGCCGCGCGTCGGCCGCTGATGTGGGTCGGTCATGTCGGTGACGCGGGGTCCTCAGTGGCCGTAGAAAATGCGGCCCTCGCGGTCGGGCACGGTGTGGAAGATCACGTCGAACTCGCGGGCGTGCGCGCGCACCTCGTCGTCGTGCACCGACCCATGGGTGGCGAAGATGGCCTTCACCTTGCGCCGGGCTAGAGGATCGAGCGCATCGGCGAACGAGAAGAAGCTGTCGGAGCACACGGCGGCCCCCTCCAGCATCTCGACACGTCCGGCGACCTTGGCCTGAAGGATCGCCATCTCGGCGGCGGCCGCGCGCTCGATGTGGCCGCTGGCATTGGCGATCAGCATGCCGTCGTTGGCGACCGTGATCGAACTCGAGGCGGAGGCGGCGCAAACACCCCAGGCCACGCTCATGTCCTGCCTGAGGCTGGCGTCCCAATCGGCGGGGAACTCAGGCAGGAACGGATTGGGCATCTGGGACAGCGTGGCACCGCGAACGGTGTGGGAGACGTCCTCGCGGGCGAGACTGGCGACGCCGAGAGTGCCCAGGGCCTCGTTCATCAGTAGGTGGCACTTGCCCTTCTTGCGGACGAAGTACGGGGCGGCGGCGGCGTCGATCCGGGGTGCTGCAAGCCCGAGAAACGGGCGGTCGGGACCCATCCACTGGCGCACCTTGTAGGCGACCGGCTCGGACAGCTCGACGTTGGTCACGAGAAACGAGCCGAATGCCGCGCGGAAGTTCGATTGGATGGCACGATTGATCACCTGATCGGTGGAGCCGACGCAGGCTGCGAACGGCGTGCCGTGCGTGATCAGGACGGCGATCTTTGGAACAGCACCGACGTTCTTCTCCAGGCAGGCCGCTATGCGCGTGATGGCCTCCAGCCCGGTATCGAGGGCCTTCAAGGTGGCCCAGCTCATGCTGGCCGCTCCCTCCAGGGCCGGGGTTCCATCGGGCATCGTAAAGCGCGGGATGCCGAGGGCATCCGTGCTGCCCGGTGTTGCCAGAACGGCACCCGTCTGTTGGGGGTTTTCGCCGTAGTTCAACGCGCGCTTCGACATCGGGGGTCGTCCTCCAACAGGCTTGTTATCGACCCAGTATGCAGGGGCGCAGACGGGCAGGGCAATGCGTAAGATGCTCCTGCGCCGCGCCGTGACCGGGAACGTGGGGCAACCCCTTCTGGTGCGCCGATGCTGCCGCCATCTCGATGGCGGAACGCTACTGCTTGCGCAACAAGACGTCCTTGGCCTCGTTGACCTTGGCGGCCAGATAGGTCGAGCCGCCGCGATCCGGGTGGAGCTTGAGCATCAACTCGCGGTGGGCGCGCCGAATATCCTCATCGCTGGCACCGGGGGCCAGTCCCAGGATCTCGTACGCCTCGGCCGCTGTCATCCGGCCATCAGGACCGCTCATCTCCTGTTCGCCGCGCGCCACGTCCTCGCGCCAGCTCGGAAAGGTGCGGTCGAGATAGGCTTCGATGAGCTGTGCGGAGGCGGGATCGAAGGCGCGAACGTCCTGCCACAACAAGGCGAGTTCAGCCGGCTTCAGCGTTTCGATCAGGCGACCGGCGAACAGACCTCGCAAGACGCGGCCGGTGATGGTGCCGCTGTCGTGGTCGAGTTCCATCTCGAGAAAGTCGGTGACAATGCGCGAGCGATCGCGCGTGCCGCCTGCCGCGTGCGGTAGGGCGACCGAACGACCGGTGGCAAACAGCAGATAAAGGCCAAGGACGGCGGCCGGCACGGCCAGTTGTACAGCATTGCGTGCCGTGAGGATCGCCGCGGTGATGATGAGCAGGCAACCCGCGAAAACACTGGCGCGCCGCAGCAGAGCGCGCTGGTGGGTGGGGCTCGCCCGAGAGTGCCAACGCTGAAAGACGAGCACCACCGACAGGAGGAGCAGGCCGATGATGAGGTAGAGCATGCGAGCGGTGCCGCGTCCTTCGTGGTCCGAGCCCCCGGTCTATGGCGTCGAGGTCACGACCGCAACTGCTGCAGAAGTTTGCGGGCTCCCGCACCCTGTTCGGTGGTCACCATGCGTTGCAGCGCTGCTTGCCCGCCGGCCGCATAAACGGCGACCGCCCGCAACAGCTCCCGCAGTTGTGCAGCCGACCCGGCATCGAATGGGCACCACGCTCCCTTTGTCAAACGGGCAATCTCTCGGAACGCGGTCTCGACGAGCGGGTTGCGCCCCTCCTGGAACATGAAGACCGGCACGCCCAGGAGACCCAACTCGCCGGCGCGCGCGCACACCTCGTCGATATTCTCTTCCATGGCATCGCCGACCAGGACGAGCGCGCCGACGCGCCTGTCTGCCGTTTCGCCTCGCGCATGGGCGAGAACCTTGCCGATCTGTGTCTGGCCGCCCCGGCAACTGATCTGCGCCATGAGCCCCGCCAGGGCGCGCGGGTCGGACACCCAGCGCGACGCGCGGCATTCCCCGAAGCCGCGGAAGTAGACGAGTTGCACGTCCAGCCCGCCGACATCGCGTACAGCTTCGAACATTTCAGCTTGCAAGGCGAGCGCCATGTCCCACGTCGGTTGCCGGCTCATGGTGGCATCCATCGCGAAGACGAGGCGGCCCTGGCCGGCTCCGGCCCGCGGGGACAATGCGCGCATTTTGCCCAGGAATTCGGCCACCTCGACGTCGCTGGAGCGCGCAGCGCTCTCGGACGTCGCCGGTGGCTCGGGCCTGCGGCCACCCGATGCCGCAGGCAGATCGCCCGTCGGGAGTGGGCTCGCCGGCGGATCGCCGGATCGCGCGGGGGCGCGTTGGTCCTGTTTCTTTTCAGTCGTCATCGTCGCAACCTCAAGACCGCGGTGCGACCGGGAGATGGCCGCTCAACTCGTCCCTGGGACCTGCTCGACCTTGACGCAGGCTTGGCATTTTCCCCAATCCGATACGTTACGGCCCAGTGCCTGGTTGATCGGAATTGCGTCTATTCGGACATGCGCAACACTGCATGTTTGACTTGCCTCCACGGTGCGAGTGTATAGCTTCACCAGCAAGGTGCCAGCCGTGCATCGCCCAGGGAGCCCGCGTTCCATGTCTATTCTGAGAAACCTGCTCGCCGTCGTCGGTCTGCTCGCCATCCTCGGCGGGGGCTACGGTTACATGCGTTATGCGAGCCTCATGAGCACGTTCGACCCGCAGGCCGCAGCCGTCTACCAGGCCATGTTCTCCCGGCTGGTCGAGAGCGGCAACGCCGCCGAGGCCACGGTTTGGAAGCGCAAGGTCGCCGATGGCCTCAGCTTCGAGGACGTCGATACCGCGATCCAGTCGGTCGCCAACGAGATGAACATCAAGGATGTCGGCGCGCTGCCACTCGGCGACCAGGTGTCCGCGATGCAGGGCAAGCCGTGGCGCAAGCTCAAGATCTATCTCTACTGCAACCCGCTCACGGCCGCCAAGATGATCGACCATTCCGACGCCTATGCGGCCTATCTTCCGTGCCGGGTCAGCCTACTCGAAGACAAGCACGGCAAACTGTGGCTGTACTCCCTCGATATGGACATGATGATCCACGGCGGAACGCCGCTGCCACCCGAACTCAAGGCGGAAGCCGAGAAGGTCAAGGCGATCATCCTGGCCGTCCTCGACCGCGGGGCAAAGGGCGAATTCTGACAGGTCCGACGGCCGCCGGCCTGTTTGCCGGTTCCTGATCACGCGTCTGCCGGGTGACCGCCGTCTGGTTCGTCGTCGGAAGGGCTCCGCCCGGGTTCGCCGCGAAAACCGGTGGCCAGGACGTACAGCTCTGCGGAATCCTTGCGGCTGGCTGGCGGCTTGACGTGGCGGACCGTCCGGAAGTTGCGGCGCAGCATGTCGAGCAGATCGCGCTCGGTCCCGCCCTGGAAGACCTTGCACAGGAAGGCCCCACCCGGGCTCAGAACCTCGATGGCGAATGCTCCTGCTGCCTCGGCCAGCGCCATGATGCGCAGGTGATCGGTCCGGTTGTGTCCGACCGTCGGGGCCGCCATGTCCGACAGGACGATATCGGCACCACCATCGCGCAACAGCCCCTTCAGATGGGCCTCCGCTCCAGGTGCCGTGAAGTCCATTTCCACGATCTCGACCCCTGGCAACGAGTCGATCCCCAGGTAGTCGATGGCCACGACCTGGCCGCGGCGCTGGTGGTCACTGGCACCGGCTGCCACACGCTCCGCGGCCACCTGGCTCCAGCCACCGGGTGCCGCGCCAAGGTCGACGACACGCAAGCCGGGCTTCAACAGGTTGTAGCGATCGTCGATCTCCAGCAGTTTGTAGGCGGCACGCGAGCGCATGCCTTCGCGCTTGGCCGCGCTGACGTAGGGATCGTTGAGTTGGCGCTCGAGCCAGCGGGCCGACGATGTCGTCCGCTTCTTGGCGGTCTTGACGCGCACGTGCATGAGCCGGTCGCCGCCGCTTGGGCCCGTTGGCCCGCTTTTGCCCTTGCGGCTGCCGCCGACTTTGCCCGTCATGTCGCTGGTCCTTGACCTATCTGCTCTGGTGTCGCCGCGGTCAGCGCCGCCGGCGCTTGCCGGACCGGCGTCGGCGCGCCTTGAACACCCCGTCCTCATACATCAGCGTCGACAGGATACCTTCACGCAGGCCGCGATCGGCGACCCTCAGGCGCTCGCTCGGCCACATCCGCGTCACCGCTTCCAGGATGGCACAGCCGGCCAGCACCAGATCGGCGCGATCGCGACCGATGCACGGCTCGGCAATCCGCTGCTCGTAGGTCTGAGCGAGCAGACGGTACGTGACCTCGCGGGCGTCGGAGACCGACATCCAGCACCCATCGACGCGGTTGCGATCGTAGCGCGGCAACCCCATGCGAATGCCGGCAACCGTCGTCACCGTGCCAGAGGTGCCGAGCAGGTGCACCGAACGGCCGGCGATCCGCGCAGCGAACCCGTGCTCGCGTTCGAAATCCGCCAGCAGACCCGTCACGAAATCGACCATCGCCTCGAACAGGTCGGCCGTCACGAACTGCCCGCCGAAGCGTTCTGCCAAGGTCACGACGCCGACGGGCAGGGAGGTCCAGGCCGCCAGGCATTTCTCGATGTCGATGCGGTCGCCGGTGCGCTCGCGGCTGCGGCCAGTTCGTGTCAGGTCGAGCCAGATCAGTTCCGAGGAGCCGCCGCCGATGTCGAACACGAGGGCATAGTCGGAGCTGGTGTCGATCAGCGAGACACAGCCGGAAACGGCCAATCGGGCTTCGGTCTCGCGGGTCAGGATCTCGATATCCAATCCAAGACGCTCGCGCACCTCGGCAAGGAATTCTGGACCGTTTTCGGCAATCCGGCACGCCTCGGTCGCAACCAGACGGCTGCGGCGCGCCTGGGAGCGCGCCAGTTTATCGGCACACACGCGCAGGGCATCCATCGTGCGGGCCATTGCGGCCGGCGACAGTCTTCCCGATTGCGACACGCCCTCGCCGAGGCGAATGATCCGCGAGAAGGCATCGACGACGCGAAAGCCGCGGCGCGACGGTTTGGCCAAAAGCAGCCGGCAGTTGTTGGTGCCGAGATCGAGCGCGCCATAGATGTCGCCGGGCAGTTCTGAGCCGCGCCGACCTTGGGCTGCGCCCGAGCCGCGCCCGTTTGGCGATCCCGCATCCTGCCTGGACGCAGACCTGACCGAAGGAGACTTGCCGAACAGCGACTGGGACCCACTCTGCCGCTGTGCGCCTTCAACCAGTGTGACACCGTCGGAGCGGGCATGCGGCGTGGCTGCGGGCAGGCTGCTGGCCCCGGCGGGGGCCACGGACGCATCGCGCGCATCATCTGTGTTACGGACGTCGTCCACGGTCTGTCTCCAGGGCCTGGCGATCCGCTTCGGCCGGCACGGGGATGCGCGGCGGGGTCGTCAACAGGCCGGTATCTGGAATCGGCTTGATCTTAGTTTATCAGGTTGGTCTGGATGGTAAAGCGTGACGCGTCGGGACGGTGCGCACCGCCGGACCATGGCAGCGTCCCTGCGGTCCATGCCGTAGCTTGCTCCGGTTGCCGGCGGGGGCGCGGTGTCGCGGAGCGCACGAGCAGTTGCGGCCTGCGAGGCTTCCTGATATGCACCCCGCTCTGCCGCTTGACCGGCCGGTCGTCCGCGCGATGACCTGTTGGGGGATCGTCTAATGGTAGGACTGCAGACTCTGACTCTGCCTGTCTAGGTTCGAATCCTAGTCCCCCAGCCAATTAAATCA
>JANRIE010000050.1:0-67886 GCA_033765285.1 Hyphomicrobiaceae bacterium | reverse complement strand
CGCGGCCCACCGCGTCGACATCATCAACGGGACACTGGCCAAGGGCTACGGCGTCATGGGCGGCTACATCGCCGCGACACGGTCCATCTGCGATGCCATCCGGTCCTACGCGGCGGGGTTCATCTTCACGACGTCGCTGGCCCCCGCCGTCGCGGCTGGCGCGCTGGCCTCCATCCGGCACCTTAAACAGAGCGGGGTCGAGCGGGCCGTTCACCAGGAGCGGGCGGCCACGCTGAAATCACGCCTGGTGGCTGCCGGGCTGCCGGTGCTGGACAATCCGAGCCACATCGTGCCGGTGATGGTCGGTGATCCCGTGCACTGCAAGGCTGTGACCGACGCTCTGATGGCGCATTTCGGTATTTATGTGCAACCGATCAACTACCCCACTGTCCCGCGCGGGACCGAGCGTATCCGCTTGACGCCCAATCCGACGCACACGGACGCGCACATGGATCACCTCGTCGCCTCGCTGACCAGCCTGTGGGAGCGCTGCCCAGTGGCCAAGGGGCACTACGTCCGCCTTGCGGCGGAGTAGGTCGGCGCAGTTCCGACTCCATCATGGGTGACGGGCCGATCGTCGACCCGGTCACGCACGCGGCGCGTGTCACGCCGGAACGGCCAGCGTGTCCGTGTGCCCCACGGTAGATCCGGTGCGGACAAGCTTGACCCAGGCTGCGATCGTGGCGGCATCGACGGCCCGGGTTTCGGACACGGCTTGCGCGTGCCCGGCCTGCAATTCGGCAATCAGCGCCTGATCATCGCTGCCGAGCACCCAGGGGCTGTCGCCCTCGATCACCGAATAGCTCTCCTGGCAGGCGAAGGCGTCCGCCAACTCTTGCGGAGCAGTGGGGCCAGCCGCTGCACCCAGACCCTTGTCGGTCATCTGGTGGCGGTGGAATGCCGCTGCCATGGCGTTGTCGGCCGGGCTTCTGGGCTGCCAGCGCTGGATACCATTGTAGGTGAGTACCGTATAGAAAACGGCGCGACGGACGGCGACCGCGTCGGCGAACCGCCGGATGAATGCAGGCGAGGCGAGGTCGAAGAATGCGGCAGCCGTGATGATGTCGGCCCCCTGCCCCAGCGCGGCGTCCAGGTCAGCCGCCAGATCAGCCTGACGGAAGCCGACGCGAATGGTTTTGCCGGCTCGCTCCAGGACGAGCGTCTCGCCATCGGCAAAACTCGTCTCTGCCCACGCCGCAAGTTGGTGGCGGGCGGCCAGCAGGAGGGCTGGATCGTAATCGACCAGCGTCCACTGCTGGCGGGTCGCCAGCATGGGGGCCGTGCCGCGCAGGTTCGAGCCTGTGCCGCAGCCAATGTCGATGACCGTGATGTCGTCGCGGGCAGCAAAGCGTGCCGCGAGCTGGCTGGTCAACTCGCGGTTGCGGGACCGGTGATCGACGGGTTCGCGCAGGGTAAGCCAATCGGCGGAAAAGCCTGTCATGTCGTAGCACCACCGTACGGTCTGCCCAGCGGGTGGGAAGACATTCGTGCCGTCGCTGTCATATCTTGAGATCCAGTATGGCGGCCGCAACGCGGCGGGCGGTCTCGTTCCAGGTCGGGAGCTGGCGACCCGCCTCCCAGGAACGGTCAGCCAACCGAGCGCGCAGTTTGCGGTCAGCCAGAAGTGCGGCAAGGCCTTGGGACAGGGCGTCCACGTCACCGGGCGGGACCTTAACGGCAGCCGCGTCCGGCACCGTCTGGGCCGCCGCACCGCCAGTCGTGCAGATGATCGGCAGACCACGCGCCATGGCCTCGGCGAGCACCATGCCGTACCCCTCGTAAAGCGACGGCATGACGAAGAGGTCCGCACTGTCATAAAGGCGATCGAGGGTCGCGGGCACCACGACGCCGTGCAGGGTGATCCGATCCTCCAGCCCGTGCAACTCGATGAGCGCCTTGAGACGGGCCACCGTCGCCGGGTCGCGATCGAGTGCGCCGGCGATCGAGAGGCGCCAGTCGGTCTCCCGCAGCGGCACCAGCGCCGCGATGAGACCCTCATAACCCTTGCGCGGCAGAACCGTGCCGACGGCGAGCAACTGCATGGGCATGCCGGTGCCGGACGCGCGCACGGCAGGGTCGGTGCCCGGCTCGGCGACCGTGATCTTGTCGGCTGGAACAGCAAAGTCGGAGACCAGCGTCGATTTGGTCATCGCGCTCGTCACGACGACGCGCTGGACCTTCCCCAGGGCGGCGCTTTCGCTTGCCTTGAGGGCAGCGCTGCGGGCCGGCGTCAGTCCCGTCTCCAGCGCCAGCGGATGGTGGACGAGCGCAATGATGCGCCGGTCGAGGTCGGCTGCGAGATCGGCCGGAAAGGCTCCATAGGCCAGGCCGTCGATCAGCAGCGTGGCGGATGCTGGACTGGCGGCCAGAAGTTTGCGCGTGGTCTCCAGATCGGCGGCACTGGGCGAGGGAAAGCTGCCGGGCAACGCAACGTGGCGGATGCTGACGCCAAAAGACGGCAGCAGTCGCAATACCTGCCGGTCGTAGCCGTAGCCGCCGGTCGGGCTATCGAGGTCACCGGGGATGGCAAACAGCGTCTCAGTCACCGATCGGTCCTTCGTAGGTGGCACGTGCGAGGTCGGTCTCGTGGAGAGTGACACGGATCTTGGCGACCCCTTTGCCGTCCTCGCCGAGCCGGCCGGCCTTGGCGGCCTCAGCGATCTGGTCGAAGACATAGCGGCACAGGAACTCCGTCGTGGTCAACTTGCCCTCGAACTGAGGCAGAACATCGAGGTTTTGATACTTCAAGGGTTTGAGGGTCTCGGCGAGCACGTCGAGGGCGGCACCAATGTCGACGACGACGTTCTGGGCTGTGAGCTTCGACCGGAAGAAGGCAACGTCGATGACGAAGGTTGCCCCGTGCATGTTCTGAGCGGGGCCGAAGAACGGGTCGGGCAGCGAATGGCCGATCATGATGCGGTCGCGGACTTCGACGGAGTACATGCGCGTGTTCTCGTGGTTGGGCTGCGGCGCGCGGCCGGACTGGAGCGGCGCGGCAGGCGGGGCAAAATGTGGCGACACGAGAAGTCTATAGCCGTGTGAGCGTGGCGGCGGAAGGGCAGAGGGCCGAGGCGCCCGCTGTGGCTGATTGTTCTGTCGTCGCTGCGATGGGCAGCTCTGCGGGAGACGGACTGCGCCTGCCGGCCGCCAGGGCTCGCACACGTGACAGGCGGCGCAACGGGCGAGCGGATGTCCTCAGAGCGCGTTCACGAATGCAATCAGCGCCTCGCGGTCGGCTTTCGGCAGTGCGGTATAGGCATCGCGCGCGGCTTGGGCTTCACCGCCATGCCAGAGGATCGCCTCCTCGATGGAACGCGCCCGGCCGTCATGAAGGAAGAAGGTGTGGCCGCTCACGGTCTGGGTCAAGCCGATACCCCACAGTGGCGGTGTCCGCCACTCGCGGCCCGACGCGCGGCCCTCGGGGCGGTTGTCGGCGAGGTCGTCACCCATGTCGTGCAGCAGGAGGTCTGTGTAGGGCCAGATGGTTTGGTGCGACAGGTGGGGCTGGCCAGGCAGTTCGCCGGTTTTGTGGCTCGGAGTGTGGCACGACGCGCAGCCGCTGGTTTCAAACAGGACCTTGCCACGCAGGCTCGCCGGCGTATCGCCGCCCCGCCGTCGCGGTACTGCGAGGTTCTGAGCATAAAAGGTGACAAGGTCCAGAAGCTGGTCGGAGACTTCGGGGTCGGCCGGCGCGGGCGAGTTGCCGTGGGGGGCGTCACGGCAGACCGGCTGGTTGTTCGAGCAGTCACCCCACGCCCGCGGAAAGATCGAGGTGGACAGTCCCATGTCGCCGCTGAACGCTTCCGCGCTCTGCTGGCGGATCGTCGGATTGCCGGCTTTCCAGCCGAAACGGCCCAGGGCGAGGCGGCCGGCCTCGTGCGACCAGACGTCGTTCGTGCGCCCCGATATCCCGTCGCCGTTGCGGTCGTCCGGATCGGCGCTGGCGCGGATGGCGGCCTCGGGTATGGCCTCCAGCAGCCCCAGACCGATCATCTGCGGGGCGACACGTGGCGACAGCATCACATCGGGGGCAAGTGGTCCGTAGGCGGCATCTGTGACGGCGTATGTCGGCTGGCGCAGGGTGACGATCGTGCCATCGGCCAGCGTCACCGGGTGGTCGGCATACTGGATCGTCATCTGGCCTTCCGGCGCATGGCCTTGAACCGAGAAATTCTGCAGTTGGCTGCCATAGGTCGGTTCGGGGATGACGGATGTCCGGCCCTCTGAAAGGGCTGCGAACTCTGCATCGGTGCGTGGTGGGACCGACAGGCGCAGGAACATGGATACCGCGGGCTCGCCGTCGGCTGGCGGGCGGCCGCGTCCGTCCTTCAGGTGGCAATTCTGGCAGCCGCGCGCATTGTACAGCGGTCCCAGGCCGTCGGAGGATTTGGTGGATGCCGGCGAGGACACCCACAGCTTGCGGAAGACAGCGTTGCCGATCTTGAAGCGCGACTGGCCGGCTAAACCGATACCGTTGGAAAAGCGCGAGAAGGCATCGCGGTGGTCCGTCGATCCAAGCGTTGTGGCCGCGCCACCGGGAAAATCCTCTCCCTGCTCCAGGGTCGCGACGACGACCGGGCGCGCAGCGTGCACGATGGCAAAGCCTGCCAGCAGGGTCAGACCGGCCGCGACAACCGCCGCGCGGGCAGTGGGCGACACGTGCATGGGCTGGCGGCTGCGCGCGGACATGTGGGGCGCTCCTCGTTGGCTCATGAACTTCTTATACAGGCAGCGTCTCCGACGGGATGGGTTGCCGGTCAACTTGGCCTCGATCGTGGGTCCCATACAAGAAGGTCGGCCCGTATGACCGGGCCGACCTTCTCGTGCCAACCAGCGGGGGAGACGGGTCCCGGGTCAGAACGCGATCTTGGAGCCGGCGATGATCGTTTGGAACGCCTCGAGGCCGTCGCCGGCAACGTCGCTACCGGCCCCGTCGACGAGATCGAAGTCGGCCTCGTGGTGGCGGTAGCCGATGTAAATCTGCATTTCGGCAGCTTCGATGTGCTGGACCATGCCCAAGCCCCATACTTCGGCGGTGTTGCCGGTCACGCGGCAGGCGACGCCGGCGACTGCGCAGCTCTGTGCGCCGCCGGAGGCCAGTGAGGCGACGCCTTCGCCGTCGACGCCGGCCGTGACGAAGTCCTCGAAGCGGCCGTATTCGCCGTAGAAGCCCGTCGGCCCCAAACCGTTGAGCTTGGCCAGCCAGCCGAGCTTGGCGTAGATGAAGCTCGCGTCGTCGGGGGTACGCAGCGCCCCGTCCGTATCGGCGACCGCGGCATCGAACGAGCGATTGCCGGCGGCGACGAGCGCGTTGAGGCCGGTCGGCTCATGCAGGACCGCAATCGAGCCGACGATGGTGGAGTTGTCGATATCACCATCGCCGCCGATGCCGTTGCCGTCGGTCAGCTCGGTGTAGGCGATCGACGCTGCGAGCTGGAAGCCGCCGCTTTCGCCCTCATACCGGGCCCCGACGTCCCAGACGTCATCTTCGCCCCAGGATGCGGAAACGGTGAACCCAGCGAACGTCGGCGTGTCGTAGCGCACGACGTTGGCGGTATCGCCATTGAAGTGATTGTACAGATCGCCCCAGGCCAGTGCAGCCAGCCCGCCGTCGGTGCGGCGCAGGGCGAAGCCACCGCCCATGTCTTGAACGCCCGCGTAACCCGCCACACCCGTCTCAGAAAGATCGTTCTCGGGGGCTGTGTCGGATACGCGCGAGGCCTGGCCGACCGACAGCCTGCCATACGTCTTGCTGTCGAGGAACCAGTACGCCTCCCACAACACCAGGCCGAATTCGCTGTCGTCGTCGTCTTGGCTGACTTCATCGGACAGTGTGTCGCGCAGGCGCAGCGTGATGGCAAAACCGGCCGTCAGATCAGAAGAAACCGCTGCATCGCCGGTGAACGAGACGTTCGATTGGTCGTTCTTGTTGCCGACGACATAGGCGTTGCTCTCCTGCCCGTCATCCCAGAACAGAACCGCTTGATGGACCTGTCCGGCGATCGTGAGCGAGACCTTGCGGTTGCCCTTGCGGGCGGTCGTCGCCTCGAGTTCGGCGATGCGCTCTTCGAGATCGGCGCAGCAGTCGCCACCGAGATCGGCGGCGATTACCTTCGTCGAGACCGACGAAAAGGCGAGAGCCATGGCGCTGAAGGCCGCGCCAACGAGATACTTAATACTTAGGCTTCATGTTGCACCCCCGTGCCCGTGGCGAAGCCCATCGGCTTCGCCCGCATTCAAGGACTCCAGCTTTCGCTGGCTGATAAGCGGGGTAGGGGTGCGAGTGAGCAAGGTTCAACGCGAACTTCGATCAACAAGCACCGAGCCACCCGCTCGGTTACAGTCACGTGCTTGATGGCAGGTCTCCTGACTTGCGGGTCGCTGCGCTCTCGAACCTTCCCAGCCGATGTTCTGGCCAGTGGCAAATCTCGAGAGCACTCACCGCTCACAGTTGCGGGGGCAGTCGCGGCATTGAGGGTCACCTCGCACCACGTTCCCTTTTAATCCGAACGCGCCTTTTTCGGGCGGGCACGGAACCATCGACGTCAGTGGGCCCGTCTTTTGCTCCCCTGCGCAAGTGCGATGCCGCCACAGGGCGACAGCTTCCGCCATTCAGCCCTTCGACACGGTGCCGGGGTTGTCCAGGCTGTCGGAGCCTTCGAACGTCACGCCGCCGATGCCGAGGACGGCCATCGCACGTTCGAACTCCTTGGCCTGGGCAACGAGCGCGTCGATGGCGGCTTGCACCACCGCATTGCCTTCGGTGTTGCCCTGGCCAATCATCTGGTCGTAGCGCTCGACGGTCTCGGCGCGGGTCTTGAGCGTTGTCATCGTGGCCAGCGTCGCATCGAGGGCTTTGCGCACAGCGGCATCCGTTTCGGGCGATTTGGCCTTGACGAGATCGGAGACGCTTGGCCCCTTCACTTCGCTGCCATCGACCCGCTTGTAGGTGCCGAGATAGACGTTGCGGATGCCGACGACGTCGTAGAAATGCGAGTTGTGCGTGTTGTCGGAGAAGCAATCATGCTCCTCCTCCGGATCATTGAGCAGCAGGCCGAGCTTCATGCGCTCGCCGGCCAGTTCGCCGTAAGACAGGCTGCCCAGGCCGGTGAAGATGGCGGCGAGCCCCTTGTCGCCGCCGGCCTTGGTGACAGCCTCGCGCGCGGCTCCCTTCCCGGCCCATTCGCCAACCATGACCCCCAGATCCTGGAGCAACAAGTCTGTGGCCGCCTTCAGATATTCGGCGCGGCGGGCGCAGTTGCCGCCTGTACAGGCCTTGGTATCGAAATCGGTCGCCGGACGCTGGCCCGCACCGGCGTCGGTTCCGTTCAGATCCTGGCCCCAGAGCAGAAACTCGACAGCGTGATAGCCGGTCGCCACGTTGGCCTCGACGCCGCCGGCCTCCTGAAGCTTGTCGGAAAGGAGTTCGGGGGTGATCTTGCTGGCATCGACCGTTTCGCCGCCGATCTTGATCGACGTGTTGGCGATGACGTTGGCTGCATACAGTTCGTTCTCGGGCGAGTCATTGCCGTAGGCACCCGCGACGTAGTCGATCAGGCCCTCGTCGAGCGGCCAGGCGTTGACCTTGCCTTCCCAGTCATCGACAATTGCATTGCCGAAGCGGAAGGCCTCGGTCTGCTGGTAGGGAACTCGGGCGGCAATCCACGCTTCGCGGGCCGCTTTCAGCGTCGCCTCGCTCGGCGCCGCAATCAGCGCGTCGACGGCTTTCGACAGTGTCTTCGCGGTGGCGAGGGCGTCCGAATAGCCGGCGTGTGCGATGTCGGCGTAGGTCGAAAGGACCGCGGCAGGTTCGGCAGCATCGGCGCGCGTGGTCGGGGTGGTCGCAATGGCCGCCAGCAGCGCGCACCAGGCAATACCCGATCGCAATAGTGTCGTCACGGTTCTCTACTCCTCTGGCGCGAAGTTCAAGGCCTCGGCGTCGGGTGGACTGACTGGAGACCTGCCCAGGCACGCCCCATGCTGGCAGGACTACTTTGTCTACAAAAAAAGTCAATAACAAATCGCTCGCGTCCGCCATGGGTGGAGCGGTCATGCCGAGGCGCGGCCACATGCGATAACGTGTCACCGGCCGGGATGCATGCGTCTTGACGACGTGGCGCGACGCCGCGAGGCATGCCATCCACGACGTCGCTGACGCCGACAAGGTGCGGTCGGTGGCCGATCAGCCGTTCGAAACCTGCGATCAGCAATTAGAACGATTCCATATTGGAATTCTTCCAATCCTGAGGCGGACTATAAAATTCCCATTTGCCGCATTCCTGCATTGACAAGTCCACAATCTGAAAGACATTGTTTCGTGAGTTGCGGTGTCGACCGCTATCCGATGTCGGGGCCTTGAACCTCTTCGATTGGAGTTGATGATGAAAAAGATCGGCGCGCCCGCTATGGGCTTGCGTTTGGCCGGAGTAGCGTGTGCTGGTGATCGAGCCGGCCTTGCGGACGAACCGGTTTCTGGCCCGCCCAGTGCGGACGCACTGATTGCTCGCTCCATGCCGCCCGAACTGCTCGTGGGCTACGGGTTCCGCGGTTGGATTTCGGGGCTCAAGACCGGCGACGTCGGGTGCTGGGAACAGGTGTGGCGGCTCTACTCGAGCCTGCTGGGCCCGCGGCGGGCGGAATTCGCGGTAGCCAACCTCGCGCAGTGGGCCAAATCCGTCAGCGCGGCCAATCGAGGGTCGCTGAACGTGCGCCCGCTGGATGCCTGTGGATTTTGCCGCGACGAATGCCTCGCCATCTCGATGATCGCGGCCAGCCAGCACAACACCTGCCCGGCCATGCGCGCCTGCGCCTTCGCGCTGATCGACAGCTCACATGTCGAGGACGTGCTGCACCATGCCGGCACCTACGCAATACTGATGCGCAGCTTCGATCAGGTCGTGCCGCCTAGCTGGATCGTCAACGCCAACGCGTATGTCGATCCGGCGGCCGACCGTCCCCATTGATCGGAGGTTGCGACGTGCTCATCTGCTCGTGCGCGGTCATTTCGGACCACGACATAGAACGTGCTCTCATCGAGATCATGAGTGGCGAGAATGCGCCGCTGCCGACGCCAGGCGTGGTGTGGCGGCATCTCTCCAAGAAAATGAACTGCTGCGGCTGCGCGCCCCTCGCCGTCGAGACCATCTACGAAAAGCTCGAAATGCTCGAGCAGCAGGGTCGCATCTGCCCGTGCGCCTGCGCCAACGCCAAGACACGGATGCGTAAATCCGGCCTGGGTGGTGCCAGGTGGTTCACCGACGACGCGTTGGTCGCAGCCGAGCCCGCTTGATCCAACATGGACGACAGCTTGTAATCGTTCTAGACAACTGTGGTCTGGATAACGAGGAGGGTTTGGTCCATGAAGGGCGACAAAGAGGTCATCGAGACCTTGAACGAGGCGCTGAAGCTGGAGCTCGGTGCCGTGAACCAGTACTGGCTGCATTACCGGCTGCTCGAGGACTGGGGCTATGCCAAGCTCGCGAAGAAGGAACGCGCCGAGTCGATCGAGGAGATGCAGCATGCCGACAAGATCATCGCGCGCATCATTTTCCTCGAGGGTCATCCCAACCTTCAGCATGTTGCACCTCTGATCATCGGCCAGAACATCAAGGAAGTTCTCGAGGCTGATCTCAAGGGCGAATACATCGCCAAGGCGCACTACATGAAAGGCCGCGCGTTGTGCCGGCAAAAGGAAGACTACGTCACGATGGAGCTGTTCGCCGAACTTCTCGAAGACGAGGAGGGGCACATCGACTTTCTGGAGACCCAGTTGGGCCTGCTGCAGACCATCGGCGTCGAGAATTACGGGCTGCTGAATGCGGTCTCCGCAGATCAAGCGGAGGGGCATTGAGGGCATGCGGTGCGGTCACGAGCCAGCGCTTATCCTGCGCCTGACATGGTGCATGATCGTATGCGCGTCCGTGACCGCTTCCGCGGCGGTGCCGGCCACTGCCGCCGGCGATATCGAGCGCGTGTCTGGCTTCACAGCACAGCATCGGGCGATGGTGGCATCGGCGGTCGACCGCGCCATCCTGCCGGGTGTTGCCACGTTCCGCGCCGCCGCCAAGAACCTGCAGGACCGCATCGACGCGTGGTGCGCGAGTGGCGATACGCCAGCCGTTCCCGCCGACGTGACGACCGCTTTCCGTGAGGCCGCGCTCGGCTTTGCAGCGATCGCCCATCTGCGATTTGGACCTTTGCGCGACGACAACCGCCTGCCGCGGCTCGCCTTCTGGCCGGACCCGCGCGGCGTCGTGCGTCGGCAGACACTGAAGGCGCTTGCGGTTGCCGATCCCAACCTGACGACGCGCGCCGGGGTTGCGGTTCAGTCGGCGGCATTGCAGGGCCTGCCCGCGCTCGAAGTTCTGCTGACGCTTTCGGCAAAGGAAGACCCGGGCAATGCCGGTGCCTTTCGCTGCCGGTTCGCCGCTGCCATCGCCGCCAATGTGGCCACTCTCGCCGCCGAGGTCGACGAGGGTTGGCGCGGGCCGGACGGCTGGGCGGCGCGGATCCTGTCGCCGGGGGCGGACAATGCAACGTACAGATCGGAGATGGAGTCGGCGGCCGAGGTGCTGAAGGCCTATCTGGCTGGCTGGCAGATCGTCGGCGAACAGGAGGTCACGCCCTGGATCGACGCTGCGCAGAAGGGCAAGTCATGGGCAGGTCTCCCGTTCGAGCGATCGGGGCTGTCGAAGACGTACGTCGAGGCGCAAGTGCGCGCACTCGACGAGTTGAGCAGGGCGCTCGGCCTGTCGGTCATCGCGTCGCGGCTCGGCCGGGAGGACGCCAACTCCGCCTGGATCGAGAACTGGATCGCGACGGCAACGGCCTCGCTTCGGCGGGACAGTTCGGTTCTTGCGCTGCCTGCCGATCTGGCGGCCAAGCCTGGAACCGATATTGATCCGCTGCGTCGGGTCAAGTTCTACGCCAACGGCCTGCGCCAGGTCGTCGGCCGGCAGATTGCCGTGGCAGCCAACGTGCTGATCGGGTTCAATGATCTCGATGGAGACTGATCGGCGTAGTTTCTTGAAGGGTGGGGCGGGGCTAGCGGCCAGCCTGCTGGTGTCTCATGCCGGCGCTCACTGCGCCGACGCGACCGACCTGTCCCATATCCGTTTCATCTCGTCGGCCCGGCTCTCCGACGGCAGCTATGGACTGGTCTTCGTCAGTGGCGCGGGCCGCATCTCGCGGACGATCCCGCTTGCCGCGCGCGGGCACGACATCACGGTGTCGTCGGACGGGCGACTGGCCGTTGCCTTTGCGCGCCGACCGGGGACGTTCGCGGTGGCCTTCGACCCGCAGGCGGCGACGCCGCCGACGGTGTTCGCGGCCCCGGAAGATCGCCATTTCTATGGCCATGGCGTACTGTCGCCGGACGGCCGGCTTCTCTATGCAACCGAGAACGACTTCGACGCCGTGCGCGGCGTGCTCGGCATCTATGACGTCGGCGCGAGTTTTCGGCGCATCGGCGAGATCGACACCCACGGCGTCGAGCCGCACGATCTGCTGCTGCTGTCCGACGGGCGCACGCTCTGCGTTGCCAACGGCGGTATCGAAACGCATCCATCGACAGGCCGCGCCAAACTCAATCTCGACACCATGGCCCCCTCGCTCGTGTTCCTCGATCGCGAGACTGGCGATCTGCTGGCTCGCCACGCATTGCCGGCCAGCCTGCATCAGTTGTCGATCCGGCATCTGGCGGCGGATGCCACGGGGACGGTTTGGATGGGCGGGCAGTGGGAAGGCGGCATGGATGCGGCTCCTGCGCTCGTCGGTTCGGCCGGGCGCGACCGCCAACTCGTCCTGGTGCCAGCGACGGATGGCATCGGGCCCGACCTCAAGGGCTACATCGGCTCGGTTGCCGCCTCAGCGGACGGGCGCATCGTGGCGGCTTCAGCCCCGCGTGCCGGGCGCACGCTGTTCGTCGATGCGTCCACGGGACGCCTCGTCGGCGAGCGCCGCATCGCCGACGGCTGCGGTGTTGCGCCTGTCGGTGGCAGCATGATCGCAGTCAGCTCAGGCCTGGGCGAATTGTCGTTGGAGACGCCTGGTCAGCCGCCCGCCCTGGCTGGTCGCAGCCCCGGCGTGTCCTTCGACAACCATCTGATCCTGGCTGAGGTGGTTGCCCCATAAGTCCGAGCCCAGGCGCGCGGTCGTTCGAGGCTGCGGGCATGGCGTGCCGCGGCCGGCGGCAGGTGGCCGGGGGGCATCTCACCGAGAGCGTGCTCGTTCGTGTGGGGTCCGTGCCGGCCTTGGTGGCCCGCCCCATACAGCGGCCGGCTTCAATACTTTACGACCGGTGCCAAGCCCTTCGCATCCGCCAGCAGGGCCGGTAGGTGCCTTGGGGTCTCCTCGAAGGCGATCTCCTCGGCGACAAGCGGATCGAGGCGGGTGTCCTCGAGGAGCTTCAGGGCCGCCAGCAGTCGGCGGCGATAGCTCCAGCGCGGACGGCGGGAGGCGGCGACCTGCCCCACCTGGGACGAGATGAGCTGCACCCGCCGCGCGTGGAACGCGCCGCCGAGCGGGGCGGCAATCTGCTTGTCGCCGTACCAACTCAGCTCGACAACCCGGGATTCGAGCCCGGCGCAGCCGATCGCCGTGGCGAGCCCCGGCGCGCTGGCACTGGTATGGAAGACGACGTCGGCATCCGCGGGTGCGTCGGCCGGCAGGCAAAAGCGGGCACCAAGCTGGGTCACGATGTCGCGACGCCCCGGGTCGATGTCGATGACGGTCACGTCGGCACCCGGCAGGCGTGCGCCGATCACGGCAACCAACAGCCCGACGATCCCGGCACCGACGATCACGATACGGTCGGATGGTCCGGTCGCCGCATCCCAATGGGCATTCAGCGCGGTTTCCATGTTCGCCGCCAGCGTTGCCCTGCGGGCGGGAACGGCGGGGGGAACCGCGCACAGCATGTCGAGGGGGGCAACGAACCGGTCCTGGTGGGGATGCAGGCAAAATACCGTTCGGCCGACCAGATCATCGGGCCCGTCCTCGATGACGCCCGTCGCGCAATAGCCGTATTTTACAGGAAAAGGAAAGTCGCCAGCCTGCATGGGGGCGCGCATTCTCTGCCACTCGCTCGAAGGTACCATTCCCTGGCTGATCAGTCGCTCGGTGCCTCGGCTTACTCCCGAATACAGCGTACGCACCAGCGCCTCGCCCGGTCCGGGAACGGATAGCCGCTCGGGACGTATCTCCACGCGTCCGGGGGCGACGTACCAGAGCGCGCGACCAACATGCAGCTTGCCGGCGGATTTCACGGGCGTCATATCGAGGAACCTTGCCGAACCGTGCCCACAGAGCCGGCGGCTGACGAGAGACAACAGATGAGCGACATCGTGGGTGCGACTGCCGATACCGCGTTCGCGGGCGAAGACCACAGGCTTACCGTACCGACCGGCTTGCAGTCCATGGCCGATCTGACGGCGCGGCGGCGGTTGGTGCTGGGGCTCAACATCGTGACATGGCTCGGTCTGATGGCAGCGGCGGCAACGCTCGCCAGCGCCGGTGGCTGGACCTTGACCGACATTGTGATGTTTGCCGCGTTCGCCATCGGGACGCCGTGGGCGGTACTCGGCTTCTGGAACGCGGTCATCGGGCTTTGGCTCCTGCACGGCGTGAAAAACCCGACCGAGCAAGTCGCGCCCTACCTCAAGGCCGGCGACGAGCCGACACCTCTTGCGATCAATACCGCCATCCTGATGACCCTGAGGAACGAGGATCCCGCGCGCGCATTCGCCCGGCTGAAGACCGTGAAGGCCAGCGTCGATGCAACCGGCGAAGGGCATCGGTTCTCGTATTTTCTTCTGTCAGACACCAACAAGCCCGACGTCGCCGCAGCCGAAGAGCGCCTTATCGCGGAGTGGAAGGTGGCCGATCCCGCCGCCGCCGACCGCCTGACCTATCGTCGTCGCGAGTTGAATACGGGGTTCAAGGCCGGCAACGTGCGCGACTTCTGCGAGCGCTGGGGTGCCGCTTATGAACTCATGCTGCCGCTCGACGCCGACAGCCTGATGTCGGGGGAGGCCATCGTTAAGATGGTGCGCATGATGCAGGCGCACCCGCGCCTGGGCATCCTGCAGAGCCTCGTCGTCGGCATGCCGTCCGACAGCGCGTTCGCCCGCATTTTCCAGTTCGGCATGCGCCACGGCATGCGCTCCTACACGATGGGGCAGGCGTGGTGGGTCGCAGATTGTGGTCCGTTCTGGGGGCACAACGCCCTCGTTCGCATCAAGCCATTCGCGGACTCCTGCCACCTGCCGATGCTGCCGGGCAAGCCGCCGCTGGGCGGCCACATCCTGAGCCACGATCAGGTCGAGGCGACATTGATGCGCAAGGCGGGCCTTGAAGTCCGCGTGCTGCCCTATGAGAACGGCAGTTGGGAGGAGAACCCTCCCACCATGCTCGACTTCGCCACCCGCGACGTGCGCTGGTGCCAGGGCAACATGCAGTATGTGAAACTGATGGACTACCCGGGCCTGCTGCCGATGAGCCGGTTCCAGCTCGCCTGGGCGATCCTGATGTTCCTCGGTATTCCCGCCTGGACGCTGATGATCGCGCTGCTGCCGGTGGCGGCCTATGAGGCGCACAGCGTGGCCGATTATCCGGTTGGTCTCGCGATCGCGCTCTACGTCGGCTATTTCGTCATGTACCTCGCGCCCAAGATCGCCGGGCTCATCGACGCGGCCCTGACCCGAGGCGGCATGGCGAGCTTCGGCGGGCCGCTCCGCTTTCTGACGAGTGCGGCGCTGGAACTGGTGTTCTCCTTCCTGCAGGGTGCCGTCTCGACCATTCGCACGACCGTTTTCATGATCGGCCTTGCTTTCGGCAAGTCGGTGACCTGGGGCGGTCAGTCGCGCGACGCCTACGGGATCTCCTGGGCGACGGCGGCCAAGAACCTGTGGCCGCAGACGCTGTTCGGTCTCCTCGTATGCGGGGCACTCGCCGTCATCTCGCCCGACGTGCTGTGGTGGAGCCTGCCGCTGACCGCCGGTTACCTTCTGGCGATCCCGTTCGCTGTGGTGACGGCCTCGCCGGCTCTCGGCCGCTGGATGAAGAGCATCGGGCTTGCCGGCATCCCGGAGGACTTCAAGACCCCAGCCGAAGTGAAGGCCGTGCTTGGATAAGGCGAGGCGCGAGCGGGTGTGGTAGTTTCGCGTCTGGACGAGGGGCTGCTCGCCCTGCGCCCCAGTCGAGGTGTGGGGCGGCCGTTCCTCTCGGATAGCGAATTGGCTGATCATCCAGTTGCGAGGCTCCCATGAACCAGCGCGTCAAAGCCATCGTCGAGGAGGCCCGCAAGCTTTCCAGCGACGAGCGGGCCGACCTCGTCGAACGGCTGCAACAGGAGTTCGCCGCCGACATCTCCGACGGCACGCCCGAGGAGATCGAGGCCGCTTGGGCCGCTGAAGTCGAGCGGCGCATCGCTGCGGCGGAGCGCGGGGAGACGGTCTCGATACCTGCTGAGGAGGTGATGGCAGAACTTCGTGCTCGCTTAGCTAAGCTATAAGGCTCGAGTACGAGCCACCGGCTCGGGCGGAACTTCGCGACGCGTTCGGGTACACTGCTACAGACAGCGGCCCCGCCGCGGTCGCAGCCTTTGTCGACGACATCGAGGCCACGGAGAAACTCATTCGAGAGCTACCTCATGCGCATCCAAAGAGTTATGCCGGTTGCCGCCGCATTCTGCTCTCCACCTTCCCTTATCAGCTCATCTATCGCGTTGAAGCCGATCTGATCCGAATCTATGCCGTCGCGCACCTCAAGCGCCGCCCGGGCTATTGGCGGAAGCGCCCAACTTCGACCTGAGACGAGGCTCCCATGCCACTGACTCGCGGCCGCCTCGACGCGCTCGCTGCCCGCTTCCCCGGCGTTGCCCGCTCGCTTGAAATCTATTACGGCGCGCCAGAGCGTGATGCGGCCATGGACGCCCTCTACGCCCGCTTCGTTCGCGCAGGCGGGCTCGCCTTCGACATCGGCTCCCACGTTGGTGACCGGATTGGTGCCTTCCGCCGCTGTGGGGCCCGCGTCGTGGCACTCGAGCCGCAGCCCGATTGCGCGGCCGTCATCAGGGAGATCTACGCGGGAGATGGCGATGTGCGCCTCGTCGAAAGCGCCTGCGGTCCGCGGCCGGGCGTGCTGACCCTGCACATCAACTCCAATAACCCGACCGTCACCACGGCATCGGCCGAGTTTGTCGCGGCCGCCGATGGCGCGGGTGGCTGGGAAGGACAGGTCTGGGATCGCACGATCGAGGTTCCCGTCACCACGCTCGACGATCTGATCGCCGCCCACGGCATGCCGGATTTTGTGAAGATCGACGTCGAGGGCTTCGAGGCCGATGTGCTGGCGGGGCTGTCTCGGCCGGTGCCGGCGCTATCGTTCGAGTTCACGACCATCCAGCGCGAAGTAGCCTACGCCTGCCTCGACCGGCTGGCGGTGCTCGGCCCCTACCGCTTCGACATCGCTCTCGGCGAGAGCCAGGAGATGACGTTCGGACCGGGCCGGGAGCTTGATGCCGCCGCAATGGCCGGCCATATCCGGGCGCTGCCACATGAGGCGAACTCGGGGGATGTGTATGCGGTTATCGAGACCGGCTAAGGTCGTGGGCCTCGCGCTTGCCGGGGCGCTTTGGGG
The DNA here is from genome assembly GCA_033765285.1 of Hyphomicrobiaceae bacterium. Lineage (GTDB taxonomy): Bacteria > Pseudomonadota > Alphaproteobacteria > Rhizobiales > Hyphomicrobiaceae > Filomicrobium. The sequence goes on along the minus strand of JANRIE010000050.1, from coordinate 51,248 downwards.
CGGCGTCGCCTTTGCCGCCGACAAGATCGCCGTCAAAGTGGAGAACAAGTCCGAGCCGGTGCTGTGCGCCGAGAAAGACAACGTCACGCTGACGCTATCGCATGCCGCCGTCACGAGCTTCCGTGTCGAGGCCGCGCACCCCTCCTACATCGGCACCATCGACAAGGACAACTTTGCGCCCGACTGGACGGCCTGCGATTTCGCCGCGGAGGCGCTGGGGCAAGCGGGCCCCCAGGAACCGCCGAAAAAGGTCTCGCTCTACGAGGGCCTCGACCTGTCGGTCACAGGCTTCACCATCCCCTCGTTCTGGCGCAAGCGCTCGGTTCCGATCACGATCGACGGCAAAACATTCGACGACATCCACCTGTTGCAGGTTTGGGTGCGCCATGCCGAGCGCGCCGAGGAGGTGCTCGTCCTTTATCCGACCGACGGCTACTGGCGCGCGCGCCCGCTGCCGCCCGAGCATCTGGGCTGGTCGGCCTACGGGTCGTCGGTCCTGGTCGGCCCGGTCGAGGATGCCGGCCGGCCGGTCGTCAATCTGGCGGCCGTCGCGTTCGACCCCAAGACGCGCGTGTTCGATCTTGCTTTTGCTGGTGGGGGGGCGGCCAAGCTGACGATCTCCAAGCTGGACCGCGAGCGGCAGGTGCTCGATGTGACCTTCGACAAGCCGATCGGCGGGCCGCCGTTCGCCGCGCTGCGGTCGATGTACATCACGAAGTTCAACAACGACGTGGCCGAGGTCGCCGTGCAGGAAGAGGGCGCGCCCGCCTGGCGCGAAGAACCGGTCATGAGCTTTTCAGGCGCGGCCAAGGCGCTGCAACTCTGGACCGGCCGCACCGCTGTCTCCCGCCACAACACGAGCGCGCCGGATACGGTGTTCGGGGGGTTTGTCGGGGTGGGGACCTCTGACGCCAAGTGACGTGCGCCAAGTGACGTGCGAGCGGCTAACGCCGCACGTCGCCAACTCACCACCTCAGCTTCGCCATCGCCGCGACGGCGGGGGGGGCGGCGGGGTGCAGAAGTTCCGCTAGACGATCCGGGCAGAGGCGGCCATCCCGCACCACGTCCTCGCGGTGGATGCCGCCGGCGATGAACAACGCATCGACACCGAAGTTTTCTGCCGCCTTGAGGTCGGTGCGGACGGCATCGCCGATGGCCAGCACGCGGGGCTTGGCCACGGTGTCCTCGCGGATCGCCTCGGCGCGGGCGTGCGCGGTTGCGTAGGCGGGAAGATGTGGCTTGCCCGCCCAGTAGACCGGCCCGCCCATCTCCTCGTAGAGATCGGCGATGGCCCCTGCGCAGAGGTAGAGCCGGCCGCCCACGTCGACCACCAGGTCGGGGTTGGCGCAGACGAACGGCAGCCCGCGCGCGCGGGCCTCCTCCAGCAGCGGGCGGTAGCTCTCGGCGGTTTCGGTGATGTCGTCGGTCAGCCCTGTGCAGACGATGGCGTCGGCCGTGGCGAGATCGACCAACGGGCCCGGCAGCGCCTCGAACAGGGCGGCGTCTCGGTTCACAGGGCCGATGCCGTGAAAGCGCTCGTAGCCCTTATCGCGGACGTGCCGCAGGGCCAAATCGCCCGAGGAGACGATGTCGTCGAAGGCGGCCCGCGACAGCCTGCGTTCGTCGAGCATGGCGGCGACGCGATGGCTCGGAACAGGTGCGTTAGACACCAGGACGACAGTGCCGCCGCGTTCCCGAAATCGGCGCAATGCCGCGTCGGCTTCAGGCAGCGCATCGTTGCCGTCGTGGACGACACCCCACACGTCGCACAGCAACAGGTCGTAGCGTTCTAGAAGGTCGCCAGCGGCGTCCAGAATGAGCGGGCCGGCGCGGCGGCTGACGGGGGCGGCGGTCAGGATGCAGACCCTTTTTGCAGCAGAAGCGTCATGCCGACGAGCAGGCTCGTATCAAACTGGATCTCGATCACCTGGCGGCCATCCCGGACAATGATCTCCATACGGGCCTTCAACTGGTCGGAGGCGACCGTCACGCGAAAGCCGTTCGCCGTCACCTCGCCGTCGAGCTTGCCCGACAGGTTGTGGACCTGTTCCGTCCAGTCGCCGGTCAGCTTGCCGTCCGCGTGCGTCAGGTTCGATGTGATCTCGACTTTGCCGGACGGCGTGGCGCAGCGGATGGCCTGGGCCAGCGCATCGGGTGTGCCCCCAGGGCGATACGTCACCCTGCATTTGACGGCTTCGACCTTGCCTTCCCGAAATCCAAGGCGGCCTTCCCCGCTCCACCAGCCGTGCAGGGCCGCGAAGGGAGCACCAGCAACGGCGGCATGGGCCGTCGATTGGGAGTTCGACGGGATCGTCAGCAGCAGGGCGCTGGCGACCCATGGGGCGAGGCATGCCGCCGCTCGGTTTTTCGTCGTCATGACGCCACTTTGCATCCCGTGCTCCGCCGCCTCAAATCTTCTGGTTGAAGGCCCCGATCTCCGGCTCGGTCGCCAGAACGCTCTCGATGTCGGCGAAGATCGCCCGCATGTTGGCTTCCGACGTCGGGCTCTCGACGACGATGACCAGTTCCGGCTTGTTGGAAGATGCGCGCACCAGGCCCCATGTGCCATCGGCTAGAACGACGCGGATGCCATTGACCGTGATGAGTTCGCGCACGCTTTGTCCGGCGATCTCGGCACCCGCGGCGACCTTGGCCTTGTAATGGGCGACGATGCGATCGACGACGCCGTACTTGGTCTCGTCCGCGCACTTCGGGCTCATGGTCGGCGACTGCCACGTCTTGGGCAGCGCGTTCTTGAGGTCCGCCATGGTCTTATCCGGATTGCGGTCGAGCATGTCGCAGACGGCAAGTGCGGCGACGAGGCCGTCGTCATAGCCGCGGCCGAGCGGCGGATTGAAGAAGAAGTGGCCGGACTTCTCGAAACCGACGAGTGCCTTGGTCTCGTGGCTGAAGCGCTTGATGTAGGAGTGTCCGGTCTTCCAGTAGGTCGTCGTGGCGCCATTGGCCATCAAGACGGGATCGGTCATGAACAGGCCGGTCGACTTCACGTCGGCGACGAACTTGGCGTTCGGATAGAGGCCCGAGATATCGCGGGCGAGCATCACGCCCACCTTGTCGGCGAAGATCTCGTCGCCCGTATTGTCGACGATGCCGCAGCGGTCGCCGTCGCCATCGAAGCCGAGGCCCACGTCGGCACCATGCGCGCGCACCGCGTCCGCGATGGCGTGCAGCATCTTCATGTCTTCGGGGTTGGGGTTGTAGCGCGGGAAGCTGTGGTCGAGCGTCACGTCGAGGGGGACGACCTCGCAACCGATCGCCTCCAGCACCTGCGGGGCGAAGGCACCGGCTGTACCGTTGCCGCAGGCCGCGATCACCTTGAGCTTGCGCGTGAGCTTTGGCCGGTCGGTCAGCATGGCGATGTAGCGGTCGCCCATGTCGGGGACGAAGATGTAGCGCCCGCCGCCGGCTGCCGTGAACTGGCCGCCGAGCACGATCTCCTTCAGTTCGCTCATCTCGTCCGGCCCGAACGTCAGCGGGCGGCCGAGCCCCATCTTGATGCCGGTCCAGCCGTTGTCGTTGTGGGAGGCCGTGACCATGGCGACCCCCTCCACGTCGAGGGCGAACTGCGCGTAGTAGGCGATCGGCGACAGGGCAAGCCCGATGTCGTGGACCTCGAAGCCGCCGGCCAAGAGGCCCGTCATCAGCGCCTGCTTGACCGAGCCCGAATACCAGCGGAAGTCGTGGCCGACGACGATGCGCTTCTTCACCCCGCGCCGCTCGAACAGGGTGGCCATGCCGAGACCTACCGCGTTGAGCCCCATGAGGTTGATTTCCTCCGGGAACAGCCAGCGCGCGTCGTACTCGCGGAAGCCGGTGGGCTTGACGAGCGGCAGCCGCTCGAAATCGGCGGTGTTGGGCTTCAGGTCGGCGCGCGGGATCGGCAGCATGGGGCCTCTGGCGGAGTCGGGACGGATGGATCGTGGCGCGGCCGGCGTCGGTACCAGCCCGCGATTCGGGGGGTGTCAGCACGAAGCTTAAGCCCAGCCATCATGGCGGCGCGATGACAGGCCGCGCGGGGCCTGTCAAGCGGGGTGGTGTGGGGAAGACCCTATAGCGGCACCGTCCGACACTTTTCTTGCGGTGCTTCGGATGCCCACTCCACATCCGCACCGCCGAGCGCCGGCCGGACGGCGCGTTCTCAATCCTGCAACACCAGCGTGCCCTGACGGATTTCGAAGCGCGACAGACGCGACAGGAACGACATGCCCAGCAGCGTGCCCTTGAGGCGGCCGGGCTCGGAGACGGCGGCGCGAACGTTGCGGATCGTGATGTCGCCGATGCGCACGCGCTCCAGAGTGACCGGAGCGACGCGGGCCACGCCATTGGCGGTGTTGACGCGGTGGGTGTAGTCGGCCTCGGCGACGAAGATGCCGGCGGCTCGCGCGTCCTCGTGGCTCAAGGCGACAATCGAGGCCCCCGTATCGACCATGGCGGTGATGGTGCGGCCGTTGACCTCGACGTCGCTGTGGAAGTGGCCGTAAGCGTCAGCCTGCACCTCGACCTGGCCGATGCCACCGGCCGGAGCTTGCGACCGTTCGTTGTCGCGTTCGGTGGCCCCGGAGGTGGCCGCGGTGCCCATGTGGGCGGGAAACGACGCTTCGAGCGCGCCGCGAACGACGTCTTTCAGCGTGTCCAAATGAACGATGCCGGCCGCGACGATGACGCCGGCGGCGGCCCATCCGGTCAGTTCCTGCAACAACGTCCGGGTGCCAGACGACATCGGCATGAGGGGCGCTCACTCCCTGACGACACGGGGACATATCGCGGGCAGCCGCCCGACGCTATCCGCGCAGGGTCAGGTAGTCGCCCGAGAACTCATACGACCGCAATCGTCTTAAGAAACTCATACCGAGCAGGCTCTCGCTCAGCGAGCCCGGACGTGCGACAAGCGCCTCCACGTCCTCGACCGTGATGCCGCCGATCGAGATTTGCCGGAGGCGAACCGGGGCGGCATATCCCGTACCGTTGGCGGTGCGGACCGGAACCGTGAACGACAGGCTGCCGACATTGATTCCGGCGCGTTCCGCATCGGCTGGCTTGAGCACGACGGTCGACGCGCCGGTGTCGACCAACATCACCAGCCGCGCCCCGTTGACGTCGCCCCGGGCGACGAAATGCCCGTCGGAGCGATGCCGGATCCGCACGGCGACTTCGCCCGTCGCCGAGCGCTGTTCCGAGACGGTGGTGCCCGGCGGCATGAGTTCGCCGGCCAGCCGCGTGCCGAATACGGAGAGGTCCTGGCGATAGGTGTAACCGGCGATCAGTGCGAGGAACACCAGCGCCCACAGCCCCAACTGCCGCAGGCTCTGGGATAGCCTCTCGCCACCCGCCAGAAGGCTCACGGCATAGAGCGCCATGACAACCGCCATGGCGGTGAGCCCCCACTGGTCGGCTGATTCGTAGCCCGCTAGAGGGCCCGTCTCGCCCGTAAGCAGATAAAACAGACCTCCAAGTACGGCGAGCGCAATCAGCAGCCATCCAAGCATCAACGCTTCTCCTCCACGTCGGCAAGGCGCGCCGGCAGAAGGTCCATCAGGTCGCGCCGTTCTTGCGCCGTCATGCGCGCCCAATCCGAGATTTCCGCGATCGTGCGTCCGCAGCCGACGCACAGGCCGGTTGTCGGGGATATCGTGCAAATGTCGATGCAGGGCGTTTCCATCAGGCCTCAGGCGTACTGACCGTCCGTGCCGTTATTTAGGCAGCCACTGGCGGGAGCACAACCTGATGTCGTCGGGTGGCTGAACGCGGCGCGAGGGGTCAGTGGGTGAGCGTGCTGCGCGCGGCGGTCCGGCTGTCGCCGACTTGGCGGCTGCGATGCGAGGAATGCACGTGACCCGTGGCCGCCTGAGCGGCCTGGACCCGGCGGTGGCGCTCCTGGCCGAACGGCTGCAACGGCCCAACCTGCTGGAGAACGCGCTGGCGCGGGATCATGACCAGGGCCTCGGTGCCTTTGCGCAATTCGGAGTGCAGCTCGAAGCGGCCGCCATGCAACTCGACGAGGTTCTTGACGATCGGCAGGCCAAGTCCCGTTCCGCCTTCGGCAGTCTGATGGGCGAGTGAACCCTGGCCGAAGGCCTGCATGACCTTGGGGATCTCATCCTTGGGGATGCCAGGACCGGTATCGCGCACGGACAGGAACTGGCCTCCCTCCATCGTGGGCCCGATGGTGAGGACGATCTTGCCGCCGCGCGGGGTGAACTTCAAAGCATTCGACATGAGGTTCAGGCAGACCTGCCGCATGGCGCGCTGGTCGACCCAGACCTGCGCCAGGCCGGGCGCATAGTCTTCGATGATGTCGAGGCCCTTGCTTTCGGCTCGCAGTTTCAACAGCCGGTGGCAGTCGTCGACGACGTCGGTCAGGCGGATCGGCTCCTCGTGCAGTTCATAGCGGCCGGCCTCGATGCGCGAGAGGTCGAGGATCTCGTTGATCAGGTTGAGCAGATGGCTGCCGCTTTCGTGGATGTTGCCGGCATACTCCCGGTAGGTCGGGTTTGGCAGCGGTCCCAGGATCTCGGCCTTCATGACCTCGGAGAAGCCCATGATCGCATTGAGTGGCGTGCGCAACTCGTGGCTCATCGTGGCCAGGAAGCGCGATTTGGCCTTGTTGGCGGTCTCGGCGCGGCGGCGGGCCTCGTCGGAGTTGGCCTTCTCCTCCTCGAGTTCGGAGATCAGGACGTCTTTCTGGGCGCGGAACTCGAGCATGGCGAGCGCCGTCGAGTTGAGGCCGATGGCCAGGAAGATGAAGTACAGGTGGACGCCGACGGCCATGGACGCCAGGGCGAAGTAGAGCGGCTCGCCCACTTCGAGGCCATGCATCACCAGGCGGCCGACGACGGCCAGCGTCATGGGGATGGTGCCGGCGTGCATGATCGGCATGATGGTCGAGGCGAACGTCATCCGGATGGCCAGGATGACGATCAGCATGGCAAAGATAAAAACGTGGCTGGAGAACACCAGCGATGCGCCCGTGGCTACCGCAGCGGCGCTGTTGATGCCGACGAGCGCAAAGCCTGCCCATGTGACGCCGTTCAACAGTTCGGCCAGGACAAAGCGGCGGCGCCAGACCCGGACGTTGATCTGCGCCTTCGGGATCATGCTGAAGCGGCGGCACGTCTCCAGCAGGACGACTTTAGCCGTAATGACGAGGACCAGCCAGAGCGCGGCTTCCCAGGGCGAGGCCCAGAGAATTGATGCGATCGACAGAATGATCGAGAGGGCCGGCATGGTGGCGGCGGCCGCGATCTCGTTGCGGACGAACATCGAGAGCAGTTCGTACTCGAACTCCGGCTTGATGGTGGAGCCCGATTGCAGGCGTTCGCGAACCGCTTTGACATCGGCATCCGCGAGCCTTCTGGACTCCCGGCGCGGTCTGCCGCGCGCGTCGTCACCGGTTTTGACCGCTGTGTCCATTCCGCTCGCACATCATGCTGGCGCATAGCGCCGTCTGTCAGTTCCGCCGATCGCGCTTGACGGCAACGATCGATCAACGTCCTGCCAAGAGTTAAAATCGTCGAAATTCACTAACTTAGTGTTTATGAGTGCGTCTCAATTGTTCGCAGCGAGGAGACACTGCGATGGCGCGGGGACGTGTCGCGTCAGGTCGGCACAGGGTGGGCTGGCGCGGGTTGGGGTTGGCGGCGATGGCGGTGGCTGGTGCCATCGTGGTTGCATGGCTGGAGCGCGCGGATCTGGGGCCCGTGGCGGGTCACGCCCGAGTGATCGACGGCGACAGCCTGCGGGTCGGCCGCCGTGAGGTCAGGCTGCACGGGATCGACGCGCCAGAAGGCCCGCAGACCTGCCAGAAGGACGCGCGAGACTGGGCCTGTGGCGAGGCTGCGCGGCAGCGGCTGCAGTCGCTGGTGCAGGGGCGCGAGGTGATCTGCGAGGGTGTCGAAATCGACAAGCATGACCGTCTGCTCGCGGTTTGCCGGGTCGCCGGCCGCGATATCGCGCGCGAGATGGTGGTCGCGGGGCTTGCCGTGTCATACGGCCGCTACGCCAGCGAGGAGGCGGAAGCGAAAGCCCAGCGCAACGGACTGTGGGGCAGCCAGTTCCAGCGGCCGAGAGAATGGCGGGGAGAGCGCGGGGTAGGAAAGGGCGCAGGGGTTAGGGATTAGGGAGTGGTTTCCGGCCGGCAGACGGGCCGTCGGGTGCCGTTGTTCTGACGGCCCTCAACGGGTGACAAAGCAGTCGATGGCACGTCGGCGCAATTCCAGACAGGCATCGGTGGCCGCATTTGCCTCGAAGCCAGCAAATCGTGCCCGGAACACGGTGCTGTCCCCGCGCGCAAAGGACGGCGTCTCGCGCGCATACCCCGCCAGAAGCGGTGCGGCGGCGGCTGCAACCTTATCGAGCTGTGAGCGGGCCTCGGACTCGCTGGCGAAGGCACCGACCTGGATTTGGTAGCCCGACGCGGTGGCGCCGGGCGAGGTCTGTGGTTGCGTCCGGGAGGGCCCCTTGAGCGCAGACGGGCGCTGCAACCCGGCGCGGGCCAACTGTGGCGCGGCACGGGGCTGGGCTGGTGCGGCGGCGGTCGGCTGGATCGAATCGGCGCTGCCGCTGGCAGCGAGCAGACGGGCGAGCTGGTCTTGCAAACTGCTGGGCTGGCGGGCGTGGAACGCCTCTTCAACGGGTGGGCGGCCGGGGGCTTCGCGCGGCTCGCTGGCGACTGAGCGCGCCAGGAATGCCCCGTCGGCAGGACGCGGACGGGCGGGTTCGGGCAAGGGGTCGTAGCCGGGCTGGCGGCCCAGGGGCTGGGCGGCGGCGACGTCGATGCGGCGAACTTTGGCAATGGACACCGCAGCGACGGGTTCCGCGCGGCCGACAGCGACGGCGTCAGCCAGCAGCGGCCGGATGCCGTCCCCGGTTTCGGGCCGGACGGCGGGTGGTGGTGCCGGTCGAGCGGCGGGACGGGGGCTGGCGATCAGGAGCGGACGACGGGTGCGCCGGGTCGATGCCTTGCCTTCGACCCGTGCGAGGAGAGCCTGCATCTGCGCATTCCGCGCTGCCGCCGTGCTGCCCCCGAACACAACCGCGACAATGTTCTTGCCGTCCTTCTTCATCGACGTCACGACGTTGAAGCCTGACGCGCGGATGTAGCCGGTCTTGATCCCGTCGACTCCCTCGACCCTGCCCAGAAGAGTGTTGTGGTTGCGATAAACCTTGCCGCGAAAGCTGAACGACCGAGACGAAAAATATTTGAAATGCTTTGGAAAATCGTCTTGGAGGCGGATCGCCAGCGTGAGCATGTCGCGGGCAGTGGTCACTTGCTCGGGAGCCGGCAGGCCCGAGGCGTTGTGGAAGACCGTCTTGGGCATTCCGATCTCGCGCGCCGTCTTCGTCATCAGGCGGGCGAACGCAGCTTCTGATCCAGACACGCGTTCGGCGAGGGCGACGGCGATGTCGTTGGCGCTTTTTGAAACCAGCGCGCGGATCGCATCGGCGACGGTGATCGTCTCGCCGATCTGTAAGCCCAGCTTCGAAGGTGGCTGAGCAGCGGCCTGGGCGCTGATCGGGATCGTGTCGGACGGCTCCAGGCGACCACGCTCGATCAGGCCGAAGACGATGTAGAGCGTCATCATCTTGGTCAGCGAGGCGGGGTGACGCAAATCATCGGCGGCGATGGCATGCAGAACATCGCCGGTGTTGGCGTCGATCGCCATCGACGATCGCGGTGCCGCCGTGGCGATCCCGGCGGGAACGACGAAGAGCGCCGAGACGAGGATCAGGAGGGCGCGTCGCGCCGGGCTCTGCCTTGGGCGGGCGGCCTGTTCCGCGTTCGGCGCTCTCACCGCTTCTGATGTGGTTGCTGCCAGCACTCGTCGCACCTGAATTGGCCCTCGGGAGACTTCGAGGGCAGTGATGGCTCACCGGCCGGGCACGTGCAGGGGCGCGCGCCCTCGACACCAAGGGGAACCATCGCTTCTTGACCTCATTGCGGCGTCGCCGCCGCTCGAGCCGAGCGCAGTCTGCGATAGTCGGATCAAAGTCTGGTTAACGACCGCCGGCCGGTCATTGTGCATTGCAATATTTCATGCTTGAGCTATTGTGCGTTGCAGCTACGAAAGCGTTTGAAAGTCACAACTGTGGGCGTCGGTGATGCCCCCCGCATGGGGGTATGTGCGCGTCAGAGCAAACGGAGAAACGACGATGGACTTCAATCCGGCCAAGGGCTTCGAGGACATGCAGAAGCTCAACCAGCAGACCATCGACACCACCATGAAGGTGATGAGCGAGTGGCAGCGGAGCTGGCAGGCGATCGCCGCGGAGATGACCGACTACACGAAGCGCTCGTTCGAAGAAGGCACGGCGACGATGGAGAAGCTGATGGCAGCCAAGTCCATGGAGCAGGCCTTCGAAATTCAGTCGAGCTACGCCAAGCGGTCCTACGATGAGTACATGCAGCAGATGACCAAAGTAGGTGGCATGTACGCCAACCTCGCCAAGGAAGCTGGCAAGCCGATGGAAAAGATGTTCCAGTTCGGCCGCTGACGGGCGGATCGCCTGTCCTGCCGACGCCAAAACTGGCGCTGCGATGTGATCGGGGTCCGGCCGTGCGCCGGGCCCTTTATTTTTGCCTCGCTGCTACCCAGATCACACTGCACCGGCGAACCCATGTGCGCGAGCGGCAGTGCGTCGGAGCCGGCTTCGTTCACATCGTCACAGCAACATTGCCGGGCGCGTCCAGTTGCGCGAGAATGCCGTTGAAGAGATAGTCTCGCAGGGCATCTTCAACACGGCTTGCGGCGTGCAACGGGCCTTGCGGGCGGTACGTGGCGCATCGAACGACCAATAGACGATGCTTTGGACCGAGAGACGTTCTGGTGTTCGGTAGGGTGCCAGGGTCGGCTTCGAGCCATCGAGGAGTTGGACGCAGATGTCAGAACCGGACCATTAGATGCAGGTCAGGTGGCGACAGGCGCGATCCGAAGGAGCCGCGCAGTGTTTATTGGGGCGGGGTAAGGCAGATCAGAGCCGAGACAGAAATGATCGACGTCAACACGCTTTCGATGGCTGGGCCGGGCGGGCCTGGCAATGACAAAGGAGGAGACGACGGCGAAGGACGCACCGGGCTCGTCACGAAGACGCGTCCGAAGACGAAGAAGCCCAACCTGTACAAGGTTCTGCTTCTCAACGACGATTACACCCCGATGGAGTTCGTCGTTCATGTGCTGGAACGGTTCTTCAACAAGGGCCGGGAGGAGGCGACCCGCATCATGCTGCACGTCCACCACAAGGGCGTCGGAATATGTGGCGTCTACACCTACGAAGTGGCGGAAACGAAGGTGACGCAGGTCACTGACTTTGCCCGCCAGCACCAGCATCCACTGCAATGCACCATGGAGAAAGAGTAGGTCCCCCCGTGCCGTCCTTCTCAAAGAGCCTCGAAGCCGCCCTGCACCGTGCGTTGGGTTATGCCAACGACCGTCGCCACGAGTTCGCAACGCTCGAGCATCTGCTGCTCGCACTCATCGACGACCGCGATGCCGCGGGCGTCATGCGCGCCTGCAACGTCGACCTCGACCAACTGCGCGCCCGCACCACCGAGTATCTGGACAGCGAACTGTCGGCGCTCGTGGCCGAAGGCGTCGATGAAGCGCAGCCGACCAACGGCTTTCAACGCGTCATTCACCGCGCCGTCGTTCACGTGCAATCGTCTGGCCGAGAGGAGGTCACCGGTGCCAACGTGCTCGTCGCGATCTTCGCAGAGCGCGAGAGCCACGCTGCGTTTTTCCTGCAGGAACAGGAGATGACGCGGTTCGATGCCGTCCAATACATTTCGCACGGCATCGCCAAGCGGGCCGGCATGTCGGAACCGCGGCCGGCGCGCGGTGTCGATGAAGAGGGTGGCGAGCAGGCCGAGGAGAAGAAGCCCGGCCAGGACGCGCTCAATTCCTATTGCGTCAACCTCAACAAGAAGGCGCGCGACGGCAAGATCGACCCGCTGATCGGCCGCGAAGCCGAAGTCATGCGGACGATCCAGGTGTTGTGCCGCCGGCAGAAGAACAACCCGCTGTTCGTCGGTGATCCCGGCGTCGGCAAGACCGCCATCGCCGAGGGCCTGGCACGCAAGATCATTCGCGGCGAGGTGCCCGAAGTGTTGCGCGGGGCCACCATTTTCTCGCTCGACATGGGATCGCTGCTGGCTGGTACGCGGTACCGTGGCGATTTCGAGGAACGGCTGAAGGCCGTGATGAAGGAGATCGAGAACTACCCCGGTGCCATCCTGTTCATCGACGAGATCCACACCGTCATCGGTGCCGGAGCCACGTCGGGCGGGGCCATGGATGCCTCCAACCTGCTGAAGCCGGCGTTGCAGTCGGGGACGGTGCGCTGCATCGGCTCGACGACCTACAAGGAGTATCGCCAGCACTTCGAAAAGGATCGTGCGCTCGTTCGGCGGTTCCAGAAGATCGACGTCAAGGAGCCGACCGTCGAGGATGCCGTGGCGATCGTGCAGGGGCTGAAGCCCTATTTCGAGGACTATCACAACATCAAGTACACGAACGACGCCGTGCGCGCCGCCGTGGAACTGTCGGCCAAATACATCAACGATCGCAAGCTGCCCGACAAGGCCATCGACGTGATCGACGAAACCGGTGCCAGCCAGATGCTGCTGCCGGAGGACAAGCGCAAGAAGCGGATCGGCGTCAAGGAAGTGGAGGCGACGGTCGCCACCATGGCCCGCATTCCGCCCAAGACCATCACCAAGTCTGACGCGGAGGTGCTGTCGGCGCTGGAACGGGACCTGAAGCGGCTCGTGTTCGGCCAAGACAAGGCGATCGAGGCGCTTTCGGGTGCCATCAAGCTGTCGCGGGCCGGGCTGCGCGAGCCGGAGAAGCCGATCGGCTGCTATCTGTTCACGGGCCCCACGGGCGTCGGAAAGACCGAAGTCGCCAAGCAACTCGCCAGCCTGATGGGCGTCGAGCTGCTGCGCTTCGACATGTCCGAGTACATGGAGAAGCACACGGTCTCGCGTCTGATTGGTGCCCCTCCCGGCTACGTCGGCTTCGACCAGGGCGGTCTTTTGACCGATGGCATCGACCAGCATCCGCACTCGGTGTTGCTGCTGGACGAGATCGAGAAGGCACATCCCGACCTGTTCAACATCCTGTTGCAGGTGATGGACCACGGCAAGTTGACCGACCACAACGGCAAGGCGATCGACTTCCGCAACATCATCCTGATCATGACGTCGAACGCCGGGGCCGCCGATCTGGCCAAGGCACCGATGGGGTTCAATCGTGGTAAGCGCGAGGGCGAGGATACCGAGGCGGTCAACCGCATGTTCTCGCCGGAGTTCCGCAACCGTCTGGATGCGGTGATCCCGTTCGCCGGTCTGCCGCCGGACGTGATCGCCAAGGTCGTCGAGAAGTTCATCTTCCAGCTCGAAGCACAACTCGCAGATCGCGGTGTAACGATCGAGATGTCCGAGGGCGCGGCCCACTGGTTGGGCGAGAAGGGCTACGACGAGAAGTTCGGTGCCCGCCCGCTCGCCCGCGTCATCCAGGAGTACATCAAGAAGCCGCTCGCCGACGAGTTGCTGTTCGGCAAGCTGGAGCATGGCGGCACGGTCAAGGTGCTGCTCGAGGGCAAGGGGCCGGATGCCAAGCTCGGCTTCGACATCATCCCTGCCGACCCGTCCGTCAAGCCGCCGCGCGGTGGTGAGACTGACGACGACGAGGACGAGGCCGACGACGCCAAGACGGCGGCACTCGTCGATGCCACGCCGCGCAAGGCCCTGCCCGGCCCCAAGGACCGCAAGGACAAAGGCCCCGGCAAGGGTGGCACGGGTGCGGTTCCCAGCGTGCCGCGGAAAAAGGGCAGCTGAAGCTGTCCGCAGTCGCGCGGTGACACGACAGACCATCAGGCCCGCTGGAACGATCCAGCGGGCCTTGTTTTTGGCCGGGCGGCCGGCTGACCATTCTCAGAGGATGAAGTCGCCAGCCGACAGAGGTGCGGTTCCAGACACGTCGATGGCGAAATCGGCGCGGCCGTCGCCATTGACGTCACCCTCGACGCGGGTGAGCGAGCCGGCGCGTACGGCGTGCACCTCGCCGGCGGTCCGGGAAAAGGCATCGTCGCCGATGAACTTGAAGCGCTGGTTGCCAGCGACACGGGTATTGGCGTCGAGGGTCGACAGATCGATATCGTCGATCCGGCGCTGGAAGTCGGTGATGCGGTCGCGCAGCGCGCCCCGGCTTTCGGTGAGTATGTTGTAGTCGAAAACGTCGCGCTGGCCTCCGCCGGTCAAGAAGTCGCGACCAAGGCCGCCGGTCAGGACGTCGATGCCGAAGCTGCCGCGGAGACTGTCGTTGCCGGCCTCGCCGAACAGGCGGTCATTGCCGACGCCGCCGTCGAGCGAATCGTTGCCCGTGCCGCCGAAAACGATGTCGTTGCCGCCGAGCGCGTTGACGATGTCGTTGCCGACGCCAGCTCGCGTGGTGGCGGCCAGATCGGTGCCGGTGAAGCGATCATTGCTGTCGATGCCGGTGATCGTGAACGTCGCGGTTGCAGTGTCCTCGCCAAGGAGACCGTCGGACACGGCGTAGGTCAAGCTTGTCGTGGTTGTCGCGCCTTGGGGGAGAAAGTCATAAGCGTCACCGAACAGGAATTCGAAGTCCCCGGTCGTGGTGTTGATCTCGATGGAGCCGCCCGACGCGATCGCAACGCTGACAAGGTTCGTCACGGGGTCGGGCGTGAGCAATTGTCCGTTAACCCGGATTATGGCGAGCGGACCACCACTGGGATTGCCATCAAGGCCAGATCCGTTGTCGGCAAAAAGGTTGCCCGAAAAGATCGAGGCACCGCCCTCGGTCGTGTTCTCTGCAAAGGAGAACGCGTCAGCGTTGGCGACGACGGACTCATCCACGTCAGTGATCGCTACGACGAAATCGACGCTGTCTTCGAACGTGGACCCGATCGACGCATCGTCGACGGTCACGGTCACCTCGAGGGAGGCATCGGTCTCGAAGTCCAAAACCGCGCTGGCATTGAGAAAGAGCGCGCCGGCCTGAACAGAAAACTTGTCGGCATCAGACCCTGCGAGGCTTAGAGTGTTGGTTCCCGCGTCGACATCGGTCACGACGATATCGGCGATCTTGATCGGTGCGGTGGTGTCGGTATTTTCTGGTAGTGTCGCGACGCCATTGGCGAGACTTACGACTGGTGCGTCGTTGACTGCCGCGACTTCTACTCGCGCAAACGCAACCCTGGCGAACGTGTTCTGTCCCGCGCCGTCGTCGATCTGGAAACTGACATTTCTTGGTATCGTTGAAGGGGCCTCGCTTGTGTTGATGTAGGTCACTGAGCGAAGGGCCGCCGCATAATCGGCAACACTTGCCGCGCCCGAAAGGGTGAGCGTTCCCAAGATCGGATCGAAAGCGCCAATGATGCCGTTCTGGTTCGTGAACCCCAGAACATCTTCCGTGGCGGCAAAACCTTCGGTGACCGCCACAACAGCGCTCGACAGGGTCGCAGGGAGGGATGCGGGCAAAGCGATCGTCTCGTTGATCTTTGCCGCGCCATCGCCCTCCGTGTAGGTCAGAACAGAACCGCCAAGCTCGTACATTGAGCCATCCGAAAACTGCAGCCGGTCGATTACAGGGGCTTGCTGCGCGAATTGGTCGACGATTCGGTAGAAGTTATTTATGGCTGTATTCTCAATCAGCAGGTCGCTGCCGTCGAACGAGAAAATCAGATCGGACAACGTTTCACCGGCAGTGAATTCGACGATATTGAGTTCAGTTCCCAGATTATCATGAATGACGTCAACGTCACCATTGGTTTGGAATCCTACTTGGCGATGTGTATCGTCGCCCAATCCCCCAAAGGTTATATCCGACCCATTGCCACCAACTAGGATGTCATTTCCATCTCCGCCGTAGAGACTGTCGTTGTCGTTATCTCCGTTCAGGATGTCATTGCCTGGGCCGCCGTGTAGAACATCGTTTCCACCGGAGCCTGAAAGTGTATCGCTGCCGGAATTTGCCCATATGATGTCGTTGCCCAGGCCAGCACTGATCGTGAGGCTGCCGTAGCTTGTGGCCAGACTCGAAAGATTGATGAAGTCGTTGCCGTCACTCGCAACAATAAATTCGACGTTGAATAGTGTTTGCTGGCCAGCCTCGTTTACTATCGTCAAAAAGTCCGCGTTGTTGGTCATCAGGAGAAAGTCATTCCCTCCCAAGCCGTCATAGATGGTGTTGTTTACATTAAAGACGCCGTCCAATGTCGCTGTCAGTCCGTCATAGGCATTGACAAACGTGGCGCTGACGGTTGTTGCGGTGCCTGAAAAGAAAAGCGTATCACTGCCTTCTGTAGCCATATCTCAACGCTCCCAAACAATAGATTTTGCTCGCGAGCCGCAACAGGCTTGTCGCGCGCAACGAAAATGAAGTCTCGCGGCGACAGCCTATACCGGGAAGGTCAGGCTGATTGTGATGGCTCCATCGAGTTGACGAAAAAGTGATGATGAATGTGCTTTGCTCTGATTCAGGGTGCTCAAAAACTGGGCGTCACGTCGTGTCGGACGCCCGCAC
This sequence comes from Hyphomicrobiaceae bacterium, assembly GCA_033765285.1. Taxonomy (GTDB): domain Bacteria; phylum Pseudomonadota; class Alphaproteobacteria; order Rhizobiales; family Hyphomicrobiaceae; genus Filomicrobium. The sequence goes on along the minus strand of JANRIE010000050.1, from coordinate 34,686 downwards.
CCTCACACATCCAAGTCCTTCGCGAACGCTGCGCGGTCCTGGATGAAGCGGAAGCGCGCGTCGGACTTCGACCCCATCAGGTCGTTGACCGCGTCGGCCAGCGCGTCCTTCTCGCCCTCGCCGATCTCGACACGCAGCAGCGTGCGCACCCGCGCGTCCATAGTCGTCTCCTTCAATTGGGACGCGTTCATTTCACCCAGGCCCTTGAAGCGGCCGATGTCGACTTTCGCGCCGGCCTTGAATTCGGTCTTGAGCAGCAGATCCTTGTGGGCGTCGTCGCGGGCGTAGAGCGACTTGGCCCCTTGCGTCAGTTTGTACAGCGGGGGCACGGCGAGAAAAAGATGACCGTTCTCGATGAGCGCGGGCATCTGCTGATAGAAAAACGTGATCAGCAGCGAGGCGATGTGGGCCCCGTCGACGTCGGCGTCGGTCATCACGATCACCCGCTCGTAGCGCAGGTCGTCATCCCGGTAGTTCTTACCCAGGCCGACGCCGAGTGCCGTCACGAGATCGGCGAGCAACTGGTTCTGTGAGAGTTTCTGGACGGTGGCGTTGGCGACGTTGAGGATCTTGCCGCGCAACGGCAGGATCGCCTGACGCTCGCGGTCGCGCGCGCTCTTTGCCGAGCCGCCGGCCGAATCGCCCTCGACGATGAAGATCTCGGTGCCGGCCGCCTGCTGGATCGTGCAATCGGCGAGCTTGCCGGGAAGGCGCAGCTTGCGCGTGGCGGACTGGCGGGAGACTTCCTTCTCGCGCCGGCGTTTCAAGCGGTCCTCGGCCTGCTCGATCACCCAGTCGAGGAGGCGGGTGGCCTGCTGGGGGCGGTCGGCGAGCCAGTGGTCGAAGGCGTCCCGGACGGTCGTTTCGACGATGCGGCTTGCTTCCACGGTCGCCAGTTTGTCTTTGGTTTGCCCCTGGAACTCGGGCTCGCGAATGAATACGGCGAGCATCGAGCCGGCGGTGCCCATGACGTCGTCGGCGGTGATCTGGGCGGCCTTCTTGTTGCCGGTCAGCTCGCCATAGGCCCGCAACCCCTTGGTCAGCGCCTGGCGCAGGCCGCTCTCGTGGGTGCCGCCCTCGTGCGTCGGGATCGTGTTGCAGTAGGAGCGTGAGAACCCGTCGTCGTTGGCGATCCAGGCCACCGCCCACTCCACCGAGCCGTGCTTGCCCTCCTTCTCGATGCGGCCGGCGAAATGCTCCTTGGTGACGAGTGTCTTGCCTTCGATGGTCGCCGCGAGATAGTCCGACAGGCCGCCGGGATAGTGGAACACCGCTTCGGCGGGTGTTGCGTCGCGGATGAGGGATGGATCGCACGACCAGCGGATCTCGACACCGCCGAACAGGTAGGCCTTGGACCGCGCCATGGTCAGCAGGCGGGCCGGCTTGAAGGCGACGCCGGGACCGAAGATCTGCTCGTCGGGCCGGAAGCGAACCTTGGTGCCCCGCCGGTTCATGACCGGGCCCAAAGCTTGCAGCTTGCCCACAGGCTGCCCGCGCGAGAACGCCATGCGGTAGAGTTGCTGGCCGCGCGCAACCTCGACCTCGAGGGTTTCCGACAGGGCGTTGACGACAGAGGCACCAACACCGTGCAGACCGCCGGAAGTCTGGTAGGACTTGCCGTCGAACTTGCCGCCGGCGTGCAGGACGGTGAAGACGACCTCCAAGGCCGATTTGTCCTTGAACTTGGGATGCGCGGCGACGGGAATGCCGCGGCCGTTGTCGGTCACGGTGATGAAGCCATCCGCGTCGTAGACGACCTCGATCCAGGTGGCGTGGCCCTCGACGGCCTCGTCCATCGCGTTGTCGATCACCTCTGCGAACAGATGGTGGAGGGCCTTTTCGTCGGTGCCGCCGATGTACATGCCAGGTCGCCGGCGGACTGGCTCCAGGCCCTCCAAGACCTCGATGTCGGCCTCGGTGTAGCTGTCGGAGGCATCCGCGGTTTTGCGCGGGCGGGCGTCTTTGTCGCTCACCTTGGTCCCCGGTCCTGGAAAGAAGTCTCTGGTTGCAGCCTTGGCCATGGCCCATCATCCCGTTCGCATGCCGGCCTGACGGCCAATACTGGCTCCAACCGACGCGGGACAGGGCGGCTGGGCGAATCCGTCAGGGGTCTCGATCAGGCGGAGAGTTCGCACGCGGCCTGCGACTTGGCAAGTTCGGGCGGGCTCTGCTCACACCCCCACCGCCACGTTGTCGATGAGGCGGGTGCGCCCGAGCCAGGCGGCAGCCAGCACGCGGCCGGTCCGGTCGGGCCGATAGGGGCCGAGAGTGGCGGCATCGCGCACGTCGATGTAATCGACGCTGGCAAAGCCGCGCGACAGGAGTTGGCTGGCGGCATCGGTCCGCATGCCGGCGAGGTCACGCGTCGTCGGGGCCTGCCTGGCCACCTGTGAAATGATCTCGAACAATGCCGGCGCAATCTGCCGCTCTTCCTCGCGCAGGTAGGCATTGCGCGAGGACAGAGCCAGCCCGTCGGCCTCGCGGACGGTCGGATGGCCGAGGATCTCGACGTTCATGTCGAGGTCCTGCACCATCTGGCGGACGACGCACAGCTGCTGGTAATCCTTTTCTCCGAACAGCGCGATGTCGGGCGTGACCTGATTGAGAAGTTTTGCAACGACGCTGGCGACACCGCCGAAAAAATGTGGACGGTGGTCGGTTTCAAGCCCGTCGGCGGCCGTGCCGGGTGAAATGCGCGTCGAGCAGCCCTCAGGGTACATTGTGCCGACAGCGGGCATCCACACCAGGCTGGCCCCGGCCTCCGTCAAAATCGCCAGATCGCGGGCCTCCTGCCTGGGGTAGCGGTCGAGATCCTCATGCGGTGCAAACTGGGTCGGGTTGACGAAGATGGACACGACCACGTGGTCGGCAAGCGTGCGGGCGTGGCCGACCAGAGCGCGGTGTCCATCGTGCAGGGCCCCCATCGTGGGGACAAGCGCAATCCGCTGTCCCGCGCGCCGCCATGGGGTGACGGCGTGGCGCAGGCTCTCGACTTCGCGCGCGACCACGGGCGGCGTTGCATCCGGTGCCGCCGCGGCGGCACCGGCGCTGTGGCTGCCTCCCTCGCCTTCGGGGTGCGAGGGCTCATGCGGTGTCTTAGACAGAGTCTCCGACAGTGTCTTTTTGGGTGTTCGTTCGCTCACACCTGCACCTCTCGATCGTGTCGCGCGCATTTCCTGCTGCCATATGATACCCGGGATGAGGTGGTTCGAGTCGTGTGTCCTCCCGTCTCATGCTGACGAGGCCGTCCCGGCTCGTTCCGACTGCAGGATTTCGCGCGATGGCAGCGGCAGATAAGATCGGTCACGGCTTGGCCCGCGTCCAGGCGCTCCGCATGGAGAGCGGGCTGCCGGCCCGCGACGAGGTGCACGCCGCCCATCTGGCCGACGAGATCCGCCTCGTCGGCGGGCTGATCGAGCGGGCCGTGTACACCTCCGATGAGCGCCGCCGCACCGCCGATGTCGCCCGCCAGCTCGTCCATGCCGCCCGCGCCAACCGTCACAAGTACGCCGGCGTCGACGCCTTCATGCACGAGTACGGGCTGTCGAGCGAGGAGGGCGTGATCTTGATGTGCATCGCCGAATCGCTGCTCCGGATCCCCGACCATGAAACTGCCGACCAACTGATCACCGAGAAGATCGGCGGCGGGGCCTGGGACAAGCATCTGGGCCACTCCGAGAGCTTGTTCGTGAATGCCTCGACGTGGGGCCTCATGCTGTCGGGGCGCGTCGTCAAGCTGAAGGAAGCACGCGGGGCGAGCCCTGTCAGCGTCATGAAGCGCATGATCGCCCGGTCCGGCGAGCCAGTGATCCGTCAGGCGGTCAAGCAGGCGGTGCGCATTCTGGGCGATCAGTTCGTACTGGGACGGACGATCCGAGAGGCACTGCAGCGGTCACAGCCGTACGCCGCCAAAGGGTACCTGTTCTCCTACGACATGCTCGGAGAAGCTGCCCGCACAGACAACGACGCGCAGCGCTATTTCGAACGCTACCTGGATGCCATCACGGCCATCGGTCGCGCCCACGGGCCGCTGCTGACGCAACATCCCGATGCCCTGATGCGGCGGCCTGGAGTGTCGATCAAGCTGTCGGCGCTGCACCCGCGCTTCGAACCGGGCCGGGAACATCAACTCGGCCTCGAACTCGCACCCCGCCTGCTGGCGCTCGTCGTCGCCGCCCGCGATCAGGGGATCGCCGTGACGATCGACGCGGAGGAGCAGGACCGGCTCAACGTGCTGCTGGATATGTTCGGCCAAGTGTTCGTCCAGCCAGAGCTTTCCGGATGGCATGGTCTGGGCATTGCGGTCCAGGCCTATTCCAAGCGGGCCGTGCCGGTCATCCGCTGGCTGCGGCGGCTGGCGGAAGCGCACGGGCGGCGTATCCCCGTCCGGCTCGTCAAGGGAGCCTACTGGGACAGTGAGATCAAGTGGGCGCAGGAACGGGCGCTCGAGGACTATCCCGTGTTCACCCGCAAGCTGCACACGGATGTCTCGTATCTGGCCGGCATGCGGCTGCTGCTGTCGGATCGCCGCGCCTTCTTCCCGCAGTTTGCCACCCACAACGCGCATTCGCTCGCGGCGGGGCATGTGGCCGGGGCGGGCGTCCCGTTCGAGTTCCAGCGGCTGCATGGGATGGGCGAGGCGCTCTACCAGGATGTGCTCGGCGAGGACCGGCTGGCGGCGACCTGCCGGATCTATGCGCCCGTCGGCGGACATGAAGACCTGTTGCCGTATCTCGTCCGGCGGCTGCTGGAGAACGGGGCCAACACATCTTTTGTCAATCGGCTGGCCGATGAGGACGCGCCGATCGCCGAGATGGTGCGTGATCCTGTCGAAACGGCCGAGGCGGAACGCGGATCGGGCTCGACCCACTCGGCGCTTGCCCGCCCGCGCGACATTCATATGCCCGGGCGACGGGCTGCTGCCGGCCTCGCACTCACCGAAGAGCCGGTGCGTGACCGCTTGATTGCCGACATCGAAACCGCGCTCGCCGGGTCGTTCGTCGCTGGACCGCTGATCGGCGGCAGCCTCCGCGATCAGGGTCGCGAGCGGGCGCTGGTGCTGTGCCCACACGCCCTCAACGAACGGCTGGGAACCGTCGTGGTCGGTGCCGCGGAAGATGTCGATGCGGCCGTGACCGCCGCGTGCCGGCAGGCGCACGCCTGGGACATGACGCCGGCCAGCGAGCGCGCGCGGGTTCTCGTCCATGCCAGCGACCTGTTCGAGCGCGACCGGGCGCGCCTGATCGCCGTCATCGTCCGCGAGGCCGGAAAGACGCTGGCCGCTGCCCACGACGAGGTGCGCGAGGCCGTCGATCTGTTGCGCTACTACGCCGGGGAAGCGCGCCGCCTGTTCAGCGCGCCGATCGCGCTGGCAGGGCCGACGGGTGAGGCCAATACGCTGACGTACCGCGCGCGGGGCCCGATCGCTGCAATCAGCCCTTGGAACTTTCCGCTCGCGATATTCACGGGCCAGGTGGCGGCCGCGCTGGCTGCCGGTAATCCCGTCATCGCCAAGCCGGCCGGCCAGACACCGGTCACCGCGTTCCTGGCGACGCGTCTGCTGCACGAGGCGGGCATTCCCGGCGACGTTCTCTCGCTCGTGACTGGCGGGGCCGAGATCGGCGCGGCGCTCGTCCGCGATCCCCGCATCCGGGGTGTCCTCTTCACCGGTTCCAACGAGACCGCATGGCTGATCGGCAAGGCACTGGTGGACCGGCGCGGCCCGATCATTCCGTTCATCGCCGAGACGGCCGGGCTCAACGCGATGATCGCCGATTCCAGCGCGCTGCCCGAGCAGGTTGTCCGTGATTGCATGCGCTCGGCCTTCGATAGTGCCGGCCAGCGCTGTTCGGCAGCGCGCCTGCTCTTTGTTCAGGACGTGATCGCCGAGCGGACGATCGAGATGCTCGCCGGGGCCATCCGGGTGCTGACGGTCGGTGATCCCATGGATTACGCGACCGATGTCGGGCCGGTGATCGACGAGGTCGCCCAGGATGGCCTGGATGCCCACAAGCTGCGGCTGGGCCGCGAAGCTCGCCTCATCGCCGACGTCGCAATGCCCGAGGCGTGCCGGGCGGGGACCTACGTCACGCCTGCCGCATTCGAAATCTCCCGCCTCGACGACCTGAAGCGCGAGGAGTTCGGGCCCATCTTGCACGTCGTCCGGTACCAGAGCGGACACCTGGACAAGGTCGTCGCCGCGATCAACGCTACGGGATATGGCCTGACGCTGGGCTTGCACAGCCGTATCGGGTCGGTCGCCGACTATGTCGCCGAGCACGCGCGCGTCGGCAACCTCTACGTCAACCGCAATCAGATCGGTGCGGTGCCCGGCGTGCAACCCTTCGGTGGCGAAGGCCTGTCGGGGACGGGACCGAAGGCGGGTGGCCCCAATTACCTGCTGCGCCTTGCAACCGAGCGCGTGCGCACGACCGACATCACGTCGACGGGCGGCAACTACGAACTGCTGCGGCAGAGGTCGGAGGATCCTTGAACGGGTGCGGTCCCTCTGCCGGCCGCACGCCACCAGCCTTGCGCATCGAACGTCGGCCTGACTGCTTGACTTTTGTGTGGAACGAAATAAGAACTAAAGGGGCTCGCATGCGGGCATCGAGGGCAGACTGCGGCGGGCGGTGATAACATGGTTTTCCGGTTCATCCACACGGCGGACTGGCAGATCGGCAAGCCATTTCGCATGTTCGACGATCGCATCGCAGGTCGGCTGGAGGCAGCACGCCTGGAGGCGATCGACCGCATTGCCGTAATTGCTCGCCAGCACGGTGCCGCCCATGTCCTCGTGGCGGGCGACGTGTTCGACGGCGAGGGCTTGCCGAACCGCACGCTGATGCAGGCCATGGAGCGCATGGGGCGCGCAGCCGAACTGACGTGGTGGCTGCTGCCGGGCAATCACGATCCGGCCCGGCCGGGCGGCGTGTGGCAGAGGCTCGCAGAGCGCATACCAGCGAACGTGCGAGCCTTGACTATTGCTGCGCCGATCGAGGCTTCGCCCGGCGTCTTTATTCTGCCCAGTCCCTTGGCCGCCCGCGCACTGGCGGGCGATCCGACAGCCTGGATGATGGACGCTGCGACACCCGCTGGGTCGATCCGCATTGGACTGGCCCATGGCTCGGTCCAGGACTTCGGCGGGCAGGACGGGCCCAGCGTGCCGATCAGTCCTGGTCGCGCGCAGGCCGCCCGGCTCGACTATCTGGCGCTGGGGGACTGGCACGGTACGCAGGCGATCGGGACGCGCACCTGGTATGCGGGCACGCCTGAGCCGGACCGCCATCCCCCTGGCAACGAGCCGGGAAACGTGCTCGCCGTGGAGATCGGCGGAGCGGGTGCCGCGCCGCGTGTGAACATCGTGCCGACAGCCCAGTTCATCTGGGCGCGGCGCGAGCGGGAAATCTTCGAACTCGCCGACCTGGAACGCCTCGACCGCGAGATCGCCGCGCTGGCCGACGATCCCGCCCGCCTCGTGCTCAAGCTCGTGCTCGCCGGCAGGCTGCCTGTGGGGGACCTGGCGCGCCTCGACCGCTGGATCGTCGAGACCGAGCACCGCTTTCTGGTGCTGGAGGTCGACCGCGACGCCGTCCGGCTCGCTGGCGGCGACGGCTCGGATGCCGATCTGGTCGCCGACAGTGCCGAGATCGCCGCGGCCATGCGGCAGTTGCGCACGATCGCGGAGGGAACCGACGAGGCCCGCGCGCGGACCGCAGAACGCGCCCTGTTGCGACTGCTCGCCTTCACGGCCGAGGCACGGGAGGCGGCCCCATGAAGATCCTCGCCGTCCGTCTGGCCGGTGTCGGGCGGTTCGCTGAACCGGTCGCCATCGAAGGGTTTTCCGGGGGGCTCGACGTTCTGGCCGGGCCCAACGAAATGGGCAAATCGACAATCTTTCGTGCGCTGCGCGAGGTTTTCGCCACGAAGCACAAGGCAACGAGCAAGGATGTCCGCCGGTTGGTGACGGAAGGCAGCGTCGCCGTCGGTCCGCTGATCGAGGCTGATTTTGACGTGGCTGGCCGGCGCTATCGCATCACGAAACGTTTCCACAAGACGCAACGGGCCGAGCTCAGTGATCTGGACGCTGGTAAACTGGTAGCCCGGGGGGCGGAGGCCGACGACGAACTCGCGCTGCTCCTGGGGCTCAATCCCGGCAATGCCGGCCGGCTCGGGGTGCTGTGGATCGGGCAGTCCGAAGCTCTGGGCGCAACGCCGCCGACGCTCGATACGGATGCGCGCACGTCGCTGATGCGGGCGGTCGAGGCGGAGGTGGCCGATTTTACCGGCGGTGGTCTAGCCGCGCGCGTACGGGCGCGCGTCGCCGATGCTCTGGAGCAGCAGGTCACGACGCGCGGGCCTCGACGTGGCGGTGCCTACGACCGCCTCTTGCGCGAACGTGACGAGGCGATGCGCAATCTCGCCGAGGCCCAGACCAAGGCGGCCCGCACAGAGGAGCGACGGCAGGCGTTTGCCGATGTGCGCAACCGCCTGGACCTGATGTCGGCTCGGGACCGTCAGGACGGGCTGCGGGAGGCGGCACGCGCCGCAAAAGAGGCGCTGGCTGGTGCGCGTGCGGCTCGTGAGAACCTTGGCCGTGCGCGAGAGCGGGCGCGCCAGCAGGAGACTGAGGTCGCGCGCGCGCGCGACCGGCTGGCGACGCTGTCTGGCGCGGCTGATCGGATGGCGGCCGCCAGTGCCAGGCTGGCTATTGTGCAGGGCGAGATCACGAGCGTCACGGAGGCGCTGGCGCTGGCGACGGCCGCGCGCGAGACGTGCCGCTTGGATGGAGAGGTGGCGGCAGCCGACGAGCAGCGCTGGCTGGCGCGCGCGCGGCGGGCGGCGGTTGCGGCCCGCTTGACCGAGAAGAGCCGCGTGCTCGATGCGGCGCGCAAGCTCGAGGCGGAGATCGGCCAGGCCGCCGCCGTCCTGACGGCCGATCCGGCGACCAGCCAGCGGATTTCTGCACTCGAGATGGCCGACCGCGAGATGACGCTGGCGGCCGACCGCTTGTTGCTGCAGTCCACCGAGGTCTGCGTTCATTATGTGCCAACTCCGGCTGCGCGGGTGCGGGCTGGGGCGCGCGAACTGGCCGATGGCGAGAGCCTCAAGGTGACGGCTCCGCTGGCGCTCGACATCGCCGGGGTTGGCCGCATCGACCTGCGGCCGGGGTCCAGCCCCGATCGCGACGCTATCGCAGAGCGCCTGGGCCACGCCAGGGCCGAGACGTCCCGACTGCTGGCCGAGATCGGTGCGACCGACCTTAATTCGGCGCGGGCCGCGCATGCGCGCCGCAAGGCCTGCGACGAGGGCTTGCAGGCGGCGATCGCGCAGCTCAGGGGCATCGCACCTGACGGCGTTGCAACGCTCAGAGCCGACCTCGCGGGTCTGAGCGAGGAGCTGGCCGCAATCGCCGAGCCCGGTGACGAGGGCCCAGGCACCCCGGACGGGGACAGTAGCGTGGACCCTTCGGCGATCGACGTGCGCGTGCGGGAGGCGTCCCGGCGCGTGAGCGAACTGCGCGAGCGCTATCGCTCGTTGAGCCAGGACCGTGACGGCCTGGTGGGGCGGCATGCCGCGCTGACAGCGGAGGCAGCCGGGCTTGCCGCGCAATCTGGGGAGCTGTCGGGCATGCTCGGGCCGCTGGAGGATCGCGCCGAGCGGCTGCAGCGTTGTGTCGCGGAGGTCGCGGCCGCGCAGGATGCGACGCGTGAAACCGGGCTCATTCTCGCCGCGCTCGTCGAGACCGCGCCCGACGAGTCCGCGCTCGAGCGTCTGACCGCATCCGAACTCGCAGCGCGCCAGGCCTTGGCGGACAACGAGACCGAGGTCGCCGGCCTCAAGGTTCGGCTCGCCGCCTTGACAGGCGAGCTGACGGTTTCGGACGAAGCCGGCATCGGCCTGCGGGTCGGCGAACTCGAAGGCGAACTTGCGCGCGTCTCCGGTGAATTGTCCCGGATGGAGAGCGATATCGCGGCGCTCAGGTTGCTGGATGAAGCGCTGGCTGCCGCGCGCCAGGAGACCTCAAGTCGCATCACAGAGCCGGTTGCGCGGCGGCTGGTGCCCTACCTCGACCGCGTTCTCAAGGGGGCGCAGGTCGAATTCGACGCCGCTTTGCTGCCTGTCGCCCTCAGGCGCGGCAACGCCCGCGAGGGGTTGGATCAGCTCAGCGAAGGCACGCAGGAACAGCTTGCCGTGCTGACCCGGCTGGCCTATGGGCGGCTGTTGGCCGAGACGGGCGAGGCTGCGCCTGTCATCCTGGATGATCCGTTCGCCTACTCGGACGAGACGCGGCTTGGTCACATGTTCGACGTTTTGGCTGACGCTGCGACGGCGCATCAGGTCATCGTGCTGACGTGCCGCGAGAGCTTGTTCGAGCCGCTGCACGGTCACCGCCTGAGCCTTCGACCGTGGCAGCCGCCTTCGCTGTAGCACTCGATCGCGGGCGGCGAATACCCCCTCGCACCCGCCCGCCGCTCGAACGCGTCACGCGATACGATCGGACTGTAACTTCAAGGACGTCGTTCATTCGGTCCCGGCCGGAGAGACGGGCGTTGTCTCTCACGACCGGCGTGCCGGTGCCGGGCCGGTGAATTCGGCGATCCCGGCGGATGAGTGCTGGCGGTCCGACAGTTCAGCCGGCTGAGGGCGGTGACTGCGGAGCGACCATCGGCGGCATCTCGCCCGCGGGCGCGGTTGCCAGCGGGTCGTCGCTCCGGCGCGATTTGCCCTCGAAGAAAGCCCCCTGCTCGATCGCGAGCGCCTGATGGTAAATGTCGCCCTCGACGTGGCTGTGGGCCTGCAGCATTACGCGCTTGCCGCGAATGGACCCCATCACGTTGCCGCGCACGACGACTTCCTCGCCGATGATTGCGCCGGTGATCCGAGCCTTTTCGCCCACGATGATGTGGGTCCCGCGGATGTCGCCCTCGACTTCGCCGTCGATCTGAACCTGCCCACGCGAGGTGAGGTTGCCATGGATCGTCAGGTCCGGCCCGATGATCGAGGGCGGAAGCCGGTCGCCGGGGCGCGCGGCAGAGACGGTCGGACGGGGTGCGGGCTGAGACGACGCGGCGGGTTCGGCGGGAGCCGGCATCGTCGGGGTCCTCACGGGCTCGGGTTCCACCTTTTTAAAGTTGGGCAGCATGGCGATACGACCTCCAACACCGGCAGGGACGCAGTTGCAGCAGGCCGGGGCCGGGCTGCGCGAACGCTTAAGGATGCAGGTATCCGTCAAGCTCCCTCAAGCTTGCCGCAGTGCACCCCAGAAGTATGCGTAGCATGTTTTTTCGGGCGGGTCATCGTCCAGAGGACGCAGACGTGCCCTGGCTGGTTCGCTACACCACACGGCTGCTGCACTGCGTCATCGGTAGGTCATCCCGGCAGATCAGCCAGGGCGGCCATCACCTCGTCGACGTGTCCCTTGACCTTCACTTTGCTCCAGGCGGCCGCAACTTTGCCCGTGCGATCGACGAGAAAAGTCGAACGCTCCACGCCCATGTACGTTTTGCCATACATCGACTTCTCGACCCAGACGCCATAGGCTTGCGCCGCGACTTTATCGGGATCGGCCAGCAGGGTGACCGCGAGGTCATGCTTCGTCTTGAACTTGCAGTGGCTGGCAACGCTGTCGGGAGATATTCCGAGCACGACAGCACCGGCTGCCGAGACTTTCTCGTGGGCGGCGGAAAAATCCTTGGCTTCGGTCGTGCACCCTGGCGTGTCGTCTTTTGGGTAGAAGTAGATCACGACGGCTTTGCCCTTCAGCTTCGATAACTGCACCGTCTCTCCCGTATCGCTCTCGAGCTTGAAATCAGGAGCCTTCTTGCCGATTTCGACCATGGACGAGCCTTTCTTTCGACGATTTTGTGGCCGTGAGTTGTAGGGTAACGCAGGCCATTGCCGGCTGGTTTGCTGTGGGTTGTGCCAGCCAGGACCGCGGGTGCCTGCTGTCGTCACCATCGCCTTGTGCCGGTCGTAATTTCAACTAAGAAGGCTGGTGTCCCGTCTTCGAGGTTCGCCTCCACTCTGCGGTGCCGACCTGAGCGAACTTCGGAGACAATAAGGACACTAGAATCATAGAGTTGCTAGTGTGATTCAGATGCTGAAGTTCGCCGGTTACCGAGCCGCAGGTGCTGGCGAACTTCCGTATCATCACACTAGCCTCGCGCAGACTTTTCGTCACGAGCTCCCCCGTCTCGGGCGACTGTTCGGCGGACAGGGCAGCCGTCAGCGAAACGGCGTGGCTGACCCGCCATGCCAGAGGTCGCTGATGAGGGGCTTCGTCTCGCCGTCGCCACCTGCGTTATCCCGGGAAATGGGATATCGTGGAAGACCGTTCCGGGCGCTGGTTGGGGAGACATGAGGGTAGTGTTTGCATGTGACGGGTGGTGCCAACTCGCCGCTGGCTCGCGACACCGGAGCCCGATGCGGCCGCCACGGTAGGATTGACAGTGTTGCTGGCGTTCCGCATGGGGCCGATATCTGCGCGGACCCTGAACATGAGACAGGAGCGGACGATCGCGTGACCGGGGACCAGCGATACAGCCCGTCTGGGCCACCCAGCAGACGCTCGCCGCCTGCCCGTAACCAACTGCGATCGGCTTCGCGCGCGTCCAAAGACGATGCGGCGCACGAGGCTGGCACGATCGGGCTCGGCCGGGCCGTTCTCAACGTCGCGGGTCTGATACTGGCACCCATTCTGCTGCTGGCACTCATCGCGGGGGGCGTGGGCTATTTCAGGCTCGTGCAGGGCCCGGTTCCGCTGCAATTCCTGGTCGCGCCGGTGGAGCGGGGCATCAACGCCGAACTGGGTTCCCTGAGATCATCCATCGACACGATCGTGATGATGCTGACCGACCAGGGTGGGCTCGAGTTCCGTCTCGTCGGCCTGCGTATCGAGGAGCCTGGCGGTGACCTCGCCCTGTCGGCCCCGCAGGCCGCCATGGAACTGAGCCTGCCGGCGCTGTGGTCGCTACAGGCGACACCATCCAGGATCGAACTTATCGAGCCGCGGCTGTCGTTGGCGTATTCCGAGGACGGTGGCCTGTCGTTGCGCTTTGCCAGCAGCGGGGCGGGGGGCGAGGCTGGTTCGGCAACCGCTGCCGTCGCCACCGGTAGAGCGCCCGATTGGGCGGGTGCGACGGCCGGCAAGGCCCGCTCGACGGCTGCGGGTGCGGATTCCGCCCCGATCGACCTGTTCGGATTGCTGGCTCCTGCCGCTGAGGGACAAGTCGCAGCGGGCACGGCGCGCACGCACCTGAAGGAGTTCGGCTTGCGTGACGCCGTCGTCAGCCTCGAAGCGGCAGGGCGGAAAACGCAGTGGCAGGTTCCGCGGCTGTCGGTCGATGTGTCGCAGGCCGCGGGCGGCAGCGTCCTGTCCGGTGCGGCGCGGCTATCGACCGGGGGACGGATTTGGTCGGTGTCGTTTCGAACCGAGCGGACGGATGCGACGAAGGGCCCCGCGGTCTTCGCCTCGGTCACCGATCTGATGCCCCGCATGCTGGGCGAGGCGTTACCTCAACTGGCGCTGCTGCGCACGCTGGACATGCCCGTGTCCGGCACGGTCCGGATAGATCTCGGCCAAGATGGGCGTCCACTGTCCAGCACGCTCGACCTCGAGTTGTCGGCAGGCCGGATCCTGCTTCCCGATGTCACCGCCGTTCCGCTCTCTATCGACGCGGGTGGTGTCCACCTGGCCTACGATGCGGCCGATGGCGTCATTCGACTGGACCCGTCGACGCTGCGGTGGGGGGGCAGCAGCCTGACGCTGTCTGGTCGCTTCGCGCCGCAGGCCCCCAACAGTGAGGCGCAGTCGGATGGCGTGGGGCGCGGGGGGGGGCCGGGGGGCGGCTCCGGCGACTGGCGCTACGACATCGCCGCCGCTCAGGGCGTGCTCAGCATTCCGGAGTTCTCCATTCCGCCCCTTCCCGTCGATGTGTGGCGCGCCACAGGCACTCTGCAACCACAGCGAGGCCGGTTCACGCTCGACGACCTGCATGTCGCAGCCGGGGGCGGCGAAATCCATTTCGCGGGTGATGTCGAGACCGGCGCCACTGAAACGAGTGCGCGGCTCGAAGCCAAGCTGGGCGCGATGCCCGCCGTCGCCGTCCAGGCCCTTTGGCCGCGCGCGCTGGCCCCCGCCGCCCGGCAGTGGGTCGGGGAGCACATTCGCGAGGGGCGGATCGCGGGGGGCACGATTCAGTTCGTCAGTGGCCGCTTCCGCTCGGCGGCGGCAGGCCCTCAGTCCGACCTGCCCTATCGGCTCGGGGTCGCGATTACGGCCGAGGATATCGTCGCCGAGCCCGTCAAGGGGCTGCCGCCGATCCACATCCCGCGCGGACTCGTCAGCCATGAAGACTCCGGCATCGAGGTCGTGATGCCGGCGGCGAGCGCAACGCTGGACGGCGGCGACCGGATCGACCTCAAATCCGGTCGCTTTCGGGTTCGCACCCGCGCCGACGGCGATTTCGACGGCGAAGTCGTGTTTGCCGCGGCTGCCAAGGCAAGTGCCGCCGTCACTCTGTTGAGCGACCCGTTTTTTGCGCGGCTGGGCCGCATCGACATGCCACCAGAAAAGGTCGGTGGCGCGGTCACTGCCGACGTCGCACTCACCTTTCCCCTCGCGACCGACGTGGCCGTCGAGGATGTGCGGCTCACGGCCAAGGCGAGGCTGACCGACGGCAGCGTGCGTGGCGTGGCCAGCGGGATCGACGTCAAGGGGGCCGCGGTCGACTTTGAACTGACCGACCGCGCGCTCGACGCCAAGGGCGACATCCTGATCGCCGGCGTGGCGGCTAAGCTGATCGGCCAGCGCATCTTCGCCGCGCCGCCAGATGCGCAGCCGCCGTTGCGAATCACGGCCGTCCTCGACAGTGCCGACCGGCGCCAACTCGGTCTGGACTTGGCCAACGCCGTCGAAGGCGATGTGCCCGTGGAGGTCACCATCGCGCCTCAACCCGGTGGCGACAAGCGGATCAGGATCAGGGCCGAACTGAACAGCGCCGACCTTGCAATCGACAGCATCGGCTGGCGCAAGCCGCCGGGGCGCGCTGCCTATCTGGACAGTGGCGTCACCAAGACGGCCGATGACCGGGTTATGCTTTCGGACCTGACCATTGCTGGTGACGACATCGCCATCGAAGGCAGCCTCGTCCTTGATCAGAACAACCGGGTGCAGGAATTCTCGTTCCCGCGGTTCTCGCTGAACCTGATTACGCGGTTGTCGGTTTCGGGAAAGCGCGGTCGCGACGGCGTCTGGAAGCTGGACGTCAAGGGGCCGACCTACGACGGCAAGGAAATGTTCCGCTCGCTGTTTTCCGTCGGCCACGTGAAGGAGCCGTCGCCCGAGTCGAAGGACGGGGGCGTCGGCGTCGATCTGTCCGCCGAGATCGACAACGTGCTCGGCTTCTCCGAAGTTTCGCTGCGCAAGGTCAAGTTTTCTATGACCCGCCGGAAGCAGCAGCTTGCCTCGGTCGACCTGACCGGTACGCTCGACGGCGGCGGAACCCTGGACGCGCAACTCGTTCGCGACCGCAACGGTCGTCGCCAGTTCGTCGCCACCTCCACGGACGCAGGCCAGGCCTTCAAGCTCGTCGATTTCTATCCGAACTTGGCGGGGGGGCGGATGCGCCTCGACGTCAACCTCGATGCCAGCGGTGCGGCGGAAAAATCCGGTGTGCTCGTCGTCGACAACTTCCGGGTGCTGGGCGATCCAGTCGTCTCGGAAGTCGTCGGCACGCTGGATGAAAGTTCACCGGCGATCGACGGCAAGCGAAGCGCCAAAACGCGCACCGTGCGTCAGGTTTTTGATTTCGAACGGCTGCGCGCGCCATTTTCCGTGGGCCACGGCCAATTCGTCATCGAGGAGTCGTACGTGCGCGGCCCGCTGGTTGGCGCCACGCTGCGGGGCAAGGCCGATTTTGGCCGACGCCGGATCGACCTGGGCGGAACATACGTGCCGTTGCAGGGCCTCAACAATGCGTTCGGGCAGATTCCATTGCTTGGCGAATTGCTGTCGGGGCCGCGCAAGGAAGGCATTTTCGGCGTGACGTTCGCCGTTCAGGGTGAGATGGACCGACCGCAGGTGCTGGTCAATCCGCTGTCGATCGTCGCGCCGGGGATCTTCCGCGAGATTTTCCAGATGTCACCGCAAGACCCGAGCGTGCAGCCGCGCGGCGACGCCGGGTCTGGCGACGGTGCGATACCCGCTGCGGCGCGTGCCTCCAGCAGTCCGCCGGCGGTGTCGACGGGAACGGGTGCACGCCGGCAGGCCGTCGAGGGATGGCGGTCTGAAACGACCCGGCCGTGAGGCCGATGCAGGTACAGCCGCCGCACGTTGCGGCTGACCGGGGCCGGCGGGCAAGCGCCCGACCGGCTCAATCAGCAGGACCCTGAGGCCGGCTTGGGTCGCAGTCCGTGCGTGCGCGCCTACCTCAACCCGGCGCAGAACCGCTGGATGCGCGTGCAAGCTTCCTCGAGGGCCTCGGTCGAGGTCGCATAGGAAATACGGAAGGCCGGCGAGCCCTCGAAGGCTGCACCATGCACGCAGGCCACGCCCTCCTCGTCGAGTAGTGCCGTCACGAAGTCTTCGTCGCTGGTGATCGGCGTACCCTTCGGCGTCGACTTGCCGATGGTCCCCGCGCACGATGGGTAAACATAGAACGCACCCTCGGGCTTGGAACAAACGATCCCGGTCGCCTGGTTGAGCATCGAGACGACGAGGTCGCGCCGGCCGACGAACACCTCGTTGTTGCGGGCGATGAAATCCTGAGGTCCGTTCAGGGCTTCGACGGCTGCCCACTGCGTGATCGAGCTGGGGTTGGACGTGGATTGCGACTGCAATTTGCGCATGGCGTTGATCAGGGGCACGGGACCGGCCGCATAGCCGAGCCGCCAGCCGGTCATACAGTAGGCCTTCGACAACCCGTTCATGGTCAGCGTGCGTTCATAGAGGCGCGGCTCAACCTGGGCGGGGGTCGCAAAGGTGTGACCGTCGTAGATCAGGTGCTCGTACATGTCGTCGGTCAGCACCCAGACATGGGGATGGCGCAGCAGGACGTCGGTGAGCTTCTTGATGTCGGCCGCCGAATAGGCCGCTCCTGTCGGGTTCGACGGTGAGTTCAGGATCACCCATTTCGTCTTGGGGTTGATCGCCGCCTCGAAGGCGTCCGGCTGCATGCGAAAGCCCTGGTCCATCGTCGTGGGGACGAACACCGGCGTGCCGCCGCCCAGAATGACGATGTCGGCGTAGGATACCCAGCAGGGTGCGGGGATGATGACTTCGTCGCCGGGGTTCAGAGTGGCGAGCAGCGCATTGTACAGCACCTGCTTTCCGCCGGTGCCGACCGAGACCTGCGCGGGCTTGTAGTCGAGCCCGTTGTCGCGCTTGAACTTGGCGCAGATGGCCGCCTTCAACTCGGGAATGCCGTCCACGTCGGTATATTTCGTCTTACCGTCGTCGAGCGCCTTCTTGGCGGCGGCCTTGATGTTCTCGGGTGTGTCGAAGTCGGGCTCGCCGGCTGACAACGAGATGATATCGCGGCCCTGCGCCTTGAGCTCGCGCGCCTTCGTCGAGACGGCAATCGTGGCGGATGGCTGAATGCGGTTGAGGCTGTCGGCGATGAAGCCCATCAGGGTTAAGCCTTTCTTGGCGTGCGGCCCGCGAGGTCAGTGGATGCTGAAAGCGGGCCGGAACCTACTGCCGGAATGCGCTGTCGGCAAGCGCGGGACCACGACCGCATAAGGCTCACTGGTTCTGGGATGTGATGCGGATGCGCAACACTGCTCACATCGTCCCGGCAACGCCACATTCTCGGCCCGCGCTGGCCACACCCGCGGTCTCTAGTGTGGTGATCGCGAAATTCGTCTCCTTCTGCAACGCGCTCGTCACGAATTTCGCGATCTGAACGACACGAGCACTATTAATCATCTCGTGTGATCGAGACCGAAAAGTCCGCCTCTCGATCTCGCTGCGAAGTATGCAGCGGACGTCTCGGTCATCACACGAGTCACTCACGGCATGCGAGCGATCGGGCCGGCATGCACGGCTGAATATGGGACAAGAGCGACATGTGGTTGTCGAGCGGAGTTGCGAAGATGATGCGGCAGGTCGTGGCAGACGCCGCATTCGGGCTGGCGATCTTTACCCTGGTGGCTGGGCTCGTGTCGCAGCAGGAGGCCAAGGCTGCGCCGCCGGTAGCCAGCGACCTCGTGTCGATCAGCGCTAACGCCTCCGACCTGCTGAGCGAGACGGTCTCGTCGCGCGCCGTCGTGGAAGCGGCCGCGGTGGTGAAGGCCGCCGTACCCCTGCCGAACGCCGCGTCCGGTTCGGCCTTTCGCCTCACCGACCGGACCACAGCGATGGTTTTGCTTGCCGTCGTGTTCACGATCGTGTTTGCGGCCAATCTGACGCTCTTCAGACAGCTCACCCGGCGACTTGTGCCTGTTCGACGACGTTCCGGCCGAGGGCGGTGACCTGCGTTTCCACCAAACCAAGCCATTGAGGGCTCCATTTCTGCCGTTCTGGCGTTATAGTGGTCGGCAGACATGCGCAACATGAGCGGAGCAGCATCGGTTATGGGTCGTCTCGTCAACCGTCTGAAAGCGCGCCACATCGGTCTCTTGGTGGGGTCGGTCGCCCTTGTCGCCTCTCTCGTCGCGATCCTCACCGCAACGAGCGAAGCCATGTTGCGGTCGCAGTTCGCCACCGCGGCCGCCAACACCGATCAGTCCGGGGGGCTGGACCAGGGCGGACGGACGGTGGCCCGGCACCCCGTCGTCTCGGGCAGTGAGAGCTATTGGCTGGGGGACGCGCGGAACGCCGGCCTGACGCCAGTCGCGCTGCGCGGGCCACTCACCGTCGGCGACCGCATCACGATCGACGGGGTCGCAGGCAAGCGGGAACTGGAGGTCGTCGCACTGGCCGATGTGCCGGCCTCGATGACCCGGATGATCGAGGGCGATGTCTCACGCGGGCTCGTGATGGTGACGTGTCGCGCGGTTGGCGACGACTCGCCGGCCGTCGTGCGTTTCATCATCGAGCCTGGTCCGGCGGCATCGGCTGCACTTGCTCCGGCCCGCGTGAAAACGGCCCAATCACTTTGAGCGACCACGGGGGCGGTCGTCTCCAGGGCTCCGCCTGGCCGGTTGAGGACCAACAGGGGGAGCCATGCGTCTCAATCCACCTACGATCGTGATCTTCTTGATGTCTCTGATCATTGCCGCGATGGCATTGATCACGAAGCTCGGCGTTGTGCCGATTCCGCGTTACCTCCCGCATCAGGACTACTGGCTGGCCATCACGGCCTATCTGGTACTTATGGTGGGCGTGCTCGTGCGTGGATTGTGAGAGCACCATTCTCATCACATGTATCCGAGCCGTGTTCCCCCGGGCCTCGTGTGCCACGGGGAGGAGTGATTTGGAGGTAACCGCGCCGCAGCACGTCGGGGCTCTCACGGGCCTGCGAATCAGGTCAGCGTGACGCCAGCAACGCCGCAGTGTCGGGGAACGCGTAGAGGCCCAGGCATCCAGCTTCGTCCAGGGGGGCGTGCGCCTCGACGCCAAGCGCCTTGAGCACCGTGTTGATCGGCCACATCGGACGGGCTCTCGCCAAGGCCTGTGCGCCGGCCAGATAGGTCGGTCCCAGCCGGACCGAGCCTGCCGCCCACAAGACCGCGGCTTGGGCTGCGGGGCTATCGGGTTTGCCGGGGGACGGCTCGATCTCGACATAGGCCAGGGCCGCGCCGACCGAAAGACGGGCGGCGAATGCAAGGTCGGTCGTCGTCAGGTCGATTGGACCGTCCAGCCACTCGCCGGTTCCGTTCGTATCGTGCAGACGATCCTGGAGGTCTTCGGTCAGGGGTACTAGGCCGAGCCGCGCAAACAGCCGGCTTTGCACCACCCCGCCCGGGATCAGTGGCAGGGTCAGCGGTCGGGTGTCCGGGGCAATCCGCGAAAAGCCAGCCAGCACGGTCGAGGGGCCGATGAAGACCTGGAGGCGCGCGCTCATGAGGGCAGGTCCTGCCGCGGCTGCGGGTGCGATGGTCTCGCGGCGGCCGGCACGGCGGCGCTCACCAGGGTATCGGCTTCTTGTCGCGGAAAAAGCCGCCCGTCGGTCCATCGTCGGGGAGCGTCGCCAGCCACAACGCGGTCTCGGCGCCTTCTGCGATCGACCGCACGGCGTCCGGCCCGCCCATGTCGGTCTTGACCCAACCCGGACACATGGCGTTGATCTTGATCGGGCCCACGCCGACGTCGGCCGCCGCAGTCCGGGTCAGGGCATTGAGCGCCACCTTCGACAGCCGATAGGCCGTATGCCCGCCGCCCATCTCGGACAACTGCCCCATGCCCGAGGACATGTTGACGATGCGGCCGTAGCCCTGAGCCTGCATGTGCGGGAGGACCGCTTGCATCGCCAGCAGCGGACCGATCGTGTTCACCTCGAAGGTCTCGCGCACGCTGGACGGGGTCGCGGTCAGAACGGAACCGGCGGTGTCCGTCGAGGATCGCTCGAGCAGAATGCCGGCGTTGTTCACCAACACGTCAATGCGGCCGAGGAGTTCGATCGTCGTGGCCACGGCCTGCGCGATGCTGGCCGGGTCGGTCACGTCGAGGGCAACGACGATCGGGTCGAGACCCTCCGCGCGCAGGGTGTCCGCGGCGGCCTCACCCTTGGCCATATCGCGGCTGCCCATGGCCGGCATCAACCCCAAGCGGGCCAGACCGCGGGCGATTTCGAGGCCGATGCCCCTGTTGGCCCCGCTGATCAGGGCCACCCGAGTTTCCGCCATGCGCCTTCTCCCGTTCCGATCGGCCTAACGCGTGCAAAACCTTAGCCTGCATAAGCCTGTTGTCAAAGTCAGCCGCGACCAGCGAACACGAAAGCCGCGCCGGCGGCGATCAGCGTGAAGCCGATCGCATGGTTAAAGTGCAGGGGCTCTTTCAGATAGAGGACCGAGAAGATCGCGAAGATCAACAGCGTCACAACCTCCTGGATCGTCTTCAACTCGGCGGCTGAATAGACAGCATGGCCCATCCGATTGGCCGGAACCGCGAGGCAGTACTCGAACAGGGCAATGCCCCACGACACCATGATGACGACCAGCAGGGGACGCTCTTTGAACGCGAGGTGCCCGTACCAGGCGAACGTCATGAATATGTTCGATGCGATCAACAGGGCGATCGGCACAACGTAGGCGGATAAACCAGGTGTCTGCGGCAGCATCGGCTGTGGGCTCGCTGATTGGGGCTAGTGTCATGATGCAGACGTTCGCCACCACCTGCGGCCAAGTAACGAGCGAACATCTGAATTTGAGTCACACTCGTGTCCGGCTCTCACATTCGCCTTCCTTCGCAGCACGGTTGAAAGCAAATGTCGGAACCATGAGGAGCACGAGCAGCTATATGATTCTAGTGCAGCTTATGCATCTGACGTTTGGTTCGAGGCCGAGTTTCGAGCGGGTACCGAACGTCAGATGCGCTGCACTGGCAACTCTATGATTCTCGTGTCCCTCATGTCTCCGAAGTTCGCTCAGGTGGTCGCCGCACAGTGGAGGCGAACTTCGGAGACGGGACACGAGGCCTGAACGACATTCACCGCATGCATTGCATGGCGGTGCCGGGGTCTTGCCGCATCGGCGCGCAGGGAGCAACGCGGGACGTCTCAGAACGGTTCGCTGGTGCGTGTCGCGTCAACCACGTCGGCTGGATGCTCCGCGCGCACCGCATGTCAGCCGACGATTTGTTAAGTGGGCCTGGCCGACATCTGGGGCAAAGACGGCGTCTTGGTGAACGCCGGCAGGAGCGGGGGCTTCTTCATGCACATGCGCGCGGCGATGGCCGCCAAGGGCCTGATCGCAAACTTTGGGGCGTGCCGTGGCGGCAGTATCGCGATCCTGTTTGCCTTCTCCATCCTGGCCCTGATGTCGGCCATCGGCATGAGCGTCGACTACGGTCTGGCGCTGGCTGAAAAGCAGAGGCTGCAGAAAGCCGTCGATGCCGCTAGCCTGTCGGCTGCGACCCTTCTCGAGGACAACGACTCGCTGCGCGTTCAGCGCGCGCTCGCGGTGTTCAGGGAAAACTATTCCGGCCCGGCCAGCCTCATGCCGAGCTTTGTCATCGAGCCGGGCCAATCCGGCAGCGGCAAGCGGGTCGTCGGGCACGCGCTGCACAGCATGCCGACGCACATCATGGGGCTGTTTGGCTACCAGCATATCCCCGTCCAGGCGGCCGCCAAGGTTCCAGTTGCGGCGCTGCGCGATGTCGAGGTCGTGCTGGTGCTCGATTACTCGGACTCGATGATCGCCAACGACAAGTACATCCGCATGAAGGAGGCCGCGCACCAACTCATCGACACGATCTCCGACGCGGGCTCCAATCCGAATGTGAAGTTTGCAATCGTGCCGTTTGCCGCCATGGTGCGCGTCGACCTGCCGCCCTGGGCCATCCGCTCGGATGTCAGCTACAGCGGCTGCACACAGGACCGCCGGCATCCGGCCAACACGCGCGAGGAGCGGCCGACGGCGGCCAACGACACGCGATGGGGCGAGGTGACGAGTTCGCACACATGTGCGGATATGACGGCGCTGGGGCTGAAGGTCGTTCCCCTCAACTCGAACGTGGCGGCCGTCAAAGCGAAGCTGACGGCCATGCAGCCCTATATGTGGACCCATATCGCACTCGGCGCGGAAATCGGCTTCCAGGCCTTGTCGCCCGACGGCGTCGTGGGCGGGGCTGCCGACTACGACACCAGCCAGACGCTGAAGGTCTTCATCCTGCTGACCGACGGGATGCAGACCGCGCCGGGCTGGGGACCTGGCGGGTTGCAGTCGCCGTACAATGGCGAAGAAAACCTCAAGTCCCTGTGTGGGGCCATGAAGACGCGCGGCATTGCCGTCTACACGATCGGTTACGATCTCAGCGACCAGCACACGCTGGACTTGCTGCACGGTTGTGCGTCGGCGGGCGGCTTTTACGATGCCGCCGACATTGCCAATGGGCTGATCCAGAGCCTTGGCTCCGTCGCCCGCAAAGTCCGTGAGCAAATGGTTGTGCTGGCCGAATAGGGCTCGGGCGGTTGTGGCGCGACCCGCGCACGCCTCCCCAGACCCGTCCAGAAGGCCCGCGAACAGGCGATTTGCCGGGTGCGATCTTCGCTTATCCCAGTGTTTTCGGGCTTTCCGGGAGGGTCACCCTCTTGACGGGCCCAGAAAATGGGCGTTCTGCTGCGCTCTCTGTTGCGACAGACACCAGCGCGAGACGTCTTTCTCCGGCGGGCCCAAGGGCTCGGGTGCGAGACGTTCTGCAAAGCTAGGGATAGGACAAAGATGAGCAAGAAAGACCTGATCGACGCGATCGCCAAGGAGTGCGAGATCACCAAGGAGAAGGCCGGCACGGCTGTCGATGCACTGCTCGCGCACATCAAGAAGGCGATGAAGAAGGGCGAGGAAGTTCGCATCCCCGACTTCGGCACCTTCAAAGTGACCAAGCGGGCGGCCCGCGAGGGGCGCAACCCGCTCACCGGCGAGGCGATCAAAATCAAGGCGTCGAAGGTTGCCAAGTTCGCGCCGTCGAAGGCGCTGAAGGACATGCTGAACTGACGCTGCCGGATCATCGTCCGCGCGAAGACCAGGAGAGGGGGCCGCCGTGGCCCCCTTTTTCTTTGGGGCACCACATGTCCGAAATTCCCAGTCGGGTCCCGGACTGCCGCGAGACGGCCGTGCCCGACCAGCCGCCCCGCGGGCTGTAGAACGAGCCTGGTTGTGCATAAGTGCGCGTCGCATCTGCGGCACCATTGACGCGACTCGCGCGGACAATTTCCACTGGTCGAGCGCAAATTTGCGCGGCGTCGTCAGTCTCGAGTGCGTTTCAGCGCAACGACTTCGGACATGGACACACATGGCAAAGACAGACACGAAGGCCAAGCCCGCTGCAAAGCCGGCTGCCAAGAAGCCCGCCGCCAAGGCCGAAAAGGCCCCTGCGGCAGCCGCCAAGGCACCGGCCAAGAAGCCGGCCGCCAAGAAAGGAAAGTAACCCGTCCCGGTGCGCCGGCCGCGGACCTCGTGCGGGGGCCCGGCCGGTGTGCCTGCTCTGTTGTGCCGCCACGGCGGTCTTCATGGCGACCGGCCCGTGCGGCCGACTTTTCGGCGAGCAACACGACACTTTCGTAAGTCGCCAGGACCGAGTAGGTTCGCGCATGTGTCCGGGCGATTAGCTCAGTGGTAGAGCGCCTCGTTTACACCGAGGATGTCGGGAGTTCGACCCTCTCATCGCCCACCAACGATTCCAATGCCTTTGGTGGTTTCAGCGAGGAGCTTGGTGGTTCAACGCACTGCGGTCGACCCGTCCAGGTGGGCAACCTGCCACCTCGCAACCCGCCGGTCTGCCTCACGCACCAAGCCGGCGCAGAAGCTCGTTTTCGGCCTCGCGGTGGCGCGGGGTCCACGTGGCCGCCTTCGAGGCGACGAGATTGGCCTGCGATTTCAGAATCACACCATCGGCCAATATTTTCAGTCCGTTGGCCGCCAGCGTGGCACCTGTCGTCGTGATGTCGACGATGAAGTCCGCGGTTCCGGCAGCCGGCGTGCCCTCGGTGGCCCCGAGGCTTTCAACGATCCGGTAGTCGGAGAAGCCCTTCTCGGAGAAGTGCCGGCGGGTGAGGTTCAGATACTTCGTCGCAACACGGAACCAGCGGCCATGGGCCTCGCGGAAGCGTCCGGCGATGGCGTCGATGTCGGCAAGCGTCTCGACGTCGATCCAGCAGCGCGGCACGGCGACGACGACATCGGCTTGACCGAAGCCGAGTTTTTTGAGGAACACGACGCGGGTCGCGTAGTCGGATATCTTCTCCTGCACTAGGTCTTCGCCGGTCACGCCCAGATGCGCCTTGCCGGTCTTGAGATACCAGGCGATCTCGGAGGCGGAGACGAACAAGACGTCGACATTGTCGAAGCCTTCGATCTCGCCACGGTAGCCGCGCTCGTTGCCGGTCTTGCGGACGTTCAGGCCGGCAGCCGCGAACAACTCGCTGGTCTGCTCCATCAGCCGGCCCTTGGACGGCAGCGCGATCTGAAGGCGCTCAGTCATGCCGTTTCCTCCCGCATCACAAGCGCTTGGCGGCCAACAGCCGCTCGGTGTGGATAGCAGCCCCTACCGCCGGCTGGTCGCTTGCAGCCCCGCACATCTTGAGGAGACCGTCGTAGCGGCCGCCGCCAGCCAGCGGTGAGCCCTGCCCCAGTTCGGGCGAGACGATCTCGAACACGAAGCCGGTGTAATACTCCAGTGAGCGTCCGAATTCGGCGGAGAAATCGGCGTGAACGACATCGACGCCCATCTCGGCCAGCAGGTGCAGGCGGCGGTGGTAGGCGTCGAGGGCTGCCGAGATATCGACGCCTTCGCTCCGTACGACGTCCTTCAGCCTCGCGCCGGCGGCGCGTGCGGGTGCCACCACGCCGACATAGTTCTCCAGAAGCTGGGCCGTGCGGGCTGAAAGCGGCTCGGCGCGGACGTCGGCTGCCACCACCAGCAGGTTCTCGGTAATCTCCGCCAGCGTTCGGGCGCCAACGAGGTCGATGCCATTTTCTTCCATGTGCTTGGCCAAGAGGCGGGGGGCGTCCTGCGGCTTGCTGGGGTCGATGAGGGCGATGAGCCGGCCCGGCAAGCTGCCGGCCAGCCCGGCCGGCGCGACCGTCAGCCGCTTCAGCTCGGTGCGGAACGCCTCGGGTCGCCAGAATTGATGCAGAAGGCGCTTGCGCCAGCGCTCCGGCATGTCGGCAGCGGCCAGAAGCGCGCGGAACAAGCCAAGGTCGCCGATCCTCAGCTTGAAGTTGCCCAGTCCCGCCGCCTTCACCGCCTCGATCACCAGCGCGAGCGTGGCGGCATCTGCCTTTTCGTGGTCGGCGGCCCCGAAGCTCTCGATCCCGGCCTGGCGGAACTCGCGCGGGTGGGTCGCGTCGCGTCCGGACGGCTGAAAGCGGAAGGCTGCACCGTTGTAGCAGTACTTGGCCTTCTGCTCGGCGGCGGTGTGGCGCTCGATATGCAGGCGGCAGGTCGGCACGGTGAGATCGGGGCGCAGGCACAACTCGTCACCGTCCGGGTCGGTGAAGACATAGGTGCGCGCACGCACGCTTTCGCCGATGACGTCGAGATAGATGTCGGCGGGCTGGATGATGGCGGGGGCCACGGCCTCGTGGCCGGCCTTGATGAAGGTCGTCATCAGCGTGCGGGCCTGGGCCTCCAGCGCCTCGAACTCACGTGCGGTCTCTGCGGGCATCGGGTCGTGGCGCTTCTTGCTGTTGGCGTTAGGTCAGGCGGTGGCGGTGTGGCGCGCGAGGATCCCTCTCACGGCGGCGACGAGATCCGCCTCGGGGACGGCCACCTGGGCTGGGCGGGCCTCCTTCCACTCCTTGTTGTCGGTGATGGTTTCGGCGGCTTTTGCGCCTTCGATCAAGTCTTTGAGCGTCACCTCGCCCTTTTCGCGTTCGTCACCGCCCTGGATGACGACGACGGGAGCCCCGCGCTTGTCGGCGTATTTCATCTGCGCCTTCATGCCGGACGTGCCCAGGTACATCTCGGCGCGGATACCGGCTCGGCGCAAGGCCTGCGTCATCTGTTGGTAACGGGGCAGCTCGGCGCGGTCCATCACGAGTACGACGACGGGGCCGAGGCTGTCGGCGGTCGTGGGCTCATCCTTGTTCAGGAGTGCCAAGGCCGCCTGCAGGCGCGACACGCCGACGGAAAAGCCGGTGGCGGGGACCTTCTTGCCGAGGAAACGCTCCACAAGGCCGTCGTAGCGCCCGCCGCCGCCGACCGAGCCGAAGCGGACCGGGTTGCCGTCCTCGTCATTGACCTGGAACGTCAGTTCCGCCTCGAAGACCGGGCCGGTGTAGTATTCGAGGCCGCGGACGACGGCGCTATCAATCCGGATGCGGTCGTTGCCGTAACCGGCGGCTTCGGCCAGGGTCGCCAGTTCTGCAAGTTCGTCCAGCCCTTGGCGGCCGGTGTCGGACGCAGGCAAGACCTTACGCAACTGGGCCACCGTCTCCTTGCCGCTTGCCGCGACGCCTGCCGTCAACATGCCGAGAACGGTCTGCGTCTGTGGAGAATCCAGCCCCGCACCCTTCGTGAAATCGCCGCTCTCGTCCTTGCGGCCGGCACCCAGCAGGGCCGACACGCCCTCGACCCCGAACTTGTCGAACTTGTCGATCGCCCTCAGTACGATCAGCCGGCGGGCGGCGTTCTCGTCCCCGCCGAGCCCGATCGACTCCAGCACCCCATCGAGCACCTTGCGATTATTCACCTTGATCACGTAGTCGCCGCGCGGGATGCCGAGCGCTTCCATCGTGTCGGCGGCCAGCATGCAGATCTCGGCGTCGGCGGCCACGCTCTCGGTGCCGACCGTATCGGCGTCGAACTGGGTGAACTGGCGGAAGCGGCCCGGCCCCGGCTTCTCGTTGCGCCAGACAGGCCCCGTCGCATAGCGCCGGAAGGGCTTGGGCAGACGATCGAAATTCTCCGCCACGTAACGGGCCAGCGGCGCGGTCAGGTCATAGCGGAGCGACAGCCACGCCTCGTCCTCGTCCTGGAAGGAGAACACGCCGGCGTTCGGGCGGTCCTGGTCAGGCAGGAACTTGCCGAGCGCCTCGGTGTACTCGAAAGCCGGCGTCTCCAGGGGTTCGAAGCCGTAGCGCTCGTAGACCTCACGGATTTTGCCGATCATGGCGAGGTTCGAGCGGATCTCGGCCGCCTCGATGTCGCGCATGCCCTTGGGCAGTCGCGCCTGGGGCCGGGTCGTGTCGGTCTTCTTTGCCATCTGGGGTCGTGCGCCGGGCTGATCTCGGCACCAGCCTTGGGGCCCGCGCCTGTTTCGAAGACGCCTGCCTTATCACGGGCTGCCCGCCAGCGCAAAGCGAGGGGTCGTGGGGCGTTGGGGCCGTGGGGGGCGCCTCGCGCTGTGGCTTACGCCGACTGGGGCTAGCCGCTCTTCCGCTTCGGCGCTCCGGATGCCCACCAGCAACCGCGCCGTCCCCGTCGGGGGCCGGGAGCCTCCGAAGCCCATCCAATCTGATGGCTGGGGTGTCTTAGATTGGCTCATGGCCGAAGCGACGGTGCCTGAACCGCGCTGAGGACCGTCCGCACGTAACGCAAAGCCCCGAATGCCCCACCCCTACAACCTCGGGTCGACCGGCTCGCTCTCCAGCGCCAGGATCGCGAAGACGCATTCGTGGACGCGGCGGAGAGGTTCCTTGGCGATGAACCGGCGCAGGGCCTCCTCGCCCAGCACGAATTCGCGGATGGCGAGGGCCCGCTTGTGGCCGAGGGCGCGCTTGCGCAGGCGGGTGAGATGCTCCGGGCTGTCGTACTCCGGGCCGTAGATGATGCGCAGGTACTCGGGCCCGCGCACCTTGATGGCCGGCTGGATCAGGCCCCTTGAGCCGCGCGGGGCGAAGGCGAGCGGCTTGACCACCATGCCCTCGCCGCCGTCGGCCGTGCGCTCGATCCACCATTGCGTTGCCCGTTCACGGTCGTCGGGATCGGCTAGGCTGACCTCCCGGTAGTGCGTGGCCATTAAGCTGGCGCGAGCGCCGGATGTCACAAGGTTCAGCTCGTGCATGTGCCAGATGTGGTCCTTGTCGGTGTGCACCTGACCTTCGGTCGCCAGCAGGTGGAAGGGCGCGAATCGATAGTCGTCCAGTGAGGTCACCGGCCAGCAATAGCGGCGATAGGCGTCGACATACCGTTCGGCGCGCTCCAGACGGGTGGTGAACCGGGCGAGATGACTGTCGACGTCGGCACCGCCGTGCCGCGCGGCCTCCAGCAGGGCGACACTTGCAGACAGCCCGGCGGTGGCGGCCGCGCCGGTTGCTGCATACTGCGTGCGAATGAGCTGCCGAGCCTTCGCCGACCACGGCAGGATCTCGGCGTCGAACAGCGCCCAGCCGGTGTCGTGGCGCTCCCAGAAATCGGCGTCGTTCATGGCGGAGCGGATGCGGGAGAGCATCCCCTCGGTCATGATCGCGTCGGGCAGGAAGGCGCGGCCGGTGCGGGTGAAGATGGCCCCCGTCTCTCCCGTGGCGATGCCGAACGTGCGGGCGGCCTCGTCGGCGTCGCGGCAGACGATGGCTAGAGCCCGCGAGCCCATGTGCTTTTCCTCGCACACGACCTCGCTGATGCCCTCCCGCTCGAAATAAGCGAATGCTTCCTCGGGGTGCTCCAGATAGCGTTCGTAGGTCGAGGTCTCGCACGGCGACATGGTCGGCGGCAGATGGATCAGCCACTTGGGGTTGACCGCGAACCGGCTCATGACCTCGAGGGCGGCGGCGGCATTCTCCGCGGCGATCTGCACCGTGCGCCCGGCCGACGTCGTGATCAGCAGCTTGCCGGTGAAGTCGGCCAAATCGAGGAGGTCGTCGTGGCGGGCCTGCTGGGAGAGCGTCGCGCCCGGGCGAACGGGGGGATGCCCGAGGGGACGGATCGGCACGGCGTAGGTCGCCGCCGCTGGCACACTGACGATCTCCTTTTCCGGCCAGCGCAGGGCCGTCAGCTTACCGCCGAAGACGCAGCCGGTATCGACACAGAGCGTATTGTTCAGCCACTCCGCTTCGGGGACCGGCGTGTGGCCGTAGACGACCGTCGTCTGACCCTTGTATTCGGCCGCCCAATTGTAACGGATGGGCAGGCCGAATTGGTCGGTTTCGCCGGAGGTTTCGCCATACAGGCAGAATTCGCGGACGGCACCGGACGAGCGGCCGATCATCTCGTCGCGTATGCCGGCGTGGGCGACGACGAGGCGACCTCCATCGAGCCAGATGTGGCTGACGAGCCCGTCGATGAAGGTCCGCACCCGCTGGCGAAACGACGCGGGCTCGCACTCCATCTGTGCAACGGTTTTTTCCAGGCCATGGGTCAGCTTGACGTCGCGGCCATTGAGCCAGCGCAGGAACTTGACGTCGTGGTTGCCGGGTACCGAGAGCGCCGCCCCGGATCCGACCATGCCCATGACGATGCGCAGCACGTCGGGCGAAGCCGGGCCGCGGTCGACGAGGTCGCCGACAAAGACGGCACGCCGGCTCGCGGGTGGCGTCACATGGCAGGCGCGGGCCTCGCCGTCTCCCGTCCAACTGAGGCGATAGCCAAGCCGGTCGAGCAGGGCCTCCAACTCGTCGCGGCAGCCGTGCACGTCGCCGATGATGTCGAACGGGCCCATCTCGTTGCGACGGTCCGTCCAGAGGCGCTGGCGCTCGACCACCGCGGCGTCGATCTCTTCGACCGTGCGCAGTTCGAAGACGGTGCGGAAACCCTCCTTGTCGATACGCCTGATGTTGCGCTTGAGGCTGCGCATCTGATTGCGAACCACGTGTGCACCGAGGCGGCGATCGGTCCGCACTTTATTGCGCGCGATGGCGACGTCCTCGCCCGGGTCGATGACGATGGCGACGGCCAGCGCGTGGTACTCCTTGGCGATGCGCACAAGCTCCGCCCGGTCCTCCTGGCGGACATTCGTGGCATCGACGACGACGAGCTTGCGGCGCTTCAGCCGGGTTCGCGCGATCTCGTGCAGCAAGCGGAAGGCATCGTCGGTTGCGGCCTGGTCGTTCTCGTCGTCCGAAACGACGGCGCGGCAATAGTCCGATGAGATCACTTCTGTCGGCTGAAAGTGGGCCCTTGCGAACGTAGATTTACCTGATCCGGAGGGTCCGATCAGCGCCACGAGGCAGAATTCCGGGATGGTGATTTGCATGGGCGCGCTCATACGGTCTGGTCGATCACGTCACGCCGATGAGGCGGAACACGGCCATCTGCGAGGGACTGCCCACGTCCACGTCGGCCTCGCCGAGACCGGACAGTTCCACCCGATAACCATGCCGATCGGCGACGCTCTCCGCCCAGGTCAGGAACTCGTGGCGGGTCCACTCGAAGCGGTGGTCGGCGTGGCGCAAGGTGCCCGGCGCAAGACCGGGAAAGCGGACGTTGTACTCGACATTCGGCGTGGTGACGACGACCAGCGCAGGATGGGCGTGCTCGAAAACAGCGCGTTCCATGGCCCGCAGGCGGTCGATCTCCAGGTGCTCGATCACCTCGACCAGGGCGATGGCGTCGTGATCCTCGATCCGGCGGTCGCGATACGTGAGCGCCCCCTGCAGCAGGGTGATGCGTTCGCGCTGGCGCGGGGGGAGCCGGTCCAGCCGCAGCCGTCGGGCGGCCATCGCGAGACTGGCCATAGACACGTCGACACCGACGATTGCCGACAGGTGCTTCACTTTCATCAGCCGGGCGAGCAATTTACCCGAGCCGCAGCCGAGATCGACGACACGGCGCGCGCCGCTGTCGGCAACGATGGCAGCGACCGTGTCGAGGCGCAGGTCGTGCAAGCGGATCGGCTGTTCCAGCGCCTCCTCGGCGGCGTCCTTGCGCGGAGCGGGAAAGGCTGCGGCGTCGGCGTCGTCGGTGCTTTCGGGCTTCGGACGTGTGGCTGGCGTCGGGGCCGCCTCGCCTGCGGCCTCGATGCGGGCTGTTTCTTCCAGGACATCGTCGATGGCATCGTCCTCGGCCAGTCGGGTGAGGGCCTCGCGGGCCCAGGTGCGCTGCTGGCGGAGGTAGCGTGTGGCGATCAGCTCCCGCGCGGGGTGGGCCGCAAGCCATGACCCGCCCTTGTCGATCAGCTTCTCGATCTCCTGACGGTCGACGAAATAATGCTTTTTGCTGTCCAGCACGGGGATCAGCACGTAGAGGTGCGACAGCAACTCGGACAGCCGCACCGTTCCGCTCAGGGTCAGCGAGACGTAAGGACTGTGCGCCCACTCCGGCCCCAGGTAGCCCAGGGTCTCATCGAGTGGGATGTCCTCGACGCCGACGTCGTAGCCTAGCGGCTGAAACAGCGCGGTGACCAGATCTCGGCTGCCGCGCACGGGCAGCGGCAGGACGTGCGCCCGCAGCGGGATCGCGGTCGCCGCGAGATCCGGCCGTTCTTTCGAAGACCCGTTCAGCGCATTGCGCAGGGCC
Source organism: Hyphomicrobiaceae bacterium (assembly GCA_033765285.1). Taxonomy (GTDB): domain Bacteria; phylum Pseudomonadota; class Alphaproteobacteria; order Rhizobiales; family Hyphomicrobiaceae; genus Filomicrobium. Next base: position 2,687 of record JANRIE010000050.1, on the reverse strand, counting down.
TTGGCGATCGCCACCGACAGGAACGACGAGGCCACATACGGGCGGTCGTTGACATACTGGTCGAGGAGTCCCTCGCCTTGTCCCTTGCCGCGCACCAGCGCAACCGGATCGACGTCGAGAACGAGGGCAGCCGTCGTCCTGGCCTCTGACACCTCTGGATAGAACACGAGCGCCGAGCCGAACGACAGTTCGGTCTCGTGCACGCGCACCGGGTTCTTGTGCAGCAGATAGCTGAGGTCGGTTGCTGGTCTGTGGGTCGACGTGATCGAAAGCAGCATGAGGTTCGTTCGCCGTCCGCAAAATGCCCGCGCAACGAGTGGCAGGTTGGCGCGGGCAGGGCAAGCGTCAATCGGTGCGGTGGGCGTGGCCGGTCGGTCAGCCCGCTCCTTGGGCCTTGGGTCGGTTGGGGTCAAAAGTCTGTGGGGGAAGGCAGGACCGAGAAACCGCAACGGTCGTTGCACCTTCGATACGGTAACGGAGAAGCTCAGTGGTTTCCGCAAACGGCTCGGGAGCTTCAACTCGCGCCAAGCAGTAGTATTTGTTTCCACAAGATAGTCCGAGAAAAATAGCGACATTAATAGGAACTACTGATTAGGACATTAATCAATCGCTTTCCTTTCGTCCAGTTGCAGCTTGAGCATAGCAACTGCATGTTTTCCCAAGTCGTCAGGCCACCAGCGCTGAACGGAACGATGTGATCACAGTGAATCAATCGCAACTGAGATCGCCCGCGGAACAATTTATCGCATCCAGGACAAATTACTCCGCCCAAACCGTCGTCAAATGCAACTCGAATGGCCGCATCCCGCCAGCTGGCTGGGAAATTCCGTCGAAGTGGATCAATACCTTCCAAATAGGCTGGTCTGGGCACAATCATATTTGCTTAGCTATTGTCTCTGCAGCCTCCATCTGCGCGCGGTAACCTTTGGCGCCGTCCCAGCGCCCTTTGCTCTGTGGCCAGAGAACTCCAAACATGTTGACGCTGTCAGTTGGTCGGCGGATAAACTCAACCGCTCTCCCCCACTGATCGCGGCTCCAGTTGGCGTTGACAGTCCCGCTGCGATAGCACGCCCCAATTAGTGAAGCGATGGTTCGGTACTTGCGCACATCGATGCTTGGGCCAAACGAAGTAATCGCATTGAAGAAGGATTGGAAGTGTGGAAAGAACTGCTTGGACATGGACTCCAAAGGCATCAATGCGGGAGGAATTGTGCTAGGTGCGTCTTGATAGCGTAGCTGCGCGCAATAAACGTCCATAGCACCATCGATTTCTCTGTTGTAAGCTACGTTGAGCTTTCTAAGAGCGTCTCCATTCTGGAGAATTGCATCAAGTTGACTGTGTTGAGCGGCCATCAACGACCAAAGAAACATCTCTGATGCGGTCTGCCCTCGAGAAACATCTTTCTCGGCCCATAAGTCTTGCCAATTTTCAAGGGCATTGAGATCATTCCAGGGATGCTTGATACTGTACTTTTCTTCGGCGATTCTGATGAAGCGTTGAGCGGCCTGGCGTGATTTATCATATATCCCGGCGAGTCGGATGAATGCAAGTGATGGACTGTTTTCGCCGTAATATGCAAGTCGAATGTCTTGCCCGCTGAGAGGCGTGCCCCCCTGATTGATGCGGCGAAAAACTTCCAACCTCATATCCTTGAGGTCGCGGAGCTTGATGATGGCAAGACGATACTTTTGAAATGATTGCTGATAAACTGTAGGGAGTTCATCAAAAGTCTTTCCAGCATAGTGGACGCTGTTTGGCGAGATGTAGGGAGCGTCTCCACTTTCTACTAGCCGAAATTTCCGGTCGTAAAATTGCTTGAGTGTTGTCAACCGTTGCTGACCATCAACGACTTGATTTCGTTCGATCCCCTCGCTGTCTACGGCAACTTCGAAGAAGAATGCTGGAACAGATAGATTGTTGATGATTTATTCGACCAACAAGGACTTGGTGGTCTCGTCCCACTGATCGCTGTCGCGCTGATAGTCAGGTATGAGAATTGTGCGGTCTTCGAAATCCTTCAGAACGCTATCTAATCTCGTCGATTCGGAGGTGCTGGATTCTGGAATAAGGGGTTTGACGTCCTTCAATTCCATGGGAAATTTCCTTGTCTCAGACGTGAAGACAGAGTGGATCGCCTTGTCAATTATCCAAAAAGCTCCGCAGCTTCCGGCTCCGGCTGGGGTGCTTGAGCTTACGCAGCGCCTTGGCTTCGATCTGGCGGATGCGCTCGCGCGTCACCGAGAACTGCTGGCCGACTTCCTCCAGTGTGTGATCGGTGTTCATGCCGATGCCGAAGCGCATGCGCAGGACGCGCTCCTCGCGGGGCGTCAGCGAGGCGAGAACCCGCGTGGTCGTCTCGCGCAGGTTGGACTGGATCGCCGCGTCGATCGGCAACAGCGCGTTCTTGTCCTCGATGAAGTCGCCGAGATGTGAATCCTCCTCGTCGCCGATCGGCGTTTCGAGGCTGATCGGCTCCTTGGCGATCTTGAGCACCTTGCGCACCTTCTCCAGTGGCATGGCGAGCTTTTCGGCCAGTTCCTCCGGGGTCGGCTCGCGGCCGATCTCGTGCAGCATCTGCCGGCTCGTACGGACGATCTTGTTGATCGTCTCGATCATGTGCACGGGGATGCGGATCGTGCGCGCCTGATCGGCGATCGAGCGGGTGATCGCCTGCCTGATCCACCAC
>JANRIE010000044.1:0-1646 GCA_033765285.1 Hyphomicrobiaceae bacterium | reverse complement strand
GTTGGGCCGTGTCTTGCTGGCGCGCGCTGCGAGGAGCGATCCCCAGGCGATGCCGACGGTGAAGACGAGCAGGCACGCCGCGATGACGCCCTCGGTGCCGCCGATCAATTCCTTGACCAGCGTCGGCAGGAGCGAAAGTGCAATGGCCCCGACCAGCCAGAACCAGGCCTGGATGAGGGCGCCGGTCCAGATCCTCGGATCGGACCTGAGATCGGTGAGGAGTGCCGTGGTCGAGGTCCACGGATTGCGGTCGATGACCAGCTCCGGCGCGGCCTCGCCGGTCGGCGGTATCCGTGTCGCAGCGAGCCAGCAGAGCACCGACAAGCCGACGACGGACACGGCGATGAGCCATGCCGATCCATCGTTGCCCGCGGCCAGAGTTCCGGCGATGGTCCCTGCGAGAATGGCGGTGAACGTCGCGCCTTCGACCAGGGCATTGCCGGCGGGAAGCTCGCTCTCCGCGAGATGCACCGGGAGGATGCCGTACTTGATGGGGCCGAACAGCGCCGCGAACGCTCCGTAAAGCGCGAGCGCGACGAACAGCATCGTGATCGACCCGATTGCGAAGCCCGCAGCAGCGACCACGGCGACCGGAATTTCGGCTCGCTTGATCCGCTCGGCCATCGCCGCCTTGTCGAAGCGGTCTGCGAGCTGCCCGCCGACACCCGACAGGATGAAGAACGGAGCGATCAGCACCGCGCCGGCGAGCGTCACCAGGGTTGCGCCTTCCGTCGAGCCGATCTCGTAGAGGATCAGGACGACGAGCGCGTTCTTGACGAAGCTGTCGCTCAGCGCCGACAGGAACTGCGTCCAGAACAGCGGTGCAAAACGCGACGACGTCAGCAACGTTCGGAACATGAGGTGCGTCCCATTGAAAAAATGAAAGGATCGCTTGGCCTTGCCGGCGCGTACTCGATCACGGCATTAAGCCGCAACATGGTTAACCAAGCCCCACCCGCCAGTGAAGCCGCCAGCGTTCGAGTTGCACGAGCTTCGTCTCGTCATCGAGGACGATCTCCGCGGCGCGGATCGCCGGACCCAACAAGAGCGCCGCCAACAGGGACCACATCGTCTCGCCTCCTACAAAAATTGAACATCGTTCGAAAACATATAGCAGGTGAATGAACGAAGTTCAATACGGGACTGCGAATGCACTTTCCGAGGCGTCGGCAGCGGAGTGCATCCGTATCCGGCTTGCCCTGGACGCCTCGCACGACCGTTGCGGACCGAGGTCCATGGCTGGTATGCCACGGGCTCCGCATCCGCAAGCCGACTTGAACGCACGCGGACGCAGCGCGATGTTGACATATGTCCGGAACATGGTTGCAGGGCACGAGAACGAATGGCGCTCGATACGGCGATGAAGGAGGTCAGGGTCAACGGCGAGACGGTGCGGACCAGCGCGCCGACGCTCGCACATATCCTCGCCGAGCTCGGTTATGCCGGCCGCAAGGTGGCCACCGCGCTCAATGGGGAGTTCGTGCCGGCGAGCGGGCGTGATCGCATGCCGCTGGCCCCTGGCGATCGCATCGAGGTCGTCGCGCCACGCCAGGGCGGCTGACGGCTCGTTCACAAGCCGGGCTGCGGTAGCAGAGGCATTCGAGGCAGAAGGTTGAAGGTCAGGTCGACATGAACGCCATGGAGCC
>JANRIE010000022.1:0-2074 GCA_033765285.1 Hyphomicrobiaceae bacterium | reverse complement strand
CGGTATCTGTCGCTCGACGATCTCTGGGCCAATGTGAAGGGCCGCTCCGAGCGCAGCCGCAGCCGGGTCGTGCAGACGGCGGACATCCGCGTCGAAGCCGCGCGCGACAACCCCGAGCGGCTGCACCTGATGCTGCCGAAGGCACATGAACCTGTCGCGCCGACGCACTGGGCCTTCGGGCAGCTCGCGAGCATTGTCGGCGCTCCGGCCTCCTACCTGCGCCAGCTGCCCGCGCCGCTGGCCGGGATCAACCTGCAGTACGGCCTGACCAATCACCGGGCCGAGCAGGTGAAGACATTCGAGACGGAAGACGGCCGCACCGAACTGCGCGCTGTGACCGGGCCGGACTACGGCCGCATCCACGACCATGAACTGGTCGAGGCGGTGCAGCGCATCGCGGGCAATGGCACCGGTGACACGCGCTGGAAGGTGCCGGGCGTGCTTGACTGGTCGACCGGGGTCTACAACCCCGATGTCGAAATCAGCCGCGACACGACCACGCTCTATGCTTCAGACCGCGATGTCTTCCTGTTCCTGGTCGACGATCACAACCCGATCGAGGCAGGCCGACTGCCCGACGGTTCCCTCGATCTCTACTTCCGGGGCTTCTATTGCTGGAACTCCGAGCTGGGGGCGAAGACCCTCGGCATGGCCAGCTTCTACCTGCGGGCGGTGTGCCAGAACCGGAACCTCTGGGGTGTCGAGGATTTCCAGGAGATCACGATCCGCCACTCGAAGTATGCCGCATCCCGCTTTGCCCATGAAGCGGCCCCGGCGCTGACGCGGTTCGCCGATTCCTCACCACAGGGGTTCGTGAACGGCATCAAGGCGGCGCGGCAGCAGATCGTGGCGCGGACGGATGAGGACCGGGATGACTTCCTGCGGAAGCGCGGTTTCTCGAAGGCGGAGTCGGGCAAGATCATCGAGAAGGTGCTTATGGAAGAGGGCCGCCCGCCGGAGTCGATCTTCGACTTCGTGCAGGGCATCACGCGTCTTGCGCGCGACAAGACCCAGCAGGATGCCCGCCTCGACTTGGAGGGGCGCGCCAAGAAGCTCCTCGACCGGGTCGGCTGACGCCGGGCCCGACAACGCGACCGCCCTCGCGCGCGGCGGTCGCGCTTTCCCCTTTCAAATGCATGCCGCTGGCCTCGCCCCGAGAGGGCAGGGGGCTTCGGCCTGCGCAATCAGCGAGAACCCCCATGACCCCCCAGGAAGAAACCGTCATCCTCGAGGCCCGCGACATCCTCTGCCGCTACCTCAGCCAGAACCCGGTCATCGGCAGCTGGCAGGCGCTTCTGGACTACTGCGCGCTGACCGTCCGCGGCCCGGTCGAGCGCTTCCACGTACTCTACCTCGACCGCAAGAACCGCATCATCTCCGATGAGCTCCTCTCGACCGGCACGGTCGACCATGTTCCGGTCTACCCGCGCGAGGTGATCAAGCGGGCGCTGATGCTGAACGCCAGCGCCCTGATCCTGATCCACAACCACCCTTCGGGCGATCCGACGCCGTCGGAGGCCGATCTCGGCATGACCAAGGAGATCCAGAAGGGCTGCAAATACCTTGGTCTGACGCTGCACGACCACATCATCGTCGGCGCCGGGACAGAGCTGAGCCTGCGGGCCCTCGGCAAGCTCTAATCGCTTATCAGACCCATCACCGCCGCCCCTTCGAGTAAGAGGGCGGCGGTTTGGCCTTTGACGGATGAGGCGGGGAGAGAGGCTTCCCGCGCCGTCGGAGATCTCCCCGATGTTCGACCTCCCCTTGCCGATCCAGCCGACCGCCTACGCGCGGGGCGTTCCGCCGCATTTTCCCTCGGACGACGCTGACCACAGTCACCCCTTCGCCCTGACCCTGTCGCGCCGCGCACCGGCCGATCTCATGTCGGGCCGGGCCGCTCCGCTGGTCCTCGCCCGTTTCGCAACGTTGGCCGGGGCCATGCAGGGCGCGATCGACCATGCCGAGGGGATCGCCCCGGATACCGCCCCCCAGCTTCTGGCGATCCTTGACCGCGACGAGCGCCTTGTACTGGCCGGGGCCGCCAGAGACCAGGCCGTCGCGTGGTGTCACCCGG
>JANRIE010000021.1:0-1662 GCA_033765285.1 Hyphomicrobiaceae bacterium | reverse complement strand
GTATGCCTGGTCCATCGATGATCGCCCCTGGGGTCGACACAGGGTTCTCGAAGCGCGCCGCAGTGAACGCCTTGAACTGACGATGAACAACATATCGATGATGGCGCACCCGATGCACATCCACGGGACGGTGTTCCAGGTTGTCGGCTTCGGCGCGCAGCGTTTCGCCGGGGCGGTCCGCGACACCGTGCAGGTGCCGCCGATGGAGCGCGTCACCGTCGCCATGGAGTTCGCGACGGCCGGTCGATGGATGTTCCACTGCCATCACATGCCACACTTGGCGACCGGCATGATGACCGAATTCGTCGTCAGCGGCTGAATGGGAGGGGGATGACCTGAGCGTCCGCCCCCACGGCGCTAGCGACCATCCAATCGGAGCGCGTGATGCCCGAACCCTCACGGTCCGGGCATCTCCCGATTGACCTGTACGTTGCCGGCAGCTTTTGTTGGTTCAAGAGCGAGGCGTTGCGACCGCAAGCGCCGCGGCGGACGAGCGCTGCCCCGCGTCAGTTGCCGCCCGCGGTGTTCAGACCGGCAGCAGGACTCCAGGCCTGCCTATGGCCGTCGACGAAGGGAAGACGTGAGGTCGTCGCGGCGGGCGGCGTGATGCCACCTTCGCCAGGGTTGAACTGGAAGCTGCCCGCCTGCGCGCGGTCCCACCCAGGCAGCCGCGCCGTCGGATAGGTCATTGCCGGCGGCGGCGTCCAGGCACTCTCACTACCGCCCGCCTGCGCCGTTACCTGACCCGTTGCGAGCACCACGATCATTGCTGTGACGAAACCGACGCTGAGGATACGATGGGGCATGCTGATCATCACCTTTCCTGTTCCGCCCGTTCGAGCGGCGTGAAGAATGGGGTTCGGGCGTTGCATGCGCGCGACTGCTGCGTGACAAAGAATTCCTGGAACGTCGCAGTGTTGCAGCGCCGCGAGTAGGGTAGGCATGGGATGTCGGAACGACATTGCCCCCAGCGGCCCTATAGGGGTGTTCGTCAGTGCTGGCGGTGGACTGGGTCGACGCAGTGCGCGTGGTCGAAATCCGCCAGGGTCTCAATGATCCGGCATCCGCCGACCGCGCCGCCGGCACAGCTTGTCGCCATCCTGTCGAGTTCGGCACGCAGGGCGGTCAGCCGCCGCACCCGCGCGTCGATCTCCCGGATTTGGGCCGTAGCCAGGGCGTGCGCTGCTGCGCAATCCGCTTCGGGACGGTCGGCGAGGTCAAGCAGCGCTCGGATCGCTCCGCTCTCGAAGCCCAACTCCCGCGCGTGGCGAATGAAGCCCAGGCGCCGCAGATGCGCATCGCCGTAAACCCGATGCCCGCCTTCGGTGCGCGCTGGCGGCGGCAGCCAGCCTTCCTGCTCGTACCAGCGGATCGTCGTCGGCTTGACACCTGTCGCGCGTGCAAGATCGCCGATCGAGTAGCTTTCGCTCATTCGCCACGCCTCTCCCGCGCCTTGAGGAACCGCGAGAAGGCCGCGAGTGCCTTCTCGCTCGCATGGTGCTCCAGCCCTTCCGCGTCCTGCTCGGCCGTCTCGGGATCGAGCCCGATGGCCAGGAGAAAGCGCACCACAAGGTCGTGCCGCTTGCGGGCCGCCTTGGCCATCGCAGTCCCCTCGGTCGTGAGAAAGACGCCCCGATAGGGCTTCGAGTCCACCAGGCCCGC
>JANRIE010000008.1:0-2091 GCA_033765285.1 Hyphomicrobiaceae bacterium | reverse complement strand
GCAGACCACTCCGCCTGCAAAAGACCCGCATCACCCGGCGGTCGAGGAAGAAACGGCCGGTACGGTCGAGGCCGATGAAGCCGCCCAACCTGAGGCACAGCTCGCCGAAGGGGGCATGGCAGCCATGATGTCTCCCGAAATGATGCAGATGATGATGCAGATGATGGCGCAGCATCATCCTGCCGGTCAGATGCCGATGTCGGGCATGACGGATGGGATGCAGTCCGGCATGGGCGCCGCTACGGGCATGGGGGAGAGTGTCGGCGCCGAGGTGATCCTTGGTCTGGCTTCCGCCAGGACAGAGGAGATGACGCCGGAGAAGGTGCGGACCTGGCTGCAGGCGCAGCTTGACCTCCTGGGAAATCCGCGCCTTGCACTGGGGGCCATCGCCAGCGCCGAGGACGGCAGCATCACGGCCGAAATCCGCACGGTCGATGGGTCGCTGGTGCAAAAACTGGCGTTCAACCGCTATCCGGGCTTTGTCCGCCAGATTGACTGAAAGGTGAACCGCAGCAAACCTGGACCAAGTCATGCAAGGGAAAGTCCACCGGTTCGAGCATTCTGCGCTGATCTCTGCGCCGGCCCAGGAGGTGTTCGACTTTCTCGACGACCCCGAGCGCATCGGCGCCCACATGGCGGTGGGATCGCCGATGATGGCAGGCGGCTCCATGCAGTATCGGCTGGATGCGGGAAGGGGCAGGGAGGTCGGTTCGGTCATCCGGATTGACGGCCGGATGATGGGTCTTGTCCTGCGCGTGAAAGAAGTGATCCTCGAGCGCCAGCCACCCGTCCGGAAGATCTGGGAAACCACCGGGCCGCAGCGGATGATCGTCATTCAGGACTATCGACTTGGTTTTTCCACCGATCCGGCCCCCGGTGGAACCGAGTTGCGCGGCTTTATCGACTACACCTTGCCGCGCGGCGTTGTCGGCCGCTTGCTCGGGCTTCTGGCTGCGCCGGTCTATGCCCGCTGGTGCGTGATGCAGATCGTCGACGGCGCGCGGCAACATTTCGCGGCGCGCCGTCGAGGGTGATGCCCGCGCGGGCTCGGTCGCCGGATCACCGTCGGCCGAGCGCGCCGATCCCCAGAGCCGCATCGGTCAGCGCCATCGAGGCGGATGCGTCCGCAGCCAGTCCGGTCAGCGCCCGGATGGCGTCGATCGTCTCGGGGATCACGATGGCCTGATTGTCCACCATATAGGCGTAGAACAGCTCGTCCCCCTGCACCGACAGCATGTCCTCCCACAGCGCGACTTCGTAAAGGTTGTCGTGCGGGCGGCCCATGTCGGCCATCATTTCCTTGACGGCGTTCAGGGCGTCCAAGCCTTCGTCCATCTGGATCAGCGCGATCCGCGACGAGGTGCGGAAGGCGTCCAGAACGTCGGCCTTGCTGGCGGGCCTGGTCATCTGAACCGACCAGTAATGCAGATGTGCCAGCGTCTCGGGGACCTTCACCGCCATAGTCACCACGTCCAGACCGGGATCGACGCTTTGCGCATCGGGGCCCTGGTGGCTGGGAATCTCCGGCTCCGGGACCAGGGTGTTCATGATGCCGCCCTGGTGGCTCTCCCAAGGGTCGGTCGCCCGGCGCAGGAGCGTGCCGCGTGCCCGTGCCAACAGTCCCGCGCGTTTCAGTGCTGTCAGCGTTCGCACAATGGAGGTAGTGTTGCAGGACACGACCCTTGTGCTGTCGCGGCCGACGGCACCGGCAAAGCTGGCTTCGGCGACAAAGGAATGGCCGGTGACCGAGTGCTTCTCGCCGCCTTGGACGATGAAGCGGATGCCGCGCTTGCAGTAGGTCTCGACATTCGCCGCTGCGATCCGCTTTGGTGTGCAGTCCACCACCACATCCGCCCCGCCGAGGAGGTCGTCCAGCGTCCCGGCGACGGCAAGTCCGGCGGTGCGCATCGCTGCGGCGTGCTCTGCGGTCGCGCCGAACAGCGGGAAACCCTTGGCGAGCGCCATCCGCGGGCGCCAGTCGGCCGCGACATCGCAGACCCCGGCCAGCACCATGTCGGGCTGAAGCGCCACCGCATCTGCCACCCGCTTGCCGATGACGCCGTAGCCGTTGACCGCGACGCGGACCTTCTG
>JANRIE010000003.1:0-58725 GCA_033765285.1 Hyphomicrobiaceae bacterium | reverse complement strand
GCGCTCTCCTATGACCACCGCATCGTCGACGGCAAGGAAGCCGTCACCTTCCTCGTGCGCGTCAAGGAGAACCTCGAGGATCCGCAGCGGTTCATCCTGGAGCTGTGAGCAGACAATCATGAGCGGATGTGGCGGCAAGAGTGACGAAAGCGGCGCGCCGATGTGGGACGCGGCACGTGCCGCGTCCTTGGTCGGCAAGTACCTCCTGATCGGCATCACCTATTTCGAGGCGGACGGCGAGACTCTGATCGAGCAGCGCCAGCGGCACGGGATCATTTCCAGCGTCGATGCGGACGTCGGCATCACCGTCGCGCTGCATGGCGAACGGGCGGGTGAGACGATCGTTCTTCCGCCGCACCTCCCGGCGTTCGAGGACGCCGCACCCGGAGAGTACCACCTGCATGAATCGGGTGAGATCGTGACCGACCCCGACCTGACGACGATGTGGAAGATCGTCCGTCCCCAGAACTAGCCCGAGTACCAGGCCGGGAATCACAACCGAGGCATCAAGGACACCATGAGCACGCACGATCTCATCGTCATCGGCACGGGCCCCGGCGGCTACGTGTGCGCCATCCGCGCGGCCCAACTCGGCATGAAGGTCGCGGTCGTCGAGAAGCGCGCGGCCCACGGCGGCACCTGCCTCAATGTCGGCTGCATTCCGTCGAAGGCGCTTCTGCATGCTTCTGAGCTCTACGAGGAGGCGGGGCACGGTTTCGCAGCCATGGGAATAGACGTCTCGCCGAAGCTCGATCTGAAGACGATGCTTGCCTTCAAGGACGAGGGCGTCAAGGGCAATACCGATGGCGTCGCGTTCCTCTTGAAGAAGAACAAGGTCGAGCACTTTCACGGCGCCGGCCGCGTGCTCGGCACCGGCAGGGTCGAAGTCACCTTCATCAACGGCGAGAAGAAGACCCTCGAGGCCAAGGCCATCGTCATCGCCACCGGCTCTGACGTCGCGGCGCTGCCGGGTGTCGAAATCGACGAAAAGCGGATCGTGTCCTCGACCGGCGCGCTCGAGCTCAAATCCGTGCCGAAATCTCTCACCGTGGTCGGCGCCGGTGTGATTGGGCTGGAGCTCGGCTCCGTGTGGCGCCGCCTCGGCGCAAAGGTGACCGTCGTCGAGTATCTCGACCGCATCCTCCCCGGCATGGACCTCGACGTCGCCAAGCAGTTCCAGCGGATCCTGGAGAAACAAGGCATCATCTTCAAGCTCCGCTCGAAGGTCACAGGCGTCAAGACCGACGCATCGGGCTCGACGGTGACGGTCGAGCCGGCAGCAGGCGGCGCAGGCGAAAGCCATTTCGCCGACGTCGTCCTCGTCGCCATCGGGCGCGTTCCCTATACGGAGGGTCTAGGACTTGCCGAGGCCGGCATCGCCGTCGACCAGCGGAAGCGCATCGTCGTTGACGACCACTTCCAGACGACCGTGCCCGGTGTCTATGCGATCGGCGACGTGATCGCCGGACCGATGCTTGCGCATAAGGCCGAGGACGAGGGCATGGCGGTCGCCGAGATTCTCGCTGGCCAGGCGGGGCACGTGAACTACGGCGTCATCCCGAGCGTGATCTACACCTTTCCCGAAGTCGCCTCGGTTGGAAAGACCGAGGAGGAGCTCAAGGCCGAGGGCATCGCTTACACGGCCGGAAAGTTCCCCTTCACGGCCAATGGCCGCGCCAAGGTCAACCGCACCACGGTCGGCTTCGTCAAGGTGCTCGCGGATGCGGCGACCGACCGTGTGCTCGGGGTCCACATCGTCGGTCCGCACGCGGGCGAGATGATCGCCGAAGCGGCCGTACTAATGGAGTTCGGCGGCTCGGCCGAGGATCTGGCGCGCATCTGTCACGCCCATCCGACGCTGACCGAAGCAGTCAAGGAGGCGGCGCTTTCCGTCGCCAAGCGAGCGATCCACATTTAGGTCGGGCGCCGGCAAACGGCGGCTGATGGTCGGTTGGGGACGCGGCTCCGTAGAAATCTACGTCCCCTCGACGGAGTCTTCCATGCCGACTGTGATCGCCTACCTTGCGACACTCGCCGCATTCGCGGTGATCGACGTCATCTGGCTCGGTGTCATAGCCAGGAGCTTCTATCGGCGCGAACTCGGTCCATTGCTCGCCGACCCAATTAATTGGGTAGCCGGCATGGCCTTCTACCTCGTGTTCGCACTAGGTATTGTGCTGTTCGCGGTCGCCCCCGCCGTCGAGAGCGGCAGCATCCATCGGGCGCTGGTGCTCGGCGGGCTATTTGGATTCTTCGCCTACGCGACCTACGATCTCACGAGCCTCGCCACCACCAAAGGCTTCCCATTGCGCCTGGCACTCGTCGACATGGCGTGGGGGGCGGCACTAACCGCCGCTGCTGCAGCGATCGGCGCCGCCGTCACGCTACAGGCAGCCTGAAATCCCGCAAGATTGTTCTATTTTTGTTCTTGATGGCGCTCCGCCTACGGGCTATACTTCTTTGATCGGGTTTGCTGCGAGCGGGATCGGCCATGTACGCCCAGGTGTCGACAGTCGCCTTCGTCGGGATCGAGGCCCGGCCGATCGAGGTCCAGGTCCGCATCACCCCAGGAGCGCCTGCATTCGCCATCGTGGGCCTGCCCGACAAGGCCGTCGCCGAGAGTCGCGAGCGGGTCAGGAATGCACTGCATGCCGTCGGACTGGGGCTGCCCTACAAGCACCTGACCGTCAATCTGGCGCCGGCCGACCTGCCGAAGGAAGGCAGTCATTTCGATCTCGCGATCGTGCTCGCGCTCATGGCCGCAATGGAGGCGATCTCACCCGAGGCCATCGCCGATTATGCCGCGATCGGCGAGCTGGCGCTCGACGGGTCGATCCGCGCGGTTCCAGGCTGCCTCCCGGCCGCAATCGGCGCCAATGCCATGGGCAAGGGCCTCATCTGTCCCGAGGCGGGAGGTGCGGAAGCAGCCTGGGCCAGCGAGACGATGCCGATTCTCGCGGCGCCACATCTGCTCTCGCTCGTCAACCACTTCAAAGGCTTCCAGACGTTGCGCCGCCCGGCACCAAATCTTGAGCGGGACGTCGGGCCGGTGCTGGACCTCCGTGATGTCAGAGGCCAGGAGATCGCCAAGCGCGCACTCGAGGTGGCCGCCGCAGGGGGGCACAATCTCCTGCTCGTCGGCCCTCCGGGCTCAGGCAAGTCGATGCTCGCAGCGCGCCTGCCGTCGATCCTGCCGCCGCTGACGCCCGAGGAAATGCTCGAAGTGTCGATGGTCCATTCGCTCGCCGGTGAACTTATGGGCGGCAAGCTCGCGACCGTGCGACCGTTCCGCGCACCGCATCACTCCGCCAGCATGGCAGCGCTCGTCGGTGGCGGGTCGCGGCCGCGGCCGGGCGAGGTTTCGCTCGCCCACCTCGGTGTTCTGTTCCTCGACGAGTTGCCGGAATTCCAGCCCAACGTGCTCGATGCGCTGCGCCAACCTCTGGAAGCCGGCGAGACGGTCGTCGCGCGCGCCAATCACCGCATCAGCTATCCCTGCCGCATCCAGCTCGTCGCCGCCATGAACCCGTGCAAATGCGGCGGCGCACCCGGCCAGGCATGCAAGCGCGGGCCGCGGTGCGCGGAGGATTACCAGGCGCGCCTGTCAGGACCCTTGCTCGACCGTATCGACCTCCAGATCGAGGTGCCAGCGGTCACGGCCGCTGATCTGTGTCTGCCGCCGCCAGCCGAAGGCAGCGCGGAAATTCGCGCCCGGGTCCTCGCTGCAAGACGACGTCAGAGGGACCGCTTCGCGGCGCTTGGGGCAAAGGGCGTCCGCACCAATGCCGAATGTGGCGGCGCTCTGCTCGAACAGGTCGCCACGCCTGACACGGCGGGCCTTGCGCTCCTCCGCCAGGCCGCAGATCAGCTCGGTCTCTCGGCGCGCGGATTCCACCGGACGATGAAGATCGCACGCACGCTCGCCGACCTCGACGGAGCCGACCTCGTCGGCCGCCTGCACATCGCCGAGGCCCTCGCCTATCGCGGCGAAAACCTCAGGCAGTCGAGGGCGGCTTGACCGCTCAGAGGTTCGCGAGAAGGCCACGGGCGCCAGACAGTTTCCCATTGGCGCCCGTGAGTCGAACATCTCGACGGTACGTCCCGGCTAGCCCTTGATGCAGCGCTGGATCTTCGCTGCCTCGACCGTGTTCTGCAGCAGGCAGGCAATAGTCATGGGGCCGACGCCGCCGGGAACCGGCGTGATCGCGCCGGCGACGCGCGCGCACTCCTCGTAGTTGACGTCGCCGACGAGCTTGGTCTTGCCGCCCTCGCCAGGGACGCGGTTGATGCCGACGTCGATGACGATGGCGCCGGGCTTCACCCAGTCGCCGCGCACCATTTCGGGAATACCGACCGCGGCGATCAGCAGATCGGCGCCCTTGACCACGCTCTGGATGTTGCGCGTCTTCGAATGGGCGATGGTCACCGTGCAATTCTCGCGCAACAGCAGCGCCGCCACCGGCTTGCCCACGATGTTGGAGCGGCCAACGACCACCGCATTCATGCCGGCGAGGCTCGGCGCCACCGACTTCGCCAGAATGACCGACCCTGTCGGCGTGCACGGGACAAGTGTCCGCTCGCCGACCCACAGCCGTCCGACGTTGACCGGATGGAAGCCGTCGACATCCTTGTCAGGGTCGATGGTGTTGAGGACCTTTTCGGCATTGATGTGCTTGGGCAGCGGTAACTGCACCAGGATGCCGTTGACCGCGGGATCCTTGTTGAGCTTGTCGACGATGGCGAGCAGCTCCGCCTCGGAGGTCTCGACCGGGAGCTTGTGTTCCCACGAGTTCATGCCGCTGGCTTTGGTCTGCTCGCCCTTGTTCTTGACGTAGACCTTGCTCGCCGGGTCCTCGCCGACCAACACGACGGCGAGCCCCGGAAGAAACCCATGCTCGTTCTTCAGTCTCGCGACATCGCGTGCGACCCCTTCGCGCACCTGGGCGGCGATCGCTTTGCCGTCGATCACTCGGTGGTTGTTCATGGCGCCCCTTGCACTCCCTTGCTCTCGTTTCGCATTGCTGAGCTCACGTCACTCGACGCCAAGACCCCTTGCCGGGCTCATGCGCGCAAATCTGTCTTGAACCGGTGCCATTGGTCGACGAGCAGCAGCTCGATTGCGTCGACATCACCGGAGATCGCGATCGACTTGATCCTCGACTTGCCGCCGCCGACCAGTTCGAGCGCGGTGCGTGGCAGGCCGAGCCATGTTGCGGCGGTCTCGATCAAGGCGCGGTTCGCGGCGCCGTCCTCGGGTACGGCGCGGACCTTGGCGAGGAATGCAGGCCCCTCCGCCGTCTCGCCGACGCCGTCCATGCCTTGCCTCGACGACCGGGGCGTCAGCCGGAAACGCACGATCACTCTCCCTCCCGATCGCCACCACGGCATGGCCCCGCGCCTATCATCTACTG
Organism: Hyphomicrobiaceae bacterium; assembly: GCA_033765285.1. GTDB lineage: Bacteria > Pseudomonadota > Alphaproteobacteria > Rhizobiales > Hyphomicrobiaceae > Filomicrobium. Next base: position 53,314 of record JANRIE010000003.1, on the reverse strand, counting down.
GCACGACGAGCGGCGGCATCAGACGAGCTTGGCGAGGTTGGGAAGGACCACACTCTGAACGAAGAAGCATCCGAGCAGCAGGATTACGGGCGAGATGTCGACGGCTCCCAGGTCGGGCATGACTGCTCGGATCGGACGAAGCAGCGGCTCGGTGACGGCGGCGAGCGCATGGTAAAGTGAACGAACAAATGGGTTCATCGGATTGACCACGCCGAAGCCCATGAGCCAGCTCATGATGACGCCGGCGATCACGACATAGGTATAGAGCGTGATGAGATAGCTGATAAAACCGAGTAGTTCGAGCATCCAGGAGGCTCCTTGGGGCGCGCCGGTGGGCCGAAGACGTGTAGCGGCGGAGGCGTTGCGCGGCAAGCCAAAGTCGGAGCGCTTTCGCCAACGGACAAATCGAAAGTCCCGGCGTCGGAACTGCGAGTGTCCACGGCCGAAATCCGGAGAACTCGCCGTCGCCCATCATTCCGTTCCTGACATTCGGCACAGCTCAACGCTCGTCACCGTGCTTCCGCACCATGGCGCCACACGATGAACGGCCGCAGATCGGAATTTCAAGATTACGGCCTGTGCGAGCCGAAGAGCCGGCTCGGCTTTCTTGACAACCCGCCTGATCCACCCGTAAATCCCGCCACCCATGGCTCGGGGCCGTAGCTCAGATGGGAGAGCGCTGCAATCGCACTGCAGAGGTCGTCGGTTCGATCCCGATCGGCTCCACCAATGAAATCAGATAGTTAGCAAGATTTCGGCTTTTCATCGGATCGACCTAGCACACGCATAGCACACACCGAAGCTGCGGTTCGATCGCGCAGCTGGATGGTGCTGCGCACGCCGTGGCGGTCACGCTTTCCTATCCCGCTCATCGATTCACGTGCGGCCGAACAGGTCACCCTGCCGCCATGCGAACTCGGTCTTGGACCAGTCCTTCGAACGCGCCTCGCGGTCGAGTCGGGCGATGACGTAGCCCGCCGCACTGTCGCCAAATGGCATCCCGACTTCGGCCGGCGATCACAAATGCGATCACTGCCGAGATTCCGTCATGATCCACCCTGACGAAACAACTCCTGGGGGACCTCGTGTCGTCCAACCCGGCGCCCAACGGGATCACAGCGGTGGGAACGGGCAAGGGAGTGACGTTGCGTATCGGGCGCATCTGGTCGGGTAAGCTGAAGGTGTTTGATGCGGCGCCTGTTGCTAGGGAGTGAACCATGACGGGCGTGGAGACTTGGCGGGCTCGGGACTATAGCGATGATGCCCCCGCGACTGTCGCGTCCGTGATGCAAGACGTCATCCGGTTATGGCTGGACAGCGACAAGCGAGATCTCTGGGCGCTCTACGTGGGGCTCGTTGATCGATGGGGACCTCAATACGATCAGGACAACGTGGGCGAACCCCAATGGGCGTATGCTGAGTCCCTCATCGAGGACGCAATCGTCGAAATGGGGGCAACGCCGTTGAATCTTGCACGTCTCGAAAGCTGGATAGAGCATCAGGATTGTCATTCGACGCTGACCAGACTGCTGACGGATTTTCGGTGCCTGACCACGCCGGAGCAGCGGCGGCTGTATCAGGAACAACTCTCCAACTTTGAACTCAGCGACGGGGAGCGGGACGTGCTGATGACGTAGAATCTGCACGGGCACACCGAGGCGGATTACGCCATGGTTTTGGAGCCGTCCGTCGCGGGGCGCATGAAGACGATACCGAGGACGCGGCGCAACGGCCGCGTGTGCGCGCCCCGTGAGGGGTTGCCTTGCGCCGCGCCGCAGCGGTCGGCTAGACCTGCATGAGACGGCGGCGCGTGGCCATGGCACGCCATGGTTTTGGTGAGTCCAGAGCGATCTTCTAGTCCTATCAGCCAGGCGGCTGCAGGCGTTTGAGATAGGCCACGGCTTCCGACGCCTTGGCGGCGGCGGTGAAGATCGCCTTCGGATCGTTCCGCAGCAGCTGCAGCCAGTTGGCAACGTACTGCGCGTGGTCGGTGCGGGTATCCTGGGTGACGCCGATCTCGGCGCAGAGCATCGCCGCACCGATCTCGGCGACCAGCTCCTCGGCTGCGACCTCGGCGCGATCGAAGCGCTTGGAGAGATCGCGGTCGCAGCGGCTCTTGGGTGCGGTCCAATGCGTCAGCTCGTGCAGCAGCACGGCGTAGTAGGCCTCGTCGCGCGACATGGTATCGGTGCCGCAGAACAGCGCCTCGTGCGGCATCTGGATGTGATCGGTGGCGGGGCGGTAGAAGGCGCGCTCGCCGCCATGCTCGATGCGGGCACCGGTGGCGGTGATGAAGCGGTCGGCGGCAGCGATGCGCTCGATGGGACCGAGCCGGGCAGGGGCATCTGGCACGGTGTAGCCGTCGACATCGGCGGCATTGAACACGTGAGAGGCGCGCGCCACGCGGCGCTTGCCGTCATCGCTCTCGTTTTCCGGATCGGGGGCGGCGTCGTATTCCTTGTAGAAGACGACGAGCGCGGCCTTGGCGCCCTTGCGGACCTGCGCACCCTTCTCGGCCCACTGGCGGTAGGTCGCCCACACCGGAGCCGTGAAGCCGCGCATCTCGGCCTCGGCCCACAATGCGACGACATTGACGCCGTTGTAGAGCTTGCCGGTCAGCGCGTTTTCCGGGAGCCACAGCGGCATCCCCGATCGGCGCCAGGGCATCTGCGGACGGCCCGGGTCCTTCTCGATGGCGGATATAATCTTGGCGGTGATCTCGGCATGGAGATCGCGGCGCTCGGCCTTGGCATGTGCGGTCATGGTGTCGTCCCTTCGCGGCTCTTGAACCCGCCCCGATGGCGGTTTCGATGCCGGGCGAAAGGCGACGGCGGATAAGCGGGTGCGGAACCGAAGCGCGGCACGCGCGAGGCGGCCCGGCTTTGCCGATGGCCGAGGGCTGTCGTGCCGAAGGCGCGCAAGCAGACAGCCCTTGCAGCGCCCGCGCGCCGGCGCACGCTCTGGCATCATGACAAACCGCCTCGGGCGGGATCGGCGTGGAGGGGTGGACGGCTGCAATGGCGCGAACCGACCTGCTCGCGGCCATCACCGAGTTCCCCAACGGCAACGGGCCGAGATGCGGTCACGACTGCAGATGATCCTGCCGCCACCGGAATGGAGCGCGTGCCAAGCTGAGCCGGGCGGCCGGCTTTCCATAAGTGTGATAATGTTTGTTATGTGAAATCGGGGCAGGCACCGCTGGCACCGGATGCGACCCGTGACCGGTTCCGATCGAGCGGCAGCGCGACAGTCAGTGCCGCATCTCGGAGCCGACGTCGTCACGAACGATCGCGAACCGGAAGAACTTGTCGCATAGAGCAGTCTTGCGCAGCTCGATCTGTCTCAACGGTCCATATCGTGACGGCTCCCGCTCCTCGATCAGCCCCAGCCAATTGAGCGGCCGGATGAGGCGGGACGCGAGGTAGAGCATCGCAGTCTCTTCGGATGTGCCCCACCGCGCCGGCACGATGTCGATCGGGAGGCACCAGCCGGCCAGCTCGGGGAACGCGGTCCAGTCCGTCAGGCGGCGATGGATCACGGTCAGCACGTGGTGCAGATCGAAGTCCGGCATCTCGATCGGCCAGCGGTCGTTGCCGGCGAAATCGAACCTGGTGAAATAGGTCTCGAACAGCGTGACCTGCAGCAGACCTTCCTGGCCGCAGTGCTCCTTGCCGGCCGCGGTCAGGACGGCGTTGCCCTTGACGTGACGGATGAGCTTGGCGGCGAGCAGCAGTTCGTGCAGCGCGTAGAGCGGCGGGACATCCGGCTCGTTGAGCACCTTGCAGACGACATAGAGTTCCTCTGCCGTGTACTTCGGCCACGCGAACTCATCGACGGCCCAGACCACGAACTTGCGATTGAACGCCCCCGATTTCGTGAGCCCGATACCGCCCTGCTCGGTCATGTATCGAAGCGTCGCCGCTGCTGCGAAGCACAGTCGGCTGCCGGCCAAGTCCGACGCGCCGAGTGCCTCGTTGAGCAGGCGGTGCGGATTGCCCCGGAATACGACCGTCATGACTCACTCGTGATCTCGGTTCCGGGAACAGATAGCTGCGGTCCCCGGCCTCCGACGGTCTCCAACTCGACACTCGTGCCGGGCAAACGGATGAGATGCTCAGTTGATCCCTACCACGATCCGCGTTGGACGTCAGAGTTCACCGGTCGTTCTGCTGTCGTCGGCTCTTGGAGGACAAGCGGGAGTGGCGGTGCGGTCACCCAAGGGGAATACTGACCCCGAGCCGAAGTCGCGTTGCGCGCGAGCCCCCCCTTCTGTGGTGCGTCGGTGACTCGCTAGGAACGAACAGTTGTGGCTATGCTGGCCGTCTCCCATCTCGCACGGAACCGCAGCATGTACATCCCGCCTCACTTCCAGGAAGTCAGTCCGGACGAAATCAGCGCCATTATGGAGGCAGCTCCACTTGCGTGCATCGTGGCGCAAACTGCCGAGGGCCTGATTGCCAATCACATCCCTTTGCTTGCTGCACCGGATGGCACGCTGATCGGTCACGTGGCTCTGGCCAACGACATGCACCGAACGGTCGCTGATGGTCAGGAGGTGTTGGCGATCTTTCGTGGAGACGACGCTTACGTCTCACCGAACTTCTATCCCACCAAGCCCGAGCATCATCGCCATGTTCCGACTTGGAACTACCAAGTCGTCCACGTCTACGGCGAGATCGCCTTCCAGCAAGACGAGCACGCAAAGAGAGCGGCCGTGGGGCTGCTGACGCGCAACCACGAGCGTCGACTGAACGGCAAGGACGCCTGGCGGTTGGCCGACGCACCGGGCGACTACATGCAGCAGATGCTCGGCAACATCGTCGCGTTCCGCATCAAGGTCAGAAAAGTTCTGGCTAAATCAAAACTCAGTCAAAATCGCGAGGAGCGCGACTATTTGGGGGCGATCACTGGCCTTCGGGCTTCCGGGCAAGTGCGCCTTGCCGAACACATGGAGCGACGGTTGTCGAAAGCGGAGTGAACCGGACAATCGTCACGCGCTGCACGGGCAAGGCGGAGATGGCAGCAAGTGGCCCTCCCCGTCGGATTGAGGTCGGGCAGAGCGCGGCAGCTCTGCCCGGGTATTTCAGACGTCGATCTTCTCTGCGATTTCAATCGCGTCGTCGATCTCGATGCCCAAATAGCGCACGGTGCTCTCGATCTTGGTGTGCCCGAGCAGCAGCTGCACCGCTCGCAGGTTGCCTGTCCGGCGGTAGATCAGCGTCGCCTTGGTGCGCCGCAACGAGTGGGTGCCGAACTTAAGGGGGTCGAGGCCGATGCTTGCGACCCATTCGCCAACGAGCCGCGCGTATTGCCTTGTCGTCAGTCCGCATCGCGGTTCGCCCCGACCGGCGAACAGGAACTGACCGGGCTGACGACCGGTCTCTCGGAGGTAGCCATCGATCGCCTGCCGGGTTTGCTCGGTCAGCTCGAACCGAACCGGATGCCCGGTCTTCTTCTGCCGTACGGTTGCACGGTCGAGCGTGTACCCGTTCGGCGCCACATCGTCGACACGGACGGCGACGACGTCGCAGCCGCGCAGCTTGCTGTCGATCGCAAGATTGAACAGCGCGAGGTCGCGCGTGCGATGCTCGATTTGCAGCTTAGTCCTGATCGACCAGACGTGACTGGGGCGGAGCGGCGGCTTGGCCCCGACCAGCTTGCCCTTGTTCCACGGCGGCCGACGGCCGATGGTGCCAGATGAGTTCGTGTCGTTGTCGTTCATGGTCTGTCTCCTCTGTTGAGAGACAGTCCATGATGCTCGGTGCCAGCCCAACTGATTGATCGCGCGTCAGGTTTCGGCGAGGATCTTCGGTGCCATGGTTACGGGCGCGGCGGTCGTGACCCAACGCAGAAGACCGACTGGCGGAGGCCCCGACGCCATCGCGTCCGGTTCGAGGAGCGGCTGCCGCGGACGCCGGGCACTCCCAATCCTATCTCGGTTCCGGCTGCGGCGCTCTGGCCTGCAGGCCGTCTAGCAACAGCCCGGCCACGAGCTCGAGATCGGCCTCGTCGCAGCCGACGGCGAGGGTGCGGGGTCCGAAGGCCCCGCCGGTGAGGCGGAGGGTGCCGCCGGCGTGCGGCTCGAAACGGTAGGTGAGATCAATCCCGGTGGCGGGATCGTGGGCGATGAGCGGCTGATCGCCGTCATGAAATGCGACGCGCGCGGCGTGGGGAAACACCGCGCGCGCCAACCGGTGCCGCCGGCTTCTAGCCATTGACCGGTGTCTTGGGAGCCGGGCCTTTCTTCTGCACCCGGCGGACGGCCGCCTCGGCGTCGGCGGCGGTCTTGATCGGCGCAGAAGCCTTCGCCCCCTGCCCCGGCATCTCGAGCGCCTTGGCGGCGCGGTCGATGACCTGCTCCGGAGTGGCCGACGACAGCAGCGAACCGGCGGTGGTCTCGACGCGGGAGCGGAAGGTCTGGGTCAGCGTGTACTTGCCGCCCTCCTTGAGCTTCTCGATCTCGTCCTTGGACAGCGCCTCGGCGGCCTTGATGTTGGCGGCCGGCACGAAGCGGTCGCTGCCGATGTTGACGAGCGCGACGCCCTGGGCGCGGACGGCGTCGAGATCGAGGCTCGAGGTCTTGACGGACTTGTCGGCGAACTCGATCGAGATCCTCTTGTCGGCGACGTCCTTGCCGTATTTCTCGGTCATGCGCGCGCGGTCCTCATCGGTGACCGGGCGGATGGTGCGGATGTTGTAGACCGGGACCACCATGGTCTCGTTCAGCTTTAGCGATTTACTCATGATACTTTCCTTTCCAGAAAAATGGATATAACAATTGCATGGATATAAATATCCGAATTACAGAAAGTCAACAAAAGAATGCAATATTAGAAATGCCGGATATTCGAGCGGGTATTTGCGTATTCCTTTCAAAAGTCGTCGCCGCTCACTCCGGCGCGGTCCGGCACATGCTCAGCGCCGCCTCGGCGCATCGGCGGAATGCCCGTGCGGCGCCAGCCGGCAGGCATAGGGGCCTTGATAGGGTGCGCAGCTGTCGCCCGCGGGGCAGGGCGGCCGATGACGCCAGGGAGGAGGGTTGTCGGCCGGGCACGGGATCGGATTGCAGGCGGTGTCGAAGCAGCGGCACGATTTGCTGCCATCGGCGGCATAGTCGCACTTGAAATAGCTCGGGAGAAAGACGAGCCCGTGCGTCTCGGCGGCCATTGCCGTGCTGGCCACCCCAATCCACAATCCAATTCCAAAAACAATCCAATTCATTTGCGAAGTATCGGATATAGGAATAAGAAATTCAATGCAATGAAAAACGAGAATACCCTTCACCACTCCACGGCAACCCTCGGCGGGCGGGCGCTGGTGATCCGGCCCAACATCCGCGGCTCGCGCGCGGTGGTGCTGGTGGTCGCCACGGCACCCCGCCCTGCCCCGCAAGCCGGCCGATCGCCCAACACCTCCAGCTGATGCCGGCCCGAGACCGCCGTGCAAGGGGGCCATGCAGGGAGTGCCATGGTTTCCGGAGCCGCCGTCGCGGATGCCGGCAGAGCCGGGCGGGCGGGCGGCGGCAAGGCCGCCCTCGCCGTCGCGTCACCCCGAGATCCCCGAGGGCGCTTGCCTCGGCCTTGGCCGCCGTCCGATCGTCCGGCTAGGCATCCTCGCGCGACGGCCGCCCGGCACGCCCACCTATGTCTTCTGGCCCATGGTTTCTGGTGGGCCGGAGCCACGATCCAGCCCTGCGCACCGGCGTCAAAGAACGCCTCCCGGCGTGTCCGACGACATCCCGCCGGCTCGCCTGCAACCGGACATCAAACCGGACATAGAGACGGCCAGAATGCCGTGGCGTAGCGGCATAACCATATGGTATGCTTCGCATTATGCCGAAGAAGCCACCGGGCGCCAAAGCGGACGCCAAAGCGTCCAGAAAACCACCCTCGGCCAGGACCGCTGCCGCGGCCGGCCGCGGCGTGGCGGAGCACGCTCTGCGTGACGGCGGCGAGACGCCCTCGGCCATGGAGCCGATGCTGGTGTCGGATTCCTCCAAGCATCGCGGCCGGCTGGCCGATCTCGCGGTCGAGTTGACGCAGCAGTCGGCGGGCTTCCGCGCGAGTCTCCCTGCCGGCATCGCCGACGCGCTCGCCACCCTCGTCAGGGCGATGAACTGCTACTACTCGAACCTGATCGAGGGCCACAATACCCATCCCGTCGACATCGAGCGGGCGCTGCGCGACGACTACAGCACCGATGCGCGCCGCCGCAACCTGCAGCTCGAGGCCAAGGCACATATGGCGGTGCAGGCGTGGATCGACGGCGGCGGCATCGCCGGCGCGGCCACCACCCGCGCATCACTCACAGAGATCCACCGCCGCTTCTGCTCGGCACTGCCCGACGACCTCCTGTGGGCGGAGGACCCGACAACCGGCGCGCGCGCCAGGGTCGAGCCCGGGACGCTCAGGGACCGCGACGTCAAGGTCGGCAACCACGTCGCCGTCAGTCCCGGTGCGGTGCCGCGGTTCCTCGACCGCTTCGAAGCGGCGTACCGCGGTCTCGGCCGTGTCGATGCGATTCTCGCCGCGGCGGCTGCCCATCACAGGCTGCTATGGATTCATCCCTTCCTCGACGGCAACGGCCGCGTGGCGCGGCTGATGAGCCATGCCATGCTGAAGGACGCGCTCGACACGGGCGCCGTGTGGTCGGTGGCGCGCGGTCTCGCCCGTGCCGAGGCCCGCTACAAGCAGCATCTGGCGGCGGCGGATCTGACGCGCCGCAACGACCTCGATGGACGCGGCAACCTGAGCGAAGAGGCGCTCGCCGACTTCACGGCGTTCTTCATCGAGGTGGCGATCGACCAGGTGTCGTTCATGCGCGGCCTGATCGAGCCGGCGCGGCTGCGCTCGCGCATCGCACTGTGGGCCGAGGAGGAGATGCGCGCCGGAGCGTTGCCGCCCAAGTCGGGCCAGGTGCTCGACGCCCTGCTCTACCGGGGCGAGCTGCCGCGCGGCGAGATCCCGGCGCTGCTCGGCATCGGCGACCGGCAGGCGCGGCGCATCACCGCCGAGCTGATCAAGGCCGGCGTGATCACCGCCGAGACCAGCAAATCCCCACTCAAGCTCGCCTTCCCGGCGCGGCTCGCCGGACGCTGGATGCCGGGGCTGTTCCCCGAGCGCGCCGACTGATCAAGCGCATCGGCTGCGCCACGGGATCGTCACCCGCCAGGGCGGAGCCGCGTCCCCGGATCAGGGCGGGGTTCCGTGGCCGTGCCATAGAGCCCGTCCGGCCGTCACGCGGCCGGGGCGCCCACACACTCTCACGCTGACGACAAACCCACTCGCGACAGCGCATTCCTGCCCCTGAGCCGCCGCCCGTCCTCGACCATGTGCTCGGGCAGAATTGCGATTCCCATCCGCGACAGCGCCTTGAGGATCAGGTGATTGACGGTGACGTCGTCCTTGAGCGCCCGGGTTTTCAGCTCGGTCAACGCATAATCCGGTATCGCGGCCTTGATGTAGGAGAGCCTCGGACGAACGGCGCCTTCCGGCTCGGCGAGCGGTCCCCTGCCCTGCTCCTCTCGGTGCTCTCTCGGCAGCGCTCGCGCATCCACCATCGCCGGCACACCCTTGGTGCGGGCCATGGCCTCGAGCGCGCTGTCGTCGACATCGGCGGCAATGGACAAAAACGGTTTCTTGCTCTCGGCCATGGCGCTACCCCGCGGCCTGCAGGTGCGGAACATCCGAGCCAGCCACCGGCGCGACGATCATCTCGATCTCGGCGATCAGGTTCGTGATCTCGGCCCCCGCCCCCTTGTCCCGCTCGACCAGCGACGGCGGCTGGCCGTTGAGGAACATCTCGCGATAGGCGACCCGTTCGACCAGCACGGTCTTGAACATCGGCAGCCCCAGCCGCGCCAGCTCGGCATAGGCGAAATCCGACACCCGCGTGCGCAACGGGTACATCTTGGTCAATAGCAGCCGGTACGGGATCGGCCGCCCGGCCGTCTCCTCGACATCGCGCACGTCGCCGGCAATGACCAGCGCCTCGCGGATGTCGGGCTCGGAGGCCTGCGCCGGAATGACGACGAGATCGGCGCGCGCAATGGCCTTGAACAATGTCACCTCCCGCGCACCGGCGAGATCGATGAGCACGTGATCGAACGTCCCTGCCCCGGCGCGGGCCTTCAGGGTCTCAGCGAACTCGGCGAACGTCACCGCCTCGACGGCGAGCCCCGGGATGGCGGTCTTGCGGCTCCAGCGGTGGACGGTGCGGTTCTGGTCGAGATCGAGGATGAGGACGCGGGCGCCCGTCAGCGCCAACGCGGCTCCGACGGCGGCGCAGGTCGTCGACTTTCCGACGCCGCCCTTGGAGGATGCGAATACGAGGATCATGACATCGGGCCTCCCGGCCCCGGAGAAAAAGATTGAACAAATGAAAAGAGCAAATGGACAAACGTCCAAAAGACCAGAGGCACACAGGAAACTCTGCCCGCTCGGCAAATCGGCCAAACAGCCGAAACCCCAAGCGGACTTCATCAGTATGCCGAACAACGCCCTGATCGCCAAACAGAAACGCCGAAACGATCCACAGCCCGCCCGGCGCATTGCCGAACACCATCGCAACCGGCCATCTTGCCACTTGGCCAACTTCCATCTTGTCCAACTGGACACTTGGCCGTGTCGAGTCCATCGAATTTGATCGCGGCCCCGCACTTGAATTACACTCCTTGCGTGAGCCACTGCGTCTACGCCATCGTCGATCCCCGCACCGACCGCATCTTCTACATCGGCCAGACGCGCAATCTGGCGCGCCGCCGTGCCGAGCACCTCGACGGCACCGACACGCTGTCGGGGCTGGTGGTGCGGCAGATCAGGGAGAACGGCTTCGTGCCGCTGGTGGTGCGGCTCGAGGACTGCGCCGACGAGACCGCGGCGCTGATGGCCGAGATCTTCTGGATCGAACTGATGAAGGCGCGCGGCGCCGATCTCGCCAATGCGCAGGCGTTCACGGGCCAGGTCGAGCGGAGCAGGGCGCGCCGCAGCAAGAGCCGCGACCTCGCCACGATGCAGGCGGCGCGGCTCAAGGCGATCGCCAACGGCGCACCGGCGCGGGAGACGGCGGCGTGGTCGGAACGCGACGTCGCCCGCATCAAGGGCATGATCGCCACCGGCATGGAACTCGCCGCCATCGCCGACGCGTTGCAGCGGTCGCTCGGCTCGGTCGCGCGCAAGGTGCGGCTGCTGCGGTTGAAGCCCAAACGCCGATAGGACCATCCCGACCAATTGGCCACTTGCCCATCTTGCCGCTTGGCCAGTCCGGCAGCATCGTTCGCGACGAAGCCTCGCTTTGTTCCAACGCGCCGCACCCATGCGCACCACGTCCAACGGGCTCCGCAGCCGGCACCTCCATCCGAGCGCGTTCCCCGGCCGCAGAACGAGCCACACGGCGATGGTTCCGCGCGACCCAAGCCCACCGGCACGCTCTCACCGGGTCCGCTTGCTCGTCCCGCCGAGCAAATGCTGAGGACTCTCCGCCGCTCCACGGCCTCAGTCCTGTAGGCTCCCAACCTGACACCTCGTCCAACAGGCGCGGCGCAGTGAGGCGCAGCCGAACGGAGGGTGAGGGCAACCCCAACCAATGGCCGCGCATGCGGCCATGCCATTTCGGCCGAAGCGCAGCGAGGCCCACACCTTTGACCACATCGAACCCAAGGAGGATAAAGAGTAGGGAAGGGATACGCCGTCGGGCCGCCCGAGTCGCGCCGCCAATTCCGGCGAGTCGCGCCAACGGGCTTGCACGCTCCGCCGTCCATCATGCCGCCGCCTGCACGCTCCGCCTGCCGCCGACGCCGGTCACGACCACCACGGCCCTGCCGGTTGCACGCTCCGCCTCCCGGGACGACACGCGCCTGCACGCTGCACCTGCCGGCGCGGCGGCTCCCGACCGCGCCGCATCCACGGCCAGAACCGACGCTGCATGCTCCGCCTGCCGTCGTCTGCGCGCTCCACCTTCCGGATCGTGCACGCACCGCCTCCCGGATCGATCCCGGGAAGGCCCTGCATGCAGGGGTATGCTCAGGACACAATGGGCTGACGCCGGGCGCCGATGCGGCGCGGACCGGCCGGCTCGCGATCCACGGGCGGTGTCAACAAGCCGGCGGACTCCAAGCGCTGCCGCGCCTCCGCCGAGCGGGCGTTGGCGGCCTTGATCTCGCCGACGAAATCCATGTGCGGCGTCAGCGTGAACAGGACATCGAGAATGGCGCTCTTCTGCATCCGCCGCTCGGCCGTCCACGACAGTAGCACGCGGTGGGCGACGAGCTCGTCGAGCGCCTTCTCCACCGCCTTGAGGTTGGCGCTCGGGCGGCAGTTGTGCAGGAGGCCTGAATCCCGTCCGACCGTCGAGAACAGGATGCGGTAGGGGTGCATCAGGTGGGCGTTGGTGTACTCGTGGCTCAAGCGCTTGTGGAGCCACCGCGCCAACGGCGCATCGAGGTCCATCAGGATGGCGTAGTTGAACTGCCGGTAGCTCAGCGCCGCGATGCTGGCACTGACGAGGCCCGGCAGCCGCGCCGACCACATCGCTTTCGGGTCCTCCAGCCACTCGGCCCGCGACACGCGGGTCAGGTCGTTGAGGATCGGGTTGGTGTAGACGGTCTTCTTCGAGCCGCGGCCCTCGATGGTGACGTCGAGCACGGTCCTCGACAGGATCTCGAGCGAACGCTTGATCTCGGCGACTGAGCGGGTCCGCCCGCGCCTAGCGAGTTCCGTGCGGATCATATGCAAAGTGAACCGCACCCAGCTCTCGCCGCGGCGGCTGTCATGGAGCCCGCAGGCCTGGTCGGTGAAGATCTTCTTCAAGACTTCCTCGACCAGCTCCTCGTCGGCGGAGGGGTAGAAATCAAGCCGCCGCCCGTCGACCATGATGCTGGCCGGCTGCAGCGACAGCGTGCAGAGGAGGGTCGGATTGTCGGCCTTGGGCGCGAAGCGGTACTCGAACATCCTCTGGTGCACCGGCAGCCGCCCGGCGCCGTCGCGCATTAACGCCTGCATGCGGGCGGAGAACGAGTACTTGGGGATCGCGTCCCACAGCTCGATGGTGTTCGAAAGATTCTCCGGCCGCCCGAAGAACTGCGTGAAGAGGTCGTACTGCAGGTCCCGCGACCCGCAAGAGAGGGCAGGGGAGAGGGCGCTATCGGCCGTATCGCAATCGGAAACCGAACTCACCCCCCGAGCCTGCCCACCCCGATCCCACCCGTCAACAATTCCCGACCCGCCGCCCGATCAAAGCTGTGAGCAGTTTGAATCGTGCCAGCGGCCCGGGCCGGATGGACCTGAGGCAGTGATCGTCCAGACAGAAGCGATGTTGGCTCGTCTGATGGGACAACTCGGGAGGGGTACGAGGCGCAGCGGGCATCACTAAGAATGCCGACGCAGATCAACCTTCGAGGTCCTTTCGCAACCACGAACGGCCGCCGGCAGATGATCACATTGCGAATGGCGTGACCGCGTGTGTAGTGTGTGTCAGCGATGCGTTAGTGAAGGATGGGGGAACGGAGTGTCCGACCGGCAGCGGGTCGAGCAGCAGATTCTGGCGCTTCTGCCCCGGGATGGTACTTCGGTGCTCAACCGAGCGATGATGCCGTTGGTCGGCCGGCGCATGGGCCAGCGGGTCGATCCAGAAATTTACTTCGCCGCCCTCGATGTGCTTTCTGCGGCAGATCTGATCGTTCGTCATCGCGGACAGGGCGGGAAGATATCGCGGGCCACGCGGCTGCCAGAGCCCCTGACCTCCGACATCGCTCCCTGGCCAGAACCCAAGCTGATGCCGAGTCTGGGCCGGTATCTCAACACGCTGTTCTGGCGCGGCCTGGACCTGCCCAAGCAATCGTATTGGAAGGTGGTCGACACTTCAATGCATGGGCCTCAGGAGAAGTGGGGTCGACCAGATTTCACAGCGGTCTGCATTGTGCCGCTAAAGGTGTTGGGCCGAGCCGAGGTGGACATCTATTCTTTCGAGCTCAAGGCAGAATCGGCTGCCGATGTCGTGGCGGTTCATCAGGCGCTGGCCCAGACCAGAAAGACTAACTACGGATATCTGGTTTGGCACCTGCCGGAAGCTTCGGTCCTCGAACCCAAGCTTACTGAGATCTCCGAACAGTGCAGGCGTCACGGGGTGGGGTTGATCCGGATCTGGGATCCAGAAATGGTTGAAACGTGGTCCATCGAAGTCGATCCTGTGCGGCAGAGCACGGCGCTTTTCGACATCGACCAGTTCCTCGCCGCTCGATTATCCCCGAGCGATTGTGATGAAATCCGCCGGAAAGTGTTTGGGGGTGAGTAGTGGCGCACGTGCTGGCTGTTACGAACATGAAGGGCGGAGTCGGCAAGTCGTCTACGGTTGTTTGTCTTGCGGACACGCTGGCTGCGCGCGGCAGAGGTCCGGTGCTGGTGATCGACGTCGACACCCAGGCGTCATCCTCATATTCGCTTGCTGGTGACGAATGCCTGACGGCGCTCATCAAGGATGGCTTGACGATCGACCGGTTCCTCGAGCGGCGCCTCGTCAAGGGCGAGGCTTTGCCCCTTGCTCATTTCGTGCGGCGGCAGGTCAGCAACACGACCGTGTCGGGTAAGGGATCCTTGGACGTCGCGCTGGTGGCGTCGTCGACCAACCTGCGGCTTTCAGAACGGGATATCCTACACAAACTCACGCGTCAGAACCTTAGCCTGACCGGGATCGAGGAGAGCTTGACCGGGACTCTTGGCGCTGAACTTTCCAGTCTTGGTAAGGAATTCAAGTACATCATCTTCGATTGCGCACCGGGCATCTCACCTCTGACGACGGCAGCAATCAGCTGCGCGAACCTTGTCATCGTGCCGACTATCCCCGACTTTATCTCTGTGCTGGGACTCGACGCCTTCTTGCACAGCGTTCGGCGCGATATGACACACCAGTCGGCGCACCGCCCACCGAAAGTGTTGATCGCGCGCTCTCAGGCGCGCTTGAAACATGGCTGGGCGACGCTCTGGAGCCCCTCGGATGGGCGCAAGTTGAAGACCAACACGCACGAGGACTTCGAGGCAATGATCAGGACGCTGGCCAAGGACAACCCCGAACAGCTGAGCGTCTTCAAAACCATGTTAGACGAGACGCCGATTTTGCCTGCGGCGATGGCAATGGGCGCTGAACACGCTCACGGCCCGACATACCAGCAGAAATATCCGAGCCCTTTGAATAAGGTGCTTGAGAAGCTGACCTTAGAGATCGAGGAGGCTCTGAAATGATTGCACTCGATACGTTCGCTTTGCTGAAGAGCATGGCGGCGGCCCCCAAGACGTTCGGAACGGTCGAAGCGGACCTGGAGAAGGCAGCCGTCGCCGCCGTAAGAAAGTCGCTCAAGGCGCGCGACTTGACGATCGAAAGGCTGCGCGAAATTGCGCGGGCAATCGGGACTGATGCGCTTGGCTTTGTAGCTGGACACGACAGCATGAAGGACAGCGACATCAAAGCTGTCGTGAAGCAAGTCGACAAGCATTGGCCAAAATTGAAGACGACACGTATCGACGAGCAGCGCAGACACCTTCTGGACTTGGCACAAGGTGCGTGCCAGCCATCGGAGAAGCAAGTTGCGCCGCGTCCAGAGCCGCGCGCTGCTGGCAAGAAGGCAGCGAAATGGTCGACGTCGATGAGCGCGAAGGCCAGCAAATAGCAATCGCCCGTACTGCTCTGCAGAGAAACCGGAAGTCGGAAGGAACGTCATTTTGGCACCCTGGGTAGCGCGGGGTGATGTCCGTTGTCCGGCAGTTTCCGACTGAGGAGTTCAAGCCTGTGCGAGCCGTCGCAGGAAATTGGCGATCCTGCGCCAACAGCCGGGGTTGCGTAGTACTCGCGACCTTGACGAACTCGTGATTGAAAACTGCATCGTGAGCTGGAAAACCATGTGAGGAGCGGCACGATCTGAAGGAGCTCGACGGCGGGAGCGGCGGGCATCGCGCCGCTTAACCGGCAGTCTGGTGATGCTCGTTTTGTGTATCGCCATCGTGATCCCTGCCTACAATCGCTCGAACGGGGAGCAATATCTCCTGTGGAAGTGGATCACGCCATGGTGAGCCAAGCTCGGCGGAATGACGCGACGACGAGGAATCATTGAGAGAAATCAAGTGATCGCCAAGTGCTGCATGACGCGTCATGTGCCGCGACATGACACGGCGGCTCAGAGATTCGCGAACTCGGCGGACGAGACGATGATGACGGCAGGGCTCAGCCTGTAGCCGCTGCCGTGGATATTCTCGATCACGGCAGCATCGTCGGGGCGATAGCCTTCAAGGGCCTCGAACCCGTCGCCCATTTCCCTCTTGATGCGGCGCACAACTTGCGCAACGGCTTCCGCGCCCGACAGCCCTAGATCGTCGGCAAGCACCTTGCCGAGCTTGCACCGGTATCGGTTGGGCGCGAGCTTCGCTTCACGGTCAGCGGTTGATAGCTCGATCAAGTGGCTCAGCACCGCAAAGGCCGCTGGGCCACTGAGCGGCGCAATGCCAGAGATCATGATCCGCTCACGCTCGAAATCCACTGCAATCGCTATCTGTCCTTCGTATAGACGCGATGCAATTGCGGTGCTCCGCTTTGACGGCGGCTCTGCCGCAGCAGGGGAATGCGAGCCGCGAGGCGCTGATCGCTCCCCTAAGAAATTCGCCGTCCCGAAGAGTGCGAGCAGCGAACCTGGGTTAATGGTCTTGTCCACGATCTTGTCGGCGGCGGTGCGCACAGCATCGATAGTGATCGACCTAACAGTCTCGCCGTGTCGACGGAACAGACGGATCAGACTCTGCGCAATAGCCTCTCTCTCCTCGGGCAGATACGCCTGTACGACCTGAGAGACCTCGAGCGCGAAGCGCCCCATGAACTGCCGATCGCTCATGGCAGCGCAATCCAAGGCAAGCTCGACCGATCCGAAGGCCATGACGCGATCTTCGGTCTTCTCACGCTCGCCCGTAAACAGATCTACCGAGTAGCCCTCGGCTTCGTCGAAATCTGCCGCACCACCGCCCAGCGTAGATATGCGGCGCTGGATGCATTGGACACAGGTTCCGCAGTGCCGCTCGAATGCCGCCGCTCCTTTGCGCGATCGCGTGCAACTGTATGAGATCGTGATCAGCTGTGCGAACTGGGATGACGCCAGGCCGCGAACGACATCAGCCTTGGTGTCCCAAATGAACGGGTTGTCAACGCCGATCCCATGTTCCGAGACGAGATCGGCAACGTCCTGCAGTAGCTTCAGCGTCTGAGGATGGGTCGAGCGGCTTGCCCGAGCACCAACCACCTGCGTGGCAATCGGCAGGTTCACACTCATGATGCCGTTCTCAAAAAACCTGATTCGATCAGCCTTTTCGATGTGTGCGGCAACCGCAGCCATGGCGAAAAAGAAGAAGCTGCGCGTCCGCTGCGTCTCCTCGCGATCCTCAAGCTTGCCCGTCAAACTGTTGTCGACCCACACGTGCGTCAGCCGGCGCGGGTAAGCGGCGGTCAGCCTCGCGGCCAGCTCCTTCTGGATTGCACCGATGGCCGGCGTATTGCGGTGGCTCACGAGAACGACGTGCCGGTTGGACGTAGTAAGCTCCTTTACCGCGCCGGCCAGCGAATCCAGGCCGCCGGAAAACAGGACGATTGACGTTCCGCCTGCTGCGTCGATCTGATCGTCGCGAACGGCAAGATAGTACTGCAGGGCGGCTGGCTTCTCGTTGTCGACGAAGTCAAAGGCCCAAGTGTCTTCCGATGCGAAGCCGAGGGCTTCCGAGAGCGCTACCTTGACGCCTGCCCCGTTCCAGAACGCCGGCTCGCGGACTGCAATCACCATTAGGAAGTTTCGGCGCCAATGCTCGCCGCAGTTCTTCAGGATCTCGGTTCCACGCCTCGTCGTGCGGTCAGCCGCAAAGACATAGCTTGCAATCTCGATCAGATCGGTCAGACGTTTTGGCTCAACGCCGACAAGGCGCCGCCGAAGCGCATCGAGCTTCAGCGTCAGATTTCCTACGCGCTCGGCAAGGCTCAACTCGCTCCCGGCTGTGTAGCCGCTCCGTTGCGCCTCGCTCAAGCCACAGAGGAAGACGTGCCTATGCATCGTCCGCCCTCCGTGCGCGCAGCTCGTCGCGCATCTTCTTGAGGGCGTAGTCGGTGAAGCTCTGCGTGGCTTGTGGCGTAAGCCGGCCGGTAAAGTTGGCCTTGGAAAACCAACCGCCGGCGAAGCTTTCGACGATCAGCGAGGCCTCGCGGCAGTGATTTTCGAGAGCCGCGCGGAAGCGGTCGCTCTGCTCCAGGGATTCAAGACCGCGCTGGAGGCCGATGTGGCTCGGAAGCTCGCGGCTGATGTAGTAGTCGAGCGTCTTGTACGTCAGGCGGGCAAAGAAGTCGCGCGCCAACGCCGCGAAACGATCCTTAGTCGCGAACTTCGCGAGCTCAATCCGCACATTCTCGGCACTTGTGCCGAACAGGCTCGGCATGCTCGCGCCGACCAGGGTCGACAGCGTCTCCGCGGCGGCTTGTTGGGCCAGTACGCCGAGGTCCGTCCTTCCCGATGGCGAGAGCTGCTGGCTCGTGACCGCGGCAGAAAATCCGGCGACGATGTTGACGAGCGAGGCATCGCTGCCATGAGGGAAGCCCAAGGCGACCAGTTCGGCGGTAAACCGATCCGATCGGGCAGCAAGCGGCAATTGGGTCAGTAGCCAGACCGTGCTGGCGAGTGTGGGATCACCGCGCGCGGCAATGATCTCGTTCTCTGCCGCGACGGCAACCGCGTTGGCAAGTTCGGGGACGTTCGCGCCGTCCTCCAGGACGCGAACGACCTCCGCCCATTTCTTGCCTGCCGGCAGAATGCCAAGGCGGACGTGGCCCATGGGCTACCTCTCCGCCGCGCCGTCGCTGTGTTTGATCGCCATGGTGATCGTCTTGCCTGCTGTGAGAACGTTGCGGATCAGGGCTTCAAGAATTGCTGATTGCTCGACAGAGGTGCCGACCCAGGAATTGGCGATCAAGGCGACGAAGTCAGTGTTGTTGATACGTCGGCCGACGTTCTCGTAGGTGATGACGTTACCACCCCGCACCCCCTTGAACCTTCCAGCAGTTTCGCCGCGCTTTAGCAGGTCGAGCGGCAAATAGATGCCTTTGAACAGTCCGGCGTCGTCAGGATTGAACACGACCCGAGGGCAAAACTTCAAGAAGAACGGATTGTCGCTGAAACGGAAGCCATCGGGATCTGCACTAGGTGGGATGGCCTTCAGCTGTGCCACGATGGCCTCCATGCGGGCGATCTCTTCGCAGAACTGGTCGCCAGTAGTCCACCTGAACTCGTGCTGATCTGTCCCCTTCTCCATGGCCTTGTACTGCACCATCGCGAAGGAGCGATAAGCTTCATTGAAATAAATGAGGTCGGCTCCCGTCTGTTGTTCCAATGGCAGGCGGTTCGCCATAATGACCGTCATACGGACGGAAGCGTCGCGCTCGTTCTCAAAGACCTTGTAACCCGCATGTGTCGCCTCCCTCAGCGCCAAAAAACCGGGAATACGCGAATAATCCGAAAGCAGCATGACGTCTTCGCGCACCACCGCAGTTGGCAAGCCGTCAAGGAACGATTGCTTCTGATCTTCGACCGGCTCCCACTCCAGCAAGTCGTCTCTTGCAAGGCCGCACAAATCGAGAGCAAGGCCCAGAGCATCCTTCTGAAGCGCCAAGTTCTCGCGCTCTCGTGGACGGTAGCGAGCTATCGCAGACTTCCGGCGCTCGGAATAGCGTGCAAGACGAGGACGAATCGAAGCGTCCATCGCGAGCACTTGATCAACAAATGCGCCAAGCGTCTTAGGCGGCAGAAGCCCGCCTGATGACGCGATACGACGGAGGTGACTGCGCAGGCGCGGGGTGAAACCGCTGATCAAGGCATCAAATGGAATTGGGTCGGCGAGTTCGTGGACATGGGTCATGTTGAGGCGAACCAAACCTGTTCCCGCCGGCATTCCCTTTCGCCCGTCAGCAATATGTGTGATCAGGCCATCCTCAAACGACGCAAAGACGACGAGCGGAGCGCGAGGGCTGTGAGCAAAGCGTGCGACCGGCTCGGCAAGTCGGCCGTCGATATCGCGCGCCCAAAGCAACTCTGCGCGACGGTGCAAGGGGGCGACAAGAATGTATCCGCCCGCCGTCACAGTCATTCGGCCGCTTCCCGAGGTTCCGGCAAATCAACAGCCAGCGCCTCGGTCCAGCCCGCATCGAGTGCCGCAAGCTTGATGAGTTTAGCGCCGATGTCCGCCACGCTGCGAAACTTCCGATCCACCACGATCTGCATGGTATGGCCTCCCAACCGTAGCTCAGGGAATACAACTGTCAGGCGGCCGTGTGCACAGCACAACGGGCGCTTTCCCCGAGAAAGCTGTGGATCGTGACTACTGTACTCTACGGCACTTCATTTGAGCTGCCTTTCAGCCTCACCTGTAGACAAAGGTCGGCTCAGCACCCGATCGCGACTGTTGCCCAACGCCAGGCACGGCACCATGAGAGGGTTTGCCTCCAGGTCAGCTTGTGGGGGGATAAACTTCCTCCCCCTCACTCCAACCTCCGCACCCGACCACCACCCCTTGACCTGTTTCGCTTGCGCCGGACGCGCTCGGCGCGCCGCTCGGCGATTTGGTCCATCTCGGCGGCGATCGCGGTCTCGCGCTCCGACCGGCTGCCACGCAGCGGCCGATCCTGCCCGGCACTTCGATCGCGCGCCACTGCCGCACCTCGTGCAGACCGGTCGACCTGATCCTGCTGCCGGCCGAATTTCGCGGGATCGCGGTCCGCCGCCATGCCCCCGGCATTCTGCGCCGTCTCCGCTGCATGACGACGCACAGCATCCCCGGTCGCCCGCACCACCCCTTCTGCCGCCCGTCCCACCGCGCCGTCCGTGGTCCGGTCCGTGACCGTCGCACTATTCTTATCTTTGGCCGGTCGCACACGATCCCGCGACTGATCCTTGTCAGTGCGCCCGTTATCCGTCCGACCCTTCTCGCCCGGCATCACCAGGCTCTCGCGGCGCAACCGCTCGACGCTCAGCTCCTTGCCGAGCCCGTGGATCGCCCGGGCCAGCGCGGTGCGGCCCTGCAGGCGCGCGGCGTAGCGGTTCTTCGCCGCCTTGCGGTAGGCCTTGGCGAGAGACGGCGCCAATTTCGTCCGGACGAAGAACCCGGCCGTGTCGCTGCGGCCGCGGGCGTTGAACGCCCAGCGGGCCCGCTCGATCGCCGCGTCTCCGCGCTCCTTGCCGCCGCGGGTCTTGATCCGCAGCTCGTCGCGCTGCCGCTCGGCGTGATGACGTCGCTCGAGGGCGGTCCATTCGCTCGCATAACGGGCTCTGAGATCGCCGCGCATCGCTCCCATGCGCGATTCCAGTGCGGCGATGTCCTTGGTCATCGCCTTGATCCGCCGCTGCGACCGGAACCGCCAGCCGGAGACGGTGTCGGCGAGGCGGCGCATGATCGCCTTCATGGTGCGGCCGGCCGGGGCCACGCGCCGCTCATGGGCCGCCTTGCGCTCGGCCAGCTCGCGGACCAGCGCCCCGTGCTCGACGCCTACGGTGCGGGTGATCCGCGCCTCGAGCTTCACGAGCCCCTTGGCCATCCGCGTCTCGAAGGACGTCAGCTCCTTTGCCTGCCTTTTCGCACGCGCCGCCCGGATCTCGGCGTCGGGCAGGTGCTTGACCTTCTGCCACCATTCGTGGTCGGGCCGCGGCGTGTCCTTGCCGCGTACGTAGCGCCCCTTGGCGTTGGGGTCGGTCTTGCGCGCCTCGGCCTTGGCGTGGCGGTAGCCGCGCCGCTGCTCCCAGTTGAGCATCCGCTCGACGCACAGGACGTGACCGGTGCGCCGCTCGTAGTCGAGCGCCCACGCCGACAGTTTCAGGTAGTCGTTGCCGAGGGTGGCGAACTTGCCGTTCAGCGGCGACACCCGGTTGACGATCAGATGCAGGTGCGGGTGGGCGGTGTCGACGTGGCTGACCATCAGGCACTGGCGGTCGGCAAGACCGAGCCGCCCCAAAACCTCGTCGCCGGCGGCGATCATCTCGGCCTTGGTCGGCACCTTGTTCCTGGTTGGATGCCAAGCGATCGACAGGGTGTATACCGGCTTCTCGCCGCGCCGGCCACGCATCGGATTGTGGGTGCGGATGTAGTCCTGGTACGACATCCCGGCAGCGCGCGCCGCGGCAGCGGCCGCCGCGAGCCGCACGTCCGTGGCGTGCGCCGCCAGCCATTGCATGCAGCGCAGCGCCTTGTGCGGATCGCGCGTCGGCAGGTTGCGCGTTTCGGTGAACCCGACCCGCGCCCCGAGCTGCCCGGGTTTCGCCGACAGCATGTACTCGTCAGGCGTCGGTCTCCCGCGCTGCTCGCCGGGATCGGGCCGCTTGTCGGAGAGGTAGTACAAACCCGCCCCCGCGAACCCGTAACCTTTGCTCGCCACGCGCGGGATCATGACGGCAGCAGGCGGTCCAGCAACTCGTCGATCTTGGCCGCCACGCCGTCGAGCTCGTCGGGGAGGTGCCCGGTGCGGACGGTGATGCGGAGCAGGTGCGCGACGTCGGCACCCAACCGGTTCAGCGCGTCGATGGTGGCGAACTGGTGCTCGCGGGCTGACACCACCGAGCGATTATCATTGCCGGCCGCCTCGCCGCAGAGGAGGGCGCGGGCGTAATCGGGACCGGTGCGGTTGGCCTTGGCCGCATTGATCAGGTAGCGGGCGTGCTCGCGGTCGCTCACCCACAGGATGATCTTGCGCTGTCGCCTGTCCGTGCTCGCTTTCCTCGGCCTTGCCATAATCCACGTCGCTCTACTCAGTGTTACCCGTCATACTCGATCCCACGCGCTCCCCTCGATCCACCCATCCGCGCTCATTGCGCCACCATGCGGCACACAGTCACCGGAGCGGCCGGCACCGGATCGGCCGGGCGCCCGGGCTCGAGCCCTTGGCGCCCCACCCTGGGGTGAATTGAACCGCTGTGCGGTTCAAGAGGGGGGCGGGACGAGGCCCCCCCTGTTTTTCGGACACGAAAAACATATCTGGCTACCTATTCCCACCCGCAATCGACGAATACCAAATCGCACCGGCAATTAAAACTATTTTCCGATAAGAACCGTATCGGAATAGCGAAACAATACGCAAATGACATAACAATAGACGGCCAATTCCAATCCCCGAGAAACCCCGCGCAAACATCGTGCGCCCTGTCTCCGTCGGTGCAGCACCAGGCGGCCCCACGCAATCCTGACGCATCGGATCTTGCACCGTCATCGCCCCGGACCACGACGGACCGGCGACCGCCCGCCCGCCTAGGCGATAGCGGGCGTGGAGCCGGTCGTCATCACCGAAGCGCGGTCATCATCGCGAGGCCAGAGCAGAAGAAAGCCGGACGCGGCGGTCCGGCTGGAGGGGGAGCGCCTAGATGTAGCGCTCCAGGATGACCTCGTCGCGGATGGCGTCCTCGGTCTCGTAGACCCGCTTGTTGTCCTCGAAGCACTCGCTCGCCATGGTGAGGCAGGTTTCGAAGTCGATGTCGCTGGCCTCGCAGAACCAGCGCAGCGCGTAGAGGGCGCTCTCGACGCGGACCTCGTCGGACATTGGCGTCTTGTAGAAGGTGTCGAGCGGTTTCATCATCTGCCGGGCGAGGCGCTTGTGGGACCGGCGGGCTTCACGGATATAGGACATAATGTTCTCCTTTGAGGTTTGGTGGCGGGTCCATTCCCGCCGTTCGGCCCGCGTGATCGCGACGGCATCGGGCCGGCTGTCATATCGAACGGAGCGGTTAGCGCGCCCGCCGGCTCGGCCGGCGATGGGCGCGCTTCTGCTTCGAAGCGATTGACAGAGGGCCTTGAGGCCCGGCCGGCCGGCGGCGCGATAGCGTCGAACAGGCTGGCGGGAGTGATCCGATCGGCAATCCGATAAGGTCCACTGTCCTAGAGACGGGAACCTGCCGGGACCGCGTCCTCGACCGGCACCCCGACCGCCCGGCGCCGCGACAAGCGGCCTGGACGACCGCACCGCGTCGGGGCGGCCGCGCGCGGCGATGGAGCCAGAGGCTCGGCATCGCCTTCGCGCCTCACCGGCGAGCGCACGCTTCGCGGACCAGGCGGGCCAGGAGGCCCACGCCATCCGCGGCGGCATCCGGAGCGCTCGGGCGCTGCCCCTCGGCCCCGCCGCAACGGCGCATCGCGGCGAAGGAGACGGCTTACGCCGCCCCGATCAGCTCGTCGATCGTCCAGTAGTCGTCGTCGGCGAACCACTCGGTGATGTCCTCGCCGCCGAAGGAGCGGGCCGCGATGCGCCGGGCATCGCCGCGGCTCTGTGCCTTCAGCGTCAGCTCCATGCCTTCGAGCGGCCACAGGTTGACATGGTAGGTCTTGAGGGCGGGGTCTTGCGGGGTGCGGGTGAGGGGCATCGTCATGAGGGATCTCCTTGTTTGTCGTGTTGGGCCGGACCAGCTCCAGCCGATGCGCGCCCACCATCGCGGACGGGGAGAGCCCGCAGTCAATGCACCGAAACGCGGTTGCGAGACTTGGCGCGGCACGCGCTTAGGCGAGCCGTGTTTCGCAGGTGTTGACCAGGGCGCCGGCCGCGATAAGCGCCATCGACATGGCTGGTGCTGCTCCGGTTCCAACCGCCCACGACAGCGAGACCGAGGGGCGATCGCCCTGACCCCGCCTCAAACATTCCACCCCGCCATCGACCTCCATGCCGTGGTCCCAGGCACCACGCACAATGCGCGCCGCCGCAGCCGCCCGGGACATCCCGAACGGCCGCGACGGCGCATGGAGAACTTCACCACCAGCTGTCGTAGAACACGGTGAGGCCCTGGCCGATCGCCTGGCGCGCCTTGGCAATGAAGGCGAGATCGTCCTCGATTTCGGTGCCGTCGGAGCGACCGAAGAAGAACCCGCTCGTCTGCGGCAGGCGCCTCCCGCGAACATCGGCCTCGAGGCGGTCGAGGTCGTCGACATCCAGCACGACGGGCGCGCAATTGAACTCGCGCTCGGCGCCACCTTTGTCGAAATAGAGCGCCCGCATCCAGCCGTGCAGGTCCGGATGCTTGCGCCAGTAGTGCAGCTCGGCAACCTCGCCGGGCTCGAAGTCGACCGCCGTGGCCGGCGGCGTGGTGGTGGTGAACGCGTACATGTCCAATCCCATGGGTCTGTCCTTTCTGTTGGCGGGTCCGTCCCGATGACGCCCCTCACCGCGAGGAGGGGGCTCATCGGGCGGACCGCCCGGACGGACAGGATGGACAGTCTGCTCAGAGGTAGCGGTACTCGGGATGATCGGCCCAGTTGCCGCCCCACAGATTGCGGCACAGCAGAAAGCCGATTCGATCGACGACATGGATGCCGGCGACGACGTAGAGCCCGCCGCTGTCGCCCTCGACCACCGTCCACCAGTGGCGCGAGCCCTTGGACGAACGGCGGAAGTCGTCGACGTCGCGCAGCAGCGAGCCGTCGTCGCAGGGAATGGGATCGAACAACATCTCGAACGTGTCCCACCGGCGCGGCCGCCGGTAGGAGTGCTGTGGCGGCAGGACGATCATCGGTCACCGCCTTTCGCCTCGGCCACCTCGGCGAGGTAGGCGGTGTGCGCGACCCGGTCGCAGCGTCCAAGATTGACATTGTACCGGTCACAGAGGTGCCGGAGGTCGGTGAGGAGGTCGACGACATTCTCATCGGGCGACACAGGCCCATCGCCCGTATAGTCGCGGTACGCACGCAGCGCGTGCGCCGCACGGCGGGCGCGGTCGTCGTTGCAATTTGGCTGGCCAACGCTATCGATCTGTTGGTCGTCCACTTCAAGTCGGGTCTCGTCGTCGCCTTCGTGCTGCGGGTCGGCTGCAGCGAAGCTGGCAATCGTCGCGTGATAGTCGCATTGAGGGCACCGGCACACGGAGGACGGTCCCCAATACTGGTCGCCGAACGGTTCAGTCCCCTCGGCGGAGAGGTGCGCTAGAGTGCTGATCTCCACGATAAGACTTCGATCGTTGGCACAGCGCGGGCAGACGAGATCGTAGGTCGTTCGAAGGCTCATCGGGCACCGCCTTCGCCAACATGGCGGGACCGGTGCAGGGTGAGCAGCGTCGCCAGGATCGAGGCGACCACCGTGATGTCGGCCTCGACCGGCAGCAGCGCGCCGATGGCGCGATTGCGGCTGCCGTGATCGAGGTCGTCGAGCGCGAGACGTGTGCCGTGGGCGGCGACGCGCAGTCGCTCGTCGAGCGCACGGATGAGCATGCGGTAGGTGTTGAGATCGGTATCAGTCATTTCAGGTTTCCTTTCTTGAGTTGAGCATTGCGTTTGGCGATGGCGACGTCGGTGAACGCTGCAGTCGACAGCCACGCGAGCCGCGTCGCCGTCACGGTCACCCTCTCGGTTTCCCACAGGCACCACACGTAGCGGTGTTCGTAGGTGCGCCGCGTCGCGCGCCGGGCGTCGCCGCCGGGCAGGCAGTGGCACTGGTCGAGGGCGTAGATCACCGACGGCGGCCGCCGCACGAAGCTCGCGTGGCGGTCGGGATGGCAGAGGCTCTGGATATTGAGCAGCATCGCCACCCGCCCGCCGGTGTGCGCGGTGAACGCGAGCGCCTTGCGCACGAACGCATCGGCCAGACCCCGGCCGTAGGGCGGGTTGGTCACGATGTGCCGAGACCGCGGCAGCCGCTGCTCGAGGAAGTCGACGCCCGGCCGGCCGTAGCCGTGATCGACGAGATCGGTCGCCACGACGTCATAGCCCTCGGCCTCCAACACCTTGGCGATGTGACCCTGGCCGCAGGCCGGCTCCCAGACGCCGCCGTCGAAGCGTTCGACCGACAGCAGCGCGCGTGTCGCCTCGGGGGGTGTCGGATAGAACTCGAACGGCTCCCTCAGCGGCGAGATGCGGCCGCCCGGTCCGAAGACCGAGCGGGGCGCCCACGCGTGTTGCAATACGACCGGCAGCATCAGAAGCCTCGGCTTTCGTTGGCGCTGTCGGCCGGGAACAGGAAGATCACGCCCTGGTGCTGCGTCAGTTCCACCGGAATGTGATCGAGCCGCAAAATTCCGCCGTTGTTGTCGCGGCGGGGCCATACCGAACCGATCTCGCGCGCGGCCCCCAGGGTGTCGTTGCCCTTGTCGTCGACGCCGGTCTTTCTGGCGAAGCTCACGCGATAGAGCGGGCGGTTCTTGGCTTCGGTCTTCTGTCTCATCTTTTTTGTCTCCTCGGGTTCTCGTTGGGGCCGGAACCATCTCCGGCCCATGGGCACCCTCAATCGCGGCGCCGCTCGTCCGGCCGTCCAAGCGAAACGAACGGTTAGATCGCTCCGGCGCCCCGCCGGGGCAGCGATCTTCTGTTTGGGCTCGCTTGACGGAGCGCCCGCGTGACCGGACCGCGCTGCGATAAGCCCATGGCCAAGGCTGGAGATGGGATGGCGCCAACGTCGACGTGTCCCGGGGAGCGATGAGACGGAACGGCATCCGAGGCCATTCCCGTGTCCTCCGCTCGGCGGCGCGAGCCACCACCCGCGTCGCCATCGCAACGATGCGTAATGGAGCGCGTTTGCACCGGTTGGACCGCACCCCGCATCGACCGGCATCCTGTCAGGGCTTCGATCCAGCAAAGCAGCAGCACAGGAGCGGCACATATGCCCCCGCCCACCAAGCACAGACGTGACCTGCTGACCGGCGTGCCGCGCGGCGTGCAGCACCGTGACGGCAAGGCCCTCGGCCTCGAAGAGCAGGCGATGCCGCTCGCCGCCTTCATGGGCATCGATGCGATCCGCCGCTCGGCGCAGCTCGCGGCCGGCGGCGACAAGATCTTCCTCGGCGTCGTCGACGGGATCACCGAGACCCGTGGCCACGAGCACCATGTGCTGGGCGGCACGCCCATCGGCCTCGGCGACGACCGCCATGTCATGACCGTCGCCGGCTCGCGCGCCGGCAAGGGGCGCTCGGTCGTCGTTCCGACGCTGCTCAGCTACGAGGGAGCGGTGCTTGGGATCGACCCCAAGGGCGAGCTCGCCACCATCACCGCGCGCCATCGCGCCGAATGTCTGGGGCAACGTGTCCTGGCTCTCGATCCGTTCAGCACGACGTCAGGCTTTGCCACGTCTTGCCGCGCCGGTTTCAACCCGATGTCGGTCCTCACCCCCGACAGCCCGACCCTGATCGAGGACGCTGGCCTGATCGCCGACGGCCTCGTCGTGCGCGAAAATTCGAATAGTGGCGATCCCCATTGGGACGACAGCGCGCGCGGCTTCATCGAGGGCGTGGTCGTGCACGTGGCGACCGCCCCCGAGCACGAGGGCCGCCGTCATCTGGGCACCGTGCGCGATTTGATCATGGGCAGCGCCGAGGTCACGCAAGGCCAGGGCCTCGACCGCGTCGAGGCCGAGATGCGCTCGAACGGTGCCGCCCACGGCGTTGTCCAGGACGCGGCCGAGGACTTCTTCTCGAAACCCGACGACGAGCGCGGCTCGGTGCTGTCGACGGCGCGCCGGCACATCCGCTTCCTGGCCTATCCGGCGATCCGCGACAACATCGCCCGCGACGACCTCGACCTCGCCAGCCTGAAGCGCGAGAAGGTGACGGTCTATCTGTGCCTGCCGGCGATGCGCATGGGCACCTGCAACAGGTGGTTCCGCCTCGTCGTCAACATGGCGCTCGCCGCCTTCGAGCGCGAGCCCACGAAGCCCACACCACCTGTGCTGATGGTGCTCGACGAGTTCGCGACGCTCGGCCACATGCGCACCATAGAGGACGCCGCCGGCCAGCTCGCCGGTTTCGGCGTCAAGCTGTGGCCGATCCTCCAGGACCTCGGGCAGCTGAAGGCGCTCTACAAGGACCGCTGGCAGACCTTCCTCGGCAACGCCGGCGCGGTGCAGTTCTTCGGCAACTCCGACCTGACCACGCTCGAGTACATTGCCAAGCGCCTCGGCACCACGAGCGTGATCGTCAAGAACCAGAGCGAGGTCGCCGACCGTGACCAAACCCGCACCGATCGCCGCGGCGCCGCCTGGAGCGTGCAGACGCCGTCGTTGCTGACCGTCGACGAGATCGCCCGCCTGTTCGGTCGCGACGACGAAATGCAGCGCCAGCTGGTGATCTGGTCGGGCTACGACCCGATGATTCTGAGCCGCATCAAGTACGACAGCCACGAGCTGTTCCGAGGCCTGTTCGATGCGCCGCGCTGAGCCCCGTCAGTCGGCGTGTCAATCGCCGTGCTCTCGTTGCCGCCACGTGTGTGATCACCTAGTATCACATCGGCGCATGCGTGTGGGGGTGCGGATGGCGAAGCGTAGCCGGAAAGCCGATAAAGTCGGTGGCCTCGACCAATGGGTTGATTTTCTGCGTTTCTCACTGGCGGACATTTGCGTAAGAGGCGACTGGGATGATTTCGGCATGTTCCGATTTCTGAATCGGGTCATGTTCTTGAGCCGAAAGCCGCTCGTCTTTGCGATCCATCACCTGAAGAGCCACAGCTACGTCCAGATGAACGAGGTGACTGCGTTCGACCCGTTCTATCGTTCGAGCATCATTCGCGCCTTGGAGGACACGCAGTTGGTCACGTCGTTGCCGCGCATTCACGGAAGCGCCGGAAGCGGAGGACGGCAGCAGTTCTGGCAAATCAAGGTCAGCAAGGACGGAAAGGGGCCAGAAAATGGCTACATGATAAGAATGTTCGATACCAACAATTACCTATTGATTTTCGAGCTTGTCGAGGCTGGTAGCGGGGCAACCGGCAGAGCGGCAGCAATTGGCCGGGCGCCAGTCACCCGGTTCGTGCCTGTCGCCAAACACACCAAACTAGGGCAATTCTTCGAGAAGGTGTTCATGCCGTTTGACGGTAAGGACGGGCGGATGAAGATCTCCGAACGCATTGAGCCCCATTTTCAAAGACTGAGGCAGGCGGGCTCGTACAGGAAGGCAGATGACCAGACCCCGGAGAATATCGAAGTTGATCCGGAATATCTCGCTACGGAGATGGGGAAGCTCTCGAAGCATGTCGAGCGGGTCGTCGATGAGCAGTACGTTCGCCTCTGCAAGTCACCGCTGTTGAAGAGCTATCTGGAAGCGCCGCAGGACGCGTCCAAGGGGCCTGCGAATATATTCTTTTTTGCAAAGTCGTTCTCGCGCACGTCGACAAGGTTCGGCCACTACTTCTACGACCCCATGCTCGTGCTTGGCGATGAGCAACTGAAGCGTTTGAGGTACGCGCTGGAGCGCGTTTCGCCGAGTGACCTGATCGATTATCCGGTGCCGGAGTACCATGACCGGTTCTGGAATATCTGCCAGACGGACCACGAGAGGATCATCGATGAGCTGCGTTCGCCGTTCCCCCGGGCGGCGCGGCTGTTCACAGAGAACGTGCTGATGTCGGGTGCGTCGATGGTCAGCCCGAACGTGTTCGAGCGAGGGAACATCGGCTGGGTACAGAAGGACGGGGCCAGTGATCGCGAGCAGGACGCGGCATATTTTCGGCTCGCCTGTCTGCATTACATCCTCCAGTTGGGGTCCCCCAAGAAGCCCGCGGATGCCAGCGAACTCTCGATCATGTCGGTGCCGATGCGATGCAGCGGCGGAATCTGGTTGTGCGCGTCATTCTTGAGGGAGAACAAGGGGGGCTCGCACGGCGAACTCGTCGACCAGACGAGGTTTCACGAGTCGTACTGCATCTATCACTCGCTCCTCCGCGAGGCGGAGCGGCGTACGCGGCGGCGGGCCAAAGAGCTGTATCTGAGCCTTGTGAGCGACATCTCCGGGCGGATCTTTACATCGATGGCTGCCCGCCATCGCGCGGCGGCCGTGGCAGGTGGCCTGGATGACGCCGCACTTGAAGACTTTAACGAACAGACACTAATGATATCCCGAGCGTTCCCGTTCCCGTGGCATGTATTGACGAATACAGACGGCATGCCGGACCTGGGCGGGAAGCCGTTCGTCGATGCGAAGTGCCTCAAGGTACTGGAGTTGCGGGAGCCCTTCTTTGACCGCTTGTCTCTTCGGAGCTTCGTGGGCGCGGAGACGCTCCGCTCGGTGGTGCTGTACCAGATCGATCGGCTGAGTGCAGAGATGAGGAGCCTTAAGGATGGCCAAGAACGTGGCAACTGAGACGGGCAGGGCGCCGAATAGCGGCGCGGCGCGGCCATCTCAGGCCGAGCAGTTCTTTCGCTTGCCAAGGAATTCGCCAGCGCCCCGTGAAGAGACTCCGTCAAGCGAACAAGAACGTGAATATATTGGACAGAAAGAACCTGACTCTGCTAGTATTATCTCTGCAGTGAGAAGGCTTACTCTTGAGGATATACTTTCTTTGATTGACCCGCGAGACGATGATCCGGCGAGGCGGGCGATCCGCGAGATCGCCGAGGCGAGGATCTCCGGAAAATTCAAGTCGGCGACGATTCAGTGCCGCAGCATCTATGACGACCGTCAGGACGGCGAGAGCGTCGAGGACTTCGTTCGGCGTCGTTTCCCTGAAATTCGCAAGTATAGGGGGAAGTCTGATGATGGAGACGTTATAACATTCATCCGGGAGGAGTATGGTAGTCGCGGACTGCTTGATGGCCAGCTTTTCACACGTGCGGTTTTGCGTCGACTAGATCCAGCGGCCGAAAAGGCGGTGCAGAATTGGCTAACAGCAAACGACTATGCAGCTTATGGTATTCAGCTTCCGCGCAAGCAGGACAGCGTCGCAAGGCTAGCTGAGCAGTTGACGATCGATGAGATGAGGGCCGCTCGCGCGAGGTCGTCCCGGGGGCGTCACAGAGACTAAGAAAAAAGACGCACTATTTCCTTGATCCGCGAGTTTGTTCGTGATTATCTACAAGCACGGTAACGATTGAGGTCGATCGATTACCCAGGACGGGGGCGCCCCCCTTTAACGCCTTTGGCGGAAAGGGACCCAACCTTGACTACGCGTATCTCGTACTCGGGTGCCAAGTCGGCGTCGGCCGGCATGGCGGTACTTCTCCTGATCACCGTGATGCTGGTCGATGATGCGGCCGCATTTCAAGAGTCGAAGCCTCCGGTTTCGGTAGGCGATGTTAATTGCCTGCAGCAGCGCGGGCTCGGCCGGATCGCTGTCGTGTGCGGCTATAGGGTGCTGATGGAGGTCGGAAAGGTCGAGGCAATCGACCAAGGCCTGCGGGCTTTTCGGTGCGCAGTCGGAAGGCAGTGCCCGCCCCAAGCCGACAATCAGCGCTGAATTCAGGGGGTGGCCCGGAACGTCCGGGCCACCCATTTTCATATCCATTCATCAGCGTTTGGAGAAGTGCTTTGCGCCGCGCTGAGCCAGCCATATCCACCCGCCGCGACGGCGACGGGATCACCGTCACCGCGCGCTACGAGACACCGGAAGGGTTGCGCATGGTGCGCTCGCTGCAGACGGCCACGGCGGTCGCGCTGTCGGCGCTCGGCATCGTCACCGCGGGCTTCGTGCTCGACGGCCACCCGGCCGGGCTCGACGGCGCCCGCCGCGCGGTCCTGTTCTTTGTCGCCGCGGCCGGCGTGGTCGGCATCGCCTTCAAGGTCGCGGCAATGCTCGCCGACCGTCGCTTCGGCCTGCGCCCGATCACCGACCACCGTTTCACCGTGGGGCTGTCGCGCGAGGCAGTCACCTTCCACTGCCGCAGTTTCTCGCGCGGCAGCCGCATCGCGTTCACCGCCGAGCCGCATCGCTTCGCCCGCGACGAGGACCGCACCGAGCGCGTCGACGGGACGCCCCTCCACGAGACCTATCGCCGCGCCTCTGAGATCAAGCTGCAGCATGGCGAGGCCTTCGTCGTGCTGGCGGCGGTGTCGGACGAGGAGGGCGCCAACGCCATCGTGCGCCGCCTGCAATCGGCCGACGACGAGGCCGCCCGCGGCAGCGGTGCATTCAGCAAGGGCACGGTGTTCGGACCGCGCCAGCAACCGGAGTAGAGGCCCATGAACCAGAAGCCGTCGCCTGCGCTCGCCGCCTTCGTCGCCGTCGGCCTGTTCCTCGCCGCCTGGCACCTGTCGCCGTCGCCGGACGCCCACCAGGGGCGCTGGATTCTGACCGTCGCGTTCGGTATGGCAGGGCTCGCACTCATGCTGCGCGCGGTGACCGCAGCAGAGCGGCGGCCGTCGCCCTGGCCCACGCTGACGGGAAAGGTCATGTGGGCGCTGCGTCCGCGCTCGTGGATGATCGCCTGGGCGGCGATCTTCGCCGCAGCCATGCTGGCCGGCACGCCGCATATCCTGTTCGAATACCCGCCGCGCACGCGGGGCGATTGCGTCTATATTGGCCTGTGGGGCGCCGCCCGCGCCCCCGTCAACGGTGGCGACTGGAACGGTTGCCGGCTCATGGCGCTACTCAAGTGACAGCGCAATCGATGCGTCGGCTCTCATGTATACGCCGGTCTTGAAAGCCCCGCCCGCTCGGCGGGGCTTTCGACGTCATGCCTCCGGCGATATCGACGCGGACGGGGGCCTGAGCTTGCGTGCCGATCGTCGGGCAGGCTTCAGCTGCGGCAGTCCGATCCACGTCCTGAGAGCCGGATCGGTGATCTCGCTCTCGGGCACGAAATCCTCGAGGATCGGCTCGTCGTCGACGCGCTGCAAGAAAACCGTCGGAAAGGTGAAGTACCGTCGTTCCGGCTCGAAGTGCATCGCGTAGGCGACCATCGACTTGATGCGCCCGGTGGCGTGATCGCGGAGCATCGGACGCATGGCGTAGAACAGCGGCGTCGCATCCTGCTCGTCGGTCTCCGTGCGCAGCAGTCCGTAGTAAACCTCGTTCCGCTGTGTGGCGAACCCATGCCAGCGCATGGTGTGGCTCGGATGACTGCCGATCTTTGGGCGGACCTGGCATTCTCTCACCTGCAGCCGCCATTTCTTGGCGTCATACTCGAAAATCATCTTCCCGCGCCGGACATACCCTTCGACGGTCGTCGATTTTGCGAACGTCTGAAAATGCCCCCGAACCGCCTCGCCGGCCTTATCCAGCTTGGCGCCGCGTGTATAGAAGAAGCCCGCGATATCGAGATCGACTTTCGGCAGATCGGGGGGAAGCAGAGAGGCGTCCTGCCGGCGCACGAAGCCGGTCAGAATATCGCGCGTCCGGGGCGTGATGGCCTTGCCGCCAATGGCATTGGCGACCACCGTCGGCGAAAAGCTCGCCGGGGCGTCGTATTTCTCCGGGTTGTCGGCGATCTCTTTATGGATGCGGTAGGTCGTCCAATTCGGCTGACGATCCTTGAGGGTGTTGAGCGCATCGCGCAGGGCGGTATGGACACGGCCTTTCGGCATGCCGGTTCTCCTCGTTCTGGAATGGTGCGGGGAGGTTTCGAGGCGTGTCAGCGCTGACTGATTCTTTGTAGTCCATAAATTGGGCAATCGAGTGGCAAGAGTGGCTATTTGCAGTTCTTAAGCCCATTACGGACACCCGTCGTTTGATGTTCCAATCGCTCCATTGTGGCCGCCGCCGAAAACGGTCGCAAAACGCAAAAATGCGCAATGGAGGACAGAATGGCATCGTTGTCGATTCAATCCGTCGAAAAGCTGATGAGCGTCACGTCGGCCTCGGCGCTCGTGCCGGCCGGGGTCGCCGGCTTCTACACCCACCACGCGCTTAAGGACGCACTGACCGAGGCCGGCTTCACGAGCATGGCGTCGCCCATGGCCATGGCGGGCGCCGTTGGCATCACCGTTTGCTACGGAGCGTTCGTCCACCTGCTGCTCAAGGGGCTGGCGCCGCTGTTAGCCGATGAGCGCCGCAGGGCAACACCAACCATCGCGGCCGGCACCGCAATACTTTTGCTTGGCTCGGCCCTCCCGAACATCATCGTCACCGGGGGAGGCATCGCCTCGGGAATCGAAGACAGATCATACATCGCCAATATTGCAGCAACCGGCGATCAGCTGAAAAAAGCTGCCCAGGCAGCCGAGCAGCTCGATATCGTGATCACCGGCGAAGCAGGCAAGCTCGATGCCACGGCGCGCTTCGAAAGCACTGGCGGCCTGAGTGGCGCAGCTGCGCAGGGGGTGCTGGCGGATGCCATACGCAAGGATGCGGAGCGTCTGAGAGCCGTTCAGGCGGAGATCGCCGGCACCCGGGAGCGGATCGCCGACGAGATCAGCCGCATCGATGCTGCGACCGACAAGATGCGCAGCGCGCTCGCCGACCGGACGATGACGCTTGCCGATCGTCGCACCCGCATGCAGCGCCACGGCGATGAAGCGCGCTCGGCCGTCATTGCCGTTGCGGCACTGACCCCGGTCGCCCCGCTCCAGGCCCTGGCCGATCAACTGATGGGACCGCAGATCGAGCCCCGCTGGTCGGCGAGGCCGGAGATTCGCAAGAGCCAGGAGGAGGGATTCCGCAAGTTGAAATCCGAGCTAAAGCGTCTCGGCAAGCTGCTGGCCCATCAGGCCAGCGACCTCGCACTGAGCGTCAAAGTCCCTGTGCCGATCTACGATCCGGAGACGCCGTCGGTCCTGGTCGTCAAACACGCTGCTGCGCTGACGAGCATCTTTGCCTTCGCGATCGCCCTCGATACGCTCCCCCTGGTTCTGTTTGGGGTCGCTTGTGTGCTCTACGACGCCGCCCGGCGCCGCAACGAGCCGGTGTTGTCTCCGCCGATCGCGCCCCCAGTCGCTGTAGCCGACGACACGGCGTCAATCTCGCAGCCGACGGAGAGCATTCGTCTCGAA
Organism: Hyphomicrobiaceae bacterium; assembly: GCA_033765285.1. Lineage (GTDB taxonomy): Bacteria > Pseudomonadota > Alphaproteobacteria > Rhizobiales > Hyphomicrobiaceae > Filomicrobium. Next base: position 17,670 of record JANRIE010000003.1, on the reverse strand, counting down.
GCAGCAAGTGCCGACGACAGGGACGAAGTTCCGGTTGGACCGCATCCCCACCGTCTCGCATCGCGGGCGCGCATGCTGGAAGAGGGTGGCGGCAGGACTGCCAACGGCAACAGCAAACGAAAGCTCCGCAACGATTTCAACGGCTCGGACGAGGAGGGATCTCGATAATGCTGGAGAAACTTTTCGAGGTGGCTCCGGTCGAGGCGCTCGTCGGATGCGCGACACTTATCGGGATCGCCTACCTTGCAGCGCCGGAAGCCGGTCGTCGCATCGCAACAACTAAGGCCTTGCCGGCTTGCGTCGAAGGTTCCGAGCAGGCACCGGCCACGTCGCGGACGGGGTCGGAACGAGAGATCGGCGCAGCGCTGCTCGATCACCTCGCCGAGAGCCTGCGCGGCACCGATCTCGGCCGCGGCGCCCTCGGCCTCGCCGGGGCTCTGCGGGGCCATGGCCGAAACAGTGCGGCGTCACCCGATCGGACGGCCTTCTGCCGCTGTCTGGTCGAAGCGACCGTGCGCGACGGCGAAGTGCGCCGTGACGTCACGATCCATCTGCTGACGCTGCGGATCGTCTCCGAAAGCGGCGTCGGCGATATCGGCGGCCACATGGCGCGCAAACGCCGCGAAGGCCACTGCGGCGGGGAGGCAAACTCATGAACGAGCAAACTGAACCTCGTGTCGTCCGCGGCATCCGCGTCACCGAAACGTGTCTCAGAACGCCGCGGCAGACGATCATGTTGCGCGACATCGACCACGTCGAATGCCGCCGGCCGTTGCTCGTCGCCACGCTGCCGGTCGCGATCGGCATGACCGCGATCACGATGCGGTTCGCCGATCTCCTGACATGGTCCGAGATCGCGACCCTGATCGTCCCGCCCATCGCAGCAACCGTCGCCGCCGCCGAGATCGGCGTGCTGCGGCTCAGCTCGCTGTCGCTGCACAACCAGGCGATCTGGGGCCGCTATCGCGAGCTGCAGCAGGACCGTGCCTCTGTCGAGGCGGCGATGGCCCGCAACAGACTCCCGAACCACGATCCGAAGTCCTCTGCCACCGATCCCCACCACCCCGAAGCCTGAGGAGACACGCCATGACGAACCACCCCTACTTCCGTCGCAAGTTCTTCGCCCGCCGCACCGACGCGAACGATCCCGATCCGCGTCCGTTGCAGCCCAATCTGCCCCTGACCGGGCCGGAATACGAACCTACAGCCGCGCCAGGTCCCGTCGAACGCCCGCGCTCGAAGGCGCTCGTGAATTCGGAGCCCGTGCGCCGCAGCGGGCCGATCGCGCCGTCCAACATCCCCACTCTGCTGTCCGGCAAGGCGCTCGCCCTGAGGCTCGGGATCTCGCATCGGACGCTTGAGCGAATGCGGGTCGAAGGGGGCAGGGATCCGCTGCCCTACCACAAGCTCGGCGGCGGCAAGCGCTCGCCGGTGCGCTATAATGAGGCCGAAGTGATCGCCTGGCTCAGCCGCCACCGCCGCACGTCGACGTCCGAAAGCGGGTAGGTCTCAACCGCAACCATTTGAAAGTGCGCATCTTCCCGCCCGGCCGGCATGACTGGTCGGGCGAATTTTCGCAGCGGCTCCCTTTGGGCGCCGCGGCAAGAGACAACCGACGCGATGGGTTCAGGAGCTTCCGTCAGGCGACTTTCTGCACAGGGCCACTTTCTACCGTCACGAGACACTGATCGTCAGACAGCGTGTGCTTTTGGGGTGCGGTGACTAGGTGATGGGAAGCGCAGAACTCGTTGCGCTGCAACGAAAACTGCGAACTTCATGGCAGCGAACGGTCGGTTTTGGGGGGATCATCGATGCAGCCGGGTTCGGGCCGTTATCGGGCGAGGCTGACCCTGGCTGCGTGAAAAGACCGAGTCGGCTAGATTTTGCTTTCGATTTTCCGGGAGCGGATGATGAAGCGGTTCATCGAAGGCGCGGATCGGGCTCAATCGACGCTCTTGCCGGAGTGCCTCGACGATTGGGCCGACGAGGACAACCCAGTTCGTGCCATCGATGTGTTTTAGATTCCTTCGATTTGAGCGAACTTGGCTTCGGTGGCACCGAGCCTGCGGCAACGGCGAGCGTTGCCATCGATGGCAGCAAGTTCAAGGCTGTGAACAACCGCGACCGTAACTTTACCAAGGGCAAGGTCGAGCGCCGCCGGGCGCAATTGGAGGCGTGCGTCGCGCGCTATCTGAGCCAACTCGACCAGGCAGATGACCAGATGCCGAGCATGGCGCTGGTGATCAAGTCCGAGCACCTGAAGCAGAAGCTCGGCAAGCTCAAGGACGAGATGCGCAAGCTCAAGGCGCACGAAAAGCGGATGCTGGCCTCAGCCGATGAGCAGGTCTCGTTGACCGATCCCGACAGCCGCTCGATGGCGACCAGCGGGCGCGGCGCGGGCGTGGTGGAGCGGGCTTGGCCTGCCCCTGACCACCAGAAATCAAGTTGGACCAGGCCGCCATTGGCTACCGTCTGAGCTAGCCGGAGCTAAGTGTAGCGAGAGCAGACGCTGGCGCAATTTCGTTGCGCCTTGAACTCGCGACATCAAACATGCGAGCTTGAGCGACGAAAAGGAACGTACTTGGCCAGTCGCTTCCGGACGGGGTCTATGCGCGAGCAGGGTGACGAGCGACGAAAACAACTCGAGGCGGAGTGGGCTCGGGTCAACCGCTATGCGCGAAGCCTGACCCGGGATCGCGAGCGGGCGCGCGACGCGGCACAGGAAGCGGCGGTGAGGGTCCTTGCCGCGCGCACCGTCCCGCTCGATCCCCCGGCCTATCGACGCTACGTCTACCAGATCTTGCGCCACTTGCTGATCGACGAGGTTCGCAAGGCCCAGCGCGAGCGTCTGATCGACGTCCCGGACCTCGCCGACTGGTCGTTTGACGAGCGGACGCTGTCGGCCATCTCGGTGCAACAGGCGCTGGACGATCTTCCGCCGATTTTGCGCGAGGTCATAACGCTGGTGGACCTCGATGGTTTCAGATATGCGGAGGCGGCCGAGATCATGGGCATTCCGGTCGGCACCGTCATGAGCCGGCTGTCCCGCGGGCGGGCGGCACTGCTATTGAAGGTGAGCGGCACGACTGTCAGGGTTATACCGGTTCGATATGGAACGAAAGACTGATACGTCCGACGGTTGCATCGGCGAGGCCGGCTGGTGCGCACTCAACGCACTGGCCGACGGCGAGTTGAGCACCGAACGGCAGGTGGAGACCGCGCGCCTCGTCGCGAGCACGCCATCGGCCAGCGCCGCCCTGTGCTCGATCGTCGCGCTGAAGCGCGAGCTCGGCGCGCTGGAGCCGCCTGCGGCCGAGCGGCCGGTGCCGCCGCTGGGACCGGTGCGCCGGTCGCCTGCGCGACGCATCGTTGCCGGGCTCGGCGCAGTGGCAGCCGCCCTGCTGCTGGTGCTTGCGCTCGGGCTCGGTCATCAGACCCCCGCGGTTGCACCGACCGATTTCGTGACCGCGGCGCTGACGGCCGGCCCGCGATCGGCGACCGACCGAGCCGTGGTGCCGCCCGTCGCCGCGGCGCTGGAGGAGCACCTGGCCGTGATCGGCCTCGTCCCGCTGTGGCGCATTCAGGACGCGCCCGGATTCCTCCATATCGGTTTCGGCGGGGCCCGCGGGTGCCGCCTCTCGGTCCATCTCGCTTCGGCGAACGAGCAGCTCGACATCGGGCGGCTCGCCGGGCAGCAGGCGAGCGCGTGGCTTAGCCCCCGCCATGCCGTGATCGTGCGCGCAACGGCGATGCCCGCGGAACGGTTCGAGGTTGCCGTGTCGCTGGTCCGTGCGCTGCTCGGCGACGAGGTGCCCGCAATCGCCGATGCCGCGGCCCGCGCGCGTCTCGCCGCCGCGTGGCGTGACGGTCGACCCTGCCTCGCCTGATCCGATTTCGGTGATGGAATAATTCCGCGCCCTCGCTCGTCTCATCCTCACTGTCAGCATGCCCGCAGTGGCGCACAGGAGGAAACACGATGACGACGAGGCGCGAGCGCTCGCTGAGCGAACTCTATCAGGACGACCCCGCCCGCGCCGATGCGGAGGTGTTCGGCCGGCGCACCGATGCGACGCGGCGCGGATTTCTGGGTGGCGCCGGCCTCGTGACGATGGGGGCGGCGGTGGGCGGCGCGATCCCGTTCTCAGCCAACATGCCGGCGGGACTCGTTCCCGCAGCCCTCGCTCAGGAGGCCAAGCCGGCGACGCCAGCGGCCCCGGCCGCCGCGAAAGGCCCGCAGATCCTGGAGTTCCCCGGCAAAGCGAACGGGCTCGTCGTCCTCGGTGACCGGCCGCTGGTCGCGGAGACGCCCGAGCACCTGCTCGATGACGACACCACGCCGATCGCAAAATTCTTCATCCGCAACAACGGTACCCCGCCCGATCCGGCCGCAAGCGCGGACGCCTGGTCGTTCAAGATCGACGGCGAGGTCGCAACGCCGCTGACGCTGACGGTCGGCGAGCTCAAGTCGAAGTACAAGGCTGTCACGCAACGGATGGTGCTCGAGTGCGGCGGCAACGGCCGCTCGTTCTTCCAGCCGACGACGCGCGGCAACCAGTGGACGAACGGTGGCGCAGGGTGTGCGGAATGGACCGGCGTCCGTCTGGCAGAGGTCCTGAAGTCGGCGGGCGTGAAGCCGAGCGCAGTCCACACCGGGCACTATGGGGCGGATCGGCACCTTTCGGGAGACGAGACCAAGGACGCGCTGTCGCGTGGCGTTCCGATCGCCGATGCCATGGGCGAGCACGCCTATCTCGTGTGGTCCATGAACGGCGAGCCGCTGCCGAACATCCACGGCGGCCCGCTGCGGCTGGTCATGCCGGGCTTCCCGGCCTCGGCCTCCCACAAGTGGCTGAAGCGCATCTGGATCCGCGACAAAGTCCACGACGGCCAGGGCATGGGCGGCACCTCCTACTCGGTGGCGATCAAGCCGATGATCCCGGGCGGGAAGACCGACAACGCCAACATGCGCACGATGACCGACATGCCGGTGCGCAGCATCATCACCAATCCGGCGAACGGCACCAAACTCGCGGCCGGCACCCGATCGCTGGCACTGCGGGGCGCGGCGTGGGACGGCCACGAGGGCGTCGGCCGGGTCGACGTCTCGCTCGACTTCGGTGCCACCTGGCAGCAGGTGAACATGGCGGACGCTCGCAACCGCTACGACTGGCGGCGCTGGACGGCGACAGTCGCGCTGCCGAGCGACGGCTATTACGAGCTGTGGGTACGGGCGACGGATACCAAGGGGCGCGCGCAGCCCCACGTCGCCGGCGGCTGGAACCCGCAAGGCTACGGGGCCAACCCCATGCATCGCGTGGCAGTGCTGATCGGATGAATGAGAGAACAATGTCGCTTCATCACAGTTCGAAACGGGCGGTCGCATACGGCCGCCCGGCCCGCGTGTCCGCGGCAATCGTTGCGATCGCCCTCGCGGTCGCGAGCGGCACGGCGCGCGCGCAGTCGACCGAGGACCGGCCGGAACTCTATCCCGATGCGCCCCATCGTGAGGAGACGTTCTACGCCTGCACCGCGTGCCACAGCTTCCGGATCGTGGCGGCGCAGGGCATGACGCGCGACACGTGGGCGGAGACGCTCACCTGGATGACGGCGAAGCACAACCTGCCGAAGCTCAAGGACAAGGACCTCGACAACGTGCTCGACTACTTGGCGGTCGCGTTCCCACCAAAGGCACCCGTCCAGGGCGGCTGGAAGAACCCATTCGGCAATTAAAGTAGCCTCCCGATGACGGCCTCGGTGCCGTCATCGCACCCAACGCATGACGACGATATCGAACTGGTGCCCAGCCCGCGGAACACGTCCCGGGCTGCCATGTTCCCTGTCACAATTCTCAATCTTGTCACGCACGCTGTGGCTACAGCGACAAGCTGCAGCATCCCAGATCTTTGTGGTGGCCAGCCGGTAGGCGGGGTGAGTGCGAAGCACCCAGCCTCCGGTTCAATCCAAACGTCAAAGAGCTTCACAAGGCTGCCCAACAGTCGGATGCGGAAATCCGCTTTCTTGCGCCCACGCCCCCCAAAATTGGCGTCCACGGAAAGTACATGCCGTCTGATCGTCCGTGTCGCCGGGTGGTCGGTTCTGGTCCGTCTCGAAAATGAGAACGAAGACGGTCTCGGGTGACTAGCTGCCACTGCCGCCAAGGCCTCTCAAAAGTGAGCTTGTTGCAGTGAACACGTCGCTGTCACTGTGTTCGGCAAATTTGGAACATGAGTGTTGAGCCCGCGCACTTCGTCGGCTCCGGGTCAACAAGAGGCACTGATGGCGTCTGGCGTTTTACCGCAACACTCTCGCAAGCTGCCATCGCCGGGCTGAACTGCGGGGAGACCAGCGGTCTGCATCACTCCTTACGATCGCTCACCATGCCGATGGCGGCTGCGATCCTTTCGCCGACGCTGTTGTTGAGGCCGTCCACCGGATCGTCCGAGAGGTGAGCGTAGCGCGCTGTCGTTCGGGTGTGGCTGTGGCCGAGGAGTTTCCCGATCATCGGCAGCGAACCTCTTGAAGCAGCCGCGACACTGGCGAAAGAGTGCCGAAGATCGTGCAGGCGCACGTCGCAGAGGTCTGCCTCGGCTCGAATGCGTCGCCAGGGTTTCTGCAGATTGACGAGACACGCGCCGGGCCGCCGCCCGATGATGACGTGCGGATTGTCCGGCATACGCGGAATTTCTCGCAGGATGGCCGCTGCGCGGGCATTGAGGCGAATGACCTTCTGGCCGGTCTTGCTGTCGGGCAAGAGCAGGAGGTGCCGCTCGAGATCGACGTGGCGCCACTGGAGGGTGATGATCTCGCCGACGCGGGCACCGGTCAGCAAGAGCAAACGGATGGCGGAGGTGATGTAGAATTTCTCGGTATCCAGCAGCTGGACGCGGTCGAGAACGGTGCCCAGCCGGGCGAATTCCTCGGTCGAGAGATAGCGTTGCCGCTTGTTCTCCCTGTACTTCTTGAGATGGAAGCAGGGGTTCGACTGGGGCGGGCGCAGGTTGTGCTCCTCGGCCCAGCTCATGAGCTTGGAGAGCACGGCCACGGCATAGTTGGCGAGCGATTTGCGCTTGGCCATGCCGGTGTGAAGGCGCAGGACATCGGGGCGTTCGATCCGCTCGATGAGGCGATCGCCGAACTCGGGGATGATATAGCGGTCGAGCAGGAAGCGGTACTTCTCATACGAGGCCGGTTTCAGGCTCACCCCGTACTCGTCGAGGAAGCGCTCGGCGACTTCCTGCAGCGTCGGCTTGTCGGTCAAATCCTTCCGCTTGAGCCGTGGCTCCTCGCCGCCGGCGATCTGGCCGAGCAGGCGATAGGCTTCTTTTCGCGCCGTGTCGGGGGTCCACGGCGCCCCGTGAGCGCCGATGGTGATCCACCGGAATGATCGGCCGATGCGCTTCTGCAAATAGTAGCAAGGCGCGCCGTTCTGCCGGCGCACGCCGAAGCCGATGAGATCGGTGTCGCGGACGATCTGCCCTTTTCCGAGGCGGTCGACGACGCCCTTGGTGATGCGGGCGTGGGCGGTGCGGGACATGTGTGCTACGGGCCTCGAAAGTGTGCTGATGTGTGCTAGCCGGGCTCGATTCTGTTGCTCGGCATGGGCACTGCAGAGGTCTTAGTTAGCACACATTAGCACACACGTTGCGGCAAAATTGTGCGCGTAAACGGAATGTTGTGTCGCAGTCAACATATTGATAACCAAGGAGTATTAGAAAATATTCGCAATGCTGAGTAACACCTTCCGGTAAATCGCACTGCAGAGGTCATGGGTTCGATTCCCCTCGGCTCCACCAATTAAATCAAGTACTTACGTAAGCTTTCCCAAATCACCGATCTGCCGTTCACGCTGGGTTCACGCAGCGGGACGGTTCACGCAAGCGCTTCGCGGTTCAGCCGCGCGGGGCGCTTTCGGCATTGCTGCGCTGTGCCTTGCTGCAAGAGAGTCCTCGTGCGCACTTCATCAGCACTGGTAACTCAGGGACGGTGGCATGATGGACGTGGACGAGTGGACGGCGATGAATGCGATCGTCACGGCAGCGATGCGCGAGTACGTCATGCCGGTCGTGACTCCGATCTCCAGGGTCATCACCAATGAAGAGGGGGAGCATCTGGGGACGGGGTCGTACTGCGTGTTCGGGAATACCGCATACCTGCTGACCAACGAACATGTCGCGGCCGAACTGGCGCACGGGTCACTCGGGCATCAGTTCTTCGGCAGTGATGAGGTCTTCCGCCTGCAAAACCCGTTCGTGGCCTGGCCGCATCCCGAGGATGTTGCCGCGAGCGTCATCAATCGTGCGGTGTGGGAGGCCGTGAAACACCAAGCGCAGGCCGTCCCTGAAGTCCGCTTCGCGACGAGGCATGCGCCGGTCGCGAGCGAATTGTTGTTTCTCGCAGGACACGCCGGTCAGCGTTCAAAGTTCCTTTTCGGTACGTTGTATGCACCGGGAACCGCCTACCTCAGCCAGGAGGAGGCGTTACCAGCAGACTCCAGATGTGATGCGATCCACCACTTTGCGGTCCCGTATCGTCCCGATCTCGCGCAGACGGCGCGAGGGGAGAAGGCTGAGTTGCCGCCGCCGCCGGGGCTAAGTGGATCACTCGTCTGGGATACGAAGGCGGTCGCATGTCTGATGGAAGGGCGAGAGTGGAGCCCTGACTTGGCTGAGGTGACTGGCATTGTCTGGGGCTGGCCGTCTTCGGAGGGATGCCTGATTGCCACCCGGGTGGAGCATATTCGACGCTTCTTTGAGGCTTTGCCGGCCCATAGTTCGGCTGCAACCTAATTTTCCGTTCAATGGCTTGACGTGGTCTGCGGATCAATTTGTAATGTTCGGGCATGCCACTATAAGGCGTCGGCTTCGGCCGACATAAACCAGCATCGGATCGAATCCGAGAGCCGAAGATAAAGAGAACAGCCCCGGCCTCGCCTTGTACGATTCTAGTTGGCGCTAGCGCACTATCGGACGAAGCGTTAACGCCGCTTAACCGACAATCCTGCGCATCCGGCCCATTCTCGGCTTGTCTTTCCGATTCGTGGGGAGCCTGCCGTCATGCGCTGCCACTACCTCAGCGACCTTCATCTCGAGTCCCAGAGCTTCCCCTGGCAATTGCCCCAAGGGGATGTGCTCATCGTGGCGGGCGATCTCGGCCATGCCCGTTGCCTTGATCCTACCCGCACCGACAGGTACAGCGTCGAGCAGCGGGGACGCGTTGCCCGTTTCGCTGAGATGGCCATTCGCAACTTCGATCACGTGTTGCTGATTGCAGGCAATCACGATCACTATGACGGCGTGTTCGAGGACACTGCGGACCTCATGCGCCGACATTTGCCGGGCATCACAGTGCTCGACAACTCGGCCGTCGTCATCGACGGCGTGCGCTTCTTCGGCTCCACCCTGTGGTCGGACTTCGAGGGAAGAAGCGACACTTCAATGAACGGCGTGCGCCGACGGATGGGGGAATATTTCTTCGTCAAGACGCGCAAGCGCGATGCCGAGGGCCGCGAGACGCTTGCCAAGTTTCGGCCTGAGGATGCGCTGCGAGCCTTCGAGACATCCTGGCAAGCGCTCCGGGAATGCCTCTCCCGCCAGCCCGACATGCGAACGGTCGTCATCACACATCACGCACCAAGCCGGCAGGGCATCAACCCGCGCTTCGCAGGCAACGGGCTCGATGGCGCTTATGTGAGCGACCTCGACGACGCCATAGCCCAACTCTGCAACGTTCCGTTCTGGGTTCATGGGCATACGCACATACGCCGCCGATATCGGATCGGCGATACGGCCATGCTCGCAAACTGCCGCGGCTTCGACGAGAAGGACCCGTCGGCACGAGGCTTTTCACCGGCAGCGCATTTCGACGTCTGACGGGGCCAGGCATCTACATTTCCCGGCCCAGATCGCGGCCGGGGTTACGGGCCCGCCAGGCTTCCATATCGCGTCTGATCTGCTCGGCCCGTGAGAGGGGCGGCGGCGCGTTGGCGTTCGCCGGCGTGCTGCGTTGTTCCGCGATGTCGAGCGCGGCTTCCACTGGCGGTGCCGCCGCATCGTGGAATCGCACCGGCAGCGGAGCAGGTCGCGACGGCGCTTTGATCGGTCGTGCAGTCGCGATGATGCGGGCGGCTTCCTGCTCCTGCACCAGGCCGGCCTTGGCTGAGGCGAAGGAGACGGACTGGCGCCGCAGGTTCTGCGCGACCTTCTCGGCTTGGCGTTCGACCGCCTGACGGTCGCGCAGGGTCTCGAACTGCTGCCGATGCCGCTCCATCACGCGGTCGGTTGCAAGCTTGGTCTCGGTCTTGGCTTCACGAGCCAGTGTCCGCTTCTCATGCTCGTGTACGGCACCAATCCGCTTCTGGAGGCGGGTCTGGGAGCGAATGAGCGGCATCATCTCGCGGAAGGCGAGGGGCTTGCCCGCCATGCCGAGCTTGTCGCGGTTCCGGAACACATAGGCGGCCCGTTCGAGCGGATTGCCGGCGAGCTTGGCCACTTCCTTCGCTTCGCGCCGCTGATAGCGGTAGAGATTGCGCCATTGCGGCTTGTAGGCTGCGCGTATCTTCTCGCGCGCCGCATCGAGGGCATGGTCTGTGGCGGCGTCCAAGGTGTCGCGTTGCTTTAAGTGGCGCTCCCAGGTGGCGTCGCGCGCGTCCTTGAGTTCGGCGTCGAGCTTCGCGCGCAATGCCTTCATGCGGTCCGTTATGGCGCGCTTCTCGAGCCATTGGGCCCGGTGTTGTGCCTTGTGCTTTACGGGCACGTACGGCTTCTTCGATGTTCCGTCACGCTCCGCCCCGGCCATCAGCAGTCGCGAGGGATTGGCCTTACGACCCAAGAGGATGTCGCTTGCATCGAGGGCACGGGTCTTGGCCGCACGTGCCCGCTCGGCATTGTTCTTGATGCGCTCCTCACAGCGGATGCCGTGCTCGCGTTCGTAGGCCTCGGCCCATTTCGAGAGGTCGAGCTTGGTGAACTTGAGCCCGGCCGTCAGCCCCGTGTCGGGATTGACGGTGTTCACGACGATATGGACGTGGAGATGATCCTTGTCGAGATGTGCGGCCATGAGCGCCTGGTGATCCTGCAGTCCGATGGCCTTCAGGCTCGAGAGCGCGGCTTCCCGCATGTGTTCGGGGGTGGGTTTGTCGTCCTTGTGCCAGGAGAGCATGTAGTGCAGCACGGGCATCGTATTCTTGCGTCCGCGCGCGGACTTGCCCGCCCGCTCCTTCAGCGTGTCGCTGTCGCGGTAGGTCTCGAACATCTCGAACCAGGCGTCGTCGGGCCCGGAGACGAGGTTCGCGGTGGCGGTCCAGTCGACCCTGTCCCGGGTCTCCTTACCGGCGTCGTGCAGGATATACGCGCAGACGCCCTTGAAGCTGGACCCCCGTTTCTGGAGGCGTGGCACCATTGAAGTCAGTCCTCGTCCTGAGGGCCTTGAGGCGACGGGAGAGAAGGTCGTCGCGGAGAAGAGCTTGCAGGAGGTCGTTCATCGCGCGGGCTGTCATGCCGAGATGCGGCGGCAACCCGCTGTTGAGGGCGTGGGCCACCTGATTGAGGTTGTTGCCGATCCGCCTCAGCTCCGCGAACAGGGCGGGATCCAGGCGATGGAGAACGGTTTCGGCCACCTCGACCTCGATCCGTTTGGCGAAGAGACGTCGCTCGCAGTAGGCGGTGATCTTGAGTCCGAGCTTCGTGGCGGCGATCAACAATCGTTCGTAATCCGCGTCGCTCACGCGGATGTTGATCTGACGGTTGCGACGCTGCGCGTCTCTCGCAGGTATTCTCGGCACGTCACGCCTCTCTAGAGTTGGGTTCGGGGCGCGGGAACCGCGTCCTGACCGGAAGGGGTGCAGGGGAAGAGCGGAGCGGCCCTCCTGCCGAGTGGGATTTGCTAGCAAATCCACATCTCGCTACCCCTCTGCATCACGGTATGTGCGTCGCTCCCAATTGCCCCTTTTGGCTTTGCGGTTATTCGCAAGTTATTGTTGTTCGCCGCAGCAAAACGCAATATGCGCGCATTACGGAATTCGGCATCAAATGAAGCCGTTTTCTGTAACTTGGTGGAACGCGTTTTCTCGAACTTTATTTGCACGCGGGAACGTCTCACCCCGACGCCGTTCAGGCTGCCGCCGTGCTCGCATCACGACAAGGCGGACCTGCGCCCACCCACGTGACTGGCGTCACGTGGGTCCCGGCGGCGTGGAGAACGTGCGGGGCGGAAGGATGGGCTCTTTCAGGTCGAACAAAAGGATGTGTGACATACGCTTGTGTGCGGGACGCTACAGTCAGCCTGCAGCGTCAAGGTGAGACCGTAGGCGCGTCGTCTCACTTCGGCAAACTTCGGTCGTGAAGAATCGTCATCTCCCGCATTGCGCAGGCATCAAAAGAAAATCGTCGGTACGAACCGAATTTTTGAGCTGTAACGAGGAAGAACCTCGAAGAGCAGCGCGATAAATCCAGGCATTTGCCGGCGCGTTTACATATCGGCGGTCCGCGATTATCTCGAATCCATGCCGCCGAAGGCGGCCATTCCAATTCATCTGTGACGCGTATTGCCGTCGTCTGCGACGTCGATCGCCATCTTATGAGGAGCACATGGAGACTTCGGATTTTCCTCCGCGCGGCTCCGGCGTTGACGGGCGAGAGGAAGCGCCGCCGTCGCAACTGTGGGGACATCCCACACGACTTGGTCCCAGTTGGGACTGGACGCCCGGCATGGTTCTTCTTGGGCAATGGGAAAGACGCCTGCTCGGTCGTGCCGACGACCGGCACGTAGTGACGATTGCGGGATCCCGCGCGGGCAAATCGTCGACGGTGCTCATTCCCAATCTGCTCCGTTACCCGGGCTCGGTGCTGGTGCTCGACCCCAAGGGTGAGCTTGCTCGAGCGACGGCCGCAGCGCGCGCAAGGATGGGTCAGCGCGTGGTGGTCCTCGACCCCTTCGGCGAGACGGGCGTCGCCTCGGGCTCGCACAATCCGTTCTCCGAGCTCGGCATGGGCAGGCGCGAGCATGTGGCCGCGGATGCGGCGCAGCTCGCTGATGCGCTCATCATCAGCAACAACAAGGACCCGCACTGGACGGACAGTGCGAAGAATCTCATTCGCGGCATCACGCTGCATCTTCTCGCGTCCACATCGACCTTGCCGACGCTGCGGCAGGTACGCCGCCTTCTGAACGGCACGCCTCCCGAGCTCGAACGACTATTCACGGAGATGACGAATGCGACCGCTTTCGATGGGGTCATTGCCAATATCGGCGCGTCGTTCCTTGGCAAGAGTGCGGCCGGCGGGCGGGAGTTGCAGGGAATCCTCTCGACGGCGCAGGAGCAGACGGCCCCGCTCGACGACGTGGTGCGCATCACGGAGAAGTCCGACTTCAAGCTCTCGGACCTGCGCTCGGGCAAGCTCTCCATCTATCTCGTGCTGCCGGGCATGCGCATGGGCACGCATTACCGCTGGCTGCGGCTCGTCATCCAGCAGGCATTGGCAGCGATGGAACGGGCACCCGTGCCGCGCGGGCAGCTTCCCGTGTGGTTCGTGCTCGAAGAGTTTCCCTCGCTCGGTCATATGCGGCCCATCGAGTCCGCAGCGGGTCTCATGGCGGGGTTCGGCGTCAAGCTGTGGTCGGTGTTGCAGGACCTCACGCAGCTCAAGACGCATTACCCGCATTCCTGGGAGACGTTCCTCGGCAATGCGGGCGTCATTCAGGCCTTTGGCAACGCGGACATCACCACGACCGAGCATCTCTCAAAGATGCTGGGCATGACGCAGGTTGTGGAGACGCAGACCATCAGGGTTTCGGGAAACGCCATGGCCCACGGCGATGCGGGCCGCCGCGAGAACCTGCGCAGCGTACGTCTCCTCGACGCCAACGAAATCACCCAAGCCTTCGCGCGCGAGACGGGTCGTCAGCTCATCCTCGTGCCGGGGCGACCGCCCATCTTCATGCAGCGTTTGGACATCGAAAGGAGCACGCCATGATATTCAGCTGCCAGATCGTCGAGGACCGGGACGAAGACGGTACTCTCAATGCCATTGGTGCGCGATGGACAGAGGCGCGGACATTCCGCGAGTTTGTTTTGCAGTTCTTCGTCTATGTAGCGATGTTTTTGTCTTTCATCACCATCGCCGGCTTCTGGGTCATTGCGTCAGAGAACGGCTTCATCCTGGCGCTCGCTCTTGTCGGCGGCATGGCCGCCATGGTTTACGGCTTGATGCGCGAGGTCGTGCACTGCCCCGGCCGTACGCGTGAGCTCACCTTCTGGCGCGACGGCGGCGTCCGCGCGCCTGTCGGTCTTGCGGCAGCATGGTTCGAGAACGGCCAAAGCAGACTTCCGCACGCCGACATCGAATCCATCGAGGTCGAGCAGGTTTCGGAGCCTTACAAGGATAGGACCATGAATTACAGTCATGGTGTCCGTATCTTCTACCGGACGGGACATGTCGTGCATGTCGCGCGCCACATCGAGCCCGATGATGCACACAGACTGGCAGTAGCCCTCACCAATGCTTTAGGGGAATTGCGCACGAGCATGGCACACGAAGGGCGCACGGCGCGGTCCCGATCCGTGCGGGGTCAACCGCGCGGGCCGCGTACGCCCGCGTTCATCGACTAGCGCGACCCCGACGGACAAATCATCGGCCAACCTCAGTGTGGAAGGCTCGCCGTGTCGGCTCGGGACCGATGCAGCACAAACACAGCCTTCAGGAGAGCGGCAGCATCGGCAAGGTCGTGCTCCACGGGCAGGAGTGTGCCGATGGCGAGATTCTGCTCGCCCCGTGCGGCGGCACTCTTGGCGTCCACGGAAAGGGCAAGCGCACCTCGCAGCCTTTGTTCGATGAGGGTGATGTTGGCGTGGATGGCATTAATGGCAATGATCATGAAAATCTCCTCGGATTTGCAAATGTGGATTTGGGGAATTGGGTGCGAAACTCTGCACCCGAGAGCCACCAGAATGCTGGTGGGCCGTTGTGGTCATGGGTCCAGATGGCCCAGACGTAGCGATGCTTCGTGAAGTAACGGGGCGGAGGTCCGTAACGGTCCTCGGGCCAGCAGACGATGTCGTCGATGGCGTAGAGCCGTGCGGGAGGCGTCTCGCGCCACTCGTCGGTGCGGCGGGGATGGCAGAGCGATGCCATGTTGAGCAGCATGGCCACCTTGCCGTTCGTCGCCCGCGTCAGCGCAAGCGCGCGGCGGACGAAGCAATCGGCAAGCCCCCGCCCATAGGGCGGATTGGTGACGATGTGCTTAGCGCGAGGCCTGCGCTCTTTCAGGAAGTCGACACCAGACAGTCCATGACCGTAAGCGTGCAGGTCCGTGGCGACCACGGCATGCCCGTGGTCGGTCAGGACCTTCGCTATGCGGCCGTCACCGCAGGCTGGCTCCCAGATGTCGCCGTCGAAGTCCTCTACCGAGAGCAGGGCACGCGTCGCCTCAGGCGGCGTCGGATAGAACTCGTTCGGCAATCGCCGCGGAACATGGCGAACCGAGGCGGGCGGAGCCCAAGAGGTGGGGATGGCGAACGTCATGGTGCCACCTCGCCGCCATCGGGGAAGGCTCCGTCGAGCACGGCCACGAGCTCTGTCGGCAGATACCTGCGTGGATCGTCGTAACCGAGACGAACGCTCTCAGGTATGAGTGGGACACCGTCGCGCGAGATGACCTTGATGACGATGTTATGGACGCCCCATGGTTCGGACTTGGCCTCGTAGCCCGCGGCCGTGAGTACGTCGACCACGGCACCCGTCATCACGAGACCGTCTGCGTCGTCAAACCCGAATTTGTCAAAGGCTTCCTCCCAGCCCCAGTCATGGGCGTGAAAGCAGAACGGACAGATGGTGCGGACGGTCATGACAGCACCTCCAGATTGACGGCAGGCCGCGGGTCGTCGGCAGGGAGTTCCTCGACGTCCACGATCTGGAACGTGTGGTACGTCAACTCGAAGCCGTCGACGTTGCACGCGCTGAACAGATCGTCGGCTGCCTCACGGGCGTCGCGTCTGCCTGTGGCCTCTACAATGGCTTGGTGTTGCTCCACGATTTCTATCGTCGCGAGGAACTTCTTGCGGGTAGGGGAGGTCATGGCTGACCTCCCGCGTTCCCGAGTTCGACATCGAAGGTCTCGATGGAGCCGCCGCTTCTGCGGAAGGCCGTCTCGCCGTCGATGAGGTAGAGATCTTCGGCGCGGCCAATCGACGTGCCGATGAAGAGGTCGAACGCATCGTCGACATTTGGGTTGAAGAGGGCGGGGGTCATTGCTCACCCCCTTGGCTTTGGGCGCCTTCGTCGGCGGCGTTGTCCAGCTCCGTGATCTCGCGGACCACAACGCGGCCCGAGAGGGGAATGCTGTCGAAGAGCAGGTTGGCGCCTTTGGCATCCTTGTGCATCCAGGCGGAACCGACGCGGTTCCATCGTGACTTTTCGCCTTCGCCCGAGACCTGCCAGATGGCATGGGAAGGGCGGTTGGATTCTTTGGGTTTCTTGCTCATGTGTTGCTCCGTTTATTCGGTTCGGGACAAGCACCACGCTCGTCCGATGGGGACGTGAAGACCGGAGCCATAGGGGCGCGCGTCATACTGGCTTTACGGGAGCGCCCGGGTTTCCCCCGGGGCGCGAATGGAGCGCAAAGCCTGTTGATCGCGTGACCCGGCGTAGGTAGGCCCCATCCTCGAGGACGTGCGTGTGACTTGGATTCCGGGAAACCGAGTTGGGGAACGGAGCAGTGAGTCGAGAAAGTCAGGGGATCCTGCCGCTCTCCGCCGAAAGGCGGGGCTTGAAGCAGATGGAAAGAGATGGACCGTGAAGTCGAATCCGCCCGATGCAAAAGACCATCAGGGCGCCGAATTCCTGCGGCATTGTTCCGATCACGCGAGCGTTGACCGCGAGACGGAGGAGAACGATGGCGACCGTTACGAAGTTGCGAGGAGGCAAGGGACGTGCAGGGGCCACTGCCTCGCAACCGAAGCGGAAGCGCACGCCCTCAAATCGCACTCGGACGGCGACCGCTGCGAAGATGGTCGTCGACCGGCGGCGGGTCCTGGCCTTCGGCATGGCGGCGACGGCCTTTACCTTGCTGCCCGTAACGGCGGTTGCGGAGGTCGCAACCGATTTGCCTCAGCCGTCGTTCATCGCGGAGGCCAAGCGTGCCATAGCGCTTGTCGACGAATGGCGGCGATTGGGAGACGAGCTCAAGGAAGTCGATGCGGCTCTCAAGAGCATGAGCCGCGCGGACAGTCGCCGAAGCGGCTATCTCGTGCGGGTCAATGACCTGCCGATCGAGCGGTTTCGTGCCGCTTTGATTGCTGACGACGCGCTTCGATCCACCATGCGTATGAAAATTGCCGGTCGTAAGGAGGCGGCGATCAGAGATACGCTGCTTCTGAGCCTCATGGAAATGACGGGTAAGCAGCCGCCAGTCCTGAAGCGCGAATTGGGCTTGGCAACATAAAGGGTCGCGTGGGGATTCCGTAACAAGACGACAACGTTAAAAAGCACTTGCCCCCGCGATTCCGGCTTCGCTACGATTCTTGGGTGATGACCAGCATCTACCTTGAGCGTATCGACCGCGCGCGCAACATGGCGCGCTACTACCGACTATCTGTCGTCGAGACGCTGTTCGGTGAGTATGCGATGGTGCGGGAATGGGGCCGCATCGGCGGCGGCGGTCAATGCCGCGAACACA
>JANRIE010000076.1:0-2166 GCA_033765285.1 Hyphomicrobiaceae bacterium | reverse complement strand
GGCGTGCGCGGTGAAGGTGAAGCTGGCGTTGGCCCCGAGGCTCCAGGCGAAGACCAGCTCGCACGGCGTGCCGTCGATGGCCTGCGTGATCAGCGTGGTGTCGGCGAAGCGCACCTCCACCCGACCGGTCAGCGCGGCCATACCCGGATCGGCTCCTTCGATGCGACCGTCCGAGCGGATGGTCTCGATCCGGTCGAGGCCGTTGGAATAGGTGACCTCCGCCGAGATGACGTTGCCGAGCGGTGTGCCGTTCCGGGTGATCGCGCCGTTGAAATGGCCGAACCGCTGCAACGCCAGCGAGGTGGGCGTGCCTGCGGCCGTGATGGCCGCAACACTTTCGCCCTGCGCGACCAGCCGGGCCGTCGCGGTCAGCAGCCCCGACCGCGCCATCTGCCAAGAGAGTTGGTCGCAGACGCAACCGGTGTACATCGCATAGCGCGGCACCTCGGGCATGGCCGTCTCGATGGCCATGCTTGGCAGCGTCCAGTTGCCGGACTGGAAGGTATGGGTCTTGGGTGTGGTGCCGGTGGTCGTCGGCTGACCGAACGCCGCCTTCAGCCAGAGGCCGAAGTTCTCGACGTCGATCGGCACGACGACATCACCATCGGCGGTGACCGCGTCCTTGATCGGGGCCAGCGGGTCGCGCCCCTGGCCCAGCAGTTCCGAGGCGATCAGCGGCTGTTCGGAGCCAAGAGTGGTGCTGGCAAACGGCACCGTGCGATAGCCCGAGGCGGGCGGGGTGCCATAGACGGTCTCGAACGCAAGCGCCATCTGCGCCCGCGCCCCATGGGCTCGTGCCATCGTGTTCTCCTATCGTAGGTGGGGTCAGGCCAGAGGGTCGGCCGTGGAATAGTGCAGGACGACCGGAATAATCGCCGCCTTCAGGCTGGCGGCACCCTCCACGGACAGATCGACCGGACGCGGCGCTTCCGCCTCGACCCAGTCGCAGAGGCCGCCCAGCGTGCGGTCTGCGGCAATCGCTGCGCCGACGCTGACGCAAAGTGTGTCGAAGATTGCGTCACGCGTGGCACCCTGCACGACCGCCTCGATCTCGGCGCGGTGCTGGTAGTGGTAGCGCAGCGGCGACAGCGTCACTTCTGGCTCGCCCGGCTCGCCGTCGCGCAGGATCAGGAGGCCTGCAGTCGGTACGCGCTCGGGCAGCACGTCACCGCGCAAGGCGGTTGCAGGCAACGCCGAGAGCCGCGCGTGCAGCGCGGCGAGGATGGTTTCGCGGGGGGTGGACATGGCTGTGCTCGGGCTGTTCTTGCCAAATTAATGCCTCGGGGCTATATAGCTTCCAAGACATGAGGATCGCATGCCGTGGACCGTCTCGTTTGCCGAGGAGTTCGAACCGGAGTTCGACGCACTCCTACCGGAGGTTCAGGACGCGATCCTGGCCCGCGCGCTCCTTCTGGAACGCGAGGGGCCGACACTCGGACGACCGCATGCCGACACCCTGACCGGGTCGAAGCATGCGAACATGAAGGAACTGCGCTGCAACGCCTCGGACGGCGTATGGCGCATCGCCTTCGCATTCGATCCCGACCGGCAGGCGATCCTGCTTGTCGGCGGGGACAAGTCGGGCGTGAGCGAGAAGCGCTTCTACAAGCAGCTGATCGCGCGGGCCGATGAACGGTTCGACCGCCATCTGGCGGAACGGAAAGGATAATAACGATGGCACGGACCCTGAAGGACAAGCTGGCCACGCTCGATGCGGCCCGTCGCGTGGGCATCGAGGCCGAGGCCGACCGGCTCCACACCGAATACCTGACGCTGCAGGAACTGCGGAAAGCCAAGGACCTGACGCAGGTGCAGCTGGCCGAAGCCCTCGGCATACAGCAGGCGACCGTCGCGAAGTACGAGCGCCAGAGCGATCTGCTCCTGTCGACCCTGTCAAGCTATGTGCGAGCGATGGGCGGCTCCCTCAAGCTGATGGTCGAGTTTCCCGGCAAGGCGCCGGTAGCCATCGAGGGGCTGGGCGAAACCGAGGAGCCGCGCCGCCGCCGTCGTGCCGCGCGCGACGATGGACGCGCCGCCGCGCGCGCGTGATCATCCGGTTCGCCCTTCCACCCAGTTCGCCACGATCAGCCCCGGAACCGCGTCGTGAGCCCGCTCCGCGTCCCGCGCCAGGTCCAGCCGCTTCGGCAGCTTGACCTGCGGCACCAG
>JANRIE010000026.1:0-14584 GCA_033765285.1 Hyphomicrobiaceae bacterium | reverse complement strand
GCCGTCGGCGCCGCGGATGGGAAAAACGTCCTCCCACTCGTTGCCACTCTCGAACGAGGCCGAGAACTTCTCGACCACCCTCTCGACGTGGTCCGGATGGAGAACCCTTTGCCAGCCCCAGCCGGCCATCTCCTCGAACGCAGTCCCCGTGAAGTCGTACCAACGTTGATTGTACCAAAAGACATGCCCGGTCGGGTCGGCCATCCACGCAAGCTGAGCCATATTGTTAGCGAGCGCGCGGAAGTGCTGCTCGCTCTGGCGTAGATTGGCCTCGACGCCGCGCTGGGCGGTGATGTCCCTCGACACCGAAAGAATGGCCGCGACACCGCCGGACTCGTCGGCGATGGGTGCGACGGCGACATCCCAGTGCTTGTTATGGCCTTTGGCGGTGGGACACTCTGCAGTGAACCGCGTCTCCCGGCCGTCGAGCGCGTCGGCGAGCGCCTTTTCCACCAGGGCACGGCTCACCTGCGGCCAGAGCATGGACCAGACTTCGCCGCGGATGGACCCGATGTCGTCGATCTCCATCAAGCAGCGGCCATTGCGGTTCATGAACTGAAGCCGCCCGAGCGTGTCGATGATCTTGACACAGTCCGGGCTCGCCTCGAGCAGCTTGCTGCCCGGCAACTGCGTCGACGTGAGCCCCAATCGGCGCAGGGTCTCGTCGGCATCGTCGTCGGAACAAACGGGAGCGACGCCCGTGCCAGAGCCTTTGCCCGCAGCGCACTCCGATGCCGTGGCGGCTTTATCCCGCTCCGAACGGAGAGGGTCATGCACGACGTTACCTTGTCGGCCATCGGTATCCGACGGCGTGCTCGGCAACCCTGCCAATTTGCCACTCGCGCGCTTCTGCGCGGACATCTGGTTCAACCTCCGCCGCTCATTGCCAATTCGTTGTGGCAGGGCGTTCGCCGTGACGCCGGCGCGACGGCCGGCTCGCTCAGGCCGCAGCACCCTGCTTTTCGGGCTTGCCGGCCTTGACATCGAAGAACAGCGCCTGGCTGATGACAGCCTTCACCATCTCGGCGCGGAATGGCTTGGTGACGAGGAACGCCGGCTCGGCGCGTTCGCCGGTCAGCAGACGCTCCGGATAGGCGGTGATGAAGATTACCGGTACGTTCATCTCGCGCAGGATTTCGTTGACGGCGTCGATGCCCGAACTGCCGTCCGCAAGATGGATATCGGCCAAAATCATCGACGGGCCGTGCTTCTTGGCAAGCGAAACAGCCTCTTTTCGCGTGGCCGCGATACCGACGACGTCGTGGCCGATATCCGAGACCAGCGTCTCTATGTCCATGGCGATGAGCGGCTCGTCCTCGATGATGAGAACGCGCGCCGCAAGCTGCTCCGAAATCTCGCGGCTGGCGGCATCGACGAGAGACTTGACCTCGCCGACGGTCTTGTCGAGCAGGATCGCAATGTCCTCCGGCTGAAAATCCTCGACGGCCGCGAGAAGGAACGCCTGGCGCGGTTCGGGCGTGAGCGCCTCGATGCGGCGATCGGCGATGCCTTCGGTTCCGGAGTCGGTTTCCCGGTTCATGGGCAGCGCATTCCAGACACGAAGGAACGCCCTGTAGGTCGCAGTCCGCGGCGGAAGCGTGCGGTCGATCAACGACTGATCGGCGACCAGTGCCTCCAGCAGCGCGACGACGTATTGATCTCCTCGCTCCTGCGAGCCGGTGAGTGCTCGCGCGAACCGGCGCAGGAAAGGCAGTTGCGGCGCAACCAGATCGGCGATGGAATTGCTCATCTGCAGCTTCTCCCCACGGCGGCAGATCGGTTTCTGCCGGACGCTAATGTGCTTGGTGACGTTTCGATCTTCAAGGCGGGTCTGACGTGTCGGCGGATCATGCCGGCAAGTCCAGTCTGCTCCGCTTCAATTCTGCACACGGCATCCCCGCGCGGCACGGCATTTCTGGTGATCCGGTCACGTGGCTAGCGTTCCACCTCCGAACATCGCCCTTCGAGCATCGCGGGCGTCGCCGCCAGCGCATGTCACGGTTCACTCAACGCAGGCGCGAGCCCCGCGGCGACACTGAGCGCGGCTAGACACTTCCGATGATGGCGCGCAGCATCCAGATCGCCTTCTCATGAAACGCGAGCCTGGCCGTCAGCAGGTCGGTGGTCACGAGGTCGTCGGCCTCGTCTGCAGCCATCGCGGCATCGCGCAGGCGCTTCACTATCTTCTCGTGATCCACCACCAGATGGGCGACCATCTGCTCTGCCGAGCGATCGGATGTTTCCTCGTCGACGGCGGATTTCGGAAGCAGCTGGCGGAAGCTCAGCGGGGCGGGGTGGCCCAGGGACCGGATTCGCTCGGCGATGTCGTCGGCGGCCTGGAACAGGTCTTTGTAGTGCGCTTCGGTCAGCTCATGCAGCGGCACGAACAGTGGGCCGACGACGTTCCAATGATAGACGTGGGTTTTGAGGAGAAGGGTGTAGGTGTCGGCAAGAACTTCGACCAGATCCTTGGAGACCGAATTCCTGTCCTTCGGCTCGAGGCCGGTGTCCAGCATCGAAGCGGTGGCGGGAGAAACTCGCTTTGCGGCGGTTGCCATGTGTTCAACTCCATGAGTGCTGGTATCGCTCACATCGGCGCGGGACATGTCATTCAGAGTGATCTTCGTCCGACGAGCCGAGTGCCCAGAACATCCGGCCGCTCACACCGATCAGTGTCGACATGTTCGACACCATCGACCGGAGTTTGACCGGACAGCACGTTCGGCCCTCCCCGTCCTGCCTCTACTTCGGCTGAAGGACCGACGAGCGGGCTGCGCGTGCGGATGTTGCTTCAACGAATGTGGCGGCCGACGGTTCCACCGGGGCGAAGATTATTTTCAAGCACTCAAGCGCCGCTTCTCGCGTGCCGCACCACCCGCTCCTCTGCGTCGAGGTCCGCAGCGGAGTCGACGCCCATCAGCTCTGCGAGCTTGGCCCGAGCGCGATTGACGCGGCTCTTGACCGTGCCGACCGCACATCCGCACGTCAGAGCCGCCTCCTCGTAGCTGAACCCCTCGGCGCCGATCAGCACGAGCGCCTCCTTCTGCTCGGCGGGAAGGCGTGCGAACGCATGCTGGAAGTCGAGGAAATCCATGTGGCCCAACTGCTCGCCGCGCACCGATAGCGATTCGGCCAAAACGCCGTCGACGTCCTCGACCTCGAACTTGCGCTTGCGGCGTTCGGACAGGTAGGCGTTGCGCAGGATCGTGAACAGCCAGGCCTTGAGGTTTGATCCGGCGGCGAATTGCGCCTGATACTTCCACGCCTTCACCAGCGTCTCCTGAACGAGATCGTCGGCCCGATCAGGAGCTCCGCACAGTGACCGCGCAAACGCGCGAAGATTCGGGATAAGCGCGGCTAGCTCGCGCTGCATGTGGTCCTGTGGCAGGGCGCTCATGACTTCGGTTCCGGCTTCGCGCGGGATGCCGGGTCCGACTGAGCGAGTTTGTCGAGCAACTGTGCAAACTTGTCCGGCATGGGTTCGGCAAGCATCTGGCCATAGACCTCTCGCAGTTGGGCCGCGATACGACCATGTGCTTCGGGTGGCAATGGACTCTCCTTTCCTCCTCTGGTGTCGCCCACCGGGTTCGACGTCGACCGCGTGTTCCGTTCTGTCGCACCCTCTACGTGTCCAGTCGTCATTTTCGACTTCCGCTTGTCATCGTTAACCATAATTGAACCCGCCGCTCCAATTCCGCCCCG
This sequence comes from Hyphomicrobiaceae bacterium, assembly GCA_033765285.1. Taxonomy (GTDB): domain Bacteria; phylum Pseudomonadota; class Alphaproteobacteria; order Rhizobiales; family Hyphomicrobiaceae; genus Filomicrobium. The sequence goes on along the minus strand of JANRIE010000026.1, from coordinate 10,882 downwards.
TCCCTCGACCGCGAGCGCTGCACCACGTTGTTGCCACAATTCGAGACCGGGGAACGCACGACAGTCGACTTGGTTCCCCGGCTTGGTCTCGCGGCTGTCAGCAACCGTTTCCCCGAGCCGATGGCTAGGCCTCCGAATGACCGACCGGGATGACCGACCCGCGGGTCTCGGCCCCTCCGGGATCGCGTTGCTGCCTCGTCAGGTGTGCCGAAACACTCAAACCGCACGCCGAATTCAACATTCGGCACCAAGTCTTCGTCGCGACACGCCTATTCCGCGGGCTCGACGCTGTCGGCTTCATTTTCCACCGCCGGGCGCGTCAGCACGAATGCCGCGGCGATGACGAACAGCAGCAAGGGCAAATTGCGGTACAGCGTGCGTAGGATACCCGGTAGCGCAATCGGTCCCGCGGTGGTAAGCGCCGCCATCAGGAGCTCGCGATCCGCGGCCGAGAACATGGCCAATGCGGGCGCAACTTGCTCCTCGGCGCTCTTGTCGGGCATCTCGGCGGTCGTCTGCTCCGCTTCGGGCTGTGCGGCGCCGAGACGGTTGGTGAATACGACCACACCGAGGACCGCGAGGGAAGCGAAGATCCCCGCAATGATCAGATGCGACGTTTCCGCGCCATAGGTCCGCTCGAGGCGGAGAGAGAGTGCGGCCGTTCCGAAGCCTAACGCGACGGCGAGGGGAACGGCCACCAGGGATCCATAGATCAGCTGGCCGATCGCGTTGTCGACCGTTGCCTGGGCCTTCTTGAAGATGGTCCCGAACATGACCGTTCCCTCGTGCTTGGTGTCTCGTGACGTTCAAGCGCCTGCAGCAAGTTCGATCACGACTTCCAGAGCGCGCCCACGACGAAGCCGACCGCGGCCGCCACTGCGAGCGTGGTCATCGGTTGCTCGCGAACGGATATGTCGACGGCCGACTTCAAGTTGCTCGCGACCTCTGAGACGCGCTCGCTGGCCTCGCGGCCCTGTTCGGCCACGGCGCGTGCGGTCGCCTCGGCACTGTCGAGTGCCTTGTCGATTTGGCTGCCGGCCTTCGTCGCCAGCTCTGCGGCCGTATTGGCCACGGTCTGGGAGGTAGTGCGGGCGGCATCCTCGATGTTCGTGCGGATCCCGGTGGTTGCAGTTGCCATGGCTGAGCTCCTCGCGGATTGATTGCCGATTGAGAATTTGAGGATGAGACACCCGGAGCTTCGGCGGTGGCCTTGTCACTCGTTCCGGATCTCATGTCATGGCGCCAGTTCGGCGCCCTGCTACATACTCAACGTGTCACTCCGACCGTGGTTCCACGAGCGGCTCCTTCCGGCCGGTTCGATGGGCACGGTCGCGCGATCGCGTGGTCGAAGCGCGCGGAGCCGTGGATCGGTCAGAATCGCTTGCCGCACGCCGGTTCCGGACGAGCAGCCATTCCGTCCATCCTCCGACAGAGCCGGCGATGCGGAGGCTTCGGGACCACAGGCCTGACTTGCCCCCCCGGCGCTCGAAGGATCGACGCGAACGTATTCGCGCAGCGTGTCCACGCTGAGCAGCGATCAACCGGGTCAGACGGCTGGCGTCTGCGGCGCGCGAAGCGGGAGCATGTCCGAATGGTACGACCGCCGCGATCGGCATGAAGCGCGGGGTCGGGTCCCCGGGCTCGAGTTGGGACGTTTCCTCGGGCGCTTGGAGCGCGGAGGCGTAGGTTGCGAGATCGTCAGGTGCATCGGTGCGTGCACCCGTCACGGCGACGATCAAGGCAGGCGCGACGGCGTTAGGTCTTCGCGCGAAATCACCGCGAACGAGCGACAAGGCTTCGATGTCCGTCTGTGCCGGCCCGCCCGCGGCGGACATGACCCATATCAGGACGTCGGCACCTCGCGCCGCGCGCAGGAGCTGCCGGCGTCCGACATGCGATGCCGAAACCGCATCCGTCGAATGCCATGAAACGTCGTCGGCGGCGGGGTGACGGGCTTCCTCTACGGCACCGGCAACCTGCGCTCGTTCGCTGCTCGCGCCTACGATCACCGCCGAGATCGGCGCGGCATCGCCGATCACTTCGGTTTCGAGATCATCGCCGCGCGGTGCATCGGATTTGCCGCCGTCGCGATGCGCTGCCGTGCGGAGCCGTCCGCCGTAAAGATCGATCGCCGCGCGACCGATCTCCTCGACATATGCCTCGGCGATCCGCCGGGTGATATGCTCCCGGCTCCAGTTGAACATGGCGCGCGACAGCCGTTCGCGTGCTTCCTGCGTTGCCGCCATTGCTGGGTTGACGAGGCGCACGAGGCGCCAGATGTCGTATGCGCGCTCAGCGACGTCGACGACGTTGCGCCATCGGTAGACGGTGAGGACCTGCGCGACGGTCAACTGGTCTCCGAACGGGACTCTCGTCTCGACCATCACGCCGATCTTGCGACTAACGCGCTCTGTGATCGCCAGTGCCTCCGGGACGGTGAACCTCCATACGGCGTCGGACTTGCCTGGGTTGAGGCGCCGGGCGACCGCGTCGACGGTCCGCTTGCCGAGTTCCAGGAGCCCCTCGGCACTGCCGAACGCGTCGATATCGGCCGTTCGCGCGATCAACTGCACGTCGCGCCAAGCTGCCTGTTCCGCATCGCTGGCAATGGCATCGAAGGGATCGTCGGCGGTTGCGGGGCCCGAGAGCGGCCGGTTTGCTCCTCCACGCGATCGGCCGGACGAGGTCAAAGCGCGATGAAGCACATACCTCTGCAGAAATGCGGCGGTGATCACGACGACCAGCGCGCCCAGTGCCCACCAGAGCATGAGCCCCTTCTCCCAGAGATAGAGGCCACCGATCGGCAGCAGCGAGAGAGTGGGAAGAAGCATCGCAGACGCGACGAGGATCATAGTGGTCGCCTGGCGCGCGGGTGTGCGCGCGACTTCGGATCTCGGCACGGGGGCTTTCATGCATTCGGCTCCAAGACGCGGTGGAAGCGAATCCGGCTGGCGATCGCCGTGGCGATGCCAGCCGGGTCGATGCTCGAGAGCGGTCCCGCGAGCCGCGTCAGGCTCGCCGGATGAAGCCGGCGATGACCGAGACGACGAACAACACGAGCGCCACCCAGAAAAGGATCCTGGCGCCTTCCATGGCAGTGCCTGCAACGCCACCGAAGCCGAGGAACGCGGCGACGAGCGCGACGACGAGGAAGACGATCGCGTAATGAAGGAGGTTGCCCATTGTGTGCTCCGTTTGCCGAGAGGTCGCGTTGATGCGATGTCTGGAAAACGCGCGGCGGGACATTGGGTTCCGGGAGGCGCGAGAAAGCAGCCAACGTGCCGGCGATCGCCATCCACTCCGGTGAGTTGATCAGGAATGCGGGCAAAGAGTGCCGAGGTTGCAGGCTTGAGATTGACGATTTCGCCGCGACGTTCGGGCGGGCCTCAGGCAATGCCGTGGGCAGTAGGAACGCCTCCGCTGCGGCCATGACGAGACTGCGGCCATGACGAGACGGGCGGCGTTGGTTCATCGGAACAGCCGCGCCAACTCGTCGAGATACTCGCAGTGGGGGGTCGCGACACGCGCTGGCCGGCTTGCCACCGTCGATTGTTGGAACCGGAAATGACGTCTGCACGGTGTCCTGCGCCGATGTTGCCCCGGCGCAGCCGACAAGCATTGCTCATTGCTCCGTGTGGCCTTGTTCACTGGTCGCAGGTTCACTGGTCGCAGGCGCTCAGCCGCCGGAGCGCAGGCATGGCGCGCGCCGAGGCGGGCGCCATGCCTCGCTTGCCTCGTGGACGTCAGCGGCCAACCGACCGCTTGATCTCGCCCGACGACTTCTGAATGTCGCCCTTGGCCTCCTGCGCATGGCCCTCCGCTTCGAGCTTCGCCGAGCCGACCGCTCGGCCGACGCCCTGCTTGATGTTGCCGACGGCCTTGTTCGCATAGCCCGAGACGGTGTCCGCGGTGCTCGACGCCTTGGCGCTGTCGTACAGCTCTTTGGCCGCTTCCTTGGCATCGCCCAATGCCTGTTGGGCCTCTCCCTTCAGCTCCTGAACCTTGCCGTCGGCCTGCAACTTCTCCGAGCCGACAAGGCGGCCCACGCCCTGCTTGATGTTGCCGGCGGCCTCGTTCGCATAGCCCTTGATCTTGTCGGTGGTGCTCGACATGTCTCGATCTCCCAGATGTGCATTTTGCAGATGACGCAGAGCCGGCTGCGGGATCGGGGTTCCGCTTGGCTCACGGCATCAGAACGTCTCACGTGGAGAGAAGTTCCCTTCGAGCCGGACTGTCGGCACGTCGCCGGAGCTGCGGGCAGGCGCAACGAATCCGATCACGGCGCGTTGAAGTGCCGGCTGCCGCAGTCCTGCGCAATCGCGCGGCATCTTGCATCGGGCGTTGCATCGGGCGGTTGCGCGAACCGCCGAGTTCGAGGGGAGAAGCGAATGCCATTGATCGCCGACAATCTGCGCAATCTCTTCGCGTCCATGGGTGTCATGGCGCTTGTCATCGCCGGGCTCGTTCTCGGACGTGACATCCTCATCCCATTGGCCCTCGCCACGCTCATTGCATTCATTCTGAGCCCGATCGTCCGTGGGCTCGTCAATTGGCGCGTACCGGAGAGTGCCGCCGTCGGTTTCGTGCTGAGCAGCGTTCTCGGGCTCGTCGTCGTCATGTCGGTCGTGCTCAGCGCGCAGCTGCTTTCGCTCGCAGCGGGTCTGCCGACGTATCGCCAGAACTTCATCGACAAGGTTCGCAACGTGAAATCGCTGGGGTCAGACGACGGCGTGATAAGGCGCGCCTCACGTGCGGTCGAGACTCTCGGAACGGCGATCAGTCAGGAGTTTGCCGACGGATCTGCGTCATCCCCTTCCGGTCCGCTGTCGAGCGGCGTGCCCCGTGCACCGGCTTCCGAGCCAACATCGAGGACATCCACCGATGAGACAGGCAGAGGATCGCCGCGGCCCGTGAGTGGCGATGGCGAAGAACAGAGCGCGAAGAGTGCGCTATCGGGGTTGCGGACCGCCCTCGAGCCGCTGGCCAAAATCGCACTGACGCTTCTGTTCGCTCTGTTCCTGCTCCTGCAATATCAGGACCTGCGGGATCGGATCGTGCGCGTGGCGGGGACCGACAACCTCAGCGGCACCACCGCAGCCATCAGCGATGCCGGGGCGCGACTGTCACAATTGTTTCTCGCGCAATCGATGCTCAACGCGGCGTTCGGCATCGTCGTCGGCATCGCATTGGCGCTGATCGGCGTGCCGAATCCGATTCTCTGGGGCGTCGTTGCCGCCATCATGCGGTTCGTGCCGTTCGTCGGGTCGATCGTGGCGGCGGTTCCACCATTGCTGCTGGCCGCGGGGGTCGATCCAGGATGGTCCATGGTCATCATGACGGCATCGCTGTTCGTCATCGGCGAGCCACTGATGGGCCATGTCGTCGAGCCGCTGGTGCTCGGCAGGAGTGCCGGATTGTCGCCCTTCGCCCTGGTCGTCTCTGCAAGCTTCTGGACTTTGATCTGGGGACCGATCGGTCTCGTCCTGGCCGCGCCGCTGACGCTGCTGCTGGTTGTGGTCGGGCGATACGTCTCGGGGCTCGAGTTCGTGAGTGTTCTGCTTGGCGATGAAAAGGCGCTTAGCCCCGAGCAGGAATTCTACGGTCGCATCCTCGCCGACGATGCGACCGCGGCCATCGCGCAGGTCGGCGATGCGATCGAAGCGTCGTCGATCGTAGCCGCGAGCGACGCTATCGTGCTTCCTGCGCTGCGCCTGGCGGCTGCCGACCAGCGCCGCGGACGGCTCGAAGAGGGCCGCGTCGACGCGATCGGAGCATTGTTGCACGAGGTTGTTGTATTCGTGTCCGACCTCGATGATGCCGCCACTGGCACCGACGACGGGACACTGCAAACCGAAACGCGGCCACGGATCCATGTGCTCCCGGCGCGGGGCCGGCTCGACGCGGCGGCGGCGGAGGTGGTTGGCGCGGCGCTGCGAGCCGGGTCTGGGTTCGACGTCGAGTGCACGAGGTCGACCGGTGGTCTGTCGGCACTTGCTTCATTGCACTCGGCACGACACCGCAGCCCGCTCGACGCCATCATCATCGCGACGGTCGGCGGTCTCGAGCCGAGGCAGCTATCTCTGATCAGGCGGCGTGCCGAAAGGGACTTCCAAGGCGTACGCGTCTTTGTATTGAAGAGCGAAGCCAACGGATACATCACGCCGGCCTCGTCGATGGCGACGGGTGTCGGCGCCGGGACACTCATGTTCGAGCGCATATCGGAGCTCGTCGGCGCATTGTCCTATGGGCCTACCGCCGGATGTGCGATCAGCGTTGGTGCGCCGCGGCGAGACGGAGGCGGTTCAGGAGTGGCGAGCAAGAAGCGGACGGCGGCATGATCGATGGCTCGTGCCGATCCGCAACTCTGGCATAGCCGTCGGACGATCGTTCGTGGAACTGGCGCGTCGGATCGGCGTTGAAAGAGTGGTCTGGCGTTTCAGCCACCCGCAGAGGGCAAATGCCGCCGCTGCTCGGCATCTCGATGAAGCCCGTGCGGCAAGCCCAGACTAGATGCCTGGTCAGACGGAGGTCGTCATGCGCAACGTGATCCTATGGCTACTCGGAGTGCCGATTTCCGTGCTCGTCATCCTCAACGTCTTAGGCGTGCTGTGACATGCTCGTCTCAATGTGGCAGCTGAGCCCCTCGAGCCGGATGCCGGTGCGATGCCCACCGCCACGCGGACAATCCACCGTCGGAAAACGCCGAACGCTCGGCGCTCGCTCAGCGCGCGAGACCACAGAGCTGATCAGCGACTATGTTGCCGGCCGTGTCGATGGTCACACGGCACGCGCCATCGAGAGGGCGGCGGAAGCGAATGAGGAGCTAAGGCATCGGATCGCCCGCGCACGGCATGTTCAGGAGCGGGTGACTGCACGATTGCGGTCCCCGGCCCGGAGCGGCGCCTTCGACAGGGATTGAGCAAGCCGGCGCGGTTCGCTTGATTGCCGCCGCTTTGGGTGCGGGGCCATTGAATGCCCGGCTACGAACCAGTCTCAAGCCGGACGCGAGCTGGACTTGGCGCCGAATCCGGCTGTCGTCAGTCTGGGTACGGGCATCCGGAGTACGGCGCGGAGTCCATCCGTCTCATAGTTGACCGAGAGCTCGCCCCTCAGGCCGCGTTCGATGGCGGTCAGCACGCTGGTGCCAAACCCCTTGCTCGTCGGAAGGTCGACTTTACGCGTCGAATGCTCTTTCCAGACGATCACGAGCTGCTCGGCCGTCTCCTCGTCCTCCTCGGCCGGTCCATCCTCGACCAACCAGGAGACGTTGATCGAGCCGCCGGGCGCGGACCATGCGCCATATTTCGTCGCATTCGTGGCGAGCTCGTTGAACAGAAGGCTCAACAGAACAGCCTCGTTGCGAGGGATGGAGACCGCCGGTCCATCGATGGCCAATGCGGTCGAAATGCCACCCGTGCTGTAGGCGTTGAGCAGCTCCTTCGTGAACGACCTGAGATCAGGCGAATAAGCCGGATCGGGACGCAGAAGGTCGTGGACGCGTCCCAGAGCGACCAGGCGGTCCCGGAAGGCGTGGACGAACTCCGGGACCGTCGCGGTGTGCCGCGAGGTCTGCGCGGCGATCGCGGAAACGACGGTTAATGTATTCTTCACGCGGTGGATCAACTCGCCGTTCGCAAGCTGGACCTCCTCCTGCGCCCGCCGGCGCTCAGCAACTTCCCGGGACAGCTTTTCGGCGGCCTCCGCCATGCGCTGATTGCTGTAAGCGAGGCTCGCGGCAACGGCGGCCGCGAGTATCGATAGCAGCGTCCCACCCGCCAGGATGATTTGGGCGCGCGATTTCTCTAATTCACGCTTGAAGGCGGGGTTTGCCGAGACCCGCAGATTCCACGTGTGGCCACCGATGGTGGCGGAAAGATGCTGCGCGTAGTCGTCTCGGCTCGTGGCTGCACGGACAGGGCTGGGAGTAACGTCCGCAGCGGCGCTGTCGAAGAATGGTGTCGCGCCTTCGGCGGACTTGTCCGCATAGACCTGCAGACGGACACGCCGCAACGTTCCCGGCGAATGCCGTGCGAGTGAGCGCTGGAACAGGTCGCGCAGACGGAACGCACCATAGATGAAGCCGCGCAACTTCTCGCGACGCGCTGCGATGCTCTCCGGCACCTTCCCACCCTCGTAGAAGGGTAGATAGAAAAGCGCGCCGGGCTGCACGTCTTCGGAGGTTTCCTGCATCAGAATGACCAGCCCGGACAACTTCGCTGAGCCCGAGTCACGCGCGCGATCCATGGCCCGACGCCGCACCGTCTCGGACGACATATCGAATCCGACCGCGCGAGCGTTCCGCCAGTTCTGTGGTTCGAGATAGACGATCGCGGTATAGAAGTCGCGCGCCCCCGCGGGTGTGAGCCTGTAGTCGGGGCGACCGGCGGCGCGCTGCGCCTTCTCGTGTGGGGCGATTCGATCGGGAGGGATGACTTCGACATAGCCGATGCCCTGCATTCCGGGGAAGTCGCGGTCGACATCGAGACTGGCGACAAAGCGGTGCCAGGAGTCGCGCGTCGGCGTTCCTGCGGCGTTGATGAGGCCCGTGCCGGAGCGCAGGAGCATTTCGTAGGTCTTGCCGACGTCTTCGATTGCGTCGCGAAGCTTGGCGGCTTCCGCAATCATGATCTCGTGTGCGGTGTGCTGCTCCACCCGGCGCGCCATCGACGTCGCCAGCGCCGTTGCAAGGAGCGCGAGCAACAGCACGAACAGCGCTGGAGCGTAGGGCCTTGCGCGCGCGATCGACGACAGGCACAGAGACACTCGTGCGACCAAATGCGGCTCCGTCCGCAGCTCCGAGGGACTCTCGATCATCGTGGAGGAGTGTTCCCGCGCAGATCTTGTTCCAATCGCAGCCGGCACCAGAACGCGCCAGGCCCGGACCTGTATCGGTCGTAAGCGGTGTCAAAGCATGTCGATCGCTGCTGCAAGGTTAACGAGTGTCCGGTCAGCGTGGTCAGGAGATTACCGAAGTGTGTGTGCGCCGTGCCCAATGCTTGAGCGATCGGCAAGTAAGTCGGCCAAACCGTAGGCGCGGAGTCGCAGCCGCCGCAATATCAATTGACATACGTTGACATTGGGAGAGGCCGGAAGATTGGCGAAGCGTGGTGCGGTTGGATCCGGTTGCCGGGCGGCGATTTGGACTCCACATCGCTCCCGAACCGTGTTCAGGCCGGAACTGAACTCCATCGCGAGCGTTCCACGGACGACTGGGCGCGATGCCCGTCTCTGCTGCGTCTGATGGCGCGACAATTCCGTTCTTGGCCGCCCCACCGGGCGCTGGACCAGCAAGGAGTGCCTGCAATGAAGAACATCTATCCGATCGCGATCGCAGTAACGATGGCGTCCACACCGGTATGGGCGCAGACGGCGGCCCAGCAGCCGCAAGCGGCTCCGGCACCGACGGCCACCGAGGCGCCGGCAACGCGCGCCGCGATACCTTCCGATGCGACCGCTCCGTCTGCGATCACTCCGCCGAAGAGCACGACGATGGAACTCGATCGCAGCAAGCCGATGCTGACCGACGAGGAAGCGAAGGCATGGGTCGACAAGGTCGTGTACAGCAGCGACGACAAGAATCTTGGTGAGGTTGCCGACTTCAAGCGTGACGCCGCCGGCCATGTGACCGAGTTGCACGCCGACATCGGTGGCTTCTTGGGGCTCGGCGAGACGCGCGTGCGCGTCGCCCCGGACCAGTTCAAGCTGTCGGGCGATCGTGTCGTGCTGAGCGTCAACGCCGAGCAGGCCAAGAGTCTTCCCAAGGTCGTGCAGTAGCCGCGCAAGCGGCATGGCCGCCTGCTGGCTGTCCGGCGCCGATCCGGAGTGAGTGGATCGGCGCCGGATCGCGTGCAGCATCGCACGCAGGAGTGCATCATGATGAGTGCAGTTCGAGATCACCGGCGGGGCCACACCGCTTCCTCCATGTCGTTGAGCCTACGGTTGAAATGGGAGGCCACCGCCCGCCATGCCGCGATCCCCGGCGTTGTCTCGAGCGATGAGGACAGAACGGTCCCCTCAGTGAGGGGCCTGCCTGTGGGTGGTCTGCCGAAAGAGCTCGAAGGCTCGGCGACCGAAGGACCTGCGGCCACGGACGACCGGTCCGACGTCACGAGGTGGCCGCAGGCGGTAAGATGCTTCGCGTAAGATCGATCGGCGAGCGTCGCCCCGGATCGCCCCGGATCGACCAGCCGATGGCTCACGACGCCGCCAGCACGATGCGCGTGCCCGCCCGAGAGACGCACGGGCAGAAGTATCGCGCGCGGTCGTCCGAGTTGAGGCAGCTGTCCTTGTGGACGATGTCTCCCTCGATGTAAGGGGTCGCGCATTCGCCGCATGCGCCAGTCAGACACCCGGGCGCGATCGGAACGCCGGCCGCGATCAGTGCGGAGAGAGCGCTTTCTCCGGCCTTGACGGTCACGACCCTGTCCGACCAGGCGAGAACGATCTCGAACGAGTCGTCGCCCTCCCTTCTTTCATCCGCCGCAGCAGATGAGAGCGGATCGTCCATCGGTGCGATTCGGCTCATGGTGCCCGCCGCTTCATGAGCAATGGCGCGAAGACCGCGACGAAACCTGCAAATGCCGCCACCCAAAGCACTGCCCCAGTGGCGAGCGCCTGATCCCGCAGACCTGGAATGCCGGCGGCCACACGGGCGACCGCGCCGAGGAACGCCGCAACGAAAATCAGTGTTATCGGCGTCGACGTAGCGAGCCTTTGTCCGGTATGGCCGAGGCTCGCCCGTGTCATGACGGCGAGCGTCATCATGCCTATGGCGCCTGCCGTCCATGCGTGCTGGGCAGCCGACGCCGCCATGACGTCCGCGCGTACGATGGACAGCGCGATGAGAAGAAAGCCGAGCGGGACGAAGGCATAAGAGACGTGC
>JANRIE010000018.1:0-36766 GCA_033765285.1 Hyphomicrobiaceae bacterium | reverse complement strand
GCTCGTGAACGTCGCACCGCCAGACAGCGCAAGGATCTTCGTGATCGCAGCCGTCAATGACGTCTTGCCATGGTCAACGTGACCGATCGTTCCAATGTTGCAGTGCGGCTTCGTCCGCTCGAATTTCGCCTTGGCCATCGTTTCGTTCCTTACCACTCGTGGGTCCGCCCGCGCACCCGGGCATGGCGGATTAGTCCGTTGAGGCGTTGCTCTACGGCGTCGCGGCGAACTCTTCAAGAGCCAAAGCGGGGCGGCTATCCGCGTTGTGCCGCAGCCACGGGGCATCGAGGTCGGGCCCACGCGGTGCCGGTCGCCGCCGCGCGTTACTTCCAGAACTTCCGGAACTCGCTGCTGGCGGTCGCCTGTTGCTTCGACGCATTGAAGCTCGCGACGAACTCGCCGAAGCGCGCGCGATCATAGTCGCCCTGATAGAGCGCTTCGATGAGCGTGCTTTTCTCATCAGTGGACAGGTAGAAGCGCACGAGGATCGCATCAGCGTTGAACTTGTTGATGATGCTCAACAGGATATTGCGCTTCTTGTCATCCAGCTCGCTGACATTGAGCTGCGCGGTCATCAACAGGCCACCGGCGTACTTCTTGAGGCTGACGTTCCAATTCGTCGGATGCGTGAAATTGATGGATTGCTTCAACGGTTCGACTTTGTATCCCAAGAACTCCATGTGCGCGACGTAGGCATCCTGGTTGGCAAAAATCTCGTCCTTGGCGTGCGCGGCCGAGAACCAGAGCGCAACAAGGGCTGCGGTGATGGCGCATAGCCGAAACGCTGCATGCATCGGCGTCTCCTCGGGATCAGGGGCAGCCTCGGCGGGAAGGCTGACGATCAGTCTAGCCGCGCATGCCGGATGGTCAACGCCATCGCAGCGACTTTCGCACAACCGGCGCGCGTCACCTTCGGCGCGTCGCACTCAGCCCGGCAGCACCTCGCCCGCGGCCACGCCATCGCCGGCCGGCTCAAGATAAATTTCCCCATCACGCCAGACGATAACGAGGTCGCCGGACACGTTGAGTTGCTCGATCAGGGCAATGAGTACCATGGCTGTCTCCGCTGTCGGACGCGCCCGCCAGGGGCGGGCTGATGCGAAAACCTTAGGCTGGGCCTCAGTTTGCCGCGGTTCCAGCGGGAACACGGCCCAGACAGAGCCTACCGCCGCGTCTTGATCGCGGCATCCAGGCTCCAGGGACCGCCGCCCGCAAACACCAGATAAAGAAACACGAAACAGTAGAGGATGGCCGCGTCGCCGCCGTTGTTTGTCGGAAACAGATCGCGCGGGGCATGCGCGATCCAATAGGCGAACGCCATCAGTCCCGAGGCGACAAAGGCTGCGGCGCGAGTCTGGAAGCCGAACAGGATCGCCAATCCACATATTATCTCGAGCATCCCGGCGATCCCCGGCAGCGACAAGGGCTCGACAACGCGCGTAGAGGCCGGAACGCCCAGATGCTTTTGCGTCCCGTGCAGCAGGAAGATGAGGCCGGAGACGACGCGCAAAATGCTGAGGACCCGTGGCTGCCACGTCGTCAGCGTATCCATGGTGCGCCTGATGGTGAGAGGCCAAGGGGGAGGAATGGAGCGGGCAGCGGGAATCGAACCCGCCTCACTAGCTTGGAAGGCTAGCGCATTACCACTATGCTATGCCCGCGGCAGTCATGCTACTTTGCTTCTGGAAATAGCCAGTTTGCCCGGTCCTGTGAAGAGGCTGTGACGCGAGAACTGCGGATTGCGTCCCAAGTGACGTGCCAAACGGGGCATTGGGGCTCGGCACCCTGCGCATGTGCGTTTTGCATGCCAGCGGCGATGAACGGTCCGGGCACCACACGGCAAAGCCACCTCAGCCCTTGCCGTAGAACACCCCGTTTTTGAAGAACACGCGGAAAGGCGTCGTGCCCTTGTCACCGCCATCAAAGGCCCGCCATTTCCCGTTGGTGCACAGGGTCCCGCCCTGTTCGGGGACGGCGTCGAACTCGATCACGTTGGTGTAGACGGCCGGGTTGTCGCCAGGCTCCACCGCCATGAAAGTGGTGATGCACTTGCCCTTGCTGATCACCGGGTCGTAGCCCTTGATGGTGATCCCGCCGCCGCCGGTCGACGCGAACGTGCTCGTGAGAACAGGCCACGTCGTATAGTCCTCGGCGGCCGAAGCTGGCGCAGCGAAAGCTACGATGACCACTCCGGCGACCCAAACTGCACACGGATTCATCTGGCACCTCTTGCACGCACGGCACACCGCCAGCCGACAGTATACGGCAACGGCACGACGGAAGATCGCTCGACGGGCGCTCGCACCGCAATCTGTCGCGGGCTGCCACTAAGAACGGTCGACCAGGCTCAAGCGGTGCGAACAGACAATCCGTGAAACTCGCGGGGGGACCTTGCGCCAGTTTGCGGCACGCGCGCAGGCTTGGTGGAGGGGGTTGGATTCGAACCAACGTAGGCGAAGCCAACGGATTTACAGTCCGTCCCCTTTAGCCACTCGGGCACCCCTCCAGATTTGCATCGCGATTCTGGCTCGTTGCGTCCCGGCTCGATGCCGAACGTCCAGCCCGCCAAACAAAATCGCCCCGCAAGCGGACCGCGAGGCAGCGGTAGATATGTGGGCCGCTCCCCTTCTGTCAATCGCAAAACTGTGAGACATCACGGCTGGGGCGTTCGCCCGGTGCCGGAGTTCACGCCAATGTCTTCTGACTATCGCAAGCAGAACGCTGTTCGACGGTGGCAGTCCGGCGGCCGAGCGTCGGGACCGCCAGCGGCGGCCGGACCGCGTTTTGATCCGGAGCGCGTCGAACTGTTCGGTCTCCATGCTGTGCAGGCGGCCTTGGCCAACCCCGCGCGACCCATCCACGAGTTGCATCTCACAGAGAATGCGGAGCGGCGGCTCGGGACCGCGCTCGCCGGCCGCGAACTGGCCGTCACACGCACCAGCCCGCGCGACCTCGACCGCAGGCTCGGCCCCGACACTGTGCATCAGGGTATTCTGCTGGTCACTGCGGCGCTGCCGGAACCGAGTTTCGAGGATATGACGGAGGCAGCCCACGCCGGCCGGCCATTGATCGTCCTCGACCAGGTCACGGACCCGCACAACGTCGGCGCCATCCTGCGCTCGGCGGCGGTCTTCGGCGCGGGCGGCCTCATCATGACGCGACGGCACAGTCCGCCACCGACGGGCACCCTTGCGAAATCGGCATCCGGCGCGCTGGAAATCGTACCCATCCACCTCACGCAGAACCTCGCCCGTGCGCTGGCTGGGCTGCGTGAGGCCGGTATCGAGGTCGTGGGGCTCGCCGGCGATGCCGACGCGGCGATCGAGGATCACGGCTTCGACAAACCGGTGGCTCTGGTGCTCGGCGCGGAGGGCAAAGGCCTTCGACAATCGACGGCGGAGGGCTGCGCGATGCTGTGTCGCATTCATGCGGGCGCTGAACTCGACAGCCTGAACGTGTCGAACGCGGCGGCCGTCGCCCTGCATATGGTCGCGTTTCGGCGGCGTCAGGCTCGCAGCGGCCCCTGAGCCGCCGCCGTCGCCGCATCGCAGCCGATGAGGTGCGAAGGCGGCGACCGGGCGTATCGAGGCGTGCCGGCGTCAGAGCGCCCAGCCAACCTCAGGCTGCGCGCGAACCAGGCTCACCAATGGCCACGCCGGATGCGACCATGATGTTCGGCATGCCAAGCGCGATGGCGGTAGCCGCGCTTCTTGGCTCCCCAGGCCTTGTAGTAGGGCGGCAGCGCGTAGCGGTAGCGCTTGCGCGACACCTCGTGGGCCGGACGCCAGTAGCCGGAGTTGTAATAGGGATAGTAACCGCGCGGCTCGTAGCGGTAAGCGTACGGATCGGTGTACGCGTGGACGTGGTAAACGTGGCGGTAGCGCGGATAATAGACGTGGTGAGTGACCACCCGCTCGTGACCCCAGCCAACCGGGGCATGGTGACGCCGCCAGCCGGCCTCTGCCGGGGACGCGATCGCGACGATCAGCGCGAGCAGGACCGTCGTCACTGCCACAAACCTGAGACTGCGCATGAAGAACTCCCTCGAGGACGCAACACTACATCAAGGCTGCGGTAACCGTACGCGCAAAGGATGATGATCGTCTAAACGCGCCGCGCCAAGTCACGGATCCGAGACACCTGCACCCAACCGTGACGGCGCACAATTCCGGCACTGCAATTAAGCGTTTGCTCATGCAGTTCTGCAACGATCCGCTTCTCAGGTGACGAGCAGGGCGCGTGCAAGCTCTTGCTGCCGGTCCCGCGTCGCGAGCACGAGTAGCGGATCAAGTGGTGAGCGTAGCGCAGAAGACATCAGCGGTGCCGATCGACGAGGACGCCGCGCGAGCCCGCGCCCGCCTCGCCGAACTGCTGCGTGAGCCTGGCCCCGGGATCATCGTGACCCCGCGGGGCGGGCAGTTGCCGCATCACACAGCATCAAATGCGGCAAGCGCCGGCCCTCAAGGTTCCGGTCCCGGTCGGATCCCCCCTGCGCCGGCCGCCGCCGGGACACCAGCATCCCATCGTCTCGCCGCGGCGACCGCCCGCATCCGCTCGCGCGTCACTGCAAGCCGATCGCCCGCCAGCGCCACGCCGCCTGCCGCATCCCGTGCGCCAGCCGTTGCAAGACCCGCGCTGTCAACGGCAGCACCACCGCCGGACACTCAAGCGCCCGACGGTTCAGCGCCAGACACTTCAGCGCCAGACATCGCAGGTCAGGGCACCGCGGCGCCGAGCCCGGATCGCCCGGTGTTGCCTGGCGATGGCGAGTTGAAGTCGGCCCTTCTGGCCAGCCGTCGCGTCTTCATCGGCTGCGGCGTGTTCAGCCTCGTTGTCAATGTCCTGATGCTGGCTGGCCCATTGTTCATGCTGCAAGTCTACGATCGGGTGATCACTTCGGGCTCGATCCCGACACTGCTCGCCCTGACGGGGCTCGTCACACTTGTCTACGGCATCATCGGCGTTCTTGAACTGGTCCGCTCACGGCTCATCGTGCGGATCGGCCACGAGTTCGATGCCCGCATCGGAGCGCGCGTGTTCGACGCGGCCTTGAAGCGCACGGTCACGGGCTCATCGGGGGAGGCCGGTGGCGTGATGCGCGATCTCGATCACCTGCGCCAGTTCGTGGCCAGCCCGGGCCCGCTCGCGTTCTTCGATGCGCCCTGGACGGTGATCTATCTCCTGGTGATCTTCCTCACACATTGGGTGCTCGGCGTTGCAGCTACCGTCGGCGCAGTCGTGCTGCTGGTGATTGCTGCCGCGAGCGAACGGCGGTCGCGCGCGCCGCTCCTGGAAGCCGGCAAAGCGTCGGCGCGCACACTCGATCTGGCCGAGACCGCCCAGCGCAATGCCGAGGTGATCGCCGCGATGGGGATGGGCGGCAACATCCGGGCGCGGTGGCTTGCGGCCAACCGTGACGCGCTGGCTTGGCAATTGTTGACCGCCGACCGCATGGGCGGACTTGCTGCCGTTTCGAAGACCCTGCGACTGCTGATGCAGTCCTTGATGCTCGCCGTTGGCGCATGGCTGGCGGTCGAGGGGCAGATCACCGCCGGAGCGATCGTGGCCGCCACCATCATCTTCGGCCGTGCGATCGCCCCCGTCGACCAGGCGATCTCGCATTGGCGTCCGTTTCTCAAGGCGCGGGAGAGTTTCGACCGCCTCCACCATCACCTGGAGCAGACGCCCGCGGACCGACGTCGGACGACCCTGCCGAGGCCCCGTGGCACCCTCGACGTTGCGGGCCTGCGCGTCGCATCACCCGGCACCCGCCAAGTCATCCTGACGCAGGTGTCATTTCGCGTCGGGCCCGGGCAGATGCTCGCGATCATCGGGCCCAGCGCGTCGGGCAAATCCAGCCTGGTGCGGGCGCTGGTCGGTCTGTGGCCGCCACAATCGGGAGCGATCACGCTGGACGGTTCCCGCCTGGACCAGTGGAACGGCGAGGACCTGGGCCGGCACATCGGCTATCTGCCGCAATCGGTCGAACTGTTCTCGGGCAGCGTTCGCGAGAACATTGCACGCTTCAGCCCGGATGCGACCGACGAGGAGGTCATCGAGGCGGCGCGCAAGGCGCAAGCCCATGACCTCATCATCGGGCTACCCAATGGCTACGACACCGAACTCGGCGCATTCGGCACTTACCTCTCCGGCGGCCAGCGCCAGCGCATCGCCCTGGCGCGGGCGCTGTTTCGCGATCCGCCGCTCGTCATCCTCGACGAGCCCAACGCCAATCTCGACCGCGTCGGTGACGTGGCGCTCGGCCAGGCCATCGACGGCCTGCGGGATCGCGGCCAGACCGTCATTCTGGTTTCCCACCGCGTGCAGGCGATCGGCAAAGCCGACCTTCTGCTCTACCTCGACCGGGGCGTTCAGCGTGCTTTCGGCCCGCTAGACGACGTGATGCAGTTGCTGCAGGGCGAAATCCCGATGGCCAATGGGGGCGAGCACCGGCCAGCCGCCTCGCCTGGACCGGGCAGCCAGACCGGCGACGGCCGCCAAAGCGACCGTCGCAACGCCTCCCCAGGCCCCGCTGGACCTGACGCCGAACGCGGGCTCTTGGGAGAGAAACAGCCATGAGCCATCCTCTGCAAACCTTCGTCGCCACTGTCTCGTCCTTGCTGACGGGGCCCGCGCGCGCGCCGGCCATGCCAGGCGGCGGCTGGCAATCGACCGAACCGTGGCTCCAACTCGGCAACCGCACGGTCGTCTGGATGGTCGGTGGCCTTCTCGTCCTGTCGGCCTTCACATCGCTGTCGGGGGCGGTGATCGCGACGGGCAAGGTGGTCGTCGAAAGCCGATATCAGGCCGTGCAACACCCCGACGGCGGCGTTGTGCGCGCCATTCTCGCCGGTAACGGCGCGCGCGTTGAACGCGGTGCCGCGCTGATCGAGCTCGATCCCACAGAGGCGCAGGCGAACCTCGGCGTGGTGCGCGCGCGCCTCAGCGAGTATCGCGTTCACCTGGCCCGGCTCGCCGCCGAGCGCACGGGCGCGGCCCAGTTCACCGCAACCGCCGACATCGACACGGGCGATCCCGAGGTCGCCAAGATTTTTGCGGCCCAGCACGCCCTGTTCCAGGCCCGCCGCTCGGCACACCTGGGCGAGGTCGCCATGCTGAGCGAGCGCGCCGAACAGGCCAGCCGCGACCTGACCGGCCTGCGGGCGCTCCTGGTGTCGGCCCAGAGCCAGTTCGAGATCACTGCCCGCGAGTTGGAGACGCTGCGGCCATTGTTTCAGAAAGGCTTCGTCAATCAGCAGCGCGTATCCCCGCTCGAGCGGGAAGCCGCCAGGCTGCTGGGGGAGATCGGACGCCTGGAGGCCGAGCAGGCCAAACTGACCAGCGCCCGCGCCGAAGCCGAGTTGGCGCTCGCCCAGTCGCGCAAGCAGCTTCTGCGCGAAGTCACCGACGAGGAGGCGAAGGTCCAGGCGCAGGTCGCCGAGCAGCGCGAAGCGGAGCGGAAATTCGCCGACGTGCTCGATCGTATCGTCATCCGCGCGCCGGTGACCGGTCGCGTCCACGCGCTGTCCGTGCACACGGTCGGCGGCGTGATCACGCCGGCCAGCGAGATTGCGCAGATCATTCCCGAAGGCGCGCACCTCTCGGTCGAGGCTCGCATAGCGCCCAACGAAATCGACCGGGTGAGCCCCGGCCAGCCGGCCCGGGTCCGGTTCCCCGCCTTCAACGCGCGGGCAACGCCCGACCTGGCGGGCACGATGACGCGCCTGTCACCGGCGGAGGCCGTCG
Organism: Hyphomicrobiaceae bacterium; assembly: GCA_033765285.1. Lineage (GTDB taxonomy): Bacteria > Pseudomonadota > Alphaproteobacteria > Rhizobiales > Hyphomicrobiaceae > Filomicrobium. The sequence goes on along the minus strand of JANRIE010000018.1, from coordinate 29,020 downwards.
ACGAGCAGGGACGCTCCTACTACACCGCCGAGGTCGATATCCCGGAAGCCGAACTCGCCAGCCTCGGGGCTGGCCATCGTCTGGTTCCGGGAATGCCGGCGGAGGTCCTGATCGAGACGGAGGCACGCTCGATCTTGAGCTATCTTGCAAAGCCGCTGGTGGATGCGATGGGGCTGGCGTTCCGCGAACGGTGACCCCGTGCTCATCGTCGCCGGAGCCCGCGGTTGCCCATCGCAGGCTGGCGCGATGCAAGCTGGCCCGGGTTAGGTTTGCCCGGTGGAGGGTGGCGGCGTGACATCACCCGGCCGGCGATCGGAAGCCTGCCATCGTCGCGGGTTGGCCAGCGGGGCGGCCGCCTCAGCCTGCGGATGGCTTGCGGATGGCTTGCGGTAGCTTGTCCGCAGTCACTGGCACGGCCTGATCCGACGCGCTATAAGGCGGCCGTTGACGCACCTGCGGGTCCGCCGGGTTTGCCCGGGGGCCTGTTGGCCGGCTTAGCTCAGTTGGTAGAGCACCTGATTTGTAATCAGGGGGTCAGGGGTTCAAGTCCCTTAGCCGGCACCAATGAAATCAATGGATTAACTGTTTTTGTCGGTGAACGAAGGCAGAACGGCGGATGTGGCGAAAAGTCGGACGTCCGACTTAGGCGGCGCTGTCGGGAGCCTGCGTCATCCTGCTGGTCGCGCTGACGTTGGTGCTGATCGACGGGCCGCCCGTCGCGCCGGGTCCCGGCATCCACGTCGTCGACGGCGACACGGTCGATCACGCTGGACGGCGCTGGCGGCTGGTCGGCTACGACACGCCGGAGATCTTCCACGCGCGCCGCCCGCAGACGCAAGGGCACGACGCACCTCGCACTGGCGGATGCAATCGTCGGCTCGGTCGACGGAGTGTGTGCAGTGGAGCGAGGCATCCCTGTGCCTACGCTTGATACGGCTGTGGCCATGATCCGTGCGCTCGACATTAATGCCCATGCCGTCGTCGCGGCAAACCCCGTCGAGCGTCGACTGCCCCGTCGCCGCCGTGCGCCCGACACCGCGCACGCTCCTTGCCCCTCAGCCCGCAAAAGTTCGAGCGGGCCATCCGTCGGGGTGCCGACGAGGGTCGCGATCAGAACTTGCCAAGCAGTTCCACGCCGATGAGCCTGCCATCTCCGATGCTGGCTTCTGTCGCGGTCGGAGACAGGCCGGTAATGTAGTCTTCATCGAACAGGTTCTTTGCGAATATGCTGGCTGTGACCTTCTCGAACTCGTACCCAACCTTGGCGTTGACGAGGATCCGGTTCTCGACCCTGAAAGTCTCCAAATTGTTGATATCGCCCGTGCTGTAATAGTCGCCGGTATAGTTCGCGTCGACGGCCGCAAAAGCACCGCTGTCGTGGCGGTATACGCCGCCAACCGAAACGGTCAGGTTTGGTGCTTCTGGATACTCGTTACCTTTGCAGCTCCCGCCTGACGGCGCGCATACGGCATCCTCCAATTCATCGAATTCCGTCTTCAGCAGCCCGACGGCACCGAAAACTTTCAATCCGATCCCGAAGTCGTAGTTGCCCTCGAATTCTGCACCGTAGGAATGCGAGCTGCCGACGTTGAACGTGTTCGTAAAAGGTGGGAAATTGGGGTTGACGATCGTGATCTGCTGATCCTGATAGTCATTGTAGAACACGTTCGTCCCGAATGTCGTCCGCTTGTCGGGAGACACGAGACGGTACGCCACCTCATACGTCCAGGCAAATTCGGGATCGACCTCGTTGACGTCGGACGTTGCGATAATGTTTTCTGTGAATCCCTGCCGGTATCCCTTCGACGCAGTGACGGCCACGCTCTGGCTCTGGTCGATTTCGTAAGCTAGGCCATATTTCGGCAGGAGAACGCTGAACTCCGCTTCGTAATCGTACGTGCTGTCACCGAACAGCGACGTGACATTGGCCGAATTGCGGACGGCGTCCTCCTGGTATCTGAGGCCGCCGAGCAGTGACCATCCGCCAAAGACATTGTAGCGGAGGTCCGCGTAAACGGCTTTCGTTTCCGTCACATTGGCGATGTTTCCGACCTGGACCGGAACGAGAAAGCCAAATCCGATGTCTGCGGCGATCTCACTCTCGGTCACCTCCTGGAAATCGCCGTAGAACGCACCGATCACACCTGAGACGCCACTGCGCGACTTGTCGTCGATCTCGAGGCGAACATCCTGTGTGAAGTCGTCGCCGCCGCGGTTGTCGTCGCGGAAGTAGATGGTCGAACTCGGAGCGCTCGCGACCGCGAGGTCTGTCACGATCTTGGAAGAGATCGACCGCAAGGTGAAGCCTTCCGAGAAAGCGTAGGAAACATTGGCGATGGTGTTGGTGGTCTCGATTTCCCGAAACTCGGTGAACAGCGACGTTCCTGACAGCTTACGATCGAAGAAATCTCCGTTCACGACGTTGGACGCCGGCTTGTCGAATGTCCGGCTGGCCGTCAACAAGGCCTTGAAGCCGGACAACGCGCTCGGCTCGATCAGCAGCTTGCCGCGCACATTGCGGTACTGATCTTCCGCCAAGGGATTGTTTCCGACATCGTCGTATCCGATATCCTTGACCTCATCGAGGCCTTCGGCACTGATGCGGAAGGCCATTTGATCGGCAATCAGTGGACCCGACAGCATAATGCCACCGTCTTTATGCTCGTAATTCGATGCCGCCGCTTTGAAGGCTGTCTGCCAGTGATAGGTCGGATCATTCGATTCAATCACCACGGCACCGGCCAGCGCGGTTCTGCCGTAAAGCCCGGATTGCGGGCCGCGTAAAACCTCGATCTGCTTCAGGTCCCACGTTCCACGCGCGCCGCGCCGGATGCCTTCCCGGTTCTGTGTCGCGCCGTCGATGATGACCGAGACGAGCGGGACGGCATTGGCGATCTCGCTCACGCCATCAGCGTTGAGGCCGCGGATCTGGAACGCGCTGTTGGCACCGTTGTTGCCAAAGTATCGGACGTTCGCCATCCGATTGAAGCTTTCGTAGACACTGTCGATACTGTAAGTCTCTATGTCCTCGCCGGTCGCAACGCCGACGCTGGTCGTCGTCTCGAGATACGGCCGATCAAGCTTTTCTCCGGTAATGACGATGCCTTCGAGAACGACCTCTTGGGCGAATGCCGCAGTGCAAGATAGAGCCAAACAAAACAGAGATGCGCTCGCATAAAGCGACGCTGTGCGCTGACCAGCCATAAAGCCCCCGGATGACGTGGTGCGTCGCCCTGCAAGCCCGGTCGCCAAACGACCTTCCTGTCAGCCTTACGCACAGTTGCAACCAAACTTTCATTTGGAGACTAGTGAACCGGGCGCGTTAATGTCTACGATTAGAATCAACAAACTGTCTCAGCTCGCGACGTCTGTGTCGTGAGGGCCACAGAAGAGGTTCTTACGGCTCCCGTCCGATGTGTGCCGTGTCGGATTTCGTTTCGGCCGCCACGCTGTTGCCGCGGAGGTGCCGCGTGCGTCACACATTCAGACGTTAGCCTCTCGGCGGGAGACGAATGGTCCGTCCCCGACACGACCCGCCCACCTGCGAACGGCTGTGGGGCAGGCCTGCGCTGGCAGCGCAGCGTTCGGCGTGCGGGAGCCGGACCGGCGTTAACCGGGCGTTAACCTATCAAAGGTTAACGATAAGTCCGGTTGAGAGGTGCGTATCATGAACATGTCGGTAGCGAACGGATCGAACACCCGAAGACCTCTTGGCAGGAGTGGGCCGGTGCTGATCGCGCTGGCCGGCGCAGTGGCGGTTGCCGCCTGCAGCGCCGACATCACACGCTTCGATACCCCCGGCTTCCGCCTCTCTGACGAGGGCTCCACCGGCTCGCTCAATCCGCGAGGGGCCAATGTGGGCCCGCTATCGGCGCAAACCCCTGCTCGGTCTGGGTCTGGCAGTGCAGGTGCTTTTGCGCGCGGTGACAGCTCGGTGCGCTCAGCGGCGCTGCCCGACGTGATGCCGCCTGACGTGGCGCGGGATGAACCGGCCTCCCGCCCGTCGCGTCGCGATGAAAACGCCTTTGAACCCGTTTCGACAGCGCTGCGTCCCGAGCGGCCGGCTACTACGGGACCTGTCATCGCGGTCGAGCGCGGCGATACCCTCTATGGCTTGTCGCGCCGGCACGGTGTCTCGCTTGCCGAACTGATGAGCGTGAACGAGCTGACTTCCCCCGACCTCAGGCCGGGCCAGAAGCTGCGCCTGCCTGCTTCCGCCAGCTTGACTGCCCCGTCACCCCGGTCCTTGCCGGCCCGGGACAGTGAAGCCGCAACCGCGCCCGCCGATTGGACGGGCAGCCATACGGTGGCGTCCGGGGAAACGCTGTCCACCATTGCGCGCCGCTACGGCATCCGCAGTGCCGACCTGCAACGGTACAATGGCATCGAAGACCCGCGCCGCATGCGTCCGGGTCTTGCCCTGAAAGTGCCGGGCGGTGGATCGTCGGTGGCATCCTCGCGCGGCTCAGCAGTCGACGCGCCCGACCGTTACGCCGCCGCGCCGGCCGACCCGGCAACGGACGTGCCCGCCTCGGCGCCGGCTCCCGTGGCGACCGGTGTCCGCACTGTCGCAATCGAGCCTGACCGCAGCGCCCCGCAGCCCGATGCACCGGCTCCGTCGGCAGCCGAGGGCCGATCGGCGAATGCCGGCTCTGATCCATCGGCCCCGGCTCCTGCCGTCGTGGCAAAATCCGACAAGCTGCGCTGGCCGGCGCGTGGGCGCATCATCGGCAGCTTTGGTCCGCGCAGCGACGGGACGCACAACGACGGCGTCAACCTGGCCGTGCCGATGGGAGCGGAGGTGCATGCCGCGGAGGATGGCGTCGTGGCCTACGCCGGATCAGAACTGCGCGGTTATGGCAATCTCGTCCTGGTCCGCCACGACAACGGCTGGGTGACGGCTTACGCGCACAATCAGGATTTGCTGGTGAAGCGCGGGGATGTGGTCAAACGCGGGCAAGTGATCGCCAAGGCGGGCAAATCGGGCGATGTCGACCAGCCGCAGCTTCATTTCGAGCTGCGCCAGGGTTCCAAGCCGGTCGATCCGCTACCGCATCTGGAGACGCTGTAACGGCGGGTGTTCCTATCCTGGAGAAACAGGCCTTTGGTCGGTGACGAGTTCGTTCAGCCGCTGAGCCGATAGGGCGCTGAGCCGATAGGCGCTCGAGGCAAGCCCCGCGCCGCCGGCCGCAAAACGATCGAGAGACGGCTGGCGACGGTGTCGAACCGAGATGGCTTTCTCATCGGCGGGTCGGCCTCAAACGTCGAACACCCGCCAAATTGGGCCCACCGTGAACGGAGGCAACGTGCGCGACGACTGATCGCCGCGCACCCAATGTCGCCATTTACCAACCGCCAAACACTTGGACGGACCACTTGCGGGCCGGATTGTTGGCGTACGGGTTCGATTTCTTCGAAACTTTCGCCGGCTTGGGCAGCGCATACGACGGCGGTGACCCGTAGAACGGCGAGACGCCCAGTCCCTGCTGGTACTGGCGGAACTTCCTTTGTGACGCCGGGTCGAAGCCGAATTCCGCCGACGCGGTCCGGCGCGAGGCATCAAAGCCCAGCGACTTGGCGCTGCGGGCCAGTTGCTCGAGTTCGCGCTTCTGGGCACGGGCCGGATCGCTGCGGGCGATCAAATCGAGCGACTTGCCAGCGAGCGCCTGGGCAATCCGTTTGTCGTGGCTGTAGATGTCCTTGTAGGTCGTAAAGGCCCCATCCTCGCCGGCGACGACGGTGAAATACGTGTTGTGGACGGGGATCGCGACCGGCAGGTCGATGCGGTTGTTTTCCTCGGCGCGGCGGTCCAGGTTGCTGATAACCTCATCGGGCTGCCAGCCGGCTGTTTCGCGAAACACGACCTCGGCCAGGCGAACCGGGTTGCGCACGCGGATGCACCCGTGGCTGAACGTGCGCTCACGGCTGTTGAACAGGTGCTTGTCGGGCGTGTCGTGCATGTAGACCGCGTGGTGGTTCGGGAACATGAACTTGACCTGGCCGAGCGGGTTCGACGGCCCGGCACCCTGCACGATGGGCACAGAGCTGATGTCGGTCTTGCGCCAGTCGTACCGTGACGGGCTGATCTTGCGGCCCTCGTGCACAATGGCCATGCCGCGCCGATCGAGCACGCTGTGATCGCCAGACGCCAATCGCGGCAGCAGAGACTGAATCTTGATCGAGTTCGGGACGCCCCACTGCGGCTTGAACACGACGTGGGTCATGCGGTCGGAAAACACCGGGGTCTGCGTGTTGGGCTTGCCGATGATGATCCGCTCGGAGTGAATGAGGTTGCCATCGCGCACGAGGCGCGTCTCGAAGGCAGGAAGGTTATTCTGGACGTGCATGGCCCCGAGGTCACGCGGCAGCCAGCGCCACTTTTCCATGTTGATCAGCAAGTCGTCGACGCTGACGCGGGTGGCCTTCAGCCCCGTCCCGGCGTTCTGGTCGTTCAACAGGCTCCGCACCTTATTGTCGAAGGCGACCTTCCGCCTCCAGCCCTTCGAGCGCATGAACTTGTTGACCGCGGTGGCGACCTCGGCATCGTACAGTTCGACATCGTCGGGATGAGCCGAAGGCACGTTGAGCCGCTGGCGGAGCAGCACGACCTGGGGGTCACGATCGCCCCTGTTCAGCGTACGGCCAGGTTCGAAGCGAGGCGGCTCCGGCTCCGACTGGTGGCTGGCATTGACCTGGAACCGTCCCGGAAACTTCTGCGCCAGATAGGCGGCGCGCAACAGGTGGAACTGGCGATGCGACGGATGCTGCGCGACCAGCGCCGCGGCTGGATCGCCAGAAGTGGCTATGGCGCGCATGGCGGCGGCCGGGTCGAAGTTGCCGCTGGCGCGTTCGTACCACAGGCTGAACTGGGACGGCTTGAACCGGCCCTGGCTGGCATCGGAGGCATAGCGCAAGGCGGCAAGCGCCAACTCGAGTTCGTTGCGCGCGACGAGGGCCGGGTCGCCCGACGGGGTTACGGGCAGGGAGACCTCGTAGGCCTCAGGCTGCAAACCCCATTCTTCGGCGCGGGCCAACTCTTCCACGATGGCGCGACCACGGCTGGTCAGCCCATCCGGCCCCGTGAACAGGGGCGCGGCGATCTCGGTTGCATAGAGCGTGCCGAGGGCATCGAGCACCTCGACCATGTCGGCGTCACTGCGCGGTTTGCGCTCGGCGATCGCGCGGAGGATTTCAGTTCGCACATCCGCAGCATTCGACTGTCCTGCGGCAGCGCTGAGCCCTATGGCCTGGGTACCGGCGACCACCGCTGTCGTCTGTCCCCAACTCGCACACGGCGCCCCTGTAACGAGAAGGCCGGCCAGCACCAATCCATACAAACGCATACTTATTCCTCAGCCTGAAGTTCTGCCCGCAACTCCCGGAGCTATCTCAGCGAAGTCTAGCACATGAGGTCGCGAACGGAAGTCTCGTGGGGGGATAAAACTGTCATTCGTTTACGCCAGAAACACCAGCGGTTGGTTAATCGGCCTGCGCCGTCGCTGGCGGCGCGCAAGGTCGGTTGGCCCCTGCGTGCGGCATGGCTGGCCAGGAGCCGTCCTCTTCGTCCGTTCAGTGGTCCACGTCGACGCGCCGGCCGAGCCGCCCCGCAAGATCCTGGATGAACTGCCAAGCCACCCGCCCGGAGCGCGCGCCGCGGGTCGCGGCCCATTCCAGGGCTTGGCGTCGCAATTCGCCCTTGGCGATCTCCAGCCCGAGATGCGCGACATACCCCTCGACCATCTCGAGGTACTGGTCCTGGCTGCCGTTGTGGAAGCCGAGCCACAGGCCGAACCGGTCGGACAGGGAAACTTTTTCTTCGACGGCTTCGGACGGGTTGATGGCGGTCGAGCGCTCGTTCTCGACCATGTCGCGCGGCATCAGATGGCGGCGGTTGGAGGTTGCATAGAACAGCACGTTGTCCGGCCGGCCTTCGATGCCCCCTTCCAGGACCGCCTTCAGGCTTTTGTAGGACGTGTCGTCCTTGTCGAAGGAGAGATCGTCGCAGAACACGATGAAGCGATGTGGCGAGGACCGCATGTGCGCCAGACAGGCGGGCAGGGAGTGGATGTCCTCGCGGTGGATCTCGATCAGCTTGAGACCGACGACCGCGCCAGTGTGAGCCCGGCCCTTCGGCAGGGGCGTCTGTGCGGAAAGGCGGGCGGCAACGTCGGCATGAGCGGCCTTGACCAGCGACGACTTGCCCATCCCGCGGGCCCCCCACAGCAGCGCGTTGTTGGCGGGCAGTCCGCGGGCAAAACGCTCCGTGTTGTCCACGAGTTGCCGCGCGGTGTGGTCGACCCCTTTGAGGAGCGCGAGCGGCACGCGCGACACCCGCGCAACGGGCAGAAATACTGGTGGTTCGGCCTGCCAGACGAAGGCGTCGGCGGCGCTGAAATCGACCGTCGCGGGGGCGGGCGGGGCCAGCCGCTCGAGGGCGGCGGCGATCGCGCGGAGGGCATCGGCGATCTCGGGGGATGCGGTCATGGGGTGTGTCCAGGTTCAACGGGGCAGCCGGTTCATAGCAAGACCAGCCGCCGACTGGCCACCCCGGCGCGGTTGCAAAGCGCCCCGGCAGGCTATATCTCCCAACGTCGAACACGGTCGGCGTCGCTGTCTGGCAGGCGAAGCAGGCCCAGGTCTGCGTGGGTAACCGCGCCGCGGCACGTCGCGTCCTCCATCCGATCCCAGCAAGCGAGCCTCAACATGTTCATTTCCCCGGCCTACGCACAGGGCGCACCCGCCGCAGACCCGTTTGGCGGCCTCGGCGTGCTGTTTCCCATGCTGCTCATGTTCGTGATCTTCTACTTCCTGCTGATCCGTCCCCAGCAACAGCGCGCCAAGGAGCACCGCGAGATGATCTCGAAGGTCCGGCGCGGCGATACGGTGGTGACGGCTGGTGGCTTCATCGGCCGCGTGACCAAGGTGCCGGAAGGTGCCGACGAGGTCGAGGTGGAGCTGTCCGACACCATGAAAATCCGGGTCGTGCGGAGTTCGCTGCTCGACGTCCGCGCCAAGGGCGAGCCCGTCAAGGAAGCCGGCTGAGATCAGACCCAGCCGAGGCGCTCCGACAACCGCCGACGTGCCGCCGATCACGGCGGTCTAAACGAGAAAGCTCGAGGCAATGCTGCATTTTTCCCGCGCGAAGATCGTCATGATCGCGCTGGCCTGCGCCTTCGGCATGCTGGCCGCGTTGCCCAACCTGTTGCCCAAGGACACGCTGGCGGCCTGGCCGAGCTTTCTGCCACGCCAGCAGTTGAACTACGGCCTTGATCTTCGGGGCGGCGCTCATTTGCTGTTGGAGATGGACCGCAAGGAACTGGTCAAGGACTGGCTTGCAACCGTGCAGGGCGACGTGCGCAAGAGGCTGCGCGACGCAAAGATTCGCTACACGGGTCTCGGTGTCGCCGGTGATCTGGTGCGCGTCAGTCTCGTCGATGGTGCCGACAAAGAGAAAGCGCTGACCGAGTTGCGCGCGCTGATTTCGCCCATCGGAGGGGCGATCCTGACCACGACGGGCAGTGACCTCGAGGTCGGAGAAGCTGAAGGTGGGGCCCTGACGATCGGTCCGACCGACGTCGGTCTGCGCCAGCGCCTCGCCAGCGCAGCGGACGCCGCCATCGAAGTCGTGCGCCGACGGATCGACGCGGTCGGCACGACCGAACCCAACATCGTCCGCCAGGGCGAGAACCGCATCCTGGTCCAGGTCCCCGGCTTCGACGACACCGCAAAATTGAAAGCGCTGATCGGACAGACCGCCAAACTCACGTTCCACGACGTCCATCCGACTATTTCGGCCGAGGAAGCGCAGGCCACCCGCATCCCCATCGGTTTCCGGCTCTATCCCTCGCAGGAGAACCCACAAGCCGAGTATCTGCTCGAGGAGACGCCCGTCGTGTACGGCGAGGACCTCGCCGACGCCCAGGCCGGCTTCGACAGCCGCACCAATGAGCCGATCATTTCGTTCCGCTTCAATCAGCGCGCTGCCCGCTTGTTCGGCGACTTCACCGTCAAGAACGTCGGCCGGCCATTCGCCATCGTGCTGGACAACGGCGTCGTCAACGGGAAACGCGACGTGAAAGTGTTGTCGGCCCCGGTGATCCGCGAGCCGATCCTGGGTGGTTCGGGACAGATTTCGGGCGGCTTCTCGGTGCAGGAGGCGACCAATCTGGCGATCCAGCTGCGCTCGGGCGCGCTGCCGACCACGCTGACGATCATCGAGGAGCGAACGGTCGGTCCGGCACTCGGTGCCGACTCGATCGAGGCAGGCACGCGCGCGTTCATGATCGGAGCGATCGCCACCATCGCCATGACGATCACCGCTTACGGGACTTTCGGGGTGTTCGCGGCGGTCGGCCTGCTGGTCAACGCCATCCTCATCGTCGGCATCATGAGCCTCATCGGGGCGACCCTGACGCTGCCCGGTATCGCCGGCCTCGTCTTGACGATCGGCATGGCGGTCGATGCCAACGTGCTGATCTTCGAGCGGATCCGTGAAGAGATCCGCAACGGCAAGCCACCCATGTCAGCGATCGACGCCGGCTTCGAGCGGGCCATGATCACCATCGCCGACAGCCAGCTCACCACGCTGGTGGCCGCGTTCATCATGTTCTGGCTAGGCTCAGGCCCCATTCGCGGCTTCGCCGTGACGCTGTCGATCGGCATATTCACCTCGGTGTTCACGGCCGTGACGGTCACGCGCCTACTCGCCGCGCTGTGGGTCGCCAACAAAAGCGCGAAGGCCGGGCGGCGCTGGACCGTACCGATCTGAGGCCCTGTCTCGCAGCGGTCGTCGACCGCGTTTCCCACTGCAACACGCTGCAAGATTGACGACGAGGACGCCCGATGCTGGTGCCGGAATTCAAAGGCTTCGACTTCTTTCCGCACGGCACCCACCTGCCGTTCATGCGCTACAAGGGCCTGTGCTTCGGGGCCTCCATCGTCGCCATGCTCGTGTCGCTCGCCATCGTGTTCACGCTCGGGTTCAATTACGGCGTCGACTTCAAGGGAGGCTCGCTCATCGAGGTGCGCTCCACGACGGGCCCGGCGGACGTCTCCGCTCTGCGCGACAAGCTGGGCGGCCTCGGCCTCGGCAGCGTCCAGATCCAGGGTCTCGGCGAGGCGACCGATGTGCTCATTCGAGTCGAGCAACAGCCTGGTGGCGAAGCGGTGCAGCAGGACGCCTTGAAGAAGGTCGTGGCCGCGCTTGGCGACAGCTATCAGCAGCGCCGTGTCGAGGTCGTAGGTCCGGCGGTCTCCAGTGAGCTGCGCACGACCGGTATCATCGCCGTCATCGCCTCCATCATCGCCATCATCATGTATGTCTGGTTCCGCTTCGAATGGCAGTTCGCGCTCGGCACCGTCGTCGCGCTCACCCACGACGTTCTGCTGACGATCGGCGTGTTCGCGCTGTTCCAGCTCGAGTTCGACCTGTCGATCGTCGCCGCGCTGCTGACCATCCTGGGCTATTCGGTGAACGATACCGTCGTCGTATCCGACCGCATCCGCGAGAACCTGCGCAAATACAAGAAGATGGATCTGACAGACCTGCTCAACTTGTCGATCAACGAGACGCTCTCGCGCACGGTCCTGACGGGTGTGACGACGCTTGTCGTATTGATCGCGCTTTATCTGTTCGGGGGCGAGGTGATCCGCAATTTCTCGTTTGCCATGTTGTTCGGCATCATCGTGGGCACCTATTCGTCGATCTTCATCGCTGCACCGCTGCTGGGCTACCTCGGGGTCAAGCGCGACTGGTCCGGGGCCAACACGGCGACGCCGGCAGCGGCCAAAGTGTGAGCGTGACCGCAAGCGCACTCAGACCTGCGGACCCGTGCCATGGCTGACGCGATGCGTGCGCACTTTCCAGGGCGACCGCCCGTCGACACTTACGGCAACGGCGGGTTCCGCTTCGCCGGCATGAGCCACCGCGGCTCTATCCTGCTGCTGCCTTCGGGGGTCCATGGCTGGGAGCTGCCGGCGGCCGACGCATTGGGCCTTGCGGCATTCGAGCGCGTCTTCGCCGAGGCGGATCGAATCGACGTTCTGCTGATCGGGACGGGTATGCGGCACGTTTTTCCATCCGATGACCTGCGCGCCGCCGCTGCGGCGGCCGACATCGTACTCGAAACCATGACGACGGGCGCGGCCGCACGCACGTACAATGTCCTGCTGGCCGAGGACCGGGCCGTTGCAGCGGCGCTCGTCGCGGTCGATTAGGTCGCAGTTCGCAAACCGCAAGGCGGCTCATGTCCGGCGAGCACCTTCCCCCCGTCTACGATGCGGCACGGACGCACGCCCCCGATCGCTATCTGTCGGCGCTCCTGGCACCGCGTACCGTGCGCGGCGACCTCGTTGCGCTTGCGGGGTTTGCCGGCGAGATCGAGCGCATTCCGCTGACCGTGAGCGACCCGAACCTGGGGGAAATCCGGCTACAGTGGTGGGCCGACAGCCTCGATCCGCAGCGACTCGGGCCCGCAGGCGCGATGCGGACGGGCCATCCGGTGGCTGATGCCGTGGCCGAGATGCTGGTGCGGCGAGGCCTGCCCGCCGACCCGCTGCGGCGCATGATCGAAGCACGGCGCACGGAGCTGTGGGCCGATCCCATAGGCGACGATGCGGCGTTTGCCCGGCTTGCGACCGACCTTGAAGAGGGGGCGTTCGAGCTGGCTGCGCGGGTGCTCGGGGCACGCGCCGACGTGGGCTGCTTTGCCCGCGCTTACGGCATGATGCGGCAGCTCGTGCGGCTGCCACTTCTGGTCGCGCGGCGCGGGCGTTGGCCACTGCCGCAGCAGGACGTCGACGGGTTCGATGTGGCCGGTCTTGGCGACGGGGACGTGCGCACGGCAGCCACGGCCGCGCGGGCTCGGGCCATTGGTGCGGCGCGCGACGCCCTGGCCGAGGCGGGACCACACTTTCGGGCGCTGCCAGCCGGTGCAATTGTCGCAGCATTGCCGGTCGCCGTGGTCGGGCCCTATTTGCGCGCACTCTCGACGCAGGTGGATTGGCTCGCCGCACCGGCCGAGATCACGCCGCTCGAGCGGGTTTGGCGGCTGGGCGCAGCCAGGATCGCACACCGCCTCGCGATACCGTCACGAGGCCGTAGCCTGCCTCTGCTGCAATGATCGGCGGACAGGGCGCATGCAATCAGTCGCGCGGCGCGGCAACCGGAGTTTACGGCATGGTCGATCTGTGGCGAATGGGGGGGCGGCGCAAAAGGCTCGTGCAGAATGCGCTCTTGGGCTTGGCCATGGGCGTCGTCATGGGTCTGGACTTTGGCCTCACCAGCATTCCGGCGCGCGCGCAGGAGGCCCCGGCCCTGCCCGTGGGGGAGCCAGCGCCAGCCGCGCCGCCACTGGCCGTCGCACCGACTGTTCTCGAGCCGCTGCCACCGGTCGACACCGGTGGTGGCCTTGCAAGCCCTGAAATATCCTGGCGCGTCGAGAACCCGTTCCGCTTTTTCACCGACCCGGAGGCGACCGCGCGTCACCGCACGACCTTTCTAGGTTTGAGCCCGGCGGAGCAGAAGACCAGCCCGGTTCTGTCCTCTGAACGGCAGCAGGCAGCCCGCAGTCGCAACGGATGGGCTGCTGATATCGTCGACCGGACATGTTGGGACCCCTGGCGCAACCGCCATGCCTGTGCCGACGACGTGGACTACATCAATCCGAAGAGCCACCGCATCGTCGCGCGGGTCGTCGGAGTGCCCGATGCCACCCAGGTCGATTGCGAATGGGTCATGCGCCCGCGTGGCAAGACGAACCGGCGCCTCGAGACGCTGTCGGGGCGCTGCGATGCGGAGGTCGGTTTCGAGGTCGCCTATCCGGACGGAGCCGACATCGAGGTGGCACTCGGCGGCCGCGTGCTCGCCACCGCGCCAGTGGCCGTGACCGACTTGTTCATCCTCGGCCTGGGCGACAGCTTTGCGTCGGGCGAAGGCAATCCCGATGTCCCGGTGCGGTTCGACCCCGAGCGCACGGCCCACTACGGCAAGGCTGGCGAGGCCGCATTCGCCGGCTATCCGGCCCGCATCGGTGGTTGGCAGCGCGTCGGCGACCCGGCCTTCCAGTCTGAGAGCGCGCGTTGGATCGACCAGGCCTGCCACCGGTCGCTATACTCGCATCAGTTGCGGGCCGCCCTGCAACTCGCCATCGAAGACGACCACCGCGCCGTGACGTTTGTCGGACTGGCCTGCTCGGGCGCGGAAGTGATCGCGGGATTGTTCCTGCGCTACAAGGGCAACGAGTGGGTTCCCAATCCGCCGGACCTGTCGCAGATTTCCGCCGCGGCCGAAGAGCAATGCGGGGCGCAGCGCTCCCTCCCTCAGGACCTGCCCGAGGCCTATCACATGGGTGGCGTGCTGGAGGGCCTGCGCGGCCTCGTGCTCAACAAATGCCCGGCGGAGCATGCCCGCAAGATCGACCTCATCATGCTCTCGATCGGGGGCAACGACATCGGGTTCGCGCGGCTTCTGGCCAACGCCATCATCGTCGACCAGTCACTCTTGAAGCAGCTCGGCGGTTGGGTGGGACAGGTGCACGGCGTGCTGCAGGCCCGGGCGGCGCTCACCCTGCTCGATGATCGCTACAAGGCGCTCAATCGTGCCATTCACAACATCCTGCATGTGCCGTGGAACGAGAGTGACCGCATCGTGCTGACCGCTTACCCGGAACTGGCGCTGCTGGGCGATGGCAGCAAGGTGTGCCCGGACGGGCCGGCCGGCATGGAGGTGGTGCAGGACTTCGCGCTGAACGCCAAGCGGGCCCAGGAGGGCCGGACCGTTTCCGACCGTCTGCACGAGATCATGCGCCGCAGTGCGTCCGCGCACGGCTGGACGTTCGTCGAGGGTCACCGCCCGGCCTTCATCGGCCGGGGCATCTGCGCCGGGTACACGCGTAACGCTTTCTCGGTCGCCGATGATCTGCGGCTGCCGCGACGCCTGGACGGGCAGTGGACGCCCTACAGTCCGGCCGACTACCGGCCCTACGCGCAACGGCAGCGCTGGTTTCGCACGCCCAACGACGCCTTCCTCACGGGCAATTTTCACGTCGCCGGATCACTCTTGCAGAAGGTTTTGAAGCTCGAGAGCCTGTCGTGGTTCCAGCTTCTCTTGGCGTCGACGTATTCCGGAGCGTTCCATCCGACCGCCGAAGGTCATGCGGCGATCGCAGACGCCGTCGTGAGCAAGGCCCGTGGCGTGCTGGCGCGGTATGAGCGGCCGAAGCCCGCCTCACGTGTGGTCAGTCCGTAGTCCAGAAGTGAAACGCCGCCGCGCGAGTCCGGCAGGCCGCCGCCTAACCTACACTTACGACCTCCAGGGCTACACCCTGCGGCGATTGAAGACGCTATTCACCGCACATTGTGCGGCGATTGCCCCCGGTCGCTGTTCGATCCTGGGGGGCGATGAGCGATACTTTGTGGCGTTATCGCTCACAAAATTGATGATTTATGAGCGATACTGTGATGCCCTATCAATCATGTGGACCTGGCAACAACCCGACTGGCCCAATTTCCGCTTCGATGCAGCAGCACTTGCAGCCTCGGAGGCCGCATTCCTGCGCCAGGGCGGCAGGGGGCTAGAATTCCTGAAGTTTGCTGCCGCTTCGCATACCTGCGGGCCGATATAATCAACCAACAACAGATTGTGCCCGTTTGTCGAGATTTGCCAGACTACAATGGTATCTCTTTATCCATCGCCTTATCAAACCCGCCCTTGGCCCTCTGCGCGGGGGTCGTGAGGTTCAGGGAGTGTGTGTTCTGGGTTATCCAGTTCCAACCCTCTTCCGTCACACTGTACGCTTCATAAGGCCCATCTTGGCCATCTTCCATGATGACTTGCAGCATGCTCCGACCGCGAAGATTACGGACTGCGACATTGCATGCCAATTTGTTAAAACCCGCCTTCTCCATTTCGTTCCGCAGCAGCCAGTTTGAAACCGTTGTTTCGACGCCGCTTGCTTCCGAGGCGATACACGCCAATGCCGCCGCCTCGAACTCAGTAAGGCCAGCATTGTGCGGTTCCGCCACAATCGCCTGTATGTCCGCCCGCTTCACCTGATGCGCAAGAATAGCCGTCAGACGCTCTGTAATCGCCACTTTCAGGCCCTCGAAGTCGCGGGGTGCGTCTGGAGCGTATCTGATGATTTTGCGGTGTTGCACGTCGAATGGGAACGGCCCCGTCCGTTCGGTCGAGCAGACGAGGCAAAGGTCTTTACCCGCCGCAATTGCATAGCCCAGTTCAAACCAGACATTCGGGTTGTCCGCCGTCACGTCAACGAAGACGGCGGCGGCGTCTCGGATGCCGCGCTCGATGCTCTCGATAGGCACGGACGCGCCCGCGTCGCGGTCAACCCGATACGCTTCCAACCCCGCCGCCGCGACAGCAGGGGCAAACACATCATCAAACCACTTGTCGAACTTTCCGCCGTCCAACGGCTGAGCCATGAAGCAAACGGACGACATCTAAGCCCTTTTTGGTTGGCGAATCGCTGGCGGGCGTTAAGTTTCTACCGATACTAGCCAGCAGGCGGGGCGGGTAGTCCCGAACACGTTGTTGCGTGTGGATTGCTGCGGATGGCCTCGCCTGCTCGACCGGCTCCGGGGCCAGATCAACGCCCGGCAGGAAAAGGCGTTGCTCCGCATCATGCGCGAGGGCCCTGACGGGTTCGAAGGTGGGCTCTCTGCCGGCAAATACGCCGCCATCACCGGCGCGGCTCCGGCGACCGCCGGACGTGATCTTGCCGAGCTGGTCAAACTCGGGGCTCTCGTTCGAACCGGCCAGCTTCGCGGCACGCGCTATTGGCTGCCCTTCGCCCCACCGCCCGACGCGGGCGGCTGATCTGCTTCAAGACCGATCTGGCGATCCCATGGTGCTGCGCCTGTCCATACAGGCGTAAGCGTCGCCACCCGAACGCAAGCAATTTGCGTCCCATGTGCGTCCCGGGCCAATTTCAGCAGATGAAGGCTGCGGTCTAAACCTTTGAAGTAATTGGTCGGAGCGACAGGATTTGAACCTGCGACCCCCAGTCCCCCAGACTGGCCAAATCCCGTTTCATGGCGTTACGCACCGTAGCCACGAAATCTATTTTTTTCAACGATGCAACTGACTTAGTGTCTCAACGTGTAACGTCCCGCACTTCTCAAAAACGCCAATTTTGCTACCTAGGATGCTACCTAATCGCCGGGCACCAGTCTGTCCAGCGGTCGGAGTTCTTGCTACCTCGCCGCTACCTGGGAAGCTTTTCAATGTCCGCCAAGACCAGGCTGACCGACATCGCCATCAAGCGCGCAAAGCCGCCTGAGAACGGCCAGGCGGAAATCTGGGACAGCGCCATCCCCGGCTTTGGGGTGCGGATCACGTCCAAAGGCGCGCGCTCGTTTGTTCTGTTGTTTCGCTACCAGGGCCACCCCCGCCGATGGACGCTCGGCCGCTATCCGGCGTTGAAGCTGGCCGACGCGCGCAAGATGGCCGATGAGGCGTTGACCAAGCTCGAGGCCGGTAAAGACCCGCAGGTTGAGGAGGCGGCGGAAGCCGCCACCATGTTCGCTGCCACCCTCGACACCTTCTTCACGACCTACTGCGATCAGCAGAACAGGGCGAGCACCGCCGCCGAGACACGGCGCAACATGACGGCGATCTTCCTAAAGCGATGGAAGCGCCGGACGCTTTCCAGCATCACCCGCGCCGACGTGCTGTCCATAACGGACAGCCTGATCGAGAACGACCGACCGAGCGCCGCGCGACATGCCTTCTCCCATGCCCGAAAATTCTTCTCCTGGTGCGTCGAACGGGGATTGTTGGAGGCAAGCCCCATGACGGGCCTCAAACCGCCTGTGCGTGCAAAAAATCGTGCGCGGGCGTTGTCGATGGCTGAGCTTGCGGCCGTGTATGGGGCGGCCGGCAATCTCGGCTATCCCTTCGGCACGATCGTCCGGCTGTTGATCCTGACAGGTCAGCGCCGTGGCGAGGTGTCAGGAATGGAGCGCGTTGAATTCGACAAGCCGTCGAAGATCTGGACCATACCGGCGGAGAGATCGAAGAACGGCCGTGCGCACGCGCTCCCGCTCGGCCCATTGGCCCGCCGTATCGTCCGCACGACGCCACGCCTGTCGGAACGCTTCCTGTTCCCCTCGCGCGGAGGCGACGAGACGACATTCTCAGGTTGGTCGAAGGCCAAGGGCGAACTCGACAAGATGGTGCCGACAGTGAAGGACTGGACGCTGCACGATCTGCGCCGGTCAATGGCAACCCAGCTCGCAGGTCTCGGAGTTGCGCCACATATCGTCGAGCGCATCCTAAACCACGCCGGCGGGACCTTCGCGGGCGTGGCCGGTGTCTACAATCGCTTCGAGTATCGCGACGAGATGCACACCGCGCTCAGGGCATGGGAGAAGTGCTTGCTGGCCGAGATCAAGAAGACCCAGTCTTCCAAAAATTGACACTTATAAAGTTACAGCTCCCGCGCGCCCGACAAATGTTCCGGCTTTCTTCAACTATTGCGGCAGAGCCGACAGGCTATGGACGTTCATGAGACCGTCAAGGGTCGCATTTGTCGTAATAGCATCGTGAGGGATCAGAGCATAACGCCACGCTTTCCGCCCTTGATCCTTCGCGATGGCGTTCGCCGCTCCGATCCAGGTTCGAGCAGCTTCTGCCTTGGCCTTCACGATCGGGTCCTGTAGCTCGTTAGCCGCCTTCACTTCGCAGATCAGCATCTCGGTCGCCGTCTCGACGAGGAAGTCGGGCTCATACTTGGAGCCGCGTGCGTAAGTGATCTGGAAAACGCCCGGTCCCGGCTTTAGCCAGACCTTCACATCCGGCGAGTGCTGGTCCACCAACACGGCGAAGCGACGCTCGTCATCGGAATGAAACCGCTGTGCATCGAGCGCACACTTGGTGAACCCGTTGAATAGATATTTTCGGGTGTCGCCGCGCGGTGTTATGGCAACACGGCAGTCACTTAGAGGAAGGTTGCGTTCCTGGCCAAAGTGCTGCTCGGTCAGGCGCATGAAGCCCCTCGTCACCGTGGGGACGTATGTTGAAGGCGTTTCCTCGCAATTGTTGATCATCTGCTCAAAGACGTAGTCGGACAGCATCACGTCGTGTGCGCGTATTACCGCCTCGACCTCATTGTCCTTCAAGTAAGTCTGAAAGTGAGCGACGACCTGCTTGGCCAGCTTGAACAAAAGCTCGCTGTTGGCGTCATAGTCCACTTCATCGCGATCGACGAGCCGACGGACGATATAGTTCTCAAGGCGCGGTTCACGCGCCCCGATCGTGTTCACCTCGATGACCTCGCGCCGACCTGTGCGGACATCGACGACGACCACTGCGCCGTCCATCGGCTGGATGTTGAATCGGTCGAGCCCGTCGAGATCAAAATCCTTGAACCAGAACGTCACATCGCGGCGGGATGGCAGCACCACGATCTCGGGAATCTCAATGGCGTGCTTTACGAGATTCGACGTATAGATATCGACGATGCGGGCCACATCGACCGGCTTGTCGAGCGGCAGCGCACCCTGATCCGGGCGCATGATCGACTGCACGCGATCTGTGATGCGCTTCTGCACTTCCGGCGTCGAGAGTTGCTGGAATCCACCGAGCAGCGATCTAGATTCTTCCTCGACCACCCTGCCGACGACATCCATCGCCAATCGTTCGGGCTCTCCGAACCCACCGGCCGTGGCTCCCAGCTCGGCTTCGACCTTCGCTTCGTAGACGGGTTTCGCCGTAACGATGTCCGCTCGGGACGGGCGCACGCTGCCGTCCGCGCCGATATCGAGCGCACGCATGGTGACCGCACCGGGCTCCTTCGCCTTCCTGATGATTTCGTCGAAATGGTCGTGAGCGATGATGGTCAGACGATCAACTGCCTCGTCCCCGGTGCGCTCGCCGTAAGGCAAACGCAAACCGCGACCAAGCGTCTGCTCGGTGAGAATGCTGGCGGCGAAGGCACGGAGCGGCACGATGGTGTAGAGATTGGTGACGTCCCATCCCTCGTTGAGCTTGTTGACGTGCACCACGATCTCGGTCGACGTGTCCTGCTCTAATGCCAGCAGAGCACGTTCCGCCTTCTCCTGCTCTGCAGCGGCGTTGCCCGAGTGGACTTCAATCACCTTGCCCTTATACCGGCCCTCGAAGAAGCTGTCCGACTCGATGAACGCACGGATGTCCTTCGCGTGCTGAATATTCTCGGCGACAACCAGCATGAATGGGTGCACGCGCGGCCGGCCGGTGCGACGGGCGTAGAGATCCAGCCTTAACTTGACGAACTCGTGGTAGTGCACGCCGTCTTCGAGCTTGATGCGCTCCAGATCCTGCGGCCGGTCCTTGAAGTCCTCCACCTTGAAGTTGGCGCGCGTAGCAACGGCAGGCTCCTTGACGAAGCCGTCTGCCATCGCGTCGCCGAGGCTGTAGCTGTAAAGCACATTCTTGAAGTTGAGCGGGGTTGCTGTCAGCTCAAGCCCGATGATCGGCTTCAGCTCGTTGATGGCGCGAGCGCCCGAACTTGCGCGGTAACGGTGCGCTTCGTCCATGAGCAAGACGAGATCGTTCTGGCGGGCAAGATACTCGAAATAGCTCTCACCCAGCACCTCTTGCAGGCGCTTGATGCGGGGCAGCTTGCCCCCGCGCACCTCGGAATTGATCTTCGAGATGTTGAAGATGTTGATGATGCAGTCGGCCGCGAACAGATCGCCCGATCGGCGCAGCCCCCGGCCGTCCTGGTACGTGTCACCCGTCACGACCTGCGGCGGGTTCTGAGCAAATACCTGAAGGCCCTTGAATACGTACTTGGGCGTCTGCGGCGTGAAGTCCTTGATCAGCTTCTCATAGATCGTGAGGTTGGGGGCCAGCACGAAGAAACTCTTGGAGCGGCCCGTCTCGTACAGGTAGGCGATGAAGGCCCCCATCAGCCTCGTTTTGCCGACGCCCGTTGCCAGTGCAAAGCACAGCGACGGAAAGTCTCGTTCGAAATCGGTGACGGTCGGATACGCCGCCTGCACCACCGCGAGAGCGCAGGGTAAGTCTATCTCCTTGTCCGGCGTAACACGGTCGAGAACCTCGACGAGACGACGGAGCGATTCCTTCTGTGGCTCACGGAGAGACAGGCGCGCATTGATCTGGTTGAAAAGGCTCTCGCTCACAGCAATCGGCCCTGTCTGTTATCGACAGCCCGACGCAGCTTCGCCTTTGGTGTCGCCGCCCTCGGCGCGGATTTGGTTTTGCGGGAACCCTTCGACTTTTCTGACTTTGCCGACTTCCTAGGAGCCTTCGAGGCCTTCTTGGTTGTGACAGCCGTTTTCGCTGCGAGCGGTGCCGGCGACCTGCTCACTTTCGGCACGCGTGTCGTGCCGTCCATCTTGAGTGGAGCCTTTTTGACCGGCGCGGCTTCCGCTTCGGCCGCAGGTTCGGCAGAGCGGGTCGCTCGGCCACGTCGGCGCGGCGTCGCCTCACCGCCATTGCCGTCATCGTCGGAGCCATCGTCGGTCGCGTCGGCTTCACCTTCAGGTGGCTTGGCGATGTTGAGCGAGTAATCATCCCTGCCCCACTCGCAGTTATCGAGCACGGCTTGTGGGATCTTCTTGACGGTTAAGTTGGGGAAGTCGCTGAGCCGCGCGCGGAATGCCTTGCAGCACACCAGCAAAGTGCGATCTTCGCCAACTTCGAGCGACAGCGACTTGAGTGTGTCGTGTGTCAGCGACTGCGTCGTGACGAAGATGAAATCCCGCTCGGAGGAGTGGCCCTGCTGCCAGTATAGAGCCTGATCCTGGCTCGGATCATAGGTAAAGCCCATGTGCTTGCACATGGCTTCTGCGAGCATGGAGGCATTGTACTGCTTGGAAATAATCTTTTGACCGAACTGGTCCGTCTCGATCAGCGATGGCGCGAGGCGATATGTGCGGAAGCCGCCGCCACCCTTCCAACCCGTCGCCTCGGTAACGCCACCGAGGTCCTGCCGGTCGATGACCTTCTTGAGCCGGGGGACGATGTGCGTATGTGCATGGTCTCCCAGCTCGACCATAATCCACCGGCGTCCCATCTTGTGGGCCACAGCTCCCGTCGTGCCCGAGCCTGCAAAGCTGTCGAGCACGATGTCGCCTGGGTCAGTCGAGATTGCGATGATGCGTTCAAGCAGCCGCTCAGGTTTGGGAGTGGCAAAAATCGCATCTCTGCCAAAGAGCTCAGCGCTTTCTTGTTTTGCTGCCCTGTTGTCTCCAACCTCTTCGTTCGACCAGATCGTGGTCGGCACAAGGTCCCCAAGCTCGGACTGAAACCGTTTACGAAACGGAAACGTTCGCCCGCTCCGGCCCCACCACAGTCGATTGTCATCCTGAAGTGCCTTGAAGCTTGCTCTTGAGAGGCTCCAGTAGCGGTTGGCACGAGGAGAGAATACGTCCCCGTGTGGACCTGTAACTTCATAGTGTCCGTCAGAGTACGGCTTAGCTGCCGTAAGATCGGAACGCCTCCATAGTCCGCGCGGATCGTTGTCCGGGTTCCAGAATTCGGCATCACTCTCTGCGGTACGAGAGACTTTGTTCCGCTTCCAACTATCGATGTTCTTGGAATAGACCAACTTAAAATCATGGTCAGCGGAGAAGTGAACAGCCGTGTTGTTGCGAGCGTGAATTTTCTGCCAGATCACGGTTGCAACGAAATTCCGTCGGCCAAAGACCTCGTCCATCATCACCTTGAGGTAATGCCCTTCGTTGTCATCGATAGAGACCCATATTGCGCCATCGTCCGAGAGCAGGCGATGCAATAGCTCCAGGCGATCACGCATTAGGCTGAGCCAGATCGAATGCTCAAGACCGTCGTCGTATTGCTCGAATGCCGATCCTGTATTGTAGGGGGGATCAATGTAGACGCACTTCACCTTGCCGGCGAACTGCTGCTCCAGCGACTTGAGCGCGAGCAGGTTGTCCCCTTGAATCAAGATGTTGTCGTGGATGCCGCCGTCACCCGGTTTGCCCCTGGCGTAGCTCTGCTCGGCTACAGGCAGCAAAATGCGGGGCTCCAAGCGCGGGCGCTCGTCCTTGCCAATCCACGTCAATTCAAGTCGCTGCCTACGACCGCTCCCGTTGCCCATGTTCATCGCGTCAGCTCCCACCTCAGCGTGAACACCGGCTCGACCTGAGGCTCCAACTTCAAGCTCTCAGCGACGCGGTCCAGCATTTTGTCTACCTCGTCCTGAATCTTGCGCTTGCGCGCAAAGCGATCGGCCAGCATCTCGTCCCGCTGGCGATCCAGGCGTGACGCCTCTCGTTGCAGAGCAAGCTTCTGGTCGAGCGCCAACGATTGATCACGCGACTGTTCGCGGAGTTCTTTCACCCGCACTTCGAGATCGGCGATCTCGTTGTCGAGACCCTTCTCCATGTCGGCCGCGTAGCGGTTGTATTGCTGGCTCTTCTCGTCGAAGCACTGCCCTGCAAATCGCTGCACTTCGGCAATGGTTACGTCGAGCTGCCGCTTGGCCGCTGTGGCGATGCCTTCAGCGGGCACTTCCGGTGCGTCGCCCTGAACGCTCGCGGGAAGGAAGAACAGCCGTGCGGCCGTTTCCGCCTCGATTGTCGAGCCATCGTCCGTGACGACGGCCAGAACGAGCCGCTGTATGGTCTCGTCTCCAAGCTGGAAGGTGACTTTGGCCGCGTCCAACCATCCCTTGGCGCCGATGTGCTGCGCAACGTCTGCCAATTGTCCCGGCCCGCGCTGATCGTAATGGAACGCGATACTGCCCACGGGTAGCTTCCGCTGCTTGGCCTGCTCCACCAAATCGTTCGCCAGGTTGCCGTCCGTCAGTCGGAAAAACGACATGCCGGCCGCGTCAGCCTGTTGCCACTCGGTCGTCCAGGTCTTCCCATCGAGGTCGAAGCGGCGCGGTTCACCATCGTGGAATTTCGCGTCGGGACACTCCGCACGAACAAGCGTCAGCAGCGCGCGGTCGAACTCGTCGAGCACGCCCTTGATGACACCGTCCCGGTCCTTGAGCTTCTGCACGACCGAGGTATCGAGGTTGTCGATGGCCGTCTGCCGCGCGGCCTGCATATCGGCCGTGATGCTGGCGTCCAATTCGGCTTGCAGCTTGTCGAACTCGGCCTCGACCTCGTGCGCCGGCCGAGCCTTGCCGACGATGCTCAGTACGCGGGCCTCGAAGTCGATACCGTCGCCGATGACACCCAGTACCTGATCCGAGGCACCGAACACGCCTTCGAACAAGCGGAACTTCGTATTGAGCAGTTCGTGGATTCGCTCCTCTGCCCTGTTCTTTAGGTTGAGCAGGTTTACGACGGTCACGTCGATCTTCTGACCGAAGCGGTGGCAACGGCCGATACGCTGCTCGACGCGCTGCGGGTTCCACGGCAGGTCGAAGTTGATCACGAGCGAGCAGAACTGAAGGTTGATGCCCTCGGCTCCGGATTCGGTCGCGATCAGAATCGTCTTGTCGTGCTCGAAGGCGTCCGTGATCGCCTTCTTCATGTCCGCACTCTTGGAGCCGGATACCATATCGGTCCCGGCATGCTTGCGCCGCCAGTCTTCATAGATGGCGCGGCTCTCGGGATCGTTGTTCGAGCCGTTCAGCAGCGCGATCTGTCCACTGAACCCATTGGCGTCGAGCAGGTCGCGCAAGTATTTCTGTGTGCGCACCGATTCCGTGAAGATGACTGCCTTCCGCGCTCCGCCCTTCTCGTTGACGATCGTATCCAGAATGTCAGGAAGCACCTTGACCAGCTTCTCGCCTTTGGCGTTCGGTCCGATGGACGCAGCGAGATCGCGGAGCGTTGTCAGCAGCTCGATTTCTGCCTTGAGCTTGGCCGGATCGACCTCGACTTCTTCATCAGCCTCGTCGTCCGCATCCTCCGACCACTCGTCTTCCGTCTCGATATCGGCAACGTCCGTCAGGGACGCACGGTGGCGGCGCTTCAGGGTGGCGATCGAGGACGAAAGCGTCTGGGCGATTGCGTAAGTCGAAGAGCCGAGGATCTTTTGGTAGCCCATCAGGACGAGAGGGTTATTGCGCTCGCCGAACAGAATCGTGTCCTGCCGTTGAAGGAATGCCGAAACGCCGAGGTAGAGCTCGTGCTCCTTGTCGGCAGGCTCAAAGTGCTCCAGATGCAGATTGCGTTCGGTGTAGGCGATATGCCCGGCATCCTTGACCGTCTGGCGCAACGTCCGACGAACAACCGGCCGCAAGCGGTCGCGCAGCATCAAGAGCCCCGATGTGCCTGCGCTGCGTCCGACGTAGTTCGCCTTGAATGCCGCTTCGTCTCCGAAGACGTGCTCATCGACGATCGACACGAGCCCGTACAGCTCCATAAGCGAATTCTGCAACGGGGTTGCAGTTAGAAGAACACGGAACGGACCATTCTCGCCGCCGAACGCCCGCTTGAGATTTTTGGCGCGGGCCGAGCCGGTTCTCCTGTGCACGTTGCGTAGGCGATGGGCTTCATCGAAGACAACGAGATTCCAACCGATCGTGCCCACTGTGTCGATCTGCTTGTCCGCGAACTCGTAGGACACGATGACAACCGCGTCGTTGCGGTCGAAAGGTCTTGCCGCTTTGTCCAGCCGCTTCTGATCCTTTATGACCTTGGCATCCAGGATGACGCTCGGGATCGAGAACTTGGTCTGTAGCTCCTGCGCCCACTGCTTGCGAAGGGAGGCAGGCACGATAAGGAGGATGCGGCGGCGGCGTTCAGCCCACCGTTGGGCAATGACAAGCCCCGCCTCGATCGTCTTTCCGAGCCCCACCTCGTCAGCAAGGATTGCACCCTTTGCGAGGGGCGACTGCAACGCGAACAGCGCAGCGTCAACCTGATGAGGCTTCATCTCGACCTTCGCGGCCGAGAGTGACCGCGCGAAGGACTCCGCTCCCGTGCCCGCGAGGGTTAATCGATGAGCCAGAAATTGGCTGTGGTAAGGGGTGTATCCGACCATTCTCGCGCTCATTATCGAAGCCTCGAAATGGTCGAATGATGGACGTTCATTTTGCGCGCAACCGTTCGCAAGGGTGCACCCTCACGCAGCAAGCGCCTCGCCGTCGCCTGTTGGGTCTCGTCGAGCTTCGGCTTGCGACCCGATTTGATGCCGCCCTTCGCGACAGCTCGCCTGCCGTCGGCGGCTCGCTTCGCGGTGCGCTGCCGCTCGTCTTCGCCAAGTGCCGACAAGAAGGCCAGAAAGCCCTGTCCGTTCTCGGTCGTCAGATCGAGATGAGGCTTGTCGAGCACCTTGACCGCCGCCCCTCTCGCACAAGCGCGTTGCATGATCGTGATGCCGTCGAACATGGACCGCGTGGCGCAATCCCACTCGGCGAGGACGAGGACATCATCGGTCCGAAGTGCGTCGATAGCCCGATCCAGTTCCGGTCGCCCCTTCACATCACTGCCTGAGGCTTTCTCGGCAAACACGACTTCGCATCCGGCCGCACGCAGTGCGCCGAGCTGTTGGTCGAGATTTTGGTGGATCGTAGAGACCCTAGCGTAGCCGATCAGCATCGGGTGATGCTAGCAGGGCACAGCCAGATTCGCACCGCAGTTTCGCAACTTACTAACAGGCTGATTCTGCTGAGGGTCGCGGTCCGGCGCTGATTTCCTGAATTGCGCACCAAGCTATGAAAAATGGGCGCGACAAGAGTGTCGCTAGCCCTCGGTGCCGCTCAGGCGCTTCCGCTTCTCCGCCAGCTCGACATCCAGCCAGTGCAGCATCTCGCCCCTCATATTGGGGTTCGCGACAGTCTTTTCCTCGATGATCTTGGCAGCGGCCTCACGCTGCAAATCTCTCGCAAGGGATCGCGCCACCATTTGCGCGAACAGTGTCGGGCCGTATTCCGACCAAGCATCCTCGTCATACGCCTTGGTCAAGGTGTACCGCTTCAGGCCTAGGAAGAGGCTCCAGAGTTGAACGCGGTCAAACTCGTTCGACCACCGGCCGAACAGGGTTTCGTCAAAGCCGAAGGCCCGCTGCTCGCGCACGCAATCAACGAAATCGAGCAAGCTCCGGTATTCCGCCAACAGCCCCTCATCCAACCTGCAAACTGCTTCGCATGCCATTGTAAAGAATGGCTCGTAGCCGTCGAAGTGTGGCCCTTGGTCGAAAAACAGGCCCATCTCCCGATGCAGCGACGCCGGCAGTCGAACCGTGATCTCGACCTCGCTCCCCTCCGGCCTTTCCTCGTTTTGCGTCACGTCACCTTCTCCGGTCGGCAATCACCCCGAACAGCGAGATGAACCTGGCGTGCCTTGCGCCATGGAAGCTGACCGCCGGCCTCGGCCCGCTCCCGAAGCTGGACGCACCGCTCCCACGCCCGGCGATTCCACGGCAGCCAGATGGCGCTGTTCTCCAATTTCGCGAGGAAAGCAGCCGCCTCGCGGAACGACTGCCGCTCTTCATCCGTGCCAGCTTCGAAACTGAGCGAGTAGCCTAGACGCCGTAACGTCTCGCGCCGGAGATGCACGATCTCGCCGATTCGACCTTCCATGACAAAGGCGCGGTAGGCCTTGGTCCGCAGAGCTTGAAGAATTTTCAAGTCGCCCTCGATCCGGCTCGGTTCCCTGACTGTCTCGGCGCTCATCTCCACAACCGAAACCCCACCAATCGGCATCGCTGAGGCCGCAAGCGACCCCACGACGAAATCGCGTCGCGTCACCTTCATGTCCAACTCCCAATAAGCCGGAGACCGCGCCCTTCTTGCCACCGCGCACCCAGATCCCCGCCCCTAACCCACATGCCTCCTGCGCGCGACAGTCTTTGCGCGGTATTCCTGCCAGTCCTTCAGCATCGCGTCCGGCGTCTTCCTGCAAAAATCCGCGTGCATGGGGATGAGCACCGTCTCCACAGTGTGCTCGTCCTCGGCCGTCATGTCCTTCGCGAACAGAGCCAGGCCGAAGGCGTGGCCCAGTTTCGCGTCCAGATCGAAGGCGTCGAGATACAAAGCATCGGCACGCTCTCGTAGTGCATGGCGCTCGCTTACTGGAAATAGCGGCGACGCCATTAGCGTCCGATACGTCTCGTCGCTCTCGGTCTTTGTTTTACGCCAAGCCTTGTAGAGACCGACCGCGTGCTCAAGCCGTTTCTTAAACGGCAGCGCTTGAAGCGTGGCGATCGTCTCGGCTGCGGTCGCCTTGGTTGGTGCCGCCGTGACGGGGACAGATGGCAGCGCCGAGGCCGCGACCACGCCCGCTCCCATGACGAGCAGCTTTCGGCGAGAAATCTTCGCACGGCCCATCGCGTGACGAGCGGGCTTCTTGGAGACGCGGGTGTTACCGCTGTTCTTCTTGGGCATTGTCCCTGCCTCCATCTACGCAAACTCGGGATTGGCAATAGGTCTTGCAACCCCGAATACAGCCGCCTCCCGATCGATGACAGCATTCCATCGCAATGCCTCGGAACCTGCCCAATAAGACTCGGGCGGGCATTCCTTCATGAAGAACACGCCGACGACCTGTCTTTTTGTGCGGACATCCTCGGCCGAGGTGCTGGTGACGTTTATGACGGTCTCGACCGCGCGCCGAAGATCCACGTTCGCGGACATCCATTGCTCACTGATTGCCAGTGGCGTGATGGCCATGCCTCCCGTCGGGAGAGCGCGGAAGGCCTGATGATAGCGACAGTTGGCTTCAAGGAATTCTCCGAGAGCCGCGTGCATCGCGGCCGAGATGTCCCCCGCCTCGGCAAAGGCCGGAGTCAAGCTGGCCGGCAGCATGGAAGCGGCGACCACACCAGTTGTAAACATGACGGCGTCCCGCCGTGTGACGCCCCTTCGCTTCATGTTCGTCGCCTCCAAGGTCAAACGCCTCGCGCACTATTCTCCAAGAGAAGCGGGCAAAGCTGTGGTCGTGCTGTCGGTATCCCCCGACGCTCGACCTAATTTTGTACTCGAAACCACATGAAGTGCTTCCTGGCCCGCAAACAACGTCGCAGGACAACGATCCAAATCACGACCCAGAGGCCGACGCAGACCAATTGCATCGTCTCGCTCCAGTCCTTGCCGAATTGCTCTCTGCCGAACACATTATCGGCGTAGTA
>JANRIE010000015.1:0-1823 GCA_033765285.1 Hyphomicrobiaceae bacterium | reverse complement strand
CCAGCCACGAGAAGACCTCGAGCCCGCATGACCCAGCACAAGCTCTTCGCCGTCACGATCGACCGTGATACCGCCCGCGTCCTGGCGGGAGCCATGCAGGATCTCGTCGAACCGGCTCCCGACGCCCTGACGCTGTTCGAGGCGGGTGCCGACGGCTGGCGCATCGAGGCCTACTATTCGGAGGAGCCCGATGCGGCAATGCTCCAGAGCGCGCTCGAGGACCTGCTCGGCCGCCCGCTTCCGGCGTTGACCCCGGAGTCGATCCCGGATCTCAACTGGGTCGCACTGTCACAAGCCGCCCTGCCTCCTGTCACCGCAGGCCGCTTCACAGTTCACGGCAGCCACGACAGAAGCCGCGTACCGCGCGGTCCGAATGCGATCCTGATCGATGCCGGGGAAGCTTTCGGAACTGCGCACCATGCGACCACGTACGGCTGCCTCGCGGCGATCGACCGGCTGACGCGGCGGCGCCGGTTCACCGACGTCCTGGACCTCGGCTGCGGTTCCGGAGTGCTCGCGATCGCCGCGTCGCGTGCCCTGCCCAAGGCGCACATTCTTGCGACCGACATCGATCTCCAGTCCGTCGTCGTCGCCAACGCCAACATGCGGGCGAACGGCG
The DNA here is from genome assembly GCA_033765285.1 of Hyphomicrobiaceae bacterium. Taxonomy (GTDB): domain Bacteria; phylum Pseudomonadota; class Alphaproteobacteria; order Rhizobiales; family Hyphomicrobiaceae; genus Filomicrobium. The sequence goes on along the minus strand of JANRIE010000015.1, from coordinate 1,204 downwards.
CGGCGCGGCGTGTCCGGGTGGCGGCCACCGACGGCGTCGGCCGGCCTGTGGTCCGCGCCGCTGCGCCGTTCGATCTCGTCATCGCCAACATTCTTGCCGGTCCTCTGATCGCGCTCTCTGGTGACGTCGCACGCATCGCCGCCCCTGGCGCGGCGATCGTCTTGTCCGGGCTCCTGATCCACCAGGCTCCTGCGGTCGTCGCGGCCTATCGCGCGCACGGCTTCTCGCTCGTCCGCCACGATCGCATCACCGGCTGGTCGACGCTGACGCTGGCGAAACGCTGCCGCTGATCGCGGCAATCATACCTGGAGGACGCACGAAGGCCGGCCGAACGTCGGGCGATTTCGCCCGGTTCGGCCGGCCTTCTATCTCACACGCCCTGACCGGTCACCCGGCCAGGACGCCTTACGTACCGCTCAGGCTCGAGCGCAGACGCTCAGAGCCAGTGCTGCGGTACATTCTCGTTGGCGGAGCGGATTCGCGCGACATCCACGCCGCCGTAACCCATCTCCTTCAGCTCCTCGTCCGAGAAGCGCTTCAACTGCTGGTCGACGTGGGCACGGGCGATCCGGGCCTGATAGCGCGACCATGCGTCCAGAACGCGGCCCACGAGGCTGGCGGTCGTAGCATTGCCATTCGGCACGTCACGCCCGACGGCTGATGCCGTGGCGGTCATCGGTAGGGTGCTCATGTTCATCTCAACTCTGTCTTGGTCCGGGATCCGCCTGCCTTGCCACTCGGCGCGGCAACTGTGCGGCAACCTTGCCCGGGCTCTCCGCCTTGCCGTTGCGGCTTCGGTTCGGAAAGCGATTGGATGGAAAATAGCTGCGCCGGCACTCGTTCAGTAGATCGGGACCAGCAGCGCTGACCTGCAGCACGTGCATGATGCGCTGCGACATTTTCGACCTGGGCCTTCATCTCCACCATGCGGACCAACCCACCGGTCGCGCATCGCACTGCGGTTGCCCGCCGGCCGCAGTCTCCCTAAGAAGAGACATGTTCCAGACCTTCGACAGCTCCACCGCCACCCGCCCGGCCGCGAGCCCGGTTTTCGCGTTGCAGCGCCTCCTCGAGCGCTACCGCCTCGACGCCTACATCGTGCCGCGCGCCGACGAGTACCAGGGCGAGTACGTCCCCGCCTCGGCCGAGCGCCTCGCCTGGCTGACAGGCTTCAGCGGCTCGGCCGGCAACGCGGTGATCGGCC
>JANRIE010000014.1:0-1845 GCA_033765285.1 Hyphomicrobiaceae bacterium | reverse complement strand
CCAGCCACGAGAAGACCTCGAGCCCGCATGACCCAGCACAAGCTCTTCGCCGTCACGATCGACCGTGATACCGCCCGCGTCCTGGCGGGAGCCATGCAGGATCTCGTCGAACCGGCTCCCGACGCCCTGACGCTGTTCGAGTCGGGTGCCGACGGCTGGCGCATCGAGGCCTACTATTCGGAGCAGCCCGCCGCCGCAGCGCTCCAGGCTGCGCTCGAGGCTCTGCTCGGCCGCCCCCTCCCTGCACTGACGCCGGAGACGATCCCCGATCTCAACTGGGTGGCGCTGTCACAGGCCGCCTTGCCTCCCGTCGCCGTCGGCCGCTTCACTGTTCACGGCAGCCACGACAGAAGCCGCGTACCGCGCGGTCCGAATGCGATCCTGATCGATGCCGGGGAGGCTTTCGGAACTGCGCACCATGCGACCACGTACGGCTGCCTTGCAGCGATCGACAGGCTGACGCGGCGGCGCCGGTTCACCGACGTCCTGGACCTCGGCTGCGGTTCCGGAGTGCTCGCGATCGCCGCGTCGCGCGCCCTGCCCAAGGCGCACATTCTTGCGACCGACATCGATCGCCAGTCCGTCGTCGTAGCTGCCGCCAACATGCGGGCGAACGGCGCAGCGGGTCGCGTCCGGGTGGCTGTCGCCGACGGTGTCGGCCGGCCCGTGGTCCGTTCCGCGGCGCCGTTCGATCTCGTCATCGCCAACATCCTGGCTGGCCCGCTGGTCTCGCTCGCCGGCGAGATCGCACGCATTTCCGTGCCCGGTGCCGCTGTCGTCCTGTCCGGCCTCCTGATCCATCAGGCGCCCGCGGTCGTCGCGGCCTATCGCGCGCACGGTTTCTCGCTCGTCCGCCACGATCGCATCACCGGCTGGTCGACGCTGACGCTGACGAAACGCTGCCGCTGATCGCGGCGATCATACCTGGAGGACGCACGAAGGCCGGCCGAACCGGGCGAAATCGCCCGACGTTCGGCCGGTCTTCTATCTCACACGCCCTGACCGGTCACCCGGCCAGGACGCCTTACGTACCGCTCAGGCTCGAGCGCAGACGCTTAGAGCCAATGCTGCGGTACATTCTCGTTGGCGGAGCGGATTCGCGCGACATCCATGCCGCCGTAACCCATCTCCTTGAGCTCCTCGTCGGAGAAACGCTTCAATTGCTGATCGACGTAGGCTCGGGCGATCCGGGCCTGATAGCGCGACCATGCGTCCAAAACGCGGCCCACGAGGCTGGCGATCGTAGCATTGCCATTCGGCACGTCACGCCCGACGGCTGACGCCGTGGCGGTCATCGGTAGGGTGCTCATGTTCATCTCAACTCTGTCTTGGTCCGGGATCCGCCTGCCTTGCCACTCGTCGCGGCAACTATGCGGCAACTTTGCCCGGGCTCTCCGCCTTGCCGTTGCGGCTTCGGTTCGGAAAGCGATTGGGTGGAAAATAGCTGCGCCGGCACTCGTTCAGTAGATCGGGACCAGCAGCGCTGACCTGCAGCACGTGCATGATGCGCTGCGACATTTTCGACCTGGGCCTTCATCTCCACCATGCCGACACCATGCCGACACCATGCCGACCAACCAACCGGTCGCGCATCGCACTGCGGTTGCCCACCGGCCGCAGTCTCCCTAAGAAGAGACATGTTCCAGACCTTCGACAGCTCCACCGCCACCCGCCCGGCCGCGAGCCCGGTTTTCGCGTTGCAGAGCCTCCTCGAGCGCTACCGCCTCGACGCCTACATCGTGCCGCGCGCCGACGAGTACCAGGGCGAGTACGTCCCCGCCTCGGCCGAGCGCCTCGCCTGGCTGACAGGCTTCAGCGGCTCGGCCGGCAACGCGGTGATCGGCC
>JANRIE010000012.1:0-4958 GCA_033765285.1 Hyphomicrobiaceae bacterium | reverse complement strand
ACAACAATCAAGCGATTATTGGAGGCTCGTCATGAGACGCATTCTTGTCGGCACGCTCCTGATCCTGTCGCTCACCGGCATCGCCACTGCGGCGCAGGCGGACCACTGCAAGAAGTGGTCGGACTGCTTCTTCGAGGATTTGCAGAACAGCGGCGGTGGCTGAGACCCCGAACGACGAAGCTTGCGGCACAGCGCACCGGCTGCATCGGCGATCCCGATGCAGCCGGACCGGTTCACGGATGCTTACGTCGCCGCTGGAAGCACGACCGTCACCGAAAGACCGCCTTCGTCACGGTTCGCAAGACGCAGTCTACCCCCGTTAGACTCGATATTGCTTTTTGCGATGGTGAGCCCCAGTCCAACGCCACCAGTGGCGATATTGCGGGACTCCTCGAGGCGCACGAAGGGCTCCAGAACCGCTTCGATCTTGTCGGCCGGGATACCGGGGCCATCGTCATCAATGGTGACGACGATATCACCGCCATCGTTGCGGACCCCGACCCGGACCCGCTTGCCATAGCGAAGCGCGTTCGAAATGAGGTTGGAGAAGGCCCGCTTCATACTGATCATCCGCGTGTTCACGACGAGATGAGACGGCCCCTTCAGCTCGGCGTCATGCCCCATATCGCGGGCTTCGTTGACGATCGTATCAAGCAGAGCCACGAAGTCGATAGGGCGGCGGTCTTCGTCCGGCTGATCTCCCTTGAGGTACGAGAGCGTGGTCTCGACCATTTGCTCCATCTCGTCGATGTCGGCTGCCATGGCACGCTGCATGGCAGGGTCCGGTAGATCATCCAGCCGGAGGCGAAGTCGGGTCAGCGGCGTTCTCAAGTCATGCGAGACGGCTGCCAGTGCCTCCGTTCGTCGCGTGATGAGATCGGCAATCCGCCGGCTCATGTCGTTGAACGCCCGCGCGAGATGGCGCACTTCCAGCGGGCCGGTCTCAGGGACGGAGGACGCGGCGGCGTCGGGTGATAGGAGGGTGACCGCTTCGGCGACCTCACGGATCGGTTTGGTCAGCCAGCGCGTCATGAGGAGTGACATGAGAACGACACCGAGCGCCATGAGGCTCGTCGAGAGAAGCGTGCCGTGACCTGATCCTCGCGCGGGACTCGCCGCGAACAGGCTCACGTTGAGCCAGCTGTCGTCAGCCAACCGGAGCGAAAGCAGCGCGACGTGCGGGTCGGCGCTCGTACCAATGATGACATCTTCGCTCTTCGTCTCCTCCGCGAGCCTCCTGATCTGCTCGCTGAGGCCGTTCCAGGCCTCGACGCCGGGACCGCCTGCAACGGCTCCCTTGTTCAGGTTCCAATGCGCCTCGATCGGTCCGCCGGACAGTTCGTGCGCCAGTGTTTCCCGCTGGTCACGCGGGGCCAATGCGACACTGCGCTTGATGGAAATCAGGCGCTCGGCAAGGCTCGACTCATGAGCACGCGACAACTCCTGATCCAACGCCCTTTGGTACGTCCAGAGGCTCAACACATGTACGAGCGTGATGCCGAGCAGCGAGACCAGGATCACGCGGGCCACGACGGTATCGAGTGCGCGGATCATACCCGGGTGACCGCCGGCACGAACATGTAGCCGGACCCTCGAATGGTCTTGATCATGGCTTGGCCATCGTCGTCGGAGCCGAGCTTCTTGCGCAGACGGCTGACCTGGATATCGATGGCACGGTCGAACCCCGTGGCCATCCGGTGCTTGGCGCTGTCCATCAGTTGATCGCGCGTGAGGACACGCTGGGGCTGCTCGAGAAACGTCAGAAGCAGGTCGTACTCTCCGGTCGAAAGGTCGACGGCGACGCCGTTGGGATCACTCAGCTCCCGGCGCCGCGTGTCGAGCGCCCAGCCTTCGAACCGCAGCAGATGGCCGCCGCCTTCGTAAGCCGCGCCCTGATGATTTCGCGTGCGCCTCAGGACCGAATTGATCCGGGCCAGAAGCTCGCGTGGGTTGAATGGCTTTGCGACGTAGTCGTCGGCGCCGATCTCCAGCCCGACGATGCGGTCCGTCTCCGAGCCCCTGGCCGTCAGCATGATGATGGGGAGAGACGAGCGGGTGCGGATCTCCCTGCAGAGATCGAGGCCATTGCCGCCCGGGAGCATGATGTCCAGTAGAATAAGATCGATGGCGGCCGTCTCGAGGACCTGACGCATCTCGCGGCCGTCGCGGGCCATGGTCACGCGATGACCGTGCTCGCGCAGGAATTTTCCTGCGAGCTGGCGGATCTGCGCATCGTCGTCGACGATCAGGATGTGCCCGTCGCTGTTTGCGGGTGAGGCCTGTGAACTGATCTCGGGGTCTTTGGTTGTCATGGCTCGCGGTCTGCTGTCGCGCGAAAAGCTTAGCCCAATATTGGTATCGCCCGGTAACGGCTCTGTTTCAAAGTGTTTCACCACGCGGTTCCGGCTTGTCCCGAGCTTCCCTGCCACTCATGTTCAGCGTCGCGCCAGCGCCGCGAACTGCAAGAGACCTAGTTCAGGCAAAGAGGCCAATATGACCGTGAAGCAAAGCCACTCGCACCGGCCGGCGGGTCCGCATCACGACCACACTCATGGTAGCCCCGATGCTGGCAAGCAGGTTGTGACCGATCCGGTTTGCGGCATGGCCGTCGACCCGCACACGGCGAAGCACCGGCATTCCCAAGGCGGGCTGCCCTACTACTTCTGCTCTGCCAAGTGTCGCGAGAAGTTCATCGCGGAGCCCGCGCGATATCTGAAGCCCGAGACGACGCCCCTGGCTCCCGTTCCGGCCGGCACGACCTACACCTGCCCGATGCATCCGGAAGTCCGACAGGAGGGCCCCGGCTCATGCCCCATCTGCGGCATGGCGCTCGAGCCCGACGTCGTCTCGGCGGACAGCGCACCCAATCCGGAACTTGCCGATATGACGCGGCGGTTCTGGATCGGTCTCGCGCTTTCGGTCCCCGTGGTCGCGCTCGAGATGGGGGGACACATGACGGGGCTGCATCAATGGCTCGGGCGGCAGACGTCCAACTGGCTCCAGCTTGCCCTCGCGACGCCGGTCGTCTTGTGGGCGGGCTGGCCGTTCTTCGAGCGCGGGTGGGCATCGATTCGAACGCGCAATCTCAACATGTTCACCCTGATCGCCATGGGCACGGGCGTGGCCTGGATCTACAGCTTGGTCGGCACGATCTGGCCGGCCCTGTTTCCGGCCGTGATGCGAGCCGGTGACGGATCGGTCGCGATCTATTTCGAGGCGGCGGCTGTCATCACTGTCCTCGTCCTGCTCGGGCAGGTCCTGGAGCTGTGGGCCCGGGAGCAGACCAGCGGCGCTATTCGGGCGCTACTCGATCTCTCACCCAAGATGGCGCGGCGGATCAAGCCGGATGGAAGCGACGAGGACGTGAGCCTCGAACATGTGGTGACGGGCGATCGCTTGAGAGTCCGACCCGGCGAACGCGTGCCCGTGGACGGCGAGATCATCGACGGGCGGAGTGCCATCGACGAGTCGTTGGTCACCGGCGAGTCCATGCCGGTCACCAAGTCGGTCGGCGAGATGGTCGTCGGCGGCACGATGAACCAATCCGGCGGCTTCATCATGCGCGCCGACAAGGTCGGTCGCGACACGGTGCTGGCGCAGATCGTCCAGATGGTCGTCCAGGCGCAACGGAGCAGGGCCCCCATCCAGCGGCTCGCCGACCAGGTGTCCGCCTGGTTCGTTCCGCTGGTCATCGCGGTCGCGCTCTTTGCCTTTGCCGCTTGGTTCGTCTGGGGACCGGAGCCGCGGCTGACCTACGGCCTGATCGCGGCGGTGTCTGTTCTGATTATCGCGTGCCCATGTGCACTCGGCCTCGCCACACCTATGTCGATCATGGTCGGGGTCGGGCGGGGTGCGCAATCAGGCGTGCTCATCAAAAATGCCGAGGCACTCGAGCGCATGGAATCGGTCGACACCCTCGTCGTCGACAAGACCGGCACGCTGACCGAGGGCAAGCCGAGTGTGGTCGCAATCAGGACCGTTCCCGGCATCGATGAAGCCGAGCTTCTCCGGCTTTCAGCAAGCCTGGAGCGTTCGAGCGAGCATCCGCTGGCGGCAGCGATCGTGCGCGCCGCGAACGAGCGGGGCCTCTCGCTTGTGCAACCGTCGAGCTTCGACCAGCCGATCGGCAAAGGTGTCGTCGGCTCGGTCGACGGGCGTGCCCTCGTCATCGGCAATCAACGGATCATGAGCGAGTCCAGTATCGACACGGCGAGCCTCTCGTCAGCGGCCGACGAGCTGCGCCGAGAGGGCGCCACCGCGATCTTCGTGGCGCTCGACGGCAAGTCGGCCGGCATCATTGCCATTGCCGATCCGATCAAGGCGTCCACGCCGGCCGCTATAGCAGCCTTGCAGGCGGCGGGCGTCCGCGTGGTCATGCTCACTGGTGACAACCAGACGACCGCCAGGGCAGTCGCCGCGAAGCTCGGCATTGCCGAGGTCGAGGCCGAGGTCCTGCCCGAGGATAAGAGCAAGATCGTCGAGCGGTTCAGGGCTCAGGGGCGGATCGTCGCGATGGCCGGTGACGGTGTGAACGACGCTCCAGCTCTTGCCGCAGCCGATGTCGGTATCGCCATGGGCACGGGAACCGATGTCGCCATGGAAAGCGCCGGCGTGACGTTGCTCAAGGGCGACCTCAACGGCATCATTCGAGCCCGGACCCTGTCGGCGGCAACGATGTCGAACATCCGCCAGAACCTGTTCTTCGCCTTCATCTACAATGCCGCAGGCGTGCCGATCGCGGCCGGCGTGCTCTATCCCTTCCTCGGCATCCTGCTGTCACCCATCATCGCAGCCGCAGCGATGGCGCTGTCCTCGGTCAGCGTCATCGGCAATGCGCTGCGGCTCAATTATGTGAGGCTGTAGCCGATGAGCGCAGAGCTGGAGATCACCACCGAGTGGCCTTCGGCCCTGCGCCGGTACATCAGTGCATCACTGGCCATGCATCTGGCATGGGAAGT
>JANRIE010000081.1:0-2075 GCA_033765285.1 Hyphomicrobiaceae bacterium | reverse complement strand
GGGTGAGCCCGATCTCGCGCAGCGGCTGCGCCACCGCGCCGATCTTCTGGACGGGCGTCTCGTCGACCCGCTCTGGCGCGCCTTCGCCGCCTGGGCGCTGCAGGTCGCTGCGTGAGGCCCGAGAGGCAGAGAATGGCAGGGGGGATTTGGAGTTCGTCCGGGGGAGAGAGATCGCCTCGGCCTGCTCCGATCCCTTCCCCTTACCGGAGACACACGATGACCCTGACTGAACCCACCCTCGCGCCGCCGATGGCCCCCACGACCGTCGACATGGCGCAGATCTTCGCCGCTCATGCCGAGCGCGCGTCCCGCATCGAAGCCTTGCGCCCGGGCAACAAGGACCGCCTCTTCGACGGCCTCATGGCCGCCGGCATCACCCATGTCACCGTGACCTTCGACGGGGCCGGGGACAGTGGCCAGATTGAAAGCATCGGCGCATGGTCCGGCGAGACCGCAGTCGAGTTTCCCGCGACAGAGATTGAATACGCGGCGCTGACTTGGGACGATCCCGAGGTCGAGATACGGCAGCTCTCGCTGGAAGATGTCGTCGAGCAGCTGGCCTATGACTTCCTCTCCGACACCCATGGCGGCTGGGAAAACAACGACGGCGCCTGGGGCGAGTTCTGCTTCGACGCGGCGGCCCGCTGCATCCACCTCGAGTTCAACGAGCGCTTCACCTCGTCCGAACTCTACACTCATGATTTTTGAGGGGGCGGCGATGGCACATCCCTATCACCACGCCCTGTCCTCGGTGAAGAAATGGGGCGGCACGGTCGATGACTTCATCGCGGTGCATGCCTGGTTCGACCAGAGCAAGGAGATCACGGCCGACTTTCGGCACCGGGCGCTGCGCCACCATGCCGAGGGCATATTCATGGCCGAGACGATTTTCGGCCCGACCCTCACGCTCTCGACCGGGCGCATTATTCCGACCCGGTGGGTGGGCGAGCAGCATGTCAAAGAGGACCTTGGCTTCATCCCGAGCTTTGCCGACTGGGTGAAGGCCATCCGGCCCGAACCCTGGATGGGCCGGACCGCGCGGATCGAGGCCCTGGTCGATCCGCATCTCGCCTCGCCCGTGGTCGAGGTCAGCTGAGATGACCGATCCGGCCTATCAGCGCCTCGGCCTGCCGGCGACGGCGTCGCCCTATACGGTCCTGCGGGCAGCGGTCCGGGCGCTGCATCCCGACACGCGCGCGGTTCGCGGCTTCCGGGCCGCGCGCAAGCGCTTCTACCGGCAGATGCTCTGCGAGCATACCGCGCGACAGGCGGCGGGCGACACACCAACCGGCTGATCGCCCCAACCACCCCTTCATCCCGACACAACGCCCGGCCGCTCGGCCGGGTCTTCCCCATTCAGGAGGTTCCCATGGCGGATTACTTCACCCACTTCTCATGCCTGCTCGACGTCGGCACCCCCGACAACGCCGCCCGCGCACTCGCCCTGTTTCAGGAACTCCGCGCTGCGGATCAGGACGCTGATGATCCGGAGGTCGCGGGCTTCGACCTCGTGCGACAGGACGCGCCTGATGGCAGCGCCCTCGGGATCCATGACGACGAACACGGCGATGTCGAAGCCGTCATCCGCTTCGTGCTGCGCTTGGCGGACGAGCTCGACCTCATCGGCCTCTGGGGCTTCCAATACGCCCTGACCTGCTCCCGGCCGCGCCTCGATGCCTTCGGCGGCGGCGCGCATGTCATCGACCTCGGCGCGCGTAAGTCCATCGGCTGGACGAGCAGCCAGGAATGGCTGGCCGCTGCACTGAACGGGGAGGATGTCGATGCCTGAGTTGATCTGCACCACCGTCTACCAGTTCTCCGAACTCTCGGATGCCGCCAAGGAAAAGGCGCGCAGCTGGTATCGCGAGCTTGGCCCCCACGACGATTGGTGGGACGGGGTCTATGAAGATTTCGAGAGGGTTTGCGAAGTCCTGGGCATCCGCCTGAAGACCACGCCCGTCCGCCTGATGGGCGGCGGGACGCGAGCCAAGGCCTGCATCTGGTTCTCCGGCTTCTGCAGCCAGGGGGACGGAGCGTCGTTCGAAGGGTATCTTAGCCACGCCAAGGGCGCGGCC
>JANRIE010000052.1:0-7025 GCA_033765285.1 Hyphomicrobiaceae bacterium | reverse complement strand
GCAGTCCGACCACTTCTTGCAGTGGTCCGCCTGCGCCGCAGTGGCGATGCCGGTGAGCGACAGGATCAGGAGCGTGCCGACAAGAATGCGTCTCATGACGAGCCTCCAATAATCGCTTGATTGTTGTTTGCTCCCGCAATCAGCTCCACACCACTAAAGAGTGACGATGGGTAGTTGCGAGGCCTAATCACAATAGCAAATGACTGTTTCGCCGTTATTTCCGCAGCATTCCAAATCATTTCAACATGCGAGTTCTGGTCATCGCGCAAGCGGTATCGCTCAAGGACGTGGACTGAAACAATTTGTTACAGTCGCGAAACGCGCAGTCATGCGGCCCAGGATACGGTCGACTCGCACTGTCTTTCTCCGCGAGAGGCTCATGGGGATGTCGCTTACGAAGCTCGCATTACCGCTGCTGTGCACGGTGGTGATGTTCCTTGCGGTCGCTACGGGCCGTGCACACGAAGGGCACGACCACGGCGCGCCGCCGCCACCGACGTCGAGCACGATCGCGCCGCGCGCCGATGCATCGTCCTCAGACTTGGAACTCGTCATCATCGCGCGCGGGGAAAAGCTCGAGATCTATCTCGACACGTTTCGCGGTAACGAGCCGATCGATGGCGCCGAGATCGAGGTCGATGGTCCAGGCGGCATCCTGAAACCGATCGCGGCGGGCGCAGGATTCTACACGGTTGTTGCTCCGTTTGCGGCAAAGCCCGGCATCTACGATCTAGCCATCACCATTTCGGCGAACGGTGTCGTCGATGTCTTGACCACCACACTCAAGGTCTCGCCCTCGACGCAGCCTCAGGCCGTAGCCACCCCGGGTCAGTCGTGGGGCATCGATCCGGCCTTTGCGCAGGAGTTCAGTCAGCGTTTCGGACAGCCCGGCACGTCATTTCTGGTGTCGCTCGGACTTGGCTTCATCGCAGGCGTTGGAGTGACGGCCCTGGTGCTCGGCCGGCGACGCGCGGCTGCCGGCCTGATCCTGATGGCTCTCTTGCCAGTCGCAACGCCGACCGACGTGTTAGCCGATGCTGCGCCCACTGGGACCACAACTGGGACAGTTGCGCGCGATATCTCACAGCGCTTCCCTGATGGGGCGCTGTTCGTGCCCAAGCCGACACAGCGCATTCTTGGCTTGCGCACGCTTTTCACCGAGCAACGCGCCCATCGCCAGGCGATCGAGCTTCCGGGACGTGTCATTCCTGACCCCAACGCGAGCGGGTTCGTTCAGGCCGCCGTGGGCGGCCGGCTGCTGCCGCCGCCAGGCGGGTTCAAGCCACTTGGCACGGCTGTCAAAACTGGCGACATCTTGGCCTATGTGCATCCGCCGATCAGCTCCGCCGATCTGACGACGCAGCAACAGCAGGCCCGCGAGCTGGATCAACAGATCTCTGTCGTCTCTCGCAAGGTCGAGCGGTTGCGGGCCATCGAGAAGATCATCGCGAGAGGGCAGCTCGAAGACGCCGAGCTGGAACTGAAGGGCTTGCACGAGCGGCGGACGAACCTGGCGCGCGCCAACAAGGAACCCGAGCCGCTCGTCGCTCCCGTCAGCGGTGTGATTGCTGCTTCCAACGCCGTCGCAGGCCAGATGGCCGAGCCCAACTCGATCATCTTTCAGATCATCGATCCCGCCCGTCTATGGGTCGAAGCGCTGAGCTTCGAGCCGCAGTCGGCCAACGGCTCGGCACAGGGGCTCTTTGCCGGCGGCAAGTCGATCGAGCTGGCCTACGTCGGCACCGGCCTCGCCGACCGCAACCAGTCCGTCCCGGTTCATTTCTCAATACGCGGCGATGCAAGAGGTCTCCGCGCCGGGCAGTTCCTCACGGTCCTGGCAACCACGACCGCCGATCGCACAGGTATTGCCGTGCCGCGTGAGGCGGTTCTGCGTGGTGCCAATGGCCAGAGCATCGTCTACGAGCACAGCAACGCCGAGCGCTTCGTGCCGCGAGAGGTTCGCATTGAGCAGCTCGATGCAGAGCGCGTCTTGATTGTCGCTGGCATCGAGCCCGGTAAGCGCGTGGTCACGACAGGCGCCGAGCTGCTGAACCAGATCCGTTGAGGGGCCTCGCGTGTTCACATTTCTCGTCTCTGCTTCGCTCCGCAATCGTCTGCTGGTGCTCGCACTCGCTGCGGTGATGGTGCTCTATGGCGCATTTACGCTGCAGAGGCTGCCGGTCGACGTATTCCCGGATCTCAACCGCCCGACCGTCACGATCATGACCGAGGCGGAAGGACTGGCGCCGGCCGAGGTCGAGCAACTGGTCTCGTTCCCGATTGAGACTCAGATGAACGGTCTGCCCGGTGTCTCGCGCGTGCGGTCCGTGTCGGGTGTCGGGTTGTCCATCATCTACGTCGAGTTCGAGTGGGGAACCGACATCTTCCGCAACCGTCAGCAGATCTCCGAGCGGTTGGGCCTCGTCAAGGAGCAGCTGCCTGCGAACGTGACGCCGCAGATGGGGCCGATCAACTCCATCATGGGCCAGATCCTCATGTTCGCGGTCACGGCCGAGACGGCCGACCCGATGGAGGTGCGGGAGATCGCCGACTTCGTCATCCGGCCGCGCCTCTTGACCATTCCAGGCGTCGCACAGGTCATTCCGATCGGCGGCGAGGTGCGGCAGTTCCGCGTGGCGCCGAACACGCCCGCCATGCGGGCGCTCGGTGTCACGCTCGAGCAGCTGGAGCGCGCGCTTGAGCGCTTCGGCACCAACAGTGGCGGCGGCTTTGCCGACCAGTACAGCCGCGAGTACCTGATCCGCAACATCGGGCGGACACTTAAACTTGAGGACCTGCGCGACGTCGTCGTCGCCGCCGAGGGCGGACGCTCGGTCTATCTGCACCAGGTCGCGGAGGTCAGCTATGGCGCTCGCCTGAAGCGTGGCGAAGCGGGGTTCATGGGCAAGCCCGCCGTCATCGTCTCGGTCGAGAAGCAGCCCGCAATCGATACGGTGAAGCTGTCGGCGGAGGTCGAGCGTGCCCTTGCCGAGCTTAACGCGACGATGCCGAAGGGCATCAAGATCGACAACATCGTGTTCCGGCAGGCGAATTTCATCGAAACCTCGATCGGCAACGTCAAGACGGTTCTGGTGGAGGCTGTCGTCGTCGTTGCGATCGTTCTGTTCCTGTTCCTGCTCAACGTCCGCACGACGTTCATCTCGCTGACCGCAATCCCGGTCTCGATCCTGATCACGGCCATTGTGTTCTATGGGCTCGGGCTTTCGATCAACACGATGACGCTCGGGGGCCTCGCCATCGCTATCGGCGAGCTGGTCGACGACGCTGTCGTCGACGTCGAGAACATCTTCCGCCGGCTGCGCGAGAACCGCGAGCAGGGCAACCCGCGCTCGACATTCGACGTGGTGGTTGGTGCCAGCCAGGAGGTCCGCTCCGGCATCGTCTACGCGACGATGATCATCGTGCTCGTATTTGTCCCGCTGTTCGCACTGTCGGGCATCGAGGGGCGGTTGTTTGCCCCGCTCGGCCAAGCCTACATCATTTCCATCCTCGCCAGTCTCGTCGTCTCGATCACGCTGACACCCGTGATGGCCTATTACCTGCTCCCGAGCCTCAAGCGGCTCGACGAGCATGAGGGGTGGCTCGTCCACACGTTGAAGCGTGGCAACCGGGCGCTCCTGGCGTGGTCGTTCGAACATCCGCGCACACTCATGATCGGAGTCACTGCCGGTGTGCTCACAGCATTGGTCGCGGCGATCGCGCTGCCTCGCGCCTTCCTGCCGCCGTTCAACGAGGGCACCCTCACGATCAATACGCTGTTTCAGCCGGGCATCTCACTGGCTGAGAGCCATCGCGTTGGACTGATTGCCGAACGCCTCATCATGGAGGTTCCAGAGGCCAAGCTCGTGGCCCGCCGCACCGGCCGCGCCGAGCTGGACGAGCATGCCGAGGGCGTTCACTCCTCTGAGATCGAGGTCGATCTCAAGCCATCGGGTCGGACGAAGAACGAGATCATCAATGACATCCGTAGCCGCCTGTCGGTCCTGCCCGCCGCCACCAACATCGGGCAGCCCATCTCGCACCGGCTCGATCACATGCTGTCCGGCGTGCGCGCCCAGATTGCCGTCAAGATCTTCGGCGAGGATCTCGACACGCTGCGCGGACTTGCAGAGGACATTCGCCAGCGGCTTTCGAAAATTCCTGGCGTCGTGGATCTGCAGGTCGAGCGCCAGGTTCGCATTCCGCAGCTCGAGATCACGGTCAACTACAAGAAGGCGGCGCTCTATGGCCTGCAGCCCGCCAAGATCACCGAGGAGCTGGAAAGGTTGTCCAACGGGCGGCTGGTCTCGCGCCTCATCGACGGCAGCAAGCGCTTCGATCTCGTCGTCCGTCTGCCTGACAGGATACGCACGACGCAGGGCCTCTCAGACCTGCTGATCGAGACACCGGTCGGCTGGATTCCCTTGCGCCAGGTCGCCGATGTCAAGGAGACCGATGGTCCAAACCAGATCCTGCGCGAGAACACCAAGAGGAGGATCGTCGTCCTCGCGAACTCCGACGGCGAGCGCGACATGGCCACGATCATCGCCGACATCCGCCGCGAGCTTGCCAGCGCGAAGCTCCCAACCGGATTCTTTACGAGCCTCGAAGGCACCTTCCAGGCCCAGGAAGAGTCGATGCGCACCATCGCCGGCCTGTCGGTGATCTCGCTCGCGATGATCTTCGCCATTCTGTACAGCCGGTATCGCTCGGTCCTGTTCGCACTCATCATCATGGGCAGCGTGCCGCTGGCGCTGATCGGCTCGGTGGTCGCCCTGTGGTGGGCCGGACAGCCGCTCTCGGTCGCAAGCATGATCGGATTCATCACGCTGACCGGTATCGCGACGCGCAACGGCATCCTGAAGATCAGCCACTACATCAATCTTGCCATTCACGAGCGGGTTCCATTCGGGCCCGAGCTTGTCGTGCGTGGCAGCCTCGATCGCCTCACACCCGTCCTCATGACGGCCTTATCCGCCGGTATCGCGCTCGTGCCGCTGATGATCGGGGCGGATGCTCCCGGCAAAGAAGTCCTGAGCCCGGTTGCGATCACCATCTTCGGCGGTCTCGTCAGTGCGACGGTGCTCGACACCGCGCTGACCCCGCTCCTGTTTCTTCGTTACGGCCGCAAGCCCCTGGAACGCCTCGTTGCGCAAGCGCACGAGGCCGCAGCGGACAAAGCCATCCTCGGCGCCAGCGGGCGCCCGTTGGAAGCCTACTGACGTCAATCAACCCAGGAGACGATCATGAACCGAACTCGCTTTGCATTGCTGTCGCTTGGCGCTGCGCTCGTGGCGGCACCGGGGGCGTTCGCCCATGAGGCGGCCAAGGGAAAAAACGGCGGCCTGAGGGTCGATGCCGGCAAGTATCACGCCGAGTTGGTCGTCGATGGCACGCCGACCGTCGCCGTGTTCCTGAGCGATGCCGATGACAAGCCGATCCCGGCCGCCGGCTTCAAAGCCAACGCCATCCTCGTCATCGACGGAAAGTCGCAGCGGTTTGAACTCGTGCCCGCCGAGGGTTCTAAGCTCACCGGTACCGCACCGGCAGCCGTGAATCCGGGTGCCAAGGGCGCAATCCAGATCACCGCGCCGGACGGATCGACAGCCCAGGCCAAGTACTGAGCCGTTCCACCACGGGGAAGATCGTGAGCGTCATGACGACACATCTGACGATCTGCAGCCGGGCCAATTTGCATACGGGCATCTCCGTCCGCCGCGGCCAAAGTCGGCGCGGCGTCGATCGCGAGACCGCGCGCGCGATCCGTTGGAGATCATCCACGACCGCCACAGGAGTGGCTCGATAATCTTGACTCTCCAACCCGCCATCGAGGTCTGGCACGACCCGCTCCCCACTCCGACCATCGCCTAGCCCCCGTGGACCACTCGGAAGATGTCCGCTCAGAGTCATGCAGGTCTATCGCGATCGACCCTTAGGACGGATGGTTCTCCACCGTGACCGTCCGTCAATCCAGGCTTATTCTCTCCGATGGCAGCTTGGCCCTCAGCTTCAAGGTTCGACTGCGCCGTACGTCTCCGGCGAGGACCGCCTTGCGGGCGTTGTGGCGATAGCTCTTGGTTGCGGTGGATGAACGCCCGCAGGAGATGGTCGCCACGATGTCTGGAGATAGGTCTGTACCGCGCTACGCGCATGTCATGACGACGCGTCGCAAATGGTCGGCGGCGGAAAAGCGATCGATCGTCGCCGAGATCGAAGCTGCGGGTGGCTCGGTTTCGGAGGTGGCGCGCAAGCACGGCGTGCACACGAGCTTGCTGTTTCGTTGGCGCCGGAATCTTTCCGCCGCCGCGTCACGTTCGGAGCCGGCCCGATCGACCTCGCCGGTGTTTCTGCCGGTGGCGTTGTCGCCACCCGTTGCGCCGATCCGAACAGCGCGATCATCGGTTCTCGAAATCCAACTCGCTGGCGGTCGTGTCGTCCGCGTCGACGCCGATGTCGATGCCGCCAAGCTCGCCGCCATCGTCGCGGAGTTGGAGAAGACGGCGTGATCCCGGTCCCGGTCCGCACGGCGGGCGACGGCGCCGTCCGGGTGTGGCTGGCCACCGGCCACACCGATATGCGGCGCGGTTTTCCTGGCCTGGCGCTGCTGGTGCAGGAGACGCTGAAAGCCGACCCGCACTCGGGGCATCTGTTTGTGTTCCGTGGCCGGCGCGGCGATCTCGTGAAGATCATCTGGCATGACGGACAGGGCGCGTGCCTGTTCTCGAAGCGGCTGGAACGGGGGCGCTTCATTTGGCCGGCTGCGGCGGACGGCGCGGTGACGATCTCGCCGGCCCAGCTCGGCTATATGCTGGAGGGGATCGACTGGCGCGCGCCGCAGAAGACGTATCGCCCGGAGATCGCGGGCTGAGTGTTCATCCGGTTTCTTTGTGAGAATGCGGATCGGCCTCGCCGATGAGCGTGCGAAGCAGTGTATCATCGCGGCATGGCCATCGATCCCGCGACATTGCCGACAGATGTTGCCGCGCTGACGGCACTTCTTCTCGCGGAGAACGCCCGCGCCGAGA
>JANRIE010000047.1:0-2433 GCA_033765285.1 Hyphomicrobiaceae bacterium | reverse complement strand
GCACCGACGACCGATCCACCCCGATCAGGGAACACGCCCGCCGCTCGCTCATCTCGTAACCCTCTTCGAGATGCGCGACGGCCTCGCGCCTGGCGGCGGGCGTTACCATTTTTTGACAGCAGATCCTTGAGCGCAGTGTTCTCGAGCATCGCCTCGGCCAGCAGGCGCTTCAGCTTGGCGTTCGCGTCTTCCAGCGCCCTCAACCGCTTTGCTTCAGACGGTTCCATGCCGCCGAACTTCGCCTTCCAGGCATAGAACGTGGCACCGCTGATCCCGTGCCTGCGGCAGACATCCGCGGTCTCCGCGCCCGCCTCCTGCTCCCGCAGGATCGCGAAGATCTGCTCTTCCGTGAACTTCGATCTCTTCATGTCCGGTCCTCTCCTTGGGCCGGACTCCAGCATCAGATGGACGAGTTATCGGGGGTCACAGCAAAGCGACACGGGTTAACACGTCTATATGTCAGCGGCCATTTAACCCGCTTGAGTTTTTCTGCATCGGGAGAAGCGCAATTTTCTGAGAACCGGAGGGTGATGTCGGCGGCTGCATCGGCGGCTTTCCAATCATGGAGCGGGAGAGGTGACCATTGTGACGGCTATTAGCGCTGAGACCTAGGCCATTTTCCGAAAAGGTCCTTCGGCCTTTCTCTCCGTTGCAACGATCCTCGGCAGGGAATCGGCACCTATATCGGCCCTTGCCTTTTTTGGTTTCTCGGCCGCGTCTCCTTCACGCAGACTTGAATAGACATTGGAGGCTATTTTCACGATCTGCGGAGTCTGTCAGGAGCGCCGAAGCTCGGTGCCATCAGTTAAGCCGAAAGCAGACAACATGGCGACCCGACGGCATTTCCTGAAGATGACTTCCGCTCTGTTCTCCGCGCCACTTGTGACCCCGGCTTTCGCGGCCTCCGATCTGGAGGGACAGTGGGCAGCCTGGGATGCGCAGGTGACACCGCCGGGCTATGTGGCGGCAACGACCAATCCATGGGGCCTGCATCCGCGGCTGCTTCCGGTCCGCGTCGAGGCTCGCGCCGGGCTGACGCCAGGCGACATCCATGTCGATGCGATCGCCCGGTATCTCTACCACATCCAGCCAGACGGCACTGCGATGCGGTATGGCGTCGCCATCGGGCGGTCGGGGCTCTACGAACCGGGCACCTACACGGTCGGCCGCAAGGCCAAGTGGCCAAGGTGGACTCCCACACCACAGATGATCGCGCGCGAACCCGAGACCTACGCGCAGTATGCCGACGGCATGGATCCCGGTCCGGGCAATGCGCTCGGGTCGCGGGCGCTTTACCTCTTCCTTGGTAGCCGTGACACCTACCTGCGCATCCACGGCACGCCGCTGCCGCGGTCGATCGGCAGCCGGGCCAGCTCCGGCTGCGTGCGCATGGTAATGCCGCATATCATCGATCTCTACGACCAGGTTGAGATCGGGGTGACGGCGCATCTGTATCCGGCCGAGGAAGGCAACGTGGAACTGACGGCCTGAACATGATCCCGGGAAAGAAAACGCAAATCACATTGGCACTTCCTAAGCCTGAGAGTATCTCCCGCACCGTCGTCGCGGGGCGCTCTGTTGTGCTGGCGGTCTCCTTGATGATGCTGTCAGCCTGCACGGCACAGGTCGGCGGGATCGGCGAAGAGCCGTCGCACTTCCTGCAGGAGCTGCCCGAGGGCGTGATGGCCATAGCTGCACCCTACCAGAACCTGCGCGCGGTGATTTTGCAGCCCGAGGATGGCTGCTACTGGTACGAGCACGTCGGCCCGGTAGAGACGACCATGCTGCCGCTGCGCACGGCGGAAGGTCGTCCGATCTGCACAGCAACTGAAAACCGTCCCGCCACAACCGGCTGAGCGTACGAACGATGGTCAGTTGCGCCGCTTCGCTGATGGTCAAACCTTGATCAGCGCCGCAGTCACAAACATGAACGCGCTACCACCGAGGAAGCCGCCGAGGACGGCCGGAGAGAACAGCACCGCCTGCCGGTCGCTGTTCTGCCGTTGCAGGTAGGCCGTGACTTCGACCATGACCTGCAGGATCGCGCCCGCGCCGACTGCAAGCGCGAAAGCGGACCATTGCGGCGCGTAGGCGAGGCTCCCGGCCCAGATGCCCGGTTCGGGGAGAACCATCCAAGACCCATAGGCAGGCGTGGCAGTTCCAGCCGCAGCCCAGACGATTTTCTGTGGTTCCGTCAAACGCATCCGTCTCGCGTTCCAACCTATGAGGGTGTCCAAAGTTTTCACGAGCCTGAGCTTCAGGCGGCAAGTGTCGTGGTCACACGCTGGTCAGGGATCAGCCCAGCAGAACGGTCGACAGCAGGTTGACGTTCAGCACGATGATGACGGCCGCAATCAGCCAGCACAAGCCGGTCAGCCAGCGCGGGGCCACCAGCTCGCCCATCTTGGCGCGGCTGGCGGTGAACATCACCAG
>JANRIE010000041.1:0-1738 GCA_033765285.1 Hyphomicrobiaceae bacterium | reverse complement strand
CCGCCTCGATGCCGACTGCAGCAGGAATTGCGCCCAGCAAGGCTCCAAGGACGCGATCCGCACCTGCGAGACGAAGTGGGAGGAGTGGGCCGCCGCGGCGACGACGCTGAGCGTTGCGAGGAAGGCCTATCACCAGCGCTTGCGAAGCGCGCTCGACGCGCAGCTCTCGCCGACGGGCGGCATCGTCGCCGACGCGGATGCGGCGGCGAGAGACGCCAAGGCGGTCACGAGCGTCGACGCTAATCAAGTGTCCCCGGCGCCGTTCGACGCCGTGTCGGCGAGCCTCGTGCATGCGGCGCAGCTCAAGGCATCCCTGGCGACGACCACGGCCCCGCAGGCGCTCAAGGACGCCGCGGAGGCGGCATACCTCGAGCAGCTCGGCGACGTTCATGCCAAGGTCACCGCCGCGAAAATGGGCGAGTACGGCGGGACCCTGCAGAAATACAAATCCGGCCTCGACGACGTGGTGAAGAAGGCCGACGCGTACAAATCGCTGGCCGACACCGCGGCCCGGCATTTCGCGCCTGACAAGCCATTGCCGAAACTCGATGCCGAATTGAAGGGGCTCGCGTCACTGAAAACGAAGTTTGATGCAGCAGTTACCGCCCGGGTCGCAGCGTGCAAAGCAGCGAGCGAGAGCGGTGCATTCGGCGTTCTACCCGCGACGGCGTCGCCCGGAAAGATCCGGATCAAGGAGGCGATATACGGCGACGGCAGATCGTGCAACGCCACCGATTATTTCAGGATGCAGTGCGAGTTCGCGATCTATCAGGTGAAGATCTGCAAGAAGGAGGGTACAGGGCCGCAATTCGAGCTCGAGATCTGCGCCAATCAGAGCGCGACCAACCATGTCACCACCAAGACCGTGTACATGCGCTTCGAGCAGGAGCTGTGCGATGTCCCGGTCGACTGGAAGACGATGTGCGGCGGCTACAATCCCGCGCCGACCGTCGACCGGGGGGTCAGAGTGCAGTGGTCTTGCGGCACCACGCCCCAGAAGGAGATCATTAGGAACGACAAGGAACGGGTGGTGCTGAATTGCAAATGACGGCGCCCTGCCCGACCGGCGCACGGCTCTTGTGGCACCCTCGCACCATTGCGAATGAATTATCCGGCTGCCAAAAAAAATGCGTGGACAAAATCGAGGGGGACCGACAGCGTTCGTTGGCTGGCCTGAGATTGAAACGCAATTTCAAACGATCGTCCGGATCGGCTGTGGCCGGTTGAAATGGCGCTGTCACGGCGCCGGAGTCGAAAAGCCTCCGCTGTGTCTCGAGGATTGAGTTCAGTGCGTTTTCTCCGAGGCCTATTGCCGATCCTGGGGCTGGCGTGCGCGAGCTGCGCCGGCGATTTCGGCCTGACCAGCGGGATCGGCGACACAGAGGGCGTCGTCTATCATCTGCCGAAGACGATCCTCGAGATCACGGTGCGCGAGTACCGGAGCATCGCCGACGACCGGGTGTGGTACTCGATCGGCGGGCCGAGTGCGCTTGCCGATGGCAATTCCAAGCAGGCCGAGGTGCCCGGCTCGAACAGGATCAGAGACCAGATCGTTCCTGATCTCCGGCATCGCTACGTCGTCAAGTATCATCCGAGCAAGCTCAGCGACGACCGGCTCTGCATTTCCCGCAAGCCCAACGGCCTGCTCCACGACGTGCAGTTCGTCGCCGACGACCGCACGCCGCAGGTGGTGTTCAACATCGCACAGTTCGTCGGCGGGTTCGGCGGCTCGAAGGTC
>JANRIE010000033.1:0-2148 GCA_033765285.1 Hyphomicrobiaceae bacterium | reverse complement strand
CAATATGCGCCTTGGCCTTGAGTGCGAGGACACCATCACCATCCTGCGCAAGGAAGACATCCTTGCCGTGGTGAAGGAACTGGTCGGCCTGAAGGACGGCAAGGGCGAAGTCGACGACATCGACAACCTCGGCAACCGCCGTGTGCGTTCGGTGGGCGAGCTGCTGGAAAACCAGTACCGCGTCGGCCTGCTGCGCATGGAGCGCGCCGTGAAGGAGCGCATGAGCTCGGTCGATGTCAGCACGGTGATGCCGAACGACCTTATCAACGCCAAGCCCGCTGTGGCTGCGGTGCGCGAGTTCTTCGGTTCCTCGCAGCTCTCGCAGTTCATGGACCAGACCAACCCGCTCTCGGAAGTCACCCACAAGCGCCGCGTCTCGGCGCTCGGGCCGGGTGGTCTGACCCGCGAGCGTGCCGGCTTCGAAGTCCGCGACGTTCACCCGACGCACTATGGCCGCATCTGCCCGATCGAAACGCCGGAAGGCCCGAACATCGGTCTGATCAACTCGCTGGCCTCGTTCAGCCGCGTCAACAAGTACGGGTTCATCGAAACCCCGTACCGCAAGGTGGTCGACGGCAAGGTGACCGGCGATGTGATCTATCTCTCCGCCATGGAAGAGCAGAAGCACACCGTTGCGCAGGCTTCGGCTGAACTGAACGAGGACGGCAGCTTCGTCGAGGAGCTGGTGTCGGCGCGTCACAACGGCGACAACCTGATGGCCCCGCGTGAACACGTGACGCTGATGGACGTGTCGCCGAAGCAGCTCGTTTCGGTCGCGGCCTCGCTGATCCCGTTCCTCGAAAACGATGACGCCAACCGCGCGCTGATGGGCTCGAACATGCAGCGTCAGGCTGTGCCGCTCGTGAAGGCGGAAGCCCCGTGGGTCGGCACCGGGATGGAAGAAACCGTGGCGCGCGATTCCGGCGCTGCGATTGCGGCCAAGCGCGGCGGGATCGTCGACCAGGTCGACGCCACCCGTATCGTGATCCGCGCGATCGGCGATGTCGAACCCGGCCAGTCGGGCGTCGACATCTACACGCTGCAGAAGTTCCAGCGTTCGAACCAGAACACCTGCATCAACCAGCGT
This sequence comes from Hyphomicrobiaceae bacterium, assembly GCA_033765285.1. Classification (GTDB taxonomy): domain Bacteria; phylum Pseudomonadota; class Alphaproteobacteria; order Rhizobiales; family Hyphomicrobiaceae; genus Filomicrobium. The sequence goes on along the minus strand of JANRIE010000033.1, from coordinate 1,061 downwards.
CCGCTGGTGAAGGTGGGTGACGTGATCGAACAGGGCGACATCATCGCTGATGGCCCCTCGACCGATCTGGGCGAGCTGGCGCTGGGCAAGAACAGCCTCGTCGCGTTCATGCCGTGGAATGGCTACAACTACGAAGATTCGATCCTGATCAGCGAACGCATCGTGAAGGACGACGTCTTCACCTCGATCCATATCGAGGAGTTCGAAGTCATGGCCCGCGACACCAAGCTCGGGCCGGAGGACATCACCCGCGACATTCCCAACGTCGGCGAGGAAGCCCTGCGCAACCTCGACGAGGCGGGCATCGTCTATATCGGCGCCGAAGTGCACCCGGGCGACATCCTCGTCGGCAAGATCACGCCCAAGGGCGAATCCCCGATGACCCCGGAAGAGAAGCTGCTGCGCGCGATCTTCGGCGAAAAGGCGAGCGACGTGCGTGACACCTCGCTGCGCCTGCCCCCGGGCGTTGCGGGCACGATCGTCGAAGTCCGGGTGTTCAACCGCCACGGGATCGAGATCGACGACCGTACCCGTGCGATCCAGAACGAGGGAATCGAGCGTCTGCGCAAGGACGCCGCGGACGAGCGCAACATCCTCAACCGCGCGACCTACAACCGTCTCAGGGACATGCTGATCGGTCAGACCGCATCGGCAGCGCCCAAGGGGCTGAAGAAGGGCATCGAGATCACCGAGGCCGTGCTCGACGAGCTCGAGCGCTTCGAGTGGTTCCAGTTCGCGGTCGCCGACGACAACCGTCAGGCGCAGATCGAGGCGGTGAAGTCGCAATACGACGAAGCCGGTATCGTCTACATCGGTGCCGAAGTGCACCCGGGCGACATTCTGGTCGGCAAGATCACCCCCAAGGGTGAATCGCCGATGACCCCGGAAGAAAAGCTGCTCCGTGCCATCTTCGGCGAGAAGGCAAGCGATGTGCGCGACACCTCGCTGCGCCTGCCGCCGGGCGTGGCGGGCACGGTCGTCGAGGTCCGGGTGTTCAACCGCCACGGCATCGACAAGGACGAGCGCGCGATGGCGATCGAGCGCGAGGAAATCGAGCGTCT